>CADEGH010000094.1 GCA_902826835.1 uncultured bacterium | reverse complement strand
GAGATTGGTCACCCGTTTCCGAGGTCGTACTCAACCCCGGAAGGAAACGCAGGGAGTCCGCGGCGTAACCCACCCGCTCAAACTCATCTTCAGGCTGCAACTACCTTGATACTCACCGCGTTGACCGTGACCTTCTCGAGGAGGAGGGCGATCACGCGCGCCTTTTCTTTGGGGAAGAGTGCGTCCCCGTGTGGTTCAAACTCTCGAATGCCCCAGTTTCCACCGAATACGGGGGCCATGACTCTCAGGAATTCTCGGCGGCCATCCAATGTGGGCATACCCCGAGCGCGATTTCTGCGCGAAGAATTCCGGAATTAGCCTGCCGCTTACGCGGCACGACGGAAATAGAAGCTCAGCATGCCGCCGAGCCGCGTTCGGCGGACCACGCGACCATGCTTGTGCCCGACCGGCTGGGCCGCAGCGATGAGCTGATTACCGACACCCTGGTGATTTCTCTCTTGAGCATGATGAGAGCAATAACCCGAGAGGGCGCGGTCAATCGAAGCGGTGCCGAAGAAAATCATCCGCCTGAGGCACTCATCCTTCACGGACTTCACGAACCGCTCCGCGATGGCGTTGCAGTTCGGAGCCTTGGGAGGGCAGCGCACGACGGCGACACCGACGTCCTTTAGGATCTCGATGAAGCGGTCCGTGAACTTGGAGTCGCGGTCCAAGATGAGGAATCGAGCGTTCCGAAGGAAGCCACTGTCGGGGTCGGTGAGGATGTCTGCGACCTCGGCCATGAACACGCCGTTCGGGTTCACGGTCGTGGCGACGATCTCCACGGCCCGGGTCGCATGGCGGATGACGAAAAAGGTATGATGCGTCACCAACCCGCGGAGCGTCCAGACCTCGGTCGTGAAGAAGTCCGCGGCGAAGATGGTCGACGCATGAGCCTTCAAGAAGGTCCTCCAAGAAGTTCGCTTGCCGCGCTCCGGGGCAGGATCGATTCCGTTCCTGCGGAGGATGTTGCGCACGGTGTTCGGAGCCACGGTGTGGCCGAGGTTCGCGAGGGCACCTTGGAGTCGGTCGTAGCCCCAGCTTGGGTTCTCCTTGGCCATCCGGACGACATGGCTCGTGATCGACTTCATCTCCGCCGCATTGCCGTGGCGGCCGGTCGGGAAGTGAGTGCCGCCGACGCTGCTGGTGTGTGAACCGGAGCCTGCCCCTCCCGAGCATTTCTCGCAGGACTCGGTTCTCCTCACGCAGGTAGTCCAAAGCTTCCTCCTGATGCCGGTTCAGCCAACCGGCGAGGGCCAGGACAAGGAACTGGGCGGGCAAGGGGAGCGATTTCATGGCTGTACAAGGCTACCCCGGCGGCGCCGTAAGTGCTGGCAGGATGGGACGTTCGAGCGTTTGCACCACACGGGGATGGGGCGTTCGGGCGATTGCACCACACGGGGCGCCGTGGCGTTGGGAGTGCCTGGTACGGTGAAAGTCTGCCATGGCCGGAAGTTGATTCCGCCTACTGGATGCGGAGGAGGAGGCCGTTGCTGAGGACGGCGCCGAAGGGGG
>CADEGH010000093.1 GCA_902826835.1 uncultured bacterium | reverse complement strand
GCCCTGTCATCACCGGGAACGGTGCGACCGCAGATGTGTTCGGGTTGAGCCGCAGGAAATACGTCTCAATTCCGTCCGCGATGTCGGCGGCGGAGCCGGTGAACACCACGGCAGCGCCAAGGTCGGGGCTGAAGTCGTAGTCAAGGAAGCCCGGCGACCACCACACTTCGATTTCGTAGTCAGCCACCTTCAGGTTCTCAAACCGGAAGCTGCCTTCCGCGAGCTGGTAGCTGATGCAGAAGTAGCCTCCTGCCTCGTCACGCTGCATGAGCGTGACAAGCGCCATGCCCTTGCTGTCCCCGGCATTCAAGGTGCCGTCGTTGTCGGTGTCCTCGATGAGTGTGCCTGCAATAACTGCGTCACCCTTCGGCGTCTGGCCAAGAACATTGCCAGGCAGAACCAGGGCCGAAGCGAGGAACCCTGCTAGGGCGATGACGCCCACCTTTTGTCGGAAATTTCGCAGCCTCATGAGTCGGCCCTTTCTTAAGTTGGCGCTGTTTACGAGGGATTCATCCGCCGGAACACTGCCCGCAAGACGTCCTCGACCGTCTCCGTCCCGCCGTCAGCCTCAACCTGCCCGACGAGCCGGTCAGCTTCAGTGCGGTTGTAGCCAAGAGCCACAAGAGCGTCGATGGCATCGCGCGCGATGTCGCTCGGGCCGGGCGCGACTGGCTTCTCGACCTTGCTGAAGCCCTCGTCGGCGAGGAGAGCCTCGGCGGTCACCTTGCCTCGAAGCTGGGCAACCATCGTCTCCGCCGTGCGTTTGCCGATGGCGGGTAGCCGGCCCAGAGCCGCCGTATCTCCTGACTCGATCCAACCGGCGATGGTCGACACGCTGAAGGCCAGGGCTCGGGTGGCCGTCGTCGGCCCGACATTTGGCACCGTGATGAGCTTCTTGAAGAACTCCCGCTCGACCTCACGCTGGAAGCCGATCAGGCGCGGGATTGGTGCGTTCTGAGTCAGGAAGTAGAAAGTCTCGACATCGATCTCGTCGCCCACACCCCGGTCTTCGAGGGCGCGCCAGACGAACGCCGGCAACTCCACCTCGTACCACACACCACCGGCATCGATCTCGATGCTTGAGTTTGCTTCATTCTTGCGGGCGAGGCGGCCGTGGAGATGAGAAATCAAAAAGCAGTTCCTTTGACGATACCAGGGCTATGGAGTGAAGGGGCATTGATGGAGTGAGCCGACATCCTCACAACTGCTCTCCGCTTCACTTTGGGGGCCCATGCCTCCCGGCACCCCTCGCGCCCCCCGGGAGAGGGCCGCGATTAGCGGACGGAGCGAAGCGTACGTGGGGTGAGGGCGTCCCTCCGAATCGACCACGGCGCACCCATGGCAGTAATTCACTAAAGAGCGGCATCGTCGCTCCCCTCTCCCCGCCCGGGAGAGGGCCGCGATCAGCGGACGGAGCGAAGCGCACGTGGGGTGAAAGCGTCCCGCGGAGCGACCACGGCTCACCAATGGCAGTGAATCACCGAACAGCAGCATCCCCGTTCCCGTCCCCTCCGAGAGGCAGCCTAGCGCATCGCTCCGAATCGCCGAGTATCGGCATCGCGGCTCCCCTCTCCCCGCCCGGGAGAGGCGGCTCTGCCGGGGCGTCAGCGCGCCGCGATCAGCGGACGGAGCGAAGCGCACGTGGGGTGAAAGCGTCCCCCTCCTTACAACCCCAACTTCCCCGGATTCACAATCCCTCGAGGATCCAGCACCGCCTTCACCCGCCGC
>CADEGH010000092.1 GCA_902826835.1 uncultured bacterium | reverse complement strand
CCCAAGATGCCGGGCAAGACTGGTCAATCGACCGCGGGTTCACCGGGTAGATACGCCCTGGGTGCGCTCTGAGTGGCTGAAAGCGGGACGCCACCATGTCCGGTTCCACGGGCGGCGACCTTCGGGCGTGCTCTGGCGTTTCTATGACACTCGGATCACAGGCTCACCGCCATGCTCTTCACGCACCTCGACCTCGGCCGGGCGGTGGCGAAGCTTTGGTGAGGTGGGCCCTTCCAATCACTGGACGTCAACGTCGTCGATGGCCATGAAGGTAAGTGGATTCGTCAAGGTCAGGCGGAAGAGGAATCGAACCGACTCACCGGAGGCGGAGAAGGGCACGTTTTGCGTGGACCACTCGGTCCCGGGTGGCGTGGAGCCAGCGAAAGTTGCGATGGGACTACTCACGATACCGTTGTCATCGACTTGGTGGACCGTCAGCACGGCTCCGGCCGCGTAGGAGCGTCGAAGGGCGAAGCTGAGGGTCGAGGGCCCGCCCGCGAGCGGAATCGGGCAGGTGATCATCTGATGAGGGAGTTGCGCACTCTGATTGTTCCAAATCGCCAGCGCGTAGCGAATGCCGCTGGCGGCGCCCGGACCGGGTGGCATTTGGCCAATCGGAAGAAAGATGTTGGCGAACGTGCTCCAGGCTTGTCCGGGGAAGGCGGGCAGCGAAGTACTCCAAGCCGGCAGGTTGGAGTCCTCGAAGCCCTCGGGGAGATGACAACTCTCGGTCGCGATTTCGGCCGCGTGACTGAGTGCGAAGCCGTCAGGGTGGGTCGGATCTATCACCACGAACTGGGCCGCGGCGGCTCCAGGCAGGGTGGTCACATATGGGAGGTTGATGGGCACTGATGGGAAGGCGGAGGTCGCGATCGCGGGCACTGCCCCACCGACGAGGAAGAAGGTCTCAGGGCTGCCGAGGTTGAGATTGACCGTTTGGCCGTTAGCCGTTCCCATGCCGCCCTGGGAGACGCCGCGGGCCCCCGCAAACGGCGTAATCACCATTTCGTAGGGGGCGCCCACGCGGGAGGACTCCAGGCGCAAGAGGTGCTGCTCGAGTACGGTCGCGCTGCCTCGGATGGGATAGCTGAGCGCGACTTCCGGCTGGTTGTCGATCGTCAGCGCGGCGGCTTGCTGATTGAACTGAAACTCGTAGGGCGGCCTGGGAAGCGAACAGGTGCCATTGCCCGGGGTGACGTAGTAAATCGAGCCGGCGAAGCGACGTACGGTGGAGGCGCTCACGAATGGGTAGTTCACGCGCCAGCCATCCGACACTTGAAGGTCTGCGTTGCCAACTGGTTGGTTCTGGGAGGTGATCACATTGATTCCGAGGCCCATGAATCCAGGTACGGGATTCGCGCTGGGTAGCACCGCGATGCAAAGTCCGCGCGGAACCCCGGGAGACACGGAAATCATGAGTCCTGGGAAATAGACGGGCGTCGCGTAGGCGGGCTGGGGCACGATTCCGGGCGATACGCCACGGATGAGTCCAGTGACACTCGGATTGACGGACACAAGGGTCCACGCAGACGGGTTGGCTTCACGACCGACGGAGCTCAGCCCATCCGTCGTGGCGTAGAGTTCCACTCTCCACGCACCGGGGAGGAGTTGGAGGTCGAACCCGCAGATGGTCGCTCCGTTCGGGGCCGTGACATCAAAGACGTAGCTCTGGGCGGAAGTGTCAAGCTGGTTGACGATGGGGACCGGACCCACTAATTGGGTCTGGTAGAGCGGCTGCGCCCGGACCGCGCCCCCCGCCACCAGCAGAAACAGGCTGACCACCGAAGACAGTTTTTTCACGCGAACAGCTCCAAGCCGGAACCGCCGAGAGATACCTTAGAAAGTTGTGTTCTGTCCCTGGAAAAGAAAACGGCGTACCCTT
>CADEGH010000091.1 GCA_902826835.1 uncultured bacterium | reverse complement strand
GGAGCAGCTTGGTGGCGCCGTCCGCGGAGAGCCCGAGTTTGAAGAGCGGGTTTTTTGTCTCGTCCAGAAGATCCCGCAGCGCCGGCAACCCCGCCACTTCGCGGAGGACCGCCAGCAAATAGTCGCGGTCGCTGTCGGTCGGGTGCGTCCGGAACCAGCTCGTGTGGCGCTCCTGCGCGCCGCGGAGGACTTTGCCCTCTCCTGCCAAGAGCGGCTCGGGAATCAGGTGGTTGTCCTCGAGGAAGCGGACAAACACCATCGCCAAAATCCAGGCCGCCGCGGCCTGGGTGAGTTCTCCCTCGCGGAAGGTCGCGTACGGCTCGGCGGTGCGTCCCGCTTCGAGTGCCGCGGCGTGCGCAGCCTTAAGCGGCGCCTCCAACTCCGGCTCGGCATCACCCCGATCGCGCAGATCGTCTTCGAGTTCGCCCAGGAGCGCGCGCAAATCCTCAAGCAAAATAGTGCGGTCGATCACGCTCGCTCTTTCTTCGGCCCCGGTCAGGAGCTCATGCACTCGAACGAACTGGCGAGACCCAATCCAGCGTTGCCTCGCCAGCCCTGGTCTGGGTCGCACGGTTCCATTCGGCGCGTCCTACGACAAGAGTGTAATCCCACTACCGGTAAGTCGCTTGGCTCGAACCGAGTCCGCGAGGAAGGGTGGTTGTAACCACAGCGACGCGTCTTGCGACGCGAATGGCCAAATCCGCCGCGCTGCGGAGCCCGCATTGCCCAGGCCCTTTACTGGGCGCCTCCGAGGAGCACGGTGTCAGCGTCGGGAATTGCGGGCGCCAGGGGAAAATCTCGATCGCAGAGATGGCTTTTGTCGGAACTCTTGCTCAAGGCATGATCCGCGCTTTCTCATCGCTGGCGAGCGGATCTGGCGATCCGCGCTTCCATCGTCCCGCCGCACTCGGGCGATCTGAGGCCGCGATGCGATTGGAAGCTCACAAGCCCGTCCAGTTGGCACCTGTCTGAGCTCATCAGGGCAGGATCGTGATCGGCCAGGCGCCGGGGGTGGTGGGGTTGATGAGGGAGCCGAAGTGGTTGGTCGTGGAGACGATGCGGGCCGGGCCGGTGTAGCCGAGGTTCGGGAAGGTGAAGCTGACGCGGCCCCATTGGGCGCGGGCGGCGTCGACGGTCACGAAGGTCGTGAGTTGATTGCCTTGATTGAGGCCGAGGGACAAAGGAGGCACGGGGAGTTCGAAGGTGATGGTCGAATCGCTGCCGGTCGTGCCCGAGGCGAAGATGGTCTTTTTGACGCCCACGCGGCACTGGAAGGCGGTCTCGTAGATCTCGATGCCGAGAGGGAGGCCGGCGGCGCCGGTCGAGGGCATGGTCACTATGAGGTGGGCGCTCTCCTGCGCGATCCAAACCAGGGAGTGGATATTCCACTCGCGCGGCACCGCGCCGGCTTGTTCTCGGAAACGAGGAGAATCGGCTGGTCGTAATGACAGGCAGCGTGGGCCCCGAGCGAATCGGGAGGGAAGGGAATCGCTCCGACCTGCTCGATTCGTGCCTCCTCCACTGTCGACGCACCGCACGCCACCCCGACATGCGTGCCACCCCCCATGGGAACGCGGATCACCAGATCCGCCTGCGACTTGAGCCGGTAGCCCAGGGCACCGTCTCGGAGCGCCTCCGACGGCCTGGTGATCTCGTCTCCGCTTCCGGCGCTTCCCCTGGGAGGAAGGAGAGCGCCTTTGGCTCACATCGGAACTTCCGTTCTGGAGCCTCGCCTCGCCCCTCATCCGCAGCGTGCGGATCTGGTGATCCGCGTTCCCACCGCCCCATCGCCCCACGTCCCTCCGTCCAATTCCCTCCTCACGACATTCGTGCCACCTCCCATGTCGAGGCCCCACGCGCCATCGTCCCGTCGTCCCATCGTCCCATCGTCCAACCTCCTCCTCACGACATTCGTGCCACCTCCCATGTCGAGGCCCACGCCCCCTCGCGACGTGCGTGCCACCCCCCATGGGAACGCGGATCACCAGATCCGCCTGCGACTTGAG
>CADEGH010000090.1 GCA_902826835.1 uncultured bacterium | reverse complement strand
CCAAGTAGTTCCACGGCATCCACTGATCGGGGTTGGCCTTGATGGCCTTGACGTTGCTGAGCAGGGCGCAGAGGTAGTGGTACGCCGGGACTCCGGAGAGTTCGGCCGTGTGGATGAGGGACATGAACAAGTCCCCGACATGGGCTCCGCGTTCCGATCGGTAGAAGAGGCTGTTTTTCCGGTGGAGAATCGCCTTTTTGAGGACACGCTCACACAAGTTGTTGTCTATGGGCGCTCCGGGTTGGCGGAGGAAGAGCGTGAAGCGGTCCCACCGGGACACCATGTACTTGATGGCCTTGCCGAGCGCCGAATTCGGCTCGACCAGTTTCTCGTGGAATTGCCGATCCAGCCAGATCTTCAGGGCCGCCATCGCGGGCGCGCTGTGGCGTTTGTGCAATTGAAGGCGGTCTTGGGGGCTGAGCAGGAGCTTCGCCGCTTCGGCGTCCGTCTTGTAGACCACCGCGAGATGCTCCAGGACTACCAGGCACTCTGCGGGGAAGTTGGTCGTCAGATCGGTGAATTGGCGTCGTCCGTGGGCGAGGCAGTTCGACAGGATCGTCGCGAGATCGGCCGGCATGTTGGCCGCCAAGGCGTCGCACATCTGGATGGGAGGAGGCAGATCCGGGGGGCGTTTTGCCAGGAGCTCGCGCAGATTTTCCCCGGCGTGCTTGCGGCCCGTGAAGTACAGCGCGATCTTCCGTCCGTCTTTGGTTGAGACGATTCCCGAGGTCGTGGTGCCCTTGCGCAGTGGCGGATCGCCTTCCTCGGCTTCATCTTCCGCCTCCTCCGCCTCTTTCTTGAGGTCGAGCACCAGCATCTTGGTGTCGTCGTTGTAGACGACGTCACCCTGGGCCGCGGTGTTCACCAAGGCCCCGTAAGCCGGGGCGATTTCTTCCGCGGCTTCCGCCACGATCTCGAATTGGACGGAGGCAGGGAGGGGAATCCCCGCGTTGCGCTGCATTTGGGCGAGCCGATTGAAAGGAAAGCCCGCCCCGTACTTCAGGAGGGCGATCATCGCCCCGGCCGAGGGATCGTACTTCTTGTCGCCGATTCCCGGTGGCTGGTGCGCCTGTTGCACCTTGTTGCACAGATTGCAGCGCAGGCGCTCCATCTCGTACACCGTGGCTCCCAGCGGCGCTTGGCCGACCACGCGGACCCAAAGTGCCGGCTCGATATTGCCGTAGAGCTTGCCGCGATTGCAGTGGGGACAGTGGTCCCCGCGTTTCAGCTTTTCGTGGGGGACCTTCTTCCGCTCCGCCCCCGTGTATTGGTTCGCACCGTTTCTTCCGTGTCCCTTCCGAGGCTGCTTGGGCTCCTTCTTTTGGTCCGCGGCTTCCTTCGCCTTCTTCGCCGCTTCCTGATCGAAGATCTTGGCCGTCTTTTCGCTGGACACCCCCGCCAGGAGCTTTCTCAATCGCTCCAGCGAGATCGTGCGGTTCTCCAGCACCCCCACGAGTTCGATATAGGAGGTGACGATCGACTTCACGATCTTGAAGTCGTCGGCACCCAGAGCCTCTTCGAGCCTCGAGAGGAGCTGGTCGATCTCCTCGCGGGTCAGCGAGATGGGATCCGGCTTCGCGCACTTCGAGCTCATCGCGAAGCTCCGAGTGGCTCGCCGGACCAGATCGTTTCCGGAGCGCAATTCGAGGGTGGGTGCCGGTGCGAAATCATGGCGCGCGCACCGTAGCTAAGGTAATTACGGATTTCTAGTTTTGTTTTTCAATTTCCTAGATCACGCCCATTTCCCCACCGCACGCCACGCCGGCGCCGCCTCCGCCAAGTCCGGATTTCCGTTCCACATCAGAAGCTGCAGCTCGTGCACCAAGAGTGATCGAACCGCTCCCACCGCATCCCGCGGCCTCCACGCAAACCTTCCGTTCGAAAGCCGTTTTTGGCACAGCCAGAATCCCTGACCGTCATACGCCAAAATCTTCAGTGCCGTCGCCTGACGATTGCGGAACACGAACACCGCCCCGCTCATCGGGTCTTCGGCCAAGACGCTCCGGCAAACCTGCGCAAGCCCATCGATCCCACGCCGAAAGTCGGCCGGCTCCGTCGCCCACAGAATCCT
>CADEGH010000089.1 GCA_902826835.1 uncultured bacterium | reverse complement strand
CACCGACCCGTCCGCCACCGTCACCTGCGGGATCTGCCACTGATCCTCGCGGTGATAGAACGTCTCCGGCCCGTCCATGTGATACGTGGTGTAGAGGTTGGCCTGCGTCCGGTAGAGGTCATCGGGATACCGGAGGTGCGCTCGGAGTCCGGCCGGCATGCTGTCGAGCGGCTGGAAGATTCCCGGAAAGACCTTGGCCCAGGTCTGGATGATCGGATCCGCCGGGGCACTCAGGTAGGCGGTGACCGAGCCGTCGTAGGCGTCGATCACCACCTTGACGCTGTTCCGCATGTACGTGGTGCCGTCGGGCAAACGGAACGAGTAGGGATAGAGCGAAGACGTGGTGTAGGCGTCGAGGATCCACTGCAGGGTGCCGTCGTCCGACACCACCAGGTATGGATCCCGATCGAAGATCAGGAACGGGAGTGCCTTCTTGCCCCGACTGGTGATGTTCCGGTTGTAGAGCACCCGACTCTCGGGCCGGATGTCCTGCGAAAACAGGATCTTCGACGACCCGAAGTGAGTCGCGAGCAGGATTCGACGACCGAGACCGCCCACCGTCACGCCGCCCTTGCCGGCGTAGGTGGTGGTGACGTTCTCGTCGCCCGCCGGATGATCGAATTCCTGTTGCCGGGTGCCGACGAACACGAACTCGTTCGCGAGTTCGCCGAAGTAGATCTGAGGCCTGGTAATCTTGAGCGAGCCGGTGGACACCGGCGGCAGATCCTTGACGAAAAGGACCGGCAATCCCTCCGAGGTCACCTGGTTGACCGGACTCAGCGTCAGTCCCATGCCATGAGTGAACGTCAGGTGTTCGTTGATGAAGGTCCGGGTCGGGAGCGACGCCGGATTCAGTTCCCGCGGCGACAGCAGTACCTGACGGAGTTTGCCGTCGATCCAGTACCGGTCGTCGTCGACCGACACGAAGTCGTAGTAGGTCCGGATTTCCTGGAGCTGGCCAAAGGTCTGGAGCATCGGCGCCCGGTCCCAGAGCCGGACGTTGTCGAGCAGCGCGCGATTCTTCGTGAAATCGATCCGGGAGGCGGTGTTGGTCGAGTATTCGGTCTCGCTCACGCGATTGGCCAGTCCGAACGCCGAACGGGTCGCTTCGATGTGGCGCTGGATGTAGGGCCGTTCGATGTTGATCTCGTTCGGGCGCACGTAGAGCGCGTGAACCGCATTTGGTACCGCGACCATGGCCAGGATGGGAACAGCCAGCACGGCCCCGGCCGTCTTCCAGCGGCCCATCAGGAGCGAGGCCGCCGAGAGTACTGCCGCGATGGCGATGGCGACTAGCATCGGCAGGCGCAGATTTTCATCGGCCCAGTTGACGCCCACCATGAACCCGTGTTGCGACTCGAGCAGCCCATACCTCGCCAGATACATGCGACCCGCGAGCGACAGCAGGAACAAGGCTCCGGCACCGCGCAGGAACTTCGATTCGAGCCCGCGCCCCAGACCGAGGGAGGCGATCTCGATCTGATTGGAATGGCGCATCTCCTCGAAGGCGTCACGGAGTTGGGAGAAGCGCGCGGAGGCCCAGTAGACGGCAATCGCGGCGAGCGAGGAGGCCAAGACGAACGACTGCAACATGCGGTAGAACGGCAGCGTGAACAAGTAGAATCCAAGCGGCTGCCCGAAGACGGGATCCTGCCAGCCGGAGCCCTGGCCGTCGTGGCCGAGGTAGCGCATGACCGTCCATTGATCGATGGTGGAGCTTGCGACTACGAAGCCGATCACCAGCGCCAGCAGGGGCGAGAGCCGCGCCAGCAGCGGATGATGCCGCAGCCCTCCGCCACCGAACTTCAGGCCGCGGGCAAAGGCGATCCAGACCACTACGGCCACCAGGATCGAGGCGAGGGCCAAGGGAAGAATGCCATAGGAGAGGCGGCTGAACCAGGCGGGCAACTGTCCAATTTCCCTCCACCACGCATAGTCGATCACCGTTTCGGCGATCGTGCGCGCGCTGATGAGCAGCGCGGCGAGAATAGCGATCAGAATAGGCACACCGCCATGGTAGCGGAATCGAGCGGGGACTATCGCCGCGCGGTCGAGGCGAAGCAAAGGGAAGTCGAGGGAGAACCCGTTTTCTCTTTTGGGATCGATAAGCAATCAAGGGGTGCTTACGATGGTTGGGCCTCGGGAAATCCTGGCAAGTGTCAAACCGGTCCGAATCCGCGCGGACGTTGGTTCGTCGATA
>CADEGH010000088.1 GCA_902826835.1 uncultured bacterium | reverse complement strand
ATTCAACTCGTTGCGCAGAATCGGGTTACGGCGATTTAGCGCCCGGAACTTCGGCTTAACCAACAGACGGTCAACATTGACCTGGCGGCACCCGGCTTGTTCTTCGTCCTCGGAGGCTCTACGCCTGACGTCGTAAATTCTCTTTTTCCACCAACTGAGCTCGTCGTGCCCTTCGTCCCGACAGTGGCGGGCGTTCTGGCCACCCAGCTCATCGTCCTGGATCCGACCCACCCTGATGGCTTCTCGCTCAGCCATGCCGGCGAAGTGCAAACTTCTGCATGCACTTTTCCACAGCCGTTTTCCGCCACCCTCCCGCCGTGTTGGACCGCGGAAGTTCCCGGGCAAGTGAGTGGCTGGAATTTTTGGTCAGGACCCCTTGTCGCCGGAAGCCAGGTCATGGTTCCTATGGCAGCTGGCGGATCGTGGTTTGCATACGCGGGCCTCAATCCATTCTATGGAACCACCTACGAACTTACCACGTGCAGTATTGACACATCCTTGTACCCCAACGGGCTCATTTCGTTTTCGCTCTACCGCGCCACCGCAGTGGGCGCGGTATTAACTGTCCACGATGTTGATTCCGCCGGAATCGTGGGTCCGGCCTTGATGACGTACACCGGGCTATCGGCTCCCGGTGTGGGTTGGACCAACGAGCAGGTCAGCCTGACGAATTTTTCGGGGCCCGCCGTCAAGGTCTTGTTTCGAGCGGTGGTGCCGGCTGGAAGTGTGTTGGCGATCGACGAAGTGAATCCATCCTGATCGTTACCACCTCGCGTGGTTCAAACCTTCGAATGCCCCCGTTTCCACCAAGTACCTGGACCGCAGCGCTTGGAAATCCCCTGGGGGCCACAATCGATCGTCGCCGCCCGTGGACGCGAGCAAGGTGCCGCTCCGTCTCCCAGGCCATACTTGCAACCCGCGCGGTACACGTCCGGCCACCCCATGGAAGCGGGCAGGCGGTGACCCTTCCCGGTTGCTCCGGTCGATCACTTTCTGTCGGAGTTGAGCAAGCCGAACGGGATTAGTTCGTGTTCGCGGTAGAGCGGCGTTTCGCCTGGGCCCATGCCCAGGGGGTCAGGGCCGCGAGGTCGGCGTGAGGGGAAACTCGTTCGAGGACATCGGTCAGGTATTCGTGGGGGTCGATGTTCAGGGACTTGCACATTCCGATGAGAGAGAAGAGATCCGCTGCGACGCGGGCGCCTCGCGGTGAACCGGCTACCCGCCAATTGTTCCGGCCGATGGCCACGTTGCGAATCGCGCGTTCGCTCGCATTGGTGTCGAGTTCCACGTCGGGATCGGAGAGGAAGACCAGGAGGGTCTCCCACTGGTTTTTCATGGTGGTCAGGGCTTTGCCGAGATGGGACTTCGGCAGAATGGAGGGGTCCTGCAATAGTTCGGCCTTGTACGCTGCGATGCGGGCGACGATGCGCGTCGAAGTCTTGGCGCGGGCTCTGCGGATCAGCTCTCGCGCTTGATTCGGGTCGAGCCCTTTCTTGCGGATCCACTTCTGGATCGCGCCTTCCAGCCGCCACAGTCCCTGCATGAGGCCAATCATCTTGGTGGCCTCGACGCTTCCGTGGTCCTCCGCCGCCTTCCAAGGGCGCCGGCAGTGGGACCAGCATCCGGCGCGCAGGAGGCCCAGATTCTTGACGACCTCGTCGTATCCGGCGTACCCGTCGGTCTGGAGCGTTCCCCGAAAGTCCCGCAGGATTCCGCAAGGAACCGCCTTCCCCCGGGAGAAGTGGAACTCCATCAAGACCATCTCGATGGTGGCGGGGTGGCCAAGGGGTCCGATCCGTGCCCGGTACACCCACAGAAAGCCACGCTTCGTTCCATGGCCCTCTTCGGCCACGACGGTGAGCGGCGTCTCGTCCATCTGCAGGTGGGAGGCGGCGAGCATCTCCTTCTGGCACTGCGCCAAGATGAGGCGCCCCTTCTCCGCCACCACCTGCACCACGTGTGGTTCAAACCGTCGAATGACCGAAGTTCCAAGAAATCCCGAGGCTAGTCAGCTCGTGAACAAGCCACGTTCATCCGACGCGGGCATACCCCGAGCGCGAACCGGAGGTAGAAATCGTCGAAGCTGTATTGCCGCTCACGCGGCACGACGGAAATAGAAGCTCAGCATTCCGCCGAGCCGCGCTCGGCGGACCACGCGACCGTGTCGGTGTCCGACCGGCTGGGCCGGAGCGATGAGCTGATTACCGACACCCTGGTGATTTCTCTCTTGAGCATAATGAGAGCAATAACACGAGAGGGCGCGGTCAAGCGAAGCGGTGCCGAAGAAAATCATCGTGTCCTTTCGGGAAGCCTGCAATTATTCCGCAATTTCGGCATGTTCCATGGGCGGATCCCCTCCCAGCACCGTCGATCGCGATCGTCGGAGTGGGCTCTCTCG
>CADEGH010000087.1 GCA_902826835.1 uncultured bacterium | reverse complement strand
CTCACCAACCAAGACAACCTCCGCGACGTCGTCCTGTTCCCCCTCATGAAGCCGCAGTGAGCGTAGGCGCTCGTTCCGGCTCGGGAGACATTCGGTCGAGGATCTCAAGCGCGAGGACCCGGAAGTCCTCACTCGCCTGTTGCACCGCTACCGCGTGGCTACCGATCGCACCGTCCGCGGCGGTGAGGGCAAAAATCGGCTTTCGCAGATCCTGAGCGAGGGGTACCAAGCTCCGATAGTGCTTCAGAGTCGCGATGCGGTTGGGGTCCGACTCCGGATCGCGATCACTGCCGGCGTCCGTCTGCCCCAACAGATTGACGGCATATTCACCGGGGATTCGTCGGACCCAGCGGTCGTAGGCCTTGACCGGCCGATTCAGGCGCACAGCATGCTGCTGGACCACGTACCCAAGGGGCTTCATCCGCGCCGAGGGCAATGCCAGGCGATTCTTCTCGTCCAATGCACTCCAGTTCTGCACGCGAACGGACCATTCTCGGCTCCAAGTCTTGAGGGTCTTTCCGAGATTCCTCAACCCCTGCAGGGAAAACAGGTCCCCCCAGCGGAACCACCACGAAGTCGGTGGCGATGAGCGCCGCGCGGTTGATGGCGCCGAGGCTGGGCCCGACATCCGCCAGGACGAGGTCAGCACTCATCGCACGAGCTCCTCGTTGGATCACGCTCCAAAGTGAGGATAGAACTTGATTGGCGCGGTAAGCGACGGGACTTCCGCTGGAGAGAGCATTGGGCCACTCCTGATTAAGAATTTCTTCGAAGGACGCCAATTCCAAGTCTCCCGGAATCAGCGCCAGACCACTGGGCCCCCGGCCCTCCAATTCAATATCGTAGTCATTGGAATGATGAGAAGATCCCAGCGCGACCAGAGCAGGCGGCTTCATGGGACGAGCTTCCATCAGGGGAATGATGCTCCGATAGATCGTGGTCGCCTCTCCTTCGGAATCCGCGAGCCACAACCGCTCAAGCCGTGCATCCGACAAAAACGCGGACGTCAGATTTGCCTGTGGATCCAGGTCGACAGCCAAGACTCGCCGGCCGATTCGCTTCAGCATCCAGGAGAGGTGGTACACGAGCGAGGTCTTTCCGACACCTCCCTTGTTGTTGAAGAAGGTGACGACCGGAACGTGTGAAGGCGGCTCGGAGGTGCTCAAGGTAACCCCTTGATGGTGCAGTAAACCCACGACGAGTCGCATCGGAATTCGGGCTCGCGATGTCCTGCTTCACGGAGGAGGCGCCGTGCGGTGGGGATGCCGAACCCGAACCGCTGCACCATTCCCAGAACTTTCATTGCCTCGGCCAAGATGGGGTTTCTGTAGTCGACCACCCCGGGTTCGCCGAAATTGTCGACGTTGACGGCCCCGAAGGGACCGCCGGGACTCACGACTTCCACATGGTGGTCGAACCACAGCACTTAGACCGGGGCCGAGGTTCCCTCGTAGCTCCGGTGCATCATCGCGTTACGGACAATTTGCTGAAGGGCCGCAATCGGAAAAGTTTCCCGACGAACTTCGAGGTCCGCGGATACGAAATCCACACTATTCAAGTTGCAAGACCTCAGTTTCTCGTCGATGCCTCTTTGAATGTCGAGGAGGTTTCCGTCGATCTCGGCGGCGTCGACCACGGGATCGCTACGCTCCCCGCCCCTTACCCGCAGAAATTGGATGTAGGCCCCGGGAATGAAGTCACGCGGCCTGATCCCGAGCACCAACAGCCCCGCTACCGTGGGGATCGGAGAATCGGCGGATGCCACCATCTTCAGGGAAGACAGTTTCTGTTCGATGGTCCGCCCGTTCGTCGCCAGAACCTCCGGCGCCAACGCGGCCGGAAGGTACTGCCGCTCGAACAGCAGAAGATCGAGATCCGAGACACGTGCGGTAGGCACCGGTTCCGCATCGAAATAACGATCCAAGGTCCGGCGCCGCTCGTTGAGCACACGTTCGTCATCGCGAGTGGCAATTCCCCTTCGGGGCCCGGTGCGAACGAACGACTGACCTCGGAGGCGAACCGGGGGCGAGGCCGACGGTTCGACTTCGACAATCGCGACCGGGCTGCCCCTGAGTGTCCCGCGTCGCACCCGCATCGTGGGCGGCGGCAGAATATTGCCATCCGTCCGCATGTCCGCCAAAGTGCGTAGGAGCTGATCGTCGACGACGAGTCCGCTCGGCTGAGCGTCGTCACCGATTCCCACCAGGATGACTCCGGCCCGTCCCCTCCCTGGCAAGTCGTTGGCGAACGCGCATATCGCCTGCCTCACGGTTTCCTTGGTGTTCCCATCCAGAGTCGCCTTCCATTCGAGCAGGTCGGAGTCCATGCCGACCAGCATGGCAGCGAGGTCGTCGTCGGAATAGGGCGAAGAAGCGCTCAAGGGTAGACTCCTGTTCGGCGGTGGGCACCCTTGGGGGCAGTGGAAAGCCTGAGCCCCGGACAAACTCTACTACAGAGCCGTTTGCCTGCAGGATCAGTTCCCGGATTCGAGCGGGATGATCTCGGGATCTTCCATCCCGGTGGGGACGCATTTAGACCAGGTCAATGCCACTCTTACGGCAGCGTTCGAGCAGGGCGGCGTGGATGACGGGATGG
>CADEGH010000086.1 GCA_902826835.1 uncultured bacterium | reverse complement strand
GATTCTCCAAGTTAATCCTCTGGTGAGCTTCAAGGTTCTGTTTCAGTGCAAGAAGTACGCAGGGTCAGTGTCGCCGAGCCAAGTGCGAGACTTCCGCGGCGCCATGACCGGGCGAGCCGACAAGGGAATCATCATCACGACCGGCTCGTTCACGGCCGAGGCGCGTAAGGAAGCAGTCAGGGATGGCGCGCCGCCGATTGAACTCGTTGATGGTGAAAAATTGGCAGGCATGCTCGAAGAGCTACAGCTGGGGCTCAGGCCACGGCAGACCTATGAACTCGACGAGTCTTTCTTCGGTCAGTTTGCAAAATAGGCGGTCTAACACCTATCAGCCCTCCGGTTGTCAAGACGACAGATCCGTACCGCCACCGGGCGTATCGCCTTTCCCAGTGAAGTAGGTCGTCACGGTCGCGGCTGTCCGTCATCGCGGTCTTCGTTTCTCACGCTGGTGCGTCAGCTTGCGGCGGCACCCAACACCTATTGAGGCTCAGCCTCCGCGTGGCGAAGGGCGCGGACGAGCGTCCGCGCGGCCTAGAAACTCAGTCGTGCCCTTGTACCGGCCTCCTCATGACGGGCGACGTCACCCTGCGGTGCGTCCGTTATCTCCAGGCTCGGGGAAGGGGCCGCGGCAAACGGGGCCGCGCGGTGCGGCGAGGCGAGGGCGGGCGTCTCATCATCGGCGGGGGGCTGCCGGACGTGGCGTCGATGATCATGTGTCGCGCTCGAGGCGCATGCGAGACACGATCGAGACGGACTCAGTCCTGAGTGGCTCCACTTAGACGTCTGGTTCGTCCCACCCTCGCCTCGCTACGCCGCGAGGAACTTCTCCATCGAGAAGACGGTGTGGCGCGCGAGCATGTAGTAGACCGCGCGTCCGATCTTGTGCGCGAGGATCGAGAGCGCTTTCCCTTTGCCGTGGCGACGCTCGAGCCGCGCCTTGAGCCGTTGGCCCTCCCGGTTCTGGCGCAAAAAGGTGACGGCCGCTTCGGAGAACGCCCACTTGAGATGGACGTTGCCTTGCTTCGCACCGCCACCGCCGACGACCTTGCCCGCCGATTCATGCCGGCCCTTCACCAGCCGGGCATACGAGGCGAACTGCTGCACGCGGTCGAAGCGCGCGATGTCGTGAATCTCGTAGAGGATGGTCAGCGCGAGGACCTTGCCGATGCCGGGCACGGACCGGAGTCGGTGGAACGCGTCAGCATCGTGACGTTTCGCCTCGCGGACGATCGTCAATTCCAAATCCGTGATGAGTCCATCGTAGTGATCGATGAGTGAGAGGTCGACCTCGACGCTCTTGCGCACACTGGGATCCGGAAAGTGATCGGGCACGCCCTCGCGATTGGCCGCATACGCGAGGCGTTTCTCGAACACCGGCAGGTTGTACTGCGCCCGCGTGTTCTGAATGTGTGCGAGCAGCTCGCCCCGCTTCCGCACCAGATGGAGCCGCCGGCGGAGCAAGTCGCGCGTGGATCGCATGGTGGCCGGATACACGTAGGCCTGCGGCAGCAGGCCGCCCCGGAGCAGAACGGCAATCTTGTGCGAGTCGATCTTGTCGTTCTTCGCCTTGCCGCCGTGGATGGCCTTCATCGCCAGCGCGTGGCCCAGCACGAAGGCGATGTTTTCGTCGGCGCAGACATCGGACAGCCAATACCACGTGAACATGCATTCGACCGCGACCACCAGGCCCTGGCGATAGGGCGCGACGACCTCACGGAACGCCTCCGGCGTCGAGGGCACGTTCCGGTGCACCAGGACCTTCCCAGCGGCATCGAGAATGCACACATACATGGTCTTCACGTGGAGATCGATCCCGCAGTAGTGCTCGTGTGTCTGGTTGTAGAATCGCATCGGTCCTCCTTCTGTGCGCTCTGCGCACTCACCCTGCTACGAGCCTACCGTCGCGGTAGAGGCAGGAGGAGGGCTGTATGAGAATCATCGGCTTGCAGCCGACGGCGGCGAGTGAGATGCTGGGCCGCCGCGGCTGAAGCCGGGCGTTAGGCCTCTCGGCCGGCGTTTGGCTCAGAGTGACTGAAGGGCTACAGTAAACCTGTGACTGCCATCCCGCTAACCCGTCATGAAACCGAAGCGCGGCTGACTGCCGTGGCACCGGCTATTCGTGCGCTTGGCGTTGTCCGGTTGGCGCTGTTCGGATCCGTCCTGCGCGATCAGGCGCGGCCCGACAGTGATGTCGACTTCCTTGTCCAGTTCGCGCCCGGTCAGAAAACCTTCGACCATTTCGAGGCCCTGGCCGACCTCCTTGAGCAGCAGCTCGGTCATCGGGTTGAACTCGTAACGACAGAAGCGTTGTCGCCCTACTTGGGGCCGCGGATTCTCGCCGAGGCCAGAGATGTCCTTCGAGCCGCGTGATTATCTCCGGCATATCCAGGTCGAGATCGACTACCTGATCACGAAGAGCGACGGCGTCGTACTGGACCGTTTTCTCGACGACCCCACGCTGCAGCGCGCCTTCGTTCGCAGTCTTGAAATCATTGGCGAGGCGGCCAAGCGTGTTCCAGAGACATTTCGTGCCGAGCATCCGCAGGTCGCCTGGCGCGGCATTGCCGGCAAGCGCGACCGCTTGATTCACGGGTATTTCGGCGTGGACTACACCCTGGTCTGGGACGTGGTCACCACAAGGATCCCGGAATTGCGGGATCAGATCTCATCGATACTCAAGGCCTAACCCGCGTTGCACCAGACGGCGGCCGGTGCAATGATGGGCCGCTACACAGGAGCTTGCAACATGACGTCAGAGTCTGACAAAAAGCCTCAAACAAGAAAGCCTCCTGCCGGAACCTGGCTTGCTGTTGGCGCTGG
>CADEGH010000085.1 GCA_902826835.1 uncultured bacterium | reverse complement strand
TGCCACCCAGTGATCCCCTCCCCGAGAACGCCACCAACTTCGTCCTCGGCATGCTTCTGCACGACGCGATCACGAGGAAGGACATGAGGTCCGCGCGGGCGCTCCTCCACCACTTGAACCGCGCCCCGAAGCGGGTCCAAATCCAGTTGCCCGATGGGCTCCGGTCGGGCAAGGACATCGCGACCGCAGCCAATGCCCTCCTCCAGGGAGTTGTCTCGGGGGTCATCGGGCCTGGCCAGGCGAAGCAGGCTGCCGGGGTGCTGGAGCTTGCCCGGCGTGCGGTTGAGACCGAAGACCTGGAGCGGCGGATCGAGGAACTCGAAGCACGCGCGAAGAGGAAGTGACCATGCGACGTATTGAGCGACGAGTACAGGCTCTGTCCCACGGCATCCAGGCGGACCATGTGGTTGCCGCGCTTCGCATCATCGCGGACGGCGGCGCAGTTCCTCCTGGACCACACGGCGCGCGAGCAGCCGAAGTTTGGCGGTCGACGGAGGACGAGGACCCGGAGTTTCGGTGGTTCGCCAGCTACTTGAGGGCTACGGGTAAAACCGTCGCCGAAGTCATGAAGGAGGAAATGGATGACAGTCGAGACCAGGCTCCGCTCGCTTGAAGCCAATCTGAGGGGCGAGGCCGACGACTTAGTGATCCTCCCCATCGGCATGGTTGAGGAGGAAGGATGGCGAGCCCAGTTCGCCATGGCCGTCCGCGAGAACATGGTGGTGCGCGTGATCCGGGGCACGGTGGGCGAGTCGACATCCTCTCAGGAAGAAGCCGAGGCAATCGTGGCCAAGCACCGTGCCACCGACCACGAGTTTTCGATTGTGGTCCGCGCGAAGGACGACCCCCATGGACCGCCATTGGAGGCATGGGAAGCCCACCTTCCGGAGGACGTCCGCAATTACCCCAAACTCCAATTGGATGCCATGCAGTAATCGGTCCAGTCCGAGTGAATAATCAATCCAGGAATTGCCTGGATGGTGGTCGCAATCCCAGGCTTAATGTGTTCATGAAAACCACCCGAAACAACGACAAGGCCCTCGCGGCGTACATCGAGGCCCAGGCCAAGGTCCACGCCCGCCTCGAAACGCTCCGGGCCGCGATTGCGGACCACCAAGACCGCCGCACCCCCGAGGAGATCAACTACGCACACGTGGGCGACCTGGGACACGTAGCCGAGGTGCTGGACGAGATTCTCGGATTTCTCGGGGTGAAGCCGACCGCTGGATGATTCGGAATTGGAATCCAGTAATCGCCTGGATGAGGCGCGCGATAACCGGCTTAATGCGCACGCCACCCAGAACCCCGCCAAGCGCGGGGTCGCCCCCGTGATGGGGCAGGCATTTCGCCCGCCCCCAACAACGGAGTCACGACCATGGGCAAGAAGAAGATCAAGGCGGCGGTGGCGGTTGCGGAGGGGTCCGAGTTTGAGGTGATGGCGGCGCCCGCGCCCGTGGAGACGGTCGAGGCCAAACCGAAGAAGAAGGCGAAGCCCGAGACCGCGGGTTTCACCATGGCCGACCTGGTCGAGGGATTCGCGGCTCACCTCGCGGAGGTCGGCAAGGGCCTCGGCACGCAGATGAGCTACCGGATCGACCTGGGGGTCGCTGTCAAACACTTCGGAGAGGCGACCGAGGTCTCGACGCTCACCCCCCGCAAGGTCGAGAACTTCAACGAGAGCGACGCGGTGACGAAGACGCGCACGGGCCGCGGAAAGGCGCAGCCGGGGATCGACAAAACCCGCCGGGTCCTCCGCCTCGCGCTGGTTTGGGCCGCGGGAGCGGGGCACATCGAAAGCGCCCCGATCCCCGAGTCCGCGATGCCGAAGCGGGGTGCCAAGGCCGAGGCCTGACCAACAACGCCGCGGGTCTCGCCCGCCTCCAAGGGGTCAATCCAATGTTTGTCCAAGAAGCTCTGCGTCTGTTCGTCACTCAACTCGAGGCCGACGGCCGCTCGCCGCACACCATCGGCCAGTACCGGCGACACGTAGGCGCCCTGATCGCCTGGGCGGGCCCTGGGCGCGCCCTACGCGAGATTGGCCACGAGGACGTCGCTCGCTTCCTCTCGGCCCCTGCGGCCCGCACGAGGCCGGATGGGGGGATCAAGAAGGCGTCCTCCATGAATGCGATGCGCACCTCGGTCGGGCAGTTTTTCCGCTACGCCCACGAGGCCGGGTGGATCCCCTCGAACCCGACGCGTCTGATCAGGCGCGCGATCACGGGGCGCCCTCTGCCACGGGCCTTGGCCGACGGCGAGGGGGCTCGGCTCCTCGCCGCGATCACGGACCCTCGGGACCATGCGCTCTTCACGATTCTCCTCGGAACCGGCATTCGGATCGGGAGCGCCCTCGCCCTCGACGCCGCCGACGTCGACTTCGAGCGCCACGAGGTCCTCCTCCGGCGGGCCAAAGGGGATCGGGTCGAGCGGGTCTACCTGCCCCGCTCGGTGGCGCAGGTGATCGCCATGCACTTAGCCGGACGACGGGAAGGGCGGGTCTTCAACGGCATCGGAGCCCGGCATGCGCACCGCCGACTTGCGCACTGGCTTGGCGTGGCTGGCATCGCCCGCGCCGCATCCCCCCACGCGCTACGCGCATACGTTCGCAACCCGCCTCTTGGCGAAGACTCACGACGTCGCCTTGGTGCAGAAGGCGCTCCGCCACGCCTCCATCACGAGCACGATGGTCTACGCGGCGATGGATGACCGGCGGGTTCGGGAAGCGATTGAGGCGTAGGGTACGGCAGGGGCATTGCAGCCAGCATGCTCTTGTCCGAGAATGGCCCGTGCGGACACACCATCGCGACATCCGAAGGCGTCGAGCGACGACCAAGGAGGGCACGGTGCGATGGAGTGGTCCTGTGGAAGACATGCCGGTCAAAGAGTCAGGGGGCGCTTCATGAAGATCACGCTGAGGTACGGTGGGAAGTCCTACGGGACCGAGTTCCATGTGGTCAAGTACAAAGTGAAGGTCAATCGCGTGGGGAAGGCCGGCGATGCCGTGCTAGATGTCAATTTTGCCTACTCCGCAAGCGGTAGAGGAGTTGGTATGAACCAGGGATTTGTCCGTGGGTTCACGCTGGCAGTGCCAACCAAAGCGGCACGCGCGTTGTCGGAGGCACTCGCGCTCGCAAGCGCTGCAATCCAACAGTTGGACTTGGAGTTCAAGGTGGACGAGTCCGACAAGAACTTGTGAGCGTGCGCTCGCGGGAATCGGCCACTGTCTCGACGCACTGGCGAGCGACATCAACCGCATTCCCCTGCTTGTCTGCATCGAAAAGGGAAGGCAAATGGCTGCGCTCCCGATCGCCCTGTCCGAGGGAGAGGAGGGAGCATGAATCGAGAGATTAACTTGGTGGTGTCCGACCGATGAGAGTGCTCCTCAGACTTATCGATCCGTGGGAGATGGGCGAACAGCTAGGATGGCCAGCGATTCCTGCCACGGTGGTTCGGGAAGCCGACGATGTGTGGCTCGTCGAGATCGACCGGCCATTCGACTACGGTGATGCAAATTACAGGTTCTTGGTGATCTCTCCACGACATCCTGGAGAACAACTCGCCGAGCACGGGGCGTTGTCGGTCATCTGCAACATGATCAGGACAACGGAGGAGCGTGCCTCGTCCGCTTCGCCGTGCGACACATCCTGGTGGCGCGGTGGACATTCGATGATCGGTTCGGTGGAGGTTGCCCAGGGACACGATGCTGGGGACGTCGGTGCTCCGCGCAGCTGATAGGCCGAGTGTTGCACGACGATTCCCTGCGAGTATCCTCGCCGCGCTGCCCTCCCCCTTCAGTCCTCCCGATGAAGTCCTATATCCCTCGCTCCGAGACCATCGCTCTGGTCGCCGCCGAGCTGAAGAAGAATTCCGACGCAACGATGGACCAGCTCCGCGAGGTGGGGAAGGCCGAGGGCCACAACGTCTACCCGCTCATCGCCGGCCTCGCTCGGAAGGAACTGGGACTCGGGAACACGGCACCGGCAGCCGAGCGCGGACCTGGTCGGCCGAAGAGGGATCCCTCGGCCGTGGCCCCGCCTGCGCGCCAGCGCCGAGCCCGGCAAACGGCCGCGCCCGCCCTCGGCTCCGTATCGGGCTTCGTCGAATACGTTCAGTCCTTAGAGGCGGAAGTCCGAAGCCTCCGGGCCATCGTGGCGAAGATCGGGAGCCTGATCCAAGGCCGGTAGGGCGCGAGGCCACAGGAACGCCTTGGTTGGCCAGAGTTACGCAGACCCGCCCAGCTGTAGACAGCTTCCAGAAAGCGCGGAAATGTGGTGCGCAAGCGGAGTCGTGCACG
>CADEGH010000084.1 GCA_902826835.1 uncultured bacterium | reverse complement strand
AACTCGTTGCGCAGAATCGGGTTACGGCGATTTAGCGCCCGGAACTTCGGGCTAAACAGCCTTCCAGGTTGCCGGCGCGTATCGGGCCACAATCAGGCTCCATCCTCATGACTTCCACGGAGACTGGAACTATTTCCTATGGCAGTCAAGGTGACCCTGGTGCGGGCTAC
This sequence comes from uncultured bacterium, assembly GCA_902826835.1. Classification (GTDB taxonomy): domain Bacteria; phylum Planctomycetota; genus RBC034. The sequence goes on along the minus strand of CADEGH010000084.1, from coordinate 4,363 downwards.
TCTTGCGCGGTTCCTCGGACTTCGCGTTCCTGGCCATGGCCACGGGCTGGCAGCGAAGCCGTCCCGCTATCTCTCGGATGCATCTTTCTTCAATTGCACCAAGAATGGAGCCAGCTCTTTGGCTTCTGCGGACGCGCGAGCTTCCGCGAGTTCCCGGCATTGATGGAAGCTCTTTTTCCCGGATACCCCGTCCTTGGCCCATTCGGTCAGGAAATCTGCATAAGTGCTCGGCTGGAAGTCCGTGCGGTACGCCAGACGGAGATTTCTCAACCCAAGGCCCATCCACTCGGGTCCGGCGATATGGGAGTGGTCGCTTGCGACGTAGACCGATTCCAATCGTGGCGCCGAGGCGCTTCGGAATTGCAATTGCCTCATGGGCCGGAAGAAACTGCCGGTGTCGAGATACGCCGGTTGCCCCGCGGCGTTTGCGGGGAGAACGATTCCCAAAGGAGAACCGGCAGTGAGCACGTGCAGGTCGAGGCGGTGCCTCGCCGAGAGTTCGGCCACGTTTTCGATGATTTTCTCGGGCACTAGGCTCTCGCCCTCCAAGATCACCACCGTGTCATAGTGAGGCCCCGCCTTCGCTCGGATCGCGTCGGCGGTTAGTTGCTCCTTGAGCTTCCTCTGCACGGCTGCCTCCAACTCCGCGGCAGGGCGGCGTTCGACCCTCCAATTCTTGGGCTGCATCAGTGCCTGTCCATGGCTGCGGATCAGCCGATCCTGCGCGGCGACCGCGGCCAAGTACTCGGGGGAGGGATCGGAGAACTCCTCCTTCGCTTCGTCCAGGAACCGCTGCGCCAGTGGAGGAGCGAGCAGCCTCGCCCAGGTGCTCAGCGACGACTCATTCCTCGCCAACAACTCGGCGAGCGTCTCATGTTGATCTTTCAAGAGCTCGATGGGGGGGGTGAGATTGGGGAGGCTATAGACCGCCACCTGCAGATTGCCGAGTTCTTGAGCCTGACGCACCAGCCCCGCTTGATCGAGAAGCACCAGCAGCGCGCGTTGGCTGGGCGCCGCGGCAGGCGCTGGCATCTCGACGAAGTCTCTCGCGCGCACGTCCATCACTAGATCATGGTGGGAGCGAGCCCCCTCCAGTATCGCGCTCTTTCCGTTGGCATCGCGAAATATGAAATGGCCAAAGGGCGTGCCTGGCTCAAGGTAACAACCGAGTTTCTCTCCATCGGTTCGCTCCACCTCGACTCGATAGACGTTGCCGGGTTGCATCGGTAGCGGCGGATCGAAGCTGCGACTGTTCATTGTCGACCCGGGTTTGCTTTCCGCGGAGCCGATCACTTGTCCCGACGACACTTCGCGCACTCGGAGCTGGGTGCTTTGAGCGTTGTCGAGCCGCACGGAGACCGAGACCAAGTGCCAGGCAGTGGCGACAAATTCTTGGCCGATCAATGACGATTCTCGGAACCGCTTCCGACTCAGGATTTCCTCCCGCCGCTCGGCCGTGAAGTCCTTCAAGTAGTAGTCGAACGATCGCGAAGCGCTGATCATCAACTTGTCGGCTCGTGCGCTCTCGGGCAGCGCGGCGTTGTCCTTCATGTACCTTTCGAATTCCTCTCTGCGTTTCCGATCCGCTTCGGCGTGCTTGGCTCTCAGCTCCTCGATCGATATCCCTGAGTTCACTTTTCCCGTCGGCGGTGCGAGCGGATCGACCAGGGTACCGGGCCCCTGCGGAGGCACGCGCGGTTCCTGGGCCGGGAGACGGAATGCCCCGAGGACGATGGCGATGAAAAGCAACGTGTCAGCAACGTGCGAGACCTGATGACTGGGCAACGTCATGGTGGCAATTCCAAAAGGCGTGACGAAGGACATTGGAGTCCGCATTGTAGGCCCGAACCTCCAATGTGGGTGGATTTTCTTGTTTCGTCAGGCCGCCATCGCCAGAGAGTGGCTGGTCCTCCCCATTCCTCGCGCTCCCGGCCGCCTCGACCGTGACTGGCGGCTCCCTGTTTCTCTATCCGCGGCGCCCCAGAAACTGGAGCTCTCCCGACGGTGCGAAGCCCGATTTGGCAGAGGCTCCACGCGCAGTTCAAGGTCACCGCTCATTGATCGATCATCGGTCGAGCCGTTTCTTTACTGCCCCTGAGTAATCGTGAGAGGACTTCCGGCCAGGGTCGGTGCACCCAAGGTCTCGCGGCCGATTCCAAGTGTCTTGAGCCGCAAGGCCAAGGTCGTGGAGCGCTTCGGCCGCCGCGTGGACGCAGGGCTTCTACGAGCACGGCTCGCTCCTGAGCGGCAGGTCTCGCGCGGCCGAGGGCGGTTCGGGCAGGGTCGTCCTGTCGCGATGGCGTTTGGCTCGCTTGAATGGCAGGTTACATGCGAACCCGTGGGGTGCAATTCGCCAATGACCGCTCTAAGCAGCGTCTATGACGAACTCACGCCGGCGTTCAATAGGGGCCTCGGCCGCGCCGTCCTCTGCAGCGGACCCGCGGTCGTCCTGCATCGCCTCAGCATGATGAGCAAGGATGGCGACCAGATCGTGCGGGAAAACCCTGAGGATCTCCAGCACACCTTGCGCGAGCTCCAGTTCCGCGGGCCAGTCTATCGTTGTGGCTCGTCATTCGACGTTTTGCGACTCTCGTCAAGGAGTGCCCGGGCTTCGTGCCCCCCGTCGCCTCGGCCACGAGCCCGGGGATTCCCGGCCGTTTCAGGTTCCTTGAAAAATAGAAGCTCGACTTCTAATTTTCAGAGACATGCCACAAGCCCGCATCGCTTGCCAGCGCGTCCGAGACCTCGTGCGCCAGTTTCCGGCGGTGGCCCTGCTCGGGCCACGCCAAATCGGAAAGTCCACGCTGGCTCGGCTCGCCTATCCGAAATGGCCGATCTTCGATCTCGAGGATCCGGTCGACCTGCGGCGGTTCGAAGCGGATCCCTTGCTCGTCCTCGCCGAAAATCCGCGCCTGATCATCGACGAAGTGCAGCGGATGCCCGGTCTCTTTCCGATCCTCCGAAGTTGGCTCGACCGCCATCCGTCGGCCCGAGTCATGGTTCTCGGCTCCGCCGCCCCGGCCCTCGTGCGAGGGATTTCGGAATCCCTGACCGGACGCATCGGCATCTTCGAACTGGGGGGGATTTTGGTCAGCGAACTCGAAGCGGAGCGCCTCTGGCTTCTAGGTGGTTTCCCCCGCGTGCACTGGAGTCGACCGCGGTCCACTCCGGAAGACTGGTATCCCTCGTATGTGCGCACCTGCCTGGAGCAGGATGTGCCTCAGCTCGGGTTTTCGGTGCCGGCCGCGAGGCTTCGAACCTTGCTCATGATGATTGCGAGTTCGCAGGGCGGCCTGTGCAACCTCAGTTCCTTCGGAACCGCGCTGGGCGTCAGCTACCAGACGGTGGGAAGTGCCCTCGATATCCTCGAGAGCCTCTTCCTGGTTCGGCGCTTGCGTCCCTGGTTCGCCAACCTCAAGAAGCGACTCGTTAAGAGCCCCAAGCTCTACATCCGCGACTCCGGGATGCTCCATCATCTGGCGGGAATTCCCTTCTCTCGGGAGAAGGTCCTCTCTCACCTGCTCGCCGGCGCTAGCTTCGAGAGTTTCTGTCTCGAACAGATCATCCTTCATGCGCAGTTGGCGGATCCGAGCTCCGAGCCCTGGTTTTTCAGGACGCACGACGGGCTCGAAATCGATCTTTTGCTCAAGGCAAAAGGTCGTCTCATCCCCATCGAGTTCAAGCTCGGACTGGGGGTGCCCGACTTGGGTTCGCTCACCAAGTCCTGCTCCGAGTTGGGATTGGACAAGGCCTTCGTCGTCTACGCCGGGCGAGACCGGGTCCGCCTCACCGAAACCGTCACCATGCTCGGCCTCGACCGCTTCATCGCCGACGAACTCGGCGTCCGCCGACTCCGCCCCAAGCCCTGAACCCAGCCTCATCGGACTGAGTTTCGTTTCGATCGACTACCGCTGGATGTCACGCACGTTCGCGACTGGCCAAGGCTCGCAAGGAAATCCACCTTGACTCCGTAGCTCGCCACGTGGTTCATTCTCCCGGTCATGGATGCACCCGAGTCTTCTGCCGTGCCTCGAGATCTTCGCCGTGGGACGGAGGCTCCGGAGACTCCGGAATCCTGGACGGCAAAGATCGCGGCCGTTGGACCTCCTTCTATGCTGGTAGTCATCGACAGATGGATGGGGACACAAGTCCGGAGCACCGCGACGGCAGAGGATGTTTGGCAGGAAACGATGCTTGTGGCTTGGCGCCTCCGCAAGCGATACACATGGGAATGTACTCGCAGTTTCAGACGCTGGCTTCTCAGGATCCCCCTGTGCCAGGGTAGTTGCAGCTTGCTCCATGGAGCCAAAGGCTCCAGGGGGATCGCGTAGCGATCACCCTGGGGCCCGGCTCCTCGGTGAGG
>CADEGH010000083.1 GCA_902826835.1 uncultured bacterium | reverse complement strand
TACCCGGCATAATCCTGATGTCGGCATAGTGGGAATTATGCCGACATCGGCATAATTCCCAGAGGTCTGTGACGTTGTTTGGCCCGTAGAACTCGTGGCCTGCCCCTTCACGCCATCCATAGAATGCGAGCTCGAACGCACCCATGAAGTCCTTCCGCGTGAGGACAGGATGAAGCTTGTTCCACACAATGGATTGTGAGAAGTACAGTCCGTTCGCTTTCAGCGCTGGTGGGTAGTTTCCAAGATTGGCGTACCCGCCCCAAATGAAAAACGACGCCCCCGGCTCCATCGCGAACGCCAGGTTGCCGAACCACAGATCAAGGATTCGCTCGAAGTCCTCGTCGGTCATGAAGTCGTTCTTGAGTGGTCGGTCCTTCGCCCGCATCTTTCGAGTCGTGGGAGTCGCTTTCCCAGGATCACGCGCGAGGTCCAATGACTGATGATGGGTCGAGGCGAACGAGGAGAGGCCAGCTGCGATGGCATTGTTCGAGCGAGGCTCGACCTTGACGTTGTACGGCGGGTCCGTGTTCACGAGGTGGATTCGCTGACCACCGAGCAGGCGCACGAGGTCCTCGCGTTTGGAGGAGTCGCCGACGAGAAGTCGATGGTCACCGAGAATCCACAAGTCCCCGGCTCTGCAAATCGGAGTGTCCAGGGGCTCGGGAGGGATGTCCTCGTCGGCGTCACCCATCGCAGCGTCCGCCACCTCGGCGAGCAGACGGTCGATCTCGTCGCTGGAGTAGCCGACCCCGTCGACGGCGTTCTCGGTGCGGAGCTCTGCCAACAATCGAGAGAGGACTCCATCGTCCCACTCCGCGAGCTCCGCGGTGCGATTCAACGCGATGGCCAACGCGGTGGCGTCCAGGTTGGTGACGTCGAGTTCGACGATGTCGACTTCCGTCCACCCGAGCTTCCGCATCGCCGTGAGCCGCCCGTGGCCTGCGATGACTCGCTGGGTGCCCTTCTGCACGACCAGCGGCTCCGCCTGGCCGAAGCGCTTGAGGGACCCGATGATCGCGTCGAGGTTCTCGTCCGGATGCATTCTCGGATTGCTGGGATCGGGAACCAGGGAATCGATGGGAACTCGCTGAACAGTCAGACTCATGATGTCGCCTCCTGACCCGGGGGTGCGCTCGGCACAGTGTCTCGCATCTGCTGCGTGACACGCGCGATCGCGTTTGCGTACTCCTCGGGTGAAACCTGCTTCTGGGCCTCGATCGCCTTGTCCCGGTTGCTTCGGCCCCATCGGTGCGGGTAGCGCCGTTCAAGACGCCAAGCGGCGGCCTGCCAAAACTTTTGACTGGCTTTGCCGATGATGAGCACGTCTCGCATTTCTGCTTGGGCTTTCGCTCGCTGAACCGCACGTCTGAAGTCGCGATACGGGCCCTTCTTCCGGCCAAGCTTCATCCAGCGCTGGATCGTGCGTTTCGACACGCCCACGTAGGCCGCAGCCACTGCCAGGCAACACCCGGCGGAGATCACCTCGCAGACCTTGCCTGTGATGGCCGGGGTGAGGGAGGAAGGGCGACCGTTCAGGTGGAGACTCCAAGACAGGGACCGCGGGGAGCTTGGAGTGGTGGGCGCGGAACGGCGCCGATTGGAGGGGACCCGCGAGGTGGATTCTATCAGATCGCAGGGACAGGCGAACGCAACCTTTGGGCTCGTCGGGGGGGTCGGGGTCAGGTCGGGATCGGGAGCAGGGGAGGCCAGATTTGACGGGAAGGTTGCGAGCCCCTTCTCAGAGCAGGCCGGCTTCTGATACGCTCCCGGCCCGCGGGAACAGGCGATCAGCCAATCGCTCTCCATGGTGGAGTGCGTTGAAGGATCCGTCGAGATGCCCGCTTGCCACGGAGAGTCGCGCGTGCCGTCATCCTCGACACGATGGAGTCCTTCGGCATCCTCCGCCGCGCCCGCATCCCCATCACTAGATGCGAGAACTGTTCGTAGACAGGACAAGATCTCTAAGGGCCGTTCGTTTGAGCCTGACTGCGTTCACTGCGCAACGGAGATGCTCAAGCGGGACATTGGTCGTCTTCAGGTGCTGCTGCGGGATGCTGCGTCGTCATGAGCAGCATAGTCGACTGGGTGTCCCACGTAGTGTCTGCGCTCTGTACTCGCCCAGGGATAAGGCGAAGGACGGAACCATGACTACGCGTGATAACACGAAGGGTCGCCTGTTCTTGAACGACCAGGAAACCGCGGTGGATCTGCTTTATCACGAGGCCATCGCGAAGACGGTGGTGACGCTGATTCGAAACTCGCGCAATGCGCCGGTGACAGTCGGTGTGCACGGCGACTGGGGGGCTGGAAAGTCGAGCATTCTGAAAATGATCCAGGCGCAGTTCGGCGAAGACAAGAGCGTGCTTTGCCTCTGGTTCAACGGCTGGACGTTCGAAGGATTCGAAGACGCGAAGACGGTCGTGATCGAGACGATCATCGATGAATTACTGCGCGCCAGACCCAGGTCGCAGAAGATCATGGACGCCGCCAAGAAAGTGCTGAAGCGGGTCGACTGGTTGAAAGTGGCAAAGAAACTCGGAGGCTTCGCGTTCACTGCATTCACGGGCGTGCCGAGGCTCGCGCAGCTCGGCAGCCTGCACGAGATCGCCGGGCGGACGTTCTCCAAACCGGATGGAGAGGTATCCATTGACGATCTCAAAGCGGTCGCGCAGAGTGCAGGAGAGTGCTTCAAAGATTCGTCGGGAGAACCCGAGCGTCTTCCCGCCCACATGCATGCGTTTCGCGAGGATTTCTCCGAGCTGCTGAAGGCCGCCGACATTGACCAACTGATCGTAGTCGTCGACGATCTTGACCGGTGCCTTCCGCAAACCGCAATCGCCACCCTGGAGGCGATTAGACTTTTCCTTTTCGTCCCAAAGACAGCGTTTGTGATAGGAGCCGATGAACAGATGATCGAGTACGCCGTTCGGGCGCACTTTCCCGACTTACCAGCCAGCGGCGGCCTCGTGCCGTATGCCAGAAACTATCTTGAAAAGCTCATCCAAGTTCCGTTCCGCATTCCAGCACTCGGAGGCGCGGAGACGCGGACCTATGTGCTGCTACTTTGCACCGAATGCGCCCTCGGTTCCAAGGATGAGCGGTTTCTGAAGTTGCTCGAGGCCGCGCGCGCGGATCTTCGGCGACCATGGGCGAGCCTCGGGCTTGACCGAAACGCCATAGAGAAGGCGATTGGCGCAATTCCGCCAGAAGTGACAGAGGCACTGACGATCGCGACTCAGGTGACCAAGGTTCTGACCGAGGGCACACGAGGCAATCCTCGCCAGATCAAGCGCTTCCTGAATGCCTTGATGCTCAGGGAGGCCATTGCCGAGGCCCGCGGTTTCGAAGCCGAGATCAAGCGGCCGGTTCTCGCAAAGATCATGCTCGCTGAGCGTTTCGCTATAGAGTTCTACGAGCAACTCGCGAGGCTCTCCGCGAGCGCTTCCAATGGCAAGGCGAAGGCGCTTGGAAGTTTCGAATCGCTCCTCCGCGCAACGCCACAAGGAGACGAGATTGACGAAAAGAAACCGAAGAGAGCCGTTGGCAAGGCTGTCGATGAGGCGGAGGCACCTGAGATAGACGCATGGAAGAAGGACGAGTGGGTCAAGATATGGTCCATGATGGACCCACCGCTGGGGGATACCGATCTTCGACCATACATCTTCGTGACGCGAGACAAGCGTGGATTGCTCGGAGTTACTGGCGGTCCGAGTCACCTCGAGAGCCTGGTCGAGCGGCTGCTCGGTCCGCGAATCATGGCGCAGAAAGCCGCCGAAGAGGTCGGACGGATCACGCTTCCTGACGCGGTGCAGGTGTTCGATTTGATCCGCGCGCAAATCCTCCAGAGTGATAACTTGAGTACTGAACCTAAAGGTGTCCAAGGCCTCTTGGTGCTGATCGAGTATCATCCGTCACTTGAGCGCAAACTGGTCACCTTTTTGCGGGAACTTCCGCCAACGAAGATTGGAGCGTGGGCTGCATCGAAGTGGGGAAACAGCTTTAAGGATGAAGGCACTCTGGCCGATTTCAAGGGGCTGCTCGAGGTGTGGTCACAGCGGTCGGACAACAGTTCCCTTCGGGCTGCGGCTATGGGCGTAATAGCGATGTCCAAGGCCTAATCCATGGGGACTTCGAAAGGCTATGGCGGTCCGGCGTCCGGCTTGGTCCCAACATGGATAGATGACGGGGGCCATGCCGCCGATCCCGCGAGGCTGGACCTCGGTGATGCTGGTGGTGATGGACCGGAGAGTGCAGCGCCGGGAGGAGCAGATGTTGAACCTGCCGACCGCCCGACTGCTCCTCGGATCCCAGCGCCCGGAGGAAGCCTTTCTACGGCGCGCAACAACTTCTCCCGCTTCGCCGCGACAGGCGACCGCCGAGCGCTAGGGCGTGCACTAAAAAGCTACATACGTGGTGGCACTGGAGGCGCGTCGCAAGCGACTCTGCGAATGGGATCGTCGCGCAAAGCTGGAGCGAGCCTCCTCGGTCTGGTGCGCGACGTCTCCCGCATTGGCGCGGCGGACACGCTTCGACAGCGATTCGATCTGGGTGAGTTGGCCGGCCGCCCCGCATCACAAGTCTTCGTCTCCTTGCTGGAGTTCGTCTGTCCGCCTGGAGGCGCGGTAGACGAAGCGATCACCCGCCACGCCATGCTCGAAGCTATTGAAGACCTCGCGGAAGACGGATTGGCGACCTTTGAGAGCTTGACGCCCGATCAGCTCAAAGAGTTCTTTCTCGCATTTGTCGCCCGATCTATCGAAGGCAGGGTGATTGCCGACATCGGCAAGAGGGGAATCGCGCTGCCAGACACCGTGGCGGCGGTTGAGCGCGTGCAGGAGCAGCTACACGACTTCGTGTCCGGCTGCACCCAAGGGGAACTCTTGCGCCAGTTGGACGGAGTCGAGCATTTTCGCGAACGCGATCTCGAGCGGATCACAACCAGCATCTATGAGGCAGCCTTCAACCTCGTGGCCGCCGCCGCGGAGGTTGTTGAATGAGGCACCACACGATTGTCTGTCGCCTGGGCGCTCTCGATCGGGCGGTCGTTGTTCCGGGGCGGGCGGACACTAACGTCACGGAGATCTCTTTCGTCGACGGTGCCAGTCGCCTTGGATTTGGGCTAGGCCAAGCGATCGACCAGCTCGGCGAGCTCGGGCTCCGACCCTCGGAAGCGGCGGTAGATCTGGCGCTCCTCGCTGCCGTCGTGACGGCGGCCGACACACGACTTTCGCGGGCCACCGAGTCGCAGGACGCCTGGACGCGAGAGGCGGAGCTGCACTTGCCCGTGGCCGACGTTGCGGCTTGGTCTGGCCAGGCGCAGCTGATTGCGAAGACCCTTCATTTTCTTACAGGCGACCATTGGAACCTGGCGCTTCAATTATTCGTGTGGGTAGAATTGGCCGACGCAGGATACAGGTCGA
>CADEGH010000082.1 GCA_902826835.1 uncultured bacterium | reverse complement strand
AGCCAACCTAAATCGACCAAGGCCACCGCATCACGCAAGCTCACCGAAAGGACACAAATCATCCGCCTGAGGCACTCATCCTTCACGGACTTCACAAACCTCTCCGCGATGGCGTTGCAGTTCGGGGCCCTCGCGGGGCAACGCACCACGGCGACACCGGCGTCATTGAGGATCTCGGTGAACCTGCCCGTGAACTTGGAGTCGCGGTCGAGGATGAGGAACCGAGCGTTCCGGAGGAAGCCATTCTCGGGGTCGGTGAGGATGTCCGCGACCTCGGCCATGAACACGCCGTTGGGGTTCACGGTCGTGGCCACGATTTCAACGGCGCGGGTCGCATGGCGGAAGACGAAAAAAGTGTGATGCGTCGCCAACTCGCGGAGTGTTCAGACCTCGGTCGTGAAGAAGTCCGCGGCGAAGATGGTCGACGCATGAGCCTTCAAGAAGGTCTTCCAAGAAGTTCGCTTGCCGCGCTCCGGGGCGGGATCGATTCCGTTCCTCCACAGGATGTTGCGCACCGTGTTCGGCGCTACGGTGTGGCCCAGGTTGGCGAGTGCCCCTTGGAGTCGGTCCGAGCCCCATGTCGGGTTCTCCTTGGCCAACCGGACGACGTGGCTCGTGATCGACCGCATCTCGGAGGCATTGCCGTGGCGGCCGGTGGGGCAGGACCACTTCTTCGCCACGAGCTTCCGGTGCCACGCCAGGATGGTGTCGGGGTTGACCAATGTCGCGACGCCAGCGAGGAGCGCGCGTCCCGGGGCCTGACCTCGGATCGCCAGTCGCCGCCGCTGCCGGTCTGTGAACCGGAGCCTGCCCTTCCCGAGCATCTCCCTGAGGACTCGGTTTTCCTCCCGGAGGTAGTCCAAAGCGTCCTGCTGGTGTCGGTTCAGCCAACCGGCGAGGGCCAGGAGAAGGAACTGGACGGGGAGAGGGAGCGATTTCATGGCGAAGAGATCCTACCCCAGGGCGCTGTAAGTGCTGGTGGGGTGGGGCGTTCGAGTGGTAGCACCACCCGGGAGTCGTGCGCAGGAAGACATCGACTGGGTCCGTGAGCAGCTTGGCCATGCGGACCATGAAGGCCTGGTCGGGGTGCTCCGTCGTCGCGGCTGGACCGAGGGGGCAGCGCAATCGACTTCTCGGACTGGCCGTGTGCGCGCGTCGCTCCGCTGCGCCCTACCAAACCATTACGCGGCGGGAGTCGCTCGGGCGGAAGTTGCCGGTGGGGGTAATGATCGGGCCCTGCGGATCGACGGCGACCCACTGAATGTAGAGGTTGGCGCCGACGAGCGATTCGACCAGAGGGATTGGGATCGGCAGGAATCCGGTGCCCTGGGCGTCGGTGAGCAGGGTTCCGAAGGTTGCCGTGGGAGAGAGCAGCGCTCCCACCGACAGGTCGAGCCAGAGAGTGCAGCCGCCGAGCGGCACGTTGCCGGACGCAATCGAAATACCGAGCGCACATGGCACCGACGGCAGGGCGCCGGCGAGGGCCATCCCAAATCCGGCGTTGCCAGGAGCAGGTTTCCCAATCAGGGACAGGAGTGGCGGCGCTCCGGGTGGACAGGCGCGGCGATAGATCGACAGATTCTCGGCGACGCCGACATGGGTCTGCAGTGAGAAGGTCAGGAAATGCGCGAGATCGAGGTCTCCATCGGCGTCCATGTCCAACGCGAGAGTTCGTAGCCCCGAAAGGGCAGCAGGGTGGATGGCTGCGAAGTCCGTCGATGGAACTACCGGGAGTTTACCCACCCGTGTGTCGCCGGGTGCATAGCGGAGCAAGTACCCGTCGGGAAGCGCTGTCGGCGGCTGAAAGTGAACGAGAAACTCCGAGGATCCGTCTTGATCAAAGTCCGCCACCTGAGTCCGGCCGAAAGTGCAGATGGCAGGTGTGACTGGCTGGAATTGGAAGGGCGACCCGAGGACTGTGCTCGCCGATCCTGGAAATACCGTCACATGACCGAGCGTCGAGGGACCCGGGGTCGTGTTGAAGGGCGCCTGATTGGCACCGACGATCAATTCGTCCCGTCCGTCGTCATCGAGATCCGATGCGAGCAGTTCCCTGACCTCGGCTGTACAGCTCACGCACGGTGCTCCAGGTAGCGGGAGAGTGTATGGACCGGTAGTCATGTAGGCGTTCTGGGAAGTCTGCAGCAGGACCCAAGCTTGACTGGGAGTCGGATTGCCGGTGACGGTTCGCGTCACGTACGCGATGTCCGGCAGGCCGTTGCCATCGAAGTCGCCGACGACAAACCGGAGGGCATTGGATGCAGTCAGGGTGACGACGCTCGTCAGGAATCCGCCGGTATTGCTGTGGACCACGATCTGGTCTGTGCCGTTGATGGTCGCGTTGCTACCGAGGACCACGACTTCCGCTCCGGGACTGCCGTCCATTTCGGTGACGAGTGCGGAACGGGCCTGTACCGGAGGAGCGTACTGGCTTGCGACGGTCCACCCACCGCCCGTCGAACGGAGCATCACCGTGACTCCGGGGACGCCGCCGCAGACTACGTCGTCCAGTCCGTCGCCGTCGAGGTCGCCTACGACCATGGGGGACTCGACGGCCGACGGGAACTGCGCGATAGTAGGGAACCCGAAACCGAGACTTGCGCTTCCCGGAATCGTCACAAGCGAAGTGGTCGATCCGGCGCAGACGATGTCCGGAATGCCGTCACCGGTGAACTCGCCCCCGACTGGGCTATGCCACAGCGAAGTGCCGCCGTATGTCACGAAGTTCGTGGACCCGAAAAGTGACTGCGCCCCGGCGCGAGGAACGATCGAGAAGGCGCAGATGGCGATGAAGAGTTGGAGTCCGAGCATGTCGTGAGAATTCAGGGGTCGGCGGCTCCGCGAGATGTCAAGACCCGGCATGGCAGAGACTCCTGGAAACAGAAATGTGACCTGGGGTAGTCTATGGCCTCGTCGGAGTTTCCGGATCCCAAATCCCCGCGTTTGGGGAATTCCACCAAGCGCTCGATCATCGATGTCTTTTATGGTGAAAATTGGCCAGAGAGGCGGGGGTGGAACTTTCCTCGCGCTTGCGAATTGAAGTGGTCATGCCGGAGGGGTCAATCGTCCACCTTGCGCGGCGAGATGTGATCCTCAAAAGCACCCCGTGACGCGTGGGTTACTCGAACGGGGCACCGTGGCGATGCGTCGTTGGATTTCGCCCCTTCGGCTCGTGGCTGGGCCTGCGATCGAACGTTGCCGCCCGTGGGCCCGATCAAGGTGCCGCCCAGTTTCCAGGTCTTTCTCGCGACCAGCGCGTGCCAGGGTCGAACCCGGGCACCCATGCTGACGGTCAAGCCGGGCCCCGCCCGAGGGCAAATCCCCGACACCGGAAACCCGACCGGCCATCGCCGGCGACCTGGAGACGGTGGTGCCGTTCACCCGTCTCCGGCCGGCGGGGGCCACGATCCAACGTCGTCGCTCGTGAGACCGGTCACCGGTCCATCCCGCCACCGGGCTACTCCGCCGATCGCGTCGCGGCTGGGGCCAACGCATGCGACCGTGGCACCGAGCACCGGGGGACGGGATTCGTCCCATGGCCGCCATCCGTGTGGTTCAAACTGTCGAATGCCCCAGATTCAACCGAACCCCGGAACCACGTTGCCAGAAAAATCCCCTGGGTGCCCACGATCCAACGTCGCCGCCCGCGGGCCCGATCAAGGTGCAGTCCCGCTTCCAGGTCTTGCTTGCAACCAGCGCGTGCCAGGGTCGAACCCGGGCGCCCGTCCTGACGGTCAAGCGGGGCCCCCGCCCGAGCGCGGATCACCGACAGCGGAAACCCGACCGGCCATCGCCGTCGACCTGGAGACGGTGGTGCCGTTCACCCGTCTCTGGCTGGCGGGGGCCACGATCCAACGTAGGCGCCCGTGAGACCGGTCACCGGTCCATTCCGCCACCGGGCTATGTCGCCGATCGCGTCGCGGCTGGGGCCAACCGGTGCGACTGTGGCACCGAACACCGGGGGACGGGGCTCGTTCCATGGCTGCCACCCCCTCGCTGCGCTCTGGATCCAGGGCATCCCGCCCTCCGACGACCATGCTCGGAAACAGAGAAAAGTTCGTAAGAGGGTAGCCCTCGGGGAGTTTTTGCGGTTTTGGCGCCCAAGCACCAGTTGCGCCCCGCTTCACTGGTCGCTCCCCAGCCCTCGCTTTTCCCCGGGATTTTCGCTCCCAATCGCTCTCTGTTTCGTGCCTTCGGAGAGCACCCCGCTCTTCCGCCGCGCGTCAAGAATCGGCACCTATCCGCTACTGCTCTCAAACTCTCTGTCGTCTCGCGAGAGCGGAGAATTGGTTAACGGGTGGGGCCGCTGGGTGGGCGTGCAAGTTGACGGCGTTCGATCTGCGACGGGCCAGTGTGGAGCAGGCTCTGGACCGGCGTGCGCCGTGACGATCATCAAGTTCCACGGCCGATCAAGCTCGATCGTTGGAGCGGGCCGATTGGGAGACTTCCGATGCTCGGTCCGGTGCGACCAACTCGTCCGAATGGACTAACCAAATTGGAAGCAGCGATGGCGGTCCCTTCCTCGACGTCAGAGTGACGTGAACGCACTTGCAGGCGGTGCCCGGCAAGGAAAGGGTGGGTTGCCACTCGAACGGCTGACGCGATCCTTTTGCCTAGCTGGGGGACTTAGCACCGCGTAGGACGCGAGGGATCCTTGGCGCACTGGCTGCTCGCGCTGGCCTGCGTCGTCGTTGGCGCGCGGGGACGAATCTCACCTCCAGTCTCTGGTCGAGCACCTCCGCGATGCGCCTGAGCATGGACAAGGAATGACCGTCGTAGTCAGCGTCTTCGAGTCGGGAAATGACGCTTTGGGTCGTGCTTAAAAGACGTGCAAGGTCCGACTGGGTCAGCCCGGAAGCTTCCCTGGCTGCGTAGATCATCTCCGCGACACGCATGTTGAGAGTCTGCTCGTTCACGCGCGTTCGGACCTCGACGTCGCCCCCGTCTATCTTGTCGAGGATGGCGCTTGCACTAGTGACTTTTTTACGTGACGGGACTTTCATGGTGATGCATCCAGGGTGAATGTGTGAGTATCTGGGGCGGCGGTGTACTGGCGCTTCCTCAGGGCAGCGAGGTCGATGGCGGATTTCGGAACCTCCGCTTCTTTCGTGAGGGCATGTGCCAGCAAAGCAACGTTCTTGCCATGGAAAAAATACAGGATCCGGTAGTTCACGCGGCCTTTTCTCGCGCGGAGTTCGTGGATGCCGTCGCGGAGGATGTCGGCAGTCGGCCGACGGAGTTCATGGCCATCCTCCTCAAGTCGACGGATGAGGGCTTGGCACTTCTCGTAGGCCGATTGGTCCTTGGTGCGAAGCTCCAATAGCCACTCCAGGACGGGGGCCCGGCCGGGCCGATCCTGGAAGAAGCGAACTTCGGTGGCAGGCATGTGACGGTACGATAGCGCAGAATTGCGATATCGGCAACCCGCGAAACCAGCTGGAGTTCGACCTGTTTCCTGTCGGATGCGCCTATAGGCGTTGCCGATTCCGCCGCATCCCTCGCTCCGAAACCCCCCTGTGCCAGGGTAGTTGCAGCTTGCTCCATGGAGCCGAAGGCTCCAGGGGGATCGCGTAGCGATCACCCTGGGGCCCG
>CADEGH010000081.1:4793-5982 GCA_902826835.1 uncultured bacterium | reverse complement strand
TTCCGCGCCCGCCTCCACGGCCGAACCAAGATGCGCTGGGCGGTGGTGGGAGCGTGGATCTCCGATCTCTTCCGCCTGTGGCGGCTGCGCTCCCGACCGTCGTCCTGGGCCGTGGATGCCGCCACATGAGCTTGCGGAGCCGGACTATCGCCCCACCAGAAGCCCCAGTCACGAGCTGGACCGTCTTCGGGCTCGTGAGTCTCCCGCTCCTGGTGCTCTACGCCTTGACTGGAGCGCGCACGGTGACGGGGGAAGACTCCGGCGAGCTCGTGACGGCGGCCTGGCAGCTCGGCATCGCCCATCCGCCGGGGACTCCGATTTGGGTGATGCTCACCCACGGATTCCAATTGCTCTTCCAGGGGCTGAGTCCTGCTGGGGCGGCAGCCTTCGGTTCCGGTGTCTTCACCGCGAGTGCGTTGGGAGTCCTGGCGATCTTCGCGCGAGGCCTCGGCCTCCGCACATCCGCCGTCATCTTGTCCGCGTGGGTGGTGGGAGTGGGACATGAGATCTGGAACCACGCGACGATCGCGGAGGTCTATCCCCTCAACCTCTTGATCCTCAGTGTCGTTCTCCTGCTTTTTCAGCGCTGGCACGGCGCGCCCACTCCCCGTCGACTGTTCTGCCTCAGCTTGGCCTACGGCGCCGGGCTGGCCAACCATCCCACCTTCGCGCTCTTTCTGCCGGTGTTCGCCATTGCCGCCATGATCGTGCACCCGCGCGCCACGCTGCACTGGCGGCCGATTTTGCTTGGCTTCGCGGGACTCGCCCTCCCGCATCTGGCGTACCTCCAGGTCTATCTCGCTGCGCGCTCGGGTCCCTATGTGTCCTGGGGAGTCGAACCCACCATCGGCGGCATCGTGGGCCACTATCTCCGCGAGGCGTACGCGAGCGGTCCCCCGAAGTCGCCGATGAACTTCGAGAAACTCCTCGGACAGATGGCTCTCTGGGTGCGCTATCTCACTCAGGAATTCACCGCGCCGCTCGCGGTTCTCTCGGTCCTCGGTCTCGGTCTTCTGCTCCGACGTCACCGCCCCTTCGGCGCCCTCTGCGCGGCCCTCGCCTTCCTTGGCACCTTTGGAATGCTGGCCTTCTTGAAGTTCGACCTCGAACGGGAAGACATGTTTGCGGCACGGGTGTTCCTGATGCCGGCCTACTTGCTGCTCGGGGTCGGTATGGCGGCGGTGGTGGA
>CADEGH010000081.1:0-4693 GCA_902826835.1 uncultured bacterium | reverse complement strand
TGGAGGAGCGAGCCCTAGGGAGTTTCCGCTCCGCCCTGGCGATTCGCGGCGACTACCACCTCGCCCGCCGCAACCTCGTCCTCACCCTGCGGCGCTTGGGCCTTTCCCGCGAAGCCCTGGTCGAAGCCGCCCGGGGACTCGCCTTGCACCCCGAAGACGGACTCCTCTTCGCCGAGGCCGCCAAAGCCGCGATCGAAGTGAAAGACGGGCCATCACTGCGCCAGCTTTGCGCCCGCCGCTCTGAGGAAGCCCCTCTCGATCCCGCCCCCGACCGCTACTTGGGCCTCTACTCCCTCCACGTCGACGGCGCGCCTCTCCAAGCCCAGGCCCATTTCGAGGCCGCGCTCCGGAAGGACTCGAGCGACGCCGAATCCGAAGCCGCGCTGCGCGAGATTGCCGTGCGCCTGCAAAGCCCTCCCGAGCGCACCGCCCCTGAGGCCGCCTCATCTCAATTCGCCGATCTGGCCAAGCTCCTGAAGAGCGATCTGATCTTCGACTCCGGTCGAAGTCGAGAGGGCCGCTCTCCGTTGGGAGCCAGTTCGCCCCCTTTACCAAGCCCCATTCCCGGTGCCCGCGATCTCGACCGCCTATCGGCGGTGCCGAGTGTCGGGGCGCCCTCTATTCCCGGATTCCGATCGGCCCCCGTTCGCTAACGAGAAGGACTCCCCATGAAAGAGCATCCCATCCGCTTCTTCAGTGTGATCACGGCCTTGCTTCTCGGCCTCGGAATTGCCGAGCAAGTCTGGCTGCCTTCCGTCGACGAAGTCTTGAAGGGAGCGAAGTCGGAGATCCGATCGGAGGACTTGCCGAGCTGGTTGGATGGGCTCGAGAAACGAGACTCGACGGCTCCGAGATCCGTGGAGAGCGGGAGCGCGGCACCGACTCCACTGGATTCGATCGCCGACCTAACCGAGGGATCCTCACCACCCCCACCGGCGGCATCGCCCTCGCTGGCGCCCGACCCTCGACCCAAGCACCGATGGTGGTGGTACCTCCTGAAGGCCTCCGTCCCGGCGCTCTTTCGGGCCGGGGACAATCGATCCTTCGAGCCCTTCACCGCGAGCGCGACTCAGGGCGCTCTCACGACCGAGGCCCATGCGATTGCTCTCGTCAAGAACGACCCTGTCCTTCCCGCGGGTGGCGAGATGACCTTCCGCCAGCCCATCCTGAGCGTGCCGGGCCCCGGCTTTGATTTTGTATTCCAGCTTCAATACCGCTCGGGCATCGGCTACGACGGCCCGGTCGGTCAAAGATGGGAGCACAACTGGAATGCCCGCATCAAGGATTCCGCCAGCGGAGGGAGCATCACTCGTTTTGCCGATGGGCGTCAAGACCTCTACCGCGAGACCTCCTCCGGCAGTCACCTCTTCACGCCTCCCGTCGGACAATTTGAAGGCAAGATCGAGCGATTGACATCAGGCTCCGACAAGATCATCGAACGCCGCCTGCAAGACGGCACCCTTGAGACCTACAAAAAGCCCGGCAACACGGGCGACTGGTACTTCCTCGACTCGATCAAGCACCGCGACGCCGACCTGAGCATCAACCTCATACACGACGCCACCAACGGCCACCGGCTCGCCAAGCTCACCGACACCCGTGGGAAGGAGTACAAGTTCCTCTATACCGCGCAGGGTCGCATCCAGTATGTCGAGGATTGGAGCGGATCAGGATCCGGCTCAGACCGCCGATGGGAGCTCTCCTACAACTCCGGAGGCGATCTCACGAAGATCACGCTTCCGAGTACCGGATCGACTCGGGAGATCCTCTTCGCTTACTCCTCATCCAAGCTCACCGACGTGACGGCGCCGAGGGAAGCCGCCGTCTCCGGCTCTTCCTACCTCTCGATGACCTACGACGGCAGCAACCGAGTCACCTCCCAGCGCTTTGGCGCCACCGGGTCGAACTACAGTCTGGCCCACGACACGTCCATGAAGACGATGCTCGAAGTGGATCGGGAGGGGACGAGCCGGATCTACTACTATGACGCCAACTACGCGGTGACAAAGCTCACCGTGAAAAATGGTGCCTCCATGGAGGACACCCTCTTCGGCTGGGATTCCACCTCCGCCCTCTTGACCAAGCTCACCTTCCCGGAGGGGAACGGGGTCCGCTACGAGTACACCCAGGGCCGCCTGACGACCATGGCCCGCTGCACCGCGGCCGGACTTACCGGGACGATCAGCCGCACGAGCAACGACTACTTGGTGTCGAGCTACACCTACCAGTCGGCGACGAACTGGACGATGGTGACCAAGGTCACCGATCCTTTGGGATCCGAGTGGGCGATGGGGCGTGACGCTCTTGGGAACGTCACGAGCTACGCCACTCCGGAGCATCCCGTTGATCATTGGACCCTCACCTACGACTCCTTGAGTCGCCTCGTGACCTCCCTCGATCCGGAGGGGAGAGTGACGACGTACACCTATGGCGCTACCGGAACCCTCGCCACGGTTTCCCAAAATCCGGCGTCCCTGAATCTCCAGACGACCTACGTCCGCGACATCTACGAAAACGTCGTCACGGTCACGAACCCCGAAGGGGAGAGCACGATCTACACGCGCAATGCCCTGGGTTACGTGACCCAGATGGTGACTCCGAAGGGCCATGACACGGACTACACCTACGATCTCAACGACCTCGTCGTGGAGGTCCTGTCCGACAACGACAACGCCGACATGCCGAACAGTCGGCACAAGCTCAAAATCGAGTACAACCTCCTCGACATCACGACCAAAGTGGTCGAGTACTATGCGGCGAGTCACAGTCAAAGTCGTGTCTGGACCTACGCCTACGACCAAGAGGATCGGCTCACCCTCACCACGCTTCCGGTCTCGACTCGTCAAGTGAAGGTCATCTACGATGCCCGGGGCCTGGAGGTCACGCGCACTTCCGCATTCGGCACCGCAGACGCGAAGGACGTGATCTTCGCTTACGACAAAAACCACCGGATGACGGTGTCGAAGGATGGTCTGCTCAACACGACCACCGTCTTCTACGACCAATTCGATCGCGCCACGAAGGTGACTGATCCGCTCGGTCACTACCGGACGACGACCCTCGACAAGAACGGAAACACGCTCTCCGTGCAGGGCTACACGAGCGGCAACACGCTGTTGAGCGAGACGACGTTCGCCTACGACGATGACAACCTCCTGACGCAGAAGTCCGAGCTGGCGAAAACTTCAGGCAACGCGAATTTCGCCGGAGGATCCGGGACCATTGCGAGCAGTTTCACCTACGATATGGCCGGGCTCTTGGTCACGAAATTCGACCCCTGCGGCTGCAGCGGGAGCTCGACGCTCATTCAGGAATACGACGCCGCTTCGCGTTTGGTCACGATGAGAGACCACCCACTTACCTTCCGATCTCGGCCGAGCCTGGACAAAGCGGGCCGTGTGACCAAAGTCTCTTCGGACGAAATTGACGGAGGCACCACCCGCACCTACGTGGTCGAGCACGACTACGACCTCGACGGGCACCTGATCGCCACGCAAGAAAAAGGTGGCGGATCCGACACCGCTATTTCGACCTCCTATCTCGTCGACGCGAAGGGCCGCGTGAAGAAGTCCACCGACCCCAACGGAAACGAGGTTTACTTCCGTCGCGACGACTTTGGGCGCGTCACCCAGATCGACCGGATGTTGACCGTCTCAACGAAGATCGAAACGCGCACCGTCTACGACCTGAATGACAACGTCGTCCAGCGCATTCTCGAACGAGGTGCTACCGACGGAGTGATCGCCTACTCCTACGACGAGGCGGACCGTCTCATCCTGTCCGAGGACGAGGGCGCGGCGCATGACGAAATCTACGTCTACGACGATGCGGACAACGTCTCCCTCTTCTACGACCGAAACGGCTCGGCGGTGACCTTCCTGTACGACGCGGCCAACCAGTTGACCAGGAAGACAGCCACTCTCGCCTCGGGGATCGTAGGTCCCACAGAGGTGAAGTTCTACTACGACGCCCTCGGACGGGTGATCTCCGCCTTCAACGCCGACGCCAAGATCGAACGGACCTACAACACCCTCTCCAAGCTCGAAAAGGAGAAGAGCTGGGTCGCTCCCTTCTCCGAAGCGAGCCCCGGAGTCACCCCCTTGGATGTCGACTATGTCTACAACGCCCAGGGTCAGCTCGAAGAAACCGAGTACCCCGACGACGCCACCTGGATCAAGCGGCTGTACGACGCATCCGGCCGGGTGACGAAAATCCAAAAGAAGCGGGCCGGGGACAGCTATGCCGACCTCGCCATCTGGGCATTCCAGGGGCCGTCCCGGATGAAAACGTTGGAGTGGAACAACAAGACCAAGGAGACGATGCTGTATGATGTCTACGGTCGCCCGACCACGATGACGCACGAGCGCAAGACGGGGACGACCACCTGGGCCACGATGTACGACTACCACCGAGGCTACGACGCGGGCTCGCGCCCGGTCTTCGAGAGGCGGGACTACCGCAAGTCCTCCGACGCCTCCCTCTTGGGCGGCCAGAAGGACTACGGCGACCTCTACGCCTACGACGCCGTCGATCGTCTGACCAAGGTCGTGCGCGGCGTCGGCTACCAGACCGCCAGCCACAGCGCGGTCGCTTCCGCCTCCCCCACGACCCTCGATTTCGTCCACCGCGCCGAGTACACCCTCGATGAGGGCGGCAACCGCCAAACGCTCCTGCTTTGGGATTCGAACGGCAC
>CADEGH010000080.1 GCA_902826835.1 uncultured bacterium | reverse complement strand
AAACGCATACACATTTACCATACCCGGCATAATCCTGATGTCGGCATAGTGGGAAGTGAAGAAGGTCAACCCCCAGTCGATGGTCCACCTCACCGAGAAGCCCGTCGAACTCGCCACCCGCGCGATCGAGTACTCGTCACTCCGCGGACAAAACGTGCTCGACTTGTTCGGTGGCTCGGGCTCGACCCTGATGGCCTGCGAGCACACCGGCCGCCGAGGATTCCTGATGGAGCTTGACGAGGCTTACGCGGACGTCATCGTCCGTCGCTGGGAGTCGAAGACCGGCAAGTCGGCGGTGCTCGACGGCGACGGACGCACGTATCTCGAGGTTACTGAAGAACGAGAAGTCGTCACGGTTGGCGAAGTCGAGTAATTCCACAATTCTGCTGGATGCGGGCGCGAGGTGCTGGCTTCATGTTGACGGAGAAACACGATGCCGAAAAACAACGCAAAAGCCCTCGCCGCCTACCTCGCCGCCAAGACCAAGGTTTACACCCGCCTCGAATCCCTGCGCGCCGCCATCGAGGACCACCAGGATCGGCGGACGCCGGAGGAAATCAACTACGCACACGTCGGCGACCTGGACCACGTAGCCGAAGTCCTGGACGAAATCCTGGGGTTCCTTGGGATTAACCCGCCCGCGAAATGATTCCAGAATCGCCTGGATGATGTGCGCGAGAACCGGCTTAATGCGCACGCCACCAACAACCTCGCCACGCGCGAGGTCGCCCTCGTGACGGGGCAGGCATTTCGCCCGCCCCGAAAACAACGGAGTCACGCTCATGGGCAAAAAGAAGGTCAAAGCGGCGGTGGCGATTGCGGAGGGGTCCGAGTTCGAGGTGATGGCGGCGGCGCCCGCGCCCGTGGAGACGGTCGAGGCCAAGCCCAAGAAGAAGGCGAAGGCCGAGACCGCGGATTTCACCATGGCCCACCTGGTCGAGGGATTCGCGGCCCACCTCGCGGAGGTCGGCAAGGGTCTCGGCACCCAGATGAGCTACCGGATCGACCTGGGAGTCGCGGTCAAACACTTCGGAGAGGCGACCGAGGTCTCGACGCTCACCCCCCGCAAGGTCGAGAACTTCAACGAGAGCGACGCGGTGACCAAGACGCGCACGGGCCGCGGCAAGGCCAAGCCCGGGATCGACAAAACCCGCCGGGTCTTGCGCCTCGCCCTGGTTTGGGCCGCCTCGGCCGGGCACATCGAAAGCGCCCCGATCCCCGAGTCCGCGATGCCGAAGCGAGGTGCGAAGGCCGAGGCCTGATCAACAACACCGCGGGCTTCGGCCCGCCTCCAAGGGGTCAATCCAATGCTCGTCCAAGAAGCCCTGGGCCTTTTCGTCACTCAACTCGAAGCCGACGGCCGCTCGCCCCACACCATCGGTCAGTACCGCCGCCACGTCGGCGCCCTGATCGCCTGGGCGGGCCCTGGGCGCGTCTTCCGCGAGATTGGTCACGAGGACATCGCCCGCCTTCTCTCCGCCCCCGCGGCCCGCACACGACCCGACGGCCGCGCCAAGAAGGCCACGAGCATGAACGCGATGCGATCCTCGGTTGGCCAATTCTTCCGCTATGCGCATGAGGCCGGGTGGATTGCATCCAACCCAACCCGCCTGATTCGGAGGGCGATCACGGGTCGCCCGCTGCCACGAGCCCTGGCCGACGGGGAAGGTGCGCGCCTCCTGGCCGCCATAACCGACGAACGGGACCACGCGCTGTTCACCATGCTCCTCGGCACGGGCATTCGCATCGGGTCCGCGCTTGCCCTCGACGCCGCCGACGTCGACTTCGAGCGCCACGAGGTCCTGCTCCGGCGGGCGAAGGGGGATCGGGTCGAGCGCGTCTACATCCCGAAGGCGGTCGCGGAAGTTCTCGCCCGCCACTTGGCCGGACGACGAGATGGCCGGGTCTTCACGGGCATCGGAGCACGCCATGCCCACCGCCGCCTACGGCACTGGCTCGCCGCTGCCGGGATCGCCCGCGCCGCCTCCCCCCACTCGCTTCGCCACTCGTTTGCCACAAGCCTCCTCCGGAAGACGGGGGATGTCCTGCTTGTGCAGAAGGCGCTCCACCACCGAAACATCGAGTCGACCTTGAGGTACGCCGCGCTGGACGATGCCCGGGTTCGCGCGGCGATCGAGGCGTAGGCAGGTAGGTGGGCTGCCTCCATCCGACCTGGAATTGCGATGCCACATCCGATCACTTCGACGAGCAGGCCAGGCCTTCCTGCTCTTGCGGGACAGCGGGCTGCAGCTTGCACAAGAGGAGAAGCGTCCCCTGGAGAGGGACCCAGATACCGAGATCACGGGGCTCATTTCGTTCAGCGCGGTGGCCGCGCTTGCGAGGCAGGGCGAGTCGTCGACGTGCGGGGCTTTCTCAGACCTCTTTGATCTGAACTTGGATACCGTCGTAGTCTTGATCTGCAATAATCATGGCCGGCAGTTGACCTGGCTCCCGATCGCCACTTCCGCAGGACAGGCTGAGGCTGCCCGGCGAATCAGTTGTTAGTAGGACCGATGACCCACTTCTTCGCCTGTCTCGGTGAGGGTTGGCCGCACCATGAGTCCAAGGACTGGGGTCCGTGCCGACGAGTGATCGAGGTGTTAGACGATCAGAAAGCCGGGCGCCAGAGCGAGTTCTACAAGTCTGGACAGGTGCTCATCTACGATCGAGGGAGCCCGCGAGACCGATTCGGAATGCTCGTCGCTTGTCGGTTTAGCCGCAAGCTAAAGTGGAGAAAGTCCTTCATTCGGCTCGAAGATCTAACGGCGCATGAGTTCCAACGGGAATGGAACAAGGCCGTCGGCCTTGCCGTTCTGCAAGCTGCTGAAGCTGGTCCGCGGTGTCCACGTACGGCGGACGAGCAATAGGACGCAAGTCGTTCGTGCTTGCCCACTCACACAGTGCTCATTTCTTCTGCGCCCGTTCAAGTCTCAGAGGACCCTCGATAAGATATGGGATCCCGCGACCCGCGTGGACGCTGAACGCGCTGCTTGCCCGGAGAAAGTCGCAAGGTCAGAAAATCTACCCTCTGATCGTCTGCCTCGCACGCAAAGGGCTGGGGAGGGGCTGAAGAGCGACGCGCACGAATATGCGAAGGTCTGCGTCTATGGCGAAGCTGGCGACTCCCGCCCGGCGTTGCGGCAGGGAGGACCAGCGGATTAGCGCGCGAAAAAGCCGAATCGTCTGCCTCGATATGAGGTATTCTCCTTCACCAAATTTCACGAGGCGGAGGATTAGTCACGAGAATTCGCATGACACGGCAGTGTATGATTTTTCCTTCGGGCTCGATTGCAATCGCGTGCGGTAGGTTTGAGTGCGGCGACCGAAGTGACCAAGGATTGCGGAAAAATCCTGCGCTTAGTTGCGGCGCCATTACCGCAAGGCAATCAGGCCGATGGGGCATCACCCTTCGCGCCGGGGCGTGTTTCAATTGATGGACGTGGCCCCCTCCAGAACACACTCTGGGCCCGATATCTTGACGAAGAGTAGTCCAGGTCTAAGTCGGCGGGCTTCGTAGTATCCGCCGAAAAAACAGCATCAATATCTGCCGTGGACTTGCCGAAGTGGGGGTTGCAGATGGTGTCACCGTCCAACCTGACTTCTTCTGTCATGCGTACGACATTGTGTGCGAAGAAGACGACTTCATTGATGCAAGACTCGTCAGATCTCATCAACTCCAACTCCAAGCCAGCGAGATTAGGGTTGCGAGGACCTCCGTAAAATGTCATCTCTCCAGGCTTTTCCCAGTACTCATGGACTGCCCTCGCCCCAAAGAAGACGATTCCGTGGTATCCATCATTCACTGCGCATGACGCGGCGTACGTGTTGAATTGGTCTCCACCTTTTCGCTGGTCGAGAAAACTGTCGAGCACCAGCATCCAGTGCACGCTCCCTCCGGTTCCGAAGTGCTGCTGGTAGAACCACTGGAGCGCGTCCATGGAGGTCAGGTCTAACACGTCATCCAGCGAGACCTTGAAGGTCATCAGAGCGTAGTCGGCGATTGGTTGGTCGTACGCATGTAGTTCCGCACGAGCTCCGGCCTCGCTGAGTGAGAAGAAGTGTCCTGGAACCACGTGGTTGCCTGCGAAGCGTGAGTGAGCTTCCCACTTGTAATCGAGATCCCAGAACATGCGGTACCACTTTTCGCCCCTCTGTAGGTACCTCTTCGGGTGGTACCGGTAAAGCAGCACCCCGGAGGTCCGCAGGGAGTGTCTGAGGACTCCGGAAGGCCAATCTGGCCAGCGCCCAGCTTCTGCGTCTCGAGCTTCCGGAAGCTCGTTCAGCTTCCGGTCGGGCGAGCGAAGCACAGGTTGAGTAGGGCTTCCGCAGAGCAGCCGTTTGATCCAACCAAACATCGTCGCATCCTACGACCGTTGCGCAGCTGCGGAGCCATAGAGTAGACGGAGGGGGTGCGGTCGGGGCTCCGCACCATGATCGCATTCGACCCCCCCGGCCCACGACGCGTTCGGAAGGCGCCGAGGGGCGATGCCACAGTCGTTGTTCTCAATTCTTGGCCTGCACCAAGTATGGTCGAGAGATGGCATCGTTCAAATCGAGGTCACCCCGCCAGTACATAGCGTTTCTTTGCAGGAGCTGGCAGGTCCTGCGGGATCTCAAGGAGAACAGATCCATGGGCTGCGGGCCAGGATCGCGATTTTTCCCAAGAAACGCGAAGACCGGGTGGGATCTACGCAGCCCACGACCTAGTCTGTGTTTGCCAGATTGCCAGAATTACCGGAAGCTACGGCGGATGCCCTGCCAATCAGTTTTCCCCGCCAGCCGATCGGATCATCCGATTTTCCGCATGATTTCGCAGATCTTCGGAGATCTCGCGGGCACCAGATCGCCACGACCGCGCTCAGGATCGCGGAATCCCATGGGAAACTCGCAGGTCCTGCTCGATCAGCACGCCGAACGATCTGATCGAATCCCGATGCTCTGACGCAATTCCCGGGAGTTCTTGCCGATCCTCGGCCGATCAGATCTCCCGCCAGCCGAGCTGACCATAGGAATTCCCGCGGGATTTCGCTGATCTTTGGCGATCTGATCCGCCCGTCGCGCCCCAGGATCGCCAAAACTCCGAGAAAACTCGCGGATCCATCGATTCCTGACGCCGATCAGATCCAGACCCTCGGCCCGGTGATCGCCAGTAACGCCGAGGAAACCTTGGGTCGGGCGGGATTTTCGGCACCCACGATCTGATCTGCTCTTTCCAGGTGCCCACAGCCCCCCGAGGAATCGACGATCCTCCGAGATGTCCGCTCGATCAGATCCGCCGAGAGCGAGATCGCGCATCCGGGATGTCCGGGACTTCCTGCATCGTCGCCACGATCCGGCGCGAATCACCGCCGTCCGGGGCCCGGGCCGTCGACAAAATCGCGCCGTTCCTTGGGGACCCGGGGATCACCCCCGATCCCAGCGCCCACCTTCAACACGGGCCCGCCTGGCGCGCCCCGGGGCGAAAGCCGGCCCAAGGTGGCCAGCCCGCCCCTGGATCGCCCACGTCGGCCCCCCGTGGCCCGCTTCAGAACGGCTTCCCGAGGGCCCTTTTTTATGGGCGGACATAATTCCCCCCTTTCTTGGCCCAAACGCCTTGAAATGTAGGGTTTCGCGCCGTTTTGACGACCGGACATAATTCCCCCCCGTCGGAGCCAAAGTCCGAGCTGGCGAGAGGGGCCGCGGGCCCCAGGATCAGGGTCGGCCGAAGCGGGCCGACGTCCGATGACGGGTGGAATCGGACTACGTCGCGATCTTTTTTTTCGCCGAGTGTGCCGCCGTCATCCGCACAAAAATCACCGGTGCACGAACCCACGAGCATAGTCCGGTAATCTGCTCGAACGTGCGCAACCGCGTAATCGCGCCGGGGCGCCCGGCTTACCCTTGAGGGTTGACGATGAATCTCCGGGACGTCGAACGGGCGCGCCAGTGGGCATTGGTCCTGTGCGATCACATCGAGGCGCTCGAGTGGGCCACCGCGAAGAACTCGATCGAGATGACGCTGACGAGCGCAGCGTTTATTGCGAGCAAGGCGCGCTCGATGATTTCAGCGCTCGATCAGGCTCCGACCGTGTTGGGGGAAGTGCTGGAGAGGATGGAGGAAAAAGGAGGGCGCTTCACCGTCGGTGAAAGAAACTGGCGCTTCAATTATTCGTGTGGGTAGAATTGGCCGACGCAGGATACAGGTCGA
>CADEGH010000079.1 GCA_902826835.1 uncultured bacterium | reverse complement strand
GCAGGCGGATCTGGTGATCCGCGTTCCCATGGGCGGTGGCGCACACGTCGGGAGACGGCGGGGTGCCACTACACCGCAGGTCGCGCGCACGTCGGGAGAGGGCGGGGTTCCTCTACACCGTAGGCGGCGCACACGTCGGGAGACGGCGTCATGCCTCGACATCGGAAGTCACACGCACGTCGGGGAGAGGGCGAGGGGGGACGGTGGCACGCATGTCGGGGGGGAGCCGGGCGTGGAGGAATCCGAACAAGGCAGCGACTGGATTGAAACGCAGCGCGGGCCGCCGCTCGAAAATGAGAGGCGGCCCGGCTCAGGCGGAACGAAAGACGAATGCGGTCGTCACGATCGGATCACTGGAGTTGGATCCAGATGGCATCGGAGACGCGGATGGTGCCGCATGCGGTGCCAGCCGTATCCGCACCTTGCACCGCGAACGTCGCCCCGATCAGGTTCGGGTCACAGGGCACGATGAACGAGATGGACGGCGCGAAGACGAAGATGGGATTGTTGAAGAGATTGACTCCGACCAGGAGGTTGTCGCAGACGTAGAAAGGAGCGATCGGGCTTCCCAGCGCAAGCACCATCGAATTTTGCGCATTGCTCAAGTTGATGCTCATGGGCTGCCCCAGGACGGGGTCACCCGTGACGTTCAGTTGGAGCCCTTCCGTCGCGATGGGATGCGTCAGGAGTCCACCCGCAGCCGCGCGGCCCTCGTAGGTCACGCCACCCAGACTGGAATCCTGGCCAATGAGCGGAGGCCTGACGGTCCAGGTGATGAGGTTCCCAACCCCGTCGCCGCCGCCGGACATCCGCGAGGCGATCGCACCCCCGACATTGTGGCTGCTCCCTCCGGCGATGGTCACATGAGACTCCGTCGTGTGCCAGGTATTGACTCCAAGGTGAGTGAAAGTGGTCGCATACAGATGGGTCGAGAGGACCGAGCTGCTTTCCGAGTAGATCAGAGTCGCTCGGCATCCGGCAGCCTCGATCGCATAATCGAACTCCGTCGTGTTGGAGCGATTCTCGAGGCCGAACAGACCAATCGTTTGCGTCAAGAACCCGTCGTTCAGGTATCCCACGCTCAAATTGTCCGTCCCGCCAACCAGGTTGGTGTAGACGACGTACGACCCGATCCCGCCGATCGGGCTTTGGAAGGGCGAGCTGACCTTGGGGTTCTGCGCCGGGAAGAAATTAGCGGCGATATCTCGCTCCGGTCCCATGATCCCGCCGGACCAGCTGAGGCGCTGTCCAATGATGTGCACGGAGCTCCCGACAACCCGCTCCCAAACCACATTCCAACGTTGGTCGGCATTCGCCAGCATTCCATTAGACTTGGATACCGACGGAGCGCGGTCGACCGTCGCGGCGTTGTTGATGTGAATGGGGCCGGTTCCCACGAGGGTGCTGTCGGAGCGGACCAAACGCGCGTGAATGTCCAAGTCGGTGGCCGAAAACTCCCGCGTCCAGGTGACCAGGAAGTAGGTGGGGCTGGACGAGCTCGGGTCGCCACCCACGCCAACATCGAAACACTCGTCCGTACCGGTACTGATCGCGAAGATCGGGCTGATCGTCCCCGGGTTGTTGGCGCTGCGCATACGGCCCCACACGCTGCGGTTGTTCGCCGCGCTCGAACCCTTGATCATGACCGTGAGGAACGCGGAGCCGAAGCGCTTCGAAGCCACGCGGGGATGGGCGTAGTTGTCAGTCGACGCATCGAGCCACTGGAACCCCTCGAGGACGTTCAGCCCGATGTCGCTGACGATCTTGCTCGCGATATCGCTGTCGGTAGCCGACCAAATTCGCTCCCACACGATGATCCAGCGCAAGGTCCCGTCCTCGTAGGCAACGTCGGATCGCACCGAGGATCGGGTGGCATCGGCCGAGACACCATTCAAAGTCCCCAAGAGGGGGTCGATGGTGATGGGGAAGCGCGATTGGGCAGTCAAAGAGGCTGGCACCGTGATGCTCATCTCGCCGGCTTCCCAGTGGGATTGCAGAGCCGTGCGGACGCCATCAGCGTCGACCAAGAAGGCCCCGCTGTAACTCACCCCGCCCAGGTCATTCGTGAAGACGTGGCCTTCGTCCTTCCACGAATGGGCAAGTTCGGTGGTCACCGGCATGCTGAGGACGATCTCCCCCGCGAGGCGGCTCGCGATGCGGAATTTTTGCTCCGCGTGTCCCCACGCCAGTTCGTAGATCTCCCCGACCGAGCCGTGATCACGCAGGAATCGGTCCGCCTCGCGGCGGGGCGCCTCGGTGCGCAAGGGCATCGCTTGCCCGTTGAGGCGGAAGGTGGGGAGACCGAACGCCACCGGAAAATTGCGGGGAGCCGTTTCGCCCAAGAAGGGGACGAACTGGAAGCCCTGCTCGGTCATAGACGCCTTGTAGTCCTTGCCGACCGCCCAAAGGCCTCCTTCGGAATCCACCGAATGGCTGACCACCGTCGGGACCGAGAGATCGAACTGGGGCGAATTCGGCTCGCCTGGTACCTGGTCGGGCCCCTGCGGCACCTGGGCCAACGAAGCCACACTGAGAAGCGCAAACCCGAGCCAACGGAATCTGGATTGAGGAATCATGGGGTCTCTCCTGGTGCGCCGCCCCGAGCCTCGTTCACCGAGCGGAGCGACGCGAATACCCTCCTTCACCCCCGACCCCGTTTTCCGGAGAGAATTCCGCCTCCCCCAAAACCCAAATTCCCCCGCCCCCCCACCCCAAGTGGACACCCGCCCGCGCCACCCCGACAATCCGCCGCATCGCCATGAACAAGCCTCACCCCGCCACCGCCTCACGCTGCTTCGCCCTCTTGATCGCTACCTGCCTCAGCCTCGCCCCCCCACTCCCCGCCGCCCCAGCGCCCCAATCACCACCCCTCGCCTCCTCCCCTCCGGCCCGCCCCGCCCCCCTCAAGGTCTTCATCCTCGCCGGCCAATCCAACATGCAGGGTCATGCCAAGATCAGCACCTTCGATTACATCGGGGATGAACCCGCGACTGCGCCGCTTCTAGCGTCCATGCGCGATGCCAAAGGCCAACCGCGGGTGCTCGACCGCGTGTGGATCTCCTCCATCGGATGCCTCGGCGACGCCTACTCCGACCTGACCGAAAAAGTCGGCCCGCTCACCGCCGGCTTCGGCGCCCCCGGAGACAAGATCGGCCCCGAGTTCACCTTCGGCATTCATCTCGAGCAAACCCTCGAACCGCCGATCCTCTTGATCAAGGCGGCCTGGGGCGGGCGAAGCTTGCACACCGATTTCCGTCCGCCCAGCGCCGGACCCTACGCTTGGAGCGAATTTGAGCTCTCTCGTCTGAAGGAACGTGGCGATGATCCCGAGAAGGCCCGCGCCAAGAAGATCGAAGAGACGGGAGTCTTCTATCGGCACATGATCGCGCACGTGAAGCAAGTGCTGGCCGACCCGAAACGTGTCTGTCCGGAGTATGACCCGAAGCACGGATTCGAGTTGGCGGGTTTCGTTTGGATGCACGGATTCAACGACCTCGTCTCCGACTGGACCTACGACCAGCGGCGCAAGGAAGGCGGTTACCAGCTCTACACGGATCTCCTGGCCCACCTGATCCGGGACGTGCGTCGTGAGTTGTCGGCCCCTCAAATGCCGGTGGTCATCGGGGTCATGGGGATTGACGGCAAGAAGGGGATCGAAAACCTCCCGCACAAGCACTTCCGTGAAGCGCAAGCCGCCGCCGCGGCCCTCCCCGAGTTCCAAGGCAACGTCGTCGCCGTGCCTACGGCACCCTTTTGGTCGGAGGAACTCGCCGCCATCGATGCCAAGCGCGAGAAAGTGTCCCAGATGGACCACTTCCTGCGGTCCAAGCACAAGGACCACGCCAACAAAGACGGCAAGATGACGAAGGAGGAGCAGCGGGAGTACCTGAAAAAATTCGAGGCCGAGATCATCTCGCCGGCGGAGGCCGCGTTCTGGAAACGAGGAGCCTCCAACGCTGGCTATCACTACCTCGGATGTGCGAAGACCTTTGCCCTCATGGGGCGCGCTTTCGCCGACGCCCTCCTCGGACTCCGGGGACCATCCGTACCACCGTGGGCACCGAATACCGTGATCCCGCGGGAGACCCGCAACATCTCCGGGTGGCAGGTCCACATCCATCGGGAGCTCTTGAAGAAGGAACGCGGTGCGACGGAGCGAGCCCTGGTCTTGCTCAAACGAATGCTGGACGAAATCGTGCGCGTCGTCCCCGCGAAGGCGGTCGTCGAACTGAAGAAGGTGCCTCTCTATTTCTCCCCGACCTACACTCCAGGGCGAAGCGGTGCCGAGTTCCATCCCGACGCCACCTGGCTTCGCGACCACGGTCGCGATCCCGACATGGCCAACGCCGTCGAGTTCTCCGGGGTCGCCGACTTCGAGGCCGAGATGGACCGCATGCCCAACTTCGCCCTCCACGAACTCGCCCACGCCTACCACTTCCGCGTGCTCGAAGGGGGATTCGACAACGCCGAGATCAAGGCCGCGTTCGATCGAGCCAAGGCCAGCGGTAATTACGACCTCGTGGAGCGCCGCCACGGCACCGGCAAGCCCACGACCCGGGAAATGGCCTACGCGATGACGGATCCGATGGAGTATTTCGCGGAGTGCTCCGAGGCCTACTTCGTGAAGAACGACTTCTTCCCCTTCAATCGCGCCGATCTCGTCAAACACGATCCCGGCGTGGCCGCACTGCTGGAGAGGCTTTGGGGCGCTGCCTCCGAAGGGCCGGGGAAGCCGGCCAAGTAGTCGTGGGGCCGCACGCTGGTCGGGCGAAAAAAGCACTCAATCAAGCGGCGGAGTCACGCCCCAGGGCGGATAGCGGTCCAAGTCCGGAGGGTGCGGAGAGCCAATGGTCGCGGAGTGATCGGAGGGCCTGAATCCCCATCGCGACTTGGGGGGCCGTGAGAGTCTTTACCCATTGGGTGTAACGCGCGCCCTGGGCAGGGATGGTGGAACGCAAGGGCTCGCCGAACACCGAAGCGCCCTCTGCCACCACGAGATTCTTGAGGGCGGCTTCGTGGGCGGAGAGCTGACGGGCAATTTCGAGCTGACGCTTGGGCTCAGGGCCTTCGGCTCCAGCGTGGGAGAGAGCCGCCGCGGAATCCCGAAGAGCATCGCCCCACCGGAGCAGTTGTTTCGTGCGTTCCTTCGCGGCGTCGTCGAGGAGCCGTAGGCCGGCTTCGACCAAGGCGATGGCCGTAGGATCGGTGCCCGCGAGCCGACGACGGAAGTGGCTGTAGAAGTAGCGGAGGGCCGCGAGGTCGGCGAGGTAATCGAGATTCTTGCGCAACTTGTCGGTCGAGCGCTTCTGAATCCGCCAATCGAAGGACACGGCCCGGGCGGGCAGAGACTCGGCGTAGACCAGGCGATCAGGCTCGTAGTCCCGGCGGTAAACCGAGCCGGCCGCCAGCACGGTTCCAAAACCCACTTGCACCGGCCCGACAACGCCACCGGCGCCACCGAGGAAAACCCGCCGCGATCGCAACCACACCCCGTTCGCGACGTCGCCAAAGCGACTCGGAGTGGCCTTGTCGCCCTCGGCACCGAACGGCGTGAAATTGAAGTGGATGAAGCCGGAGCCGACCTCGCTGTGATCCTTCGGCCCCGTCCCACCCGCGAGGAGGACATCGCAGAAGTTGATGTTGCTACCGAGCGTGGCGAACGGGAAGAGGATGGTCTGCTTGGTCCCGACTGCGTGGGCGGCTGAGGCACCCTCCTCGAACAGAGATCCCGGTCGGGCGTGGCCGCTGGCGCCAAACGTCGAGCCGTCGAGGAACACCGCCCCTTCGAATGCTCCGGATCCCAGTTCGACGTCGTTGCCCACCGCGGTGTCGCGCAGCATGGCGGGTCCGAGCGTTCCGATGCGGGCCCCGCTGCGGATCAAAGTGTATGCCCCTTCGAGCCGTACGCCGGGGAAGAGCTTGCAGCCGGCTTCGATGCGACGAGGATCTACTTCCGCGCCGATACTGACCAGCGACGGCTCCGGAATTTCCACGCCGCGCGCGAGCAAAGAGGCGATGCGGTCGGACATGATCGCAGATGGTAGGAGAGCCCGGCCCGGGAATCCAGCACGGTGCTCTCCGCTGGCCGGTTCGCCCTCGATTTCGGAGTCGTTTCCTGCTCTGGGCCAATGCTTCGGTGGGTCGGTGACGCAATGGGAACGCGGATCACCAGATCCTCACGCCACCGATGAAGAGAACCACCGAGGCCGAGCCCCAAAGTTCCGATTTCGAT
>CADEGH010000078.1 GCA_902826835.1 uncultured bacterium | reverse complement strand
GCCCGGCCTCCAGGTGACGATCGGCCTGCTGGCCGCCCTGCTGCACGCCGAACGCACCGGTGAGGGCCAGTTCCTCGACGTGGCCATGGTCGACGGCATCATGTCGATCTGCGAGACGGCCCAGACCCTGTGGGCCTACGAGGGCGTCACCCACGAACGGGTGGGCAACAACCTGAGCGCGGCGGCTCCCATCGACGTCTATCCCACGGCCGACGGCTCGGTGTCTCTGGTGGGCCTGACCGACGCCCACTGGCGCCACCTGGCCACCGCCATGGGCCAGCCCGAGCTGGCCGACGACCCCCGCTTCGCCGACGCCGCCGGGCGCCGGGCCCACCACGACGAGATCGACGAGCGCATCGGCGCCTGGGCCGCCGGTCTCGACCGCCACGAGCTGGTGGCCCGGCTCCAGGCCGAGGGGGTGCCGGCCGGCCCCGTGCTGCACGAGTCGGAGCTGCTGGCCGACCCCCATCTCCGGGCCCGGGGCTTCTTCCGGCCCAACGGCTCACCCGACATGCCGACCTACGACCACCCCAATCACCTCTGGCGGTGGGACGGCCCGCCCATGGCCTGGGGTCCACTGGGGCGCATGGGGGCCGACAACGACTACGTGTGGCGCACCGTGGTGGGCGTCAGCGACACCGAATACGCCGCCATGGCCGCCGCCGGCCACCTCAGCTGTGACTACCTGCAGCCCGACGGTACGAGCTACTGAACTCGGGCGCCCTGAACCCGGGGTGGCGGGTGTCACCCGGACGGTATTGGAACCGGCCGGCGGGGTCGTGGGATCGTTGACCCTGCTATGACCCAAGCTCCGCAACCGGCCGGTGAGGCCCCGGTCCAGGTGGGGGGACGTACCTACCCCTACAAGTACATCGTGGCCGTGGCCTTCGTGCTCGGCTTCTTCATGGACATCCTGGACACCACGATCGTGAACGTCGCGCTGCCGACGCTGCGCACCGAGTTCGGGGCCGACGTGAACACGATCGAGTGGGTGGTCACCGGCTACCTCCTCAGCCTGGCCCTGTGGATTCCGTGCTCGGGCTGGCTCGGCGACCGGTTCGGCACCAAGAAGATCTTCGTGTTCGCCCTGATCACGTTCACCATCGCCTCGGTGCTGTGCGGCCTGTCGTGGAACATCGAGTCGTTGATCGCGTTCCGGCTGCTGCAGGGCGTGGGCGGCGGGATGCTCACCCCGGTGGGCACGGCCATGCTGTTCCGGGCCTACCCGCCGGCCGAGCGGCCCCGAGCGGCATCGCTCACCTCCAGCATCACCGTGCTGGCGCCCGCCGTCGGGCCCCTGATCGGGGGCGCGCTGGTGGAGTTCGCCAACTGGCGCTGGATCTTCTACGTCAACCTCCCGATCGGGATCGTCGGGATCTGGTTCTCGATGCGGTACCTGCGGGACCACACCGAGCCCACCGCCGGCTCGTTCGACGTGCCCGGTTTCGTGCTGTCGGGCGCCGGTCTGGCCGCCCTGCTGTTCGGCCTGGCCGAGGGGCCGGAGCGGGGCTGGACCTCGCCGATGGTGATCGGCGGGCTGCTGGCGGCGGTGGTGATGCTGGTGACCCTGGTGGTGGTGGAGACCCGCAAGCGCTTCCCCCTGCTCGACCTCAGCCTGTTGAAGGACCGGGCGTTCGCCACCCCCAACGTCGTGTCGTTCCTCAGCTTCGGGGCACTGATGGGCCTGTTCTTCCTCCTGCCCCAGTTCCTCCAGGGCCCGGGCGGCTACTCGCCGCTGCGGTCGGGCCTGACCACCGCCCCCCAGGCGGTGGGCGTGATCCTGTCGGCCCGGGTCACCGGCACCTACCTGTACCCCCGGATCGGTCCCCGCCGCCTGGCCATGTTCGGCATGGCCTGGACCGGCCTGCTCACCGCTGCGTTCTACTGGGTCCAGGTCGACACCAACCCGTGGTGGATCCGGGCCCTGATGATCTGCCGGGGCCTCGGGATGGGCATGACGTTCATCCCCCTCCAGGCCGCCGCCTTCGCCCAGATCACGCCGGAGAAGAGCGGTCGGGCCTCGGCCCTGTACTCGGCCCAGCGTCAGGCGGGCGCCGCCGTGGGCGTGGCCGCCCTGGCCACGATCTTCCTCACCCGGCGAGAGGCCCTGGTGGGCTCCCTGGAGGGAGCTGCCGCCCTGCCCAAGACCGTCGCCGCCTACCACCAGGCGATGATGGGAGCGGCGCTGATGTCGATCATCGGTGTGGTGGCCGCCTCGTTCATTTCGTTCGGGGGGGGGGGGGGGGGGGGGAGCATGAAGCATTTTCTTGAGTTTTTCGCGAACGGTCTTTCGGTCGCACCCCAGTGCCCGGGAGATCGCATGGATGCTCGCGCCCTTGATCGCGAGAGTCGCCATCTGATTAGCCAGGTTTGATCCTGGCGGGTAATTTCCAGCCATAGCCTCTCGTCCAGTCCATCCCACTCCCCGCAGCCTCTCCCCGACCGAATTGACCAAGACGCTCTCGCCGCAACCCGGGGCGGAAGCCCCTTGCGGTACGCCAGTGTCCGGCAAATCGTAGACGGCTCTTGGTTTCTCCCTCCCCACTCTTGCCAGAAATTCTCGTCGTTTCCTTTCGGATGAACGCAAGTTTCGCATCCGATTGACCATGAAGATTGCCATCACCGACCGGAGTCGGCCACCATGCTCAATCGACAGCAACCACACGAAGTCGGTCTCCAGTTGCCTGAGCAGCACATCTTGGACGACATCTTCCGAAAGCTCGTGGTGAAGGCTCGGCACGGACCTCGCAAGCTCGCAGCATAATTCGGCAAGCTCATTCACCGCACGGCATCTGTCATGTCGGTAGTGGTTTTTCCATTCCTGCACCGTAATCGAAGTCGCCATCGACCGGATCTCCTGGCAGCTTCAACACGCTACAGCGAGGACTGCTTTTTGTCAAATCAATGATTGGCCACGAGAGCTCCTTATCGGGACTGATGAGGAAGCCCGCTTCATCCTGGCCGCAGCAGGGCACCGTTCCGGCGGCGGGAGCCTCAGGAGCTTGCCTTCGCTCGATCTCGCTCTCCCTGCCGACTTCTCGGTGTCGGTGGCTTCGAGCGAGGACCGTCCAATGCACCATGCGACTTGGCGATGCCGCGAGTCCTGATCTCGGGTCGTAGTGGAAGAGACCGGCCGCCTCACCACCGAGTGACCCGGTGCACATGCAACGAGCTCTACGTGCTCCAGAACCCCTGGCCCACGGGGGAGTGGGGGTCATCCGAAGTCATCGCTGGAGCCCATGAGCCGGCGTTGAGTCGGTGGTGTTGTTTGGTCTCGGTCGACCTCGGGGAAGACGTCGCGGGGAAGCCCCGGTGCGGAAGGCGGCCCGAAAACAGACGGATCTTTCGTCAGCACCGCGGTTCTCGGGCAGGGGAGATCGCGGGCCGAGGCGCGGGATCACTCAGCTCGAAACTCCGAGAAATCCGCGGCCTTCCGTGAGGGTGGCGCCGACCGGTAGGATCAACGTCCCCAGTTGGAGCCCATCATGCGATCGTTTCCCCAGTTCGTCCTCGCACTCCTCGCGTCCACGCCGCTTCTCCCCGCCCAGTCCATCCCGGACTTGCTCTACTATCGCTTCAACGAGACAACCGGGCCGGCGGTCGCGAATCAAGCCGTGCCGGGGATGGGAAACCCCTCCGGCACCATCACTGGTACCGGCATGACCCTGACCCCCGGGCAGTACGGCAACGCCCTCACCGGAGTCGGCGCCGCGTCGACCGCGGACTACGTGGCAACCGGCTACACCGCGAATCTCTCGGGACTCTCCTGGACAATCGAGTTTTGGTACGCGCCCTCTGCGACCGTCTCCGCCACGAGCTACCTGTGCGGAGTGCCGGTGAGCGGAGCCTTCCGAATTTTCTGCGGATCGTCGGCCGGAACCAACTTCGTCGCTTCCGGGACTCAATTGACGACATCGATCATCACCGGCGCGGTGCCCGCCGCCGGGAATTGGGTTCACGTCGCTTACGTGTTCGACGCGAGTGTTACGCCCGCGACCTTGACGGGTTATGCCAACGGCGCTCTCGCCGTCACGACGGCGCAAACTGCAGGCATCCCCATCTTCAACCAAGCTCCCTTCATCGTTGGTGGTCAATCCGGCGCCGGCCTCAACGGGCGCATCGACGAGTTCCGCTTCTGGGGCTCCGCGCGTTCGGCAAGCCAGATTGCCTCCTCCTACAATTCTCAAATCAACCTCTTCAACATGCTGAGCGGCTCCACCACCGGGGGTGGCGTCGGAGACTTGAGCCTCAGCCTGACCGACCTCAGTCCGGGCGCGGGCCGCGGATTCACCCTGGTGACGGCGGCGACCTCCGCACCCCTGGCCACCGGCCCCCTGCTTGGCATCTTCCCGGACGCCATCACTTGGAGTTTGCTCCAAAGCCCGGAACTGCCTGGCAACCCGCTCCATTTCCCGGTGGGAATCCCCGGTCTGTTCCCCGACACTCCGTTCCTCTTGCCTCCCGGGGGTATCGCGGTGCCTCCCGGAACCGCGCTCGACTTCGTCTCGCTCTTGCTCACGCCGGCGTGGGACTACTCCGGTCACTCGAACGTGCTGCGCATCGTGTTCTGATCCCACCGGCGGACGCTCCCCACCGAAGTCGGAGAGCCGTATGATCCGCGGATGCAGAGCCGCGCGACCGCTCCCCTTCTTCTCCTCTTGGTGGGCTCAGGGTTCATTCTGAGCGCGTGCTCCACCGCGGTCGTGAAGCCCGAATCCTGGGATCCGACGGTCGCATCGCGGATCGCGGAACCAGAGAGTGAAGGTGAACGCCTGGTTCGCTTCGAACCGGCGCTGATGGGGGTCTCGAACGAGCAGCTTGAGCGCGGGGTCTACGTCGGCGTCGTGGTCCATGGGAGGCAGCGCTTCGGAAGATTGACGAGCTGTGATCCGACCGCGGATCGGCTCGAAGTCGCACTCCTGCCGGAGGGGGCCAATCCTTTGGATGAGAGGCCGGGACGCACGCTCTCTTCCGAATCGGGCGAACGCATGGAGGTTTCGATCAGCGCGGCTCTGGCGGGGGCGCTCTCGTTACCCCTCCCTGCCCCCGGTCGCGTGTTCGCGGTCGCCGCCAATTTTCCCAGTCACCTCGAACACGACTTGGCGATTGACGACGCGCGAGATCATCGTGCGCGTCTGTCGGGCGCCCGGCCGAGAGTGTTCCAGAAGTTCCCTAGCCAGCCTCCGCCGGACGCGAGACCCGACCAATCCTCGGCCTTCGCCGGAGTGACAGGCCCGTTCGACCCACTCTCGGTACCCGAATCCGTCGCCCTCCCGGCGGAACGCGGCGCGGAAGGGCCCGCGCCCACCACTCAAAATCGTCTGGATTATGAAGTCGAGATCGGGGTGGTATTCGGTCGCCGCCTCACGACCGCGGACCTCCCGACTCTTGATGATGCTGCGATTCGCAACGCCGTGGCGGGTTACGTGCTCATGAGCGATGCGAAGGCCAGGAATCCCCAGGTCGTGCGCAAGGTTGCCGGGCATGGGCAGTCCGCTCCGGACGCGAGCCAGCCGTACGTCACCGGCGAGCCTGACTTGGACGCGGCGCTCGGAGCGTGGGACCCCGTCACCTGCGCGTGGTGGAGCTATGCCGCGGGACTCGGCACCACCACCGCGATCGGTCCGTATTTCGTGCTGGCCGAGCCCGGCGCGCCGCTGGAATCTCGCGCTTTGGCCGCCGCGCGCAGTTATGCGACCTCCGGGAAACGCGGGGTCGACCCGCCAGTTGATAGCGGGCCGGATCAACTCCTCCTCCGCCAGGCCTCCGTTTGCACCACCGCTCCGGGGCATCCGGAGGCGCTCATTTGGGATGTTCCGGCGATCGTGCGCTCGATCCTCGCGGTCGATAGCGTGCTCAACTCGCCGCCTCAACCCGCGGTGATCGACCGAGGCGACATCCTTTGTTTGGGGACTCCGGGCGGCACCGTGATCACCGCCAAGTCGCAGGGTCTGTTCGAGATCCTCTCCTTCTTCCTTTCCACCTGGACGCCGTTCGACTGGCACGATGCCTTCTT
Source organism: uncultured bacterium (assembly GCA_902826835.1). Classification (GTDB taxonomy): domain Bacteria; phylum Planctomycetota; genus RBC034. Next base: position 617 of record CADEGH010000078.1, on the reverse strand, counting down.
TGGCGACGACGCCGGTCTCTACCTCCGCACCGGCGACCGCCTCCTGCTTTGGGCGGACGGCCTGGGCGCTCAATTGCACACCATCGAACTCGTCCCCACACGGGATCGCGTTGCCGATGTCCCATCGGTCTCGGTAGTTCCTAATCCCTGATCGCGATGTGGGGCCTTGGCCGAACTTGGGAGCGGAATTAGCGGTGCAGGGCACATTGTCGTCACTTGCTCCAAGCTGATCAGTCGGAAGTGAAGATGAAGTCCATAGGCCGTCGGCGGCGCTCCGTGACGGTGCCCTGGGCTACCGGCTCTGGTCGCAGGCGGATCTGGTGATCCGCGTTCCCATGGGGGGTGGCACGCATGTCGCGAGGGCGTGTGGGGCCTCGATATCGGAGGTGGCACGAACGTCGTGAGAGGCGGTCGGACGATGGGGCGGTGGGAACGCGGATCACCAGATCCGCATCGCTGCCGATGCTCGGTCGAGGCGAAACTCCAGCGCGGAAGTACCGATGTCAGCGAATAGGGCGCAGCTCGTCAGAAATGGTGGAGCCGGTCGCGGAGACGTGATCGGCAGGCCGTCGGTGGCGCTTCGTGATGGTGACCTGGACTACGGGATCTTGTCGCTG
>CADEGH010000077.1 GCA_902826835.1 uncultured bacterium | reverse complement strand
GCGCGACATAACTTAACTTCCCCATTTTTTGGTCCTAAGAGAGGGGAGCACCTCAGCACGGCCTCTGCAATCTCCTTCGTGTCGAGCGGCTCAACAGCCGTCACGTCGTCCTCGGTGGCGGGAGTTGGGTTAGAGACGTCTATGGCCAGCGTGGTCGGAGTGGAGGATCGCTGCTCTCGGGTGGTCGCAATCCTCCGGGCGAGAGTGTCCCCTCGAACATGCTGCATCGCGATATAGGGGATGCGGGCATCGATTCGTGCCTCATAAACGGCGCAGATTCCAGGATGAGCAAGGGCAGATGTTGCTAGGGCTTCGCGACGAAAGCGTGCGAGCACCTCCTCGTGCGCCGGCCCGATGCCTTCAAGAACCTTGAGGGCCACCTCGCGGCCAAGAACGCTGTCCTCCGCAAGGTAGACCGTGGCTTGGCCACCACGTCCCAGCTCCCGGATGATGCGGTAAGGCCCGATTCGCGTGCCTCCTTCGGGGGCTGTGCCCGCACCGCCGCCCTGGAGGTGCAGGTACTCCGCCGCTATTGCATCGTCGCTGCCTGGGTATCGCAGCAGATATTCGTGCAAAGGCCGGACCGCCCCCACCTCTTTGTCCTTCCAATATTGTTCGAGAAAAATCTGGAGCGAGGATCGAAAATCGGGGTGCTCTCGAGTCATCTCGGTCTTGCTCCGGGTCGGCAGGGGCCCCTGGCGCCGTTGGGGCGATTGAGCCAGGATTCTACACCACACCAACGGGGCGGATTCTGCAACTACCCCATCGAAATCTTCGGGTCCGTGGGTGGGGCTTCCGCGAACAGCTCCCACTCAACTCGTGAGGTTCAACCTTCGGACCGCTACGCGATCCCTCTGCACTTAGTCCGACGTCGCCGCGCTCTACATCATCCAGCCCTGACCCAGCCCCTCACCCCAACTTCGCCACCGCCCCTCGCAAATCGTGGATGTCCAAGTGCGTGTACAGCGAGGCGGTGAGCCGCGGATCCGAGTGCCCGAGCAGCACCTGGGCCTGGGTTAGCCCGACGCCCGAGCGGGCAAGTTCCGAGGCGAAAGTGTGGCGAAGCGCGTGGATGTCGATCTTCTGCCCGATCGCGTCGGTGTGCGGAATCCCGGCTGCGTCGAGCAACTCGTGGAAGCGGTACAACGCGCGGCGGTAGGCGCGGCACACCGGCTTGCCGCGGGGGCCTAAGAAGATGTAGCCCTCGCCCGATTCGAGCCCGCCGTGGAGGGCCTTCAGTTCCTCGAGGTCGTGGAGGACGGTGGGGACCAGAGGGATAACTCTGGGCTTGCCGCTCTTGGTCGTCGAGGCCCGAAGCTGCAAGGCGCCGTTCTCGAAGTCCGACCACCGGGCCGCCGTCAGTTCGCCCCACCGGGCGCCCGTCCACACTAGGGCTCGCCACAGCGGCGCCTGGGGAATCCGTACCCCGCCACACCCGTACCCAGCGGCGGCGGTGCGCGCGTCGATGGCCTCGGCGGCCTGGAGCAGCTTCTCGATCTCTTCTCGCGACAGGGCGCGCCGTGGGCGTTTCTCTTGCGCCTTTCCCGCCCGTAGCGGGCTCATGTTCGAGAGCGGGTTCTTCGGGATGATCCCAGCCTTGGCCGCCCAGTTGAGCATGGCGGAAAACCCACCCACCTCGAGGTTGACCGTCCGGGCGGCTGCGCCCTCCTGGATCCGCCGTTGCCGGTACTGAAGCACCGCCTCCGGCCGCAGTCCGAGCACGGTGGGCACCTTCACGGCCTCGATCAACTTCTCAGTGACGTGCGCGATTCTGCGCACATGGTCCGGCTTGGTGTGAGAGCGCAAATCCGCCAGGTAGCGCTCGCGAAGGTCCACGAGGCCGGTGTCCATCCGACCTTCATCGCCGAGCCCGAGCGACGCCAAGTCCCGGTCGCGAAGCAGGGCCACGAACGCTCGTTCGGCCACGCGCTTGTCGGTGCTCAAGATCCTGCGGCGCCGCGTTCCACCGGCATCGGTCCAAGTCGCCAGGTAGCCACTCGCGGTGGGCTCCAGGCGTCCGGGGCCGAACTTCCGGCGGGTGGCTATCAACCGTTGTCTCCGTGCATCGTCCGCACATGGAGCCGACTTTTTGCCGAGGAATCAAGCCATTTCTCAAGGGTTCTTCGCTCCCAACGGAGCCGTCTTCCCACTTGAATTCCAGCCGGAAACTCTCCTGCGAGGATCAGCCTCCGAAGATCCCGCGGGTGAATCCTCAGCCACGTCGCGATCTCGTCCCTGGTGACGAGTTTCGGCATCGCCGACACCGGCATTGCCTTCGCGATCTCCTCGGCCACGATGCGGCGGATGACCGCCTCCTCGACTACGATGGTCACGCCGAGGCCTCCCAAAAGGCGGCCAGCACGGCGTCCTCAATGGTGCGCCGAACCGCCACTGTCGTCGGCGTGATCAGGAAGTGTTGCTTGCCCTCCCCGCTGCGCTTGGCTGGGAACGTGACTACCGTCCGTCCGTTCATGGTCTTGCGCACCGCTAGGCCAGCGAGAAGGAGGTCTCCGTACCGGCAGCTGGCGTAGGCGAGCAATCCAGCACCGCGATCCTCCTCGGAGCCCGGGGTAATCCGGATCTCGTTGATGGTCAAGGCCGGGGCCATCCGGTCGCAGTCTCGCTCGAGCCGCGAGCCGACGTGCTGGCAGTCGCGGTGGCATGCCGGGCAAGGGAGGTGGGCGCTCATGGTGCACCCCCTTCATTCCTGACCAGGAAGCAGCACGCCGTGCCGTCGTCGTCGTGGGTCGCGCTTTGACGGCGGGTCGCGCGGGTGACCGGAATTTCGCCGTGCGGCCAACCAGGCACGGCGGGCGCGTCCGTGTTCGGCTGTGGAGCGGGCTGGAGGTGATTCACCGCTTCGCCACCTCCTGGGCTAGACGCATCCGGAGGAGAGAAATTGCCGCCGCATCGAGCATCCCGGTCGGTATGTCATTTTCGCGCCGGAGGTCAGAAACCTTCCGATCGGCGGCTTCGGCCTCCCGGAAGAGGGCCGAAAGGGCTGCGTCGGGGTCGTTGTCGGCGGTTGTGTAGGAATCCGGAAGGGAGTCGGGATGCACCGTGCCAGGGTTGCCAGACTCTCCTGCTTCGTGCTCCGTGTGCGTGCGTGCGCGCGTGCGCGCCTGCGTGCGCCTGCGCGTCATCCGCGCGCGTGGATATTTTAGTTGATATAGGCAGACCCTGGTAACCCTGGCATGGGGCTTCGCTCCAGAGGGTTCGCCTTCCTTCGGAAGTCTTTGCGCGCGTCGACTCCCAGCCCTTGTCCCTGAGGGCGCGGGCGAGGCTTGTGCTGTTCAATTCGCGAGCGCCGTTGGCCTCCGCCCAAGACTGGTACTCCTCAAGCATCACTCCGGCCGGAATGTCGATCAGCGCGCCGCGCTCGGCGCGGAGCGAGTCTAGGAAGCCCCCGATGGTGTCCTCCTTTGCCTGATATGCCTTGGTCGCGACCAACACGCTATCTGGTCGCGTAAGACCTTCGGCGTACCAGAGCGCGGCGTGCTGAACAAATAGCGCCAGGATGCCCTGGCGCTCGGCGAGCAGGGTTTCGAGGAGTTTGCGATCCTCCCGGCCTAGGAACGAAACGGGGAATGGAACGACCCTCATCCTGGCCCAAAACGCGGGGCTGTCGTCGGAAACGCGGGGTTTGTGGTTGGCCAGGAGGGTGATCTTGAACGTGGGAAGGAAACCAGCGCCGAAGTCTGCGCGCATCGCGCGGGCCTGAACGACGTCCCCGCCGCTGAGTTGCTTCAGTCTTGCTGCGTTGAACTGGTCGGTTTTGTTCAGTTCCGAAGCCACGACGAGGCGACGGCCGCGGAGTACCCATAGCTCCGTCGGATGCCCTTGGAATTTCTGAACCGTCAAGAGTCCTTCGGGCGCCGCTGCGTAGAAATCGCCGAGCACTGAGCGCACCGCTTCAATGAGAATTCCTTTGCCGTTCCTTCCGCTGCCGGTGAAGAAGACCACGGCCTGCTCCCGTGTTTCTCCGGTCAGGCAGTATCCGAACCAGCCGAGTAAGAACTGAGTCACCTCCGGATCCCCTGGGTGGATTTCGTCGAGGAACCGCATGAACCGCGGACATTGCGCGTCCTTGTCGTAGTCGAGGTCGACGAAGCGCGTGATTAGGTCGTCCCTGGAGTGCGGGCGGAGGTAGCCAGTCTTGAGGTCGAGCGTCCCGTTTTTGCAGGTGAGGAGATGCGGCGCGGCGTCGAGAATCGCGGGATCTATAGCCACGGCAGGATGCGCGGCGGCGAGGCCGAGCGCGCCGCGGACCGCGCTCGCCTTCTTCAATTTGGCTTCCTCGCAGTCGCTCGCGATTTCGGCCATCGCATGGAGTGCTGCGGCGGCCCCATCGGGGGCCCAGATTCGGCCGTCCCAGTGGTACCAGCACTTCCCGGTGAAGTCGTACCGGAAGTCAGCCGCGTGCTTTGAAATCCAGCGGTCGCGGAGGTCGATTTCGGTGGCGGCGTCGTCGGCGCACTTCTCTTCTTTGGACTCCGGCGTGTTCGGCGGAGTGATTTCCTGCGCCGCTGCGGCGAGTTCGAGTAGCTGCTCCCGCGTCCCGCCCGCCTTGACCCAATCGTAGACATCGCCCTTCTCCGGGAGCCCTGGCAATTCCAGGAGCTTCGCCCGAACGCAGACCTTTGAGAGCGATTCCGCCACCATCCGCGCGTGCTTCCTGCCGGTCTCGTCGTTGTCCGCCAGGATGTAGCACTCGCGCATAGCGAGCGGCGTGCTGTGATACCCCCGCCATTTTCCAGCGCCGCCGGGGTTCGTCGTCGCGACCAGACCGAGGTCGCGGAGAGATTCGACGGCCTTTTCGCCCTCGCAGATGTAGACGGGTTCTTTGTTCGAGAGTAGTTCCGGCAAACGGTAGAGCGGCGGCACGATCCCGCCAAGGAATCGCGAACCCTCGGGCGGCGTCTCGCCGGGAGGAAAGAGCTTCCAGTAGGTCCGCTCCCGGGTGTAGTGGCCCTCCTTGAGCGACCATGCCGGAAGACCGTCCACCATCCGCCGCTGTCGAATTTCCTTAGAGCTGCCAGAGCCTTTTCGGCAAACCTGGAAGAGTTCGGCGCCGGTCTCGTCGTGGTAGCTGTAGGTGATCTCTGGCACCCACGCCCCGTAGTCCGGCGCTGGATTGAACTCGCGTCTGAACTCGGCAAAGGAGCGCTCCCGAGGGATCCCCTTCGTGAACGCCCAAAGGTCGATCCGGTCGAAGGCGCGCGCGCAAACGTGACAAAAAACGTTGTCCTCGTTGAGCGTCGCGCTCGCACTCTGGTCGTCGTGCGCAGGGTTCGGGCATCGGAGGTTTTTTCCCTGCGGTGTGATGCCGAGAGCCGCCAAGGATTCGGCGATTGTCGGCGCGAGTTCTTTTAGATGGGCGGTCGATAGCCTATAATCGCGTTGCATAGGTTCGCTTTCCGCCCCGCGCGTAGTCCCCCGGGGCTTTTTTGTGTTCAGTTCAAAACCGCTTCGATCTCTTCGGGGCGCCACTTCGGCCGGGAGCCGACCATGACGGGTTGAGGAATGTCCCCGGCGTCGCGCATCCGTCGAAATTGACGCATGGAATCTCCGAGGCGGGTTGCGACGTCGCGCGCGCTCATCAATGCGCCCTTCGGCGCGATCTCGCTGTCGATTCGCTTGGAGAGGCGCGCCTCGAGTCCCTGAAGGTGGGTCCGCACTTTGGCGAGCAGGGCGGCATGACGCGCGTCGATGTCCGCGGCGTTGAGCAAGACGAGTGAGTCGCTCAAAGTGGCGACTCCTCGATGATTGGGGAGCGGAGGCCCAAAGCCACCGCGGCCCGCCCCACGTCGTCATGCGTCCAGACGAGGCCGAGTCCTACCCGGCGAGGGCTAGGTATCCGGCCGTCGCGGATCGCATGGCGTAGGCGGTACTCAGTTACCGGGCGTCCCGGGTTCGAAGCTTGCAAAAGTCGGACAATTTCAGGCGTTGAGAACATCGAAGCTCCCCTTTGCCGACTTGGCGCGTCGGCAGGGAAGCTCTAATTGTTGACCCCAGGTGTCCGGAACCAGAAAAGACAAGGAAAAAAGCGGACACCCCCAGCAAGGGGGTACGTCATAGTGAAAACGGCTCTAATGGTGTCCGCTCATGGAAGAAGCGGACACCCCACCGGACACCCCCCTACTGTTTCTGCTGTTTCGGAATAAGCCCGCCAGCTACAGCCTTTGCCCATCCAAGGTCGGCGAGTTCTTGAGCGTTCCCCTCCCGCATGTGTTTCTCCCTGAACGCCTTCCGCCATCGCCCAAGGCTTCGGAGTCCGCTTTCATCTGTCAGGAAACATTTGTTCTTCGCTAAAGGATGACCCATCTCTTCCAAGAGTTCGCGCACCTTTGCGCCAAGCTCCTTTGCCGAGAGTGTTCCGAAGCAATCCGCGTCCGGTTTCTCCGGAATAGGCTCTTCTTCATCCGCCTCTGGCGATCCCACCTCAAGCGCCACAGCCGGAAGTTGGAGTCGCGGCGGTGGATCCAACAAGCATGCTCGCACGTAGGTGAACTCATCGGCGAGTCGCTCGTCAATCCCGTCAGGCAATCGGCCATGCTCGCGCATGATGCGGCGCACCTGCTCGGCCTGCTGAATAGCGTCATCGATCCCGGGCGAGTCGTCCCTGTCGAGCACCCAAAATAGGGGACTTCCTCTTGCTTGGCGAGCGAGGAGCCGAACCGCGGCCAGGATGAAGTCGAAGGCAGAGTTTGCAGGCCTGCGATTCACTGTGCCGCGCTCGGTCCGGGAGTGCAGAAAGTCGGCGTAGTCGCCCACCTCGGCCGGCGCGGTGTCGATGATCTTGCGCACCTCCTTAATCTGATCCGCGATCATGGTCACTTCGTATCGACGAATCGGGGTCGACCGGTCGTCGCACTGAACACAACGAAGCACATCGTGAGCCTGCTCAAGCCACTTCGCCACCGCGTCGACGTCCTCCTTGCGGAGCGCGGAGGATGCCTGCGGGTCTTGGCGCAAGCTTCTGCGAAGCTCCACAAAGTCCTTCTGAACGGCGTCCGCGATGTTCACCGGCGCAGCCCACGTCCTGATGGACTCCGAGAGTTCCACTGCCTGCTTAATCGCGTCTTCCACGTCGAGCGGCGACGGGGTGATTTCTATGCCCGGCTCGGATAAGGATTCCACCTGCGGGGCCTCGATGAACCGACCGCTTGGATCCGTGGGGCCGGACTCGCCGATCGAGCGTTGGCGCAAGAAACGGAGGCTGCCAAGGTTGAAGCTTGCGCGCACGTCTTCGGCAAGGCGCATCACGAAGTGCGTGGCTGAGGGGTAGTTTCTTGGGTCTTCAATTACTTGTGTGGGTAGATCAGGCCATTTCGCTCGCAGCGTGGTCC
>CADEGH010000076.1 GCA_902826835.1 uncultured bacterium | reverse complement strand
TTCTCCTTTCTCCTCTCCCTTCTCCCCCTCCTCTCCTCCCTCCTCTTCGCCCCCCTCATCCGCCTGCTCTGAGCGACGGCCGAGAGCCACTGGCAACCAGCGCCAGCCAACCTCCACTGTGACCGGCTTAGATGGGATAGGGGAACCCGGTAACTACTCTCTGGGTCCAGGGGTCTGTGAGTTGCCGATAGAAGACCACGAAGCAAGAGATGTTCTTCGTGACGCGCAACCAGCCTGAGTAGATGTGGAAACAGGGTTGCCCCGACCTGAAAGCGCAGGACCCGGATGGTCCGGGAGCGTGGACTCCTAAGGAAGGGACCCACGTGAACGATACGACTTCAATGAGGCCGCGCATTCAGGCGCGGGGCCAGCGGTTTTATCAGCCTCTCCAGCAGGCCCACAACCCAAACCACCTTACGTATAGTTGAGGTGGGAACATTACTTTCCGATGCGCTTGCAAATCCGAGCAGCCTACCTTAGAATGTCGCCATCATGAGACGCGGACATCATCCCGCACCCACATGTAGCCAGGCTCGCCTTGGCGATCTCCCGAGGCGAGCCTGACCCGGATGCCCCCGCGGCGAGAAGCCGCGGGGGCACACAGAGATCGCGGAAGGGATACCGGCCCTGACCTCGTGATTTGAAGGCCCGAGTGTGCAGGCGAGGTTCGACTCCTCGACCCCTCCATCTTACACTAATAGTGCACGGTCGAGCGCAGAGCCAATCGGGATGTCCCCCCTCTGTGCCAGGCTATCCGTCCAACCCGCTCAGGGGTGTGGAGCCACTTTGGCTCGCGCCCGCCGAGCGGATTCTGAGAGGAGCGCGATCATGAGCGGTTCATCAGGTGCGACGCTGACTTACAAAGAACTGAAGGCGCTGGTGGCGGGCGACGCCGTGGCCATTCGTGGCGCGGCGGAGTTGGAGGCGCCGGGAGGGCGGCTCGACAAGGTGTTTCCCCCGTCGCATATGGTCGACAAGTACCCGTCAGAGCCCGGCGCCAAGTACGCTACCGAGGATCGAACCCTGAACGGGGTCAAGGTACTCTGCGTGCTGCTCGACTCGGTGCAGAGCCAAGCCAATCGGATGGAGTTGGCGCTCCAGGGTCTATGGGAGCAAGGAAAACTCCGCCTGCCCGTCGTCGTGACCGACTTCCGGGAGTGTGCGCCCGATGTGGGAATCGTGAGTTCACTCACCGCCCCTCATCGCATCGCTGATGCCATTCTGCGCGACAGCCTCCTTGACGGAAAACTCTTCCGTTCCACGGACATTGGCAAGTCCTTCACGGATGCGTCCGTGCGCAACGCAGCCCCTCTCTTCAAGGTCTGCCCTACCGGTCTCGTCTTCGGGATTTGGGACAGCACAGGCCCACGCGGAGGACTCGGAGCCAAGTTCGCACGCGCCCTCGTATCGGAGATCGTCGGGGTGGACGTGCGGTGTGGCGTCAAGACTTCGAGCCGGATCGACCCGTGCGGAATTGTCACGAAGGCGGCAGACATCTACCAGGCCCAAGATGCCTCCGAAGTCTGGACCGTGGACGAGTCACTCGCCAAAAAGGATAACAAGCAGAAGCCGATCAGGCTTGGCGAGGGTCGGCCAGCCGAAGTGAATCACAGCAACATTCCGCCGAGTCAGGATCACTTGGCAGGCGGAATCACGATGGACCACGCCCTACACTTCGTCACGCTCTCCCTGGCCGGCCTGCGCAAACTCTCGTTCGGAGGACGTGGCAAGGACGACGAGGCGCGGACGGTTCTCGCAGCACTCGGGCTCCTCGCCATCTTGGAGTCCGATCGCCAGGGCTACGACTTGCGCTCGCGATGCCTGCTCGTGCCTCGGCCGGGTAAAGCGCTGCATCTCGGGGCGGTTGACCGGTCCGGAGTGGAGCGGCCGATCGTTCTCACCGCGGAATCTGCCCTGCCGCTCTACACGGAGGCGGTGGCAGCCCTGCCGCCCGATCTTCGATTTGCGACCGAACCCGGCAAACCCCTCGCAGCGCTGACGCCGTCTCCCAAACTGAAGCGACTGGTCGAGCGCAGCCGCGAATTGGCGGCGACCCAGGACGAGGATGCGATCTGATCATGTTGGTCATCGACATCCATTTCCTGGCCCGGCGCTACGCCGCCGCGAGCCACTACGACCGGCAAGAAGCGGAATGGCCGCCTCATCCGGCCCGCCTGTTCTCGGCTCTTGTTGCCGCCCACCACGAGAGCAGCGGGGGTAATCCCGAGGAACGGCAAGCCCTCCTTTGGCTCGAAGCTCAGTCCCCTCCCGTCATCGGAAACCACGCAAAGCCCGAAGTCGTGGGCCGTCGAAGGGTCCTGCCCAACTTCGTACCCGTCAACGACACCACGACGATGAGCGCCCTCCACGCGGCGGCATCGGAAACCGATAGGACGGATGCATCGCCACTGTCTTCCCGGCCAGCCAAGAAAGGCAAGCCGACCAAAGCCGAGGCAAAGTTGCAACGGCTCTTGGACGATCAACAGACGCCGGACCAGGATCCCCCCGCCAGTGCCCTGACTTCGGCCCTCAACCTCCTTCCCGAGCGCCGACCGCGGCAGGAGCGTCACTTTCCTGTCGTCTTTCCGACCCGGAATCATCTCTCCTTCGGCTGGAACTCCGAACCCACCCCGCCCCTCCTCGAAGCTCTGGATCGCCTCTGTTCTCGAGTCACTCGACTCGGACACTCTTCGAGCTTGGTGTCCTGCAGGGCCGAGTTGCGCTCGCTCCAACCGGACTGGGTGCCAATGGAAAACGGGCCCCACTCCCTGCGAGTCGTCACTGCCGGGCAACTCGTGCGACTTGAGCGCTACCACCAGGTCCACCAAGGGGTGAGAGGACGTCAGCTTCCGTTTGTGAGCCAGAACTACGGTCCCCCGGCCCCACAAGAGATCCGCTCCATCGTGGGCCAGACTGTCTTCTCGCCCACTGACTGGATCCTCTTCGAACAGGTGGGCAATTTTCGCCCGCTGGCTTCGCTGACCCGAGACATCACGCGGGCCCTCCGCGCCTCTTTGATCGAAGTCCACGGCGAAGAAACGCTCCCGGAATCTCTCTCCGGCCACCAGCACTCCTCTCTGCCCGCCGCCGATCCACATGTCGCCTTCGTGACCCTCCCCCATGTCGGAAGCCAGCACGCCGACGGCTCCGTGCAGGGCTGCGCCATCATCCTTCCGCGGACCCTCGGAGCGGATGCTCGCCACCAGCTCCTTGCTTGCGTCGCCAAGTGGGAGCGAGAGCGGTCCGACCACGGAGTCCTCACCGTGGGATGGAGTGGACGGCGGTTCACTCTGGAATGGACCGATAATCCGACCAGGGTGTCTACCGACCCGCAACGCTGGTCCCGGAAGTCTCGTCGCTTCGTCACCGCCACCCCGATCGCTCTCGATCGCAACCCGGGTGACTTGCGCAGCAACCGCGGCGGCGCGGCCGCCAAGGCGACCCTCGAAGCTCAGGAGACCATCGCCGTGGCCTGCACCCGAATCGGGCTCCCCCGACCACGCCGGGTCGAGATTTCCCTGGCGCCGCTGCTTCGCGGCACCCAACCAGCAAGTCACTATGGAGCCAACCGGCATCGTCCAGGCCGCCTCGAACGGGCCAAAGTTCATGCGGAAATCGAGTTTGATCAACAGGTGGAGGGACCCGTCATCCTCGGCGCTGGACGGTTCTTCGGCCTCGGCCTGTGTTTGCCGATCACTCGGGAGGGTCAGTAGTCATGAATGCACTCCACGCTTCGGACTTCGATAGGTTCCACCAAGCGATTCACGGCTATCCACCCTTCTCTTGGCAAGTGAGACTTCTCCACCAAGTCCTGGAGAACAAAGCCTGGCCCAAAGTCTTGGACCTTCCCACCGGATCGGGGAAGACCACCTGCATCGACATCGCCCTCTTCCTCATCGCCATCACCGCCGAAGACCGCCCCCGCTGGTGTCCCCGCCGCATTGCGATGATCGTCGATCGCCGGGTCGTCGTCGACCAGGTTGCCAAACGTGGACAGAAGCTCCGTGATGGACTCATCAAAAGCGGCGATCCCGTGGTTTTGGAAGTGGCACGCCGCCTCAACGGGGTTCAACAGAACTCCCTTGCCAACGACGAGGATGCGGAACCCCTCGGAGTCTTCACGCTGCGCGGAGGAATGCCGCGTGATGACAGTTGGGCCCGACTCCCCCACCAACCGCTCATCATCGCCTCGACGGTGGATCAATTGGGTTCCCGTCTCCTGATGCAGGGTTACGGAGTCAGTCCGCGCATGAGCCCGATCCACGCCGGACTCGCCGCCAACGACATCCTGATCCTCCTCGACGAAGTCCACCTCTCGATCCCGTTTGCCCAGACCCTCCAACAGGTCGATGAGATGCGCAAGCGTTGGGAGGTCTCACCTTCCAAGACCGCCCCCTTTGACGTGGTGATGCTCTCGGCGACGCCCAACCCGCAAGTGAAAGATGACCTTTTCCGACTGCTGCCTGAGGAAAGGGAGGGAGACGGAGTCCTCGCGAAGCGCCTGCGAGTCTCGAAGCCCGCGACCCTCCACGAAGTCCCAAACCGCGAGGCTCTCGAGGCCAAGGCTACAGACTTGGCCAAACAAAGTCTGGACCACCACAGCACGGTACTGGTAGTCATGAATCGCGTCGCGAGCGCGCTCACTGTCTACAAGCGATTGCAGCGAGAACTCAAGGAAAAGGCGACAGACGTCATCCTTATGACCGGCCGCATGCGCCCACTCGACCGCGACGATCTCCTCGCAGAAATTCTGCCGAGAGTCACGACCAACGCCGACCGAACCCCTTCCGAGAAAAAACTGGTCGTCGTCGGAACGCAGTGCGTCGAAGCCGGCGCGGATTTCGACTTCGATGCACTGGTCTCCGAAGCCGCGAGCCTCGACGCGTTGCGACAGCGATTCGGTCGGGTCAACCGAGCGGCTCGCCCACATCCGGCCAACGGTCACATCATCCGCGACAAGAGTGTCGACGACGACCCGGTCTATGGAGAATCCCTGGCCAGGACTTTCAAATGGATGAAGGCCAATTCAACGGAAAAGCGACCCATCGACTTTGGCATCTCATCACTCGTGCTTCCCCCCGACGATCAACTCGTTGAGATGATTCCCAAGGCCCGGTCTGCGCCAGAACTCCTGCCAGCCTACCTCGATGCGTGGGCTGAAACGTCCGCCACTCGCTTGCATCTACCCGAGGTCAGCCTTTGGTTGCACGGACCCGAATCTGAACATCCCAACGTGCAGGTGATTTGGCGCGCTGATCTCTCGAGGAACGCGTTCAATGCCAACGATTCCGAACTGAAGAAGGCGGGTAGGGACCGGGCCCTGTTGAAGGCAATCGCCGGAATCCCACCGTCCTCTCTCGAGGCCGTCGCGATTCCTCTACTCGCCGCTCGCAGTTGGCTGGCCGGCCTGAACTCGCCCGAATCCGCCTCTGATCTGTCCCCAGATATCCACGATGTGGAGGGCGTCACGTCCCCCGAATCACGGGAAGACCAGGCGACTCGGCCGGAGAGCTCCGCGAAAGCGTCGAACTTTCTACGTTGGCGGGACGATGTCCTCGAACGCGCCAGTTCGTTCGAGATCATGCCCGGGGACACGGTCGTAGTGCCAGCAGTTCTTGGCGGTCTGACGGCTGGGAGTTTTGACCCTACCGCGACGGACGCCGTCAAGGATCTCGCGGAGCGAGCGTCGCTCCTGGGAAGGGGACGACCAGTCCTGCGCCTCCATTCTTCCGTTCTCGCGGACTTGGGACTCCCGGTCCAGTGGCACGAATCCGAGGACGCCTTAGCGGACATCCGGCAGACACCCGAGGGTGACGGCTCCCACTGGCGCAAAGTCCTCCTCCAACTCCTGCGTCGATATTCGACCAAGTGTGAACTCGTGGGACCGTTGGAAGCGAAATGGAAAATCCTGCGGGGTCGTCCGGTCAGGGCAGCACAACTCCGCGAATTGCTCCTATCCCTGAGATCGGAGGAATCCGGGAAGGCAGAAGCGGACGAAGTGGAAATCGGCGCCGACCTGTCCACCGACCCGGAAGCGTCTTCCTTTGTCGGTTGCAAAGTCCTACTCTCGAATCACAGCCGCGATGTGGAGAGATTCGCCGGCAACTTCGCCCGCTCCTGCGGCCTCGACGAGGAAAAACAGAGAGACTTCCGATTGGCTGGGTGGTTGCACGACATCGGCAAATCCGACCGTCGCTTTCAGATCTACCTCCGCGGAGGCAGTGAAATGGCGCTGCTGCGCGATTCCGAGGCACTTGCCAAGTCTGAGATGCCCCCCGATGCCAAGGCCGAGCGTGATCGGGCCCGACGACTCAGCGGCTACCCGGCCGGCGAGCGGCACGAACTCTTGTCCTGGCGCATGGCTAAGAACCCGGCGGCGGAATTGTGCCGCTTCGCGTCGGACTGGGATCTCGTCCTCCATCTCGTGTCCAGTCACCACGGGTGGTGCCGCCCCTTGCCACCCTTGGCGGCCGAATCCTCCGCACCCCTGGTCGAGCCTCCGCCCCTACGGTCCGACGAATTCGGAGTACTCTCGACCCCAAAAACACAAGCCGGCCCGGCAGCCCCTAACGAGCTGCACGAATTGACCGAACGTTGGGATCGGTTGATCCAGCGCTACGGCTGGTGGCAACTGTGTTGGTTCGAGGCCATCTTCCGACTCGCCGACCACCGCGCCAGTGAGTGGGAGGAGTCCGCGGCGGAGTCCCCATCCACGGAGAGCAAGCAATCCCGGACGAAGGCAGGTCACCCATGATTACGACAACGATGACTGGCCTGAGCGGCACCAATCCGCAGACCTTTTTGGCGATGGTTGGCCTCCTTCGTGTGGCCAACGGCAGAAACCTCTCCGCCCGGCTCGCCTTCAGTGCCGACGGGAGCTTTCATCCCATCCTCGTCACGGATGCCGAGGTTGATTGGCCAGCGCTGATCGCCGAGGATTCCCAATCCGCATCCGGCCCGCAGCCTTGGCGCCTCGAGTATCCCAAGGAGGAAAAAGGCGGGAGCAAGCTCGTAGCGGACCTCAAAGCTCCCACCGAGCCCTTTCGCCAGTTTCTTCGCCGTTCCCAAACCGACTGGATCCAACAGCTGCCTGAGCGCGCCGACTACGCCGCCGCCTACGGGACGGGTGTGGCGAAGGACGGCAAAGGCAACACCAAGCCGACTGCCTTCCATTTCACGGCCGCCAACCAGCAGTTTCTGGGTGGAGTCGAGCTTGCGCGGGCAGCCGTGACCTCCGAATGGGCGGCCCAAGCTCTATTCGATCTCGACTCCGCGCGACCTGGCCCGAACCTCCGTTGGGATCCCGCCGCCGATCGCAGCTACGCGCTCATGGCCCAGAATCCGAATACCGACGGGACCAGCGGATGCGCTCCGCTAGAATGGCTGGCGTTCCGAGGCCTTCCGGCATTTCCTACTTGCCCGCGCGGCCAACGCATCATGACTGCCGGAGTGACGGGCCGCGGCAACGCAATGAAGTTCACCTGGCCACTCTGGTCGACCCCCCACCCGCTCGGTTTGGTGCGGCGCATGGTCGTGATGGACTGGGCTAACCAGAGTCTCCCGAGTCGCCGCTCGCTATCAGTGACCTCCGTCTGCACGTCCGAGATCCGTCGCACCGGCCAGGGATTTGGGAACTTCGGACCATCAGTCCAAGGGTGACGCGCCGCCCCCGTTTGGAGGACGGAGTGCTTCAGGCTCCGGCGCAGTGCGGCTCCCTACAGGTTAGAATCGCGTCACCGGTCCAACGGATTGTCGTCGGCATGGCGTTTGGCAAAGCCGACCCGATTCGCGACCTACCCTCGGAGTGTGTCGTAGCTCCCGCGGTGACCTCGGTCTTTGACAACAAAACGTCTTGACCTTCCGAGTCGGGGTGGGGAGATCCGCGCCTTCTCCCCACCCCGCCCCTTCCTCAAGAGCCCCGCCTTCCGCTGCCGATAACCAGAATTGGAGCGTCAGCCCTCGCCACTCCGATCGAACCGGCGAGGAGGAGGAGCGTATGAGCGAATCGACTGCGAATCGGCTGGATGTCCCGGAACTACTTCCGGCCCGGATGGTCAACGAGTACGTCTACTGCCCACGCCTTTTCTATCTCGAGTGGGTACAGGGCGAATGGCGCGACAATGCGGAGACCGCGGACGGGCGTTTCCAACATCTGTCGACGGTTTCTCAAAAGCGCGGAAAAGCGGTGCGCAAGCCCGCGCAGTGCAA
>CADEGH010000075.1 GCA_902826835.1 uncultured bacterium | reverse complement strand
CGCGACGTGTGTGCCACCACCCATGGGAACGCGGATCACCAGATCCGCCTGCGACCAGAGCCCGTAGCCCAGGTCACCATCACGGAGCGCCACCGACGGCCTGGTGATCGCGCTTCCGTTTCCGACTCTTCTCTTGGAAGGAACGAGCGGCCCCTCGGCTCACATCGGAACTTCCGCTCTTGAGCCTCGCCTCACCCTCCATCGGCAGCGTGCGGATCTGGTGATCCGCGTTCCCACCGCCCCACCGTCCAGCCTCTCTTCGCGTCGTGCGGGCCACTTCCGATGTCAACGCGTAGCGACAGCTCGCGACGTGTGTGCCACCACCCATGGGAACGCGGATCACCAGATCCGCCTGCGACTTGACGCCGTAGCCCAGGTCACCATCACGGAGCGCCACCGACGGCCTGGTGATCGCGCTTCCGTTTCCGACTCTTCTCTTGGAAGGAACGAGCGGCCCCTCGGCTCACATCGGAACTTCCGCTCTTGAGCCTCGCCTCACCCTCCATCGGCAGCGTGCGGATCTGGTGATCCGCGTTCCCACATCAGCAGATGCACCGACCCGACTTGAACTGCCACTTCCCTGCCTCGGATGCTGTCCCCCCTTCCGAGTAAGATCCGCGCCATGGCCCACGTCGAGCTCACCCCCCACCTCTTCCAGTTTTTTCCCCAGCTCGAGGGCCGAGCCCTCGTGATCGAGGGGAGCACGGTGGCGGAGCTCATTCGGGGTCTCGAAACCACCGCCCCGGGCATCGCCTTTTATCTCTGCGACGAGCGAGGGCGGCTGCGTCAGCATGTCAATCTCTACGTCGAGTCCGAGCGCGTGAAAGACCGCGTCGGCCTGACCGACGCCCTCCTCCCTCATTCGCGCGTGTTCATCATGCAAGCATTGAGCGGCGGTTAATCTCCCAGTCCCCGAACCCCGTTCTCCCAACTCGAGGAAACGCAATGGCCGGCACGATTCTCGTTGGTACTCGCAAGGGCTCCTTCCGCGTCGAAAAGGTGGCTGGACGCTGGAAGGTTCAACTGATCGGCCATGCCGGCGCCGGCGTCAATTTCGTCGATCGCGATCCTCGGACCGGAACCCTGTGGGCCGCCCTCGGCCACGGGCACTGGGGAGCCAAACTCTCCCGCTCGCGGGACGGCGGTGCGACCTGGGAAGACGCCCCGCAGATCACCTACCCCGAAGGAGCTCGTCATCTCGTACCCCCGCCGCCGAGCGAGCTCGGACCAGGCGAGGGTGAACCCGCGCTGAAAGCCGCCACGCTGACCAAACTGTGGGTAATCGCCTTCAGTCCGACCGGCCGCATCCTCGTCGGCACCATTCCCGGCGGATTGTTCACCAGCGACAACGGCGGGGACAGCTTCGAGCTGAATCGCGGTCTGTGGAATCACGAGTCGCGCGGCGGCGACCTCTTCTCCGGCCCGGGCACTGGCAAGACCTTCTGGTTCGGCACGCCCGCCGCTGAAGGCGAATTTGCGCCCGGCATCCACTCGGTCGTCGTCGATCCCCAAAACCCCGCCCGCTGGTTGATCGCCATTTCGACGGCGGGGATTCTCGAGACTCTCGACAACGGCAAGACTTGGCGCACCCGCAACGTCGGCTTGCGCAACGATTACTCACCGGAGCCCGAGTCGGAGTGGGCCGGGCACGACCCTCACTGCTTGGTTCTCTGCGCTAGCCAGCCGAACGTGCTCTGGCAACAGAATCACTTCGGCATTTACGTCAGTACCGACGGCGCGGCTTCCTGGCGCAAGCTGAGTCAACCCGGCCAGCACGTCCACTTCGGATTTCCGGTCGCGGTCGACGCCTCCGACCCGAAGACGGCGTGGTTCGTCCCCGGCAAGGCCGACATGCAGCGCATGGCGATCGACGGAGCGCTCTTCGTCGGGCGCACCCGCGATGGCGGCCAGAGTTTCGACATCCTGCGGAGCGGGCTCCCTCAGGAAAACGCCTTCGATGTGATCTACCGCCACGCCCTCGGCAACCAAGGCGACCTTCTTGCGTTCGGCAGCACCACCGGAAATCTCTATCTGAGCGAAAATCGGGGCGACCACTGGCAGGAAGCAGCCCATAACCTGCCTCCGATCTACAGCGTGCGCGTGGTGTGATCGTTCGGGTGGTGGGGTGGCTCGAACTGGGTGCCCCAGAAGAATGCGGCGCAGAGATCTCCTTCCGAGTCGAAGTTCGCTACTGCGACCGACCCTCCGAAACCCGCCCCGGGATTGAACGAGGTTGTCGAGCTTCAGGGCGCGAAGGCCCCCATGGTTTGCCCGAGTGCCACATCAGATTGGCGTTGGCGGCAACGAGATCGAGCACCGCATCAGTAATGACGTCGGCGAATTCGACTGGAATCGGGGCTTGGCCGATCGGAGAAGCCTGGGCCATTACGAAGTCGCCATGACCCAATCCCTGAAAGACCACGATCGCAAGCGGAGAGGAGCCGTCCCCGGGGCGCTTCAACTAAAATTGTCGGGAATCCAGGACCCAGTCGATTACTTGGTGATCAATTTGTAAGTCGCCCAGAAGTCCTTGATGGGGTCGTGTTCGCCAATGCAGGAGTGACTGGCCGCGGACTTCACCTTGCCATCGACGTCCAAGGTCATGACCATCCGACTCGTGAAGGGCATGCCCATGCGGAGAGACGCCATCGCCGCCACGATCTTGTTGTCCGAGGGGAGCCACGCATCCATGGTGCCCACATCGCCCATGTTGCTGATGTACGACATGATGTAGCGGTTGGCGTCCGGGCGCCATCCGTAGAACCCGAGCGACTCGTAGGCACCGGGCATGCCTTCCGCCGCTCCTTTGGTTTGCACCTGGATGACCCCACCTCCGAACAGAGCCACACATTCGTCGATCCCTTTGATCTTCATCTCGGGAGCGCCCGGCATCATGATCATTCCGCCGGCCACCTCGTAGTTGCCCACGAGGCGTCCGAGCTTGTGCATTTCGGGGCTGACGGGCGCAATCGCCTTCGCCTCCAGGATCGGCACCGGCTTCGCCGAGGCCACACGCTTGAACGTTCCCTTCACGCCGTCTCGGGAAGGGCCGTCGAGCCCAAAGAAGGTCATCGTCATCTGCATGGAGTCCTTGCCCGCCTTGATCAGGCCGCGCTCAAGCAAGGGGCGCCCCTCCTGAGTCTTGGGCACCATCGAGATGAGGAGGTCGTCTCCCTCGAAGAACAGGGTGGTCAGAGCCACTTCGCCGGTGTTGCCCACCATCAAATTGACGAACCGCTTGTTCTCGCCGTCGTAGCCCATGAACTCCCGAAAGCGCATGACGTCGGACATGCCTTCAAAGGCGACCGAAGTGTCGGCCTGGAGGAAGAACCCGTCAAGCACCCAAGCGTAGGTGGACTGGGCCGTCCATTTCGCCTCCGGCATGCCGGGCACCATGATCGCGGTGCCCGTGCCTTCCCAGGCTCCCTCGAAGACCTTGAGCTTCGCGAGCTCGGGAGCGGGTTTGGGCATTTCCTGCGGGGAGGCCAACACCAGGGTGGACAGACTGACCAACACCAAAGCGAGAGATTTCACGAGGCGCATACCGTTCTCCTGATCGGGAAAGTTGGCAGGAGTCTAACCGGAGGGGGGGACAGTCCGACCAAGTGGGATCGTGCCGCCCGGGGGCGGTTCGACCGGAGCGCGCACCTCCGCTACCCTGCTCCCCATGACCAGCCGCCGCGACCTTTGGAAAGTGATCGGAGCCTCCTCTGCGGGCACTCTGATCGAGTGGTACGACTTCTACATTTTCGGCAGCCTGGCCACGATCATCTCAGCGTCGTTCTTCCCGAAGGGGAACGACACAGTGGCTCTCCTCTCCACGCTCGCCACCTTCGCGACCGGCTTCGTGGTCCGCCCCTTCGGAGCGCTCGTCTTCGGGCGCATCGGCGACGTGGTCGGGCGCAAGCACGCCTTCCTCGTCACCCTGCTCATCATGGGTTTTTCGACGACCGCGATCGGCCTCCTCCCCACCTACGAACAAGTGGGGGTGCTCGCGCCGATCCTGCTTCTGATCCTCCGCCTGCTCCAGGGGCTCGCGCTCGGCGGCGAGTACGGGGGTGCCGCGACCTACGTGGCCGAACACGCTCCCGACGGTCGTCGAGGCTTCTACACCTCGTTCATCCAGACCACCGCCACTCTCGGGCTCTTCATGTCGCTCGGCGTGATCCTCCTCTGTCGCACGTCTCTGTCGGAAACCGACTTCACCCGCTTCGGCTGGCGCATTCCGTTCCTCCTCTCCTTCGCCCTCGTCCTCCTCTCCTACTTTCTGCGACGTCGCCTCGACGAATCCCCCGCATTCAGGGCCATGAAGGCTTCCGGGAAGGCCTCGTCCCGTCCGCTGCGGGACAGTTTTGTCGAGCCCGAGAATCGTCGGCTGGTGCTGCTCGCGCTGTTCGGCGCCACGATGGGTCAAGGGGTCGTTTGGTACACCGGACAATTTTACGCTCTCTACTATTTGCAGACCGTGCTCAAGGTCGACTTCCTGGTCACCAACCGCATCGTGGCCATCGCACTGGTCCTCGGCACTCCCTTTTTCATCGTGTTCGGAGCCTTGTCCGACCGCATCGGACGCAAACCCCTGATGATGCTCGGCTGCCTGCTCGGGGCGTGCTCGTGGCTGCCGATCTACCGCGCCATGACCACTGCCGCCCTCTCACCGGGAGGACCAGACCAGGGGACCCTCATCTGGCTCGTCTTCCTCCAGCTCTTCTTCGTGACCATGGTTTACGGCCCGATTGCCGCCTTCCTGGTCGAGCTCTTTCCCACCCGCATCCGCTACACCTCGATGTCGCTGCCCTATCACATTGGCAACGGCATCTTCGGCGGCCTGGTTCCCTTCATTGGCACGTGGGCAGTCGCCCACTTCGGGGATCCCTACGCCGGCCTCTACTACCCCATGATCATCGCCGGCCTGACCTTCCTGATCGGTACGCTTTTCCTCCGCGAGCGACGGCAAGTCGCCATCGCAGAGTGAACCTCCGTCGATTGTGATGTTCTTGCGGGCGAGCGACCCATCCGCAAACTCCGTCGGTGCCGCCCTTCCGTGTACGAAATAAACGCAGATTCCAAAATCTCCGCGGCAATCTGGGCTCAAGTTGGAAGGGGTAGTGAGTATCCTGCATCAGCCCCTTTTTCTGATGAGCACACGCCATGGCATTCCTTAATTCGCATCTCGGGTCGCTCAAGGTCGCCGCCGTCCTTGTTTCCGTCGCTGCCTCCCTATCCGCCCAGGGCGATGGAAATGGTCGCGACCTCGTCCTCTCCACCTCCATCGATTCCGCGGAGATGACCGAGGCGTTCAAGAATTACCAGACCGGAAGCCTCTTGACCGTCAACCTCCAATCGCCGAGTGGCACCCTCAACGGTATGCCCGCCCTGATTGCCCTCGATCTCCGCGCTCGCACTGACAACAACGTCATCGTGCTCCCGAACGAGCCGCTCGCGCTGGGAATCGGTTTGAACTTCCTGTTCCTGATGGAGGGCACCGGCAGCGCCCCCGCGGTATTCCCGGGGAACTACGGCGTCCCCGCCAACGTCGTGATCCCGATTCCCGACCTCGCGATCCTCGGTCCGATCTCGATCTACCTGCAAGGCACGACCCTCGACGCCGGAGCGGTGAACGGACTGGCCTTCACGCGGACGATTCGGCACGACATCCAGTTCCTCCCGACCTCCTCCTCGGTGAGCGGCGCTTCGTTCGGCTCCAACGCTTACATGTCGTACGGACTCGCGGTCGCCGACCTCAACGGCGACGGCTTTGACGACCTGGCTTGTGGCGCTCCCTCGGCCGATCCGGCCGGGGCCGCCAACGGCGGCATGGCCCGCGTCTTCTGGGGTCCGAGCCAAGCCACCACGACGACGCTCCAAGCCTCTCCCGCGCAGGCCAACGCCTACTTCGGCGGCCTCATCCGCGCCGGCGATGTCACCAACGACGGGATCATCGACCTCATCGTCGCGGCGCGCCTCGAGGACGTCTCGGGAGCGGTTGATGCCGGCGCGGTCTACGTGTTCCCCGGCCCGAGTTTCGGAGCGCCAATCCGCGTGATCTCGCCCGCTAATGAGGCCGGCGCGCGCTTCGGCAACGGTCTTTCCATTGCCGACTACAACCGCGACGGAATCAAAGACCTCGTCGTGGGCGCCCCGCGCGCCACCTCGGGCGGCATCCCCCAGGCCGGCCGGGTGTTCGTGTTCAATGGCGGGTCGCTCGGCTTCCAAGTGGCGATCGATCACCCCACACCCATCGCCGGCGACAAGTTCGGCTATCAGGTGCTCGGCGGGGATTTCAGCGGTGACACCTTCGATGACATCTGGGTCGGATGCCCGGGCAAAGAAGCGGGCGCGTCCGCCGATTCCGGGGCCATCTACCGCTTCGAAACGACCAGCGCGCTGCCCACTCACTCATGGCTGCACCCCGCCGACAGCGGGGCCGCGATCGGCAACGGATTCACCACCGCCGACTTCAACCGCGATGGCATTCCGGACATTGCGTGCACGACCGAATTCGGTGACTCCGCCGTCGCCGACAGTGGGCGCGTCCTCGTCTTCTACGGCCCGAGCTACTCCTCTCCCACTCCGGTCGATCCGCCGTCGCCGACGGTCGCGGGCGGCTTTGGCAGCGGCGTCGCCACCGGCGATTTCAACGGCGACCGCTACCCCGATCTCATCGTGGGGGAGTTCTACGTCGATCTTTCGGGCCAGGCGAATGCGGGCCAAGCCTGGACCTTCCTCGGTCCGCATTTCCGTCAGCCGAAGCTCCTCGCCAACCCCGCGCCCTACAGCAACGGCGAGTTCGGTCGTCGGGTCGCCGCCGGGGACGTCAACGGAGATGGCTTCGACGATGCGATCGTCGGCGCGCCGTTCAGCTCGGTGGGCGGGGTTTCCCCGGTGCGGGCCGGTTACGCCATGATCTGGAAGTGAGGAGCGCTTCCGCACGGGGACCGGCGATTTTCGCGGCCGTGGCTCCGAAATGACGGGGGTGGGCGCGCACCGCCCTTTGGTTCGGGACTTGCTTAGGGAAGAGCCTCGCTCCCACGAGGGTGCGGCCTCCCGACCGGTCTTGACGAGGGATGATCGATGAGCCTCTCCCATGTGCGCACATTCGGTCTTCTGTGCTTGCTCCTGGTCGTGAGCCCCCACCTCCGAGCGGACGAGCTCTTGCTCAAGGACGGCCAGAAGTTCATCGGCCGACTCGTCGACGACGACGGAACCCGGATCATTTTCCGCATCCCGGAACGACGACTCGTTTACTCCAAGTCCCGCGTGCTCGCGTGCACACCAGGACCTTCGGTCTTCGACGAATACGACGCCCAATGTGCGGCGGGCAGAAACTCGCTCGAGCACGAACGAACCGTGGCGCTGTGGTGCGAAGAACACGGATTCCTGCCCGAGCAGGCGATTCACGCGCGCAATATGTTGCAGTACTCGGTCGATGATCCGATCGCGCGGCGCCTCCTCGGCCACGTTCGCCACGACGGCCGATGGATGACCCGCGACGAAGCGCTCGTCGAGCTAGGCTGGAAGAAGCGGGGCGACCGCTGGGTCAGTCCCGACGAACTCGCGAAGGAAAAGGCCGAAGCACTCGCTCGCGACGCGCATCGCAAACTCGAACGCCGCCTCAACGAGTTGGTGCAACTCATGTTCGGCCCGAGCGCCAAGACCGCCGAACGCGCCAAAGCCGATCTCCTCGAGTTGGGTCGCAAGGAGTCCATCGCGGGGCTCGCCCCCTTGGTTGAACGCCTGTACGCCGACGCCCGCGACGCGCGCTCGGTCATGCTCGATGTCCGCCTCCAGCACGCGCAGCTCCAAGGCATCCGCACCCGCTCCCTGAGTCTCGGCCAGGGGTCCCCGGTGACCATCGAGCTCCCCGAATCGCGCGTGACCAGCCTCGGAACCACCGTCGTCGTTCCCGTCCGCTGAGCCATCTCCCCGGGATGGCTTTGATGCCCCCGGATGCGCCTCCCCCGCGATTCCATCTTCCTCTCCTACCGCCGTCGCGATTCCGCCGTCGTCCCCTTCGTGACCGCAAAGCGGCTCCCATTGCGGTTCGGCCTCACCTGCGTTTTCTTCGATCACGAGTCGACCTGATCCGAGGCCAGTGGGTTTTCGCCTCGAGGATGAGCGTGGAAGCGGGGGCGATTGACGAGGTCCAATTTTCGCGCATCGTACGAGCCAAGCCCCCTCTGCACGAATTGCCCAAACTGTGACGCCCTAAGCCGAAGTTCCCCGGATTGCTTTGACGTAACTCCTTGCTGGACCTCGGTTCCGAG
>CADEGH010000074.1:7003-9554 GCA_902826835.1 uncultured bacterium | reverse complement strand
ACTTCCGCCCCCTCAGTCGGGCCCATTGCCAAAATACTGCCAGAATCGGTGCCAGTTCGGGCCAACGGCATAGGTTCCGCCTGTCCCTTCCTGTCCTCTCCTCCCAGGTTGGGGAGCTTGGACACTGCCGATCGGAGGTCGTCGGCCCCGAGGTGGACGTACAGGGCGGCGGTCAGCTTGGGGTCGGAGTGGCCCAGGAGGTGTTGGGCTTGGATCAGGGGAACCCCGGCCCGAGCCAGGAAGGTGGCGGCGGTATGCCGGAGGGAGTGGAGCCCGACGCTCCGGCCCAGTGGGTCCCGCTTCGGGATCCCGGCCCGCACCAAGAGAGACTCGAGGAGGTGTAGGGCATTGGCCCTCTGCTCCCCCCACGGCTTCCCTTTGGGCGATCGGAAGATTGTCTCGGCCGAGCTCGGAGCGGAGCCGAGGGCTTTGGTCCGCAGTTGCCGGAGCGCCCGCAGGTCCGCGAGAACCTCCGGCCGAAGGGGGAGGATCCGAACCCGCGCGCTCTTCGTAGTCACGGCCCGGAGCGTGATGATCCCCTCGGCATCGTCCAGGTCCGCCCAGGTGGCTTGCGAGATCTCGCCGAACCTGGCCGCGGTGAAGAGGAGGGCCCGGAAGAGGGGAGCTTGGGGAACGTGCGCCAAGCGGTCCCGCTCCGCGTACTCGGCCCCCTTCGAACCATGGGCGATGGTGAGAGCGGCCGCGCGGTAGTCGGAAAGCTCCCGGTCGTAGGCCTCCGCCGCGGCGAGCAATCGGCGCGCCTCATCCTCGGTCAGGGGACGGCGGGGTCGGGTTTCGTGGGCCCGTCCGATCGGGAGCGGGGTAACGCATTCGAGCGGGTTGGTTCCGATGCGGCGAGTCCGAACCGCCCATCTCAACATGCTTCGGAGTGCGTTGACCTCGCCGTTGATCGTGCGATTGGCGGTCCCGCTCAGAGCTCGGCGCGATCGGTAGTCGAGCACGGCATCGGGCCGGAGGTCCCGGACGGTTGCCACCCTGAGTGAGTCGAAGAGCTTGGGCAGGATGCGGCCGACGAGGCGAACCCGGTCCGGCTTGGCCACGGTCGCGAGGTACAGGAGGTACTTTTCGAGGAGGGAGTCGAGGCGGCTTTCCTGTCCCTCTTCGACGAGCATCCCGCGTTCCGCCAGGTCACGGCTTCGGATGATCTCGGCGAGCTTGCGTTCCGCTATCCGTCGATCGTCGCCCAGGTCTCGGCGGTGCCTCATGCCGGCGGAGTCCGTCCAGTCTCCGACGTAGAGGGCGGTTCCCTCCGTGTTGCGTCGGCGCCGAATGCGTCCTCTTCCCTGGGCCCGTCCGCTCATTGGTAGTTCTCTTCCCAGTGGCGGGAGTGCAGGATCCGCAGGTAGTCGGGAACGGAGCGGTAACCCTCTTCACGAACCACGTGGTTCATCTCCTCCCGCAGAGGCGGGGAGACTGCCACGAGAACGTTCTCGCTCAGAGTCATTCCGTACATGGGTTTCCGCCCCCGCTTTCCCGGCTCATGGTTCGAGAGCTTGAGGACGTCCCTTTCGAAGGCGGCTTGCCGCTCCGCCGGGAGTGCTTTGAGCTTCTCGGCGAGTCGATCGAGTGCGGCCGCGGCTTCCGGGCTCAGTGGTTTTTCTTTCCGCTTCGGCATGAAGGGCGCCTCCCCGGCGCCGAGAGATCAAGCGGCCAGAAGCCGCCCCACCTGGACATGGGTCCAGGGCTTCCCGTTCTTGGTGGTGTAGCCACGAGCGTTCAGCTCCGCGGCAATCTTCCGGAGGGAGTTCCCGGCTTCGGCCAGGGCTTCGGCTTCCGTGATGATGTTCTGCTCGGCCGCGTTCGTGGTGAGGGTGCGGCCGTCCGCCGCGAGGTCGAACCCGAAGGGGATCGCGCCGACCCGAAGCCCCTGCTCCTTCATGTGGGCCATGGCGGCCGCGGTGCGCTCGCCGATCAATTCCCGTTCCATCTGGGCAAGGGCCGCGGTGATCGTCACCACGAAGCGGCCGGCGGCGGAGGAGGTGTCGAGCTTCTCCGTGATGGAGTGGAACGCCCACCCTTTCTTGTCCGCCACTTCGACGAAGTCGAGCACGTCACGGGTGCGGCGGGAGAGGCGGTCGAGCTTCACCACCACGATGGCCGTGGCCCGGCCGGAGCGGAGAGCCTCGAGGGCGGCTTGGAGACCGGGGCGGTTGTCCACCCGCTTGGCCGAGATCCCCTCATCCGAGAAGACTTCGACGAGGTCGAGATCCGCCACCATGGCGTAGGCCTCGACCTTGGCCCGCTGGGCTCCGAGGGAGAAACCCTCGCGGGCTTGGTCCTCGGTGCTCACCCGAACGTAGCCAACGGCTTTGGTCTTCATGCCACCATCTTACAGGCCAAATAGTATTTGGCAAGCCGAAAGATCCGAAATCCGTGGGCCCGGTTCCGGCCGCCGAGATGGCCAAGGTGGAACAAGGGGACCCCTGTGTTCCACTTCCTCCCCCCGGGGGGGGGCGGTTCTGTCCCCCGTCGTGGGTAGCGTTGCGGCATGAATGACGGAGACATCCAAGCCACCCTGACCCTGGACGAT
>CADEGH010000074.1:0-6903 GCA_902826835.1 uncultured bacterium | reverse complement strand
ACGCAGTTTGCCCATATGCGAGAGGAGGCGCACCGGGCCGGAGTGTCTCTCGGAGTTGTTGCGGGCGCTGCCGCGGCCGCGAAAAAAGAGCTGGAATCCGCGCGCAAAGCAACCGAGAGCCAGGCGGAGGCCTACCGCGAACTCGAAGCCGCGTTGGGAGACCAGCGCCTCCTTCTCGATCAGCTCGAAAAGCTCCGCGCCGGGAGCTTTCTGGAGATGAACAGCCGATCTCTTCCCAATGGGGAAGAGATCTTCGTCACCATGCGAACCGAGTTGGAGAAGCTCGGGGTAACCGCGTTCACTGTCGATCAGGCCTTAGACGAAGTCATGGGGGAACACCGGCTCCGCGAGTTCGAAGCTTTTGCTCGGTTGGCTGGGAGAGAACGGGGGTTCAGCTCGGGCACGATGGACGTCTTCTTCGAGGGAGTCCGGGCCGCCCGTGCGATGGCTCGCGAGGAGGCGGACAAAGCGAGGGAGGCCCTCGAAGCTCTGAACGAAGAGGCGCGCCGCGAGATGCCGGAGGCCTTCGTGACCGGGTTCACGGCCGCCGCAAAGGAGATGCGGGACTTGGAGCGGGTGGGGGCCGACGTGGCCAACGGGCTTCAATCGGCATTCCAAACCGGGTTCTTCGACTTCTTCAAGGAAAGAGTATTCGACCTCCGCTCGGTCCTCGGGAGTCTGTTGGACGTCGGACTAAACTCGGTCAGTGCTCTTCTCAGCGGAGGCGTGGTCAACGGATTGGGCGCTCTACTCCCAGGGTTCGCCGCGGGTGGTCGGCCGCCAGGAGGGCGCCCTGTCATCGTCGGCGAGCGCGGGCCCGAGGTGGTCAAGCTGCCGTCCGGCTCCGAGGTGATTCCGAACCACCGACTTGGTGAAGTGGGCGGGGGCGGAAACGTCACCATCCACTACTCGCCGACAATCAACGCGGTCGATGCGGGCAGCTTCGAATCGTTGTTGGCCAGGAATCCGCGCGCGCTCGTGGGTCCGCTCGTCGAACTCTTCGGCTCCAACATGCAGTTGCGCGCAGCGGTGAGAGCCACCCAGTGAGAGAGACAGGCGCCGGGTTTTTTCTGTAGGGCTCCGGGAGTTTTCCGGCAAGGCGCAGCGGGCCAGGGTTTGCCTACTGCCGCCACTCCTGAAAGAGGAGGTCCGAGCGACTGAGGAGGAGACAGGCGTCTCCGGTCCGGCCGCCGCGCCGCTTGAGAACCCGAGCGTTCACGAGCTTCCCGCGTTCGTTGCCTTGGTCCGCGGCGAGAAGGACCACCACGTCCGCATCCTGTTCCACGGCGCCGGAATCTCGGAGGTGGCGGAGCCCGAGCTTTTCCGCCCCCTCCTTCTCTGCCTCCCGGTTGAGGTGAGCAATCACCACCACCACCGCATCGGCTTCCCGGGCCGCGAGTTTCAGCGTCCGAGTGATGCTGGCGAGTTCCTGGACTCGGCCTTCCCTCGCCGTGGCTGGATCCCGGATGAGGGAGAGATTGTCCACCACGAACACGAGGGCGCCGGTCTTGAGCCGGACCGAGCGAATCAACTGCACGATGTTCCCGAGCTTGGCACTCGGCACGTCGTGAACCGTCAACCGCAGTCCGCCGAGCTCCTTCCTAGCTCGAGCCTCGAAGAGGTCCGCGTTGTCGTGCGAGAGTGAGCCTTGGAGCCGGTCCGAGTCGATGCCGAGCCGCTGGGAAAGGAGGGTCTTCCCGATCGACGTATGGCTTTCTTCGAGGGACACGAACTCCACCGCGTTGGCCCCGGCCATGTTCCCGGCAATTTGAAGACAGAGGAGGGTCTTCCCGACATGCGGCCGCGCGCCAATCACCACGAGCTCCCCCCGACGAAAGCCGCGGACGATTCTGTCGAGCGCCTCCAACCCGGTGGCATGGCCGACCCTCTCACTTGCCCGCGCCTCCGAGATGAACGCCAAGGCGCATTCCTCCGCGGTGAACGCTCGGCCCTGAGGGCGCCGCGTTTGTGCGAGCTCCCGCACCACGGCTTCCACGAGATCCGCCGGCGGGGTGCGTTCGATTCGTTCGATCGCGCGGCGTAGGACCGCCCCCACCATGCGACGCTCTCCAGACTCGCGAACCATGGCGAGCGCGCCCTTTGGGTCGGAGCGATTCTCCCGGGCGTTGGCCGCGAGTTGGAAAACGACTTCCCGGCCGCCCACCCCCGAAAGCTCTCCGGAGACTTCCAGGGCGCGGCAGAGCCCGAGACTGTCCAAGCACCCACCCGAAGCCGCGAGACTTGCCAGCGCGGCCCAGGCTTGACGGGCGGGCCCTGCCGTGAAGTGATCCGGCCCCACCTCATTGGAGATCTCGGCGTAGAGCTCGGGCCGGTTCAGGACGGATCCGATCAAGTGCCGTTCGTGGTCAAGCATGGACGGGGGCCCTCTCCTTGAGCTTGCGGGCCGCATCGAAGGCCCGATCGATTGCTTCGTCCGTGGCGGAGTGGTTCGCCTTGGGTGCGACTTCGAGGAGGAGGCGCGGAAGGACCGAGGGCAATCCGGAGATGGAGTAGCCAAGCCGGTCCCGGATCCACGGGTCGGAGGAGGTCAGGTAGGCCCTCACCACCTTCTCGAAGTTGGGGCGGTTGCCGTCGATCCCGGGCCGCTTGGCCACGTCGGCGAGGATGGCCGCTTCCTTGCTCGCCTTCGTCGGGATCGGGGCGCGCCGGCCGAGTGCATCAAGGTGGAGCTGGTCGAACACGGCTAGCGGGTTCCACCCGAGGGAGTCCGGCTTGGGGGTGGTCGGCTTCGCCTTCCCGGTTCGGTTCACCTTCGAGCCCGCTCCTTGCTTCGGAAGGCGATCGGTCGTCGGCTTGGGGAGTGGTGAGTGATCGGGGTCTGTGTCGGTGGTCGAGTCGAACAGAGAGCGCGGCGCCGAAGGGGCCGGACCTCCCTCTCTTTCCTTCCTCTCGTTCCCATTGTCGTAGGGAGGTGCCATAGGTGGCACCCAACCAGTGCCATGGGTGGCACTCTTTGGGGTCGCTAACGGTGCCATGGGTGGCACTCTTTCCCCTGCCACGGGTGCCATAGGTGGCACCCTTTCCGGTGCACTGGGTGAGCTTGGTAACGGTGCCATGGGTGGCACTGTTCTCGGAAGGAAGTAGGAGGTCGGGTTCCCTTTCCCGCCGCCCTTGGTGCGGACGATGAACCCGCCATCCTCAAGGAATCTGAGCGCGCGTAGGAGTGTCCGCCTCGGCATCCCGCCCAAGAGCGCCCCGAGTCTCACGAGCTTCGGGAAGACCTCCCGGTCCTCACCCCTCAGGTGGTCCGCCAAGGCGCAGTAGACGAGGACCGGGGTCCCGTTCCCGGCCCGCCATAGAGCGGTGGGAACGATCGCGAAGAGGCGCGCGGGTGCGACTTCATCCATTGAAGCATCCATTGACAGCCCGCCACTTGACCGATGCCATCATCGGAGCCTGGCGTAGGGTTCGTGCCTCCGCGGCCAGGAACCGCAGCGCGTAGGCATGTTCCCCGCGATCGACCCACCTAAGCACGGCACGGCGCGCCGGGGCGAGATCCCCGGCCGAGAGCGTGGCCAGGTGCACTCGGCAGGCCCGCCACACCAACATTCCCGCGAGTACTTCCCGGCCGCGCCGAGCTTGCGCACGAGTTGCGGCCCGATCGATCCACGTTAGTTGATCGGCAATGGATCGCTCGAAGATCTCGCTCTCGGTCATGCGGTCCCTTCAGTGGGGGGCGGGATGGGGGTCGGCCCCTGCCGGCACTCGGCCAATTTCCGGAGCGCGTACGCCTGGCACTCGACACGAACCGCGAGCGCCAAGAACTCCTCGGCCGCGCGTAGGTCTGGGTGGTGCAGGACGACGGCCGCAATAACGAGCCAGTCGGTCTCTCGTGAGCCGTCCCAGTCGAGCCAGGTTTCGAGCCGCCGGCGCCGGACCTCGAAGTCGAGCCCAGGGGGGAGCCGCCCGAGCTCGGCTTCCACCCTCCGCAGGTCGTCGGCCGCCTCTGCCGCTCGGTCCAGTGCCACCTCTGCAACCTCGGCCCGGCTCATGTCCGGCTCCGCGTTTGGTGCGGCTTGGGACCCTGGTGTCGAACCCGGGGCGCGGGTTCCTCGGCAGTGGCCCGGAGTCGTGAGCTTCGGGCCGCGAATGCATCCAAGGCCGCGCGGTATGCGGCCGCTTGGGAGAGGTCCGCCATGGCCGCCGCTCGCAGCGCCGCGAGGTTGGCGCCGCGCTTGGCATTGGCGCGGCGCCGCGCCCGCCAAGCCGCGTTTTCCGCGGCCATCCTGTCCTCCGCCTCCCTCAATCTGAACGTGGTACTTTCACTCACCTGGCACCTGGCTTTCTTTCCACGGCTTGGAGCGCACCCACGCTCCGGGCCGTTGTTGTTGGCGGGTTACCCCACCTTCTTCCTTCGGGGTTTGAGTTCCGGGATTGGGACTGAGCGCCCCTGTTCCCATTCAGCGATTGTGGAGACTGACCACCGCGGCGAGCGCGGGCCGACCATGACGGGAGGCGGAATCAGTCCGGCCTTCACGTGCCTACGAAGTTCCCGCGGTCCAATCTGGAGACGTGCGGCGAGCTCGGCCGAGGTGAGGACCCCGGTCTCCCTCGTCGTGGTGGTGGGTGTCGGTTGGTGCTCGGCCAGTGCATCGGCAACGGCCGCGCGGATGAGATCCCGCAATGCGTCAGGCGTGAGCACGACGACGGCGGCGGCGGCGCCGCTCATTGGGGCGCCTCGATAGCCGGTGCTCGAAGGCCGAGCGCCTCTGCGAGTCGAACCAAATCCTCTGCTCTCCACACAAGCGCCCGGCCGACCCTTGGGGGTGCCGTAGCGGTGCCGCTCCGTAACGCATGGCGCACCCGATCTTCGGAGACCGGGCGCGATGGGTTGGCCGCCTTGAGGAGTCGCACCGCTTCGGGGGTCGTGAACATCTTGGAACCTCTGCCGCTTGGGCGGTCCCAATGTGCTCCGCGATCCCCAACCCCGCACGGGTCATCTGCGGGTCATTTGCGGGTCACGATTGGATACAAGAGCCGGGTTCCGTGCCATCTCTCCGCCTTGTGGATTGGCTCCCCGAGCTTCTCTGTAATCTGCTTGAGCGTCCGGCCGCTGTTGGGGAAGGACCTTCCCTTTGTCTTCGAAGACTTGAGGAGCGCGCATCCCGGATAGGCCTCGGCGAGGAACGCCAAGATCTCCGACTCCGGCGGACTCAGCGGGATCTGTCTTCCACGGAACCAAATCAACGAACGGCTTTCTTGCCACTCGAGGACCGCTTCGGCGGGTTCACCACTGGGAGCGCTCGGCGCCTTCCGATCTGCCAACCATTCAAGCGCGCGATGAACCTCCCGCGTAATCCCGCGGCCAAGAACTTGGACCGGCCGACTTGAGGGGAGGGGATCGGTTGTGGCGTACGAAGCGATGCCATCCCGCTCGGTCAGAAAGTAGGCCCACGTTGGAACCCGGAGCACTGCTTCGCCGGTGTCGAAGGAACTCTCGAGCTTGATTATCCAACCTTGGTTGGATCGGTCCGCGTAGTCCAAGAGGTCACGGGAGAGAATCGAGAGTGCGGAGGTATGGGAGGGATAGTCCTTGCCCAGGAGCGTGGCTCCCGAGTTTTGGAGCTCCAGCAGTTGAAGGTGGGAATTGTCGAGTGTGTGGAGGATCCGCAGGCGATCGGAGATTTGCCCGAGCAAGTGGCTCTCAAGTACATGGCAAGAAGCGCCGCCTGTCTTCCTGAGTGCTTCGAGGAGCGTAATTCCTGACTCCCGGGATTCGGTGCGTGCGCGGAGGAATCGGGCTTCCCCGTGTTGGGTGAGAATGTCCCACCGATCCAGAAGGTCAAGCGCGAAGGAGTGGAGCTGGCAGAGGCTCTCTCTTGACACACTCCCCAAAATCTGGCGATCAAGTTCTATGGGATTCGGGCATTCGAACGATGGCACTTTTGCAAGGCTCCAAGGCCGGAGGACTCCCGGGGTTGGGGAGGAGCCTTGCAAACTCGACCCATTCCCCGGGAGCCGTGAGCGGAGGATCAGTCCGCTTTTCCGAGCGCGATCATTCTACGAGAGCGGGGGGACACGAGGGCCCGCCGGCGCCGGTCACTCCGCGAGCGCGGCCAAGTCGTGAGCAGAGAGGCGGCGGACCTCCACGGACTCCCGCTCTTCCGATGCCACCACCTCCGGGATGTTCGCTCCGTCGTCCCACCCGATGGCCGCGAGCCACGAGAGCAGCGCGCGCACCCCCGCGCGGGTGAGGTAGACGGCGCCCTCCGTGGCGGTCGGGTGCGATGCCAGGCGCAGGGCGAGGGGGGCGGAGCGCGGCCCATAAGGACAGACCACCTCCGCCCAGGTGATTGGGAACTCCACCGAGTCCGCGCCGCCGCTCAGCGAGAGCGTGGCATCGGAACAGATTTGGATGGCCGGGGTAGACCGCTCCAGACGCTCCAGAGCGTCGATCTCGTTCGGGTTCTCATCCAATCGGGCGCGCGCAGTGCAGAGGGAGCCGAGGGTGGGGTACGTCATCGCTGGATCTCCGAGCCAGTCAGGACACACGAGGGCGCCCACGGACAGAGAGCGCCAATGAGGCGCGGGCCGGGGCGCGGAAAGAGGACAAGAGGGGGGAGGAGAGGACGAACCCAATAGGAGGGCTCAGGATCCGTCCGGATGGCGGGTTGGTCTTCTGAGTCGAGCCGGGGGCGCCGGAGGTCAGGGCGCGGCGGACGTTTGCCCGGAGTGGGCGCCCGAAGTCATTGCCAAAATACTGCCAGAATGGGGCCCCGCTCATGGCTTTCTGGCAACGGGTCGGCCCGTCCCTGTTTCGTCGGAGTTGCCACTTTTCCCCGGGAATTGTGGGGGTTTTGTCCGCCCCTGTCCTTTCCTGTCCCCCACGGTTTTGACCCTGTTAACCGCTTGGTTGTAGGTTCGAATCCTACTCGGGGAGTT
>CADEGH010000073.1 GCA_902826835.1 uncultured bacterium | reverse complement strand
GACGCAGGGTGCAGCCCAGCGCGCGACATCGGAACTTCCGCTCTGGAGGTTCCCCGCGACCCTCCATCCGCAGCCTGCGGATCTGGTGATCCGCCTTCCCACCGTCCCCGTCGTCCCCACCGTCCAACTTCCCCTCACGACGTACGTGCCACTTCCGATGTAGAAGCGCGCCGTCGCTTCGCGCCGTGCGCACTACCTCCAATGTCGAAGTACATTGCCCCCTCGCGACGTGCGTGCCACCGCCAATGTGAAGGCGCGACGCCAGCCCGCGCCATGCGTGCCACCACCCATGGGAACGCGGATCACCAGATCCGCCAGCGACAAGAGCGCGTAGTCCAGGTGACCATCACGGAGCGCCACCGACGGCCCTCCGATTCCATCCTCGCCTCCGATCGCTCCCATTGACGCAGAGTGCAGCCCAGCGCGCGACATCGGAACTTCCGCTCTGAAGGTTCCCCTCGACCCTCCATCCGCAGCGTGCGGATCTGGTGATCCGCGTTCCCACCGCTCCACCGCTCCACCGACCAACGCCCCGCGGCCGCCCCGCGGGGCGGGAGCTTCAGGAGAGGGGCAATCCTTCCGATGAAAACTTGGGGCCCCCCGCCCCCGTCCAACTCTCCCCCTCCTCACGGACACGCTGCCATGACATTTCCTTTGCGGTGGGTCGCCTTCTGCGCCCTTGCCTTTCTCGGTGTCGCGGCCGCGGGAGCGCGCGGCCAAGTGATTGCCGCGCCCCCCGGGGCGCCCCAGCTTCCGAACCCGATCATGTTCGTGACCCAAATTCCGCAGCCCGCGGATTTCACGACCATCGGATCAACCTTCGGCAACCACCAGAGTCACTGGTCGGCGGTGCCCCGCGGCGGGGATTTGTGGATCCGCTACCCAAACGGCACTCTCAAGAACCTCACCGCCAGCGCCGGTTACGGCAGCGCCAGCTTCCAGGGTGCCACCGCCATCGCGGTGCGCGACCCGAGTGTCCACTTCAGCGGCACCCGCGCGCTCTTCAGCATGGTGGTCGGCAATGCCAACCAGCAGTGGCAGCTCACGCAGTTCTACTGGCAGATCTACGAAATCGTGGGTCTCGGCTTGAACGACACGCCGGTGATCACGCGCGTGCCCAATCAGCCCCCGACCTTCAACAACATCACGCCGCTCTACGGCACCGACGGACGCATCCTCTTCACCTCGGATCGGCCGCGCAACGGCGCGCTCCACCTCTACCCCCAGCGCGACGAGTACGAAGCCGCCCCAACCGTCACCGGAATATGGAGCCTCCATCCGCCGACCGGCGACCTCTTCCAAGTGACCCACGCACCCTCCGGCGACTTCACCCCCGTGCTCGACAGCTTCGGGCGAGTGATGTTCACCCGCTGGGACCACCTGCAACGCGACCAATTGGCGGACGCCGACTTCAATTCCACCCAGAGCCAAACCGGCTACGGCAGTTACGGCACGTTCAATTGGGCCGGCGAAGATGCCACCGCCCCCATCCTCCCTTCACGCGCCGAGATTTTCCCGGAACCCCGCGCCAGCCGCCCCGACCTCTTGGCGGGCACTCCCTACGTCGGCCATGCGTTCAATCATTTCTTCCCCTGGCAAGTGAACGAGGACGGCACCGACCTCGAAACCCTCAATCACATCGGCCGGCACGAATTGCACAATTGGTTTTCGAAGAGCCGCACCGGAGACCCCAATGTCGTGGATTTCTGGGGCCCCGGCACCGGCCGCGTGAACCAAAACTGGATCGAGAGTTTCTTCCAGATGAAGGAGAGCGCGGCCGCGCCCGGCACCTACTTCGGCACGGATGCGCCGGAGTTCCAGACGCACGCCTCCGGCCGCATCGTCAGCATCACCGCGCCTCCCGGGGCCAATCCCGATCAGGCGACGATCACCTACATCACCCACCCGGACACCCGCTCCACGACTTCGACGCCCACCGCCGATCACTCCGGGCACTACCGCGATCCGCTCCCGCTCGTGAACGGCCAGGTCGTGGTCGCCCACACCACCGAGACTCGCGAAGATGCCAACACCGGCACGACCGCCAATCCCGGCTCCCGCTACGCCTTCCGGCTGAAACTCCTCACTCCTGCGGGCGCCTATTTCACCGCCGGCACCGCGCTCACGCCCGGGATCACGAAGAGCATCACCGCCTGGAATCCCGACGTGCTCGTCAGCTACTCCGGCAATCTCTGGGAGCTTCAACCCGTCGAAGTGCGCGCCCGCCCGGTGCCGCCTCGCCGCGGCATCGCTCTCGAATCCCCCGAACTTCAGGCGTTCCAGCAGACCGGCACCGATCTCGAGGCGTTCCGCGCGTACCTCGCCCAGAACAACTTGGCGGTGATCGTCTCCCGCGATGTCACGAGCCGCGACGACGGGGATCGCCAGCAGCCGTTCAACCTGCGCGTCCCGAATTCGACGACCCAAAGTGTCGGTGCCGGGGGCACGGTGTACGACGTCAGTCACCTCCAGCTCTTCCAGGGCGATCAGATTCGCGGTTTCGGCGGCACCACCAGTCCGTGGCCGGGCCGTCGCATCCTCGCGCAGCATCTCCATGATCCTCTGGTGAATAACCCCACGACCGCGGGCGCGCCCCCGGCGAGTGTCGCGGTGGCGCCGGACGGCTCGGTCGCCGCGTTTGTGCCCGCGCGCCGCGCCCTCACTTGGCAATTGACCGACCCCACTGGCGAGGGCGTGGTCCGCGAACGCTATTGGCTCACTTTCCAGCCGGGCGAAGTGCGCGTGTGCGCTTCCTGTCACGGCGCCAACACCCTCGACCAAACCGGATCCACGCCGCCGACCAATCCGCCCCAAGCGTTGACGCAACTGCTGCTCCATTGGCAGTCCCAAAACGTCGCGTCGAACGCACTCGGCTCGGTGGGGGCGGGAACAACCGGCTCCGGCGCGGGTGGCCCCTACGCCGTGCTCTCGATCAATGGCTCCACCGGCGGCGGCTCCCGCGTCGTGAGCGTGCCCGTCGGCGCCCCGCTCTCCATCGCCCTGGCCCAACCGCCCTCGAATCCGAATGCCGCGCCCTTCGTGATGTACGGCACTCTGGAAATTCCCCAGATGGGCACCACCTATCCGACCGTGATGGGTCCCATCGCCATCCCCCCCTTCCACCTCTATCCCTCCATGCCCGGTCTCTTCGTCCTCGCCAACACCTATTGGAATGACCCCGCCTCCCTCTTCCCCGCCACCCTCGCCCCCTGGACGCTCAATCTCCCCTCCGGCATCGGCCGCCCCATCACCCTGACTCTCCAGGGCCTCATCGAAGACAGCCCGGTTCCCTCCACCCGCTTCGGCGTGACGAACGGCATCATTCTCCAGGTCTACTGACCCGCCCTCGCGTTCGCGATGCCGGCGGGGCGCGGTCAGTCGTCGAAATCCAGTGAGTCCGCAGGGTGGCGGAACTCGAAATCTCCGTCCGCAAAGGAAATCGAATCCCGCGAAACGGAGAAACGGTAGGAGCCCAACGGAATCCCCGGGACGATCCACTCCCCCTCCGGCGGCTTACGACTCCAGTACTTGACGGGGGGATTTCCCGGAACGGCCGGCTCTTTGCGCCACAGGGTCAAGAGGTCTCCCATGACGACCCGACGTCCCGCGTGGACCGTCAGATCATGGTGAGGCACGGGAAGCGCGCGGAGTTCGATCGGATCTTCGCCTCCGCGCGCGCCTCGATCCAGGACCAGCTCGCACTCTCCGATCTCGGGGGCAATGGCGAAGAAACGAGCGCCCGCCTCGAGTTTCGAGTATTTGGTGATGGCAAGCCCGTTCGGTCGATGCGGGAAGCGCAGAGGAAAAGTCATGGGCCGGGCGCCAAGATTTTGTCGGCGTAGTTCATAGCGCTCTACGGGTTTTCCTGCGGCAGAAAGAAGGCGAATCGCTATGAACCCCTGGAGATCGATCGGCAATTGCACCGGTGCATCACCCGCCCTCGTCAGCACCGACGCGCTGGATTGTGACCCGTAACTCGCGATCACCCTGCCTTCCGTGGCCGCACTGACCGGGAACACGAATGCCCCATCCAGGGAGGTGTCGCAATTCACGGACTGATTCGATCCGAGCGGAGTGAAGCTCACTCGTGCTCCCGGGAGTGGGCCCACCGTTTTCGAAGTCACGACGCCACGAATCAGCAAGGAAACGGTGAGATTGAGTTCCTCGACCGGGAACCGGCCGTCCTTACATTCCAGGCCTCTTCTTTCGGCAACTGGAATTCCCACCACTGCGTCCTCCTGACGCAGAATCCACTGCACGTCGCAGGGCAATGGACTCTCGAGTCGCACCACTCTGGAATTAGTCCCCGACTCGATCGGCAACGAGACTTCGCAAATGAGGTTGCCGTCACCCTCCTTGTTTTGAAACGGCGCGCCCGCATGCACGACTTTGGCGAAGGCTCGGGTGAGTGATGCCGCTCTCAACCAGGCGGTGGTCTCTTCGTCCGCATGAAGCACCAGCGGAAGACTGACCTCCCACTGCAACTCGACTGGGGGCAACTCCCAGGGCTGATCACCCGAGCTCCGGTCTCGCGAAAACTCCTTGAGAACTGGAAGGAAGCCGTCGCCCTGGATCCGCAAGGCAAGACTGCTGATGCTGCTCGCAAATCCGGCCTGGAAGTGGCCACGCTCGTCGGTGGTGCGCTGGGTCGGCTCCAGCGCGGACTCCGGTTGAATCGAGACTGTCACGCCCTGGACGCTTGCACCCGCGGGGTCGATGATTCGACCACGAACAAGGACAACTCGGCGATCTTGTTCCTCGCTGAACCTCTGGTTGCTGGGCACCGGTTCCTCGCGTTCCGGACTCCTCGAGAGGTCCTGAATCAAGACCGGGGGCTCCTCCTGTGCAGCCCCGCCGCCCGGATCCCTCGACATAAGATTCCCCAATGCCACCAGCAACAGCACCAAGGCACCCAATGCAATCCCAAATCTTCGGATGCTCATGACTCCGACCCTTGGACCCTAGAGCGGGTCGGCATCGAGCCGCGCGGAAGCGCAGACTCGCCTCTGCACTTCCGCGGCGGCGCCGCCTTAACCATTGGAAGTGCGAGGGGGTAAATCGAGGCGTTCAGGGAGTTCCTTTTTTCGCCTCTGTTGTATCTCACGATCTCTTGACACACCGCCTGACGGCTTTTTCTTGCCTCGCGATTCATGGATCTCCGGAGCTCATCGCGATATCCCGATCGTCCTCACGCCGCAGGTTGAGCTGACTCTTGCAGCCGCCGGTTGGTGCGACCAAGAACGTGAAACGGAAAGCCGAGGGAGGGCCGAACACCGTGACAGTTAACCCACGGAATCCGTGGGGGAGGCGTGAAGTGCTGCGGACAGACGAGCTTGTGGATGGCTTCGAGCGCTCTCGCGGTTGAGCGCGTTTGTCCCGGTAACGGGCAGCGGAGGGTGTCACCCTCGGGCGGGATTTCGATCATGGCTTCGCGCGGCGTGACAACCTGCGGGGCGGCAGTCGGCGCTGCCTTTCATGAGACGGAAACGCGGCCAGGGCGGGAGGGGTGAGGCCAGTGCCTGGC
This sequence comes from uncultured bacterium, assembly GCA_902826835.1. GTDB lineage: Bacteria > Planctomycetota > RBC034. Next base: position 4,421 of record CADEGH010000073.1, on the reverse strand, counting down.
CCATGCGGAGGCCGCGAGACCGCGGGAGGGTGGGACCGAAGCCGAGGCTGGAGCGCGTCAGCAAGGGGGATGCTGGTCGGAATGCGGGGGACGGAAGTTGGCGGATGACTACCGCAAAATCCGAAGTCCTATGCGAGGACAGGGCTCCCTAGAAAGGGACACTCAAGGGGGAGAATTGGGGAGGGCATCGGCAGAATAACCTGCCATAAATCATTGCTGCGCATTGCTTTACAGCTCGCCATAGCCGTCAGGCCCCCACTCCGGCACGCCCTCTGCGAAGGGATGGGCAACCCGGGGGCGGACGCCTTCGGGGAGTTGTCGGGAGCCCTGCGGGGCTTCCTGGAGATCGAACATGAAGACCGCACACCTCTCTTCCTTGGCTCTCGTGGTTGCCTCGCTCGTCGTTTTAGAAGCCAACGCGTTAGCGCAGCCGCAGGGGTCGGACCGCCGGCCGGTAGGACCTCGGGTAGGGGTCGCGCCGGTAGCCCCGGTTCGTAGGCCCGCGCCGGCGACGACGGTGCGCGGCGGCGGAAATCGGACCGAGAATCCCTCGGCTCGTCCGCCGGCGGACATCGCGCCGATCAAGCCGCGGCCCGGGCTCGAGTTGCCGGGTCGTCGCATCGGCGGGTTCGATCCCAAGCCGCCGGTGGGTGGATTCAATCCTCCAGTCGGTGGCTTCAAACCCCCGGTTGGCGACATCAAGCCTCCGGTGGGTGGGTTCAAGCCCCCGGTCGGTGGCTTCCAACCTCCCTTCGACGGTGGTCGGCCCGGAGTCATCAAACCTCCCGGCATCATCGAACCCATCCGCCCGATTGATCCTCCTCGTCTCGGCAACCCCGGGACCCCGATCTGCCCGCCCAAGCCCCCGCACTGCGGAACCCCCGTCGGCCCTATTTGCCCGCCGGAACCTCCTCACTGTGGAACGCCGGTCGGACCGATCTGCCCGCCCGCTCCTCCCTGCATTCCTCGTCCTCCGGTGTGTGGTACGCCCTGCCCCCCTTGCCCTCCGATCTGCATCGATGTCGTGTTCCCGGTGATCACGGTCGGTCTCGATCTCACCATCCAGACCGTCACCACCGTCCCCGCGGATGCGCCCATCGCCTCGGAGTGGCGCTGGATCCCGGCCGGCACCTACATCTTCCGCAAGTTGATCTGGGTTCCTGAGCGCGTCGAAACGGTGCTCGTCAAGGGTTGCACGCAGACCCGCATCGACACCCGCGGCCGCAAGTACGAGATCCAGATCGGCGAGCCCACATATCAGACCCAGGTGATCCCCGGCTACTACGAGTGGATCGACGAAACCCTCACCCTCGCCGAGGGCCAGTGGATCCTCGTCGCGGCCTGAGCCGATCCGGGTCAGTCGCAGGTCACGCCCGCCCCCGAACCGGGAGGCGGGCTTTTTTTTGCCCAGAGAAACCCCGGCGTCATTCGAGGGATTGGCGGCGGTCGGAACTCGATGCAGGGCACCACGGAGTTGCGGAGGGATTGGTTCGATCGTCGTGCGTAATCGCGGCGAGACCACTGACCCACTGCCGCCTGCTCGCTCCGCGGCAATGCCCCGAAGTCGCGCGCCATGGTAGCCTCATGAGCACCTGCCTGACCCTCGGCTCGACCGGACATGCACTACGAAGCGCTGCTCATTTTCGGCGTGGTCCTGCTCGCCGGTGTCCTGGCTTTCCGCCGCCGCCGGAGGGAGATCGGCATCACTTTGGGCCTCGGCGCGCTGGCCGTCTTGGTGGCATTCTTGCAGACCCCGACCCGCACCGAGCGTCGGGAGAGTCGGTCCGAGCTGAATGCCGCGGTGCCGCGGGAGCACCGGAATCAGGGTTATGTCGGCAGTGACGAGTGTCAGTCGTGCCACCCGGGCGAGCATCGGACTTGGCACGACAGCTACCACCGGACCATGACCACGAAGGTCAGCCCGGAGACGGTGAAGGCCCCGTTCACGGGAGAGCCGATCAGCTTTCACGGGCGCAGCTACCGCTTGACCCGCGAGGGCAACGAGTACTTCGCGGAACTGGTCGACCCGGCCTGGGAGTGGGATCAGCGCTACGGCTGGCGCGACGCGAAGAACGACGCCTTCGACGATCCGCCGGTGGTCAAGAAGCGGCTCGTGATGATCACCGGCTCGCACCATCAGCAGGTGTTTTGGATGGCGGGAGCGCTGCCGCGGCAACTCGACTATTTCCCGTTGGTGTGGTTGGTGATCGATCAGCGCTGGCGGCCCCTCAACGACGTGTTCCTCCACCCGCCGGATCGTGGCGAACCGATGCGGCTTTGGAATCAGAACTGCATCCGCTGCCACGCGGTGCAGGGCATTCCCGGTCCCGAAGAAAACCAGGACGGCGGCTGGAACTGGGAAACTTCGGTCGGCGAATTGGGCATCGCGTGTGAAGCCTGCCACGGACCCGGGCAGGCGCATGTCGAAGCGCATCGATCGCCGCTCGGTCGTTGGTCGGCGCGGCGGGACGGCAAGTCGGATTCCACGATCGTCAATCCGGCCAAGCTCGATCACGTGCGATCCTCGGAGACCTGCGGCATCTGCCACGGGATCATTCACTCCAAGTCGATGGACGAGTGGTACCGTGTCGGTTACGGATTTGCGCCCGGCGAGCGGATCGAAGGCAACGAGCACCTTCTGCGCGCCAATGCGGACGAATCGCGGCCTTTCCTCGACGAGTCGCGGGCGCAGGATCCCTATTTCGTGGCGCGGCGGTATTGGGATGACGGCCAGGTGCGGGTGTCGGGGCGCGAGTACAACGGCCTGATCGAGAGCCCCTGCTTCCAGAAGGGCACGATGTCGTGCCTGACCTGCCATCAAATGCACGGGAGTGATCCCAACGACCAACTCGCGCCGGACCGACTCGACGACGCGTCGTGCACGCCGTGCCATCAGAAGATCGCCGATGATCCGGAATCGCACACCCACCATCCGGTGAAGTCGGAAGGCAGTCGCTGTCTGAATTGTCACATGCCGCATACGACGTGGGGGCTGCTCAAGTCGATCCGCAGTCATGAAATCACGTCGCCCAATCTGCGATTGGCGCAGCGGGCGCGGCGGCCCAATGCCTGCAATCTCTGCCATCTCGACCAGACCCACGCTTGGACGGCGGAACATCTGCACTCGTGGTACGGGCAGGAGATTCCCGAGCTCGACGAGGATGCAAAGACCATCGCCGCCGGACCGATGTGGCTCGCGCGCGGCGACGCCGGCGTCCGGGCGATTACGGCGTGGCATCTGTCGTGGCCAGCGGCGCAGGCCACCGCGGGGACGGACTGGGCCTTGCCGTGGCTCGCCAAGACCCTGAGCGATCCTTACCGCACAGTTCGGTATGTGGCGGGCCGCACGCTCAAGGGCATCGTGCCCACGTTGCCAATTGGCACCCACGACGACTACTTGCCGGACGCGGCCTTGGCCGACCACGTCTCGAGCCTGGAAGCGCAACTGCCGCCGCTGAGGATTGCCGCGGACTCCCGGCTTCGCCTCCTATTTCTGGCCGATGGTACGCCCGACCTCACTCGCTGGGCCGACGTTCTTTCCCGCCGCGACCTGCGCGCGGTCGACCTTGCCGAGTGACGGGAGTTGCGATTCGACATCGGAAGAGGCCCGCACGACGTGAGGGGATGCTGGGCGGTGGGAACGCGGATCACCAGATCCGCACGCTGGCGATGGAGAGGCGTGGGGAACCTCCAGAACGGAAGTTCCGATGTCGCGCGCTGGGCTGCACCCTGCGCCAATGGGAGCGGTCGGAGGCGATGATGGAATCGGAGGGCCGTCGGTGGCGCTCCGTGATGGTGACCTGGGCTACTCGCTCTGGTCGCAGGCGGATCTGGTGATCCGCGTTCCCATGGCTGGTGGCACGCATGTCGCGAGGGGACGGCGCGCTTCGACATCGGAAGAGGCCAGCACGACGTGAGGGGATGCTGGACGGTGGGGCGGTGGGTCGGTGGGAACGCGGATCACCAGATCCGCACGCTGGCGATGGAGAGGCGTGGGGAACCTCCAGAACGGAAGTTCCGATGTCGCGCGCTGGGCTGCACCCTGCGCCAATGGGAGCGGTCGGAGGCGATGATGGAATCGGAGGGCCGTCGGTGGCGCTCCGTGATGGTTCCCTGGACTACGCGCTCTGGTCGCAGGCGGATCTGGTGATCCGCGTTCCCATGGCTGGTGGCACGCATGTCGCGAGGGGACGGCGCGCTTCGACATCGGAAGAGGCCAGCACGACGTGAGGGGATGCTGGACGGTGGGGCGGTGGGTCGGTGGGAACGCGGATCACCAGATCCGCACGCTGGCGATGGAGAGGCGTGGGGAACCTCCAGAACGGAAGTTCCGATGTCGCGCGCTGGGCTGCACCCTGCGCCAATGGGAGCGGTCGGAGGCGATGATGGAATCGGAGGGCCGTCGGTGGCGCTCCGTGATG
>CADEGH010000072.1 GCA_902826835.1 uncultured bacterium | reverse complement strand
TCGCCTCGCCCCCCATCGGCAGCGTGCGGATCTGGTGATCCGCGTTCCCACCGTCACACCGACCCACCGTCCGGTTAAGGGTCGAGGACGGTGTCGAGGGCGCCGGTGGCGTAGCCGTCGTAGATGTAGGTGGTGATGCGGCGCACGAGGGTCTGGAGCAAGGCGGCCGCCTCGGCGTTGGGGATGGTGCCTTGAGCGTTGGGCCGAGCCGTATTCAAGAACGTGAGCCACCAGGGGACGATGCGCTCAAGCGCCGATGCCGGGTAGACACCGGGGCTTTGCGACGGCGGATTGAGCGCCAGCGCCACCGCGTTGCCGACGATCAGACGCGTACGAGCGGACCAAGGTCTACGAGCGCGCAAGGCGCCTCCGTTCTGAACGATGGTCCGGGGGAATTCGGGATTGGTCAGCGAGTTCCGAATTTGTGCTCAAATTCGGAATGAACCGACGGGAATCCGCTGCGCAATCCACTTGCTCGGACTCATCTTAAGGCTGCAACTACCAGGATACTCACCGAGGCCATCGAATGCCTCGCACGAGTCGGAGGTTACCGCCACCGATGTCGAGATGGTCCCCAAGGAAGCGCTGTCAATTCGCGTGGAATCCGAAGGCTCTACGACATTACCTTGACCTCATCGCTGGCAATCGGAGACTTGATCATTGGAAGGGGTCTCCGGACGCTGGCTCGTTTTCTTCGGCTATTCGATGACAAACTCGATGTCGTGTACCGCCTGCTTTGCAGGATCAACCTCGATGACTCTCTTCCACTGCTCCTGGCCGGCCAGGTCCGAGATTTTCACTTCATGGCGGCCAGCACTCACGGCAACGTCACAGGCCTGGGTCCAGCCGTAACCTCTTCGGCTCTCACCGCCGCTGGTAGTTTGAACGATCCATGCCGAAGTTGGAAACCCGGACTTGGTACGGCCCCGTAGTCTCAGGAACGCTACGGCCGTGCTCTCAGGATGGTCATAGACCTGGAAAGGAGAGTTGATGTCGATCTCGATTTGGGCTCGGATCGAGGGATTTCCCAGCCGATATCTTCCATAGGGCACTTCGAATGTCCAACCTTCGGCCTGCATTTCCGGATCAAATACCGACTTCTTCTCGGTTTCGACCATCACCGGAACAAAATTGTGGAGAGGGCTGGGTCTCAGCACGACTCGCCCCATTTGACCGCAATCATGGATCATCGAGTAGGACGCGACGTCCGTGGGATGCAAGTAGTTCAGAGGCACGACATTGCAATCGACTCGCTGCTCCCCAATGTACACCGGCGATTCCAAGCCATGCCCGGCAGGCACCGCTCCTACGCGCGCGCAGTAAAGAAACGTCAGTCGATTCATCGTTCCTGGTCGGTGCGGCGCAACCCGGTCGATGATCGACCGAGCATGTTCGAAGACACTCGGGTAGCTGTTCTCCACGAGTAGTTCCAAGCCCGCGGGAACCTTGGTGCCAACTGGGGTGAACTGTCGTGAATTGCAGCCTCTGGAACACCTGATGTCAATCACCCGCACAAAGACGGGTGACACGTCAACCTTGATCTGCCCGGGCGCCACGGCCGGGACGATCCGCTTGTTGGCATCGCAAATGAGATAGCTTCGGTCACCAATCATGACGGCTACCGGACCGGGCAGCAGTCCAGTGACCTGGCAAACGCCTCGCTCGTCAGTCACTGCCACCCTCGTACCTCTAAATCCGGACCCCGATTCACTCCACTCACCTCGGAAGGTGACGTTGTCAGGAGCCTGCGCTTTCAGCAAGTCGCCTCGTTTCGTTTCTGTTTGAAAACGCGCCTCCGGGAGGAGAGTCACCAGTACCTCGAGATTGGCTACGGGGAGCCTCGTGAGGGCATCGCGAAACTCGCACGTCAGAGTTACCCCACGATCTAGCACCACTCGCACCAGGGAGGCCGAAGCCCCGTTGATTGGCGTGACCGCGGACTGTACGAATGCGGGATGCAGTGCGACCACGCTCCCGACCCGCGTGTCGAATTCCGCCAGTCCCTCTCGGTTCGTGCGCACCTGGTGACCGGAGTCGGCAAACACGGTTGCCCCGGAAACCGGGTCTCCCTTTTCGGATTCGACGACTAACACGCGCACCAATCCGCTAGTGGACGACCTCTCGAACGGACGGATCGGCAGATCCTGAGCCGCTGCTTCCTGGTTTGCAACCACGGGAATCCGCGACCTCAGGTCGAACGTCACTTGGGTGCTTTTTGGCGGTTCAGCCCAAGTCGCCTCCAGCAACCCCATCAGCGGCCAAAGTAGGATCCCCACTACCGCGGCCATGATCAGAATCGTCCAGCGCAGTCGAGGCATGAAATTTCCTACCTTCCGTTTCCCCAACCACTCATGAACAATCCGCGGAGAGCATGGACCAAACATCCGCTTGCCAGCACGAGGTTACCAAGTGACCAGGAAACATTCACTCGACCTAGACAGCCACAACCTCCAACGATGTGGCCCCGCTGGGTCATGTGAACGGCCAACATGAATACCACCAGTAGCATGGCGAAGACCAAGAGTCGCCGCGAATTGGGTTTGAGCAGGATGAGCGCCCCGACTCCGACCTGGGCTGCACCCACGAGGACCGAGCTCCAAGCCGGTAGTCGGATACCTGCCGTGGAAATAACAATGACGGCCGGTGCGGTGATCTTGGGAAACCCCACCAATAACCACCATGCTGCACAGAAGAAATGCATAATCATGAAAGCGGGCTACTTGCGGCAGTCACAGAACTTGCCGTTGTCGCCACCGCTAGCACTTATCTGCTTGCACTCCTTGCCCGGCTCACACACGCCTATCAGAGCACTACAACGAACAACGTATGTTCCGTCGCTACTTCTCCACTCAAGAAAGGCAAAACAGCTGCCTGCAAGCCAGGGATCGGCTGGAACGGTGTCGCAGCTGCAATAGCTCCGCGTCGTCCTCACCTCCTCGTGCTGCTTCGTGTAGGTTGCCACCTCGCAGACGTTCGTACCAGGACAGAGATCGGGCTCTGCCGGGCAGTTCACCGAATGGACTGGAACCGTGTCGATCCGGGTGGATTGTCGGCATTGATCTTCGGTGAAGAATGCCGAATCCACGACTGCATGCGCCGAGTAGCCAAAGAAGCACGTCGAGAGCACCGCGCAGACACTGAAGGTCTTCGCTCCGTAACCATCTGCTCCGAGGATAGCCATGATCGCTTGGTCCTTTCTCAAGATCGGGGAAGAGGAAAGAGCAACGTTGGAGCGAAAGTAACGCTGACTGGGGTGAGTGTCAAGCCCTCACCACGAGCACCATAGCGATTTTGGGGTAGCAACCTCCCTCAGGTCCGGCGGGAAAAACAGGCGTCCCGTCGCTGTCCCCGCCTCAACCTACTCTCGCGGACATGCCTCCGAGGACGCGCCCAAGAACCTGCTCAACTTGAGATGCGCTCCCAAAAAAACACCGCCGTTTGGCGGAGAATGCGAAGGCTCTCCGACCCTGCATCGGGCTACTCGCTGGCAATCGGAAGTTTGGGCGGTGCCAAGTTCGACCGGACGAGCACGTTGGATCTTGCGATGCGCGGGTCCATGGGCACAGTGGAGTGGCGTCGTCAGGTGCCGAGGACAGCATCGAGGGCGCCGGTGGCGTAGCCGTCGTAGATGTAGGTGGTGATGCGGCGCACGAGGGTCTGGAGCAAGGCGGCCGCCTCGGCGTTGGGGATGGTGCCTTGAGCGTTGGGCCGAGCCGTATTCAAGAACGTGAGCCACCAGGGGACGATGCGCTCAAGCGCCGATGCCGGGTAGACACCGGGGCTTTGCGACGGCGGATTGAGCGCCAGCGCCACCGCGTTGCCGACGATCAGACGCGTGCGAGCCGTGGTCGTGGAGGGAATTTGCGCCGCGACGAGCCGGATGAGCTCGGCGTTCCCCTCGACATTGACCGGAACACGATCCCGGTTGCCGCTCGTGAAGAGTGGTCTCGACGCGATGGGAGGCGGAACGCGCTCGACGTAAGTCACGCGATGCACGACGCGCCAGGTAGGAGAGCTGTTGTCCAACTCACGCATCGCCCGGGCGTTGGGGTCGTTGGAGAGTCGCTTCCACACCGGATCGACAATGCCGTCGAAGTCCTTGCTGTTGCGCGAGGAGGGCGGCATGTAGATGGTCATGAAGCGGTAGACCTTGACTTTGCCCGGCGCTGCCCCCGGCAAGAAAGCACCCTTACCGGTCCCGTACTCCGGAGTCGCATTGGGATCGTAGGCGCGGAGGAAGGCCTCCCCGTCGGCGCTGACGCTCATCGACAGTCCCTGAGCATTGGAGGTTTCCTGGCTCACCGTCAGGTCGACTTTGTGGGTGGCCATGACGTCGAAGGACCAGGCAAATCCGAGCTTCAGGAAGAACTCCCCCTGCGCATGGAACCCACCGCCGCCGCCCCGGGACACCGCCCCCATGTAGCTGCGCGAGGAGGCAGCCGAAGTGTTCTCCTCCTCGACGTGGATTCCCCCGTCCGCGGTCCAGACGTACCGATTCACCAACCCCTGAATCGGAGTCGCGACCGCGACCGGATCACTCGGTGCTTCCGAGAAATCCTGCGACTGCGAAGCCTCGGCGTCCTCGAGGTCCTCGTTCCAACCCTGGGCACGGGCGGCGGAGTCGAACTGCTCGTAGACGCCGAGCGCCCGCTCCCGTTGGTACTCGATGGCGGAGGCCCAGCCATAAGCCTCGGTCGGCTTGAAGTAGCTGCCTCGCACCGCATCCGCCATGGGGAAGCTCGGGTCATTGACGAGCCCGATCTTGCCATCCAGGGTGCCGGCTTTGGTGTAATCGTTCCGCATGGGGAAGAGAAGGATGTTCCGATCAGGCGGAATCGCGGGGTTGGGAATGATCATCGTCCCGAGGGCCGCCTTGGTGGGACCAAACGCAATGGCATAGAGATCCGCGGTCAAGGACTCGACCAGGGCGTAACCGAGGTTGTCGGGAACAAAGCGACGGCCCACCGTGGGATTCAGGTAGTTGGCCGGGTTGGCCTGGAAGCCTTCCCAGTCTCCGCTGTAACCCATGGCATCGCGCTGCGTCGCTCCGTAGTTGGCTTGGAGAGTCTGGCCACTTCCCCCGCCGACCGAGCCCGATCCCTGCACCACAAGCTGGGCCACTCCCTTCATGTCGTAGGAGTTGGTGATCATGGATACCGGGCCGGCGTTGATCGCAAGATCCGTGTAGTTCTTGACTCCCATGAGCCCGAATGCGGCTCCGGCCTGGATCTGCGTGGCATGCGCGGAACTCGTGCTGAAGACGAGCGACTGCGAAGCCTCCTGCTGGAGTGTCACCTTGGAAGTATCGAGGTACTTCATGTAGGACGGATTGCCCGGGTCCAGATAGTAAGGCCGCGTGAGGTTCTCGCTCGGAACCGGGGGCGCGCCTTCGATGTACCCGATGAGCGTGGGATCGGTTTGGACTTGTCCGATATACGTCAAGTCCAGTTCCCCGATCTGAATCGCCCGAGCGAGCGTCTGATTCGGATCGACCACGTATTGGCGCTTCAAGACTCCCCGCTGACGGACCGATCCCACGTCCTGCGCGTCCGCGTAACTGCCGACGGCGATCGGGCCGGGTGCCGACTGACTCAGATCCGTGACGAGACCACCGTACACGTTGCGTACGTAGGGTCCTTCGTCAGAAATCGGAGCGGTGGATGGCTGGAGCTGCGTGGACGGAATCGGGGGGCTGGCATTGTTTTGTCCGCCCGTGATGTCCACCCCGCCCTGGCTGAAGTTCCAAGCCGCGATGAGGCCGGTCTCGTTGCCCTGCCTGGGCACGTACATTTGATCCTGGATGGTCTCGATCGTTCGCAGTTGATCGTAGAGGCAGAGCTGCGCAAAGCTCCCGACGAGCCCCGACACTCCGGGGAGAGCGATGGGGCATCCCATCGCAAATTGGGACTGCGTTGCGGCAACCAGCGGGGTGGCTGCGGGCAGAACGGTCCCAACCAAGGCCCCATTGGCGACGAAGCTCATCTTCGACGTGGCGGCGAGCGACGACCAGAGCGCGCTCGAGCTGAGCTTAGCGTCGTTCCCTCCGATCTGATCGAAGGCCACTCGCCCCGCCTGCTCGCGGAACAGCCACTGGGCTGCCAGACCCTTAGGACGTCCCGCTTGCGGAACCCGCGGGTAGTTTTCGGGAAACAGCAGTTTGACGTCGGCGTCCGTCGACCAGTAACGGACGGCTCCGAGACGGGCTCGCAGCGGATAGAAATCTTCCGAGGCCATCGGTTCCGCGCCATCGATGGGGCCGAACGCCGTGCCGATCGTGACGTCGTTCTGGGAAGTGCGCACATCGACCGCGCTGATTCCGTCGATGGTCTCGGAGGAGGATCCCACCAAGACCCCGTCTTTGTAGAAGGAAATCGTCCACTCGACGGAAGCATCGGTGCCCTTGATCGATCGGGACGAGAACACCACTCCCACGTGGTGCGTGACGCCGTCTCGGAGCGCGGCGCCCGTGGATTTCGCATTTTGGACTTCCACCGTGCCTTCGTCGTCGACCACCATGGCCAAATTGAGGTTCATCTCTCCGTCGCCGTCGATCCAGTAGAGGAAGCACTGATCGTCTTCGTTGTCCGCGGTCGCCCAGCGCCCCATGATCGTGCCGATCAGACCCTGCGAAGTCGAGGGAACCTGGACATAGGCATCGATGGCAAAATCCGCGGCCGGGCCCAGATTGTCGGAATGACCGCAATTGACCCAGTCGATCCGACCGGTTGCATACCGAGCCGGCGGATTCAGATCGAGCGCCCCTCCGGCCTCGTAGCGAATCGCCAAGTGATTCCAACGTCCGTTCGCGAGCAGAGCATCGGCTTCCACGGTGGCGAGCCCGCCCACAGTCGCAAGGGCGGAGAGGAAGAAGCTGTCCTGGGTCACCGTGAGCGACTGGCGGAACTGGTAGATGATGGCGTCCCAGTCCGTGTTGGTGATCGCGGCGGTGTTGCGCACGAAACGACCGTTCACGCCGGTCTCGATCGCGGTGAGCGGCCAATTACCCAGGAGTCCCGGTTCGTAGCCACTCAGACTGGTCAACCACGTGCGGCGAATGTCCGCGATGGAGCGGGCCAAAGACCAGCAGCGGAGCTGCGCCATGTTGCCGAAGAGGGTGGAGTTGTTCGGAGTGTTGCCACCGATGACGAGGAACGCGGCCGGCTGATCCTGCAGACCGATGTTCACGAAATGGCCGATCGAACTCCCGTCGAGATAGAGATCGAGGGTCCACGTCTGACTGGTCGAATTCTGCACACCCACCAATGCCAGGTGGGACCAGGTCGGCTGACCTTGGTCATCGACCGCGGGAACGGGCTCGGAACTGGTCGAGACGGTCTGGTTGGAGTTGTTGTCGATGGTCACGATGCGGACCAGACGCTGGGCATCCAGCCCTACGATCAGGAACGGATTTCGACCCGACTGTCCGAGTTGAATAATTCCACCGAGCGGAGGCGGCGAGCCGCTACCGGTGGGGCCAGGAGGATTGTCCGGCTGAATCCACAGTTCCCAGGTGAATTCCGACGCGGGCATCAGACTGGCGGCGACGCTAGTCCCGGTTTGGAAGTAAGACGAATCGGGGCTTCCGGGGGTCTTTTGGTACGAGACCCCCGTGACCACTTCCTGTCCTTCGATGGCCACGGCGTACTTCAATTCGGGATTGCCACTCGGCACGACCGTCTGAGTGTCGGCGAAGGTCAAAATCCGCTGCTGCACGCCCGACTCCGGGCGGAACCACGCCTCCATGGTCCAATCCCACTGCGGCCGCAGATTGAGGCTGTTAGGCAGAGGCGCCCCGTTGCCTGCGACCGGAACGCTCACCGCCTGCGCGGAGGTCAAGGCACACTGCACCTGGGGAGTCGTGCGCCGCCACACTCCGCTCACGAGCGGGTCATTGCCTCCCACCGCGTGGAGCGAGCGGGACCGGCGCGCCTTGACCTGACTGCCCGCGGCATTCTGCACGAAGGCGAGTTCGCCGCTCGAGGGTGCCAGCGATCGGGCCAAGAACCCGATCATGCGCGTCACATCGTAGGTCCCAGTCGGGTTGAAGGTGTGACCTTGGGTCCCCGCCGCGTAGGTCGCGTTGGGGATGCTGGCAATACTCAGGTCGCTGGAGGGCAGCAGAAGGTCGAAGAGGGAACAAGTTCCGACCAAGCCGAGCCGGCCAGCCGGGGTGGCGGTCGGCCGGACGTTTCCGCCCGCCGTCGACCCCGAGATACCGAGGCCGAACGATTGGAAGGTGGCATTGGCCTGCAGCGTCGACACAAACGTCGCGACCGGCGCGGGAATGGACGGGATCGTCGTGGGAGTTCCGCCCGACGTCACCACGACGTCGACGGCGCCGGGGACGGTCGCGCTGGTGCTCACCGCGATGGTGAGACCCCCCGCATTGGGATTCGTGCCCTTCGAATACAGAAGGACCGGGGCGTCCACACCCGGCGCGTCGGTGTTGAGCGCGAAGAGGGGCGTTCCGCTCGTGTCCGTGGGATAGGCGTATGTCGAGGGTGCCGCCAGACCGTCGAACACGTCACGGAGGAGCGCCACGGAAGGGGGCACTCCGCGCCAATTGACCGTGATGGTCTGACCGCCGGGTGTCTTGAATGTCAAGACATAATCTTGGTTCGTCCCATTCGCGGTGACCTGGACCGAGCTGAGCGCGATATCGGGGCGCGTCGAAATCCAGGTGGCGGCCGGAGGTGGCGAGACTTCGGTCCCCGTCGGGAACGCGAGGCCGATCCGGGCTTGCGCCAGAGTGCCACTGAAATCGTAGAAGGTCTTTTCGCCCGCGAGGACGGCCGGATCCGCAGAGTCGTCCGAGGCCTGGCCGTTCAGCACGTTCATGAACGCGGACAATTCGCGGGGTACGGCCTTCCACGTCTCCGACGGTAGCCCCGTCACGGCGGGGTAGGTGATGGTGACCATGCAGAGATCGGGCGCGGCGGCGCCCCCGTTCACGAGTGATCCGTTGCTCACCGCGACCGTGGCGCCCTGCATGGCGCAGCCACTCTGCAGAGCGACGAAGTCGACGCCGGAATTAGGCTGCTCTTCCGGAACGGTGGTCGCCCACGGAACGGTGAGAAGCAGTCGGTTGGCGCGGGCATCGAACTGGGCCACCATGGCCTGAGGCTGATTCGGATCGAGACTGCTCCAACGGTCGAAGGGAGGAACCGGAAGCGGTCCCCCGAAGTACGCATGCACGAGGCCGTCGTCGCCGGTGTAGAGATTCGGGCTCTTGCGCGGCTGAATTTGCCCCAGCACCATGGAGCTCACGAGCAGACCGTTCACCATTTGAATGGTCGAAGAGAGGTTGGCCGCCGTCGGATAAGTCGGGGAAGTGGTGTCGGGAACGAAGTTGCCGTTCGCGATGGACCCGTCGACGAGGACGAGCGATTGGGCCGCCGACGGGAGCACCGCGATATTGCCGGCCCGGTCGAGACTGAAATCGTAGACCGCGAGGGCCGCGGTCAAGCCGGTGCCCGTGACCGGAATGGCCAGCATGAGATGACCGGCCCGCTGCAGTTCGACGCCTTGGTCTGCGTTGGTCGTCGAGTTTTCCTGCTCCGCGTAGTACACGAGGGCAGGTGCGAGGTCGGCAATCGGAGGAATCGCCGTACCGCCCGTTTTCAGAGTCGGGATGATCGGCGGATAAGCCGTCGGAGTGTCGACGAGGTCCACGACGGTCGTACCGGATTGGCGCACCTGATAGAGCTGCACGCCCGTGGCGGTCGCAACCGCCGAATAAATCACGTTGACCGACGGGTCCGCCGTCGGAACGCGAGCCACCGCGTAGGCACTTCCGGAGATGGCGGTGATCTTCGGGAACTCGTGCGTGGGTTCGTAGAAGGGCTCCCCCACCGGATCGGTGTAGGACTGTCCGTCCATATCGTCGAGCGGCACATCCCGCACCCCGCTGCGCCGGAAGCGCACTTCCCACGCGGGTTCGAGGAGATAGCGATCGACACTCTCGCCGTCGACCTCCTCTTTGAAACCAATGAGGGCCAGCCGGCTTAGGAGGAGCGTTCCAGCCGTGGACACTCGGAACACGCTCAAGTAGGGCCCGTCGCTCATCACTCGGAATGCCGCGTCGGTGACCGCCACTGCCTTCGCGGTCGGGGGAACCGTCAGCAAATCCATGCCCGCCAGGCGCAACTCGCGGTCGGGAGTTTCCGCAGCCTCGTCGGCATTCTGGGGCATCACCGCCGCCGCCGCCTCCGGAAACCGATACCGATACCAGCCGTTCCAGGCGCTGAAGTCGTCGCCCTGCGCTGCGTCCTTGGGATCCAGCACGCGGAAGAACAGCGCTTCCGTCGCGGTCCCCCTGGCGCGAGCCAGTAAGACGAGGCGATTTTGATGACTGATCATCACGGGATCACAAAGGTCGATCCCCCAGGCATTGCTCGACGGTCCGTCCGGCTGGAATTCCATGGCTGAGTCACTCCGATCCAATTGCAGAGACAATGGGCGACAATCAAAGTCGGCGCCCACGCGCGGTGGACGCCGACAACTGGGAACACGCAGTCACCAACTGAGCGGGATCAGGTCTTGGGCGCGATGGTCACGTAAGGATAGAGATAGGCGGCGGCGTAGTAAAAATCGTCCTGCTTGTCGACCGTGGCGGTGTAGCGGGCCGCATTCTGGCCGGAGAGTGCGGCTGAGCACGAGGTCGTAGATAGGGTATTGACGCCGTAGCTGATCTTGAGCGTCGTGACGCCATCCGCCAATTGGTACGAGATCGAACCGAAGCAACCCAGACCCGAGTCTTTCGTTCCTTGGTTGGTCCAGAAGCCGTCTTGATGATCCGAGGGTTGCGCGCCGGCCGCGATGGACGGAACTGCCACCGACAGGTCGCCGTGATCCGTGCTTTGATCCGAGTACGTGAGGGCTCCGCCGCTGTTGTTGGTGATGAACCCGATCGCCCAATTGTACGTGGCGCACGAATGGGGCGTGGGTTTGTAGATGGTCGATCCGCTGTCCAAGGCGAAACTCTTCGGGCGAGGCGGCGCCATGAGTCCGAGAATCGTCTTGCGCAGACGACTCGGTTTGAGGTTGGGCATCAAACGCAGCGGATCGATGGTGAGCAGTTTGCGAGTCGCGTCGTAGTTGTACTTGATCGCGAAGCACGAGTTCTCCGCGAGACCGCTCGGGCCGGTACCTACGGTCCCTCCCTTGGCACGAAATTGTTGTTGAAGGGAAGCCAACTGTTCGGGGCTGACATCGGGCAAGATCACTTCGTCGTGGTGGTCCATGGTGGAATCTCCGCCCCTCCAGCGGAGGTCCCGCGATCGCCGTGACACGTTGTCGTTCACTTCACGATTTTGGCGTGACGAATTGGTCGGATCTCCTCTTGCTAAGGGGGAAACGCGCGCAGACGCCGTGATCATCCGAGCTTGCGTGTCGGGGCCCACTCCGCCGAGAGTGGCGATGAAGGACGCGGTAGGACATAAGTCAACCGCTGACGAGAGCAGGCGACTTGCGGTCGAAGACTACGCGCGGATGGGAACGCGGATCACCAGATCCGCACGCTGCTGATGGGGTGCGAGGCGAAGCTCAGGAACGGAAGTTCCGATGTTGGCCAAAGGGGCGCTCGCTCATTTCGAGAGAGGAG
>CADEGH010000071.1 GCA_902826835.1 uncultured bacterium | reverse complement strand
AACCTGGATCGCGGAGTTGAAGGCCGTGGGGAATTAGGAGCGAGCCATGGAAGGGGTACGGACGGTGGTCCATTTCTGCGCAATCGGGAAGAAACCTCATCGCTCGCTCAAGGTAGGACTCCCGCTAGCCTGGGTTGGGACGCTCTTGATGCTTGCCTCGCTGCCCGCCCAGGATTCTCGAATTTGGAGCACCATGATTCGCGAGGGCACTCGAAGCCTGCCCTTGAGTTCATCTGGCAATCCGACGGCCGGGGACCCGGTCTACCCCTCCAACGGCGAGCTACGGATCCACAAAACCGACCTCAGCATTCCCTCCGTCGGTATGCCCTTCAGCTTCGATCGGATGTACAAATCCGGTCTCGCTTACGACGGTCCGCTTGGCCATCGCTGGGATTTCTCCTTCAACATGCGCCTCGGACCCAGCGGGAGTGACCTCGTCTCGGCACCTGGCGACGGTCAATTCTACACCTACGCATGGTCGTCTCATCAGAATCGCTGGAACGGTCCTGCTGGAGCCTACGACACCATCACCTATGCGAGCGGGCTCTACACGCGATCGGCCTCCTCCGGGTTCAAGTACATCTACGAGGAAGTCGATTCGAGTTCACCCGGCCGCGCCCGAATCAAGAAATGGCAGGACAGAAATGGTCGGGAGATTGAGTTCCTCTACACGACGACAGGACCGACCGGCAAGCTGTGGAAGGTGATTGACACCCAAAGCCGCACCTACACGTTCACCTACGATTCCAACGGCCGCATCTACGAACTCGCCGACTACGGCACCTCCTCTCCGCGCAAGATTCGTTACCTCTACAGCTCCGCTGGCGACTTGACGGATGTCATCGAACTGCCTGGAACCTCTTTCGAGCGCAAGACGACCTACACTTATTCGAGTTCGACGCACCTCGTCTTGACCATCACCGACCCCAAGGAGAACGCCAAGACGAGTCCCGTGCCGTTCTGCCGCAACTACTACAACTCGACCGGGCATCTCATTGCGCAGGAGTACGGACCGGACGCGTCATCCGCGGATTCTCCCGCTCCCACCAGCAACGCCTTCCTCTTCAGCTACGCTCCCAGTTCCGCGGCCCCCACGAAGACAACCTTTTATGACCGTGGGGGGAGTCGCATCGATTTCACGTTTGACAGCCTCGGTCGGGTCGAGCGGAAGGAGTTCGGCAGCGGTTCATCTCTGCCAACCATCACCTATTCCTACGACTCGAACAACAACCTGACCCTGCTCACCAAGCCGAACGGAGCGAAAGTCGCGACCAGCTACGACGGACTTGGGAACGTCACGCAGATCAGCACTCAGAATTCCTCGGGTGGCAACGCCCTCACGTGGGCCTATGAATATCAAAGCACATTCAACCTGCTCACGAAGGCGACGGATCCAGGTGGCGTCCAGACGACCTACGCCTACGACAGCAATGGCAACTTGACGCGCACCGTGGAATCCGCGCAGTCCGGCGGACTGGCCCTGGCCACCGAGTTCACCTACGACTCAGGCCAAGAGTACGTGCTCACCCGCGTGAAGGATCCCAGGGGGATCTACACCGACTTTGACTACGACACCAATTTCCGCGTCACCAAAGTTCGGGCGGATACCGGCTCCGGGGGTCAAAACCTGACGGTCAGCGAATCGACCTACGATCAATACGGAAACGTCCTGACCATGAAGGACGCCAGCGGGAACACGACCACTCTCACGGTCAACACCCTCAACCAGGTCACAAAAACCGTCTCGGCATCGCCGTTCCTCTACGAAGCCGAGTTCTTCTACGACGCTAGCGACAACCTCACGAAGACCTACGTTGAGAATTCCGGAGGCACAGGGTCGAGCGGCCACGTTCGCGAGATGGAGTACGACATTCTCGACAACGTCACGAAGGCCTCCGAACAGATATCCAATTCGGTCACTCGCACGCACCTCTACTTCTACGATGTCGATGACAAGCTGACGAAGGTGCGCAATCCCGAGAGCGAAGACACGGTCTATGTCTACAACGAGTTCGACCTCAACACGGAGATCAAACAGGCCGCCGGGTCCAGCGTCGAGGCAGTCACCAAGTTCGAATACGATTCGAATTTCCGATTGACCAAGCGGATTGAGCCCAAGAGCACGTCGCACACCACCACCTTCGCCTACGATCATCACGATCGCCTCACGCGCACGACGAATGCTGAGGGCACTTACACGGAGACGAGTTTCGGCTCCGACCACCTGCCTGATTCCGCGGCGGTCTACGCTTCTGGCGGAGGTTCGGCCCATTCCGAAGTGAAGTACTTCTATGACGCCGGCAACCGTCTGACCAAGACGGAAACGCTCGCCAAGGAAGCGGCTGGTGGAAGCAACATCGGTGACGGGTGGGTGACCAGCCAGACCACGTACGATGCGGCCGGCAACGTGCTCACGCTGGTCGATGAGAATGGCAACACCACCAGCTTCACCTACAACTCACTCGGCCGACTGACCCAGAAACTCGACGCACTGGGCAACAAGCTTCTCTACACCTACGACGCCAGCGGCAACATCCTCACACTTCAGGAGGAGGAGCTGGTGCCCGGTGGGTCCACCGCCGAGACCTTTGAGACCACCTTCGAGTACGACACCCTTCATCGGCTCACGAAGGTCATCGATCCCGCGAGCTACGCCGTCACCTTCGACTACGACCCGCGGGGCAACGTCCTCACCACCACCGACGCCAACGGCAACAAGGTCTTCGGCACCTTCGACGAAGTGAACCGGATGATCCAGCGGGACGTGCAAGTGGCCGGGTCCTCCGTCCTGACGACGCTTTGGGTGTACGACAAGGCCGATCGCCTGACGCGAGCCACCGACCCGAAGGGGTATCACACCGACTTCGACTACGACGACCTCGGGAGGCAGACGAAGACGACCTATCCGGACTCCGGCGAGGTGACCTTCACCTACGATGCGAACTCGAACCTCATCGAGCGGAATGATCAAAACGCCACCGCCGTGACCTACGGCTACGACACCCTGAACCGCCTCGTCACGAAATCGATCAATGCCACCGAAACGCACATCAAAGGCGAAACCACCGGAAAGGCATTCACCTACGATGCCTTGGGGCGCCTCACCGAGGCGACTGATACCGACTCCCGCGTCGAGTTCACCTGGAACACCCTCGGAGGAGTCGAAACCGAGACCGCCACTTACGGGGCCAACAACCTATCGAACGAGGCGAGCCGTACCGTGGCCTGGGACTACGACGACCAGGGCCGGACCACTGCGGTCAGGTACCCCGGTGCCACGACCAGCGCAGGCGAGCTGACGTACCAATACGATGCACTGAACCGCCTGACGAAGGTGCGTGAAGGCGCCTCGGGCGGCCCGCAGGATGTCGCGACCTGGGACTGGAAGGGTCCGGCCCGCGTCATCAAGCGCACCCTCGGAAACGGTGCGTTCACCGAGTACGGCTACGACAGCCGAAAGCAGATCACGTCGATTGCCCACAAGAAGACCGTGAGCAGCGTCGACAAGTCCATCGTCGAGTTCGCCTACACGTATGACGTCGCCGGGAGGATCACCGGCGAAGGCATCAAGCATTTCCAAAACGACGGCACTCAGATCGAAGACGGCGGATTCAGCTACGTCTACGACAAGGCTTCGCGCCTCACCAAGGCCTACCGCGGTGTCCCGGCCGCGCAGATCGGCCAGGATCCGCCCACGAATTACTCCATCAAGGCCGAGTACAATCTCGACAACAACGGCAACCGCACCACGGTGGTTCGGACTCCGCAGGGCGGCTCCGCCCACACCGACACCTATACCGTCAACAACACGAACAGCATCACCGAAGTCGATTGGTCCACTGGCCCGTCATCGTGGGTGACAGAGAGCTACGAATACGATCTCGCCGGGAGCCGCACCGCGTGGTCAGCAGGACTGAAAATCTGGTCCTACGATTACCAGAATCGTCTCGTGGAAGTCCTGGCGAACGAAAACGAGTTCGTCGAATACGACCACGACGTGCTCGGTCGACGCATGGAGAAGCGCTACGCGTTTGATGGGCAGGATTGGACCGCTCGCAAGCGCTTTTATTACGCGGGAAGCCAGCTCATCCAGCAGTACGGAGTGGAGGTCGCCGGAGAGGACGATGTCGAGAGCATCGAGCTTTCCTACATCTACGGACTCTCCAATGGTGAGCCTCTCCGCCTGACCATCGCCGGAAGCCCCGAGACCAAGGCCTACTACCACCAAAGCCTCAGAGGCGATGTCTACGCCCTCACCAAAACCGTCTCCTCCGCCGTCAACCTCCACGAAACGCAAAAATACAAGGAGTTCGGCGAGATCACCGTCTATTCCGGCGAGCAGCGCTCCACTCCCGCTTCAGAGTGGTCGAATCCTCTGCTTTGGCGCTCCCAGCACCACGACTCCGAAGTGACTTCACTCGTCTCTGGTCAGTCTCTCTACCATCAATCTGAGGGCGGGTATGACCCGGAATTGGGCGCGGAACTCACGAGGAAAGCGCACGGAGCATGTGAGTGTGGTCATAGTCACCCATCACCTGTCGCAGCTAGAATCAATGATGATTCTCTCAGCGGAGCTATCTCCTCGTTCGAGAGCGCCGCAATTCGATTTATCTCTGACGACGAACGGCCAGACCACTCCAAGTACGGGCCGGGCCGGTCGAGAGGAAAGTCTGCGCATGAGGAAGACACTCCTAAGTGTAACTGCGGGCCCTGTGAAGAGTGGCGGATTGACATTTTCCCGATCCAAGGCGACCGGCCGCTGGTGGGAGGGCCTGCTCGGGCGTTCGGTCGGAGGGGGCGAGCGGTGGCACTCTGCGAACGGATCTCCTCTCTCTGCATGATCGCTCCACCGCCCGGCGGGTGGGACTGCGGGTTTGGGGACTATCTTGGGTTAGGATCTAAGTTGTCCGCTGCGTGGGGTCGCTATTGGCGAAGCCTGAACTTGGGAATTGCGGCGAGCCTTGAAGCCGCAGCCGAATCCCACTTTACGAATGTAACAGAGAGTTTAGATACAGTACTTGCGCCTCTTTATGATAGAATTATGAGCACGCGTGGAAGTGTCAAGATTGAAATAGGTGCAGATGGATCTATTGACATAGATCTGTCAGGCGCACAGCCCAAGACCAGCTGGTGGCATACTCCGATGAGTCCTGAAAAGGCCGAGTACATGAAGGCTATGCTCGCCATCCTCATTAGTTCAAGTGTTGTTGCAGGGAGACCAAGCGGTGTCGGCGATGATGCCCTTGAGTACTCTCGCAGGATTGCGCTCCGAAGTGGGGCTGGCGGTGCCTTGAAGTCCGCAGCGGGGCTGCCCGACGATGTCGCTGTGACATTTGCTGGCGGGAAATACTACAGGGTCGTGCTGCAAAGTGACATCGTTGCATTCAGATACTCTGGTGGTATTTCCCCGCCAGCGGGCCGATTCCTAACCAATGGAAAAACTGTTCTGAGCATTCGTTCACCGGCTGATGCCCGGAGTATATTGAACCTGCCTAATGGAGCGACAGGGGAGACTCTAAATGCCTTTATCATTCCGAAGGGAACGGAGATCTTCTATGGAGGTGTGGCTGGCGGAGGACCGACAGCCACGCAGATATTTATTCATTCCGCATCCGTGTTGAAGGCCGCGCAATGACGACCTCGCTGGTCAGAGCCCTGGAGCAGATCGCCGAAGTGCTCCAGGTTTATGCTGACCCCTCTCCCGGAGGAGGGCTCAAATGGAATGGCACTGAGTACGCGAAGGCTGAGTCACGACATTTCGATCCCTACGCAGCCAAGTGGTGTAGCGCTTTGACAGCCATTGCTGGAATGCTCAGGAGTCAAGACTTTCCCTTATCGGAGCGGCAGAAGAGTTTCATAGAGCGGCTTCTGTTTGGTGGCATGGGCAGCCTGAGCGATTTTGCTTTCGATGAGAGTCGTTTGGGCAGCGCTGCGACGCGCGCAAATCGGGAGCTTGGCTTATTGCGAGCCAGTCTTTTTGCGCAGCTTCAGCAGTCATAGAAGCGCACCCCGTGTGGTGCAAATTCTGGAACGTCTGAATTCATGAGAAACGCCGAGGCTACTCAGCTCGTGAATAGGCCACTCTCATCCGACACGGGCATATTCCGACCTCGTGTGGTTCAAACTCCCGAATGCTCGAATTACCAAGAAATTCCGAATCCGTTCAGTTTGTGAATAGGCCACGCTCATCCGACGCGGGCATACTCCAACCCCCGAATGGCCATGTTGAATTCAATAAACTGGCTGTCCGCTCACGCGGCGCGACGCAAGTAGAAGCTCAGCCACGTGGCGAGCCGAGTGCGGCGGACGCTGTGCCCGCGGCTGTGACCGGTCACCGGCTGGTTCGCTTCGAGCGGCGCCGCAGCCCACGATCGAACGCTGGCCCCCCGGCGCGACCGTCCAAGCCCCAGGCCAAGGCGGGTGGGACGGCGAAACCTGGGCGCCCGTGTTGGCGGTCGACAGGTTCGCCGCCTCGGTGCGGACCCCGGGCACCGGGACCGGAAGGGCCACCACCAACGACAGCCGATGGCTGACCGTGGGGCCGTCATGGACCTGAGCACGGTGGTGTCGCTCATCTCCAACAGTGCATCCGCTTCTGCCCACCCAGGTAGGCGACGGCGTCTTGCTGGTGCCGGTTCAGCTAGCCCGCGAGGGCCAGGACAAGGAACTGGGCGGGGAGAAGGAGCGGTTTCATGGCGAAGAGAGCCTACCCCAAGACGCCGTAAGTGCTGGTGGAGTGGGGCGTTCGAGCGGTTGCACCACAAGTGGGTGGCCCGTTTGAGTTTCTCAAGCACACATGGGCGGACCTAAGCGCTGACCAGGGTTCAGTTTCACCTCCTTGTGCATCCTCCCGTGGAAAACAGCTTCCCAATTGTGATCCGGGTCTGTATTCTCCTCGGGCTGGAGATCTGAATGCGATACGGAGAAGTTCTGTCCGTGACCAAGGCCGGGATCCGCATCCCGGCGCGTACCCTCGTTCCCATAGGAATCAGCCACGGTAGTCGATGCTGGGGAATCTGGACGGGCAGACAGCGTAAAGGTGTGGGGCCCGAAAAGCCTCAGCAGATTCCACACCTCGTGATCTCCCCGGTCCATCCGGATCTCTGGACGTCGGTCTTCCAGTTAGAAATTGCATTGGAGGAAAAGATCGGGTCTTTAGCCAGTGCAACCAGGCTTCTTGCCCAGGATCACGTCAACATCCTGCTAGCGGAGCAAGCGCCCTCCGGCTATGATCAGGCGACCCTGTCGCTGCTGTGCGAGTTCACAGAGGTGACCAAGTTCTGCCAGGAGATACTCCGGGGGCTGCCCGATCTTAATCTGAATGGGGTTGATGTTTCCAAGTTTGTGACGGCCAAGGAAGATCATCGTCACGAGTTTGCATTCAAACAGATCGGCATCGCAATGCTATTGCGACAGGTTCGACTGTTTGCTCTCCTCCGGAAACAGGAGCACCAGTGGTTCGTTGATTCTCAAGGTCCAACCCGAAGACCACCCGCAGATCCATTGGAACAGCCTTTCTTTCCGTCGCGACTTGTCGAGACTGGACCGCAACCTTGGTACTTGAGGAACGATGACCTTGTCGCCGTTGCGGTCGCGCTCGAGGCTATGGCCCACCAAAAGAATCCGCCTGGCCCTCGTGAGCCCTGGCACGGCCTGCTCTCTGATGACATGGCTAGTGCGTTTAGCAGTGACGTGGAAGATGCTTTGCGAGGGCTAAAGGAATCGCGACATACGAAGGCCTTCATGCCCGATCCACCGTACACCGAGGAAGCGAATGAGGTCCGGAGGATTTCTGCCTACAGTCTGCCCGACAAGCCAAGACTCCGGGATGAAGTTCCCGGTCGGCTTGATCATGTCATCTGGCTGCTGAGGAGGTTCTGGAGAAGGTCATGGGCTCGACCGCTCCACTTCCAGAATCTGCTGCGGCTGGCCTACCAGCGGGTGTGGTCAGCGTCTTCAGCCATTGAGTTCGAATTTGATGAGTCGCGTGACATGCTTGTTCCGTCCACAGGTTCAATGACGGATGTGGTCGGAAGGCATGGGGGCCGCCAGGTCGAACTGCCCAACGCAGCCTTGGGGGTGGTCCATCGCGGGGAACGCTTTCTGAGAATCAGATTCGTAAAGGAGGATGGCAATAGTGGGCAGATGGCGGCCGCGAATGTCAAATATGGATTCATTGCAACGGGGAGTGGTACTTCCAACGAACATCCCGGAGTATCCATGAGTATGGGGCTACTGGCTGAGCTCGGCAAGGCCATCGCAGGAGCTGGGCTGAGCATCGTGCAGGTATCGAATTCGAGCGAGAGTACGCAGCCGACGGAAGAACGGGGAACGTTGCGTTTTACTGTAAAGGATCCGGAGACGCGCTGGCCGATCAAGAACCTGGAGCTCGCACGTCGAGTCGAGGAATCGATTAACTCAGGTCTCAAGGCATTCACGAAATCGCCGCCGGTCAAGATGATATCCCAAGGCAGCCACGTGAGTGTCGAGATCGTAGGCACGACGAGGGTCTTCGTGTCAATGCCTCAGGAAGCGGCTCACCGAAGACAGGTAGTCGCGATAGCCACCCGCGCGGCCGGAGCCTGTGGCTGCGAACTCGATTTTGCCGACGAGAATAATCCCGGAAATATCACCAGCGATGTCGTCGAACGGGTGAGACGAAGCTCCGCTGTCCTCCAGTTCATCATTCTCCGCGAAACCGAGCGTCAGGTGCTCTTGGGTGGCAGGTCACCGAAGCCGGACTTCCAATGGCTCTGGTACGAGGCGGGGTTGGCCAAGATGGCGGGAAAGCCGCTGATTCGTTTCATGGACCGATCTATACCGGAAGAGTTGCGGCCGGCGGCTCGCCCAAAAGCGGACGTCGAGAACATCACGCACTACTTCGATAGCCAGGTCCTCTACGGCGATGCACTCTTCACCGACTTGGTGCGAGTCATGAGCCACGCCATCGGCCAAGCGCGGGAGTCGTGATTCGCGTTGGATTCCGCGTGGTTCAAACCATCAAATGTCCCAGTCTCCGCCGAAACCCGGGACAACCTTGCACCGAAATCCACTGGGGGCCCACGATAGAACGTCGCCACCCCTAAGACCGGTCACGGCGCCCTCCGGCCCTCGGGCCACGCTTGCAACCAGCGCGTGCCAGGGTCGACCCCGGGTGCCCGTGTTGACGGTCAAGCGGGGCCCCCGCCCGAGCGCGGATCACCGACTCCGGAAACCGGACCGGACATCGCGGTCGACCTGGAGACTGGGGTGCCGTTCACCGGTCTCCGGCTGGCGGGGGCCACGATCCAACTTCGTCGCCCGTGAGACCGGTCACCGGTCCATCCCGCCACCGGGCTGGGTCGCCGATCGCGTCGCGGCTGGGGCCGACCCATGCGACCGTGGCACCGAACACCGGGGGACGGGGCTCGTTCCATGGCTGCCACCCCCTCGCCGCGCCTTGATTCCAGGGCATCCTAGCCCCGCGTCGACCATGCCCGAAAACAGAGAAAAGTTCGTGTGACGGGTGCTATCGGGAGAGCACCTGATCGAGGGATCAGAGTGCGATCTTCCGGGCCCAGGTCAGGTAGTAGCCCTCAGGCGCGGCGGGATCGAGGAATACGCCCTGGAGAGTGAGTGCGATGCCGAGAGCGGGATTGGGAAGGGGGAAGCTGAAGGGCAGATGGGCTCCGCCGGCATTGAATGCCGCCCCCGTCGATGGTCCGTATATGCCAAGTCCGTCGACCGGCGCGGCCCAGATCCCTGGCCCTCCGGGCAACGGTCGGACGCTGAGGACCTGATCGGCGGTGGGAGTCGCGAAAGGAAAGAGAGGCGGTGGGGGCGCGGAATCGACGATGAGCGTGTAGAGCTGGCCGGGGGTTCCGCCCTCAACGGTGAGGCCGAAGTAGCCGCCGGGGACGGGGACGGCCGGCAGGTGTGCGATCAGACCTGAGTTGCTTCCGCCTGAACCGACGCGGACGGCGAAACTGTTGGAGTCCGCGTTGCCGGAGGGGCCGGGGTTCCTCACATTCAGCACGATGGCCCCGCGCTGTTGGAGTTCCGGAAGCGATGCGACGAGGGAGAAGCGCAGCGTACCCGAGTCGATGACCAGTGTCGGCTTGGGAATACCGTTCACGATGGCGACGGCGCTCGGGCTGAAGTTTGAACCGAAGATGAAGAGGTTGTTGGAGGATGGTGGCGCCACCGGAATTGGGAAGGCAGGACCCCCTACGCTGGTGATGGCCGGACCGACGACGTTCAGGTTGAGGGTGCTGGTCGAAGTGCCGCCGCCAGGGCCGGGATTGCGCACCCGTAGCGCGAGGACACCAGGAAGGGCAAGCATCGACTCCGGCAGCACGCCCTGGACCGTGAAGAGGTCGAGGGTCGTCGTGGGAATGGGAGCTCCGTTGACCTGGATGACGGCGTTGTTAGCAAAGATGCCGCCTCCGAGCGTGAAGGTGATCGCGGCCGAAGATGCGAGAACTCCTGCGTTCAATGAAGTGGGTGTAATGCCGCTGATGGAAGGCAATGGATTCCGAATCGTCAGCGGAATCCCGTTGCTCGTGGCTCCCGATTGGAGCACGGTGATCGTGTAGGTCCCGGCAGGACGATAGTTGGAGGAAGACGCGCTCAGGGATACGACAACACCGAGCTGGGTCGGGCTGATGAAGGAGGTCGGGTGCTGGATCCCGTTGAATCGCACAATGCTGCTGGCGGTGAATCCGGTTCCGTTGACGCACACATCGGCCGACGACCCTGTGACCACGACGCAGGTGTTGGCGGCCGTGCAGGCGACGCCGGTTCCGCAGACGGTCAGGTTGGCGATCGAAAGCGGCGGGGAACCGACAGTGATGTAACCTTGATTCGTCTGAGCGTTGGAGCCGGCACCGGGCTTCGTCACCGTGAGCGACACTGTGTAGTTTCCGGGCGTCGTGTAGGTATGGGACGGGTTCTGGAGATTCGAGGTCGATCCGTCGCCAAAGTTCCAGGACCAGGTCGTCGGCTGGCCGGTGGACGTGTTGGTGAAGGCCACAGTGAGAGGTGCCGTGCCGGAGAGCGGAGACGCCGAGAACGCCGCGTCGATCGGAGGTGAGACCACGATGGTGGTCGTAGCCCATCCGATTTGAGTCGTGAAGTAGCGGAAGTCGAGAGAGGGGGTCACGAAGTAGTAATCACCCGTGACGACATAGGTCCCAGGACTGGTGAACGTGTGGGTCGGAGATGGGACACTAGACCCCGTCCCGTCTCCGAAGTACCATCCTGCGGCCTCGAAGCCCTCAACGTAGTTCGTGTGGCTATGCGAGAAGGAGACCGTCAAAGGTGCCGGACCGGACGTCGCGCTGGCGACGATCGTGCAGTTGGCGGGATTGACCACTTGCGCCTCGGCGAGGCGGCCGGCCGCAACGGCCAGGGAGATCGCGAGTAGAGAGACCAGAAATTGGCCGTGAGATCGCTGATTGGTCATGGGGGATCCTCTGAATCACGCCCTGCGGCTCCCACCGGCGGGGTGTAGGGGCGAGCGACCTGAATGGACTCGGAAGGTCGCATCCAGGAGGTGATCACCCATCTGGAGAGGGCTTGGCGGCTGCGGACGTGGGTGCGGAGGAGGATGCCGATGGCTTGCTTCGTGCGGAGGTTGTCGGCACGAACGGCGCTCTTCCGTTCGAGGGGCCACTTGTCGGACTCGACGGCCTGCACCACGACGGAGCAGGCGGATGCGTCGATAGCCCCGCTGAGATTGCAAGCGTACCAGGGGGCGCCCGCCGCAAGATGGCCTGTGGGTTTTTTCGAAGCAGTAGCACCTGTTCCCGCCCAGCCCTGGCGGGGCCACGTGAATTCTCCCTGCCGGGGACCGGCAGACGTTCACAGCTTCGACCTCCCGGGCGAGGGACACCCGGGGGCGAGGGGGATCTGGGCCGGGCTTCGGGATGGATTCGACCAGACGCCCGGCGGCACTGGGAACCAGGGCCCCGCGCTCCTTTGCGGGATCGAAGGACAGACCGGCCAATTCGCAGGGCGAAGGACCTGGGTGGCAACGACCGTGACACCGGGGGAGAGGAGCCAGGGAAGTAGGCAATCGTTGACGCCAAACCTGGTCACGATCGAACGTGGACGCCCGCGGGACCGGTCATCCCCTGGTCCGCCGTCCCGGCCGCGCTTCCGATCACGACCCTAAAATGACAAGCCCCTGAGCCCGTGGCGCCGATCACGCATCGGTGCCGGACACCAGGGGACCGAGCGAGGCCGGGGGTGCTATCGCTGGAGGTCACCCCCTCGCCCCGCCTTGATTCCAGTGCATCCTGGCCCCCGTCGACCATGCTCGGAAACAGAGAAAAGTTCGTAAGAGGGTAGCCCTCGGGGAGTTCTGGCGTAAACCCCTGGTTTTCCTGCTCTTTTCGCCACTTCCGGGGGCTTCGACTTCCGCCCCCTCAGTCGGGCCCATTGCCAAAATACTGCCAGAATCGGTGCCAG
>CADEGH010000070.1 GCA_902826835.1 uncultured bacterium | reverse complement strand
CGGTTTTGACCCTGTTAACCGCTTGGTTGTAGGTTCGAATCCTACTCGGGGAGTTTTTTGGCCTAAAACGGCACAGTTTCTCACGCGCGACCCTTGACTCGACCCTCCGCGCGCCCCCGATTTTCCCGCTGAATTGCATCGCCGTTTGCTCTCGGTTCGACCGTATCGCGGCCCCTATCGAACCGACCTCCGCCCACTTTTTTCAGCACCTTCGGGCAACCGCTCTCGAACTCTCTCTGCTCTCGCGAGACGGGGGATTGGTTAACAGACCGACTGCTTCCCGTTCGGGGAAACCAACGTCAGACATACGCTCGTGCCGGACCCTATAATCCTGGAGTCCATCTGCCATCGGGAGACGCGATGTCGACACACAAAAAGGACCACGGCGAGTTCACCTTGAAGACCAGCGCCAACGACGACTTCAAGTTGCTGCGCTCCAGCGTGCCGAAGGCCAAGGTCAATCCGAAGCACCCGGGACACCATTGGACGCGGCTGGTCGGCAAGGACGACGCGGGCACGTTCGAGATCATCAAGCTCTACCACGTCGACCTCAATCTCGAAGTGGCGGAGATCACCGAGACCCGCGACGGAAAAGAAACGGCGCGCCGTACCCTTCCCCTCCACTTGTTCGCGTGAGGTGCTGGTTTCGGCTCGTGGTCTGGGGCAATCCGGCGATCCCCGCATGGCGCACTCGCCTCCGGCCGACGGCGCATCGAAAGTTCAAGGCTGGGCCAGCGACGTTACGGCTTGCGCGCCGAAATTTGCTCCGTGAAGCTCGCCACCGTACTTCGTATCGACCTCTCGCTCCCGCCGCCCTGGCCCACCAGAATCGCCTCCTGCTTCTCCACCGCGAGCCCCAGGAGATCCATGATCTGACTCAGCCGCGCCCGCGTGACGCCGAGGACCTGGGCGGCGTGGGAGTAGTCGCGGAGGTCCCCCGAGTCGATCAGCCGCTCGATGTGATGGGCGAGGGCGAGTTGGCGGGCGAGGCGGTCGGGGGAGCGAGGCTGGCGGACCTTCGGCTTCGGGGTAGAAGCCGGTCGCCGGCCGGGACGGTTGATCGGAATCTTGAAGGTGATCTGGGTCATGCGGAGGCCTTAGCGGCGAGGGCGCGAATGCCGGAGGGTCGGAAGGTGATGGAGACCTCGCCCGTCTTGCCGGTGAACACCACCGACTCCAGGAGGAGGGTCAGGATCCGCGCCCGCTCCTTCGGGAAGAGTTCGTTCCAGACCGGGTCGAAGGTTGCGAGGGCACCCCGGAAATCGTCTTCTTGGACCGGGGCGTCGTCGATCGCTTTCAGCTTCGACTTCACCTCGTAGATCCTGGCGGCGTAGGCTTCGGCTTCCGAGTCGGCTGAGGCCAGCCGTTCGGTCAAAGCCCGGGTTCCCGGGGTACCTTCCGCGATGGCGGCAAGGAGGTTGCCTCTCTCGTTGCGATGCTCGGCCACCTTGCCCTCCAGGCGCCTCCGTTCGGCCTCCAGGGCTGGCCGGGCGGCGTTGGCGGCCTCCCGGGCTGCCTGGAGCGTGGCGCGCAGGACGCTCGCGTCGGCGCCGAGACCGCGAATATTCTCCACGACCGCGGTTTCGATCGCAGCCACCGCAATCCGGCTTCCCGGGCAAGCCACGGCCCGCCCCTTCAGCATCTTCTCGCACACGTAGTAGGAGTGCCTCCGCGCCCCCTTTTGCGTCCAGTGGTGCGTCATGGCCGTCCCGCACACTCCGCACCGAAGAAGGCCGCGGAGAAGAACCCCCCACTTATTCCGCTCGGAGGAGCCGCCGGATTTGGCGTGCTGGCGGAGTTGGTGCTGGACAGCGTCGAACGTCTCGTCGTCGATGATGCGCTCGTGAATCCCCTGGAAGGTCTCGCCCTTGAACGGCACCCGCCCGATGTAGAGCGCATTCTGGAGGTGGTGCCGCAGCGAGGTCTTATCGAAGGGGTGCCCGCCTTGGCGCTGGCCCTTCCGGGTCGTGCGCAACTTCTGCCGGATTCCGCGGCGCCTGAGCTCCGCCACCGTCCCGGCCAGGGTCTTTTTCTCCAAGTAGATCCCGAACATCACCCGCACCTCGGCGGCCTCGGCCGGGTTCACCACCAGCTTCTTTTCGACCACGTCGAATCCGAGGATGGGCCGACCGCCCGTGTAATGCCCCTTCCGTCGGGTCGCGGCGATCTTGTCCCGCGTGCGCTCCGAGATGACCTCGCGTTCGAACTCGGCGAAGGAGGCCAGCAAGTTCATGGTGAGCCTCCCCATCGATGTGGTGGTGTTGAACTGCTGGGTCACCGAAACGAAGGTCACCCCGTGGTCGGTGAAGCTCTGCATGATCCGCACGAAATCGAGGAGGCTGCGCGACAGGCGATCGATTTTGTAAACCGCGACCACGTCCACCCGACCCGCCGCCACCTCTTTCATGAGCCGTTGGAAGGCCGGCCGCTCAATGTTGGCTCCGGTGAAGCCTCCGTCGTCGTAGTGGTCCTGGAGGGCCAGCCATCCCTCGCCGCGCTGGCTCTGCACGAAGGCTTCCACCGCCGCGCGTTGGGCGTCCAGCGAATTGAACTCCTGGTCGAGACCCTCCTCGGTGGACTTCCTGGTGTAGATCGCCACGCGGACCGTTGCGGGCGCCGCGGGTTTCTTCACTTCGCCCCCTTACGCTTGGAGATCCCGAAGAACAGGTTCCCATTCCAATGCGTTCCGGTGACCGCCTTGGCCACCGCGGACAGCGATCGATAGATCACCCCGTTCCAATCGAACCCGCCCTCCACCGCGCGCACGATCACCTGCTTCCCGTGCCACTCGCGCGCAATCGAGGTCCCGACCTTCGGCCCCGCCGACTTGCTATTCGGCCTGAGCACTCCCGTGACCGTCCGCTCGCGATCTTCGAGGGGGAGCTTGATTTCCGCGATGAGCTCCTCAAGCCTGCGTTTGGCGACTTCCGAGAGCCCGCCGCACCGGTCCTCTTGCAGCTTCCATGCGATTCGCTTCCACAGGTAGGCGTGGTGCTTCACGCGGGGCTCCTTCCCGCATACCTCGCGGTAGCGCTTCACGAGTTCGGGCACCCCGAGCGCGCGCAATTCTTGGATCTCCTCAATCATGATCGTGTCTCCATTGCCGGCGGTTTGGCCGGCGTGACACATAGAGCCAGCTCCTCGCTACCCTCTTCAAGCTGATTCTGGAGATGCCTTCTGAATCCGAGAGCAAGGATGGAGGCGACTTCGGCCATGCGGTCCTCGGGGGTCATCGTCTCGGGGGTGATCATGGGCAAGCCCTGCGGAATTCAGCCAAGATTGCAGTCTCAAACTCCAACCTCACCGGGGCCGACCGGGGCGTGACGAAGTACCTCCGACCGCATCGATTCCGTGACTTGGCTGGGAATGTCACGATGATCCGGCCGTCGGTGGTTCGCCTGATGGCGAGGCCGTCGATCTCGATTCCGCCGTAGGTACACGACACGAACGCCAGCAATCCAGTTGCCTGGTCCGCGGGGGAGCCCAACGTGATTACGATGCTCGTGACGGTCATGGCCTCGGCCTCCCGGTGGTGGTCCAGTTGATGAAGACGACCCAGGAGTTGCCGGCGGTGCGGGACTCGTTGCCGCAATTCGGGGGCGGAAGATCGCTGCTCATGGCAGCCACCTCCTCCGTAGGCTCAACGTCGATTCGCGCTGAGCGTCCTCGACACCCATGCCCCCATCCCAGACCATGATGCTGGTGCGTTCCTTCCACTGATCGATGCGATCCTCGGGCCATGCCGAGGGAACGCCCAGCAAAATGAGGATCGCTTGCCGATGATTGATCAAGCTCTTGCGGACTGGCCCGGCGAGGGCTCCCGCTGGCCCGACGTGCTCGATTTCGTCTCCCACCCGGCGCAGCCTCACATTCCTCGACCGCAGTTCCACGACCAATTCCTGGAGTGTCACAGCCGTCCCTCCTCAGACTTCTCGCTCGGCCAGTGGTAGTGCTTCTTCGTCTCGTGGTCCACGAGAACGAGCGTGTGCCTTGTTCTCGTGACCGCCACATAGAAGCAGCGGTTCTCGGCCTCCCGGCCTGCGTCGCCTCCGGACTGGTAGGTCTCAAACGTCGCCGAGGTCATGTTCGGGAGCACGAGCACATGGTCCGCCTCGCGACCCTTGGCCCCGTGGATCGTCGTGAGGAGCACGTTCGGCTCCGGGATTCCTCCGAATCGAGCGATGACCCGTTCAAAGTAGGTCCGATTCTCCGGAGTCAGCTTCGGAAAGACGCTGGCCGGGCCTCCCAGGCGAACGGCGTCGCGGAGTGCGGCCACGACGGATGCCTCGTCGCCAGCCGTGGCCTTGAGAATCCGCAGGAGCGTCGCGACCTCAGGAACTGAATCGCTCGAGCCATCATCCGCGCCCAGCGCGACAGCCTCGCGCAGGGCTAACACGAAGTCGTGCCGACCGAACGGATTCGACGCTCCGCCTCCCTCGATGAGGTAAGGCACGCCTTGTTCCCTCAGAAGCTTGACGACCGCTCCCAGAAACACGCGGTTCCGCACGAGCACAAAGGTGCTGCGGCTGCCGTCCACGAGCTCTACCGCCCGCTTCAGCGATAGACGAAGCGTCTGGCCGAAGTGCTCAGTCGGACGGTACTCCTTGGCCACTCGGTTCCGGTTCTGAGTGATGATCGCCTCAGCCAAAGCGTGAACTGCGATCGGAACGCGGTGAGACTGGCTGAGAACCTGCGTCGGGACTTCGCGGGCGAACTCCGTGAGCCATCGCGGATCCGCTCCCTGAAAGCCGTAGATCGCCTGATCGTCGTCGCCGACGAACACCACCCGTTGCGCGTTGGTCATCCAGAGCTTGACCACTTCCACTTGGGTCGGAGACAGGTCTTGCGCCTCGTCCACGACTAGCGCATCGATGTCCATGACGAGCCGGCGCTTCAAGACCTCCGTGAGGAAATCCGGGAACTCCACGAGCCCACGGATTCGCCTGAATGCGTCAGCCCTTTCATCGAACTGGAGGAAGGCGGTCAAGTCGAGGTTTCGAACCTGGCACTTCCCGGCGGCGGCTTCCGCGGTGAGCCCTTGGGTCCGACCCCAGTGGCGCACATACCTGAACTTGTCCGCCTTGGTTTTTGGGGTGACCCAGCGCGATTCGGACGGGTCTGAGTCCGAACCCGCCGTGAACTCGTACCCGTACTTGTCCCCGAACTCCTTCCACGCCTCGTCACCGAACACCTGCACCCGCTTGAGATCGAGCAGTTTGTAGGCGGCGCTGTGGATCGTCCTCATCCACATCATCTCGCCCTGGTCCGCCAAGCGCTGCCGCATCTCGTCGCTCGCGGCCCTCGTGAACGTGAGGCAGGCGATGCGGTGCTTTGGCACACCGGCGTCAAGCTCAGCCTGGATCCGCTGGCGGAGCGTGTGGGTCTTTCCACACCCCGGAGGTCCGAGGATCAATTCGATCTTCGGCTTCCCTAATACGCGCGAGATCATAAAACCACCTCCATCCAACATGAAGGGTTAGGAGAGCTCCCGCGTACAGATGTTTCGGTTTCTGTAACGGTGTAACGGCGTAACGGCTGGTCTTGGAGCAGTTGCGCGCGTCTACTCCGTTTTTCTGCCTCGCGCGCGTTCATAGGAGGCTCCACAGGCGAACGACGGAGTCGCCGACTCGGTGGGGCCTCGATTGGTACCCCATGTCGTGGAGGATCAGGGAGACGTCGCCGAGTTCGGCATCGGGGTGTGCTTCCTTCAAGAGCGCGGAGATGGTCTTTCGCTTGAAAGCGACCCTCCCGTTCTCAAGGCGCACGCCCTTGCCCTGGTCGAGGTCAGCGACGGTGTCGCCCGCGGGCATGCTCTGGATGATCCGTGCGACCTCCTCCTTAATGCTCCCGTACTCGGAGGCGTCCGGAGGCATGTCCACCTTCTCGGTGCGGGCCATGAGGTCGTTGACGAAGAGCCTCCAGTCGTCAGCGCTGGGCATGAGCGGCATCCGGTGGAGCACATCCAGAAAGACCAGTCCGAACTTCTGGACCGATCGGAGCTGGTCGCTGTCCAGGCGCAGAACCTTGCCCTCGATCGTGATCTCGTATCTCGCGGGCACGCTGTTGAACAAACGTGCCTTCTCGACCACGAAGTCGGTGGCGGCGGTGATGTCGCCCGCCTGTTGTGCCTTGGCGGCTTCAACCCGGGAGAGGGCCTGATTGACGGTCCGCTCGATGTAGGCCGGCCCTTTGTCACGCGCGCTGCGGTCGGGTCGGTTCCAAAGAGCTCGACCGAGGTCGACGGGGTCCGTGATGCCGCGGCGGATCAGCTCCGAACAGACACTGAAGTCGTAGCCCGAGGAACTCGTGTCGGTGGTC
This sequence comes from uncultured bacterium, assembly GCA_902826835.1. Classification (GTDB taxonomy): domain Bacteria; phylum Planctomycetota; genus RBC034. The sequence goes on along the minus strand of CADEGH010000070.1, from coordinate 6,257 downwards.
TGGCCATCACTCCCGATGCCGGGCTTGCCGGTGCCGTTGAAGAGGCTGCGGCACCGAGGGTTCGTGCTCAGCAAGATCGAGAGAGCCGGTCTCATGGGCTCCGCGTAGGCATGCGGAGGGGCTCCCAGCTCGATTGTGCGGGGCGGAGGCCGTTTCGGTGGTCGACGGGGGCCGACCGTCGCCGCAGCCTCCCTGATGTCACTAGGATTGAACGTCCACGATGTGTCGAGCTTCTCGATCACGACCAGAATGGGGTTGGCTGGGTCCTTTCGGTTGAACGACCCTGGAAGCCGGAGGATGCGCGCGGCGTCGGAGGTGTGATCGCCGCCGACCGCCACCGCGATGGCCTTGGACAGCTCGGAGAGCTCCGACGCCTCCGCGTCCTCCCTGAGCAGCCAGTAGGAGTGCAGTCCGTGGCCGGAAGCGACCACGATCGACGGTGCCAATGGGAAGCGAGCCAGGCTGGCGCGTGCAGCGGGTTCGCCCTCCGGGGCGAAATCTTTGTAGTCGATGTCCGTCCAGAGCGTCCGGGCTGGCGCCGCGTCCTCGCTCTTGCCTTTGCCGCGGTCGCGGCGTGGCAGCACTCCGAAGTAGATGGCGGCGTTGCTCTCCTTGGAGATGCCCTGGAGACGATCCAGGTCGGCTCCGAACTCGGCGGCGGACGCGTACCACTGGCGCTCGACCAGCGTGCCGCCCTTCTTGTCTTCGAGCAAGCGGGCTTCGATGAAGCCGGGGGGGCACTCCGAGAACAGGGCCGCCAAGAACGCCTTGGTGTTGGCTACCGAGGTCATGGCGCACCTCCGGCATTCTCGTGCGCGCCCTGGATGCCCCGCCGAGCGTGATGACTCGGTCCCCAGACTTCCTCGTCAGGGAGAGATAGTCGGAGGGCCGCCGCCAGCGCCGCTACATCGCCGGTGGTCCAGCATAGTCGCCCGCCGAAACAGCTTGGAGGAGGGACTTGGCCCCTGCGAAGGGCGTGGCGGACGCGGTCTTCGGTGATGGTGAACCCTGGGTTCGCTGCGCAGAGTCCTCGGATGACTTGTCTTGTGGTGAGCACCGGGCCTCCTTTCTGCCGCCAAGGCGGCGTAAGGCTCCGGTACCATTGCGCTACATATCGTGTGGCAATTGCTACACTTGGCGTAGCAGTCGACTATTTTTTCTCCCGCAGACTATGTCCACTTAGAAGGTCACAGTCCACTTGATGCCGGGCTCTTGCCTGTACACGCAATCCTTGCCAGTGGTCACCGACATGTCAAGATGCCGTGCCAATTCTGGCAGGTCCTTCCGAAGAGACTTGATCGCACGGGAAACCGCGATTGCCACCGCTTTGCGGGCATTCTGGACCTCGTTTCCGGACGCGCGGGCCATGCCATGGAGGTTCTTGTTGGACCTCAAATAGTTGAGGCAATACTCCTTTTCCTTATTCAATTGCCGCAACGCGGTTTCGTCGTTGATGCGCTCAGCTTTTGCGATATCCGCATTCAGCGTCCTGATCTCGGTATCCATCCTCAGGAGTGCTTGTTTGTCGGCGCCCTCGAGCGCGCTTCCACGCGAGTCGGAGCTGATTCCGAACTTCGCGCCTTCCTCCGATCCCTGAAACACGTCCGATGCTTGCACGCTGGAACCCATGGCTGGATAGACACCCCGACGAAGGTCAATGCAGGATCGCGGCTGGCCATCCGCGTGGATGAGGGTGGCGATGTAGTCCATGCCATGGGTTCTCCGAATGACGTGTGAGATGCCTTTCCATGATACAACCCAGTGTTCACTGTGCCGCGATAGAGTGTATTCGGCTGGCGAGGGATGAGTCAATCGGTTATTAGTTGCTGCGGCGCCCTCGCTTGTGATGAGAAGTCCGGGTGCACCTTGCGCGACCGTGGGGTCTGTGGTCGCACTGACATCATCACCATTGGTTTGCGGAGTCCCTGGATCGCGTTGCAGCGGGGCACTATAACCACAATGCGTGAGCTGAATGAGCTTACTCCACCGCGCGCGGCCGCGAATCCGCTGTTCAATGATATCTGCTGATCGGCTGCTCGAGTAAGGTTCATGCTTGGCATTATCGTGACACCACGACGCGAGATGGCGTATCTGAATAAGAACGTCTGCGCTCGGCGTGAGTGGAGGCTTGGATCGAGCGAGTAAGAAAGGTGACTTCGCAATGTCAAAGGCAAGGCCGAGTACAGAAGCTGCGTTCCCGTGATCATCGTGATCAGAGTACGCATCCAGTACTTTGGCAAGGTCGAATAAATATCTTGATTCACATCCGTCCCGACTGAATCGTGGTCGTGAGTCTGTTAGCGGCCAAGATATTCGAGCTTGCCGGGCGATGTCCGCAAACATTCCTGTAGTCGAATGCGCGGAGAAGTAGTTGGAGAAGCTGTCGTGGCTATTGTTCCAGTCGGCGTCAAGCCTAGTGGCGAATCCGCCGTCGGTTTTCCAAGCTTCCAGCATCAAATTGGCAACCATCGCCCGCCAACCTGGCGAGGCCAAGCACGCTGCATTAATGGCTCGCTGCGCGAGGCTTGCTGCCTTTCCTTCGGGAAGAGTTATGGTTCCATGGCCGAGGGCCTTCCATGCAACGACAATTGCGCGGAGGGCCAAGGCGCACCTTCGCCATTTCGGGGGGTTGCTCTGCGTGAAGCTCGTTGCGAGCGCATGGAGAGCGCGATAGTCGGCAACGCTCCGAAAGTAGGTTCGTTCTTTGGCGAGCAGGAGTCCGTAGGCTGCCTTCTGCGCTTTTATCCAGGCGAGCTCCAATGGATCGTCCTTGATGGGTTCGGTTGTCTCAGCCGTGGGCGCTTGAACAACCGCCTCCGCGATCACCTCGTTCTTTGATTCCTCTCCCTCGGTACGAATCCTCTGGGGGCGCGTAATTGGAATTCTCCTTGGAGTTAGCGCTTCGCACCTATTCTGCCGGGCCTCGAATCGGGACCGGCGATCAACATGTTGCATCGTAGTCGGAAAGCACTACCAGTCCATGATTTGGGCGGTCCGATTCCACCGCTCATCGGACGTGCCGCCCGAGGCTCCTGCCTGCCCCCCACGACCCTCGTCCCAGCCCGATCTTGGCGCAGGCGGGGGGGGGTCGAATTTTGTCCGGTAGGCGAAACCGCGCAAACCCCTACGTTTCCAGGCATTTTGGCCCCAAATGGGGGGACTTTTGTCCGGCCATAAAAAAGGGGCCCGGGAAGGACGTGCCGATGCTGGCCAACTGGGGCCGCCGTGGGCGCCTGTCGGCCTGGCTGGCCCCCTTGAGACAACGCTCGCCCCGGGGCGCGCCAGGGCGGACCGTGTTCAATACTGGCGCTGGGGTGGGCAGGATCTCGGGCTTCCCCAAGAGCAGGTCGGGTTCTTGTCGATGGTCAGGCATCGGGACCACTGCGATCCGACCGAGGTCTCGGTGAATCTGCGAAAAGTCCCGGACATTCGGCAGCGCGATCACCCCCTCGGCAGATCGGATCGAGATGGCACCTGGGAGAATCGTCGATTCCTCGGGGAGTTGCGGGCACAGGGAAAGATCAGATCAGATCGTGGGTGCCGAAAATCCCGCCCGACCCAAGGTTTCCTCGGGGTTTCCGGCGATCATCGGGCCGACGGTCAAGATCCGATCGGCGTCAGGAATCGGTGGATCAGCGAATTTTCGCCGTGTTCTTGCGATCCTGGGGCGCGACAGGCGGATCAGATCCCAGAAGATCTGCGAAACCTCGCGGAAATTCCGATGGTCAGATCGGCTGGGGGAGATCTGGTCGGTGAAGGATCTGCGAAAATCCCCAGGATTTCCGCCACTTCGGCGGGATCCGATCAGATCGTTCGGCGTGGTGATCGAGCAAGATCTGCGAGTTTCCGCGGGAATTGCGCGATCCTGATCGCGGTCGGGGCGATCTGGTGACCTCGAGATGTCCAACGATCTGCGACTTCCTGCGGGAAATTCGATGATCCGATTGGCTGGCGGGGGGATCTGATCGGCCGAGGATCTGCGGGAGTCGCGACGAGATTCGGGGAAAACCAGCACCTGATCGAAATCGGATCTGATCTGGGGACGAGGAGATCGGGCAAGATCTGCGAGTTTCCGTAGGAATTCGCCGATCCTTGGGGCGGCTGGGGGGATCTGATCGGCTGGAGATCTCTAAGGATCTGCGAAAACTCCCAGGAAAACCGCCGACTGATCGAGCGGAGATCAGATCTCCCCGAGCGGAGATCTGAGGAGACCCCCGTTGGCCCGCCGGGCCGAGGCGGGCGAGGGCATTCAGGTCAGGCCACCCGGCACGCCGCTGCCTGCTTCGAGTCCTGGAGAGAGTTCGGTGGCGCCGGGCGCGATCGAATTCGCCCTCGATCACGGCGCTATGAGGTGCCCGGGTTTCTCGCCGCACCCGAGCGTCGTCGAGGGCGGCGTAGCGGAGAGCGGACTTGGGGAAGAGATGGAAGGCACTGGGGTCCCGGGAGAGCTGGTCTTCAGCTTGCAACCTCGGAGACCTCCAGCGCATCGCTCATTCTGGGAAAGGAACCGGACGATTTCGGTGAGGTCGACGATCATGGGGAGGCGTTGTGACCCTGGTCGTCGCTAGAGCAGCAGCCGACGCAACCCTTGGCCGCCACGTCAGCGAACCTGGGTTCAGGGAGATCAATGCGAGACATGGGAAGTGGGTCAAGCGTCGGAATTGGAGGTGCTTGCATGGAGGTAGGGTCGCGTCCAGGCCTCAGGATGGACGTCCGATTCTCCTCCGATCGGAAGCAACTCTATCCTCAGCTGAATGGGTGAAGCGATTCGAATTGCGCGGCCTCGGCATGCCTTGGGCCGAGTCGTTGCAGAATCACCAGGATCATGCGCTCAGGGCGTTGGCACGCCCGTGTGCTGAGCCTTAAGGGCACTCCTATCGGAGCAAAGTGCTACCATCAGATCCGTGCGCTTCTATTTGGACACGAACGTGTTTGGCGCTGCGCTTCGAGACGCGGGTCTGCGCGAACGCATCGATGCCACCGTGATGGCACCGGGATGCGCCGCGATAACTAGCACGATCGTGGCGATTGAACTCCTGTCTGCCCCTGTCTGCGACACGCGCGATCGTCAGCTCCAGCTCGCACGCCGCTGGACAAGGGGGCTTCCGATCCTCGATGCTGCAGGCCCAATCCTGAAGCGTGCCCTCCGTGCGTCGGTCCGGGAGAACCGCGTCACTTCTGGCGGCCCTGGTGCGACATTCGACGACTTGGCCAAAATAAAGAGCCCGGAGTTTGAAAATTTATTGACCGCCGAGGTGCAGCGGAGCGCGGAGCTCGATGCCGCCTTCGAAGAGAGACATCGACTTGCCAGAGCCAGAGTCGACGAGTGGTTCAAACAGTCCGGCGAGAACCGTAGTCGGGTCCTCAGCAATCGTTTTCTGCGGTGGCTTCTCGCGGACAAACGGCCGGATTCTTTCATTTCGCAGTGTGTCCAGGCAGCCTGGAACGACAATCGCTCGGCCCCATCGTCGACTGGGGCTCTTCGCTCCCAGGAGTGGCGTTTCTATTTGACGTCGGTCTGTCTTTCAATCTTCGACCGGGCGATGCGCCCCTCGCACCAGTCCACAGGTCCAAGGAGTCGACCGGCATCGCAGGACGTTCTCCAGGCGACCTACTTGCCGTTCGTCGATTGCTTCGTCACGGGCGATCGACCGATGCTCTACCATCTTCGCCGTGTCGTGCGATTCTCGCGCAAGCTCTTTCCAGGAATCCACGCACCGGTAGTCGTGCAGCCCTCGTCAATCGGATCTTCCCGAACCACACGATCCTAACGGGACTCCGCGCGCAGGCCCGTTCGCAATCGGCCTTGCCTGCTTGGCCCCTACCCCTCCATCGCCTCCCTCACCCTCCGATCGTCCATCGCTGCGTAGATCATGGTCGAGGTTATCGACGCGTGCCTGAGCGCTTTCTGGACGAGGGCGATATCGTGGGTTTTGGCCAGGAGGTTCGTGGCGAAGGTGTGTCTCAGGCTATGCGGCGAGGCGGAGCGCGTGATTCCGGAAACGGCCAGCCAGTGTGCAAGGCGGCGGTGCGCGTGCCGGGCGCCGATGCCGGTGAACATGCGCCCCTCGCTGCGCCCGGCCAGGTGCCTCCTCATCACCTCCGCGACCGCCTTAGGAAGGTAGACGCGCTCTACTCGATCCCCTTTGGCCCGCCTGAGGAGAATCTCATTGCGTTCGAGGTCAACATCTGCGGCATCAAGTGTAGACAGCTTCCAGAAAGCGCGGAAATGTGGTGCGCAAGCGGAGTCGTGCACG
>CADEGH010000069.1 GCA_902826835.1 uncultured bacterium | reverse complement strand
CGCCACTCATCGAAAGTCAGCCAGCAAACTCTCGAATCATTCTGCGGAATGTAGGGTAGAGGTGCGTCCGAGTGACCGAATTGGATATCTGCTCGGAGGCCTTCGTGACGTTATTAAGAATGTCGTACTCCATCTCGCGAACGTGACCGCTCGACCCCGTGCCTCCGGAATTTTGAACGTAGGTCTTCGTGAGGTTGTCACTATCGTCGTAGAAGAATTCGGACTCAAAGAGTAACGGTGATGCTGAGACGGTTTTCGTGACCTGGTTGAGGGCATTGACAGTGAAGACCGTAGTGTTTCCGTTGGCATCCTTCATTGTCAGGATGTTTCCGTATTGATCGTAAGTCGATTCGCCGACCGTCAGATTTTGCCCCCCAGAGCCGGTATCTGCCCGAACTTTGGTGACGCGAAAATTCGTGTCGTAGTCGAAGTTCGTGTAGATTCCTCGCGCATCTTTTATGCGAGTCAAGACATACGCTTGCGCGGAATCGAAGGTGAATTCAGTGGCTAAGGCAAGTCCGCCGGACTGCGCGGATTCCACGGTTCTCGTCATGTTTCCATTGGTGTCGTAGGCGTACGTCGTCTGGACGCCCCCCGGATCCGTCGCCTTCGTGAGCAGGTTGAACGTGCTTTGATATTCGTAGGCCCAGGTGAGCACGTTGCCACCCGAGGAATCTTGAGTGCTGATTTGAGTGGCGTTTCCCAGGCTATCGTAGCTGGTCGCGACCTTCGCTCCATTTGGCTTGGTGAGCAGGGTCAGGTTGTTGTTCGAGTCGTAGGAATAGGTGATGGTTGGCGGGGATGAACCACTGCCGAACTCTTTCCGCTCGACCCGACCGAGGCTATCAAACGTGAAATCGATACGACTTCCCCCACGGTCATAGAAGGTTGTCTTCGTGGGAGCCACTGAACTGGGAGCGTAGCTGAAGAGGAAGGCGTTGCTGGTGGGAGCGGGAGAATTATCGGATGACGCGTCCGGTCCATACTCCTGGGCGATAAGATGCCCGGTCGAGTTGTAGTAGTTGCGGCAAAACGGCACGGGACTCGTCTTGGCATTCTCCTTGGGGTCTGTGATGGTCAAGACGAGGTGATTCGAACTCGAATAAGTGTAGGTCGTCTTGCGCTCGAAAGATGTGCCTGGCAATTCGATGACCTCGGTCAAATCGCCAGCGGAGCTATAGAGGTAACGAATCTTGCGCGGAGTGGAGGTTCCGAAATCGGCGAGTTCGTAGATCCGACCGTTGGAGTCGTAAGTGAATGTGTAGGTGCGATTCTGGGTATCGATGACCTTCCAGAGTCTGCCTGTCGAACCGCTTGCCGTGTAGAGGAACTGGATTTCACGGCCGTTACGGTCTCTCCAGGTCTTGATCCGAGCTCGTCCTGCGGCAGGGGAGTCGATGGCCTCGTAGATGTACTGAAATCCGGAAGCCGTCGACCGAGTGTACAGTCCATTGTACAAGGTGATGGTGTCGTAGGCCCCGGCCGGTCCATTCCAGCGATTCTGATGGGAAGACCAGCTGTAGGTGTAAAACTGACCATCGCCGGGAGCCGAAATGAGGTCACTCCCGCTGGGTCGAAGCCGCATGTTGAATGAAGAGTCCCAGCGGTGCCCCAATGGGCCATTGTAGGTCAGCCCAGATTTGTACATGCGGTCGAAAGCAAATGGCATTCCGACCGCTGGAACGCTGAGATCGGTCTTGTGAATTCTGAGTTCGCCGTTGGATGGGTAGACAGGATCCCCTGCCTTTTGATTGCCAGACGAGGCTATGGGGAGATCGCGGGTTCCGGTCCGCTCCATGGTGCTCCATTGGAGGGAGTCTTGGGCCACGATGCCGGAAGTGAAGCCACAAACCAAGGCGGTTGCCAGCGCCAGAGCCTTAAAGCTTGAGACAGTCGATTCCGAGCCGAGTTCGAGCGCTCGTTTCCCTTCCATGGCTCGCTCCTAATTCCCCACGGCCTTCAACTCCGCGATCCAGGTTTCGATAACCACGCGGCGTGGATGGGCCGGGAGGATGCGCAGCACCGATTCGTAGTGCTGGGCGGCCTCCGCGGCGCGCCCGGGCATCCCGTGAAGGATGAGGCCGAGATCGTAGTGCACTTCAGCCAAGTTGGGGTTTTTCTTCAGAGCATTTTTTCCGTGGAGGAGAACCCTCTCGTCATCGCGAGTAATTTTCGAAGCCTTCGCTAGGCAAAGATCGCCGAGCGGTTCGTCCCTGAAATTCCTAAGTGCAAGATTCCCAATAGTTTCGAGCTTTGGGCGATCCTGGGCTCTCCAGGCTTGTTCGTAAGCCATTTGCAAGGTGGTCAGGGCTGGTAAGTTTTGGTCCAAGGCTTGCTGGAGGTGCCGGGCCGCGATTTCGTGACGATTCTGTCGTGCGGCGAACTCGGCCAGGGCTCCGTGAAGCTCCGGCACATGCACTGCCTTTTCCGCCCCTCTCCGCAGGTAGAGGTCGGCATGCTGCTCGGTCTTGAGCAACTCCAGGGCAGCCGTTCCCTCATCGCTGATGGGGAATCGGAAGCTCTCCGGAAGCTCGGCCAGGAGGGATCTGGCCTCCCCCACTCGGCCAAGGGCGTGCAAATTCGTGGCGAGACGGAAGCGGCCGCTCGCGCCCCGCTCCCCCTGCGGAGCGAAGGTCTGAAAGAACTGCTGCCGCGCCAGGATGGCCAATTCGATCTGGCCTCGACTTTCATGGAATTCGGCCGCGTCGCGGAGAAGTGGCGCCGCGTAAGCGTCTTCGAGTCGGCGATCGAGAAAGGCCCTCGGATCCGACAGGAGCGGCCAGCGATCCCGAATGTGCGGGAAGGCGAGTAGCAGCCAAGCCAGGCCCACTGCGAGGGGGACGAACGCACCAGCTTTCCTTCCCAGGATTGCTCTGCCTGTGAAGCGCAGGATCCCGAGTGCCAGCACCAGGGCGATTGCGACCAGGGGAAGAGCTGCGGCGAGGTGAGGAGGGCCTTCGAGCGTGGCGCCGAATGCTGAGGCCCATGCGACGCCGAGTAGGAATAGCCGCTGCGGGAGAACCTTGGTTGACGGCTGAACGAGACCCACCACCAGGAAAACCAAGGCCAGGGTGCCGAGCACGAGCGCCGCAGGCGAGGGGATAGCGAATGGAACTGCCAGGTAGGGAAAGTCCCACGGCGTGGCCGTGCGCACCACCGCGACTGCGGGCAAGTTCAGAGCCATGTGCAATTGGAACACCCCGAGTTCGTCGAACCGGAGTCGAATCGCCTCAGTAGCCCCCTGCACCACCATCGAGATCGCGGCGGTGACCAGGATGCCCGAGGCGACCCAAGAGGCTCGGGGAAGCGTGGCTCGCCGCCAAACAGGTAGTGCAGCCGTGATCCAGAACGCGGTGGGATGGAGGGCTGCCGCGATCACCCAGCATGCGATGGCGACCCTGCCGTCTCGCGTTGCTCGTCGCCGTCCGGGATCGGTCAGCAGGATTCCGATTCCGGCCATCACCCCACTCACTGCCAACAACGGAGTGGCGATCACCCACTCCGGGAAGAGCGGGTGACCGAGGGCCATCAGGCCGGCGCAGAGGATAATCCCCTTCATTGACCCCCCGGCTTGGTCTGCGGAGTGGATTGGGTTCCTGGGCCACCCTGGAGGTTGTTCGGTCGAAGGCCGGGGATGTCCATGCCGGGGATGGACCATGGCGATGCGGTGGGCGCCTCCGGGAGTGAAGGGGCGACCGACTTGGGGTCTGCCCAGGCGCGTTTCTTCGCTGCCTCTTCGAAGATGTCTTGGGCGGCGGGACGCAGGCCTTCTCGCGCGGTCTCGGCGGCGGCCTGGCTCGTGCGACGCTTGAGTTCGCCATCAATCTTGCGTTCGAGTTCCGCGATATCGGGCTGGCGGGAATCCAGCGCGAGACTCGCACGAAGGAGCGCCTGCGCCGGGGCTTCCTGCTTGAGCTCGAAGAGCGTCATCAGACCGGCGTCTCGAAGCGCGATGGGGTCGCTATCTCTCCTCCCCAGGCGCGAGAGCAAGTCGGCCGCCGCTGGCCAGTCTTTGCGGTCCCGGGCGAGTTCGGACAGGATCCGAAGTGAGAGTCCGTCGGTCGGGTCGCGGCGAAGGACGCCTTCCAAAACGACGCGGGCTTCACTAAGAGCTCGCTTCGACCAGAGTGAGATGCCGAGGTTGCGGGCGGCCATCTGGTAGTCCGGGTCCAAAGCCAGCGCGTGGCGGAAGAAGGGCCAGGATGACTCGTGCTCCCCGTGCTCGGCAAGGAGGGACGCTACGTTGTTCGCGACTTCCTTCACCCGTGGAAGGTGGTCGACGGCAGCGCGGCATGCGGAAAGTGCCTCTTCCATGCGCCCCTCCACCAAGAGCCCGCGCGCGTCGGCGAAGGCGAGGTCAGCGAGGATCACCTGAGCCGAGTAGTCCATGGGGGTGGCCATCGAGACGGCCCGCGATCGTAGGGCCGAAACGGCGGGATCAGACACATTCTGCGGGCTCTCTCCTTTGGCCTCCGGCCGGGGTCGGGCCACGTACCAGAAACTCTCAGACGCGAGAGCGTGCGTTCGGGAGAAGAGCCCGGTCTTCCGGGTGAAGAGCACGGGGCGACCGGAATTCTCGACCAGCCATCCGATCGCCTCGACGCGAAACGTCGGGAGGTTGCGCTTCGGACTCCCGATCTCCGCCTCGAACGGCGATCCCCTCAAGATAGAGGGTTCGAGGTAGCCGCAGCGGTCGGCGATCGTCAGGTCGGGGCGGAGACCGTGCACATCCTGGAGGTAGACCAGCGCAAAGGTGTCGTGGTCCGCCGAGGGGATGAGAATCGCATCTTTCGGCGCGGCGAGGAGGAGCGCTCGGCCATACTCCGAAGCGAGGGTGAAGCGGCGGTAATCGGCAGACTCGAAGTTGGTGACCGCCTGGGGGAGGACGCAAGCGGCGGCCAGTGCGCAGGCGACGATGCTCGCGAGCTGGGGTCCAAAGCGCGGCAGCAGTCGAGTAGCGAGCATCGGCAAACCCAGCGATAGGGCGAGGTAGGCCGGGATCAAGAACACGCGCAGTGCGTAGGTGGACTCGAAGTCCGACTCCGTGCCGAGGATCCGGACCAGTCCGACGGAGCCGAGGAGGCACGTGCCGAGCAGGACCGCACTGATGCGACGAAGCCCGCGCGGGGCCAGGGCCAAGCCAGCCAACCCGGCGACCAGGAGGACCAGGCCTCCCTGTCCCACGAAGTGCTCAGCCAGGGTGGAGATCTGATCGGCGAAGGAAGGATCACCCGCGACCGTCGGACCATTGCGCCGGTACTGGCTGCGCGTGACGTGATCCAAGAATCGGTCGAAAGTGCTCGGGTCGCCCCAATTCAGAGCCGGGGCCCCGCGAGCCGCCAGTGGGAGGTAGAGGTACGGGAGCAGGCCACCGGCGCAGCCCAGGAGAAAGGCGCGGACGTTACGGAGATCGAGCCAGCGACGCGGTTTGCTAACCACGAGGAAAAGCACCACGAAAGGCACCGCCGCGGCCATCGTGAAGTGGTTGGAAAAACCGAGGCCGAGCGAAAGGCCAAGTAGGGCGAGGCGGCCCCGTGAAGGGGCATGGTCGTCGACGAGCAGGAGAAGAAACGCGGCCGAGAGCACGAACGTGCCCAAGGTGTAAACTTCGGCAATCTCAGCCTGGCACCACGGCTCGCGTAGCAGAGCGAAGCCCAGACCGGTGGCGGTCGCCACAATGCGTGAGCCCGAAAGCACCAACGCGACGGCGGCGAGCGTGACCGTCGTCAGGGCTGCAAACACGCAGGAAACCAGCGTGACTCGGAAGGCCACCTCCCCGAACGGGAGAAGAGAAAACAGGCGCCCCAGCATCGTCCACAGCGGATAGCCCGGCGGGTGCGCAACGCCCCCCGTGGCCGCGGCGGTGATCAACTCTCCGGAGTCCTCCCCCGTCACCGTAGGCGCTGCGAGCCAGGTGTGGAAGGCACAACTCACGATCCCGAGGGCGACCAGGAACACCGCGGTGGAGCGGGACCCCAGCAGAGCCAGCCGAGGTATCACCCGCGGAGGCCCGACCACCGCGCGCGGCTTCTTTCTCTCTGAGGTTTGCTTTCCGTTTCCCACTTGCCTGAGATTCTAAGCGCGCCCCGCGGCTTCTGTCACCTGCCCCTACACGCTCCTCGGAGCGCATCCCCTGTAGCGTGGCGCCGCCGGACTGGTTACCCGTCCCTGGACGGGCCACTCTCCGCCCCCGCTTCGCCCACGTCCCGTCGTCTCCCTGGCCTTGGCCTGCTCCTCAACGGACGCGTTGCTCGCGCCACGGTCGCCCGCGTTCGATCGTGGGCCGAGGTTCGAGGCCGGTGCGCCGAGGTCCGATTATCACCGCGATGGGACATCGCATTCGACCAAATGGTGCCTGAGCCGTTCAACAGACAGCCGTTGGACGCAGGTTGCCGCGCGGAGTGGCGATCGAGAACCTCCACCACGCCCCGGCGGCCCGGGTTGCTACCACGGTGCACCGACAGTTCCGCAGAAATAACTATCATATTTGAGTCGAGCACACTTTCGTGACGCACTGAACTTCACGGAATTGAAAACCCTGGCCGTTGCACAAACCACGGGCTCGGAGTAGAACCACCGACGCACGGGTGGCTGGTCCTGATTCAACCACGCATGGTTAGTCTTGGCCGTTCGCTGACATCTTAGCCACCCTCGATATCTGTCCGCTCACTGGATCTACATGACCGAATCGAAGTGGAAGCGTTTCGAACGAGTCGTTGCCGCGATCCATGCGGCGGAAAGCAAGGGTGCGAAGGTCACCTGGGATGACCTAATCGAAGGGCGCCAGTTCGATGTAACGATCAGGTTCGACTTTGGAGGCTACAAGTATCTCACAGTCGTAGAGTGCAAGGCGTCGAGCCGTGCCGTCGAGGTTGGCGATGTAGATGCGTTTGTCACGAAGTCAATGGACGTCCATGCAAGCAAGGCGATCCTGGTATCGACCAGCGGTTTTCAGGAAGGATGTTCACGCGTCGCTCAGAAGCACGCTGTCCACTTAATGACGATTGCGGATGTTGACAGCCTACCTCCAGGCGTCCTTCGGGATGAACTGATTCCAGCCACAAACGTGTATGACATCAAAGTCGAACTCGACTTTCCGATCGAGACTGTGGCGATCCGCGACGAGCGCGGCCAGCTTATGCACTTCCTCAGGCATAGTGTCGTCACCAGCCCAAGCACGAAATCCCGTCTGAACCAAGTCATCGAACTCGGAATTAAGCACCACTGGCCCTTATCGACGGACGAGAAGCCGGTTCGGGTCACCATGCCAATGGGATCAATGGTCCAGTTCGAACATGCGGACGCTGCTCGTCCGATGCTTGCGTGCTCTTTTAAATGCAAGATCGTCTCCGTGCGCATGCTTCGCTGTCCATCCCCGGATCCGAGGCTGCTCGCCAAGGCATATCGGATCACCGATGTCATTAGTGCAACAGAACGGACGCTGGCTGCGATCAACATTCCACTCGGCATCGATACAACGTTGATACCCGGACGATTCTACGACGATCCGGCTCTCGAGATCTACTACTATTGTGAGGCGATCAACGGTGACGTGGCCACTCTCTGGATTGTCGAGTCGTTCCAGCACGGCGTGCTCTGGCAAGCCCAGTTTACCCAGCTCACGATGTACGCGAATCAGTACATTGAAGTTAAGGACGAAGCCATTTTATCGCGGCTCAGGAAGCGCCTGTTCAAGTTGATCCAGAAATCGTGAAAGCAATTGTGCGATTGGCGGCGTGATAGTCCACGCAATCCGATACCCCCTGGAATGGGCTGAAAACCACTCGCTCGACTGCCTGAGCCGCACGGAATCCGATCCTCTTCCTGTGCGCATCGGTACGCCTCCGGGCCGACACTCGTCTGTCGTGTGTCACGCAGATTGAGCGGCGCCGTGTCGCGCTCTTTGGCGCGGGTCTCCTGACTCACGGACCTCAGGTGTGTGACTGGCAATTGCCTCTGTCGCGCCTCACGCGGGGTGGCGCTGGTGGGTGACGGAGGCCGAAGGGCTGTCCTTGGGCGGGGGCGGGCGGTGGAGGGATGGGGTCGCCCGGGGTGGCCTCGAGTCGGGTAGGCTGGTTTTGTCGTGACCACCAAAAGTGTGAGGAGGCGGCTATCACCCGCCTCCCCACGGTCACCGACATGCGAAACCATGTCGATCACCTTGCCCATAGTGTACTCGAAATACCGGACCTTGCTCGACGAGGGGAAGCTGGAGCTGGGCGATACTCGCTGCCCTTTTGCGCTCCAAGCGTGAAGCTTCGGCTTTCCCGGAGTCGTGTCTCGCGCGGGCTGCACCGGCTGAGCAAGGACGCCTTCGGTGTCCTCACGCTCGTGACGGATCAGGCGCAGTTCGCGATCGCCAGGTGTCCGAATTGCGCGCGACGCCATCGGGTAGTCCCCTGCGATGTCCTGCCGGGGAAACAGTACTCCCTGCCGGTGATCGAAAGCCTGAGTGCGGCCTACGCGACCGGAGAACGTAGCCTTCGCGAGGTCGCGGAGGGAATCCATGGAGACAGGATCCTGGCGCACTCCACCCTGCACGCTTGGACGGAAGGGATGGGTGCGTTCGCCCTCGGACGAGCGGGAGGGGGGCTCCCTGGCGTGGATCCGATCGGCCGGATCCTCTCGGAGACGCAGACGCGCCAGCCGGAGCTCGGGTGTTGGATCGATCTCACCTTACCGATCGATTCTCGGCGTTTCCGCAGTGAGGGGCGGCGCGAGCGGCTCTCAGCGGTCTCCTCCCTTCTCGCCGTTTCCAAGCGGGCGACGGAGACGGTCGCGCCCGGCGCTCTGACCGAGTGGCGTCGGCGGATGCTCACCTGGACCGGTCGAGATTCGCTGCAATTTCCGAGCGGACTTTTGTACACGCCGATTGAACACGTGACTTCGGATACGGGTGCATCCTGGGAAGCGACCCGAGATTCGGGAGTCGCCCCACGATGTCCACCCCTCGCAAGATCGCCGCCTGGCGCCTCGAAGTGATCACTCCCTTCTTGAATCCGAACTTGTCTCCGAAGGAGCGGCGGGAGCTCTATCGCCGCGCGGAGCGCGACGTCGGTCCGCGCCCACTCCAGGGGGGCAAGACGGAGGGTGGTCGCAGGAAGAGACGCGACCGGGTCAGTCGGGCCTCGAT
Source organism: uncultured bacterium (assembly GCA_902826835.1). GTDB lineage: Bacteria > Planctomycetota > RBC034. Next base: position 4,164 of record CADEGH010000069.1, on the reverse strand, counting down.
CCGGCGCTGGGTGCGGGCGTACCGGGCTTCGGGATTGAAAGGACTCGAGCCGAAGCTCAGATCCGACTGCGGCACGATCCGCAGGAAGGACGCCGCGCCTTGGATTGACCGCGGAATTCAGCTTCTCTGCGAGCAGTCCGCGCGCTCGCTGACGCAAATCGAGGCCTATCTGCGGCTGGAGTTTGCGGACTACTCCCTGAGCCGGTCGTCCCTCCATCGGCACCTGCGGAAACACCCGGCCTATCCAGCCGTCCAGGCCAAGCTGCGCGGACGGAAGAAGAAGCTACGCGACTCCTACGAGGCGGGGCGACCTCACGAGTGCTGGCAGCTCGACGGGAAAGGACCGATCTCGGTACGTCTCGTCGACGGAACAGTGACTCGGGTCCATATCCTGTCGATCGTCGACGACTACAGCCGGTTTGTCCTGGCGGCTTTGGTGGCGCCGGCGGAAGACACGAAGGCGGCCACCTCGGTCTTTCGGACCGCCGTGGAGCGGTGGGGAATCGCGGATCGATTCCAGTTCGATCGCGGTTCGGCATTCGAGTCGGGAGCTTTTCGAGATGGCCTGGCGCTTTGCGGAGTCCACCGCAATTGGGTCAGGCCTCGCCACCCCGAGGCCCAGGGCAAGATCGAGGCCTACCACCGCACGCTCGATCGCTGGTTTCTCCAGGAACTCGGCGCGCAGGAAGTCTGTGATCTCGCGCATCTCCAGCAAATGCTCGAGGCGATGCTGGCGCTCCTGTACAACCGCCACTTTCATCGGGAAATCGGGATGAGCCCCGAGGATCGCCTGGGTGGTCGGCGCTCGGAGCGGGATTTGGCGCAGAGGGACGTGCAGCGCGCCTTCTTCGTCGAGGTCCAAACGAGCAGCCATCGGAAAACCGGCGTCGTCAAGCTCGGCAGCGGCGCTTTTCGGGTGCCCCCCGCTTGGGCCGGCAAACGCGGTCGATTCCTGTTCGATCCGGTCGACGACACGTGTGCATTCCTGATCGCTTCGGACGGCCGGGAAGTCGCACTTTCGCCTTCGAAGAAGCGGGCGCTTCCTTCGGCATCCGTGCGGCGAGGCACGGGCCAGCTCCAAAAGCTCGTCGACCTTTGGCAGGGGAACGCGCGGCCCATCGCTCAGCCGGGATTCGGACTGCCGGAGGTCTTCGACGCCTTGGCTCGGATCGTCGGGCGTCCCCTGCCGTCCTGTGAACTCGACGCTGCGCAGGTGTCGGACTTCTATCGGCGATTCGGTCCGCTCGCGAAGGCGGACTTCCACGCCGCGTGCGCCAGCACCGCCCGGGCTTTGGGCACGGGTCGGCCCGTCAACGCCTATCTCGAAGACCTCGCACGCCAGGTCCAGTCAGCGCGTGCGAACCACGTAACCCTACCGGAGAACTCTTCATGAATAAGGCTCCCTTTCCATACCGGGATTTCGTCCGTGTCCGATCCGTGATCAACACCGCCATTTTGGAACAGCGCGAAACCTTCGTCATGCTCGTGGGCAACACCGGCACCGGCAAGACCGCGCTCATGCGCGATCTGAAAGCCGATCTCGATCGACCCCGCTTTCGGACCTTCTACTTCTCCGGAGCCAAACGCCTAGGCGCCGCCGGCCTCGTGAAGGTGGTCGGTGAAGCGCTCCGCGTCCGGTCCAGCATCTGCCACTCCGTGACCCTCGACCGGGTGCAGAAGGCCCTTGCGGATGACCCGCAAAAGATCCTCCTTTGGCTCGACGAGGCCCATGATCTCGCCCCGGACACCTTGGCCGAGGTCCGCGCGCTCGCCGAGAGCGATCTCGACGGCACCACCCGTATCCAGGTGCTCTTGGCTGGACTTCCCAAGCTGCGGTCCGCTCTCCAAGACCATCCTCATCTGTGGCGCCGCATCGTGGTGCGCGAAGAAATCGCCGGGCTCGCGGAGGACGAAATGCCCGGCCTCCTTGAGCACCACTTCGAGGCGAACGGGAAGCGACTCTGCGACCGGGGACTCCGCGCCCTCTTCGAACGCGGCAAAGGAGCGCCCGGCGTGATACTCCCGATGTACCGTGCCGTCCTCGCTCGGGCCGCCGCCAAAGGGAGAATCGAGTCCGGACTCGTGGAAGAAAGTCTCGAACGCTGGGACCTCCCATGAACCGGGATCCCAGGCTCCTGTTGACCGTCCTTCATCGCGCCACGGCGCGCTACCTGCGCGTCGGGCCGAAGGGCCTCCATCTCCACGCCACCCCGATTCCCTCCGCGATGGGCCGGGTCCTCGACTGGGGATCCGCTCGCACTCTGTACGAGCACCGCCGCCCGGTATGCCGGTCCCTCGACGCCACCCACTCCGTCACGCACCCCGGCCGCCACTGCGCCGACTGCCCGATGGTCCCTCGATGCACCGGCCAAGTGCGCGTCGATCTCCTCATCGAAGGACGGCCATGGCGCCTCCTGCTCGCTCTCACCTCGGCCCGCAACTTCCTCGTCCACGAGGCCACTCTCCGCTCGGAAGGCCGGGACATCACCGCCGTGCCACATCGTCTGCAAGTCGTCGATCGCGGCACCTTCGGAGAACTCCTCTTCTCCGAAGCCCCCTGACTTCCAGCTCCGAGCCCGCCTCCCGGCGGACTCGCCTCTTCCCAGTCATTTCCGCACCGCATACCCGATCAAATACCGTGAGACGACCACACCAATTACCGTGACACGGCAAGGATCAGGAAGTGTGACACACGACAGAAAGCTCGTCGCGAAGAAGTGGTCGTTCCCGACCGGCCGCCACGGCAACGCCGTGGAGATGAAGGCGATCACCGGCCACGTCGTCCGGATGGCCGAGGAGAACCCCACCTGGGGCTACGACCGAATCCAAGGCGCGCTCGCGAACCTGGGCCACACCGTGGCGCCGAACACCGTGCGGCACATCCTCCGACGAAACGGCATCTCCCCCGCACCGGAGCGCGGCAAGCGAACCTCTTGGAAGACCTTCTTGAAGGCTCATGCGTCGACCATCTTCGCCGCGGACTTCTTCACGACCGAGGTCTGGACGCTCCGCGGGCTCGTGACGCATCATACCTCTTTCGTCATCCGCCATGCGACCAGAGCGGTGGAGATTGTCGCCACCACCGTGAATCCCAACGGAATCTTCATGGCCCAAGTTGCCGACCTGCTCACCAATCCCGAGAGTGGCTTCCTTCGCAACGGACGGTTTCTCATCCTGGACCGTGACCCCAACTACACCAAACGGTTCAGAGAGATCCTGCAAGACGCCGGTGTCAAAGTCGTGCGCTGCCCACCCAAGGCTCCGAATTGCAACGCCATCGCGGAGAGGTTCGTGAAGTCTGTGAAGGACGAGTGCCTCAGGCGGATGATATTCTTCGGCACCGCTTCGCTCGACCGCGCTCTCTCGGCGTTCAATTCGCATTATGCTCGGGAACGAAATCACCAGGGTATCGGCAATCAGCTCATCGCTCCGGTCCAGCCGGTCGGACACATGCACGGTCGCGTAGTCCGCCGCACTCGACTCGGCGGGCTGCTGAGCTTCTCTTTTCGCCGTGCCGCGTGAGGGGCAATAAGGCATCGACGATTTCTACCTCCGGTTCGTGCTCGGGGTATGCCCGCGTCGGATGAGCGCGGCCTATTCACAAGCTGAACGGCCTCGGCATTTCTCATGAATTCAGCCATTCGTATGTTTGAACCACACGGGGATCGATCGGCTTGCTCAGGTTTGTCGGATCCGCTTGGCCGAAGACCCGATGAGCGGGGCGGTGTTCGTGTTCCGCAATCGTCAGCCTACGGCACGGAAGATCTTGGCTCATGACCGTGAGGGATTCTGGCTGTGCCAAGAACGGTTTTCGAGCGGAAGATCTGCGTGGAGGCCGCGAGGACGCCGGGAAGGGCGAGTCTTCACCGGCGCCCGGCACGCGCACCGCCGACTTGCGCACTGGCTCGCCGTGGCTGGCATCGCCCGCGCCGCCTCCCCCCACGCGCTTCGGCACACGTTTGCACCCGGACTCCTCAGGAAGACGGGAGACGTCATGCTTGTGCCGAAGGCGCTTCACCACCGCAACATCGAATAGACCTTGAGGTACGCCGCGCTCGCCGACGCTAGGGTCCGCGCGGCTATCGAGGCGTAAAGGGTGAAAGATGAGCCTATGGCTCCCGCTTGGATTCGTTCCCTTGCAGACGAATGGTTCCCACGCACGGG
>CADEGH010000068.1 GCA_902826835.1 uncultured bacterium | reverse complement strand
GTTCCCCACGCCCCTCCATCGGCAGCGTGCGGATCTGGTGATCCGCGTTCCCACCGACCCACCGATCCGGAGGTGGGGGGGAAAGAAAAAATTGTCCTCAAGCAGCGAGGACGGGAGACCTGGGAGGAGGGGGCTCGTTCGATCCCCTTGGAGATGTGGATATGAGCGCGAAGTGGATCATCGGGGCTTGGTTCTTCAGCATGGCGGTAGCGAAGGGGCAGATGGCGCCCATCGAGTTTTTGCGGATTCCGCTCTCGGTTCAGAGCGGGGAACTCGTCAACTCCACCTCGACTCAGGCGATCGTGCACACCGACTCGGTCTTGGTGCCCGGGTGCTCGTCGTTTCGGCTCGAATTCCGGGGCACGACTCTCGGCGATCCGGCGGACCGGGTATTGATCGCCGATCCGATTCGCAACGTGACTCAGGCGTTGACCACGGCGGACCTTGAGCGGTCGAACTACCGAAGCGGTTGGTTCAACGGGGATCAGGTCTTGGTGTCGCTCGAACTCGCGCCGGGCTCGTCCGGTTTCCTCCTCGTGCCGGGGGCAATCGGCATCGCGGGCATCGCTCAACCCGAGGACATCTGCGGGTCGGACAACCGGGTCCTGAGCAACGACAATCGATCGTTCCGCCTCATCGTCGAATCGGGGACGGGCAGCGGGATTTGTACCGGCTGGCTGATCAGCGACCGGTCGACCTTCCTCACTGCGGGGCATTGTTTCGGGGCGTCCACGAACCCTATTTTCTCCGCTACGGCGGAATTCAACGTCCCACCCTCAGCGAGCAACGGTGCCATTCTTCACCCCGCCCTTTCCGACCAGTTCGACGTCGACCTATCCACGTTGCTCTGGAACGAAGGCAGCATCGGCAGTGATTGGGCGGTAGCCCGGGCCTTTCCGAATCAGACGGGGCTCTTGCCATCCACTTTGCACGGTTTCTTCAATCTGGCCACGGCCGTGCCGAGTCCTGTGCCTGCTCGCATGACCGGCTTCGGTGGAGACCTCGCCCCGGACCCCACTCGCAATTTTGTCCAGCAAACGTCAACGGACTCGTTGAATTTTCCCCTGGTCGTGGGGCTTCCCACCCTGCAACCAACCGGCGCGATCTCCCACGACATCGACAGTCAGCCCGGCAATTCGGGCGGACCTCTCATCTGGGAGACGACCGGTCTCGCAGTGGGTATTCACACTCACGGAGGCTGCGCGAACTTCCTGAGCAGCAATCGAGGCACCTCGATTTTCTTCCCACCCTTGGTGGGTGCGATTGCCACCGTGAACGGCTGCGCCAGCGTTTTCCTCCCGGAGAGCTCGGGCACCACCATCACCTGCACGCCCACGATCTACACCTGCGCCCCGACGGTCAACCGCTGGAACATCGTGGGTGTCAGTTCGACGAGCAACTGGAACATCTCCCGTGAGTTCATCGGATCCACCTTCACCGGAGACCTTTGCGACTTCATGCTCGCGGACGGAAGTAGCCTTGCGATTCCGGGAATCAGTGGGCGGCTATTTCGGGCATCAGGATCCGACAACGCGGTAGCGCAACACGCCGCGGCAGTGCCTATGACCCTCGGGCAGACTCTCACCACGACCTGGAATTCCCAGCGCATCCTGCGGGCATTCCAGTTTGTCGTGACCCAGACCGGTTCGCCTCTGCAAGTCCAGGTGACCGGGCAGCCGGGATTGAAGTGGCATGTCTATCGCCCGGACTCCAGCCTCGGCTCGGAGTGGCGATCTCGCACGACGGGCTTGCTCGGAGCGGGCACCGTGGGCGCAGGGATCACCAACACCCTCAATGTCCCGGTGGCTGGCACCTATTGCCTCGTCGTCTACCGCGATGGGGGAGCGATCGGAGCGCCGCCGGATATCGCCACGGTAGGGGTCACGGTCTGCCAATCGAGCAGCGCACCGCTCGCGCTGACTGCCAACACCCCGGTCTCAGTCTCTCCGAGTTGCCAGCGATTTTCCGTGGATCCGGCGGCCACGCCTGCCGACGGATGGAGAGCGGTTGCGGTGAGCTCCAGCGGCAATTATTCGCTTTCGATCGGCAACGCGACGAGCACCCTCGCCGCCGGTCGAGCCGAATTCGCGGTGGTCCAGTCGCGGCCGGGGTCGGGATTCCCGCTCACCCTCACCGATGGGTTCTTGACGTCCTCGACGGGCGGCCCCTCCGGCGTCCTCGAATACACCACGTCGGATCTCGGCGGCGCTCCGGGTTTGGTCAACGGCTCGCTTTCGGCGGGGCAGGTCGTGAAGCTCATTCCCTTCACCCTCACGTCCATCACCGGCCTGAGCGTCCTCGCGACGGGAGATCCGTCCCTCCGCTGGTACTTGCTCGTCGGCGACCCGTTTCCTCCCAAGTGGAGGGGACCCAGCGAGTCGATTCTCAATGGCATCATGGGAGGCGTCGGCGGGAGTGTGACACTTGCGGCGGGCCAACACGTCGTGGTCATCGTGCGGGATGGCGGGGCCACCAGCACCCCGGCGAACTTCACCCTGAGAGTGGGGAGTTTCCTCTCCAACGTCACGCTCACTGGGCCCGGATCCACGTCCGGTTCGATCAATCCGGGAAACGTGCAGTGGACTTGCACTCCCTCCGCCGGGCGGTGGAATGCTGTGGGGACCTGGGGCTTCGGCTTCCTCAGCAGTTCGACGATCTACGCCGGGGAGATCTCCTCGGTCCTGGGCGGAACGGGAGCTTCGTATGTCCTCGCCAATGGCCGAGCCGGGACCATCACTCCTGCGAGCGGGATCTTTTCGCTTTCGGGTTCGTTGGCGAGCTCGCTCACCCAGTCCACGATCGGAACCTTCGGGGTGGATGCTCCGGCGAACATCTTTTGGGCGAATGGTCAGCTCTTCCATCTGATGGAGTTTCAGGTCACCACGACGGCCAACTACTCGATTCAGGTCACCGGCGTCACGGGGATTGCGTGGCAGCTCTTCCGGCCAACCTCCGGCGCGGAATGGCGGCCGCGTAGCGATTTCGCGGGGCTGGGTGGAACCGGATCTCCTGCGCAGGTCTTTTCGCTGAGTCCCGGTTGGCATGTCCTCGTGCTATCGCGGGGTGGTGGCATCACGCCGCCGAGTTCGGGAACGATCACTTGCTCGGTGGTCACAAGCCCGAATCCCGTGCCGACGATCGCGGCGGCCAACCCCGCGAGCCTGATTGCCGGCGAGTACTTAGGAATGCCCCTCGTCACTTTGCAAGGGACGGGCTTCGTCCCCAACGCGACCGCGCGGTGGGACGGAATCGACCCGCTCTTCGTCGACAGCGTGACGGGGACGACCATGGGCATGCGCATTCCCGTGGCGTTCCTGACGGCGCCCGGAAATCACACCATCACTGTGACCAATCCGGCACCCGGGGGTGGCACTTCCAACGCTCTCCTGTTTCCCCTGGAGGGACCAATCATCACGAGCGTGACGCCGGACGCCATCGACCCGCTCCTGCCCCTCGGAACACCGATCCCGATTACGGTGGCCGGAACGGGCTTCAGTCCACTCAGTGTGGCGAGCGCCTCGGGTACCCTGATTCCGACGACGGTGGTGTCCGCCAATCAGATCACCACCTTTGTCACGACCACCGTTGCGGAAGCTCTCCAAGTGGGAGGCATCGCGATCACCGTGAGGAATGGGGCGATGGCCCAGTCGAACAGCGTGGCCATTCGGGTCGGGCCTCCGGCGAACAACCGCGGCACCCTCGTGCGAGTGCCTCTCGAGCCCAACCCCGGTCAATCCTACAGCGCGATCCTCGAGGCGGGGACAATCGGTCAAGCGTTCACGTGGTTTGCCGACTTGGCGCCAGCGGCGCCGATTCCGGCGTGGCCCAATCCGACTGACAACTTCGTCCTGGGCGTGAATCCCGCACTGCCGACGACCCTGCCTCTCTTGGACGGGCTCGGCGTCTTCGGACCTCCGCAAACGAGCGTGCAGTTCAGCGCCGGTCTCAACGCCACCCCGCCCGGGGGCGTTTTCCTCGCGCCGGGTTTTGTGTGGCCGGTCACTCCGCTCGGCCTGCGTCTGAATCTCCAGCACATTTATCTCGATCCGGGCTCCGCCATTGGGTACCGACTCAGTTGGCCGTTCATCGAAGACCTGTGAGCGGACCCTCCGGACCCTTGGTCTGGTAGTCTCGCCCCATGCGGGCACATGCTCAGGGAATCGGCTGGCTGGTGGTACTGGCGCTCTCGTCCTGCGCGATTCCGGAGTCGGGGTCGAAGCGGGAGGATTCCGGGAGCGACCGGCCTCCGAACATCGTCCTCATCGTGGCCGATGATCTCGGTTACGGCGATCTATCCGCCTACGGACAGACGCGGTGGAAGACCCCACACCTCGACCAAATGGCGCGGGACGGAGCCCTGTTCACCCAATTCTATGTGACCCAGTCTGTGTGTTCGGCTTCGCGAGCCGCGATCTTGACCGGCTGCTACAGCAATCGGGTCGGGATCGGTGGCGCACTCGGTCCCGATGCCAAGGCCGGGCTGAACCTCGACGAACTGACCATCGCCGAATTGTGTCGAGCCCAGGGCTATTCCACCGCGGCCTTCGGGAAATGGCATCTTGGGAGTCAGCCTTCGCTGTTTCCAACGCACCATGGATTCGGCGAATGGTCGGGGATTTCGTGTTCCAACGACATGTGGCCGCGGCATCCCGACTTTGTCGACCTGCCACCAGATACCGCCGCGAGAAAGCGCGGATATCCGCCGCTCGTGCTGTACGAAGGTGAGCGGCCGGTCAATCCGGGGATCGAGCCGGACGACCAGCGTCAATTCACGCGGCATTTCACCGAGCGCGCCTGCCGCTTCATTCAAGCCAACGCCGAGCGGCCGTTCTTTCTCTACTTGGCCCATCCGATGCCCCATGTTCCCCTGTTTTGCTCGCCCGAGTTCGAGGGACGCAGCGGGGCGGGGCTCTATGGCGACGTCATTGCGGAATTGGACTGGTCGGTGGGCCAGATCTTGGCCCAGCTCGAGCTCCTGGAGCTCGCCGAACAGACCCTCGTGATTTTTGTCTCCGACAATGGCCCGTGGCTCTCCTACGGCGATCATGCGGGCACCACCGCCGGTCTGCGCGAGGGCAAGGGCACCTCGTTCGAGGGAGGCGTGCGGGTGCCCTGCGTCATGCAGTGGAAAGGGCGGATTCCGGCCGGTCGACGCCTTACGACGCCCGCCATGACGATCGACTTTTTGCCCACCATCGCCGAATGGGTGCGGGCCGCGGGACCCGAGAAGCCGATCGACGGCCGGAGTTTGGGTCGGCTCGTCATGGACGGTGAAGATGAGGCTCTGCGCGAGCGGCCGCTGGCCTTCTACTACAATCAGAATGATCTCGAAGCGGTGCGCCAAGGGCGCTGGAAGTTGATCCTCCCGCATCGTTATCGCACACTGCCCGGCCCGGCTGGGAAGGGCGGCAGTCCTGGTCCCTACCGCAATCTCGATTCCGGGCTGGCTCTCTATGACCTCGAGCGCGATCTGGCGGAGTCGACGGATCTGGCTGCCCAGGAGCCGGAGGTCTTGGCCCGGCTCTTAGCGGCTGCGGAGCAGTTTCGCGCCGATCTCGGCGACGATTTGACCAAGCGGGTGGGCTCGGGGCGCAGGCCGCCTGGGCGGGCTCCCTGAGTCGTCGAACGCCGGGCCTCTCTGTTGCCCGGTCGCTCGTCTCCGTACTGTTCGGGCATGGCGACGGCAAAATCCAAAGGCAAATCAGCTCCTCTCAAGAGCGGCTCGGGCGCGAAGGAGTCTGCGCCCAAAGTCACGATCCTCGGCTGCGGGAACATCGGGCGCTCCTTGCTGAAGGGGCTATTGAAGGCGGGGTTCACCGAACCCAAGCGGATCTGTGTCACGGCCCGCAGCGAAGAGCGTCGCGCCCAGATCAAGAAGGAAGTGGGCCGCTCCGGAGTGGTCGTCACCGATCGCAATCTGCAGGCCGCCGACCAAGCCGACATCTTGCTTTTGTGTGTGAAGCCCCAGCAACTGGACGAAGTGGCCACTCAACTACGCGGCCGCATTGGCCCCCACCAACTCCTGATCAGTGTGCTGGCCGGGAAGACGACGCAGCGTCTGGAGCAGCTTTTTCGGGGCGATCAAGAAACCGTGGGACTGCCGGTGGTGAGAGTCATGCCGAACATTCCCGTGGTGGTGGATGCGGGTTGTTCTCCGTTCGCCCGTGGCGCCCACGCCACGGATGCGCACGTTGCCATCGTCCATCGCATCTTCTCGGCGGTGGGGGAGACGATGGAGGTCAAAGAAGAGTTGATGGACGCGGTCACCGGTCTGTCGGGATCGGGTCCGGCCTACGTTTACATGATGATCGAAGCCTTGGCGGACGGAGGAGTGCAGATGGGCCTGCCTCGTCACATTGCGATTCGCCTAGCGACCCAGACCATCTACGGCGCCGGATTGGTGGTGAAAGAGACGGGAATTCACCCCGCGGTGTTGCGCGAGCAAGTGACGACGCCGGGCGGCACCACGATTACCGCGACGACCGACCTCGAAAAACACGGATTGCGGCCGATGCTCATCTCGGCGGTGATCACGGCGACCGAACGATCGCGCGAACTCGGGCGGTCCTGAGAGGAATCCGGGGGTTGCCTCGCGAGGCCTGACCATGCCCGAACGACTGCCACCAATCAGTTCCACTGGCCGCACCAACTCGCGCCGAACCCTCTACACGCAGGAACTCTCTGCGTTTTGCGCGTTCGCGAGACTCGGCGGCGGACCAGCGGCGGCGGCGCTTCCGCTCGAGACGCTGGGTTCCATTCTCAGCGAACTGTTGGGTGATGCGCTCGCGAACGACGGGTCGTGGAATCCCACGGTTCGCCTTTGGGTGTTCCGACGTGGGCTCGTGCAACTCAGGAAGCGAATGGTGTCGCCCTCCGCGCCGTCGAACTCTGACGATGTGCCAACTCGCGGCCTCTCCGATCTCGAACGGTTGCTCGCACCTCTCTACGGTCGATTCCTGCTCACGGCTCCCCGGCGGTGGAGCTCGACCGACATTCGTCGCTTCGAATCGACTTTCCGGCGCCTGCCGGGAGACTTGCAGAGTCTCCTCAATGAAGCGGTGCTCGTCGGCACCGAACTCGAGGGCCCTGCTTCCGGCGCTGCCAAGCGTTCAATGAGCAAGATTCTCCAGGCGCGGAAACGCCTCACTCTGCTTTGGAACCACGAACCCAGTGCCTAGTGCTGATGCGAGGCCTCGGTGACGGAGTGATCGGAGGTCGGATCGTGGACGCGGGGGCGCCAGCGATCAGAGCGCAAGGTGGGCGGCAAACGCGTCGCTCAGAATTGGTGTCCCGCCGTTCTCTTGAATCCACTGTCCGAAGAGGATGGAGCCGGCCCAGGCCGGGACCAACGGAATGGGGAGCACGAAGGACGCGTCGCCGTTCACTGACGAAGTGGTCACCAGGGCGATATCGGCCGAAGTGTGCACCTCGCAGGCCGGAGCGATCGTCCACGGCAAGCTCTGTCCGAATCCGACTTGATCGCTGACGCCGAGGAGGAGCGCGGTGCTGCGGTTCGGCACGCCACCCTGAAGGCCGATGGAGAATGTCGTCGAGCCCAGTTGGGGGAGGCCTTGGGATGACCAGGATCCACCTTGCGGGCACGGGGTTCCGAATCGGATCAACGCCGGACCGATCGACGGCTTCTCGGTGAAGTCGACGGGAGATCCGGGGAGGGGGCCGGCGAGTAGGACGAGGTTCGACGCAAAGATGGGCACGGTTGCGAGGTAGGGAAAGCCCGCTCCACCGAGCACCATGATCCCCTGTCCGCCCGGTCCGATCTCGACCGGGCTGCCGACGGGAATGGCCGGATTGAGTGCCCAGGGGTTGAGCGTGGACAAGAATTCGAAGCGGAAGAGGCCCGACGCTTCGCTGGACATCGCCTGTCGGATCGCTCCCGTGGGAAGGTCGGTCGCGCCGGTGAATCGCTCGCCGGGGGCGGAAAGAACGGGGATGGTCTGAATCGCGGCACCGGTGGTGAGGTCGACAAAGCGCAGGAGGGCGTTGCCGCCGGGCACTTGTTGGACCAGAAGGCCGGTCCCCGGGTAGGCGATCTCGAAGGCCACCGTTCTCGGGTAGGGGAAGAAAGCGAGGGCCTGGCCAGAGTTCCTGGCGAGGCGGAGGAGGCCGCCCTGCGGGCCATCGAGTGCGACCCAGATGCCCGAGGACGAGTCGACCGCGAGATCCGTCGCATCGCCCGGGAAGTTCGCGAGGATCTGCTCGTTGATTAGCGTGGCGGCGGAGTAGGTGAGTCGGACCACCACGGTGCTGGTTCCCGATTCGAGCGCCACGATCAGGTCGCGGTTGATCGGGTCCGCGGCGATGGCTCGCGGTGGGTTCACGGCATTGCCAAAGGAAGCCAGCGGGGTGACGGTTCCCGGGATGGCGTCGCAGAGCGTCAGCGCCGTAGCGGGATTCCCGACTTGGCGGCTGGCGACGACGAACTCCTGAGCGTGCGCACTCCCGCAGGCGAGAGACACGCCGAGGACGAGAGTGAAGGCACAGTATCGATAGGACATGGTTCTCGTCTCCAACGGGTTTTGGCGTTCCCATGATCCTACATCAGGGGCTCTTTGTATCCGGTCGTTCACCGGAAGCCCCGCCGCCGGGGGCTCCTCGTGACCGGTCGCACCGCTCCCTCCAGCCGCGGGAATGCTAACGGCCCTATCGAGAGGAACATCGGTTCCGTGCTTGGACGCCGTCGCTAGTCTTCGGCCAGAGGAAGACCTCGTCGGAAAGCTGAGCCTGCCAACTCAAGTGCGGTTCGAAGCGGGGCCCCGCTTCATGGGTGCTTGGCGCGCGACGAGGGCTGCTCCGCGTCGAGACGCCCTGAGTGCGGAATTGCGCTGGTCGGCGGGAATGAGCAGGGCTCTCCCATCGACTCGGCAAACCGCCAATGGGTCACGAGAACTGGCGCACCGCTTGGCTTCTTCTCTCGTCCGAGCGTTGGGATTCAGAAGGGACAGTCGCAAACCAGGCTGGCACCGCTGGTGTGAGAGAGCGACCGCAGGGACGAAAGCGACCCGACTCATCGTCGGGGCAGGTGGCGATCGCGATCAAGTCGTCACATAGTGGGCTGCGGTGAACACAGTCGGGCAGAAGGAGCCCACCGGTTGGATCACCGCCCCTTGAAAGTTGCCGATCGGCGTTCCGGGCGGCCAATTTGGGATCGAGAACGTCTGCTGGGATTTGCCACAACTGTCGAGCCAAAAGCGGAAGCCCGAGTAGGGGTTGAACGGATCGAACGTCAGAACTACGTCGGTGTAGCCGAACGGTGTGCCGATGTCCAACCAGCCGGAACAGCCGAATAGCGTGTTCGCCGGATTTTGTGGGCCGACATAGAGCAAAAAGGCCGCGTTCGCCGGACCATTCCAGTCGAGGGTCAACGTGCGGCCCCCCGGGATGACGGAATAGAAGGGCCCTTTGAGACCATATTGGCCGTGGGCCCTGTCAGCCGCGCGGTTAACGAACAGTGCCGCCTCCTCGCTGTTCGCTTGTCCTGGTCCCGGCTGCGTCTGGCCGACGCTCAGGTACGACCAGACCATGTTGGTCGAGATGAAGTTGCTGCCGGCAATATCGCCCATGTAGAAACCGTCGAAAGAAGGGACGAAGGGGATTGGGCTGAAGGGGAAGACTAATCCGCCGTCGATGAAGAGCCTTGCCATCGGTCCGCCTCCGCTCGGGATCGTCTCGATGCGATAGACATGGGGGGCGTAGGCGGTGCCGACGGGGGTCGTCCAAAGGAAGCCGCTCGTGGTGGTCAGACCGACGGCACCCGTGACCACGTTGACGATTAGTTGCGCCCCTCCGGCGGGGAAGATGCCCATGACGGGTGTTGCGTTCGTCACCGTGCCCGGGCCGCCACTGCCGCCGAAGAACTGGAACTTAGCTTCGATGAACGCGGGGAGGGTTGGATCCAAGCCCGTTCCGACGGTCGGGTATGCTCCGAACGTGCCTCGATAGAAGGCCGCGCCGAGGGTCGGGTTGATGGTCGTCTGTTGGAGCATCGTGCCGCAGCCCGCGATGAAGAAGGACGTCGTGGGGGTGGAGGTCAGGTTTGCCGTGCCGATTCCGGGAGTTGCGCTCGGCAGGACCCCTGCCTGGTCGAACTCGAAATGGTAGGCAAAGGGGGCCTGCGCGGCGGCAACAACGCTGGCGCAGACAAGAGCGGCGAGTGTCTGTTTGGTGTTCATGACGGAGTTCCGGTGGATCGTGAAATCCGATTCCAGTGCTCCTACCCATGTCACCTGAGCTCGATCTGTAACCGGGATTTTCTTGCCGGACTGCTGGCCTCCAATTTTCATGACAAGCGCGGGAAGCGATGCCGGTCGCTCGGCCAAGGTGTTCGAATCTCACCCGGCCGAGCGGTTCTCTGGCGCGCCGTTCAGTCGTTTTTCTTGTCGCCGCCGGAGCCGAGGGCGTCGATCTTCTTGCGGAGGTCGGGGAGAGCTCGTTGGCGGACCGCCGGAGTGCGCTCCGCGAGCTTATCGAGCTCTGCGTAGGCCTCTTCGGCAGCCTTCTTGTCGCCGTCGGTGACGGCGGCATTCGCGAGGATGAACCAGAAGTTCAGCGCGGTGTCACCCTTGGGGATGCGGCCCGCCGCCTTCATCTCTCGCAGGGTCTTCGCGACGGCGGCGGCGGTCTCGGGGGTGGCCGCACGCCCGCGACCGGCGCTGAGCGCGGCGGCCGACTCGGCTTCGATGCCGATCTGGTTCCAGGCCGCCTTCTGGGCGTCGGTCATCTTCAGGCCAGAGGCCTGTTCCTTGGCCTTGTCGAAGTCGATGGCCCCCAACTCAAGGTCGATGATGAGCAAGTCGACCTTCGCCTCGGCATTGCCGGCGGCGGCCTTCTTTTCGACCTCGGCTCGCTTGGAAAGCCGCTCCAAGGTCTCCTTGAAACCCGCAACGGTGCGAGCGCGCTGCTTGGCGAGGACGTTGCCATCGGCGTCCATGAACACGATGAACGGGAATCCGCTTCCTCCCTTGTCCTGGAGGAGCTTCGGGTCCTTGTCACCGTCGATGCGGGTGGTGATGTGGCAGAACAGAACTGCGAGTTTGCCGAACTCGGCAAACGTGGCTTCCGAAAGCGCGCCGGCTTCCAGAGCCTCACAGGGGGGTCACTTCGCGTACGAACGGGTGAAGTACCCGAAGATCAACTGCCCCTTTTTCTTGGCAGTTTCGCGGGCCGTCGCGTAGTCGGTGATCCAGGTCGCTTTCGAGAGGAAAGGCGCCTTCAGTTTTTCGTCGCGTTTCTTGACCAGCTCCTCCTGCGAGGGGCCCCCGGACTGCTGGGCAAAGATTGCCCCAGGTCCGAAGCTTCCCACGAGCAGGGCGGCGGCGACGAGAATCGATCTCGTGGTCGTCACAGGACTCTCCTTTGGTGGTTGCAATTCCGGCAGAGACCGAAAGTCGGTCGCCGCTGGCGTTCGTTCCGCACGGAGCATACCCGCGAGCGTCGACCAAGTGGTAGATGCTGCGCTCTGGTGGTGCCGGCGGCGCGTCCACTGGGGCAAGAAACCCCGGGAATGACGACTCTGTTCCGCGTCCCGAGTTCGTGCATAGTCTTTCGAGCACCTAAGCGGGTCCTGCGCCGATTGAGTCCGCGGGCAGGTAGGGCGCGCGTGCGGGGGCCGTGACCGGGTGTGTCGGATCCAGTCGACGCGCCCAGGGTTCACACTGCGAGGCCCCTGTGCCAGGGTAGTTGCAGCTTGTTCCAAGGAGCCGGTTCACCCGGTCTCGGGGACGAAGGTGCTTCTCCTCATGCCCCGTTCTTCCGACGGCCAGAACGAGCACGCCGCGCTCCTGAGCCCCAAGTCTCGCGCGGGTGAGGGCGGTTTGAGCAGGACCGTCGTGCCGCGATGGCGTTGGACCCGCTTCATCGGCAGGCCGCGCGTGAGCCCGTGGGTTACGATTCGCCCAATGACCGCTCCCACCAGCGTCTACGTCGAACTCACGCGGGCGTTCAATCGGGGCCGCTCCCGAGCCGTCCTCGGCAGCGGACAGGCGGTTGTCCTGCATCGCCTGAGCATGATGACCAAGGATGGCGACTGGATCGTGCGGGAAAACCCCGAGGATCTGCAGCACATTCTGCTCGAGCTCCAGTCCCGCGGGGCAGTCTATTGTTGTGGCGCCCCACTCGACGTCCGCTGGCTTCGGCATGGCTGGAGTAGTCACCTCGAATTTCGAGTCGGCGGCGTGCGGATTAGGGTTGACTTCTTCACGAGACCGCCCCGACTTCAGTTCCAAGATGTGCAATCCCAGTTCGATCGCGGTCAGCCGGACTCGGCTCCGTTCGTGGATCTGGTCAGTCTCGCACGCATGAAGATGACCGACCGGGAGAAGGACTGGCCGATCATCGGCGAGCTTGCGCGCCGCATGGAGGCGATCGAGGATCGTGTCCTCTGGTCGAGGTCGGCGCGGGAACTGCTGTCGATGCGGAAGACTCATCCCGGACTTTTTGCGACTCTCGTCCAGGTGCGCCCTTTGCTCGGGCTCGAGACGGATGAGCTGCATGCGTGGGAGGCGGCTTTGGACCGCGAGCGTCGCGATTGGATGCACCGCAACGAAGAGCGCCTCGCGGTCTACGCGCGTGCCTCCGAAAAATGGCGCCTGGCCTGGATGGGTATCGACTCCCGCATGCAGGGACATGTTCTCGTGGACTCGCACCGGATCATGGTTGACGCGGCGGAGCAACTCTTGCCGCAGGACCCACACCCGGAGGCCGGAAGTGCTCCCCAATCCTGAGGAATTTCTGAGCTCCGAAGACTTGGATTTGCGCAACCTCAGCGACGAGGAACTCATCGCCGCGTGGAACCACTGGCTGCTCTCGGCCCAGGCGACGAACGAGGACGACAAGGACACCTGGTCCCACGGAGTGTTCGTCAATTGCCCGCCTCCGGGCACCGCGCCCTCCTGCGACCAAGGACCTCCGGGCATTCCCTGAAAATTGGAGCCCCGACTGTCCGAGAGTGGACTCTCGCGCTTTTCGGAGGAGATAGCCCGTGCGCGCGCGGGCCTGAATCTGGAGACTGACGGCTTTTGGCGCGATGCGCTGCGAACTTTCCCAGCACGAAAATGGGGGCCGCCAGAGAGAGGCTCGAAAATCACCCGGGCTTCGTGCCCCCCGTCGCCTCGGCCACGAGCCCGGGGATTCCAGGCCGTTTCAGGTTTATTGAAAAATAGAAGCCCGACTTCTAATTTTCAAAGACATGCCACAAGCCCGCATCGCTTGTCAGCGCGTCCGAGACTTCGTGCGCCAGTTTCCGGCGGTGGCCCTGCTCGGGCCACGCCAAATCGGAAAGTTCACGCTGGCTCGGCTCGCCTATCCGAAATGACCGATCTTCGATCTCAGGATCCGGTCGACCTGCGGCGGTTCGAAGCGGATTGTCAGCGAACTCGAAGCGGAGCGCCTCTGGGTTCGCGGCGGTCTCCCCCGTGTGCACCGGAGTCGACCGCGCTGCGTGCCGGGCGTAACGATTTGCTTTCGCATTCGAGGAGGTCGCGCGGGGGGGTGAAAGACACACAGCCTCAAGGCTGGACGGAGCCCAGGAAGAGAAGACCGATGGTTCCCCACGACGACTCTGGCGGGCCTGATAGTGAAAGCCGCTATCGACACTCAGCGCTGCTAAACCGAAGTTCCCCGGATTGCTTTGACGTAACTCCTTGCTGGACCTCGGTTCCGAGC
>CADEGH010000067.1 GCA_902826835.1 uncultured bacterium | reverse complement strand
CCCAAGATGCCGGGCAAGACTGGTCAATCGACCGCGGGTTCACCGGGTAGATACGGAAATCCCACGAAGTGTCGAGGCTATTCAGCTTGTGAATAGGCCACGCGCATGCGACGCGGGCCCCGTGTGATTCAAACTTCCGAATGCCCTAGTTTCCACCGAGCCCAGGAACAACGTTGCTCGAAAATCCCCTGGGTGCTCACGATCCAACGTCGCGACCGCTGCGACCGGTTACCGGGTCATCACGCCTCCAGGTCCCTTCGCCGGGCGCGGCGCGACAGGGGCAAATCCGTGCGCCCTTGGCACCAGTCAAAATCCGTTGCAGGCCCCTCGGGAAGGTTCGCCTCCATGCGAGTGGTCGTGGATCGGGGAAGTCCTTGGTTTGTTGCCGCTCCGTAATCCGCAGCCTGCCCTTGCCGAGCATCTCCCGGAGGACTCGGTTTTCCTCGCGCAGGTAGTCAACGGTGTCCAGCTGATGCCGGTTCAGCCAGCCTGCGAGGGCCAGGACAAGGAACTGAGCGGGGAAAGGGAGCGATTTCATGGCTGTACAAGGTTACCCCGGCGGCGCCGTAAGTGCTGGCAGGATGGGACGTTCGAGCGTTTGCACCACACGGGATGCGTCCACCCTGTGAGGTCAAATGAGCAGGAGTGCCATCTCAGAGGTTTCGTCAGAAGAGTGTGACCTGGATACCGTCGGTGGCGCTGAGATTCTGCGTTGGACAGCCGGCATCGAACCACACGCTCATGGCGTATACCGTGGCTCCAGTCAGCCCCGGGGGCAGCGGCAGGGAAAGCACGGAGTTGCCGAGGTAATCCGAATTGACCGGAATCACGAGCGCACCGTTGAGGTCGATCCAAAGCTGGATCCCGTTGATGTTCGTTCCCGGGGCCGAGGCACTTGAAAAACCCAGGAGACCGGGGGAGAGCGCAGGCGTCCCTGTCGTTATCACCGCGAATGAGGAATTTCCCGAGCGCGCTGGTCCCGCGATGCGAATCGTCGGTTGGTAGCCCAGGCAGTCCGGTGAGCTCGTCCCGAATCTATTCACTCCGGCCGCATCTCTCCAACTCGCTCCGAGTGCGGAGGGCTCCCATCGGTAGAGACCCCAGATGAGTCTAGCCAGAATATCGGCGCGGCGATCACCGTCTACATCCGCCGTTTGGATGGTGAAGTAGTATTGGGGCGCGTTGTACGCGCTGGGATAGCTCAGGATCTGGATGGTGGAACCCAGGCCTACCCACGAACTGCCTGAAAAGGAGTAGGCACTCAGGCCGAACGTGAAGTCCCGAGCGATTACCTCCTTCGCACCATCCCCGTCAAGATCCGCAGTCTGGATTGTCAGGAAGAGGCTCGGGTCGAGAAAGAACGAGGCGTCACTGAATGGGATGCTGCCTGGCAAGGTCGTCCACGACCCGGTCAGCAATGAGTACGCGAACATCCCGAGAGAACCCCGGGCCAACAGTTCGTCGGCGCCGTCGCCGTTGATGTCAGCGGCCTGAATCGTCCGGTAGTAGGCCGGCACGCCGAAGCCGGCTATGTCGGTCAGTGGAAGCAGGGCGTTTTGAAGCTGGACCCAATTATCGTTCACCCGCGTCCATACCATGACGCCCGCGCCGCTCCGGGCGTAGACTTCAGCCGTTCCGTTTCCGTCAAAATCGCCGGTTCCGATCGTCGAGTAGTAGGGTTCGAGACTCCACCCGGAGGCGTCGCTGAGGGGAATGATCCCGTTGCGCTGCACCCAGGCTTGTCCGTTATGCGACCATGCCTTGACGCCGAAAGCGTCTCTCGCGAGGATCTCGTCGCGGCCATCCCCGTCGATGTCGGCCGACTGGATTGTCGAGTAGTACTGAGTGAGAGCGAAACCCGACGCATCGGTCAGGGGAATGGTCCCTGGGACTGGTTGAAATCCGGTGAAGTAGTGGGACCAGGCTTGAACACCACTCGAGGATCGCGCGATGATCTCCGCCTTACCGTTTCCATCGAGATCAGCAGTCTGGATCGTGGAGTAGTACTGGGGCGCAGACCAACCACTGGCGTCAGTGAGTGGGATCGAGCCGAGAATCTGGATCCAAGTACCATTGACGTTCTTCCAGGCGAGGAGACCTGAAGCGGCGCGGCCAAGGATTTCCTCCGTGCCGTCTCCGTCGATATCCGCCGCTTGAATGGTGCTGAAGTACTGAGGAAGGGACCAACCGTAGAAGTCGCCCAGCGGGAGGATTGGTGAGGTGGGTGGAAAAACCACGTCCTGAAGGAAGTGCATCGAAGCGATCTCGACGATGCACGTGTCTCCGGAGCTGGTGAAACCCCCATCGATGACGACTCGGGACATTCGACCACGTGGGCTAACGTAGATCCCGCGTTCTGCCAAGCCCGGCGCGATCGAGGTGAGTGACGGAAGGACGTACTCCCTGGTCTCTGGTCCTTGGGTCAAGATGCTCCCTCCTGCGGACGAGGTGATACGCGTAGCCCTGATTCGCTCATAAGGATCCAGAATCGGGCCCGGGTTCAGATTCAGTGCCCACGAAGATGGACTGGTGGTGCCTTCTTCCTGCATTGAAATGATAGTGTCGACTCCAGGCCCGCCGAGATCGATGAAGGCTGCCAAAGGTAACCAAGTCGAGGCTTGGGGTGACATCGTCGTCGAGTACAGCCACTGCGCACTGTTGCCGTCGCCGAGCCTCATATAGTAGTAGTTGTCAATTTTTCCCGCGGTGAGGTTGGACAGTTCGCTGAGTTGCGGTGCGACGGCGGAAATGGGGATCTTTCCGAGATACACGGGATTCTCGGGATCGGAGACATCATAGAAGAGAACGGCATCCGGAGTGGCGGGCGACCAGATGTTCGTGGTGCAGGCGTTGCCATTCCAGTTCTGGGCCGCGACCACGATAATGTTTCCGACCAACGCGATGTCACCAGGATGGTTGTAGCTTCCCTCCTGGGAGCAAGGTGGGGCAAAGAGACGCCGGTACCACACCCCTTGCCCATCCACCCCGGGGAGCCCGTACAGCTCTTGATCGTTCGGCGCACCCACCACGTTGTTGGTCTTGAGAACGAAGAGATGGCCGAAGTTGTCCTGGTTGTGGGTAACAAAGAGATAACCGGATCCGGTGCTCCAATCGCCAATCGGCTGCACGTCCTGAATATGCTCCAGTTTGACTCCGACACAGTTGTTGAAGCTCGGCCCACCTTGATTGTTGATGTTCTGAAATCCGAAACATTGTGGATTCACCGTCGCGCTAGCGGCGGGAATCACTCCACGACCAAACTGAAGAAGTTCTCTCGTGTGACCAGGGTCATTGGAAGGGATGCTTCCGGCACCGCCTGGTGGAGTCGGGCCGTAGCAGCCCGAGTTTCCGGTGCGGAGGAACCCCGCGGTGCCAAGGTCCGCTGAGAGTACGTTGGGGATCGGAGTCTGGGAGTGACTCCATGGCCCGATCGCACTCAGAACAATAAGCATCGCTGGAATCGAAGGGAACAGTGAACGAGCCCTGGGCTGATGGTGGTGGGTCTTCATTTCTTGCTGATCATGCACATCTCCAGCAAGTCCGCCAGGGAAATTCTTGAACGGTAGACTTAGGCTCCTGTGGGGGTGCTCTTCGCAACCAGGAGAGCCGTTTCGGGAGGTCCCGCCGGCTATAGGCCAGAAAGCTCAAATACCCAACCTCGCCTCTCTCGCAAAGAGAACCCTTACGGCTGGGACGTGACCAAGCAGGCCTCGATCCGTGGGACCCTGCTGGTTAATGCCGTCGCCACCAGAGTCGGATCTCATCCAGGAGTCACTGCTCCCGTCTGTGCCGGTAGTAGCTGATTCTCTTGTGAAAACCCGAACACGCGGGTGAGGGCCCAGAGTTGGTGGCACTTCGGTCTCCATGGCGAGGTACAGGGAGGACGTTGGCCGGCCTTGGCGAGCATCTCGCGCAGGACTCGGTTTTCCTCGCGAAGGAAGTCGATCGCGTCCTGCTGGTGCAGGTTCGGTCAGCTGGCGAGAGTCAGGACCTGGAACTGGGCGGGGAGAGGGGGCGCTTTCATGGCGAAGGGAGCCTACCCCGAGGCGACGTAAGTACGGGGCCGCAGGCACGTTCGAGCGGTTGCACGACACGTGAGCCCGGGCCCTGGTTTGAGCTAGGGCGTGACCAGTGCGGCGGAGGTGGAAGTACTCACGATCGTGCCGATTCCAGGCGCGAACGTCACTCCGGCGACGTGGAAGCCCACTCCGGAGGGGGTTGCGAGAGGCAGCGCGATTCCCGCCAGCGCTGAACCCGCAGCGTCGAGGGAGCCTCCAAATCCCGAAAGTAAAGGCGTCGGGGAGACGCTCGCCAAGAAGAGTTCGTCAGGAACGAGGGGCACGAGAGGGCAAGTTCCTCCGAGTCCGACCGGAAAGCCGGTGAAGGAGCTGAAGCTCAGGGCGAGCTGATAGCCGAAATTGGCGTGGCGCGGATCGGGATCCGCGTAGGCGAGTTGCCAAGTGGGGGGCGAACTTTGGACCAGCGTCACCCCCACCACCGGGGGGCGACTCTGGGCGAGGAAGTAGTCGCTACCGCGGCGGGCCTCATCGCCATCAAGGACCTGATCGCCATCGGAGTCATGTAAGCCGCGATGCTGCGCCGCGAGGCGAGCCCCCGTGAAATCGCCCTGGAGAAAGATCCCGCCGAGGGGCTGGGAGGAGGCGGGCTCCAGATACTGCACGGTGGTGCCCTCACTGGTGATCGAGAACACCTGCACCCCGGAAGCCGTCGCGCCGTGCTGAAACCAGTACCCCCCGGCGGTCCCTAGGCCGGCGGTTCGAAATCGCAATCCGAAGCTCACGGGCTGCATCAAAGAGCCGTCATCCGCGATTCGGTGAATGGTGGAGATGCCGCCTTGCACGTGGACGTGCAACACACCGCACAGATCGATATGCATCGATTCGATGCCGGAAAAGGGGATCGATAGGTCGACCACCAGGGTCCCGCCTCCCAAGTCCACGACTCGGTCGAGAGTGAGCCCTCCGTGCCAGACCCATAAGCGGTCGGAGAGATCGCTGGTGATTTTCTCGATCGGCCCGGGGAAGCCGAGGACTGGGCCCTGCACCATGTTGGAGGAAATGCGCCGCAGCGTGGAACCCGCGGCGAGCCAGACTCCGCCGTCCGAGTGCGGGGCGAGTTCTCCAGTGTTGTGTTGCACGAAGGTGGAGCCCGTGAAGAACCCGAGTCCAGGCATTGTTCGGTAGACGGTGATGTTATCCACGACCATGGTCAGGCCGGTGGCGGGCCGAACGAACCACACGCGCTCTTGCCCATCGACCATGACGTCGCTCGCCGGCAGAGACGTCTGCGAGACGAGACCCACGCCGCTGCGATAGACCTGCACGGACCCCGAGATGCTCGAGAAGTCGGGGGCTTCGCGTCCGATGAAGACGTGGCCCAACCGGTCGCGCGCGACGGAAAAGCGGCAAGGGAAGAACGAACTGATGCAGGGGGCCGGGTAAGTCTGAGCGAGGGTCCCGTCGCGGGACACTTCATGGATGTTGTTTTGGGTGGCGACCCAAATGCTCGTGTCGACTTGGGCCGGTCGAAAGGCGGGGAGGAGCAGAATCGCAGCGAGAACGGGGATTCGGGCGAAGAGCATGCGCGGTCTCCGCAGTCCATCATAGGTGGAGTGCGGCTACAGGGAGGCGAGGATTCGCGGCACCCGATTAAAGCGATGGGCCGCGTTGCGCCCGATCGAGATCTTCGGCCGTGAGGGTGTTTGTGACGGGGACGCTTGGAGCATGCCCGTCGATCGTCAGGGCCACGGGCTGGCAGAGAGGAAAGGCCCGATCTCACGGCTCGGCGGGCGACGGAAGAGATTCGATCGTGAGAGCCGCCCGCCCCAAAAAGCTCGGGTGTAGCTTCGCTGCGTCATCCGGGTCGAGGGGGCCCTAATCGGGTGGTGGTGCGAGGCGCTGAGGCCAGGGTTTGGGGCTTCCGGCTTCGGCGCCAGAGTTGCCACGACTCGGCTTCGAAGTGGTTCGTGTGTGGTTCAAACCTTCGAATGCCCCGGTTTCATCCGAACCCCGGAACCCTGTTGCTCGGAAACCCCCTGGGTGCCCACAATCCAACGTCGTCACCCTTGAGACCAGTCACCGGTCCATCCCGCCACCGGGCTAGGTCGCCGATCGCGTCGCGGCTGGGGCCGACCCATGCGACCGTGGCACTGAACACCGGGGAACGGTTGCCCTCTGGCGAGTAGCCGTGGATCCGAAGGATGCCTTGGTTTGTTGCCGGTTCTTGAACCGGAGCCTGTGCCAGCCGAGCTTCTCTCAGCAAATGCGGTTCTCCTCCCCAGATCGTCGATGCCATCCTGCTGGTGCCTGTTCAGCCAGCCCGCGAGGGCCAGGACAAGGAACTGGGCGGGGAGAGGGCGTGCTTTCATGGCTTGCGAGGACTACCCCAAGGCCGACGTAAGTGCTGGCGGGAGGGGACGTACGAGCGTTTGCACCACACGGCGTAGATCATCTCCGCGACCCGCATGTTCAGAGTCTGCTCGTTTACGCGCGCTCGGACATTGACGTGGCCCTCGTCGATCTTGTCGAGGATGGCGCCTGCACTCGTGACTTTCTTGCGTGGCGGCACTTTCATGGTGATGCATCCAGGGTGAATGTGTGAGAATCGGGGGCGGCGGTGTACGGGCGCTTTCTCAGGGCAGCGAGGTGGATGGCGGATTTCGGAACCTCCGCTTCTTTCGTCAGGGCGTGTGCCAGCAACGCAACGTTCTTGCCATGAAAAGAGACTCAGGATCCGGTAGTTCACGCGACCTTTCATCGCGCGGAGCTCGTGGATGCCGTCGCGGAGGATGTCGGCAGTCGGCCGACGCAGTTCATGGCCATCCTCCTCGAGGTGACCGATGAGGGCTCGGCACGTCTCATAGGCCGATTGGTCCTTGGTGCGAAGCTCCAATAGCTACTCCAGGACGGGGGCCCGGCCGGGCCGACCCTGGAAGCAGCGAACTTCGGTGGCAGGGATGTATGGCAACGATAGCGCAGAATTGCGATATCGGCAACCCGCGAAAGTCACTGAAGGTCGACCTGTTTCCTGTCGGATGCGTCTGTAGGCGTTGCTGGTTCCGCTGCATCACTCGTTCCGAAACTCTCACCGCCGCCAAGAAGATCCCCTCCCGGGCTTACGTCAAGCTCGGTGAGGGAGTCTCTCTTTTTTCCCTCGCCCATCTCGACCGCCACGACCCCCTGGCCCAGCACTCGGGTTGGCTGCAGCCACCCCTCGACCTCGTGGTCGTCCCGCGGAAGGCAAGCCGGACGAACGCGGTCGGCGAGGGCACCGGCCGCCGGTGCCAGAGGTCGCCCGGCGTGACGCACACGGATTATGGAAAGGTCCTCTAACCCCCGGTTGGATTCCGCTGAATCCGCGGGGTGGGGGGGCGACCTCAGGGTATTTCTCTGGATTCTTTGGACGACGTGACGCACACTCGCGGCGCGTCGAATCGTCACGGTGACTCCGGCAAAGCAGCCGGACCGAACGACACGGCCAACGGTTCCCCCCACCAGTCCCGACGGAGGGCGCGACTTCGTCGCGCCCGCAAGGAGCACGCGTGAGCTCGAAGCCCATCCGGCGTTCGCACTTGGTCATCCTGCTGGCCGCCACCCTGACCTTGGCGATGAACGAGGCGGCGCAGAGTCAGGCCCTCAATCTGGCCAATAGTGTCATCGTCGCGACCCCTTCGACGGGTGTCGCTCCTTTGACCACGACGTTCTCTCTCGGCACGACCACGCCGATGACGTACGTTGAAGCCATGTACTGGAACTTCGGCGACGGAACGGATTCGTACAGCCAGTTCCCGACGCACACCTATTCGAGCCCGGGCACCTACGTCGTCTCCGCCGATTACGTATTCATCTTCAGCCCGACCGTTATTGTCGGGGGCTACGGTGTGAATCCACAATTCTCATCGGTGACCCGGACGGTGGTGGTCAACCCGCCGCTCGATACGGCGTTCACTGCCTCGCCGAGAACGGGGACGGCACCCCTCACCGTGAACTTCACGGACACTTCCGTCGGCCAACCGACATCGTGGTCCTGGAACTTCGGCGACGGGACGACCTCGACCGTCCGGCATCCGACTCACACCTACGCAGCGCCGGGCAACTACGACGTGACCCTCGTGGCGTCGACGTCGGGTGCATCCGATTCCAAGACCGAGTTCGGCTACGTTTCCGCGGGTGTCCCGAACCTGACGATCTCCAACATCACCGTCTGTGGGACCGGGACTTCCTGCGGTGGATCTACGGCCTGCGTGCTCCCCACCGGCGTTTCCGCCGACATCTGCATCAACGGCAGCGGCTTCACGGCGGCCAGTGTCGTGCACACCAACGGAAGCCCCCGCCCGACCTCGTTCGTCAACTCGACACAGCTCGGAGTTAGGATATCCCTCTCCGCGTCCTCATCGAACTTCCTGCGCGCCGGCGATTACACCGTTACGGTTCGGCAGGCCGGAAGCACGAGCAACGGCGTCCCGTTGACCGTACACAACCCTGTACCGACGCTCAGTGGAATCAGCCCGACCCAGCTCAACCAGGGAGTGATTGCCGGATCCGGACCAACCACCATCACGATCGGGGGAGGAATCTTCGCGAGTGATGCGAAGATCCTGGTCGACGGCGTCCAGATTGCGAGCACCACCCTCGATCTTTTCACGATCCAGGGCGTGCTGCCTCCGTCGCTGATCGCCATCCCGAGACCGGCGCTGACGATCCGCGTCCAGAACCCGGCGCCCGGGGGCGGGCTCTCGCCGAACTCCTTGGCACTGAACGTCCTCGGGCCCGAGATCACGGGAGTGTCGGGACCCGCCATTCCGATCCCCCTCGCGCCCTCGACATCCGCATCTCTCTTCGTCTTCGGATCGAACTTTCTTCCCGGTGCCGTCGTCTATGTGGATGGCGTGCCCAAATCCACGCTTGTCGTAGACGATACACAGGTGCGTTTCACCCTGAGTTCGACTCTTCCTCAATTGCAGCAGCGCGGGGCCATCGTTCTCAACGTCGTGAATCCAGGCATGACCATCGGTGCCGCCTCGAACAGCTTCGCCGTCAGGGTGGGTAGCGGCGGGAGCAACAAGGGAACCATCGGTCGCGTACCGATCGCCCCATCCCCGGGTGACTTCTGCGGCATCGTGCTCGCCAGCGGCACGTCCGCGCAGCCCTACACGCTGATCGTCGACACCATCAATCCGACGCCGGTTTATCCCTTCGCGACGCCGATCGGGGACCAGGTTCTCGGCGTGCGACCCATTCCCGGAGCTCCAGGAAGCTGGCTGGCAGTGGTCGATGGTCTTGGTCTCTTCGGACCGTCTACGGGTACGGCTTTCGATGCCGCCGGCACCGACCTTCCGTTCTCCTTCATCTTGCCCAATCCGCCGATCGGCGTTGCCGTGACTCTGCAAGGTGTATACATCGACCCGAGTGCACCCGAGGGCTACTACCTCACTTGGGCTCGAAGAGAGTCGCTGTGAGCAGTCGAGCCGCCCGGACGGTGTGGTGTGTACGAAGGGTGTTTCTTCTGTCTTTGCCGGCCAGACAATTTCTCCGCACGACCCGGGCGCCCTGGAGCGAATGTCCCGCACCCCTGGTTGCCAACGATCGAAGGACAATCCGCTGGGCAGAGTTTCGTGCGGTGGGCAAAGAGGCTGCCACGATCTATGCCATCCAAAGATCCCAGTTCGAGACCGAGACCCGGTCCCGCAGTGGCACCGCCGGACTTAAACAGATCCACGCCGGCCGGGCCGGACACCGAAGTCGATGCTAGTCCCGCCCGACGCCGCTTCACCGCCGAGTTCAAGCTCGCGTTCGTCAGAGTCTTCGGAGTCTCGCGCCCAGTGGCAGTGCAAGTCCCGTCCTACCCCGCGACCGTTCGTTGGCCGAACGACCTGGAATATCGCAGGATTGAGGTGACCGACCCCGTTGTGCGGAGGAAATCGACTCCCAACCTGCGCCTCTGCATTACCAGCGCAAGTCGGTGCGACCTCGGTTCGGACCGACCATAGGCCGAGCCACCCGGCGCACGCAGACTCCAATCCCGGGCGGTTCGGCTACGGATTGCCGGCAGTCTGGTTCCCCGCCACGGTGTTCCCGTCGCTTCCGGGGGAGATCCAGATCGCAGTGCCGTTCGCCTGCCACGCTCTGGTCAGGAACCACGCCCCGGGTCCGATGCCAAAGGTGCGGCCCGCGCCCAAGGCGAGGCGCTCCTCTTCCGTCAGGGCGGCGACCGGGCCGATCGTGTTCCGCACCACCTCGTTACCGTCCGAGTAGAAGACCTCGATCGCGACGCCCTTGCTGCCGATGATTCGGTTGTCGGCTACGACGTTGCCGCGCACGGCAGCCGAACGGCAAGCCTCGGGCCATCCTCCCTCGGGGGTAGGCATTCCGAGGTCCAGTGCGCCGATGGCCATCGCTTCCTGGTAGTTCATCAACCGGATTGCGACCCCGATCGCCGGCTTACCAGCGAGAGCCTCGCCGCCGTCTCGCGAGTGCACCACATCCCGCATGACGATGTCGTTGTCGCAGACGCGGTTGCCGGTCAGCACTGCGCCCGGCCCGTCGGGCGGCAGCACGCCGATCGCGACGCCATCAGTGTGCCCCTCGATGCGGTTTCGCTCGATTCGGTTGCCGGTACAAGGTACACCTGGGATCGGCCGCAGGCCGACCGCGAGGCTGGGCCAACCGAACGGCACGAGTGCAGGCTCGGGCGCCGAGACGTCGTTGTCGATGAAGTGCAGGTTGCGGCCGAGCATCGCTGCGGCGTGGTAGGTATTGCGGAAGCGATTGCCGCGCACGACCACGGGCGCGTCGGCTTCGTTCCAGATCTCGACCGTGACGCAATTGCGCAGCGTGTTGCCCTCGATGAGGTGGCCACCGTGCCGATTGGGCGTGAGAACTTCAGCGTCCGCTGGCGTCGAGCCACCTATGGCCAGGGCGGCGCTGAAGCCTTCGAACGTCAGGTCGCGCACGCGTTGTCGGGCGCCAACGAGAATGATCCCCCGGCACTGCCCGAAGAAGAACTCCTCGGTCATCGACGCCACTTGTGCTGGATCACAGCCCTGCAGCACCGTGCCCTTGCTATGGCCTCGAAGGGTGACGTCGTCGGTGGTGAGTTCCAATCCGGAATTCCCGATCCGGTACGTGCCGGGTCCGAACGCAACCGTGCTGCCCGGCATCGCGGCGACCAACGCGGCGCGCAAGTTCGCGAGATCGACGGCAGCACTTCCGGAAGGGGGTGGGACCTCGATCGTGCCTGCAGTGGAATCTACCGGGTCGGTTGCCGAGCAGGCAGCGAGCAATCCCCATGCGACAAGGAGCCAGGGACGCCGTCGCGACAGCCGGGGGGACCCGGATCGGCCAACAAGCTCGTGCTTTTCCATGTTCTGCCTCCGCGGATTGACTGGTTCGATCGCGCATGGGGACCATAGCCCCGCTGCCCCACCGTGGCCAGCGAGTCGACTCCTGGGCGCTTACGGTCGTGAGGAATACCCCTATTCCGAGTTCGGTCTATCGAGGGAAGGGTCGCCCTCGCGTCAGAAACTGCTCGCCTGCGGACTCGAGAGGGACTCACCTCGTAAGAGCAAGGCGGGAGTTCGCCGCGAAAGCCATTCGCCGACTGATGGGCTTCAGTCGGTACTGCGGCCCACGATCGAACCCGAGCCCCCGTGGCGTGACCGTCCAAGCACTGGCCCAGGCGGGGGAGAGGGCGCGGCGAGGGCGAAGCTCTGAGCCGTGGCGGCGGTCGGACGGACTCGCCACTCGGGTGCGAACCGCGGGTACCTGGACCCCGATCGAACTCGCGGAGAATCTCTGGTGCAAGGTCGTGAAATTCCGCTCGATCCGAACGTCGTGGGGCCTACGGTCACGCGGGGTTCAGCCAGGGCCGGGGGGGATGCGCGCCGAGGATGCGTTGACCGGCGATCACGCCCTTCTGGTACGCTGGCCGGCGGTCGGGGTTCGCGGGCACTCTGCGCTCCAATGTGGGGCGGGGCGCGAAGTCCCACGAGAAACCGCAGGTTGCTGAACGTGATGCGATCGTCCACGCCGTGGAGTCCTTCTGGATCGTCCGCCGCTCCCGAGGTCGTGCCCGAATCGCCATCCCTGAATGCGAAGTCCTGTCCAAGACAGGACACGGATTCTGGAGGAGGTCGCTGACGAGTGTCAACAGTTCAATATATTGTACTTGTAGCGGTGAGTTTCGCGGCCTTGCGCTCCGCGCATTGTCAGCGGGAAGAGAGAGTCGAACTTTGGGAGAGCGGCAATCCGAAGCTGATATTCCAGGTTGACTCATCGGGCCGCAAGTCCGGCCGGTATACTGAGTTCTCCCAGGACGGGAAGATACTCAAGCGAGCAAACTATGTCGAGGATCAACTGCATGGCCGCTTTTAGACATTTTTTTCCACCGGGCAACGCCACGTATCTACCGAGTACATTGCTGGCCAGCTCCAAGGCAATTACTTGGAGTTTCATGAGAATGGCAACCGAGTGGCATTGGCGCTTTATCGCAAAGGAAAGATAGAGGGCCAGTTTCAGAGCTTCTACCCGGATGGATCCAAACAGCGTGTCGCCAAGTACCGGTCTGGTCGTCTTGAAGGGGTGTGTGAAGAGTATTGGCCAGGCGGTGATAGAGTGTGGGTAGCTCAGTGGAAGGCCGGAGCTCTCGACGGAGAAGCCAAACTCAATGCGGCCGGTAAGGTAGTCCTGACCCAGCGCTGGAAAGACGGTCAACTACTCGAACTCGATGGCGGCGTCGCGTTTCCAGTATCAAGCGTCGAGCAATTGGCTCAACTGAGAAATATTCTGGCTTCAGGGTCTTCGACCTCGTCTTCGGGGGATCCCAAGTTCGAGTCTCGCTTGGAGGGTCTTCGGAGGCTACGTGCTTATCGCTACTTGGCAGGCCTACCATGGAGAAGTCTAGACCTCGACCCATCGTTCAACGACGCTTGCGACGCAGCTTCAGAAGTCCTGGAAAAGCTTGGCCACCTGACCCACGAACCCCCCAATCCGGGAGGCATGGACCCAGCGAGATATGCTCTGGGGCGCAAGGGGGCGAAGAGCAGCAACCTCCATCAAATAGGATCCATTCCTTTGTCCGTGGATGGATACATGGACGATTCCGACTCCACGAACGTCCATGATATTGGGCACCGACGATGGTGCCTCAATCCACCCCTTCAGCGTGTCGGCTTTGGTGATTGCAAGGACTATTCGGCAATGTGGGCCCATGACAAGAGTGGGTCCGTGCCAGGCGATCTGATGACAGTATCGTGGCCTCCGGCGGGATACGTTCCAGTTGAGTTTTTCCGTCAGCACTGGGCATGGAGCATCAGCTTCACAACTGAAACTTGGCCATACAAAGAACCACCGCATGTGCGTGTCGTCGAGGTTGATGAGCGTTACCTTCCGCCTCTCAAGGAATCACCACCAGAGAAAGCGTGGAAACCCGCTTCTACCTATGGGCTAGACCACTGCATAGTCTTCAAGCCAGCGAATGTGAAAGTGCAGCCTGGACAGAGATATCTGGTTAGCGTGAGCCTTGACAGCGGCAAGACGACTGCGCTTCAATATGTGGTGGAATTCACAACGACAGCGAGCGGCTCCCCAAAGGTGGGACCACCGGTCAAGTAAGGAACACGACGGACATCGAGAACAGGAACGCGAAGCCCACCCGGCGTCGGCACCCCCCTGCGCCAGGGCAGTTGCAGTGTGCTCCATGGAGCCGGAGGTTCCGGGGATGATCCCGTAGCGATCACCCTGCGGCCCGGCTCCTCGGTACGAGAGCAGGGAATTCCGAGGCCGACACGACCCGCCCGTGAGAAGGGGCCTATCCGGAGCGTGTTTCCTTCGGCCATGATGCCCAGGCCAAGAATCCGGAAATCGTTACAAAAAGCCAAGCCTCGTACTTAGACTGAAAGTCGCATGACCGTCCGGAAGTCAAGGTCCTGCCTACCTCGGCTTTTGATCGGCGGTGAGATACTTTCAAGAGTTGTGTTCTGGCCGAGGACTTCAGGCGGCGTTCCTTGCG
>CADEGH010000066.1 GCA_902826835.1 uncultured bacterium | reverse complement strand
GCCGTCCCCAAGCCCCCCACGTTCCTACTTCGTTCTCGCTCATCGCCCCCATCCCCCCAGTCTCCCCCCTCCCCGGCGCCCCCGCCCCGTAGTCTTCTCCCGCCGCCCCACCAGCTCCGCGCTCCCACCGAATCGCGCGCCACGCTCCCCCATGGCCTCTCAGGCATTTCGATAGCAGTCCGGAGTGAGCCCTTCTCCAACCACACCAGGCTCTGAGCGGGAAACTGCCCCACGATCGTTGGCACCCAGGGGACCCACTGAGCGCACCACGCCTGCCTCCACACGGGACTCCGTGCGCGACCCCGCTTGCACACCACACTTCCGCGCTTTACCGAAGACGTCTAAACGCGATTTCTCGCTACCATACAAGTGCCCTCAGCCCTCCAGCTGGAGTTCGGAGTTCCTTAGTTGTTACCGTCCTCGTCCGAACCTTGGGTCATTGATTCGCGCGGAGGCCTAAACCCATGGGACGATTCGAACTGCAGCACAAGAACCACGAGAAATACAGCGACGCGGACTGTTACCGGAAGACCGTTCCCCACGGCATGACCGAAGCTGTGGCGGATGTCCTCGCCGCCTCCGTGGGGGCTCATGGCGAGGAGGCTACGCTGCTCCGAGCGGTTGCGGACGACCTTCTCGCTATGGCGGGAAAGGGCCCCACGCAGAATTGGGAGGTGGGCCCGCTCCGTGCGGAAGTCCGAGCGGCCTGCGGCCTGCTGTCCGACGCAGCTTTTCCAAAGTTCATGGACGGCGTCCTCAATGCAACGAAGCGGATTTGCCAAGCGAGTTCCGATGCCGCGGGTGAAGAGTTGGTGCAAGAACTTAACGAGGTGTTTGCGGCGAGAAACTTTGGGTACACGCTCAGTGGGGTTCTTGCCTCAAGTGCCCTGCGCTGGGAGGCGCGGTCCGAAGCGGACGCTGGCATCGCTTCCATAGACAATGCGATGCAGGCGTTAGGCGGCAGTTCTCCGCTGTTACTCGAGCACCTCACACAGGCAAGAGCACACCTCCTCAATTCTGCCGAGCCGCGATCGCGCAAGGATGCCGTTAGGGACGTCATGTCGGCACTCGAGGGGCTTGTGAAGACGCTCGCTCGGCAATGCGACCTGAAAGTCGCGACCAAGAAACTTCGACAGGAGGGCGTTTGGGGCCCAGACCTGATTGTGAAAGATGGACTAACCATCTGGGACCACCTCCACAGGGAGTACCCAGACGTGCGACATGGTCAATCAACATCAACCGAAATTGCGCTGGAGGAGGCCCTCTACTGGATCGACAGGATGACAACCTACGCGAAATACATGATCGCCAAGAATCGGACACTCGGAAGGTGAGACCGACTCTATGAATGGTACTTGGTGGGTAAAACA
Organism: uncultured bacterium; assembly: GCA_902826835.1. GTDB lineage: Bacteria > Planctomycetota > RBC034. The sequence goes on along the minus strand of CADEGH010000066.1, from coordinate 13,064 downwards.
GAAGCATCTCGATGAGGATCAAAAGCGGGTTCTTACTCTCTCCATAGAGGAGGACCATCTTATCAAGGGGCCGCCCGGATCGGGTAAGACAAACCTCCTCTTGCTCCGCGCAAAACAGTTGATTGGCTCAAACCAACCGAACGTCATAGTCGTCGTCCACACTCGTACACTTCAAGAGTTCATTAAATCAGGAGCTGCGGGGTACGGGGTTGTAGCTAGCAAGATCGTCACCTTTAGGAAACTGGCCCGCGATCTGATCTACCGAAACGGCGCCTCCGTAACGCTATCGCAAGACTTCGACAAAGCACGAATCGGCTTGATCGATGCTCTGCATGCCCAGCTCGATGCTGGACAGTTAGATAACGAGTACTCTTGTGTTCTCGTAGACGAGGCCCAAGACTTCCTGCCAGGCGAGATGAATGTATTGCGGGCGCTGGGAGAACGGTTCTTTGGCGTGGCCGATGGGCGCCAAAAAATCTATACTGGCCAAGATGCGGTTTCGAACCTTGAAAATTCGATGAGTACTGTGACGCTTACATACCATTACCGTAATGGGAAGAAAATATGCGGTGTTGCTGACGGACTAGCAAAATTGCCCGCGCCACTATCTCTCATTGAAACATCAAAGTACGACGAAAGCAGCCTTCCATCGTCCGTCGACATTATCCCGTCTCGGCCGCTCGCAGACCAGTGCACGGAGCTCATAGCCAGGCTGGAAACCCAGTTGAGAGCATATCCGGGTGACATGATTGGTGTCGTGTGTCCCCGCGGAGACGATACGGACGAGGTTGTTACGCGGCTTCGCGCATCACCATTGAGTCCGAGTGTTATTGCTCAGAGGTTTGACGGAGGCTACCAGGTATTTGAGCCTGGCAAGCGTATTTGTGTATCCGCCCTTCACAGCGCAAAGGGTTTGGAGTTTCGAGCCGTCCATATGTTAGCAGCAGAAGGTTTGAAGAATTTCCAAATGCAGCGAAAACTCGCATTCATGGGAGTGACGCGTGCCAAGACTTCCCTCACGATCTATCATCACGATGACTTGCCAGGATATCTGGAAGGAGCTGTTTCGCAACTCAATTCGAGTACGAAAGTGGCGGGGTTGGATAGCATATTGGGTAGCGACGATGAAGACGGCGAGGGTCTGATGTGACTTGGGCACTACTGGCAGATCAGAGAAAACTACTGGACATTTTCGGTGGGCAGCAGGTAGCACTGCGAGATGTACGCGAGCTAAATGCCTCCTATACGCCGAGTCAATTCGATGCGGAGCTGCTTCTGCTTTGGGCGAACGACCCACGTCCCGATGGTGGCTCTATTTGTATGGACGAAGAGAAGGGCTTGCCGCAGGTACTTGTAGTCAATCCGAAAATTATGCGGGAGTTCCTTGCTTGGGCTTCGACGGTTGTCGGTGGGTTTCGTCCTTTCACAGGGTTTTTCAAAGTAATATCACGCAATTATCTTTCTCATGCGATTCGGCCCCAGGAACCGACCCTTGGTCGGCTTGAGAACGCGTTCATCGGTTTAATCCTCGGCGAAACACTGGCCCATTCCGCAAGTAATCAAGTATCGCTCGCTGCGCTCTCGCTGTTGCCATGCGAGAGCACATACTCGTTCACGTTTGCCCGTGCGTGGGCACTTGGATTCCGAAATGCTGAATGCATCAGAGCGATGGCCGACTCCTGGGCGCTGGCGAGAAAACTCACTCGACAGCCAGTGCGCAAGGTTAGCGATGAAATGATTCAGACAGCAATTAGCATTATCGCCTTCCTCGGAGGGGTTTCAGCACTGTCGAAGCAAGTGGAGGTCTCCTCGTTCATCCGGGAGGCTTGCTGCGAGCTCTATCATCAAGGTGAAGTGACGAGGAGTTGGTCGCTGTTGGCAAATACGAGCGGCGAAGTATGCGAAGAAATGCGGGGCCCCCGTGAGCAGAGGGTGCGCACCTTCGAGCGCGTCATCCGCGGCAGTACCGATTTGGAGCCTATGACGGCTTCTTTCTTAACCGGGTTCATGGCGGACCAGATTGGTCCGGGCAGCCTTGAACATCTCGACCTAATTGCATCGTACCTGCAAGTGCGGCCTATGGCGGCTATCTGGTATGGACTCTGTGCTGGACTGCACCCCCAGTCGGAGGTAAAGCAGGTCGGAAACTGTTTAGGGCGCCGCATCGCGCGAGACTTGCTGGCCCCTGATCCCATTGTCTCTCGCCCCAAGTATGACCTTTCCGTCCACGAGTTGGAAGTGTGCCTCGACAGAGAAGTGCCGGTGGAGTTCAGGACCGCCAGCCAGAACCACATGGCCGTTGAACTCCTACCTGGTGTTCCGGCTCTGGTGAAGTGGCCCATCAGGGAGGCGCAGTCTGTCGCAGGAGCTTTCCTTTCAAGTGGGCGCGGACCGAAGTCGTCCACGTCCCAAGGCGGTCTCTTCGACGGCAGCGACGGCGACCTCGCTCATGAAGGTCAGGCCGTTGTCGCTGAAATCGAAAAGAGCACTTCAAGGGTTCGGGAAATCCTGGCGGAAATCATGCGCCGCCGTAACGATGAAGGACGGAGCCGTGGAGGAGAACGACGGAAGCGAGGACCGCGTCGGTGACTCACTGACACAAGCGTTGGGTATGTGTCCGCATGCAACCCGAGCCAGTGGCTTTCTTGCCAAGCCATAGCATGGTGCGATGCCGAGAACATCAAACGCCAGAATATTACAGCTCTCCTGACATGATCCGCCGCTCACAGTCTTATTTCCGAGCAGCAATCGAGAGCGCAGCCCAGCTTTGGTCTCGTTCATTAAGATAGTCCGACCTCGGTCCTCCGTTTGAAGCTTCCAAAACTCCTCGATGAGCACTCGCAGTCCATAGGCTCGCGTCAGCCGAACATTCGTGGCTCGGACTCTTCGAATTGCATCATGGTCGGACGGGCGCAGGTGCCACAGATTGCAAAGGTTGTCATCCGTTGAGTCAGTTACACAGTTGGGCGGACACACCCTACCCGCGGGCTTGCGCACCGCTTTTCCGCGCTTTTGAGAAACCGTCGACACGCCCACCTCCAAAGCGCGTCGAAACCGCCAGAATCACGCGCTTTCTCGCAGCCGCCAACACCCGTCGCACTGCGCGGGCTTGCGCACCGCTCTTCCGCGCTTTTGGGAAGCCGTCGACAACCAAGAGCATTGGCTGCTCAACAGCTTTCCGTGGTTCCACCGTGCGGAGACGACTTTTCTCCGGCAACAAGAGGTTCGAATAGTAGCCCCGATAGCGCCCTCACCATCATTACGGCTTGAGCGGTCTCCTCTAGCGAGAGCGAACGTCCTCCATATCGCATTTCTTCGTCAAGCGTCAACAGACTTTTAATTTTTGCTGAATGATCAAGCGCTCCACTGATTCCATTCCGTGCTGTCATGATGCCAAGAATCTCTTGGTTAGTAATACTCCCTGGCACCACTGAAGATGTCATGAAACGAATGCACTCTTGGCATGCCTCTCTAAAACCCTTAAGCAGTGCTGGCAAGTCACTTTCATGGGTTATTCGCATAACGAGCGAAGCCAGAGTTTTTGCTGACGCATTAATGGCATCAGCTTGCACATTCAGAGAACACCCGGCGCTTGGTGCCGGTTGTGTAGACTCTGGTTCAGTCGACTTCCTCTCGATAATGGGTGAGGCAACGTGTTTTGATAAGCCATCATTCTCTAGATCTCGCGCACTGATTACATTGGCGTCCCTGTCGGCTGTGTCGATGAGTTCTTCGTCGATCGTTGTGACTAAAGGCGAGAATAGGCTTGATTGCGCCAGGTGCATATGGCTAATCTCCGGAGGCAGTGGCGGGGGCGGATTTTCCCAGGAAAGCAGGCGAATGAAGTGTGAGCGATCTTGTTGCTCAATAGCCAAAGCCGCTGTCCATTCGCGTCGAACCCACTCCGAAATCGACGCATTGTGAGACCAGAAGAGTTGAAACAAATCGCTTCGTTCAATTGCGGAATACAGCTTTTCCTGCCAGTATTCACCGGACCTCAGAGATTCGACGTCAAGAAAGTAGGTTACGCCTGTATCGTGCCATATTCTTGAATAATAGCGAACGATGCTCAAGTCTTCCCGTGCATATGATGCAAAAATAGTAGTAGGCAGATAATCAGTAGACGTCTGGTACGACGAATCACCGCAATTACGCTCGGTGACGGCAAGGGATACACGCAAACGTGCGACAACGACGCCGTCGGCGGCAATGCGAAAAGTCGCAGCAGGGCTGAGCCCGGCTGTGCTATTGCTACGTTTGCGTATTGAAGCCCAAAACACTGCGACTTGCAGGGGCGGGCTCCAAATCACGAGTTGGGACGGTGGAAGCACGTCGAGATCTTTCGTCTCCTCAACTTCGAACAGCAGGCTCGTCCCCGCATCGATGCGCGAGGAACCTTGATCTGATTGGGCAGCAGCGCTAGGTTTTTGGCCGGCGGTGAGGTCTCTCAGTAGCTTACTAAGCAAGTCTGGGTCGAAATGAGTTGAATGTGCAGCTACTATAATTGGGTTTGAACTTTTATGCGCTATGTCGCTACGCCATGTGGTGCTAAAACGCACTCCTTCGTCGCTTTCCGTGCCAGTTTCGCGGTCGCATAGCCTGTCGACAAAGCCACCGGCCAATCTACCCGCTTTGGCCGCGATTAGAAACGGAAGCTTGACTAAAGCCATCAAGGCTCCGAGCAAGAATGTAGGCCTCGCGGTGTCGCTTTTTGAAGAAGTTAAGGTGCGGCTTTCTGCAAGTGCTTGGCCGAGAGAACTTTCGATTTTGGAGCGGATCTCTGCGGACTTTGCGCTCACATTCAAAATGGCTTCGTCTAGTTGGTTCGCAGACGTTACAAACTGAACATTTTTTCCGGCAATTTTCTCCGCAAGCCGCTCCGCTTCTTTGGATGGATCTATTATAATAACAAATATTAGTATTCCAGCACTTGCGGCGGCCATCGCTGCCGACTCCGCCTCGTCAGGGTCAGTCTCGCAATCCGTTATGATTAGTAAGCGTCGGTCACCTTTGCTCTGGAGGGCAACAACACCGGATCGAATTGCCTCGGCAACGTCGGTCCCACCGTCTGGTTGCTCTACCTCAACGGCGGCAATGATTTTGGTCGTCTCGCCACATGCGAAACTCCCTAGTAGTGTCGCGGTTGTCGAAAACTTGTAAACTGTGACTCTTTGGGTATTGTCGAGAAGTCGTGAATGGCGGGCGATCGCGTCGCAAGCCGCTCGATAACGTGTCTGCTGCCTACTGATACCTGCGAGCCCCGATTGGAAATGGTCTGTATTAGAGAATGGACCGGCCATCGACGATGAGCCGTCGAGCATGATTACCCACATTTCGTGATGTCCTGCTGTCGATATTTTCGAACCAGGTATCCGATATCCCCCCATGCCGACTGGCGGAACTGCTTGAACGCCTTATCCCGCCGGCAGTTGCGTTCGCCCCAAGATAGGCTCCCAACGCAATGAAGTCGCCTACCTTCCTCGCATAGCTCCAGCTCCTGATATTCGCAGGATGGCTGCACCGGCACCAACAGGAATCCGTCGACTACCTGCGAGAGAACACCCGTGTTCTGCGGGAGATGCTCGGCAAGAACGGACTCCGGTTCTCGGAACGGCAGCGACTGGAGATACGACGCCAGGCCTTGGGACGAGCCTCGCTCGCCGACGTCGCCACCCTGGTTACCCAGGATACCATCCTGTCGTGGCACCGGCAGCTGGTGGCAAAGAAGTGGACAATTCCCCCCGGCCGTCATGGCAACGCCTCCGAGGTGATAGCGATGACCAGCCACGTCGTCCCGTTTGACACGGAGCACCCCATTTGGGGCTATGCCAGAATCCAAGGTGCCCAGGTAAACTCTGGCCACACCGTGGCTCCGAATACCGCGCGCAACATCCTCCGCGTGAACGGAACTGATCCTGCTCCAGAGCGATGCAAGTGCACCTATCGCAAGACCTTCTTGAAGGCTCATACGTCTACCATCTTCGCCGCGGACTACAGCACGACCGAGGTCTGTCTCCTCCCCGGACGCGTACCACATCATACACCCTTCGTGATCTAGCGCGCGCCTCGGGTCGTGGGTTATCGTCAGCACAACTGTGAACCTTAACGAAGTAATTATGGCCGAGGACGCCGACATCCGCACCGACCCGGCGAGTGGACACCTTCGGAGCACTCGGTTCCTTGTTGGCGGCCATGAGAAACCGCGGGATCGGGGCGGTGGGCACGAGGGTTCGGACAGAACTCGATTCAGACACCCCTTCCAGAGGCCGCGATCAGGGCCGCTTGCGCTGGGTGAGGGAGATGATGGGGACGGTCAGGGCGCTCACGACGAAGGCGGCGGCTTCGCTCCAGGCGGGAGACCAGTCGACGGTCAGGACTTTGAGGCCGACGGCCCAGAGGATCGCGCCCAGGAGACCGGAGAGGATGGCGTGGGCCCCGAGCCACCATGGAAAGGGTCGGAGACGGAAGGGATTTCCCAACTTCAAGAGCCGCACGGAGGTCATGAGGAACCCGCCGGCGAGTGCCCACAGCACGAAGATCCACGGGGAGCGCAACCCGAGGGAGATTTCTTGACGATTCAGGTCTCGCGAGGCAATGCTCACGGTGGCTCGACCACGACCCGCAGATCGAAAGAGAACGGTCCCGTTCCCCGATGAATCCAAGACCACGCTCGACGGCTCCAAGCTGCCTTGACTCGCCGCCAGAGCGACGGTCTTTCCCGCCAAGCCTTCGCCACTGATTCGAATCGTGGCGGTCCCGAGCCCGAAGCCCAAGACTTCGGCCGGAGACACCGTGAGATTGGGGGTGGCCCGAAACACCGGGACCAAGAACTTCGCGTCGTCCGCTCCGGAGACGGACACGGTGACTTCCACTTCCGCGTCCGGGGAAATCACCGTCAGCTCGGCGACCTCAAACTTCTTGAGCTTGTCGAAAACCAACAGGCCCGGTTCAGCGCGGCCTCCCCTCACTTGCACGGGCGCTTCGACGTTGGTCGGCAACTCTACGTCGTCCGTATTAGGCTTCGGATCGAGAATCGCCTGCAATTTGTAGCGGTACCCACCGCTCGGACTGGGAGTGAACGTCCCGCCTTTTGCGATGCGAAGCGTGAAGAGTGTCAGCTTATTCGACGCGACCGTCGCCCCGGGATTCGCTCTCAGAAACTGGAAGGGAAGGACCAGGTCGTCGCCCTTGATCAGTCGATTGGGCCCCGAGTCCGGGAGCTTGCGAACCCCCAGACTCTTGCGATCCAGGGAAACCCTTTCGGCGTTGAAGTCCAGCACCTTGATGGTGCTCGCGATCTTCCAGGGTTGCTTCACATTCGAAAGCTGCAATAGCACGTCGGCGTCGATGTCCTGCCGGCGAATCTCGACCGGCTGGGCCCAAAGGCCTCCCACCAGTCCGATGAGGGCAATCCCGATTCGAGACATGAGACGACTCCCAAGCGCCGAGGCCGTCGTATCGGCCCGAAGGAGCACGATCGCCATCGGCACATCATGAGGAACGACATGGCTCGCAAAAGCCGTCAAGAAATGCGGTGGTTTTTCTCCGTCGGCCGCCGCGGCTTCGCGTCCGCGAGCTCCCTGGCTATTCTCTCGCCCATGAGCTCACCGTACGCCAACCACTGGGCCCTGGACCAGAGCGTGACCTTCCTGAACCATGGGTCGTTCGGCGCGTGCCCGCGGGCGGTGCTCGAGGAGCAGAGTCGACTGCGCGCCGAGATGGAGAGTGAGCCGGTCCGGTTCCTCGCGCGCGAACTTCCGGACCGTCTCCTGACCGCCCGGGTTGCCCTTGCCGAGTTTTTGTCCGTGGATGCCGAGGATCTCGCGTGGGTGGCCAACGCCACTACCGGAGTCAACGCCGTGCTCCAGTCATGGGAGTTCAAGGCGGGCGACGAGATCCTCACCACCGATCACGTCTACAACGCTTGCCGCAACGCGATGGTGCGCGTGGCGGAGCGCAGCGGGGCCCACGTGAAGGTGGTGAAACTCCCCTTTCCTTTGCGGCACGAAGACGAAGTCACCGCCGACGTACTCGGCGCCATCACCAGCCGAACGCGGTTTCTTCTGCTCGACCATGTCACGAGCCCGACTGGCCTCGTGCTTCCGGTCGCGAACATCGTGCCCGCCGTCGAGGGACGGGGCATTCCCGTGTTGGTGGACGGCGCCCACGCCCCGGGGATGATCGAGCTCGAGGTCGCGCGGCTCGGCGCCAGCTTCTACACCGGCAACTGCCACAAGTGGATCTGCGCGCCGAAGGGCTCCGCGTTCCTCTGGGTGCGGCCGGACTTGCAGGACCGGATCCGTCCGTCCGTGATCAGTCACGGGGCCAATGCCCCCACCACGAAGCTCTCTCGCTTCCGACTCGAGTTCGACTGGCTCGGAACCGACGACCCCACTCCCTATCTCTGTGTGCCGACCGCCCTCCGGACCATGGAAAGCCTCGTCCCGGGTGGTTGGCCGGAAATCCTCGTGCGCAACCGGACCATGGCCCTCGAGGCCCGAAGAATCCTCGCGGAGGCCTTGCGTGCCTCACCGCCCGCCCCGGATTCCATGATCGGCAGCCTCGCCGCCGTGCCCCTGCCTCCGTCACCCACCGGACCACCTGCCAGTGCCTTCGACACCGACCCGCTCCAAGATCAGCTCCTCTTCGAGGACCGCATCGAAGTGCCCATCAACGCTTTCGCGAACGGGCGTTTGGTCCGGGTGGCCTGCCAGCTCTACAACCATCTGGATCAGTATCGCCGCCTGGGCCAAGTCCTCGCGCGCCGCCTCGGCCTGAGCTGAGAATCCGCCGGGCCAGGGCCCCGCCCTGCGGATTATCCAGAATCCCCTTCCGTTTCCACCTTCTGCGCGCATCCATGGTCGTGGCCCCCGTTTCGGGAGCCGTCGATACCGCTTCGGGAGACCATCATGCGCAAGTCCCTCCTTCCCGTCCTCGCCCTCGCCCTGGCCACCGCCCTACCCCTATCCGCCCAGTCATTTTGTTCGCCACCCGTCGATGACGGGTTCCAAGTGGGCTGCTGCGTCATCCCGACCGTGACCTTGCCCAACTTCCCGGCCTTGACCATGACCGCCGAGTGGGGGGTCTTGAGCAACTGCGTCACGAGCTTCCAGACGCAATGCACGGTCGCCATCGGCGCGCCCTCGTTCTTCGAGTGCGACTACGCGATCATCCCGATCACGATCACGGGCTTGAGCACCGCGCCGGCCGTCACCACCTTCGTCCTCGCGAAGTACGTGCGCACCTGGCAGGAGATCGCGAACACCGGCGCCGCCGTCAATGTCTGGCGCTTTCTCATCAACGGCGACATCCCGTTCGTGAGCACCGCCGGATGCCCGGCCGGGCCCTGCCTTCCCACCGCGGTTGGCGCCCCTTGGCTCAAGCCCGCGCATATGGTGGGACACATCGATTACACCTGCGACGGGATCATCCCCAATCCAACTTGGAGCGCGGCGATCAGCCTCTCGCACCTCCCCGGTTGCTTCCAACACGCCTTCTTTTCGACCTGCCCGATCCCGGCGCTCGCCGCGGTCAATCGCTCGTACCACCTGGTCGGGCCCGCGCCCTTCGTGTTTGCGCCGATTCCCGAACCCCAGGGCGTGCTCCGCGGTGACAGCCTGCGCGCCTCGACGCTCTTCGTGAGCCCCTTCTTCTACTTCTGCCACGGTGAGACCGACTTCATGACGGGCGGCGTGCTCGCCACTGCCGGGGCCAACTGCTTCTGCGCCCCCATGGTGAACGGACGCTGGCGCCACCAGAACCTGACCGCGCAGGCTCTCTGCTCGGGTTTCGCCACGACCTTCCAGTCGGTACCCGTCGGCGGCACTCCGCTGGCGCCCACCGGTTTCGCCGCGCTCACCCTTGGCAACTGGACGGCCGGCCCGAACTTCCCCGGCAATCGCTCCCTCGTGGTCTACCTCGGCGTGGTGCAGAACAACTTCACCTGCAGCCCAGTGCTCAGCCCGATACAAATCGTGACCGGCGTCGGCACCACCTCGTCTCAGCCGGGCCAGCTCTTCAGCATCCCCGGAACTCCCCCGGTCATCGTCTCGACCTTCATCGATCTCCAGAACATGCTGCCCCTCTCACTCTGGACCGGCGGCGGCGTCGGCACCCCCGGCCTCGGCAGCCTCTTCGCCACCGACCTCGTCGCGAGCCTGAATCTCCCCTGATCCGAAGGTCACCGGGCGGACTTGAATTAACTCCGTGTGGACACTCTGCTCCGCTTGTAATCGCCCCGAGGCCGCCTGGCTACAGCGATCTTGTGTCGTGTGTCACATTTCCTGATCGTGCTCGTGTCGCGGTGATTGGTGTGGTCGACTCACGGTGTTCGATCCGGTGCGGGGTACGAAAATTGGGGGAATTGGCCAGTGCTCCCGGATGCGCACTGGAGCGATGGAAGTCAGGAGGCTTCGGAGAAGAGGAGTTCTCCGAAGGTGCCGCGATCGACGACTTGCAGGCGATGTGGGACGGCGGTGATGTCGTGGCCTAGGGAGCGGAGAGGGCCTCGTGGACGATGACATTGCGGGCGGAGGTGAGGGCGAGCAGGAGGCGCCACGGATGTCCGTCGATGAAGAGAACCACGCGGGTTTGGCCGGCGCATCGAGAGTCCATCGGGCAGGCGGCGAGGTGCCGGCCGGAGTAGCCGACGAAGTGGGTTCTCTCGAGAGACCAACATACGCAATGCCGTCTGGACTCGGGAGCTCCTGAGAAACGACGAATCTGAGTGGGTCTCTTCAGCGCTATCGAGACCCGCGGCTCGTCGTGGTCTGACTGGGGGGCGCGCTTAATTTGCTGTTCCTCCCGACCCTCGCACCGCAAGACCGTCAGGTACACTGTCCCCGTCCTGTGCTTTCCGATTGCTCAGTTACACAGTTGGGCGGACAAACCCGGGCACGGCCGCAAGGGCGCCGAGAAATCGCGAAATCACTTACGAACGGCCATGAGTCATAAGTCGTGAAAAACTCGAGTCATGTCAAGGCAGCTGTCGTAGGTCGCGTAACTGAATCTTAAAAACTTGCGATTCCCATGGCCGCCCTTATCACCCATCGCGCCGCTCGACGCGAACTTGCCACGCCATTCCAGCTACGCCCGGGCAGCGTCAAGCGACGGCTGCACCGCGGCGCTAAACCGGCACTCATCGAAATTCAGCCAGCAAAATCTCGCATCATTCTGCGGAATGTAGGGTCCGTTCTTATTCACAAGCCACGCAAACCCGAAGTTCCATGGAAATTCCGTCATTTGATGGGTTGAACCAAACGGAGGCGAGTAAGCTGGATAGGCGCGAGCTAATTGATCTTGTAGTAGTCGGTCGTCATGGCACGGCTACCCGAGAATGTGATTACTACGGAATAAGATCCTATCGTGTATGTCCACTGCGGGTTACCTTCAGCAATGGCGACGATATCGGGACCACCGTACCTCATGAGCACCTCGTTCATGCTCATCATGAAATGCTTCTGAGTGACCACCTTACTTGGCTGGCCTGCCATCTCCAAAAGGACCCGGCGGCGCTCTGGGGCAACAGATGTGGCTTCTGGTTGCATATCCAAAGCCGGAGAAGGACCGGCTGCGGTGTTGCGTAATTCGGAAACCACACGCGATGCCAACTCGGAAATCAATGCATCCGAGACTTCAGCCTTGGAAGCCAGGGTCGCGAACGGAGGATCTTCTCGAAGCTTTCGAAGTTCCAGAAGTATCCGAGTGACATCCGATTGTAAGGGTGCCAGGCTGATGCCGGGTTGGTCGATATTCGTCTTGCTAATTGTCCCGTAGGAATCGCCTGTGGCTGCCTGGAATCTTACAGATGCGACCAAGTAGAGAGTTATCAAGGAACACAGAAAGCACATGGAGGACACCAGGAGCCCCAAGCGTGCACTGGCGGTCCCAGCCGAACTCCCCTTCACTGAAAATGTCATGGCACGCTCTCCATCCACTTCCATTCTTCGAATCAAGTCACCCGCATTGCATCGACTACGTTCCGAAAGCTCCAGTAGGAACGGCCTCGTCACCCGGTGTGTTGATTACGCTGATGATAACTTTGCCTCCTGTTGGAAAAACGTACCCCTCCCCAAGACGTATTTTGCAACTCCCCGTCGCTGTCCCAAGGCTTGGCTCGACGGCCATAGGAGGCTGTGGATCGATTTTCTTGCATTCTGAGTCATAGACGGTAATTGTCGATCCCGCAGGAATTGTGAAATTCGACCCGGGGGCGGATGTTGTCAACGTAAGCAAAGTTTGGATGGTAACCGTCCCTACTGAGTACGTGGCGTTGAGAAAAGTCGACGCACAAAGTAGTGCTACAGCAATGAGCATCGTCAGGAGTTGAAGGGCTTTCGAGGTTTTCATCGTTACAAGGTCCTTTCGCAACCAAGAAGTGGGTTCGAGCGCGACACACGATGTCGAGCAGAATACTGTCATGTCTACGAAGTTCGTTCGCAATTCCGGATGGGGATCCGGGCGCGGCCGGGGCTGCCAAGGGCTCCATCGCGCAAGAGCGCGCGGCACGGTCTGCGCGCCCTCGAGCACGGGCAGTTCCACCGAATTCGCCGACCTATGGGCATCTCGTATTCCCTGCATGTCCCTTACCCTACCAGAACGGGTCTGCCCCGTGTCAAGGTGCCACCCCTCCTCAATGCCGTTAGCCCGAATTTCCCCGAGTTGACTCGACGTAACTCCTTGCGGGATCTCGGTTTCGAGTCCCGTCACGTCGGCGTCGTCTGGCTACAGCGATCCCGCCAGACCCAAGAGCTCCAAGGCGTTCATCTGGTATCCAGTAGGAGTCGTGGTCATCTCGAATTCTCCCGCCTCGGTTCCCTTCGATCGGACTCGGTTGCGGGCAAGTGTGGCCAGATTTCGCAGCATGCTCTGGAAGCTCTCCACGGGCACGCCATCCGCGTTCTTCTTCGTTGCTGCCTTCTCGCGGGCAGCGTGCGAGCGCTGCGCCTGAGCGACTGGGGATGACTGCTCCATCGGGGCTTCGTCGTCGAAGAGGAGAGGCGCAAGGGATTTCCTCATGTTCCACTCGACGTAGTACGCAAGCATGCACAGGAACACGTGCGAGC
>CADEGH010000065.1 GCA_902826835.1 uncultured bacterium | reverse complement strand
CTCCCTCCCGACGTGCGTGCCACCCCCCATGGGAACGCGGATCACCAGATCCGCCAGCGACAAGAGGTCGTAGCCCAGATCACCGTCACGAAGCGCCACCGACGGCCTGGTAACGACACCTTCGCCTCCGCATCGAACGGCCCCCTGAGTTACAAACAAAATGCCGCTCGTGGAGCGTCACCGCGGCATGGGATTCCGATCCCGGTCGCTCGAACCGCCCTGAGTCAAGTCGATTTCCCAGTCCGACCGCTCAACTCGCCCATGCGGCCTCATCCCGAGCGCCAACGTCCGGCTGAGCGGGAGGATTTTCGTCGTCGCTCAGCGCTCTTGCAGGACTTTACGCAACGCGGTCACCGGGGTGACCTGGATACGTAGCCCGGTTCGATAGGCGAGGGTTCCGGGGTAGACGGTGTGCAGTCTGAGAGTCCGAACAGGTCGAAAGCGGACCCGAGACAGCCAATGGCGTGCGGCATCTAGCTACGAACATGTTCTTCGCGGTCAGCGTCGTCTTGCCGCACGGCATGGGTTCTCAAAGGAGGGTGACCGGTGACCAATTCAGGAAATCCCCGAGGCACGCCTTCAGTTTCTGTCCTCAGAGCCCGTCCATCATGCCGTGAAATCTCGATGTTGAACTTCGACTTTTCACGGTGAGCTTTTGATTATCCCCTTCAATTTAGAGGATTCGATCCGTCGGGTCGTGCCGGTCGCAAGGGCGACGATCACCCTCCCGGAGTGCGTTGGGAGGGGTGTCTCCATGGAAGTGGAGCCGGGCCCGGAACGACCCCCTCGGGTTAGACTGCGCCCTGATCCGGGGCCAATACCGCCCTCGCCATGGGCGCTCCCGGTCTGTGGTCGAGTGTCGCGAGCGAGGTCACACGCCGCCTTCGGAGCAACGATGAGAATGCCCACCGGGATCGCCTTCGTCCTGCTTTCGTGTCTCCTCTCCGTTTCCGTCCGAGCCCAGCCGACCGTGTCGGCCGCGGGATTCACCGACGAAAACATCGGACTCAAACTCGCGTCGACCGCGCAACTGCCGCTCGTCCTCAATCTCGACGACTTGGACCGCGCGTTGTTGGGGACCATCTGTCAGTTCAGGCAGGGCACCGGAGTCGCGGTTTCGATCGACGGTGGATTGTTGTTCGAACAGGATGCCGGATCACTAGCCGCCTACGCGTCGGCCGTCGAGGAGAATTACCGCACGCAACGGAAACTCGCTTCACTCACCCTGATTTCGGAGCGCAAACTCGCGCGCAAACCCGGCGAGTGGGTCATGCGCGAACTCGAGGTCGTCGATTTCAACACCCGGTTTCGCTGCCTGCACGTTTACGTAAAGGACGGAGAAGACTATTACGCGCTGATGATGCGCTGCAACGCGCGCGAGGACGAAGCGGCGTCTCGCCAGGCCTTCCACCACATCGTCTCCAGCCTGACCGTAGCTGGAGTAGCCAACGGACCACTTGAGATCCCGGCAGGCGAGAACCCGCAGGTCCCGACCGGGCCCAAGAAACCGGGCGTCGGATTTGCGGGCCTCGCCTTCACCAGCCTTGGCAACGAGCGAGACATCTACGTGTTCGAGGAGGGCAAGACCAAGCCCGTCAACATCACGAATCGACCGGGTATCGACTATCAGCCCGCGTTCTCACGGGACGGAACTCGGATCGCATTTGTGTCAGGACGCAATGCCGATCCCCGCACGGTCGGGCTTCTCAGCGGCATTTACACGATGAATCCGGATGGGTCGGATGTTCAGTGGATCGTGCAGGACGCGGTTGCGAGAAATCCTCGCTGGTCGGCCGACGGTTCGCAGCTCGTCTACGAGACCCGCACCAATGCGGCGGGAAAATCGGTGATCGAGCACTTCATTTACGTCGTCAATGCCGATGGAAGCGGGAAACGAGCCCTGGTCGAGGTGCCCGGCGGTTATTGCCGGGAGCCGGATTGGTCGCCCGACGGGAGCAAAATCGTCTTCACGCAGAGCACCAACGCAATCGGCGACCACGGGCTTTACACGATCAACCCCGACGGGTCGGGCAAGACGCTCATCGTGTCGACGGTGCGCGCGGGGGCCCAACCCAGGCTGCCACGGTACTCACCCGATGGGCGCCGGATCATCTTTTCGGGCCAGAGCTGGTCGCAGGGACTGGGTTTTGCCAACGAACACCCTGATCCCTGTGGTGCGACCCTGATCTGCAATCAAGACGGGTCCGGGCTGTACTACGAACACCTCGTCGACGAGGCTCGTCCGATGTTTCTCCCGAAGGGCAACAAAATCGCGTTCATGGCCATGCACGGAGGCGACTTCGTCCGCTCGGGCAACGGCTTGGACGTCTTCGTGAAAAACGTCGGTGAGGTCGCGACCTCGAACCTCACGAAGGACACCGGGGGGGTGTTCGACTTCGATATCTCGCCCCTGACTTCCGACGACAAATTGCCGAAGCGCGCCGTGCCCTACGACATCGTGTTCGCCCGCGCCGGCACCGGGCAAAAGGGAGAAGGAACGAGCCCGGAGTGCGACTTGTTCGTGCTCAGCGAGGACGGCAAGCAGTTCGCGAACCTCTCGCAGACGCAGGTCGCCCACACGACCGAAACGCGGCCCAGTTGGTCGCCCGACAAAACCAAGATCGTATTCGAGAGCACCGAACCCTACTGGATCGACGGGGAGCGCGAAGCCCGGTCCGGGCTGCGCAACATTTGGGTCATGGATGCCGACGGCTCGAACAAGGTCAATCTCACCAAGTATCGCGGCAACGAGTCCTGCCCGATTTGGTCTCCGGACGGGGCGACCATCGCATTCTTCCGCGAAAACAACGCGTTGATGTTCATGAACGCGAACGGAAGTGAAGTGCGACGCGAGCGCACCAACCGCAGCCCGCTCGGGCGCACCATGACATGGTCCAACGACAGCGCGCTCTTAGTCACGAGCGGCGCCACTGGTGGATACAAGATGGAAGCCGGCACGGTCACGGCTTCTGACCCTCTGTGGTCATTCGTGGAAAAGGGCACCGCCGTCGATCCAGATTGGAATCCGACCTCCACTGAGGTCGCCTACTTCGGCTTCAATTCCAAAGAAAAGTGGTCGCTTCTCCGCTTCGATTTTCCCGCCGGAGGCACCAATGAGGTCGTGGAACAAACGCGAGGCCACAATCCCTCCTGGGGACCGGACGGCTGCCGCATCATCTTCGACGAGGACGACGGAAACTCCGGAAGCCAACTCTGGATTGCCGACATTCACAAGCCCGATCCCAAGGATCTCGTCAATTTGACGGCAGTGTCGATGCTCGACGGGCGCAATGTCCACCCTGACTGGGCGGCGAAGCCTCACCCCAAGCCTCGAGTAGCGAGCGCACCCACCTGCATTTTCGTCGTCACGCTCGACGGCGGTTCGTACGTAGTGAGCTCGGTGAGCACGACGGATTGGGCGATCAAAGAGGTTGGTCGATTTTCCGCCACCAGGTTCATGGACGATTACCCCGTTTTCAGCGCCAGCGGAAATCGTTGTGCAGTCGGCACTGTCGAAGGGACCGGCGGGAAGATCCTGGTGAGCAGCTTGAGCGGCAGGCCCGCAGTCGCGGTGGTCGACGGATTCACCCCCTCGATCTCACCCGACGGGAAGAAGCTGGCGTTCCTGTCGGCAAGCCGACCTTCCGAGGTCCATATCTATGATCTCGAGTCCGGCGGGTCGCCGATCCGCCGCCAGGGTCCAAAGGCGCGACCCGGTGGAGACGAGCCGCGGTTGAGTTGGTCAGCCGACAGCTCCCTACTCTATTTCGCCAGCGATTTCAGCGAGTCCACCGGTTGGACACCGTCGATTCTCTACGCTCTGAGTGCTGATGGCACCCGACAATCGAGGATCTGGGAGGTCCCTGACCAGAGAATGCTCTTCGGAGTTCGAGGCTCGCCGGACGGAAAGTCTCTCCTGATTTACTGCCGAACGACTTCGGGTGCGGATGAAATCTATGCCATGAACGCCGCCGGTGGTGATGCCCGCAAGCTCTTGGACGGCGCCTTCCTGCCCTCGGTTGCGTGGTCGGACGATCATCGTCGGCTGTTTGCCGTGCGCCCAGACCAGCTTTTCTCAATCAACGTCGACGGCTCCGATGCGCAATCAATCCTGCCGGGCGGACTCAATCTAGCCCATTGGAATCCGCGTGGCGACAAGGCGCTCGTCCTCGGGAAGACTCCCTCGGGCCGCCAAGGCGTCTTTCTCAGCGACGTCGATGGTCGGAATCTCAATTGGCTCAACCGGATCCCGGGCGAGGTGCTGGTGGCGACTTGGTGTGGCGACAAGATGGCGGGAGATCCGAAGGCAGCCACCCAAACTGCCGCCGCTCCGGCGGGGGCCAAGGTCTTTGTCCTGAAGGGCGGCAAACCTCGCATCAAGAACATCTACGACAACACCGAGACCCCGCCCGCGGGCTGGACCGCTTCGGCCACCGCCATCACGCGCTCCTACGAAACGAGGGTGGGGGCGCTCGGCGAGGAACAACGGACAGTGCGTTATTCCGGGCAGCTCCAGTTCCAGGGTCCGCCGGCCACTCTCCATGAGGGGCAAGAGATCGAACTCTCCATGACTGCGAGCGGTGACGCTCCGACGGGCATGATGGGCGAGTGGCGATTGGGCCTCTCCGAGGCCGTCCAAGGTGTCGACTGCGTCGGCCTCCAATCCGTCGATACCCGCACCCCCCGGCCCACCTCCGGCAGCCTGCGCTTCCGAGTCGCCAAGAACCCCTACGACCTCGACTTCACCATCACCCTCACCTGCGAAAAAGCCATCGAAGTGATTTGGTCGTATGAGCTGAAAAAGTAGTCCCCCTTCCTTCCATTGACCGCCCATCACCGTCCCCGCGCCACCGCGACCTGGGCGCCCCCCCCATGGGAACGCGGATCACCAGATCCCCTTGTGACAAGATTCCGTAGTCCAAGTCACCGTCACGAAACGCGGCCCGCGACCTGCGTGCCACCCCCCATGGGAACGCGGATCACCAGATCCGCCTGCGACACGAGCTCGTAGTCCAGGGCACCGTCACGGAGCGCCACCGACGGCCTGGTGATCGCAATTTCGCTTCCGACTCTTCTCCCGAAAGAATGGAAAGGCGCTTTGGCCCACATCGGAACTTCCGTTCCTGAGCCTCGTCTCGACCTCCCATCGGCAGCGTGCGGATCTGGTGCTCCGCGTTCCCACCGACCCACCGACCATGCCGCAGGACGGTGGCGGTGCACCCGGGAGTCCCCGAGTAGGATCACGGTCACCATGAATATTCGAATTTGGGCGCTCGTAGGGCTGGCCGCGTTGGTTGCGGTCGCCCAGGAACAGACTCCGATGAAACCGCCACCCGCCAGCGTCGCCGGACCCACCGTCATTCCCTTCCTGTGGTTCGAAGCGAATGCCGAAGAGGCGGCGAAGTTCTACTGCACCCTCCTGCCCAACTCGAAGATCGAGAGCGCTTCGCCACAGTCCGTGACCTTCCAATTGAACGGACGCAGCTTCATGGCGCTCAACGGCGGGCCCCACTACAAGCTCAGCCCGTCCTATTCGATGTTCGTGAGCTGCCAGGACCAAGCCGAAGTCGATCGCCTGTGGGACAAACTCCTCGAAGGCGGCGGAAAAGCGATGCAATGCGGCTGGCTCACCGATCGCTTCGGTCTGACCTGGCAGATCATCCCCACGCGCCTCGCCGAACTCCTGAACGATCCCGACCCCGCCCGCCGCGGCCGCGCCGTCGCCGCCATGATGAAGATGGTGAAGATCGACGTCGCCGCCCTCGATCGCGCGGTCTCTGAAACCGGAAAGTGAATCCGGTTCGCGGGCGTCGATCCAGTCCCGGTGGGCTTCAAGGGTGTTCATACGGCAGGTTCCCATGACCGGCGGCAAGAGGATTGAGCCAGACCCGCTCGCCGTGAGCGCATTTGCGAATGCTCTTCGCGACATGCGTGCCACCCCCCATGGGAACGCGGATCACCAGATCCGCATGGGACACGAGCTCGTAGTCCAGGGCACCGTCACGGAGCGCCACCGACGGCCCGGTGATCACATCTCCGCTACCGTCTTCACGCCCATGAAGTCTCAACGCCTACTCATGGGAGCGATGCCCGACCGCACCTCGGTAGAAGCGCGGGCCGCCGAACTCGCTCAATCAGCCCACAGTCCCGTGACTCGGGCGTACGCCTTCGGTCTGCTCGGGGACCTCGCCCGATCCCGCAATCAGCGCGACCAAGCTTTGGCGCAACTCGAAGTGGCGGCGCGCATCGTGATTCCCGAGCCGGCTCCGCTGCTGCGCTTGGCTGATCTCCTCAACACCGAGATCTGGGCCCGCGGCGTCCCGCTCCTCGAACTCGCACGGGATCCCTCGCTCGACCCGTTTCAGCGCGACGAGGAAGCCCGCCACGCCGTGGACCTCTGCCTCCAACGCATTCCGACCGTCGTCTTCGGCCACGAGCAGGGTTCGGCCACCATCTCCGATGCCCAGCTCGATGCCGCCCTCATCTACTTGATCACCCTCCGCGCCTCTCGGGGACACGATGCCGAACTCCGCCCCTGGCTGATCCGCGTTCGCGAGCGCATCGCCGCTCGACTGTGGACACTCCCCTCGGTGCTGTCTCGCATCGAACCGCTCTTGCAGACGCTCCCCTGAAGCCCGCCAGTCTGGACTCGATCCTTGAGCCGAAAACTCCCAGGCCGACCCGATAAACCGCAAATTCATAGCGCCTTTCTTCCGTTTGAGCGACAATCCGCGGCTTGTCGGTGACGTCTTTCTGGGATTTGACACCCCCGTCTGGGTATCCTGCTTCCGTCGCCACCGCGTGGTGAGCGACGACCCCCATCATTCCACAAACGCCGTCTGTGGCTTGCCGTGCCAGTTCCGCCTGGATGAGACAGAAGGTCTCACCGAGTCGAAGGGCATCCGGTAGTCCATGCGCAGCAACGTGAAAGGTGTGTCCATGATTCGAAAATCGTACGCGCTCTCAGTGGGCGCGATGTTGATTTGCTCTAGCGTCGGCCTGGCTCAATACGTCGAGAGTGAGCCCAACGAGACGAAGGCGACCGCGACCCTGGTCAACGGAATGCTCTCCGGTGAATTCATCACCGGTAACACGATCGGGACTTCCACCACGGTCGCGGGTGCGGCCAGCGCGGACACGTACCGCATCAAGACCGGCCCGGCCGCGCTCGGCATCTACCGCCACGACCTCGTGATCACCACCACGGGCACCGCGGGCCATGGATGCACCATCCGCGGACTGAACCAAAGCGCTGGCGTCGCCGGCACCACGGACTCGACGGTTCAGACGAGTTCGACCACGACGGTACCGGCGCGCATGAACCGCTGGTACGGCTTTGGCAAAGGCGAAGAGATCTTCTGGCGGGCTACGGGCGGGGCGGCCACGACGGCCGATTACACGGCCACGCTGACCTCGACGCCAATCGTTCCCACCAACATCGGTTCCTACACCGCGGGCAACATCACGATCACGACGGTCGGGCAGATCCCTGCCGCCACCGGGGACACGGACCTGTGGGTCTACGACTCGAACTTCAACGCGATCCCCGGATTCGGCAATGATGACGAATTCGGCACCACGAGCTTCCAGTCCCGACTCACCCGCAACTTTGCTCCGGGCACCTACTACCTGGCTCTGACTGCCTTCCAGCTCGCCACCAACCAGACGGCCCCCGCTGACGACGACTTCAAGAGCGGCACCCTCCTCGACTTCCCCGATGCCCTGGCCCACAGCAGCTCGCTGCCGACCACGGCGACGCCCGCTGCGGTGTCCCTGAACTTCTCGGTGATCGACGCCTGCGGTTCGACCTCGTTCCTCGCCGCGAAGACCGATTCCTACGGCATCGTCTGGTTCTGCTTCACCGTCAACCCGGCCGTCCCGCCCTGGGAGACCAATGACGCGGCGGCCGAGCTCTCGCTCGACGGCCTCCAGAACACCGGCACCTCGGGCCCGATCTCGGTCGCCAAGTGCATCGGCCAGTTCACCCGCATGTACCTGAACAGCACGAAGCTCGGCAGCGGCTGGGACCTCCTCCTCACCTCCGCGCCCCTCGTTCCCGCCGGCCCGACCTGCGGCGCCTCCGGCATCCGCACCACGGGCGGCCAAGCGGTCAACCTGGATGTGGTTGGCAACCCCGGCTCGATCTCGAGCCTGAACGGTCCCTTCTGGTGGCTCAATCCCTGGACCGGGAACCTCTTCTTCCCGTTGAATAGCGCGGTTCCGTTCGGCCCGATCTGCGCCCAGTTCCTGATCCTCGATCCGGCTCACCCGGACGGCTACAGCCTGAGCGCGGCGAACTGCCTCCGGTACGACTCGCCCACCACCCTGGCTGGCCCCGTCGCCGGTCCCGCCTCCGACGATTCCTCCGTGACCGTCAACGTCGGCTGCGTGCCCTTCTTCTTCCAGTCCTTCAGCCAGATGCACGTGAGCTCCAACGGCCGCGTGACCTTCGGATCGTCGGATGCGAGCTTCCTGCCCGTAGTGACCTCCACGACCACCGGTCCCGGCTGGTTCGGTCACTGGCTCGACCTCAACCCGAGCGTTGGTCCGGCCGCGAACGTGATCACCGTCGATTCCCCCGCGGCCAATGTTTTCCGCGTGCACTATGAGACGGTCGTCGTGTTCGGCACCACCGACACCATCACCACCGACCTCATCCTGGACGCAAACACCGGCTCTCTCACGATCACCGGGCTCTCGACGATTCCGGCCCTCAATGCCGACCCGATCATGGTCGGTGTCTCCAAGGGTGGCGCGGGCGGCACCGATCCGGGCGCGACCGTGTACGCGCTCGGCGGCCCCAATGCCCCGGCCGGACCGAACGCGGCGATCTACGCCCTCGACAGCATCACCAACGTCTCGGCCGCTCTCCTCGGCATCAACACCATCCGGTTCGATGTCATCACCTCGGGCCCCAACTGCGGCGGCTACGAGTGGACGGCTCTCCCCTGATCGTGACTCGTCAGCTTCGAGCTGACTCTCACTCGGGCTGGCCACGGCGCTCGGCCGTGGCCGGTCCGAGAGTGTGATCTCCGCCGGCATCGACCGACTCCCCGTCTGGGTTTGAGCGCGCCGGCAATCGGAGCGGGTGGTTCGATTCAATCGCCGATCTCGCGCGATAGACCCGCTCTCCTCAATCCCGGGAATCGCTACGCGCCCCAGATGACTGCCCCGTCAGAGCGCGTCCCTGGCCGCGGATTCCCCTCAGAACACCCTCCGTTCGGATTCCGCGATAGGTTGATCGTTGATGCTCGCAAAGCGGGCCCTCATGTAGCCGAGTTCGTCGAACTCCCAGTTCTCATTCCCATGGGCTCGCCACCATTGGCCACTGTGGTCGCGATATTCGTACTCGAATCGCACCGCGATGCGATTGCCAGTGAAGGCCCACAGGGTCTTCTTCAGGCGATAGTCGAGCTCCTTGGCCCATTTGCGTCGGAGGAACTCGACCACCTCCGCTCGCCCCCGCAGAAACTCCGTGCGATTGCGCCATTCCGTGTCCTCGGTGTACGCGAGGGACACCCGTTCGGGATCGCGGGAGTTCCAAGCATCCTCGGCGGCTTGCACTTTCCGGCGAGCGGTCACTTCGGTGAAGGGCGGCAGCGGTGGTCGTGGATTCATCTCAGGCGTTCTCCGCGAGGCGCGCTTCGAGTTCCGCGATGCGGGCCCGCAGCGGCACGATGACTTCGTCGACTTCGGCGCGAGAATACCTCGGGGTGATGTACTTCGGGCAGTTCCAATCGAAGGAGACCACCTCGATGGTGAAGATCCGCTCGACGACCTTCCTCGATTCCGGCTCGGAGATCCGCCCGGCGAGCTCCGGATTATCGCGAGCGCTTTCGGTGCGGGCGATGCCGAGGATCTTGAGCCGCTCGCGGCGTGCGTAGTCCATGAGAAAAAGCGAGACGCGCTGATTGGCAACCAAGTTGCCCCTCGTGAGCAATTGTCGGTTGCCCTTGTAGTCGGCAAAGGCGAGCTCAGTCGGGCTCACCACCCGCAGAAAGCCCCGCGCCCCGCCGCGATGCTGAACGTAGGGCCAGCCGCTCTCGCTGATCGTCGCGATGTAGAAGGAATCCCTCGCCGCGATGAACGCCTGCGCTTCCTCGGTCAGCGCGTCTCGCTCGGACGCCTCCGGGCGACTCTGGGACTGCCCGAAGAACTGCTCCTGGGCGGCGAGGACATTGGGAGTCAAGAGGTCTTCGAGGTAGCGGTCGGCCATAATATTTCCTGCCCTGTGCGTGATGGAGGCGCGGTGGGAGTGGGACGCTCAACGCCCCAAAGCTGCGACTAGAAAACCAAGGTCTGCCAGCCTTCCGCGAGGTAGCGGCGGAGGCTCGCCACTCCCGGAGTGCCCGCGAGCTTGTGGTCCTTGATCTCCGGCAAGCCGCACGCCGCGACTTCTTTGGTCGCCCCGAACACGGAGGAGCAACCACACGACGCACCCGTGATGCTCGGACGCACGGTGTTGTAGAGCGCGTTGGCGGGATGGGTGAGTTTGACCAATTCGCCGGGCCAACGGGTGCCGGCGCCGACAAAGACCACGTTCACTTCGTCGCCTTGGGCCTGGGCTTCGGCGGCGAGCGCGAGGGCATTGAAGGTCCTGCCGAGCGCTTCTTCGCCATTCTTGGGATCGGAGGTGATGATGATGGACAGTTTCATGATGGTTGACTGTTCTGGGAAACTATTGCCGGGGAAACCATTGCGCCCGCTAATCACGGGGAAGCTGGCGCGACGCAGACCCGATCCGGGACCGGAACCACGATTTCGGTGATGCGGATAGCGCCTGCGTTGGCATGAAGAGAGGGATCAAATGCCGCTGGAACTGCTCGGCCACTTCGGTCAGTGCGGACGCGCGCAGGTGCCGCTGTCACACCCTTCGGCGGTGGCCGCATCGACCGCCACCGGTTTCGGCTCCGGGAAATCCACGACGGTCAAGGCAACATGGTTGACGTAATTGGAGAAAATGTTGAGCGCCACATTGGCGGTCGTCTCAACGATTTCGGCGTCGGAGAGATTGGCGGCTCGCGCGGCCTGGAACTCCGCGGCTCCCAACTTGCCCCGTTGCATGACGACGCTGCGAGCGAGGTTGAGGATCGCTTCGGTGCGAGGATCGGCAGCTACGACTCGGCGGGCGTCGGCGATCTCGCGCTCGCTCAGTCCGACCTTGCCCCCGATGAAGGCATGGGCATTGCGGCAGTAGCCGCAGTCGTTGATCTCGGCCACCACGAGAGCGATTTGCTCGCGCACCTTGGCACTGAGGGCGCCGCCCGCGAGGGCGCCGGAGAAGCCGAGGTAGCCTTCCAGGGCGGCCGGAGAGTTGCCAAAGACCCGGAAGAGATTAGGCACGACTCCGAGCTTGGCCTTCACCCCGTCCAAGAGCTGCTTGGTCTTGCCGGTGGCGGTAGCTGGGTCGAGTTGATGGATGCGGTTCATGTTCGGGCTCGCTTTCTGATCGAGGGTTGTTCTGGTCATCCGCGTGGTGCGGATCTGCTCCACCTATCGCATGGGTCATGCCAAACGCCGGGGGGCGCCCAATTCGTAGGAGACACCCGGGTTTTTCCCGTGAATTCGATGAATGGCCATCCTACGATATTTCGTAGACTACGATTCCTCGTAGCTCGTCTCGACGAACTTTCGTAGCTTTCAATTCCACCCCGAACCGCGGTCCCATTTCCGGGGTCAAGCGCGGCGGGCCCAGGATTCCCCCGCGATGAACTGCAACAAGCTGCCGCAGGTCATGGTCTCGATCGCCGAAAACCTCTCGCTCACGGAGGTGCTGCGGTCGGTCGTCGCAGGGATCGCGGACTGCGGCAACGTCGTGCTCGCCCGCCTGTGGCTCGTCGCGCCCGGGGATCTGTGCGCGACTTGCCGCTTCCGTGCCGAGTGCCCCGACCAGACTCGCTGCCTCCACCTCGCGGCCAGTGCCGGCAACCCGCGCGATCCGACCCGGGATTACTGGCGACTCGATGGGGCGTTTCGGCGCTTCCCTTTGGGCGTGCGCAAGATTGGCCGGGTCGGCAAGACTGGGGAGCCGCTGCTCCTGCCCGATGTGCACGGCGACGAAGAGTGGATCGCGGATCCCGCCTGGGTGAATGGCGAGGGCATCAAGACCTTTGCCGCGCAGCCGTTGGTCTTCCGCGGCGAAGTGCTGGGGGTGCTTGCCATCTTTGATGCGTCGGTGCTCGCGCAGGACGATTTCGACTGGCTGCGGGTATTCGCCAATTACGCAGCCGTGAGTATTGCCAATGCGAGGTCCTTCGAGGAAATCGCGTCCCTGAAGGCCCGCATCGAGGAGGAGAACGACTACCTTCGGGAAGAAGTCACTTCGGCGCTCGGAGTCGGGGACATCATCGGTGGCAGTCCGGGACTGCGCAAAGTCACGGAGCAAATCCGCCTGGTCGCACCTACGGACGCCTCGGTGCTCATCATGGGCGAAAGCGGCACCGGCAAGGAGTTGATCGCTCGTGCCATTCACGAGAACAGCCCCCGCCGGGATCGGGCTCTCATCAAAGTGAACTGCGGCGCGATTCCCGAGGGGCTGTTCGAAAGCGAGTTCTTCGGTCACGTGAAGGGGGCGTTCACGGGGGCCTCGAGGGACAAACCCGGCCGTTTCGAACTGGCGGATCGGGGCACCCTCTTCCTCGACGAAATCGGGGAGGTCCCGCTCCCCATGCAAGCCAAGCTCCTGCGAGTGTTGCAGGAGCAAGAGGTCGAGCGGGTTGGTGACCCGCGCCCGCGCAAGATCAGTGTGCGCATCATCGCTGCGACCCATCGCGACTTGAGCCGGGAAGTCCAGGCCGGCCGCTTCCGCCAAGACCTTTTCTACCGCTTGAGCGTCTTTCCCATGGAGGTTCCGCCGTTGCGCGAGCGCCCCGAGGACATTGCTCCGCTGGCCGCTCACTTCATCCAAACGGTGGCCCGACGCCTGAACCGGGCCGTGCCGCGCGTCTCCCAATCCACGATCACCCAACTCACCGCCCACGACTGGCCCGGCAACGTGCGCGAACTCCAAAATGCGATCGAGCGCGCCATCATTCTCTCTCGTGGCGGCCCGCTGCGATTCGACTTGGCGCCGTCGACTCCTTCCTCCAGACGGCCTGCCCTGCACGACCAGCCCGTTCCCACCCAGTTCCTGACCCGCGACGAACTCAAGCGCCAGGAGCGCGACAGCATCACCGCCGCGCTGAAGGAGACGAAGGGCAGAATCTTCGGCCCGACCGGCGCCGCCACCCTCCTCGGCATGAAGCCCACCACCCTCGCCTCCCGCATCAAAGCCCTGGGCCTGAACCGCCAAGCCACCGACTGAACGTCTCCGCTCTCGCGGGATGCATCATCGGGTTCCCCAGGCGACCCTACCCTTTAGGTAACCAGGGTCTTCAGGAGACTCCCAGAGAGACAGGATGGCGGCAATCAGAAGAAACCTCCGAGCCGGACCGCCTGGCTGCCGCCAAATCTTGGCAAAATTTGGCACGAAGGGCAGCCTGACCGTAGAATCTTGAAGTCATGAAGGTCACAACGATGAACGTCTCGCTCCCCGCTGAGCTTGCCAAGTTCGTGCGAGCGCGAGTGGAGAGTGGCCACTACGCTTCCGTGAGCGAGGTCATTCGCGAAGCGCTCCGGCTCTTGGCAGCTCAGCAGGACGCCCAACTTACGAACCCGCGATCTGGTCCCTCTAAGACTCTGTCCGGATCTCCCTACGACCGGAACCAAGCGATAGAAGCCATGCAGGGCATCCGGCAGATCACCAAGCGCACGAACCTATCCGGAATCGACATCGAGGAACTCGCCCACAAAGGGCACGACGCGTGAGATTCGTCCTTGACGCCTCGCTTGCCATCGCCTGCTGTTTTCCCGACGAAAAGAGTCCCCTCTCGGAAGCAGTCGCAAAAACACTTCCCATCGTCGGAGCGGCAGTGAGCCCACTTTGGTTCTACGAGGTGGCCAATATTCTCCACACCGTGATGAGCGCCGAGCGCTTCACCAAGGAAGAAGTGGATGAATTCGGTGACTACTTTCTGCGCCTGCCCATTGTTCCCGTCGAACAAACCGTGGATGAAGTGATAGGAGACATCCGTGAACTCGCCGACAATCACGGATTGTCGGCCTACGACGCGTCCTACATCCACCTTTGCCTCAGACTTGGTTTGCCTCTTGGCACTCTCGATGGCAGCGGGAAAAGACGAGGACTCAAGCAGACTGCACAAAGCGTTGGCGTGAAAGTTCTTACCGTCTCGATGGTAGAGGGGTGGCTGTCGACAGAGACGCCATAGGGCGTCGGGCGCTTCTTAGGTCATGGTACGACCGAGCACAGGCTTTCCCCTACGGCTGCAGTCCAACGAGAGCACTAGTGCGGATGGAATCCAAGTTTCCCACGTCGGCAGGTAGAAGACGCCAAGGTTTGTCATCCGCACCGAGGAGGCTGCGATCCCCCTGATCAAGAACCTTCGCCTCGCAAGAGATCGGCATACCCACCACCGGCTTCCGGTCGCAATCGATCACGAGACCACCAAGCGGGCCCGGCGGTTGGAGCAAGATCTCCACTTCGGAATCCGGTTCCTGATCGCCGGCCTTGATCCGTGGTTGGCACCAGTCCGAGGCGGTGGCAACCATCCCAATGCCACTCACGATTTCCAGGTCGACGGTCCAGGATCTGTCCACGGCGGTCATTCGTACTCTTCGCCCGCTGGAGTCGCGCGGGGGCGCGAATCCCTTATGCCTTAGTGCGGCGGGGGCGGGGTGGGGGGGTGTAGGAGGGGAGTTGGGAGGGGTGGAGACCGAGGGGGGGGGATTCGGAGGAGAGGAGTTGG
>CADEGH010000064.1 GCA_902826835.1 uncultured bacterium | reverse complement strand
TACCTCGAACCCCCATCGGCAGCGCGCGGCTCTGGTGATCCGCGTTCCCACCGTCATCGCGGTTTTTGCGGAGATGACAGTGGCCGCGAGGTGGCATGATGACGGCGCGGCCAGAGGCCGCGGAGAAAACACCCATGCACGGCTTTCGGATCCTTGGCACGACTTTGCTTCTGTCGCTCGTCCTGGTCGCCCAGAGCTTCAGTTACTCAAACTTCGCGAGCACCACGGGATTGACGCTCGTGAATCACGCCACGACGGCGGCAGGTGTCCTCGTGGTTACGCCCGCCCTCATCTCGCAGCGCGGCGCCGTTTGGTACGACCTGCCGGTTCCGGTTGCGAGTGGATTCGAAACGAGCTTTCGTTTTCGCTGCGCCCAGCCTTCGGGCGGTGGCGCGGACGGACTCGCATTCGTGATTCAGGCCGATGCTCGCCTCAACACCGCGCTCGGGAACCACGCGTCCGCCCTCGGCTACGGTGCTTTTGTCGGCGTCCCCACCGGAACCGCCATCGCCAACTCCCTGGCGATCGAACTCGATACTTTCCAAGGCAACTTCGGGGGCTTCGCAGACCTGAATGGCAATGAGATCAGCGTCCACACCGGAGGCCCCGGTGACAACAGTCAATCCGAGGGTTATTCGATCGGTCGGGTCGCATCGCCGGTCAACCTCAGCGACGGGCTCGTGCACACGCTGCGCGTTCGCTACTTCGAGGGCCTCCTCGAAATTTGGATCGATGCGGCGGCCGCTCCGGTCCTCTCGATCGCTTACGACTTCGCGATCGGGGGAACTCAGATCCTCTCCGCCACTCCCGTGGCGGGCTTGAGCCTCCTCAACGGCACCGATGCGGTGGTCGGATTCACGGCGTCGACCGGGGGATCTTGGGAGACGCACGAAATTCTGGACTGGACGTGGACCTCCTTCGAAGGCTGCCTCGCCGGATCCGTCCCGGCGATCGGCGGAGGGCTTCAAGACACGCTGGCCGTCAATCTCTCCGAGGGCGGCCTCGGACGCACCGTGGTCGCCGGAGTCAACACCCCGATCACGATCGAGATGATCCGGCCCCTGGCGTCTCCGCTCGCGACCTCCAATCTCGTGTTGATGGCGAATTTCGCCTTGCCCGCTCCCGCCACGGGTCTTCCCTTTTCGGCGGGAACCCTTTGCTTCCTGCCTCCGCTCCCCGGACTCCCGTCGAACGCGCTCGTGCTCTTCGACACGCTCAATCTCGGCCTCGGGACCCTCGTCCCCGGGACCCCACCTGCTCCCTTCAGTTTGACCTTCCCGGCGGGCCTCCCGAGCCCCGTGACGCTCACCCTCCAGGGTGTGATCGAAGTCACACCGTTCACCTTCGAAGTGACCAACGGGGTCATCCTCCGGGTCGTCTGAAGTTTTTCGCCCGATCTGAAACGCGCACCGACCAATTGCGTCTTCCCTGCGGATGAACTCCGCCCGGAACCCCGCGGTGTCATCCTGCGGAGGTCGTGATGATGGCAGGGATCGGAGTGCCCCGTTGCTTGCGGTGGGCACGATTCGTGATGGCAGTCTTGGCCCTGGGCACCCTGGCATGGAGCCAGGGCACGCCCCTGGCGACGACGGCAGACAAATTGGCCGGACATGTCCTCCGGCGCACATCCTTCGGAGCCACGCCGGCGCTTCTCAATCTGCTGGCATCCAACACGTCCGTCCAAGTGCCGGCGTACGTGACCAACCAGATCTTCAATGCGCCCAATGTCACCAACGAAGTCATGAGTGCGGATTTGTCGCAACTCGTGGCTTCCATTGTGCCGGCAGCTGGTGCCGACTGGTCGATTACGGATCTGCAGAAATACCAGTTGGCTCTGGCAACCTGGTCGGATTGGCAACTGCGGGAAGTGATGACCCACTTCTGGCATCGCCACTTTTCAACGCACTTCGACATCGTGGCCCAGTATTACGGAGCCAACTACTTCCTCCTGTTTCTCCTCGAGGGCATCTACGGTCCAACTGGAGACATCCTTGCGGCTCCTGCAGACTACACCGGCTTCGAGCTGAACTTCAATCCGCTTCTTCTCGCCGATTCCGAGCGTCACCTGGCGACCATCGTCGCCACCGAAAACCAGGCCTTTCGAGCCAACGCGTTGGGCACCTTCCGCGACCTGCTCTACGCCAGCGCCCAAAGCCCGGCGATGGTGCTCTATCTGCACAGCTTCAACAACATCATCTTGAGCGTCGGTCAGAAGCCCAACCTCGACTACGCTCGCGAACTGATGGAGCTGCACACCCTGGGCAAGACGGCGGACGGTCAGCCCAACGGCTATACCGAAGCCGACATCAACGAAGTCGCCCGCTGCTTATCGGGCTGGAGCGTGCGGCAGGAGTTGCCGGGCAAGCTCGGATTCCACTATCGCGACTACTTTCACGATAACTTCACGCCCAAAGGTCCGTTCCTGCTCGGGACCGGTCCGGGTCTCACACTTCCCGCCAACAACGGCATCAACGATGGTAACGCTGTCCTGGACTACCTCGCGCAGGCCGACCTGACGAAGGACTTCATCTGTCGCAAACTCATCAAGTTCTTCATCACCGAAGAAGTTATCACGCCGGCCAATTCTCAATTGAACTCCTTGCTCGTCGCCTGCAAGGCCGCGTGGGGTCAGTACGGGGACATCAAAGCGGTCCTGAACACAATTCTCAGTTCCACCGCGTTTCGTAATCCCGTCTATCGGTGGAACAAAGTCTCGATGCCGGGGGAAAATCTGATCGCCACCGTGCGCCTCTTCGGCGGACGCGCGACGACCTCCGCTCAATTGGACAACCTCCATAACGCCCTCGGGGCCCTCGACCACCGGTTCTTCAAATGGCCGGCCCCGGACGGACACCCGATCGAGAGCACGAAGTGGGTCAGTTCCTTGCAGATGTTGGAGCGATCCAACTTCCAGCAGCAGATCCACAAGGGCTATGTGTCGTGGCTCAACCCCGCGAACTGGGCCAACGACATCAGCTACGACCTCATGGGCTTCCTCACCACGGCCGGAATTCCCAACAACAACCAGGGGCTGATCGTCGACCATTTGTTCCGCTACCGCTACCAAGATCAAGCCGGTGCTTCGGACCGAAGTCTGGCCAACACCTTCATCAGCACCGGCACGACCGGCGGGTTGGCGCGTACGTTCGCCTGGCTCATCCAGAACAACCAATTGGACGAGTACGGCGACCGACTGTCCCATTTTTTCTCCTACGTCTGCAGCCTTCCGGCGGCAGTCCAAAAGTGAGGTGGCGATCATGAAACGTAGCCAATCCAACGCTCGATTGATGACCCGCCGCGACGCTCTGCGGATGGGATTCTTGGGTCTCGCGGCCGGGGGCCTCACTGGTTTCTCCCCGCGGACTGTGTTCGGAGGAACCCGGGCCACGATGTCCGGAGATCCGAAACTCTTGTTCATTTTCGGTCGCGGCGGTAACGACGGACTCAACACCGTTATTCCCTACGGCGACACCTTGTACCCCACGATTCGGCCGATCAATCAGGGCGGCAGCGATATCAGCATCGGTGTTCCGCCCCCGGCGGGAAGTTCACCCCTCTGGCTCAACTCACACTGCGCCCTGCATCCGCGGCTTGCGCCCCTCCTGCCCCTGTGGCCTAACCGCATCGCGTTTGCGCACCGCGTGCACTATCCCAACCCCAACTTCTCTCACTTCATCAGCCAGCAGATCTGGGAAACCGGATTTGCCCCCGCGGTGGGAGGCGGTCTGGTCGACGAAGGGATCGTGCCGCGTCTGGTCAACAACCTCGCGTTGAGCGGCAACTTCAACGCCTCGAGCGTCTCGGCGCGGATTCAGCAGTTGTTCCGGACCACGAACCCGGCGTTCGCCAAGCGGATGTCGCACATCACCTCCATGTCCGACTACGCCCTCGATGGCAAGTCGGCCGGGTCCACCACGAAGTTTCGCTCCGCTCTGCAATCGCTCGCGACCGCTCCGGCTTCGACGGCGGCGTTGGATCCGCTGGTGCGTGCAAGCACGGAGTCTCTGACTTCCGGGGAGCCCATCGTGGGCGCACTTTCGCAGTACGTGCCCAAACCCGGGACCGTCTTTCCGAACGGCCCTCTCGGTCCCGCCCTTCAAGGCGCGCTCAATCTCCTGCGGAATACGGAATGCCGCATCGCCGGAGTCGAGTTCGGCAACTTCGATACGCACGCGGCGCAGGGAGCAGTCACGGGGCAACACGGGGATCGCCTCGAAGACCTCGCCTTGGCGATGAAGGCGGTGTACGACGAAACGACCGATGCCCAAGATCTTCCGACGCTCAATCTGATCACCGTGTTCATCTCGGAGTTCGGCCGGACCTCGGCGCAGAATGGTGCCAGCGGCGGCACCGACCACGGACAGGCATCCGTCACGATCATGATGGGGCATCCCGTCCAGCCGAACGGGATCTTCAACTGCGATGCCACGAACTGGCCGTCCGGAACGATGGAGAACGCGCCCGGCTATCCCGGTGGACCCCCGGTGCACCTCGGAATGGCCACGGACTTCCGCGCGATCCTCGCCGAAATTTGGATCGATCACTTCGGCCTGAGCAGCGCCCAAGTCGCGGACATCTTGCCCGGATGGAGTACCCTCCAAACCCCCGGACAGGCGCCGAGCAATTTCCTCAACTTCATGTAGTAATTGGGGCGCCTCGGGTTCTCCAGGTTCCTCGGGGCGAGGCTGGCCCCTCTGTGTCAGGTTAGTTGCAGCTTGCTCCCTGGGAGCAGGAATCGTCGTTGCTCGTCAGGTTCGATTGCGCAGAGAATCGCGAACATTGTCGCTCGCACGGGCTCGTCGACGAGCAAGAGGCAGAGCATGGAGCAGGCACCACAGGGGCGCAAGGTTCGAGGCGAGAGGGTGCTTATTGTCCAGGCGCAGGAGGCCGTACAGGCAGGTTGGGATAACGAGAAGTGAACGAGTCGCGATCAGCCATGCGAGGTTGGATAGCGACGCATTCTTGACGAATAGCACCCAGTTGTTCCGGTGGTTGAGCCAGACTTTGGTCCACGAGTTTGTTTTGAAGTTGTGCCCGCCCTCGTGGAGAATCACCGACTGAGGAACGGAGCGCACTTCGTAGCCGACGCGTCGCAGGCGCCAACAAAGATCAACTTCCTCCATGTGCATGTAAAAGGCCTCGTCGAAGAAACCGAGGTCCATCGCGGGTTTCCGACGAAGGAGCATCGCACCCCCGACTGCCCAGTGGATTGGACGCGGAGTGTCGTGCTGGCCACGGTCGATCTCGATGCGACCATGACGTCGTCCCAGTGCGTATGGATATCCGAAGGCATCGATCAACCCTCCTGCCGCGGCTCCATAGTCGAAGCGCTCAGGCTTCTGAAGGCTTCGAACTTTGGGCTGGAAGACCGCTGCATTGGGGTGATCCAGGGCAGCGGATCTCAGGGGTGGCAGCCATCCCGACGTGACCATGGCGTCGTTGTTCAAGAGAAACACGATGTCTCCGTTTGCCGCGCGGATCCCTGCGTTCGCGGCCGCACCGAAGCCGCGACCGCCTCCGACCGAAACGACACGCAGGATGGGGAGGACCTTCCGAGCGGCCTCGATGCTCCCGTCGTCGCGAGGCTGGTCGGCGGCCACGATCACCTCGACTTGGGAGAGGTCCGTGTGCTGCAGGATGGAGCTGACGCATCGGACGAGGACTGGGCCGAGATAGTGCGGAACAACGATAGACAGCTGGGAAATCGTGGTCATTGCGGTCCTTGTGAGCTTCGTACCGATCGTATCCGAAGCCGCCCGCTGAGGGTTAGTCCGCGCCAATTCGACCCAATAGCCGCAAGCTACGTGACAATGAGGTGGGTCGCAATGTCACGCATGCTCGTGACTCTTCGGTCGAGTTGGGAATCTCGCCACTTTCTGGACGCGTTCGAGCGAGGTCTTCCTCGCATGCAAGTCCACGAATAAGCAGTTCATTCGGGAAGAGAGTCCTTCGATGCGCCTGAGTCTTACCATCCCAACTCTGAACGAAGCCTCGAATCTGCCGCGGCTCCTGCATCGGCTCTCGCGCGCGCTTTCCGGATTAAATCACGAAATCATCGTGGTGGATGACGGTTCGACGGATGGAACCCCCGATGTCGTTCGCAGCCTGCAGGCGAGCACTCCCGCGCTCCGCTTGATCGAGCGACGTGCCGATGCAGGCTTGTCTCGGTCGATCGTGGCTGGATTCCAGGTGGCTCGAGGGGACTTGCTCGCGGTGATGGATGCCGACCTCCAGCACGATCCGCGGGTGTTGCCGCAGATGGTGGAGGCGGCGAAGTCGGCGGACATCGTCATCGGTTCTCGGTACACCTTCCACGGCAAGGTGTGCAAGTGGCGGTTCCTGCGCCACGCTCAAAGTCGGGTTGCATCCACGGTCACGCGTCGAGTCCTCGGACTCTCCGTGGCGGACCCGCTCTCTGGTTTCTTTCTCCTGCACCGGGCCTCGTTTCTGGAGGCTGTGCCTCACCTTGAGGCGCGGGGATGGAAGCTCTTGGTCGAACTCTTGACGCTCCTTCCGGCGGCGCGGGTTGCCGAGGTTCCGTTCACCTTTCGCGCGCGCTTCCGTGGGCAAACGAAGATGCGGTGGGCGGTGGTCTCCGCGTGGATCTCTGAGCTGCGTCGACTGAGGGCAGTCAGAACTTCTCCACGTCCCCTGTCCTGGGAGCCGACCGCGTGAAGCAGCGAGGCGGAAACCTCTCATCGGGCGGATCTCCACTTTCGGCGTGGTCGGTGTTTGGATTCGTGGCGCTGCCGCTGCTCGCGCTGTTCGCCGTCACGGGAGCCCGCACGGTGACCGGAGAGGATTCCGGCGAACTCGTCACCGCAGCGTGGCAACTCGGCATAGCGCATCCACCCGGGACTCCCTACTGGGTGATGATCACTCATCTCTTCCAGAAGCTCTTCCAAGGAGCCTCCCCGGCGGGAGCCGCCGCATTCGGCTCCGCGGTCCTGACGGCGTCGGCTCCGGGACTCCTCGCGGTCACCGCGCGCCGCATCGGAATCGCGACCTGGCCTTCCGTCGTCGCCTGCCTCGTGGTCGGGGTCGGACACGAGATTTGGAACCACGCCACCATCGCTGAGGTTTACCCGCTCAATCTCCTGATCCTCGTCGCCGTGCTTCTGCTCTTCATTCGCTGGCGAGAGGCGCCGACGCCCGGTCGGATCTTCCTGCTGACCTTGACCTACGGAGCCGGGCTCGCCAACCACCCCACCTTCGCGCTCTTCTTGCCGGTGTTCGCCATCGCGGCGGTGATCGCGCATCCCCGCGATACGCTGCGACCCCGACCCATTCTCCTCGCATTCCTCGGCTTGGCGCTGCCTCACCTCGCCTACCTCCAAGTCTTCTTCGCGGCGGGGGGTGAGCCCTACGTCTCCTGGGGGGTCGTTCCGACCTTCACGAGCGTGCTCGACCACTACCTTCGCGAGGCCTACGCATCGGGGCCGCCGAACTCGCCGCTCACCATCGAGAAGTTCTGCTCCCAGTCTGTTCTCTTCGCTCGCACGATCGGGCGGGAGTTCACGGCCCCGTTGGCCATTCTGGCAGCGACCGGGCTTGCGCTTTTGGCGCGAAGCCGTCGCTTTGAGGGCCGGTTCCTTCTATCGCTCGCGCTTCTCGGCACCTTCGGGATGCTCGCCTTCTTGAAGTTCGACCTCGAACGCGAGGACATGTTCGCAGCGCGGGTCTTCCTCATGCCCGCCTACCTCATCCTCGGGATCGGCTTAGCGGCGCTCTTCGATCGCGCGGTCCAGCTTCTCCCAGAGCGGATGAGCTTCGCTTCCGCCTTGGTGCTCTTGCCGCTGGCACTCGCGGTCACGCGCTTCTCCGATCACGACCGGCGCCGCTATTTCTGGGCCGAAGACTACGGTCGCGCCATCTTGGAGCCCCTCCCTCCGGACGCCGTGCTTCTGCCTGGGGGCGACACCTCGACCTTTCCGCTTCTCTACCTCCAAGCGGTGCTGGGCGTCCGGCCCGACATCCTGATCTTGGACAAGTCGGGGGTGATTGATCGCGCCGAAGCCCTGGCCCTGCTTCCGGAGAAGCTGCGCACCGGCCTGGAAGGCTCCTCGAACGCCGAACTCCGAGCCGCGGTGCTGCTGCACAGCTCCCGGCCGATCATCACGTTGCGGCGCGAGCCCATCCCCTCCGATGCCGACCGTACTCTGGAGCCCTTCGGCCTGGGGTTTGCCGTGGTTCGTCAGTCGGACACCGAGACTTTGGACCGGATCCGGGCCCGCCAAGCCGAGTTCCTCTCCCGCCTCCGACTCCGCAACGAGGCAGAGCCGACCGTCCCAGACTTGACCGCGGATCTCGTCCGTGCCCACGTGGCCCAGGTGCGGGCGGTGCAGGCGTTTGCGAAGGGGGAGAAGGACCAAGGGCTCGCGTACATCGAAACCGCCGAGAGCTTCGCGCACGGCATCAAGGAGACGCTGAACAACACCGGCGCCCTGCTCGCAGAGAGCGGGCTTGAGGATCGAGCGCTCCAGAGTTTCCGGACGGCACTAGAAATCCGTGGGGACTACCACCTCGGACGTCGCAATTTCGTCTTGACACTTCGCCGCTTGTGCCGCAGCCAGGAGGCGCTCGAGGAAGCCGCCCGCGGGTTGGCCCAGCATCCTGAGGATTCGCTCCTTTTCGAGGAAGCCGCCAAGGCAGCGCTTGAGATTCGCAACGGGCTCGCCCTCCGCCAGCTCTGCACTCGCCGCACTGAGGTAGCCCCTCTCGATCCTGCTCCGGACCGCTACCTCGGCCTCTTCGCCCTTCACGTCGACGGGGCACCGCTGCAGGCGGAGGCGCACTTCGAGGCGGCCTTGCGGAAAGACCCCGGGGATCGGGAGTCCACCGAAGCTCTTCAAGAGATCGCGGTCCGCCTCGCGAAACCGCCGACGGTGAATGCGCCGACGTCACCCGCGCCTGAGTTCGCCGACTTGGCCAAGCTCCTGCGCTCGGACTTCCTCTTCGATGCCGGGCCCGGCCTGGCGTCCCGCTCACCGGTGGGTCGTCGCCCTCCGGCCTCCATCGCCTCACCCCATCCAATTCCCGGAGCCCGAGATCTGGATCGCCTTCAAGCGATTCCGAACGCGGCTCCGCCCTCAGTATCCGGCCTTGCGACCGCGCCTATTCGATGATGAAGGATCTGCCATGAAAGACCACCCCGTACGCTTCCTGGGAATCCTCTCTGCGCTTCTGATCGCCCTTGGGGTTGCCGAGCAGACTTTGCTGCCCACCGTCGATGAGATGCAGAGGAACGCAAGATCGGAGATTCGTTCCGAGGACCTACCGAGTTGGCTGGACGGGGTGGATTTGCGACCAGCTCAAGCGGTCCAGCGCGTCGAAGATCCTCCGAGTGCACACACCCCCAAGGTCGCGCGCGAAGCGCCGATCGTGATGGAACCGCCCCGATCGCCACCGCCCGAATCAACACGCCCCGGGGATCCCAATCCGGAGCGCGTCTGGTGGTGGCTCCTACTCCGCCATTCGGTTCCTGCTCTCTTCAGGACGGGGGACAACCGCTCCTTCTCAACGTTTACGGCCAGCACGACTCAAGGGGCGCTGACGACCGAGGCCCACGCCATCGCATTGGTCAAGAACGACCCCGTCTTACCGGCGGGCGGAGAGATGACCTACCGCCATCCGATCCTGCACGTGCCCGGAGTCGGGTTCGACTTCGGGATCGACCTCCACTATCGCTCTGGCACCAGCTACGACGGTCCGGTCGGAAAGAAGTGGGAGCACACGTGGAACGTGCGCTTCGAGGGCGGAGCGACGGGCGATGTCACGCGGTACGCGAACGGACGTGAAGACATCTACACCGAGACTTATTCGGGTAGCGGCGTCTACACGTCTCCCGCGGGGCAGTTCGAGAAGTCGGTGACGATGTCAATCCTGGAACTTGGTGCCACGATCACCCGAAAGCTCCAAGACGGCACCGTCGAGACTTATCGAGACCCTGAGGACCCCATCGACCACTTCTACCTCGAGTCCGTGAACCACGCGACAGCCGACAACTTGATCGAGCTCTTCTACGACGATGGGAATGACTACCGGCTCACGAGGATCAACGACACGCGCGGGAAAGACTTCAAGTTCAGCTACGACGGCAACGCGCGCATCCAGTACATCGAGGATTGGAGCGGCGGAGGAGGAGCCTACAGCCGACGCTGGCAGCTTGCGTACGACGGCGCTGGTAACCTCGCGAGCGTCACGCTCCCGAGTGTGGGCACCGCGCGCATTCACGAGTTCGACTACGACGGATCGAATCGCCTCACGATGGTGACCGCTCCGCGGGAGCAGAATGTCAACGCCGCTGGCCACCTCGAGATGGCCTACGACGGCAACGGCAAGGTGACCCTGCAACGCTTCGGAGCCTCTGGGGCTAATTACACACTCTCGCACGATACCTCCCAAAAGACGATGCTGGAGGTCGACCGCGAGGGTACGAGTCGCACCTACTACTACGACGCCAACTACGCGGTCACTCGTGTCCATACCGAACTCGGAGCGAACGACGAGAACACCTATTTTGATTGGGACGCGGGCTCTGCACTTCTCACGAAGACCACATTCCCGGAGGGAAACGGCGTCCGTTACGTGTACTCCCAAGGCCTTCTGACGACGATGGCTCGCTGCACGGCAGCGGGTCTTTCAGGGACAATTTCGAGGGGTAGTTCGGATTACCTGGTCACGAGCTACGCCTACATCGAGAATGATCATTGGACGCTGGTAGACGCGATCGTGGACCCGATGGGGAATACCTGGACACTGACCAGGGACGACGACGGCAACGTCGAGAGCTATGCCACCCCCGAGCATGTTGGCGATCCCTGGATTTTCACATACGACGGGAGACGGCGAGTCGAACAGGTCGAGGATCCGGAGGGTCGCATCACCACGTACTCCTACGGGGCCTCTGGAACACTCACCAGGCTGTCCCAGAATCCGGCCGTATTGAATCTCCAGACCACGTACGTCCGCGACATCTACGAGAACCTCGTCACGATGACGAACGCCGAGAACGAGAGCACGATCTTCACGAGGAACGCCTTGGGCTACGTGACTCAAGTCGTGACTCCCAAGGGTTACGACACCGACTACACCTACGACCTCAACGACCTCGTGGTCGAGGTCCTCTCTGACAACGATAACGCCGACATGCCGAATAGTCGGCACAAGCTCAAGATCGAATACAACCTCCTCGATATCACGACCAAAGTGATCGAGTACTACACGGATGGCTACGGTCAGAGCCGAGTTTGGACCTACGCCTATGACAAGGAAGACCGCCTCACGCTCACCACGCTTCCGATCTCGTCGCGGGAAGTGAAGGTGGCTTACGACGCGCGCGGCCTCGAGGTCACGCGCACGGCCGCCTTCGGCACGGCGGACGCGAAGGTCGTGGTCTTCGCCTACGATAAGAACCACCGGATGACGGTATCGAAGGACGGACTCCTGAATGCGACCAACGTTGCCTACGACCAATTCGATCGCGTCACGAGGGTGACCGATCCTCTGGGCCACTACCGCGCGACGACCTTCGACAAGAATGGCAACTCACTCACGGTGCAGGCCTTCAAGAGCGACAACACGAAGCTCACGGAGACGACCTTCGCCTACGATGACGACAACCTGATGACTCAAAGGAGTGAGTGGGCGAAGAAAGCCGACCTTTCGACGAACATCGGCAGCGGGACCATCGTGAGCAGCTTCACTTACGACAATGCCGGGCTCCTGGTGACGAAGTACGACCCCTGCGGGTGCAGCGGAAGTTCGACCTTGATCCAGGAATACGATGCGGCGTCGCGGCTGATCACGTTGCGCGATTATCCGCTCACCTTCCGGACCCGGCACAGCCTCGACAAAGTGGGACGCGTGACAAAAGTCTTCTCGGACGAGATCGACGGCGGAACCACCCGCACCTACGTGGTCGAACACGACTTCAACGATGACGGCCATCTCGTGGAGACCCGGGAGAGAGGCGGCGGCTCCGACACCGGGCTTTCTACGACCTACCTCGTGGATGCGAAGGGGAGAGTGAAGAAGAGTACCGACCCGAACGGGAACGAGGTTTTCTACCGGCGCGACGATTTCGGCCGCGTCACCCAGATCGACCGGATCTTGACCGTCTCGACGAAGATCGAGACCCGCACCGTCTATGACCTGAACGACAACGTCCTCTCCCGCGTCCTCGAGCGAGGAGCGACCGACGGAATCATCGCCTACATCTACGACGAGGCCGATCGCCTCATCACCTCGAAAGACGAAGGTGCTGCCCATCACGAGATCTACGTCTACGACGATGCCGACAACGTCTCCCTCTTCTACGATCGCAACGGATCAGCGGTCACCTTCCTCTACGACGCTTCCAATCAGATGACCCGGAAGACGGCAACTTTGGCCTCCGGGATCGTGGGCCCGACGGAAGTGAAGTTCTACTACGATGCGGTGGGCCGGGTCATTTCGGCCTTCAATGCGGACGCGAAGATCGAGCGGACCTACAACACCCTCTCCAAGCTCGAAAAGGAGACGAGCTGGGTGGCCCCCGCCTCCGAAGGGAGCCCCGGGGTGACCCCGCTGGATGTCGACTATGTCTATAATGCGCAGGGACAGCTCGAAGAAACCGAATACCCCGATGACGCGACCTGGATCAAGCGTCTCTACGACGCCTCCGGCCGAGTGACCAAGATCCAAAAGAAGAGGGCAGGGGGGAGCTACGCCGATCTCGCGACCTGGGGCTTCCAGGGACCCTCTCGAATGAAATCATTGACCTGGGCCAACAACACCCGGGAGACGATGCTGTATGATGCCTACGGTCGCCCGACCGTCATGACGCACGAGCGGAAGACAGGGGTGAGCACCTGGGCCACGATGTACGACTTCCACCGAGGCTACGATGCGGGCTCGCGCCCGAGCTACGAGCGGCGGGACTACCACAAGTCTTCCGACGGTACCGTCTTGGGCGGGCAGAGGAACTACGGCGACCTCTACGCCTACGACGCCGTCGACCGCCTCACGAAGGTGGTTCGCGGAGTGGGCTACCAGACCTCAAGCCACACCGCGATCTCCTCCGCCGCCCTCACCACGCTCGACTTTGTCCACCGGGCGGAGTACACCCTCGACGAGGGCGGCAACCGCCAGACCCTCCTCCTTTGGGATTCGAACGGCACCACCTCGAAGCAAATCGAGCGGGAAGATCACACCTTCGACATTGAGAACCAGCTCGGGACTCGGAAGGAGTGGTTCTACGACAGTGGGACCTCCGGCCTTACCCTTCGAAACACCATCACCTACACCTACGACAAAAACGGCACCCAGACCGCTTCCTCCGGAGGGGGCATCGGGACCGTCGCCGTCGACCTCGAGAACCGGATCTACCAGTTCGGGGATTGGTTCTACCGGTACGATCCCTTCGGGCGGAGGGTCGAAAAACATGAATCGGGAAACAATTCCTACTGGCGTCGCTTCTATTACGACGGCGTGACGTGCGTCCAAGAATATCGGGTCTGTCCGGACCACGGCGATGTCGAGGACTGCGCCTTTGTCGACCCCATCTGGACCCGCGTCTACGGCCCCTACCTAGTCGACCAGATCCTCTGGGGGGAATACGACAGCGATGGTGTCCGCAACACCACCAATTTCCTCCTCTATTTCCATCTCGATTTCCTCGGCTCCGTGGTGATGTTGACCAACGACACGACGGGCTATCCAACAATCCAAGAGTCTTATCGTTATTCTGAATACGGCGTATTCACCATGTTTGATGGCGAAGGCGCCTCTCGCGGCTCGTCTTCTTTTGACAACCTCAAGCTCTACACGGGGCGGCGGTGGGATTCAGAGCTCGCTTCCTATTACTATCGGGCGCGCTACATGACGGCGACGCACGGAGCGTTTCAGGGGCGGGATCCGATTAGCGAATGGGTCCCCCTCTCGACCTACGAATATGGGAGGCACCTCCCCACCCGATGGATCGACCCGGATGGTCGGCAAGCGGTGGATGGCGGCCCGTGGAGCATCGAAGATTCAGGCTTCTTCGCGACCCTTTGGTTAGATAGTGAGTTCTCCTCGGAGCAGGCTAACTTTGTAGTCAATGTACGACTCAAGGCCGCAAAGATTGCGGACATGTTGGGTCTTCCTGGAAATTCACTTGGAGTCAGAGATGCCTATCGACATTGCTTATGGCAATGCGGGCTGACGCGGGGGTTTGGCAATGACGTTGAAGCCGCTCGCCTCGCCGAGCGCGCAGGCGCAATACGTGAAGCGCTCGCTCAAAACGCTACTGGCCGGACGCCTGCAGATATTTCTATGGACATTCACAACAATTCAATGGGTCGTGCCTGCGCAAACCGGACATCAGAATCGTGTGTAGACTGTTGTTTCTATGCTTTGCAGGAGGACGGAGACCTAGGATGGATCAACGATCCACCTCCTTCGGACCCTACGCCACCACCCGACGGACCTCAAGGGGGGCCGGCGCCTGGTGGAAATCCTACCGGTCCACTACCGGGACCCGGCACGCGACCTTCGCCGGAGCCAGGGTTTCTTAATGGCCGAGGCCACACTCTACCGTCACCGCGACCGCCTGCTGAAAACATTCCTATTCCGGACCACAGGGCTCCTTGGGGTCCGACGAAGCCCTCCCCTGGGTGGCCAAGAAGGAAGTGCTACTCGGGTACTTCGAATTGGCCAATTGTTGTGGAGTACTATTAGTGGATTTTATTCCAGATAAAGAGATTCATCATGGCCTGCATAAGCATCATTTGCCTGCTGCCCATTCTCATGTTTGCCGTTGGGTGGTTGACAGCGCGGTCAGTTCAATTCGTTCTTCCCAAAGTAGGAATCCGGAAGGCCCGCTTGCCCATAACAGTCACATTTGCGGTTCTCGCCGTACTATTTACCGGTATAGGCGTCATTCAGTGGCTGGCAAATCAGATCCAAAGTTGAATGCCGTGTAGTAGCGGCCATCCTCGTGTGGTTCAAATTCTCAAACGACCGAATTCCCGAGGAAACCCCGGCCGTGTGGTTCAACCTACATTCCGCATAATGCACCGCGAGTTGTCCGAGCGACCTTGCGTGTCGCAAG
>CADEGH010000063.1:4421-15754 GCA_902826835.1 uncultured bacterium | reverse complement strand
CCATGGGAACGCGGATCACCAGATCCGCCTGCGACTTGAGCCGGTAGCCCAGGTCACCATCACGAAGCGCCACCGACGGCCCTCCGACCCCAACCTGGTAGCATCGACCTTCAGCCTGATCGTCGGAGGTGTCTATGTTTGGCCGCGAACTTCCCCCTGATGTCTTCCCGGGTCGCCAGCGTTCGTCGGGTGGCGGCGGATTCCGCTTGGGCGGCGGACTCCTGGTCGCCCTGGTCATGGCCGGCTTCGCGCTCTTCAACTATTGGAGCTCGCGCCAGGTCAACCCCATCACCGGCGAATCCCAGTCGGTCGCCCTCAACACCGAGCAGGAGATCGCGCTCGGCATTCAATCCGCTCCCGAGATGGCCGCTCAGCACGGCGGTCTCTACCAGGACGCCGAAACCCAAGCCTGGCTCGACCGGATCGGCAACCACCTCGTCCGCTCCTCCCTCCCCGCGAACAACCCTTACCCCTTCGACT
The DNA here is from genome assembly GCA_902826835.1 of uncultured bacterium. Lineage (GTDB taxonomy): Bacteria > Planctomycetota > RBC034. The sequence continues at coordinate 15,274 of CADEGH010000063.1, read as the reverse complement.
TCCACGTCCTCGCCGATGCCAAGACGGTCAACGCCTTCGCGCTCCCCGGCGGTCAAGTATTCATCACCTGGGCCCTGTTGAACCAACTCGAAACCGAAGGCCAAGTGGCCGGCGTGCTCGGCCACGAAATCGCCCACGTCGTCCAGCGTCACTCCGCGCAGCGGATCGCGAAAGAAAAACTGATCGGCGGCCTCACCGGCGCGGTCGCGATGGGCCAGATCGACCCCCGCAACCCCACCAGCGGCGCAAGCAAGGCCGCGATGGCGGCCCTCTTCGGCAAAGTCATCGGCATGAAGTACGGCCGCGAGGACGAGACCGAATCCGATCGTCTCGGCGTCCGCATCATGGCCAGCGCCGGCTACGACCCGCGCTCCATGCGCAAGGTCATGGAAGTCTTGAAGGCCGCTGCTTCCGGCCCGCGCCCGCCCGAGTTCATGAGCACGCACCCGAGCCCCGAGACGCGCCTCGAAGACCTCGACCGTTTCATCGCCGAGATCTTCCCGAACGGAGTGCCCTCGGACCTGCGTCCGTGAGCGCCGCGTTCCCCTCGGTCGCTCCCACCGCGATCCCGCCCCGCCCGTCCTCACGATTCAGAATTCTCCGCCGCCTCGCCCTCACCCTGTTCCTCCTCTACGCGGCCATCGCCACCGCCGTCTATTTCCTCCAAGACAATCTCCTGTTCGTGCGGCGGCGCTTCGATCTCTCCTCCGCCCCCGCCCTGCTCACCCGCATTGGCGCCGAGACGATCACCTTCACCACCCCGGACGGTGCGGAACTCCACGCCTATTGGTCCAAACCCAAGGGTCAGACTCGCTGTCCGATCGTTTTCTACTTCGGCGGCAACGGTGAAAACGTGCTCCGCCGCATGGCCGACCACGAGATCTTCCACCGCGCCGGTTACGGCTTCCTCGCCACCAGCTACCGCGGCTATGGCGCCTCCTCCGGCGAGCCCTCCGTCGCCCGCTTCCTTTCCGACGCGCTGCTCATCCACGACACGATGATGGCCCGTCCCGATGTCGATCCCTCCCACGCCGTCGCCTACGGCCTGAGCCTCGGCAGTGGCGTCGCGCTCCACCTGGCCGCCGAGCGCCAGCTCCCGGGCCTCGTCCTCATCGCCCCCTACCCGACCCTCTCCGCCGCCGCCAAGGCCCGCTACGGCTGGCTCCCCATCGACCTCCTCTTCCGCCACCGCCTCGACGCCGCGTCCCTGGCCGCCCGCACCTCCGCCCAAACCCTCATCTTCCACGGCGAAGACGACACCACTATTCCCCTCTCCCTCGGCCGCGCCCTCGCTTCCTCTTTCCCTTCCCCTCCCACCTTCCACTCCCTCCCCCACCGCGGCCACATCGACGTCGAATCCTGGCCCCCCTTCAACGAGCACCTCCTCGCCCACCTAACCAAGCTCCGCTCCTCCGCCGCCCCCTCGCCCAAGTGACTCCGCTCCTCGCTCGCCACTGCTCTCCCTCAATCCCGCCGCCGACCCTCAGTCCTCACTCCCCCGTGTAGAATCCCCGCCAGTCCGAACCGGCGGAGCCCAGGCAACGACGATTCGCGGCGGATCCCTCACCGATGCCCAAGCACCAGGCCCCCAATCCAACCGCCAATCCCCCCCGCCGAATCTCCTTCCTGCACCTCTCCGACCGGCATTTTCAGGTGGATTCCGATCGCGAACGGTATTGGCCCACCGTCCAGCAGGAGTTCTTCAAAGACATCAATTCAATGGCGGGCACCCACGGAGGCCCGCCGCGCTTCGTGATCTTCAGTGGCGATCTCGCGTACAGCGGAGCCGAGGATGAGTACAAGCTGGCCGAGGAGTTCTTCCGAGAACTCTCCGAGCACTGCCAGTTCGCGAAGGGCACCCTCCTACCCATCTTTGCCGTACCCGGAAACCATGACCTGACATGGCCCCGGGACGACCCGACGCCTTACGCCGCTTTGCGCCCCAACGATCCCCACCACGCATCGATGCGCCGCAAGGTCCTGTCGCTCAAGGACAAGGACGAGAAGAACGCCGATCCGTTCCGTTCGAGGGTTCGCGGGCTCTTCGCCAACTACTCGCAGTTCGCAGAGCAGTTCCTTCACCCGACGCTCGGGCAGAAAGTCGTACACGGACTGCTCCCGGGCGAGATCCGTGCCACTCTCGAGATCGAGGGCTTCACCATCGGGCTCCTCGGACTGAACAGCGCCTGGCGTCAGTACATCGGCGGCATTCCTTTCCACGGACACTTGAGTGTCGATGTCCTGCAAGCGAACGAACTCGACCCGAAGTGTGACTTCCGGAAATCGAACCACGTCACCTTTCTGGTCCAACACCATCCGCCCCACTGGCTAGACGACGAGAAAGAGTGGGTCAAGCAGGTGGAGCGCCGGGCCGACCACTTGCTGGTAGGGCACGTGCATGAGGCGAGTGACCTCGTGCAACGCACCAACACCAACACCGAAACCGCTCGAACCGTTGCCAAGAGCCTCTATGGCGTCGAGGAGTGGATCCAATGGAAGGGTGACCAGCTTGGCCCCCATCAGGATCGAAGATTTGGCTACACCTGGGGCGTCATCAGTGAAGAATCCACGAGCGACGGCGAACCGGCCACCTCCGTGCGCACTTGGCAGCGCACCTGCTTCGCGGCAGCAGGCCAATCTGGCCGGTTCGGCCACCCCACGGGGGATGTAGAGTATGACGAGCCCGATGGCTTCCTCGCCGTCCGCGCCCGCCCGGTTCCCGATCACCTACGTCAGTCGCCCCCGCTCACTGCACGCCCTCCCGCTCCAGTCCCTCAAGCAGCGCCCGCCCCCGCAATCGAGCGCGACTGGCGCACCCCCTACTTCGACCACTTCCGCGCGCTCTACGGCAAGATCCGCATCCTCGGCTACGAGGACCGATACGGAATCGACCTGGAGCGCGAAAAGCTCCAAGTCTCCCTCTCCATTCGCATTGGAATGGAGCGCCACGCCCTCCGAGGAACGCTGGCCCCGGATTCCGGCCACTGCGATATCGTCGGGGCACTCGAGGCGGCGGTCGCCTCCCAATCCCGTGGTCTCATCCTCATCGGTCTGCCCGGCAGCGGCAAGACCACCCTGCTCCACGATCTCTACCTTCGCCAAGCGCGAGGCGAGCTCACTAAAAGTCTTCTGCTGAAAAACGGCCACCAGCTCATTCCCGTGTTGGTGCAGTGGAGACTCCTCACCTCCCAGCAACTGGACCATCCGGATGGGCTAGCCGAGTTCATCAGCGCCACACTCTGCACCCACAAACTTGCCGAAGCGGCCATAGCAATCACCACCGCGGACAAGGCGGAACGGCCACCAATTTTGCTCCTCGGGGATGGAATCGACGAACTGAGCAACCCCACTCTCCGAGAGAAACTCCTCGCCTGGGTAGCCATGCAGATCGAGACTCGCTGGCCAAAGCCGAGCTTCTGCGTCCTCACTTGTCGGACGACCGAGTACTTCGACCAGCAGCACCAGGCGCACAACCAACGGCATCCAACCGAATCGGGCGCCTCGTGGCTGAAGACGCTGGCAGTTGCCGAATTGCAACTCCTCGGGAAGGAGCGGAGCGGTGGCCGCGAGGTTGACCAACGAGATGTATTCGTCATCAACTGGTTTACCGCGGTCGCTCACGCGCGGGGTCTTGATTCCGGCGGGAGCATCTCCAAAGCCCAAGACCTTCTATCATCGATGAAGAGCCTCGAAGGACGCCCCGACCTCTCCGGCGATGCCGTCCGCAAACTCCTCGGGACCCCGCTTCTCCTCTCCCAGCTCTGCCAATTGCACCATTCCGGCAAGAAGCTCCCCGAGCAGCGCGGCGTACTCTACGAAAAGTGCCTGGGGCTCCTTCTCGAAGTTTGGGCCGAGCCCCGTCGCGGCGACAAGCTCCCGGAAACCTCGGCCCTCGAACTCCTCCGCCACCTCGCGTGGGATTACCTCGAAGGGGGAAGCAAGGACCTGTCAAAAGCGGCACTCGAAGGCTCCCTCGATGCCCTGCTCCCCACCTTGCCCGGCGCTGCCCTCGCGACCAAGGATGTGATTGAACTCTTCACTCGGCAAACCGGTGTCCTGATCCCCACCAAACCCGACCATTTCGAGTTCCTCCACCTCTCCTTCGCGGAATGGCTCGCGGCCTACCACGCCGAGTGTGAACGCAGCGAATCGCTCCTGGTCGACCGACTAGGCCAAGAAACCTGGCGCGAGGTCATCGCCCTCGCCCTGAGCCGCCCCGCCTTCGCCCCTCATTTTCTTCGCGAGGTGGTTCGCCGAGGCTTGGTCGCTGCTCACAAGGACCAACTCAATCGCGGCCTACGAGAACTCCTCCGCCTCGACCCCGCTGCATTCCGAGATTTCGACTGGACAACCGTCCAGACCTCCGAACGCGAAGCGCTCTCGGAAATCTGGCCCACCGCGCAGTTCCCCGCACTCCCCGCCCCGTCATCGTGGCTCCCATCCGCTACCTCACCGCGATCACCAAGAGTCCCGCTCGATCCCAAGCCTTCGACCCCTACCCCGACTTCCACCAAGCCCGCATTGCGGAAAGAAGGTGACCGCTGGTCACTCTCCGTCCTTGGCCACACCTTGGAGTTCTGCTGGGTCCCCCCCGGGCCATTTTGGATGGGCAGTTCGAAGGACAAGAAGCACCCTTGTTTTGATCCCGAGGCCCGGGACAACGAGCTCGAAGCCCGTCAGGTGATGATTTCCAGCGGTTATTGGATCGCCCGTACTCCGACCACGAACGCGCTCTACCGGGCCTTCGTGAGCAACTGCGCTCTCGCTGGAGTTCGCCCCTCCAACGAGGACCGGTCACCTAGCTTCGGTGGCGACCTTCAACCCGTCGTTTCCATTTTTCACGCGGACGCGGTCCTCTTCACCCGCTGGCTCAACGAGCTTCGCGCTGTTCCCCGAGAGTGCAGTTTCGACCTCCCAACCGAAGCCGAGTGGGAACGCGCCGCCCGCGGAACCGATCGGCGCAAATTCCCCTGGGGTAATGAGCCCCCTGACAAGGACCGCGCAGTTTTTTCCACCAACTCTGGTGGCCAGACCGCCGAACTCGGAGGTCGACTCGCCGGGGCCAGCCCTTGTGGCGCCCTCGACATGGCAGGAAACGTGTGGGAGTGGTGCCTGGATCCTTGGGTCTCGTCATTTGACGCCAGCAAAGTGCCAGTTCTCGACCCCGGCGCAATTTTCCACCTGGACGGGGGCTCGCCTGGCCGGGCGCCGCGGGTGGTCCGGGGCGGCTCCTGGTTCAACGACCCCGGGGACCTGCGGTGCGCTACCCGGGGCGGGCTCCTTCCCGAGTTCCGGGATTCCGACCTCGGCTTCCGGGTGGTGGTGCGTGGTTCCCCCGAGCACGCGCCTTGATTTCTTGTCCTTTGCTCCTTGTCTGTTCTCTCGTCGGTTCTCAGCCTGTGTCACGAGAGTGACAACCCTCTGCCATTTGTCCGCCGGATGACACTAGCTCGACGCCGGCGCGAAGAAATTGTCATTTGTCAGCCAACTGACACCAGGATTGTCACGAGAACTACCAAACTTGTCAGCGACATGTCACTCCAGGGCCCTCCCTCGCGACGCCCGGTTCCACTACCCGTCAAACATCCACGCCGCCCGCATCGAGGTCAGAAACCCCTCGAACTCCCTCGGAGGGTCGCCCAAGTGCGCCCGCACGTGACCCGCCAAACGATCGACCAGTTTCGGCCCCGGAGCAAAGCCCCGGCGTGACACTCGGTACCCCAAGTACACCTGGGTCCGATCGGTTCGCCGCGGCGTTCGAACGGGGTCCTTGAGCAAAAGCCCGCGCTCGTGGAGAAGCCAATCCGCGATCCTATCGCGAGCGCGGAGCAGTTCGTCCGCGCAGTTGGCGAACAAGACAAAGTCGTCCATGTATCTCTGATAGGAACCCGGTCTCACATGCCGCTGCACAAAGTGGTCGAGGCCGTCGAGATACACGTTTCCCCACCACTGGCTAGTCAAGTTTCCGATCGGGAGCCCCCTACCCGGCGGCATCGGTTCCGACCACCCCAGCCACTGCACGACTTCAGACCGTCTGTAAAGGCCCGCCCCGCTCTCCAAGAGGCGCGAAATGAGCCGACACAACGCGGCCTCGGGCAAGCGCCGAGCCAGAATTGCCATCAAGCGACTTCGGTCGATGGAGTAGAAGTACCGCTGGATGTCGAGATGCATGACGAATCGGAATCGTCGCATGTCACCAAGAAAGGAGCGCAGGGCGGAATGACTTCCTCGATCGGGTAGACACGCAAAGCTCTGTGCGGAGAAGCCGCGATTCCATTGCGGTGCCAGCACTCGGTGAATTGCATGATGCACGACGCGGTCCCGTACCGGCGCCGCGGCCACGATCCTGCGCTTGGGATCGGTGATGCGAAGCACCCGATAGCCTCGAGGTTGCCAGGCCTCTGCCGCGAGTTCATTCGCAGTGTGAAGCACACTCCTGGCCGCGTCGATCTCGAACGCGGCCACCGCCGGGCGGCGCCTCTTTCCTTTCGCAAATTCTTTCCACGCCCCCCAAACATTGAGCGGGTCGATGATCGCCTTCCACCCGAGAATGGACTTCATCGGTTGCCACTCTCTGAAGCCGCCGTCGGTATTAGGCGACCAATCGACAAAAAAAGCCGATCCCGTCGTTCGCAGGAGCTACTGGAGGGAATCGGCAAAGAAGGAGCTGCGAGAGCTCCGGCCTCACCTGCACGCGCGGAGTCTAGGGTGGGATCTGAGCGTGTTCGGGGGAACCACGCACCACCACCCGGAAGCCGAGGTTGGAATTCCGGTTCTCGGGATGGTTCCTGTTCCGGGTAGCGCACCGCAGGTTCCTGGGGTCGTTGTTCCAGGAGCCGCCCCGGATCACCCGGGACGCCCGGCCTTCATCGGAGAGGCACCGGGACTGTATCCTGGGAAAGACGTTTGAGCCAACCACCGATTTGCCGGCCAACCTCATCCAACCCTTCGACCATGAACAGGAGGCGGCGATCATCCAGAAGGCCTAACTTGTTCAGCAGACGAGCCTGCACTCTCAGGACCGCACACCGCGCGTCGGCGGACTCGAGCCGTTCTTCCCGGTCATTGCCTTTGAACGCGAGCGTCACGTCATTCAAGAGGCGCAGAATCTCCTCCTGAGCAACCCGCCCGACCACCATCGCGTCCAGTGGCAGCGTCTGAAACCAGACGCACAGGTCGAAGGTGCGCACGAAGAGCGGGGCCTCCTTCATGGCGCTCCCGTCTCCCGGTCGGTGCGCCGGATGAGGCCGGAGACCGCCGGTAAGAAGTCCTCTTCAATGCGAGCGGCCAGGGCCTTGGTCGCCGACTCGTTGGCCAGATGAAGCAGGACCACAGTGCGGGCGCCCTCCTCTCGCGCCAGTTTGTACGCGTGACTCTTATCTCGCGGGTGAAACCGGTGGCAACCCTGCCCAATCGACACGAGGGATTTCGTGAAGCTTTCGGTCGCTTCCGGCACCGGCACTGGAAGCGCGCGGCACGCGAGCAGGATCTCCTGGCCAACGACAAACGCGCGCAAGGTCGAGACTCCGAACTTCGACTTTGCTGGCCCTTGGAGATGGGGCCCTAGCGACGCATGCACGCTCTGCTTGAGCTCCTCGGCCTTTTGGACTTGCGCCGAGAGCTGCCCCTCGGTGCGCGGCAGCTTGTCCCGATGCAGCCACCACATCCCGCCGCGCTTCACGGCGGGTAACTTGCCTTGTTTGATGAGGTATCTGACTTGCCTGACGGAACAGCCCATCACGGCCGCAGCATCGCTCAAGGTCAGTTCGGGCATGGCATCGGGGTCCGAGGTCATCGCGGTCACCGCAGCAAGCGCAGGAGCGGGGCTCGCGTGATTCTCGGCAGTGAGGTGCGGCTGTCAAGCGGTTGCCGGAGATTGTCACCAGAGTGACAAACTGGGCGCAATTTCGGGGAATTGTAGGCCAACGGCGACGAGGGGGGGCTTCCCCCCTCGACCCCCCGGAGAGTCTCCCGCGAAACCTCGCACCTCGGGCACCCTCCAGGCCAAAATTCAAAGACCAAGCTTCAACGCGCGTGCTCGGGGGAACCACGCACCACCACCCGGAAGCCGAGGCCGGAACCCCGGACCCCGGGATGGACCCAGAACCGGGCAGCGCACCGCAGGTGCCAGGGGTCGAGGTCCCAGGAGCCGCCCCGGATCACCCGGGACGCCCGGCCAGGTGAGGCCAAGCGCGCCGCTTGTTGCTCATCCGGCGTTTCACTCCAAGCCGATCGGGTCCACTCCCAGGCATTCCCAGACAAGTCAGTGAGGCGGCACCGAGCGTCCGTGGGTATCGGAACGCTATGCGCCCCCGCAGGAAAGCAGCCCACCGGCGCCAGGCGGCTGCGGCCATCGCCGCCAAAAGCCGCGAGTTCGTTATGGCGAGAGGGCTCCTGGGAGCCCCAAGGGTAGATGAGACCAGAAGGGCCCCGCGCCGCCGCTTCGGACTCCTCGGCAGTGGGGAGGTCGAGGAACTCGCTGTCGACCAGGGACCATCGCTCCCGGGCATGGAAGCTTGCCCAGCGGCAGTAGGCGTCCGCCTCGAAGGCGGAGACTCCGACCACCGGATGAGTCCGGCGGTACTTCTGGCGTTCCCATTCTGCAGGGCCCCGAATCGATTCTTCACGCAGCCACGCCGCCACGTCGACCGCGGGATCGGGGTCGAGCCACCATGGAGCATCGGGGTCGGAGTAGCCCCCTGCATCTACGAATGCGGCAAAATCCTGCACGGTGACGAGATGCCAGGCGATTCGGAACGAGGCGAGGGTGACCCGGCACTCCGGAAGCGATTGATGGGCAAATTTGTCACCGCCAAGTGGGTAGTTTCCTGCCTGAATCATGACCCACGGCGACTCACGCCTCGGATCGAAGCGAGGATCGCCAAGTCGACCGAGACTTTCGAGAAACCGCTCGCGGACTTCCACGGACCAGGAGGGGCCGGGACTGCGGAAAAGCTGGTACATGCGCTCCGCATAGTCTTGGAGGAACTGCGTTTCGGTTCGCAGGTCACGGGCGTATTCGGCGAGGCCAGCACCCAAGGTGGCCATGGCTCGGGCGAGTGGCTCCCCCGTGATCGACTTTTTCTCGAGGTCGGACACCAGGTCCTGCACCAACACAGTCGCGGGCTTGGGGCGACTGAACGCGATGCAGCCGATGAGGAAGCGGAGAGTATGGGCCCAGTCTGGATCCAAGAGAGGGGCGGCAGTTCGATTCTCAGGAGCAGTCGAGATCGTCCGGAAAATTTCCGACGCATCGAAATGACTCAATTGCTCCGCCGCCAGGAATTCTTGAAAGCTGCGGTGGAAGGGCTCGAGGACGGTGAGAGTCCCGGTGCCCTTGGGGCCAGACCGTGCCACAAACCGCAAGAGGCCGGTTGCATCGCCCACCTCGGACAACGCGGCTCCCTGCTCGGTGAGCCCGAGGATGCCCTCCTCCTGAGCGATCCCGCATGCAAGATCGAGGGGAATCTCGCGGCCCCCGTGCCGTTGCGCCGCCCAGAACAGGCGGCGGAGGAACCGGCGGCGGCGGTTCGGGTCCCAATCCGCACTCGGTCGGCGTTCACACAGATGATCCACGAGCTTGCGATAGAGCTCCTCGGGAGAGTCGGGGAGTTTGCCCTGGTCCGCGTAGATCAGGAGCGCCGCCGTCAACTGCAACGGATTGCGCGTGAGGATCGAAGCATCGAGGCGAGCCTCGCCTTCCCGAACCGCCGCATCACAGCGCTCCCCCCAGGCCGAGTCGAATCCGCGGGCTTCGGCGTAGCGACGAATCAGGGCGACGCGCGTGGGTTGGTCGAGTTCGGCCAATTCGAGACTCGTGAACGACGGAGGGAAGCGAAGGGTCCCGGTGTGAGCGGTGGGCCGCGTCGCGAGCACAATCCGGGGGAATTGGAGATGGTGGACGCTCTCCAGGAGATCGAGAACGGGCTGCCGCAGGTGAGGCTCGCGGATCTCGTCGAGAGCATCGAGGAGAACGAGGTAGCGACCTTGGCGGAGGGCTTCCAGGATAGCGGCATCCGTCGGAGCAGAATCTCCCACATGATCAAAGAACGTCTGCCGAACTGCCTCGACCAAGCAGGCCAAGGCCGGGTCCTTGGTCGCATTCTTGAGGTCGATGGCGGAGGCGAGGGCCTGAGCCTGGAGCAGGATCGGAATGGGCAAGAGGGGCGGGCCCTCCGTGAGGGCACGGAGGTCGAGTTCGTGATCGCGCACCGGCGATCCGAGGTGCTCCGAGGCGAGCACGTGTGCGAAGTGCTGGAGGAGCACGGTCTTGCCACTGCCGGGATGGCCTCGGACGACAAAGCGGCGTACTGAGTGGGTGGAGAGCACGCTGCCGGCCTTGGGGGATTGCTTCGGCTCGGAATCGGGCCTGTGGCGGTCAGCTTTCACGGGACCCCGGTGCGCGGGCCGCTTCTCAGGGTCGGTGACGATCAGATTGCCCTTTTTGTCCTCGAAGAACCGTTCCGTCACCTCGACGCGAAGCGGCACGTAGACACTTGCGTGGCCGAGATGACCGCCTCCCGATGTGCGCAAGAAGGGATTGTTGCCGCCGCTGGACCATAATTGGATTTTGGCCTCGAGGTAAATCCGCTCGAATCCGTGCAGGCTCGTGCGATGGGAGGCGGGTTTGGGCGAGCGTTTTTCAATCCAGTCGCTCAGGAGCTGGCGCATGAGGTGGGGCAGATCCGAAAACTTCTCGAATGTTGGCGATGTCCTGAGGCTCTTTCGGAGCTGACGATGGCGTGCGGCTGCGTCATCGTCCAAGTCGGTGGTGTCTGCCACCCGGATCATGAGAGGGCAGCATTCCGTCGCCTTTGCCTGGAGGTCCGCGAGTTTCCCGGAGCCGATTTGCA
>CADEGH010000063.1:0-4321 GCA_902826835.1 uncultured bacterium | reverse complement strand
TCCGGGGCGGATTTGGGCGTTGAAGCTGCGCCAGTGCGGGAAGACGGTGCGGGCGGTCCAGGCGGCGTAGGCGGCGAAGGGAGCAGAGACGTCAGCGATCACTCTTGCGTCGCCGGTCTTGAGAGCCTCGGCTTGAGGGCAGCCTGCACTGGAAGCAATCTCGCGTAGGACTGGAATCCAAGGGTCGGTCTTTGCACGCCAAGCCACATCGTGGTTGCCGGGGACCGGCACTACGCAGGGATTCCCGCCTACCGATCGGAGTAGGCGTTTCCAGAATCCATCGACCGCGCGGTAGTTTTCGTCGCTGCCCGACCACACGAGGTCGCCGGTGAGGAAGATCAGATCGGGAGAACCGTGTCGTCCGGCCTGAGTCTTCAGTGCGGAGAGGAGATCACTCTCCCGCTTGGCCCACTGGGACCGGCCGGCGGGGCTGCCGAGGTGGAGGTCCGAGAGGTGCAACAGTCTGAGGGAATCGCCCATGGAGGTCTCTCGAGGTGCCGGCCGAGTCAACGCGGCGAGGGCGGCATCTTACTCGATGGGTGCAGGGGGAGGTGGGGAGGAGGAAGCGCCGGGGAGTCACACTTTCCAGGTGCGCTCGATGGATTGGCGGAGGGGAGTGAGGCGGTCTTTTTCGAGGGAGCCGCGATAGAAGAGGTTGAAGGTGTCGAAGGGGATGAGGCGGCCATCGGGCTGGGCAATGTGAACGCAGGTCTTTTTGACGGAGCGGACATCGAAGGCGTGGGCGTCGATGAAGGCGAGGATGATGACGCGGAAGACGCGGTCGTAGCCGAAGCCCTTGGGGAGCGGAATACGCGGCAGGCAACACAACAGGTCGCGGAGGGAACGGGAGGCGGACTCCGGAGAATGGGCGGTGGAAAAGGCGCGGAAGAGGGCGTCGCGGAGCGAGCCGGAGGCGGCAGCGTCGCGCTCGTACACGATGGTGTTGCGGCCGGCGGCAATCAGGGTTTCGGGAGTGATGAACCGGGTGAGCGGCGAGAGACCGGAATCGAGTTTCACCGCGTAGGCCATCGCGATCGCGTCCGGATGGCAAGGCACCGGAATGACGTCGTCGGGAGTGAAGACCTTTGACTGGGTGGTGATTTGGCGGCGCACTTCGGTGAGGGTGAGGCGGTGCTCGGCGGCGGCAAAACCGTCAGCGCGGCCGGCGTCTTGGATCGGTTGGAAGGTGACCCCTCGGATGCACGGCTGAGTGGCGGCGAAGTCGATGATGCGGCCGATCTCGCCGTCATTCACTCCCTTTTGCAGCGTGGCCACGAGGGTCGTCGAGATGCCGAACTCGTTGAGATGGGCCAGGGCCTGCTCGTGCACGGCGCGCAGATCGGCGCCGCGGAGACGAACCAAGGCATCGCGCTCGAAGGAGTCGAATTGGAGGTAGACCTCGAAGCCCTTCGAGTAGCGGGCGAGGCGCTCGACGAACTTCCGATCACGGGCGATGCGGATTCCGTTCGTGTTGACCATCAGGTGTTTGATGGGGCGACGGCGCGCCGCGTCGAGCAACGCGAAGAACTCCGGGTGCAGGGTGGGTTCGCCGCCGGAGAATTGGACGACGTCGGGTTCGCCCTCGTTCGCGACGACCACGTCCAGGAGGTGCTCCACCTCCGCGAGGGATTTGTAGCCGGGGCGATGCGGCCCGCTCTCGGCGTAGCAGATCGGGCACGTGAGATTGCAGGAGTCGGTGACTTCCACGAGCGTGAGACACGAGTGCTGCTCGTGGTCCGGGCAGAGGCCGCAATCGTAGGGGCAACCCCAGTGCACGGGGGTGTTGAACCGCGCCGGCATCTCCGGAGGTTTCAGGTAGGTCTCGCGCGCGGTGCGCCAATACGCGGCGTCGTCGGCGATGAGCACCCGAGAAGCGCCGTGCTCGGGGCATCGTTTGAGCATCCACACCTGATCGTCTTGAAGGACAATCTTGGCCTCGATCTTGCGGAAGCAGGTCGCACAGATCGAGAGAGCCACGTCGTAAAAGAGGTACGGACGCACACGCTCAGTCATGGGCCAACCTCCAGGGGCGGAACAGCGATCCGAGGCCGTCGCGGAAGAAGAACAGGCCAATCAAGGCCGCGAGCTGCACGCCGCCGAGGCCGGCGTAGAAATCGAGGTCCGGCTTCAGGAAGTCGATCAGGAAGCGCCATGCGCAATAGAGGGCCACGAACTCTCGGAAGCGGGCGCCGGGTGGGAGGGGGAAGCGGGATCGGAATTGGAATAGCAGGGCAAGCCCAAGCATGAGGACACACTCGTAGAGCGGGAGAGGATGACGGGCGACTCCGTCGCCAAAATCGACTCCCCACGAGAAGGTGGTGGCGGTGCCACAAGTGCGGTCGTCGAGTCCGGAGAGGAAACACCCGATGCGGCCGATCGCGATGCCGAGGCAGAGCGGGACGACGTAGGCGTCGCCGGTCTTGCGCGTCTCCCCCATTTGTTTTTTCTTCCACTCGACGGCGAGAATGCCGCCGAGAAGACCGCCCACCATCGATTTGCCTTGGAGCACGGTGAGAGGGGACTCCGACCACTGGCGCCAGGTCTGCGGGGGGTCCTCCAGCCAGGCCAGGAGTTTGGCGCCGACCACCGCACCGACGAGGGCGGCGAGCAACGTCTTGGCGCGAACTTCGGCGGGCACAGCGTCGTGGTGGCGGACGGAGCGCAGGAGGAGGCGGAGCGCGATCAGATAGGCGATCAACTCGAAGAGCAGGTGGGGGTGGAGCCGGACGAAGCCGAGGTTCAGGTACACCGGGAAGGTCATGGTGGGCTCGGCGCGGTGGATCGGAACATGGCGGGCGGGTGGATACGGAGGCTTGGTAGGTGGAGCGCGCGGGAACGGGATCAGCGGGCACTCATGGTCGCCCAACATCCTCCGACGATGAGACACGTGACGACGGCGGCAATCTTGATTCCCAGCGCCCGCTTATGGTGTCCTTTTTTCGCGGAGCTGAGCCACCAAGGAACGAGATAGAAGAACTGGTAGACGACAATTCCATTGATCCCGTAAAGCAGGCCCACGAGGCCGGAGTAGGGTCCCGAGTTGAGAGCGTTTTCGAGGAGGGTCAGCACGAGTGTGCACAGGAGACAGACGCCGCCGTTGATGATCAGGGCGAGAACGCAGGCCACAGCCACCGGAGTGTCGGGCATCTCGACATCACTGTCCTCGGTCATGGATTCACTCTCCGAGCGTGGCCGCCGCCTCGAGGCTTCGAGACGATTGGGTTCTTTCCACGGTACCACGGGGGATGGTTGCTGATCTGGTGGGTTTGGTGGATCGGGTCGGGACATGAGAAACGCGAGGGAAGTTGGGGATGGAATCGAACTGCCATTGCGGAGATAGAGCATGTCGGAATGCTCGGTTCCTGGCCGAATTTCGGATGGGGTGGGCGAGGGAGTCTTGCGCTTGATGTAAGGATGAAGTTCGCCCGGGAAGGTGGGTTCTCACGATGCATGGGCTCGACGCGGACGGTTGCGGCGGAGTGCCGTCGGTATCGATGTCACAGGCGGAGGATCCGCCCAGCCCGCGGGTGAGCTACCGCAACGGAATCAAGCACAGCCGCGGCTACGTCCCCCACTTTGAGGGTCCGTGGCGGATCCAGCATGTGGTGTTCCGTTTGGCCGACAGCCTCTCGGCCTCGGTGCTCGCCGAGATTGAAGGAAAGATGGCGAGCTTGGATCCTGGTGCTCTGGGAATCGAGAGGATCCGACGATGGCAGGCGGCCCTCGATGCGGGAGCTGGTTCCTGTCTCTTGGCGCAGGAAAGCTCAGCGTCCGAGGTGAGGAGTAGCCTGTTCCGCTTTGACGGTATCCGCTACCGATTGATCGCCTGGGCCATCATGCCGAATCACGTCCATGTTCTCATTCGACCGGCCCGGCCGTGGACGTTGTCCAAAATTGTGCGGACTTGGAAGACCTACACCGCACGGAGGATCATCAGGCATTGGCGGGAGGAGCGAGGGTGGCCTGGATTGCGGCGAGTCTGGCATCCCGAGTATTGGGACCGGTATGTACGGGACGCGCAGCACTACGAGAGAGTCGTCAATTACATCCACGACAATCCGGTCGAGGCCGGGCTTTGTTCGAGCGCAGCGGGTTGGAAATGGAGCAGTGCGAGGGAATGGGTGGAGCGGCCCATTTCGTATGCGGACGCGACGGCTTAGGGATTGGCGAGGGCACGCGCCCATGGTCGGTGCCGCCCTGGGTAGGGAGATCCGATGTGGGCGAGGGCTGTCCGATGTGCCAGAGAGAGCGGTCGGAGGCGAGGGGGGGGTCGGAGGGCCGTCGGTGGCGCTTCGTGATGGTGACCTGGGCTACCGGCTCA
>CADEGH010000062.1 GCA_902826835.1 uncultured bacterium | reverse complement strand
GCCCCTTTGGCTCGCGTCGGAACTTCTGTTCTTCAGCCTCGCCTCGCCCCTCATCCGCAGCGTGCGGATCTGGTGATCCGCGTTCCCACCGACCCCACCGTCCCCACCGCCCTTCACAACGTGCCTGCCACCTCCAAGGTCAAGGCACCCCGCTTCATCCCGACGTGCGTGCCACCCCCTATGGGAACGCGGATCACCAGATCCGCCTGCGACTTGACGCCGTAGTCCAGGTCGACATCACGAAGCGCCACCGACGGCCCATTGATCTCTTCTCCGCTCCCAGCTCCTCTCTTGGAAGACCAGAACGCCCCTTTGGCTCGCGTCGGAACTTCTGTTCTTCAGCCTCGCCTCGCCCCTCATCGGCAGCGTGCGGATCTGGTGATCCGCGTTCCCATCCGCATGTCCCCCCCGGCCGCAAGTCGCCAGCTCCCAAGGCCTCGAAGCCCGCCACTCTCGACGGAGCGCTCCCATAGAGAGGGCAACGGAGGAGGAGGGGGAGGGCGGTCGTCTACGGATAGTAAGGTCCCGGGAAATCAGGAAACGGGACGCCAATCTTGCTCCAGCACTGGACAAAGGCTCCGCCCTGGCCATAGGCTGTGACAGTTCGTCTGAGTCGCCTGAATCGAGGAGTCGTGCAATGCGGCAGTCCAACTTGAAGTCATGGATGCTCTCCGTCGGGCTCGTGTTTTTCCTCGGCGCGAACGCGGCCGCGCAAAGCCTGACCTGGACCGGCACACCCGCGCTCGGCCGCACCGTCATGATCACCATCCAAGGCCCCCCGGGCGCGCCGTACCTTCTGGGGGTCTCCAATTCGCCCGGCCCGACGATCTTGCCGCCGCTCCCCCCGATCCAACTCGGCCTGCCGTTTTTCTACGTGGTGGGGCCGACCCCCAATTCACCCTTCCAGCCGGCTTTCGATCTGTCGGGGGAGGCGCAGGTCCCGCTCACGATTCCCGTCAACCTCGCCCTGTTCGGACAGACCTTCTGGCTGCAAGCCGCCTACGCCGACAGCACGAATCCCCTGCTCGTCGGGTTCACGAACGGAATCAGTTTCACCCTGAGCTCTCCGATCGATGCGCCGACCATCACGAGCGTGTCCCCCGCCTTCGGGGGCGCGAGCGGAGGGGACATGATCACGATCACGGGCGCCAATTTTCTCCCCGGTCCGGTGAGCGCGACCCTGGGCGGCCAAGCCCTCACCGACTTTGTCGCTGTCTCCTCCACCACGCTCGAGGGGCGGGTTCCCACCGGAGTCCCGAACACCACCGCCTCGCTCCTGGTCACGACTCCGTCAGGCGCCGCATCTTTGGGAGCGGCGTACGCCTACACTCCGGAAGTCCCCACCGTGAGTTCCATCACTCCTGACCACGTGCAAATTTACGGTGGAGCGATCCTGACTCTGCAGGGCGAAGGACTCGGCCCAGGCACCACGGTGGTCCTCGCGGGGTTCACTTTGAGTCCACTGAGTCAAACCGCCTCCGAGTTCGTGGCCTTCGCTCCGCCCTTCGGATCGATCGGCTTTGTCGACCTTTGGGTCTCTTCTCCACAGGGATCGTCGTTCCGGTCGCAGGCGTTCCGCTACACGATTCCCCTCGACGTCGGCGACGGCTCGGACGGAGTCTTCGCGCCGACCAGCAACGTGACCCTCCAAACCGGACCGAACCTCGGCCAGTTCCAATTCGAGTCCTTCCACATCCCCGCCGGCGTGACCGTGCGGGCGCTCGGTGTTTATCCGCTCTCGATTCGGTGTCGCGGCGAAGTGCGGATCGAAGGCACGCTCGACATCAGTGGTGGAGATCCCGCTCAGCCCTCCATTGCGGGGGCTGGGGGATTCCCGGGAGCGGTGGGGGTCCCGAACATCTCCAATGCCTTTCCGGGCTTCGGACCCGGAGGCGGTTTTCTCGGCGTTCCTACCAGCTTTTGCTCACCGTGTGCCGGCCATGCGATGGAGCCGACCCCCCCTGTGATTAACTGTAATCTAACCGCGATCTATGGGTCGACGAATCTGACTCCACTCATTGGAGGAAGTGGAGGCGGTGTTGCCACATCATCCGGTTCGGTAATAAGCGGAGGAGGAGGTGGGGGTGCGCTCGACCTCGCTGCGAGATCGTATATCTTCGTGTCTGGCATCATCGATGCTTCTGGTGGGCCTAACGGCAGTCTTCCTTCAGGCAGCTCCGGAGCAGGCAGTGGTGGCGCCATCCGCATCCGCACCCAAGACACAGCCGTGCTGACTGGGCTGCTATCCGTGGCAGGGGCCGCTGGGGTGTCGTCTTCAACCCAATGCTCATCAAGCCGCGGTCGCTGGCTTGTCCAGACCTGGACCGGCCAAACCTCCACCACCCTCACTCCGACGATCCCGCCTGGGGTTTACTGAGGCGTATCCCCTGAATTCACTCCAACCCCCGAGGTCCGGAATCGAGAACCGTCGAGATCTCGGGGCCGCCGACCCACGCAATGAGCCAAGACTGCGCTGGCGGCAAGAGCAGAGCTTCGGCCCTTCGTTGCGATTCGATTTCGAGCAGAACCACCTTCCAGCGGCCGAAAGGTACGATGAACGGAATGTTGACCACCGCACCCGGATCTCCGCCGAGCGACGGATCGGGAGAGGAGTTCGCCCCCGGAATCTCCAATCCCTCCGCCACGGGATAAACCCCTTCGTCATCCAAATTGACGACAAAGACCGTAACCCGCGCGGGCCGCGGCACGCTGTTCCAGACTTGCACTCCGCAAGCGACGCTCCCGCCGTTGACGACGAGGGGCTTGCGGCTTGCGTCGGAGGACTGGCACCCCGCGAAGCCGATGAGGGCGATCAGGAACCATCCACGTTGTCGGGACATCGGCGTCTCCTGGTCGACATCGTAGACGCGGGAGAATGCCGCGGGTTCCCCATCACGCCCAAAATGCGCCGGACCGGCGTAACATGCGGTCGGAGAATGCCTGTGAATCAGCCCAACCCAAGTCCCTCGCCGGCGGATAGCCAGCGAATCTTCGAACTCGTGAGCGGCAAGATGGTGACCCGCGCGATCGGGGCAGTCGCCGAAGCCGGGCTGGCCGACCAGCTCGCACGGGGCGCGAAAACCGCGGCGGAACTCGCGTCCTCGTCGGGCTGCCATCCGGATGCGGTGTTCCGAGTCCTGCGGGCCCTCGTCCCGTTCGGTCTGTTCACGCACGACGAATCCGGACGCTTTGCGCTCACCTCCCTCGGGGCGACGCTTCGGAGCGATGTTCCGGGCTCCATGCGGGCGATGGCCTGCATGATGAACCTCCCCAAGTTCGCCTGGCATACCTGGGCGGGCTTCGACCATTCGCTGCGCACCGGGGAGCCGGCCTTCGACGCGGTGCATGGACAGGGCGTGTTCCAGTACCTGCAAGATCATCCGGGCGACGCGCGCACCTTCGACGAGTCGATGACGGCCTTCAGCGCCGGGGAGGCCATGGCGGCGGCCGAAGTGTGGAAACTCGACGGAGTGCGGTTTGCGATCGACGTCGGCGGGGGACACGGCCACCTGCTGGCGACTCTGCTCGCTCCGTATCCGAACGTCCGCGGCATGGTCTATGACATGCCTCACGTCGTGGCGGGTGCCCGCGAGCGGGCGAAGGCTAGCCCGGAACGGGCCCGCCTTGAGTTTCAGCCCGGCGATTTTTTCGCTGCCGTGCCGCCCGGGGCGGATCTCTACATGATGAAGCACATCATCCACGATTGGTCGGATGAACGCTGCATCACGATCCTCACCCACTGTCGGCGCGGGTTGGTGCCCGGCGGCCGTATCGCCGTTCTCGAGATGGTGGTCCCGGACGGGCCGGAGATGCACCCTTCGAAATTGCTCGACCTCGAGATGTTGGTCATGACTGGCGGAGGCCGCGAGCGCACCGCCGCGGAGTTCCGCTCCCTCTTCACCCGCGCCGGCCTCCGCCTCACCCGCATCCTTCCCACCGCCTCCCCGCTCAGCATCCTCGAATGTGAGCCGGTGTGAACTCACGGTTGATTTTTGCGGGCTTGCTCGGTTAGTCCACCATCCAAAAAAAGCCGCGCATGCGCATTGAGCCCGCGGTAGGTGATCTGCCGAATTCGCTGGTGAACGGTCCCGTAGTTGCTCCGGGGTAGGACGAGGGAAGCCGGACGGCTTTCCTGCGGGAAGTCCCCCATTCTCGCCGCGCATCCTTGCGCACTTTTCCCCTGCAAGAGGCGAGACCATGTCGCAAAATCCCCGAGTTCGAAGGACCGGAAACGGGTTCTTGGTGTTGTTGGTCGTCCTGGTCGGTTCGTGCGTCCTGCCGAGTCAGGTCACGACCGAGTGGACGAGGCCGACCGGCGGAGTGTCGGTCGCGGTGGACCGCGCCAATCACGTCTACACGCTGGACTACGTGTACGCCCTCGGCGCGGAGATGCGGATCACGAAGCGCGACGCGGCTGGCACATTCATCTGGGAGACGAGTTTCGACCAGACTGACTTCACGAAGTGGGAGCGGGCCGCGTGGATTGCCACCGACGAAGCGGGCAATGTCCTCGTCGGCGGAACCCTGATGTCGGGCTATTCAAACCCGGTGGTGGCCGCGAGCATCGCCATGAAGTTCGACCCGAGCGGTGGCCTACTTTGGCGCCGCGTGTTCGACGGGCCCTTTGACGGATCGTCCGTGCGCAAAGTCCTCGTCGATGGTGCGGGCAACAGTTACTTCTTCGGTCTCGGCATCGGGCCGAACGGGTTGGTGTCGCGGGTCAAGAAGTTCGCGCCGGACGGCACGGCGATTTGGGACTACTTCGACACCGACGGTATTGGAGCGCCCTTGAACGCGAAGTTCACCCCGGACGGTGGGCTGCTCATGATCGGGCGTTTTGTGTTCGGCAATTTCAACGGTTACGCGAAGATCGATGCCACGTCCGGCACGCGGCAATGGGGCGTGTCGGCGATCACCTCGGCGACCGCCGGAGACGCGGCGGGCGATCGTTTCGGAAACAGCTATCTCGTGTTTGCGGCGCCGGCGCCCAATTCCGGAACCGCGCTGCGCAAAGTGGACGCGAGTGGAGTCCCCCTCCTGCAAACGGCTCACCCGCTCGCCGCGTTCCGGGTCGAGGTCGGGTCGGATGACTCCCCGGTTCTCTGCGGGTTTCCGAATCAAAACGCCGCGGGCGCGGCGTTCGTGAAGACCGATCCGTCGGGGAATCAGCTCTGGGCGAACTTGGATGCCGATGGTCCGCTCCAGCTCCTGCTCCACGCGCAGCTCATTCTGGACGACTCGAACGACGCCTACCTCGCCGCGGGCACGCTGTTCGAGATGGCGATTTGCAAAGTGCGCTCGAACGGATCCTCGGCGTGGACGCGGACCACTCCGGGGAGTTACGCCAACGGGATGGCGCTCGGTCGTTTCGACCGGAGCCTTTTCGTGATCGGCGGCCAAACTGCGCGCCTCTCCGATTCGGAGGAGGGCCCGTTCCTCAATTTGGGGCAAGGGCTCGAGGGCTCTACGGGTGTTCCCATCCTGTATGCCGTCGGCACTTTGACCGCGGGCTCCCTTCTCTCCCTCCACCTCGAAAACGCGCTCCCGCAATCCGTCGGTTTGTGGGGCGTGGGCCTGAGTGCGGTCACCTTGCCGCTTCTGGGCGGCATCCTCGTTCCCTCGCCGGACTACGTGTTCGTCGCCCCGCCCACCGACCTCTCCGGCGGCTGGCAGCTCGACTTCACCTGGCCCGCCGCCGTCCCCTCCGGCCTGACCCTCTTCACCCAAGTCTGGCTCCCTGACCCTCAGGGCCCCCAAGGCGCCTCCTCCAGTAACGCCTTGCGCCTAACCACTCCCTGAGTGGCCTCAGGTTGAGATGGGGCCGTTCCAACGCGCGGTCAAGAGCTCAGTGCACGGTCACGAGGTAGGCGCCCCCCGGGGTTGGGGTGAAGGTAGTGGCGAGGTTGCTGAGCACGATGCTGTCGCCGGGCGCGCTCGCCCCCCACTGATCGAGGAATATGGCCTCGCCAATTGCGCCGGAGTACCCGGGCGATCCGAACAGCGCGGCCAGGTTCAAGCCCGTGCAACTCGAGGGCGGCCCTGTGAAGCCTTGGCCGGCATCGCCGGGTCCGATGCCCAGGAATCCGTGAGCGGCGTCGGAAGTCGTCACGCGGTGCTCCTGCCTGACCACGACCACGGTGCCGCTCACCGCCGGACTGGCGAAGGGGACATCCGACCCCCAAAGTTCGCAGACCGAACTGGCCCACTGCGAACTGGGAGTCCCGAACGGACCGAACCAGGGGGACGCGTGTTTCCAGCGCACAATGGTCCGCGACGGGGAAGTCGCAGTCGGGGGCGCTACTTCGATCGTGAGATTGGGGGGAAGGAGCGGATTGGCGACACCGTTCAAGTCGGTGTCGAAGAAATTCACCGCGATGCGTGGAGAGGCTTCCGGACCGGCTATGGGGCAACCGAGTCCGGTAGCGGCAGGAATGAAGTCGCATTCCTGATTCGCGAACGGGCCGAATTCGATCACGCCGTTGGCGCGGGCTACCGCGGAGGCAACTGGGGTGCCGTAGAACGAGTAACCGGGCGGGGTCGGAAAGCTGGCGCCTCCTTCATCGGTGGGGAGGAACGGGCAATTGGCGGCCATCACCATGGAGGGAATGAGGCTCGTCTCCCCGGGATTGGCGCCAGCGAGTATCGAAATGCCGTTGGACACTCCGAGGAGGCCACCTGGGGTCAGGATGACGGCCTGAACAATCACTGGAGGGCCCGCCCCGAACGGGAACAAGGTCGCTATCTCCAGCTTCGAAGGGTGGCCGGGATCGACCGGAGGGAAAAATGGTGGCGGGCCGAACACTCCCAGACCGTCGACGAGGGCGCCGCCGATCGGCAACACGCTCACGATCCACGGCCCCGGATTGGCAGGGGGTATGGACCCGGGCGGTGCGGCGAGGGGAATGTTGGGAGTGCCGATGCTCCAGAGCAAAGAAACGAGAGATCCCGGTCCGAGCGGAGCGGCGCCGAGCGTGCTCGGGGCAATGCTCAGGCGAAAACGAATGGGCGAAAACGGAGTTGCGTACGCGCAGTACGGATTGCCCACGGCTCCCGGGGCGATTCCAGTGAGGGAACCCGGTGCGCCTGGCACATCGGCGATGGCCGCATGGGTGGAGGTGTTGTCCGCTAGGAGGTCCAAGTGAATTCCGGCGCTGCCCGGTCCTTGGGCGAGGAGGGGGGTCCATGCGATCACCAGACCAAACAAAAGGGATGGGACTGCTCGTTTCACAGGAAGCCTCCGCGGCAAGGGATTGAACCTGGCCGCATCGGGCGTCGGTTCCGCGGCCAGTCTATCGAACGAGCCCCCGCTGCCTGACCGTGATTCCGCCCTTCGTAATTTTCCGGTTGCTTCCGGAGCGAGCGGTCATCGTTCCGTCAGTCCGCCTCCGCGGTGTGGCGTAAACCTTCTGGTTCCACGGAACAAGGAGAGCATTTCCGAGCCCCGATTTCCATTTCGTGTCAGCAGCAAGTCTGATGGTCGTGGTGGTGGTCAGCTCGGCTCTGGCGGACCCGCGTGGCCGGGGCATTTCCGTCTGCACGGAGTGGAAGATTGGAGCGGACAGATGTCTAGGTCTTTGAGTAGGCCACTACGCTTGGTCAGGAAGGTAGCGGATGTTCTTGCATGTGTCCGTCTTGGCCTCGACCGCTCCTTCTCCGAGCTCGGCACCGTCATCCAAATAGGCGCTCCATAAACCACGCGACGCGTTGAGTTCGACGACTTGCATGGGAATCGCCTCTCCAGATTCTGGGACCGCGCTCACACTTGGTGGGCTGCTTCCCGGATCCGTCTGAATCAAAGCACAGAGCCCCGAACCGGGGGGCAGGGCTGCTGGGCTGATCGTGGCGATCTCGATCGGCGGCACAAATCAGAGACCGAGTTGGGTCATTCGATTCACGATGTTCTGCGCGGTCGTGAGCGTGTCCAAGTAGACCTCCTGGCCGCTGCTGACGTAATTCTGGATGATGATCTTGTCCGATGGTGCAAAAAACTGAATCCCGGTGGCCGCGAGGGCGCCCCTGACTGCCGCCAACGCGTTGAATCGCGCCGAGGAGGTCGAGGTCGTGGCATTGACGGCGGGGATGAGGAACCGCGCCAACTCCCACCGTTTGGAGCGGATCACGTACGACGACGCGAGGTTCTTGGCCTCGGTGTTCCCCGTGGACGACATGAGGCTTCCCAGCACCGTCACGATGTCCCCGTGCGTCCCGGTGTTGTATCGATCCACGATCCACTGATCGATCGCGGCATACGTAGGCCGATCCTCCGGCGAAAAAAAGTTCCAAATCTCGAGCGGCCGCGTGGTAGCCGTCGGCCCTCGCGGCCCATGCAACGAATTCGGCGGTGCGGCCGAGCTCAAGCACCATGCCATTCCGGTGAGGAGTCCTACGAAGCCAACCAGCTTCGGCCTTACGGTTCGAGTCAAGAGTGAATGCACACGCGACTCCCGGAACCGCGTCCGCCCCTGGATGTAATGAGGCTCGGCGGCGCCGATCCACACGGGTTCGGCGTCTGGTTGAGGCTGGAAGAAAGATGACATGAGAAAGTTCCTCTACTTACCTGACTCTTCCGGGAGCCGATCGTCTCGAGAAATTTCCGACTCCTTCGAATTTTCATCGCCTGACCCGCGCGGCTCTAAGATGCACGCAGCCTCCGTTGCCTGCTTCGACCCCGCTGCCACGAATGGACGCGCCGTCGCCGACATAGGCTGACCAAAGGCCACGACTGCTGTCGAGATCATTGACCTCAAGCGGAATCCTCGTCCCGTCCGGGCTCACCAGGCTGGCTTGTGGGGCGCCACCGCCCGAACCCGCACTTATCAGGACACAGAATCCACTGCCCTCGGACGGCCTTTGCGGGTCGAACGAAACAACCTCGACCCAGGGCACGATTCAGAGACCCAGGTTTGTCATCGTGCCAACAATGTCCTGAGCGACGCTGATACACGTACCGTCAGTCTCGCTGGTCGAGCTGAGGTATGTTTGGATGATGGTCTTCTCCACGATCGAGAAGAACTGAGTACCGGTCCTCTCCGTCGAGCGTGGCGAAGCTTGGGGCGGAAGGACATGAGTCAACGGTTTTCGAAATCCCGGCGGCTTTCGGTCGTGGACGACGTGCCCATGGGACCGCGGATCACCAGATCCGCCCGCAAGCGATGTGAGTGCTCGACCAACCCCCAGAGCAGAAGTTCCGACGGAGTCGCAGTCGCGCTACCACCTGCGCCCAGAGCCAAACACTGATTCCGCCGGACCGTTATTGGCGAGCCTCCGCGCGCCGCCCGGCCGGAGGGTGAATTGGGCACCCCCCCAATCGCCGCCGAGAACCCCAGCCGAGGCCTTTCGGAATTTTCCGGGCACAATCTGTGTCCCGCCTCCGCTTCTCAGGCGTTCTCGTGACGGTGCCGGGGTTCGGGACGCGGGTGGGCGGTGATGGCCGCCTCGCGCTCGGAACGGCACGGACGAATGAGGAGCCCTCATGCACAAGCGCACGCCTTGGAAGATCGACCTTCGCACCGACGGGGAGGGAGGAGTCGCCCTGACCTACGCCGCCGCGGGCCTGCCGAGCGAAGGGCCGAAGTGGGACGCCGCGACGGTGAAGCTGCTCCAGGCCAGCGCCAAACGGGTGCAGGAGAAGGAGTTGGAATGGAGCGCGGGGCTCACCGCCCAGAAGAGGAGAGGCGGCCCGGCGGCGGAAGCGGGTTCGCTCCACGCCAGACTGGTCGAGATGCTTAAGGCTCGGCTCCAGCACGGGCAACTCCTCCTCGAACACCTGGACGGTCCGGGGCGACGGCTGTCTCTGACTCTGGACGACCACCGGAGTGGCCGGAAGGTCGACCTGTTCCTCCGCCTCGTCTCCTCCCATGGCGAAGCCGAGGCCACCCACCCCGGCGTCGGTCTGCGTTTCGAACTCCTCGCCAACGCCAACGGCTTCGTGTTCGAGCGCGCCGACGCCCCCACTCTCACCATCCAACTCGGCACGTACGACCTCGGGGATCCCGAAGTCCTACCCCGCTCCCGGCTCCGCGTCTTGTTCATGGCCTACTCGCCCAAAGATGTCGAGCCCGTCCTCGACTTCGAGCGCGAAGA
Organism: uncultured bacterium; assembly: GCA_902826835.1. Lineage (GTDB taxonomy): Bacteria > Planctomycetota > RBC034. The sequence goes on along the minus strand of CADEGH010000062.1, from coordinate 6,445 downwards.
GGAGTCGATCCAATCCGCCCTCGCCCCCTTCGTGGCTACCAACCGCGCCCTCCTGCATGTGGTGGAGGGAGGCTCGCTCCGGGAACTCGAGCACCAGATCAAGCTCTGCGAGTACGACATCGTCATTCTCTCCGGTCACGGCATGCTCCGACCGGAAGGGGCAGTGCTCGTGATGGAGACCGAAACCGGCGGCGCCGACTTCGTGGGCTGCGAACGATTGGTGCACGCGCTCCAAGGCGGGCCCCAGCCCCCCCGCCTGGTGGTGGTCTCCTCCTGCCATTCCGGGGAACACCAAACCGACACTCCGAGTCTCGTGGCCGGGTTGGTGGCTCGAGGGATCCCCGCCGCCATCGGCTGGACGCGTCCCGTCGCCGACGAGTTGGCCATCGAAGTCGAACACGCGCTGATCGATCGCCTGGCCACGGGCTGTGCCCTGCCCGACGCCATTGCCCAAGCCCGCTACCGCCTCGTCCAAGCGGAAGAGGAGCCACCCAAATTGCCGAAAGGCCACAAGGGCCCGCCACCTCCCAAAGGCGTCGCCATCGCCGCTGGCACCTTCCATTACCTCGCGCACGACCCCGCCGGCTTCCGCGTCGACTCCGCGCAACCCGCCGACGACGGCCCGCTCACCACCACCACCGAGTCCTACGAGTGGCTCGCTGGCGAGGGCAAGATGAAAGTCCTCCGCGAGGGCTTTGTCGGCCGACGTCGTGAGCTCCAAGAAATTCTGCGGACCCTGAAGCCCGGCGATAAAGGCCAAACCGTCGCCGGAGTGCTGCTCCTCGGCATGAAGGGCACCGGCAAATCCTGCCTCGCCGCCCGCGCGCTCTCCCGCATGACCGCGGATCGTCCCCAACTGCGCCCCCTCGTCCTCCACGGCGAACTCACCGAACTGGTCCTGTCCGAAGCCTTCGTTCAGTTGGCCAAAGACCGGGGCGACAAGGCCGCGTTGGCGGAACTCGCTCCGCCGTCCTCGGCGTTCGACCGTGGGACCCCCACCGAGCCCTTGCTCAACCGCATCGAGCGTGTCCTCCGCGTGCTCAGGAGACCTCCCTGCAGCCGCCCGGACCTACGCAGCGGCGGAGCAAGCCGTGGGTTCCGACTCCGAGGCTGGCGACATGGCTCTCCTCCTTCACGCCCATGCCGGTGTCCTCCAGGCGCAGGGAGACTTGAGTGGAGCGAGGGAGAAGCTGGAGAGGTCGCTATTGATCCAGAAGCGAGTGCTGGGAACGGAAGAACATCCCTCCTACGCGGCATCGCTCCACAACCTCGCCGGCCTCGAAGAGGCCGGCGGAAATTTTTCTAGGGCGGAGCAGCTCTATCGTCGAGTCCTCGCGATCGAGAGCGCCTGTTACGGATCGGATGACCACTACCTCAGTGCGGAGACGATGGTGGCGCTTGGGCAGGTCATTTTTCGGCAGGGAAGGAAACCGGAAGCGATCCAGTGGTTGGGGCGAGCTCGAGCCATCCTGATGAAGGCGGCGCCGAACCACCCAATTCTGAAACAAGCCAATCGACTGCTGCAAAGCTGTGGTGTGGATGTGCCGGATGCGGAACCAGAGAATCCGCTTCAGCAATTGGTCGGAGCGGTACTGATGGCGCATCAGACCGGTCAGGAACTTCCCGCCGCGGTGCAGCAGGTCATAGAGAACATGAGTGGTGCGGGAGGACAACTGGCCGAGATCGCGGCCTTGCTCGAACGGGCCCATCGTGAGGGGCCGAAGGCGTTGCAGGAGTATGCGGAGGCGCAGGCCAAGGCGAATTCTGGTCAAGGAGAAGCACCATGAAATCACCGATCAATTGGAACGACGAAATTGCGAAGGCGTGGACCGAGGGGGAGGCGGAGAAACAGGATCTGTCGCTGCTGCGGAGTCGCCTCAATCGGGCGGTGGCGCCTTGGCTGCGACCCACGCGGTTTAGGGCCGTGGGGAGAGCGCCGGAATCGTGGTCGGACCGAGATCTGATTCTGGGGGCGGCGGCAGGGAGTGAGGAGGCCTGGCGGATCATCCTTGATCGCTACCTGGGCAAGCTCAAGACCAAGGCCCGGAGGAGTGTTCCGGAGGATGTGGCGGAGGACATGGCCAGTGACGCTTTGCTGGCGTTTGTGAAAGGAGCCCCGGGCTATGGAGAGCCCTTCCGCTTGGGGCCGTTGCTCTATCGAATTCTCAGGAACACCATTCTGACCTACTTGCGGTCGGAGTCGCATCGACGCCACGATCCGCTCTTGGATCCGATCGACGAAGGCAAGTTGGAGGCCCTGGAGAACTTGGTTCGCAGCGAGGAGCGAGCTCGCGTGGTCGCCGCAATCGATCAGCACCTCGACCTCCGCCTGGAGACCGTGGTCATCGGCCGACTCATGGATCGCAGCTACGAGGAGATCGCCGACGAACTGGGCCTCACCCCGGAGTACGCTCGCCGCCTCCATTCCCGCGCGCTGGAGAAACTGCGTGAAAAATTGGGGGATAAGCCGTGAGAGCCGGAACTGGGAGTTTGCGTGCGCCGTTCGGTTGCAGCGATCCGCCGTGGGGCCGCGTGCTCGGGTTGGATCCGGAGCGATCGGACGCGGGGGCGCGGGAGCATCGGGAGCGGTGCTGGGCGTGTGAGGCTCATGCCGAGGGCTACCGGGAGTTTGCGGCGAGCCGGGCGGAGGCGGGGAAGGAGGAGGTCGAACGGGTGTTGGCGCGGCTGAGGAAGACGCGGCGCTGAGGGGATGGCCGGGAGGGCGTGGCCGCGGATGAGAGGGAAGCCGAGCGCGCGCCCGCGAAGGAGCGGGCGCGCGGGGCGATCAGTGGCGCGGACCGCGGAGGGTGCGGCGGCGGGGGAGGTGGAGGAAGGGGCCGTCGCAGGGGCTGACGGGTTCGGTGACGACGACCGCTTCGTCGGTGACGATCACGATCGGTCCGGGACAACCGACTGAGGTTCCAGGAATCTCGATGTCGTAATGGCCGGGCTTGTCGGGGGACTCGGAGACGGAGGCTTCGACATCAACGCCTCCGACGGTGACGGTGAATTGGCCGGATTTCGAAGGCAATTGGCAAGTGTAGGGCTGGCCGGGGGGATGGCCGAAGAGAAGTTGACGCATGACGGGTCCTCAGGAGCAACCAAGGCGAGCGAGATCAACCGTCTGATCTGCGCTTCCGCTTCTTCATGTCCTGGGATTGCCGAGTGCGACAAAAAAATCTGACGTGCGTCAGCGCTATGGATTGAGTTGATTGAGGAGCGAGCGCAGGCCGTCGAGCTTGTTCGAGAAGGACTCGAGCAGCTTGTGGTTGGATTGGCTGGAACCAAACTCGTCGATGGCCCGAAGGCGCTCGGCGGCGGGGAACGAACTCAGGAGCTCCCGCGCGGCCGCGACGGAGGGGCGCTCCGCGCCGGAGGTCAGCGTGAGTCGGGCAGCGGCGAGCACGATGGCGCGGGGAATCGCCTCGGGAATGCGCTCCTGGCGGCAGCGGTCGAAGGCGGCGGCGAAGCGGTCCTCGGTGATGGTGACCCCCGAGAGCATGAGGTTGACCAAGTCGTCGCGCGTCCAATCGGCAACCTTCACGGAGGGACCGGGGAGGCGGACCGAGGGCGGGCCGACCTGGGAGGGCGGATTCGAGGGGGAGGACTTGCTCGGCGCCTGAAAAGCGAGGCTCACGAGGTACGCGGCGGCGGCGAGGGTGACGACCGCGGCGGCCGCGAGCAGGCGGCGCCGCTTCACCTGAACCCGCGCGCTGCGGAGGATGCCCATGTGAACCAAGACCAGGTCGCGAAGGCGCGCCCGGTCGGCGGCCGCGGTCAGCGGCGAAGTGACGAGGAGATCGGTGATGGCCTCCTCGGAGAGGTCGGCGTGGAGCCGCTCGACCAGATCGTCGAAGGCGAGGTCCACCGCGGTGTCGTCAGGGGTGGTCATAGGACGCCTCGGCTCCGAAGAAGGCCATCGGTGCGTTCGAGAATTTGCCGCCAGACGCGGGATCCGTAACTCCGGCTGAAGCCGAGGGTTTGGGAGAGCCGCGCCGGACGCACGGTGCCGCGCGACTGCGCCTCGGCCAAGGCGGCGGCGGCGAATTTGCGGTCGCTTTCGGAATAGGCCGCTTCTTGGAGGGCGCCTTCGATCGCGCGCACCGCTTCCTTCGACGCGAGTTGCTCCAGGGGCGAGGCGTGGAGGAGTTCCGAACGGGCAGCACCCCGTTCGTGGCGATCACGGGAGTTCTGGGTGCGGATGCGGTCCTTGATGACGTTGCCGAGGACCGTGCGCACGAGGTTTTTGTAGTCGGGGGAATTGCCGATCCGCCGGTCGACCTCCGCCGCCAGCTCATCGACTTCGGACCGCCAACGGGGCGGGGCCAGCACCCCCACCATCTCTTCGATCCAGCGGAAACGCTGGGTGCGATCCAATTCCATATCCACCGGCGGCGTCACGGAGTCCTCGGTCGGAGTATAGGGAATGGGGGGGGAAAGTGGATGGGGATTTGGGGGGGACTGAGGAGAAAGGCGCAGCCAGGGCCATGCGCAGGAGTGAGACGCCGATGACTGAGCCGGTCGAGGTGGTTGGTTCAGATTTTCGAACTCGCGATCTGGGATGGGCCGAAAGCGGAGAGTTGAATCAAGTCCGATTGGGAGCCAAGGCGCCTCCGACGCAGCCGTCGGACTTGACGGTCACCTTTCCGCCACGGAGGTCGATGCCATCGTCCAAGTAGGCGGACCAAAGCCCTCTCTGCCCGTCTACCGCGACGACCGTCATTGGGTGGCGCGCTCCTCCGGCGGCTACCGCCTCGGCGGAGGGGGCGCCTGTACCAGCGCCGGTATTCATCAAGACGCAGAAGCCAGTGCCGATAGGTCCGTCGCCCGGCTCAAGGTTGATGATGCGGATCGACGGCACGAGTCATAGGCCTTGCTGGACCATTCGACTCAGCACGATCTGGCCAGTCGTGACGCAATAGCTCGCGGTTTCCGATCCGGACTGCACGTAGTTCTGCATGAACGCGCGATCGGCGGAGGAGAAGAACTGGATACCGGTGAATTCGAGTGCATCCCGGATCGCGGCCAGGGCGTTGTAGCGCGCATTGCTGTCCGACTTGCTCGGGTCGACCGCCGGCAGAAGGAAACGTGCCAGCTCCCAGCGTTTTGATCCATACACGTAGTAGGAAGCCAAATCCTTGACGGGATTGTTGCCCACAGAGGACATCAGGTCCGTCATAACGTTCACGATTTCGAGGTAGTTGCCCTGGTTGTAGCGGTCGACGATCCACTGGTCGATCGCCTGCAGAGTGGGGATTTCTTCCGGCTCGAAGATGATCCACGCTTCGACTGGGAGCACGGTGGCAAGCTGGGTGCGTTCTGGTGCGAGGGATTTCCCAGATCCTCCGCCGAGGGTCCACCAGCCGAGTCCGGCGGCCAGGAGAAGGGAGGCACAGACACCGCTGAGCAGGGCTCGGCGCGAAATGGTGCGCGCGGGGGCGGGGAGAGACGGAGAACCGCGGAGGAATTCTGTTCGCGCTTTGCGGTCGGTGAAGAGGGCGAGGAATGCGGCAGCGTTGGGAGAGGAGAGGACGGGAGGAGCGGTGAGTTCGCGGCCGGAGGCGACGAAGACGGCGGCGAGGCGGGCGGTTCTCGGAGAGGAGCTCACGGTTCCATTATCGGCCAGGCTCATCTCGAGAGGCAAGAGGAGAGTGTTGAGGGCCGGGAGGTAGAGGTGACGGGCGGCGACGGTGCCGCAGCGATAACCGAGGTCGTAGTGGGGGTTTTCGAAGGGGTTGTCGGGCCGCTTGCCGACCGATTCGGGGATGGGCTCGGCCTCGGAGATCGCGACGAGGCTGGCTCGGCGGCTGATCGTCAGACCCAAGGGCGCGAGATGGGTTCGGACCGAGCGGAGGACGATCGACCGTCCGTGGGCGATGCCATCGAAAAAACCCGCGACTTCTTCTTGCTCAGGATCCTGATGGTAAGGGCCCTCGCCCATCATCGTGCTCTTCCGATCCGTCATGGAGGACTCCACTTCCAGGGGGGAGGCGCATCTCACCATTGGTCGGGTGGTTTGTCAAGGTCGGGGGGGATGATCTGGGTTGAGGGGGCCCCTCGAATGCCCGGGCAATAGCGTGACAATTCGGCACGGTCGCCTAAGGAAAAGTGCGATTCGGGAGGGCGGTCGGAACTGGTGGTGGTGAGTCGCACGGCATCACGCGGCGGCGGTGACAGTCGGTCCGAAGTTCGCAGTCGATTGGTGCCTTTGATTGAGTTGGGCTGCGCTTCGTGATGGGCCCCTGGGCTACGCGCTCGGTGTCGCAGGCGGATCTGGTGATCCGCGGTCCCATGTCGGGGCTCGCTCCGTCGAGCGTGGCGAAGCTCGGGTCGGAAGGGCATGAGGCAACGGCTTGCGAAGGCCGGCGGCTTTCGGTCGTGGACGACGTGCAAGTGGGAGCGCGGATCACCAGATCCGCACGCTGCCGATGGAGGGCGAGGCGAG
>CADEGH010000061.1 GCA_902826835.1 uncultured bacterium | reverse complement strand
CTCGGAACCGAGGTCCAGCAAGGAGTTACGTCAAAGCAATCCGGGGAACTTCGGACTAGTCCATTTTGCTTCCCCACGTCACTCGAAGGGAGGGAATTTTCGGCCCGGCCTGGGCGCATGCGATGTGGCGGTGGGGCTATGCTGGAGACCCGCGTCATGCGTCCCCCTTCGCTGCGCTCCACGAAGTTCCTCGTGAGGCTTGCCCAGCTCGCCCCGATCTCTCTGATTCCCCTCTGGTTTTTGCGAGGGACGAGGGGGCGGGTGCGGATTGCCGATGCTTTGTGTGGCCGACGGGCCGAACTCGGAGTCCACGCCACCCGATCCTGGGCATGGGTGCTCGCTCGGAGGGTCCGGGAACCCGCGGAGTCGGGTCATCTCGTGAAGGCGCTCGGGCGGGTCGGGCACCTCGCGTGCCCGGAATTGGAGGCGGCCATCGCCACGGTGCGAGCTCGGTGGAAGGCCATCAAACGCGTGCGAGTGCTCTCGCGCCGGGCCTCCGAGCTGATCGTGCGGCGCCGTCGGCGGAAGGCCGATCGGGTGTCGGTCCCCTGACGTGCTGGGGGGCGGACATCCCGCCGCGTGCCACGGATTCTCGGACCTCGTGGATCGGCACGGAGTAGTCTCTCTCTGGCTTTTTTCCTCAGCACCCCTGGACTCTCCGCCTTGAGCGATTCCACCGAAGACTCCCGGACCGACCTCGACCTCGGACTGAGGAAGGCGTTTGGCCGGCGGCCGAAGGAACCCGTGGCGGCGCGCGGGAACGAGGACCGTGAGCAGCCGGGATTCGCCGGGCGCTACGAACTCGGCCCCGAACTCGGCCGGGGCGGCATGGGCATCGTGCGCCGGGCCCACGACACCGTGTTGGGCCGCGAAGTCGCCCTCAAATTGCTCCGGCCCGAATTCAGCGCTTCGGCCGATCGCTGCCGACGCTTCGTCGAAGAGGCCAAGATCGCCAGCACCCTCCAGCACCCCGGCATCGTCCCGGTGTACGACCGTGGAGTGACCGAGGAGGGCGAGCTCTACTTCACGATGAAGCTGGTGACCGGCGAGACGCTGAAGGAGCGACTGCGCGCCACGGCCCACGATTCCGCCGCGCGGCGCAATCTTTTGGTGGCGCTGTCGATGGTGGCCGACGCCATGGCGGCGGCTCACGCGGTGGGCGTGATCCATCGCGACCTCAAGCCGTCGAACATCATGCTCGGGGCATTCGGGGAAGTCTTGGTGATGGACTTCGGTCTCGCGAAGCTCCTGGCCGACCCGTTGGACCCGGCCGGCAGCGGCCTCTCGATCTCGGTTTCGGCGACCACGGATTCCGCCCAGACCACGCGCGGCGATACCGTGCTGGGCACGCCTTCGTACATGGCCCCCGAACAGGCGCAGGGCCGGCGCACGCAGATCGGGCCACCGTCCGACGTGTTTGCACTTGGCGCGATCCTCCACGAGATCCTCTTGGGCGAGCCGCCCCGTCGCCGGAACGAGGACGGGGAGGTGGCGCTGATCGCCCTCGGGCAACCCGAACGACCGATTGACCCGCCGCTGCTCGCTCTGCTGCGGGAGTGCCTCTCTGCGGATCCGAAGCTCCGGCCCGCACACGCGGGCGTGGTCGCGGAGCGTCTGCACGCCTACCTCGCGGGATTGGCCGAAGCCAAAGCCGAGGCGGAGCGCGAGGCGGCCGCATCCCGGGCCAAACTTGCCGCGGAACGGGGCGCGCGGCGGAAGATCCTCGCGCTGAGTGCGGCCCTCGTGGTGGCCGCGATCGGCCTCGCCGCTTATTGGGTGCGGGCCACGCAAGACGCATTGAAGGAGCGGGAGCGTCAGACCGGCATCGTGCATCAAGCGTTGCAGCGCGCGGTCGCTGCGGGCATCGCGGCGGAGGGTGACCAGTCCTTGGCGAGCGCCAAAGCCGCTTGGACCACCGCCGAAAACGCCCAATTGGCGGCCGATTCGTCCCGGGTTCCTTCTGACCTGCAGGCGGAGGCGTCGAGACTCCGGGCCGAGGCCAAGGCGAGGCTACTGGCGGCGGAGGTGCGCGCCACTCGGAAAGCCAAGGACGACGCTCTCTTCGCGGGCTTTGCGGCGATGCACGCCGACTTGCTGACCAAGCGAACTCCCGCGATCACTTTGGCCGCGCTGAATCGGCTCCTGGCGGAGTGGGGCATCGACTTGGAACGCGACTCCGCGAGCGAAATCGTGAGTTTCGTCTCCGCGAGTACCGAACGCGAACGGGTGGTCGAGGCCCTTCACCGGACTTGGGATCTCATGGTCGCCACGAAGATCACCGGGGAACGCGACGCCCGCTGGCTCCTCTCGGTGATCCATGACTTGGAGACCACCGAGGCGTCGCGCCGATTCGTGGCCTTGCGGCTCGAGCGAGACGAGGCCGGAGTCGCGGCGTGGATGCGCGCGGAAGATCTTTCCCCCGTGCCGCCACTGTCCCTCGCACTCACCAACCGCGCCCTGAGTTACGCGGGGATGAAGGACGCGGCGCGCGAAATTGCCCTCCGCATCGTCGATGTGCATCCACGGAGTGTCGAGGCGCAACTGGGGTTGGCAATTCTCTTCCAGAACTCGGAGAAGCCGGAGGAGGTCGCGCGGGCTCTGCGCGCGCTCGAGGCGGCCGAAGTCTTGCTGGAGGATCTCCCGTTCGCGAGGTCGCTGCGGGTGATGCTTTTGGCTCGCGCGAGAGCCCGGGAGGAAGCGCATCGAATCCTCGTCTCCACGCGTCCGGATCTGCGCAAGCACCCCATGATGTTGGACGCGGAGGGGACGCTGCTCATGCTTCAGGGCTCGGTAGATGCGGCGCTTCCCGTTCTGGAAGAAGCGGTGGCGAAGGACCCCGGCAATCATCACGCCAAGGAGCGGCTCGCGTTGGTGCACTTCCGCCAAGGCAATCTGGAGATGGCCGAGTCGCATCTCCGGCGTTCCCTCTCCACTTTCGAGTCGGGGAGCAGTCGAGCACTGCTGGGGCAGGTCCTTGCAGCCATCGGGGCCGTCGCGGAGGCCGAAGCCTGTTTTCGTCGCGCGATCGAACTGGGATTCGGCACTCCGGACGCTTGGGTGGGACTCATTCGGGTTTTGGACCAACAAACCCGTTACCAGGGCGCGGCGAAGGTCCTCGACGAATGCCGACCGCAACGCACCGGATCCTCCGATCCCCGGTGGAAGCCGCTCGAGGAATTGGAGTCTGCACTCGGTCCCAAGCTCAAGCGGGTCGAAGCCCTCCTCAAGGCCTTTGTGGCCCAAGGTGATTCCCCGCCGACCAAACTCTGGCCCGCCTTCGCCGCTTATTGCCGCGATCAACAAGCCTATGGACGGGAACTCGACGTTTATGTGGCGGCCTTCGAAGACGACCCCACCCTCGTGGACTCCATGGGGTTCGCGGCCACTGAAGTGTCCATCATCGTGGCTCGCGGCGATCCGATGGGGCAGCGGGAGAAAATCATGCAGCGTGCATTGGGGTGGCTGTCCGAGGCGCTCCGCATGCGCGAATCCACTCCCCCTGGCACGATGATCTCCGCCCGCGCGCTGGCCGAACTGCGCTATTGGCAGCGCTGCGAGAGCTTGGCTTTGGTGCGCGAGGATGACCACCAGGCGAAGCTCCCGCCTGAAGTCGCCACCGCATGGAGGGACTTCTGGTCGAGGTTGGATGCCGTGCTGAGTCGGTCGGAGCGGCGTTGACCGAAAACAACCAGGGATTCGCGAGGCCCTTTGACCTTCCCACCACACCAGCGGGGGAGGACATTTTCGAATCCGATCCTCCTCTCAGGTGCGTACCTGGGGTCATGCAACCAGGTCGGGAGATCTCGTCATGATCGAAGTTGGGCGTATCAGCGAAGTTGTGCACCACCCGATCCAGTCGATGGCGGGGCTGCCGCTTGAGGCCCCGATACGGATGGCACCGCCCTCACCATCGCTCTGGAGGTTAAGTAGAGGAATGGGACAGGGATCTCATCGCTGACCTTGCGTGGTCGGCCGGGCCTATTCGAGGAGGTCACATTTCTTCGAGCAGCCAGCGGGCGGCGGGCGCCCAGGCAATTCCCGCGGGAAGCGGCCGACGGGGTGGCTGCGCATCGAGCGTCACCAGGAACGGACGCGCATCCGGGTAGATCGAAGCCGCGGCCTCGAGCGCCCGGAGTTCGCGAGTCCACGTCTCGTCTCCCTCGCTCTCCAGGCAGGCCTGGATCAGGAGCGGCGGTCCTCCGGCGCGAAACGCGAGGAAGTCGACTTCGTAGCCGTCGCCCGTTCGCACGTACGAGACCTCGTAGGCGCGCCGCTCCAGTTCGAGCAGGAGGGCGGTTTCCAACGCTCGCCCGTGTTGCGTCCGGCCGCTGCGCTCGAAGAGAGCGATCAACCCCGTGTCCACTGGATAGGCCTTGCGTGGATTGACCATCCGTTGGCGCTCCGAGGTGCTGTGCACCGACACGGTGCGAACCAAGAATGCATCTTCCAAGTGACCGAGGTAATCGTGCAGCGTGTCCTTGCCCACTGCCACGGCCAGCGAGCGCAGAGTGTCGTAGTGCTTCTTGACCGAGAATGCACCACCGGGGTTAGCGAGTAGCTGCCGCACGATCCATCTGAGTGCCTTGGGATTACTCACCGCGTGGCGTTCGACCACGTCGCGCAGCACCACAACGTCGACATAGCTGCCGAGCAGCGCGTGGCGGTCAATCGCGTTGGTTGCTTGAGCTTCGGGGAAACCCCCTTCGGCGAGATAGCGACGAAGCCGCTGATCGAGCGCGGCGCGCTCGGCCGGGCGAAGCCGATCGATGGGCTTGGATGGCTCGGCGCGGGCGTGGCGCAGCGATTCCCGAAAGCTGAACGGATGGACCAAGACTTCCATCGCCCGTCCTCGCAAGCTGGTTGCGACCTCACGCGAGAGCAGTTTGGCGGAGGATCCGGACACGAAGATCTCGAATCCGCGTTGATCGATCAATCGGCGTACGAGTCCCTCCCAACCCGGGATCGTCTGAACTTCGTCCAGGTAGAGAGTGAGGCCTCCTGCCTTCTCTAATCCGGGGAACTGGCGGTGGTGCTCGTCGATCATCCATCCGAGGTCGGCAACCGTCATTCCGGTGAGCCGTTCGTCCTCGAGCGACAGGATGAGTTGGGACTCGCGGGGTCGGCCCGCCGCCAGGCGATCGCCACGGCACTGGGTCAGAAAGGACGTCTTTCCGCCGCGCCGAATCCCGATCACCGCCAGCGCCTTACCCGCTACGCCAGGCAGTCGGATGTCACGCCGCGTAGGAGTCGCCGGATCGTGCTCCAGCGCTTCGGCGAGCTTGAGTCTCAGGAGGTCATGGGAAGTTGTCATTCCTGGAAGGACATATTATCGAAAATTTGTCCTTCCTCCAGTGACAACTTGGAGCCTCGGGCCTCCGGGGAGTAGGCCCCGGCGTCATGCGGATGAGCCCTCCTCCGCCCTGGTCGCTCGGGGCGCCACTGAGGAAAATAGGTCATTGGCCGATGCGAACGTCCAGGCCTTGGGTGAGGGTGATGCCGAACCGGTTGGCGGGATCCAACCCTCAGGTCGGCGGGGCGGAATCGCCGCTTACGCGCCGATCGACCGAACGCGGTCGGGAGGCTCACGCCGGGTGCGACGTCGGAGCCTCGGCCTTCCCGATGGAGGCGCGGAGGCTAACTTCGCGCGCATCACCGAGACGATCGAACCCGATCTCGGAGAAGTCGACCCCGGCATCGGAGCCTCGAATGCGGACTCGGCTCCGGATCCCGACTACCGAGCGGTTCGGAGCGGAAGAGGTAGCGACGTGACCGGTAGGGATCGGATCGAGCTCGGTCTCCTCGGGGCGATCTGGGGGGCTTCTTTCCTGTTCATGAGGGTTGCGGCGCCGGAGTGGGGGCCGGTGGCCCTGATCGAAGTGCGGCTGGTGGTGGCGGCGGCCATGCTGCTCGGGATCCTGAGGGCTCGCGGGCAATTGAGCGAGTTGCGGGGGCATTGGCCCAAGCTGTTCGTGCTCGGGGCGATCAACTCGGCGATTCCGTTTTCGTTGTATGCCTACGCGACCTTGACTCTTCCCGCGGGATTCACGTCGGTTCTCAATGCCACGACGCCTCTGTTCGGAGCGCTCGTAGGCTGGGTGTGGCTGGGAGAACGCCTGTCGCTGCGCCGGTGCCTGGGGCTCCTCTTGGGCTTCGCGGGGGTCGTGCTGCTCGTCTCTCCCAAGTTGCACGGGGGTGGTGAGCGCCTGGCGATTCTGGCCGGACTCTCGGCGGCGTTGGGTTACGGCATTTCGGCTCACTACACCCGGCGCAAGCTCGCCGGCGTCGCCCCGCTCGCGATCGCGACGGGCAGCTTGGTCGCGGCGTCGCTGCTGCTTCTGCCCTTGGCCGCCATTTTCTGGCCGAAGGTCTGGCCGTCCTGGCATGCGTCCGCCTACGCAATCGTTCTCGGCGTGCTCTGCACTGGCGTCGGGTATTTGTTCTACTTCCGGCTCCTCTCGCGCCTCGGAGCGGCCCGAACGATGACGGTGACCTACCTCATTCCAGTGTTCGGCTTCCTTTGGGGGGCGATCTTTCTTCGCGAAGTGGTCACTTGGCCGGTCATTGCCGGCGGCGTGCTGATATTGGGCGGAATTCTGATCGTGCTGCGTTCGCCTTCGCTTCCGGCGAAGCCAGGCGCCGGGACCTGAAGCCGCTGCTCGTCAGGGAGTGGCGGCCCGTCTTCGAATCCGGGGGCGAGATCGGCACGGTCATCGATTGAAGGGGATCTCGCAAATCCATCGGAACGGGTGACGCCGGAGAGTGGTCTGGGAGAGATCGCGCTTCTTCAGGCTGATCTTGTGTGGCTTGCCACCCACCTCGCCTTGAAGAAGGAGCTGGCCATCCTCGGTCTTGGTGACGCCGAGGGTCCACTCCGGTTCGGGGGTGGCGTCCTTGCCCATGCGGTAGGCCTTGAGCTCTTGCTTCCCTTCGTCCCAGGCGAGTCTGCGCATGGTGAACCCCAACGCCTGGCTTTGGATTTGAACGAAATCCTTGGAATCGAACACCACGGTCTTCCACGATTGCAGTTCCGATTTCGCGTCGTCGGGAGTTTGGCCGGAGACCTCCACGGACTGCACATCGTGAATTCCGTGGAGGAGCCCGGGGGCTTGGCGCTCGGCTCGAGATTGGAGGGTGGCTCGTCCGGAGTGGATTTCGAGGTAAACGACCCACCCGAGGAACAAGAGCTTGAATACCGTGGCCGCGCGGTCGAGCCAACGAGATCCCAGGAACGGACGAAACTCGCGGGCTTCGGTGGGCTGGTTGCGAATGAAGAAGCGCCACAGGCGGCGGGCATCCGGCGCGATCAGGATGAGCGCAAAGACGAGGTAGTGCGCTGAGTGGAGTTTGACGGGTACGTCGTAGCAGAGGTTGAGCGCCAATACGTTGGTCATGACGGAGAGCACGACCAGCGCCCCAAGCATGGTGGTGCGACGCCAGACGAGAAGGACGCCGCCGAGAACCTCGCAGGCGCCCGAAAACACGGTGTACGCTGGCGAGAGTCCCATGAATCGCCAGAGTACGCCCATCGGCGAAGACTCTTCCCAGGTCAAGAGCAGGCGCTGAAGACCGGGCTCCGGGAACTGCTGGGGAATGAGCTTGGCGAATCCGTACATCGGGACCATCACGAAGAAGAGGAACCAACGGAGCATCCAGTGAACGGTCGCTCGCGACGGGAAGGAGACCGGCCGGGCTCGGAAGATCAAACTCCAAACGAGCGCGAGCACCAACGCGATGACGGCTCGAATCGCGGCTTCGAGGTAGTTCGCCATCGTGTCCCCAGATCCGGTGGGCTGGTAGGGGATCTTGGACTCCTCGATCGAGAGAAGTTTGGGTCCGACCCACAGCACCGCCTGCTTGGAGGCCTCCTCGTAGGCTTCGATGGCCTTGGTGATGGTGCTGACGATGGGATCGAGGGCGGACTTCGGGGCTTCGTCGGGTTTGCCTCCCGACTGCATATGCTGACGCACTGCTTCCATCTCCCACGGTGCCATGAGGAAGCCCGCGAGAACCCCGACCATCATCGGCAGCATGAAAAGCACGAGATACAGGAGCAGGCTTCGCAGCAGCCAGCGTTGGGACCACCGGGCGATCGTCGTTCCGGTTTGCCTCGGGGTTGCGGGTGGTGAGAATTGCAGGGAATCAGGCCGTTCGAGATCCGCTGAGTCGTTCATGCTCACGTTTCCGTAGCGAGGAATCGAATGCTGCACACTACGGAGGAGTCATGAAATCCCTCACGAATCGGCCACCCGGCGGGGCGAGCGGTCGAGGGCGAGGGATGGACGGAGGGAGGGAGCCATCGCCTCGCCGACGGGCCCGATCAGAAGTCGAGCGGGGAGTAACCCCAAGTGAGTCGGATGCCGATCGGTGAGCTCGGGTCGATGTAGACGGTCTGGAGTGCCACCGCAATGCCGATTGCGGGCGTCGGCTTCACGAGGCCTGGGAAGGTGAAGTTGCCAAAGGGCACAGTGCCCTCGGCATCGAAGGCGAAACTGGCCCCGCTCGCCGGTCCGAACAGACCCAGTCCATCCACGATCGCGACGTGCGAGCCACTCAGCACCGACAGCACCTGATTGGTAGCCGGATCCGGGAACGGGGCGATGGGGGGCGGCGGGGTGAGGTCGGCGATCATGGTGAAGGGCGCGCCCACTGGGACTCCCTCGGTGAGAAGGTTGAACGCGGTTCCGGGCGGAGTGCGGAGGGGGTGCGTTACCAACGTGCCGACATTGGCAAAGCCGCCCACCGCGATCGCCATCGAGTTGGAGGGAGAAGTGTTGGTGTTCTGCACGGCGATCGAGATACCTCCCGGCCGGTGTCGGCTCGGGTGCGTTCCCGGGATGGTGAACTGGAGCTGCCCTGAGCTCAGAACCGTCGTGATGCACGCAAGACCGTCGGCCACTGCGAAGGTCGAGCCGGCGAGGAAGCCGCTGCCGGTGGCGGTCACCAGCACGCCCGGCGTCGGCGGGACGACGACTCCGAGCGAGCTCGGAAACAGCGAGTTGAGTCGCGGTCCCACAACGGGAACACCCAGCGTCGCCACGACTCCGAGGTTGGGAAGGGGGTTCGTGAAGGTGAAGGAGAGAGTCGACGAACTCGCGAGATCGATGGCGCTGAGCCCGACGGAAATCTCGATGTCCGAAATGTGGGTGAAAGCGCGCGGAACTCCATTGAGGCTGAGTGCACCCCCGCTCAAGAGGCTACTCCCCAACAAGGACACGGTCGTTCCGGGGCTACCTGCAATCAGGGAGCCTGGCAAACTGACGGACAGGGAGGGCGCCGGGGTGAGCACTGAGACTTGCAGGGTGTTGGAAGTGAGGGTGCTACTCGTGCCATTACGCACGAAGACGTTCCTCTGGCCGTGCGCAGTGAGGAGGCTCGCGGAAACCTCGGCGGTCAGTTGATTGGGATTGATGAACGTCGTGGGAATGGGAGAGCTCGCCCACTCGACGCTCGAGAGCGAGTGAAAGTTGGATCCATTGACGATGATGGTCGTCGCGGCGCTTCCCATCGGAATTGAGCTCGGGGAAATGCTCGTGATCGTGGGTATCAGATTGCTCACGGTGACCGGGATCGTCCCGAAATTTGAGAGTGTCGGGGCCGGGTTGGTGAGTCTGAGAAAGAAGGTGGAGGGGACGGCGAGTGAACTGGCCGGAATTTCGACCAAGATCGCGCCCGGATTCACGAAGGTCACCGGAAGACCGGGCCCGGTCCCGATTCGAGCGCTGATTCCGTTCACGAAGTCGGTGCCGGTCACCGTGATCAGAGTGGGATTCGCGCTCACGATCAGCGGGTTTGGCTGAAAGCCGAGCGGATTGGGAAGCGGATTCACGACCGAGACGCTCCGCGTGGGGCTCGGTCCACCTCCGGGGGCAGGACTCACCACTCGGAGGAGCAGCGTTCCGAGGTTGAGCAGGTGGAATCCGGGGATCGTGGCGGTCAAAGTCTGCGAGTCGACAAACGCGGTCGTCAGGGGAATAGAAACGGGACTGGTCAAGTGCGCGACACTCTGGGTGGTGAAATTGTCTCCGATGAGAGTCACGCTTGTGTCTTGGCCGGTGGCCCCCAAGAGACTTGGAGTGACGAAGTTCAAGGAGGGAATGGGCGAGCGGACCTCGAAGGTGAACGCCGTCGATGTCCCACCACCGGGGGTCGGGTTTTCCACTCGCACGAGATGGGAGCCCGCCACGGCAATGATGGGGGCGGGAACGGAGGCTGACAGGGTGCCTGCCGAAAAGCTCGTGGGGAGCGGAACTCCGTTCAGAGTGATGACGCTGAAGGTATCGAAACCCGATCCCCCGCAGACAAGCGTCGCGGGTACGCCAACCGGCGTGTTGGCCGGGCTGACGCTCGAGACGACCGGAGCCGGGTACTCGACGGGGAGGTTGCGAGTGACTGCGGGCGACTGCGACGACGGCACTTCGATGCTGAGGGCAATCGTGCCCGGGGCCTGGACGAAACTGCTCGCGGTGTTGCAGGTGATCTCCGTCGAGGAGACCAGCGTATAGGGGATTTGCACTCCGTCACGACGCACTACCGCACTGCTGTTGAAGTTGGTGCCGAAGAGTTGGATGGTGGGCGGGGTTTGTTGGACGAACAGTTGCGCGGGATTCGTACTGGTGAAGGTCGGGGGAGGCGTCGGAGTTACGTTCAAGACGATCAAGCTGCTCGGACCCCCGAACGGGCCGGGATTGACGACCCTCACCAAACGGTTGCCGATGGATTGAAGCGTGATCGCACTGAGCGAAAAAACCAAGCTCGTAGGAGTGCTCGACGTGGGAGTGATCGGTGCGGAGTTCACCTCCACGATCGCATTGGAGGCGAAATTCGATCCCGTGACCGTGAACACCGGGTCGGTGGACGGATACGCGAAGATCGAACTGGGAGAAATCGCGGTCAGCGTGGGGATCAGGTTGATCACGTCCAGGTTGAGTACGTTGGAATCTCCGGCGGAAGGTGCGGGCGGACGAACGCGGATAAAGAACCCCCCAAGGGTGGTGAGCAGGCTCGCGTCGACGGTGGCGTTCAAGGTGGTGCTGGAGACAAACGTCGTCGGAAGCGGCGATCCGGCGAACAGCACGCTCGAGCCGGCTAGGAATCCGGAGCCCGTAGCCGTGAGCACGGTGGTCGGACTGCCGCGGAGGATGACATTCGGAGAAATCGCACCCAGGCTGGGGATCGGGTTTTGAACGGCAAAGGTCCGGACCGAGGTGGTACCGCCACCGGGAACCGGATTGTGCGCCGTGACATCCACGTTGCCTCCGGTTGCGAGGAGGGCGGATGGGACGACTGCGGTGAGCTGGGTCGAGGAGACCAAGGTCGTCGGCAAACTGACCCCGCCCCACCTGACGACACTCGTGGAGTTGAAGTTGGTGCCGATGGCCGTCAGGTTGACGGAGGCCGCGCCGGCGATGGCCGAAGTCGGACTGATGGATGACAGAGTGGGAACTGGGTTTCTGACGCTGAAGGTGAGGGTGTTCGAGAAGGTCGCGAAGAGCGAACTCGTGCGGACGCGCACCGCATGTCCCCCGTGCACGTTCATCAACGCCGCGGAGACCGTCGCGGTGAGCGATGTGCTGTTCACGAAGGTCGACGGAATCGTGGCACCGTCCCACTGCACGGAGTTCAGCCCGGTGAATCCGGTGCCGGTGATCGTGAGGGTGAGAGCCCCACTGCCGACCAGCGCGGAGGAGGGAGAAAGGCCGGTCAGGACCGGCTGGGCGAAGCCAAACCCCGTCAATGCCAGAAGGGCTGCACCAAACCCGAAGAAGCGAAGCATGCAGAGTCTCCGGGGCTGAGGAGGTGCAGAGGAGGTCGGCGTTACGAGGCTTCGGCTATTGCAGTTTTGGGACGAAACCGCTCCCATCGCCCGGCTCGGCCGCTTGGCGGGCCCGGTGGGTCCAAGCGGCGGACTGCGGGCTAAGATCGTTCCGTGAACGCACTTCTGTTGGTGCTTGTCTCTTGGTCGCTCGACAGCGCTTGTGCGGAGAGAGTCGTCTCACCGGGCACCCCGTTTCTGGGGAGGGTCGGCCCGGAACCGGTTTGGATTCAAGTGACCGGGCCGCTGCCCGAGGCCGCACGGATTGTCCTCTTGGCGGTCGAGGCGGCGGTTTCGGTGCGAGGGTGGAATCCGGATGTCGGCGAACTTGCGGCGCCCAAGTCTGGTCATTTCCTGGAAGTCGTGCCACCGCCGAGCCATGGTGGCGTGGTTCGTGTGGCACTCTCCGCCGACCCTCCGGCTTGGGTCCTCGCAGTCGTGGGCACGGACGGTTCAGCATCGCCGCACCTTCCGCCCGCACTCGTGACGAGGGCCGAACGTGCCGCTGGGGCGTGGGAGGAAAGTCGAACATCGAACAAACTGGGCGCCGAGTTGGCGCAGATCATGACCCAGGCCGCCCGTGGTCGGGCGGTTTTCATGGCCGCGCTGTTGGCGCACGTGGGGGTCGAGTGGGCCAAGGGCGTGGAAGATACGCTTCCCGAGACTCTCGTGGCCTTCCAGGTGCATGTTGCCAACTGTGAGCGGGCGCTCGGCCGCGCCCGCGAGGAAGGGGTCGCAGTTCGCGATGGCCTCCAGGCGGCGGAGGCGCTTGGCGCGGAGGACGAGGCGCACGCCCAACTGCTGCAGCGAGCCGGGGCGGCGTCGAAGCGGCGTGGCGATTTTGCCCTTGCGATCCGGCAGTTCGAGCGCGTGATCGCGATGCGGAAAGCGCGGGGTGGTGACGAGTATCCCCTGCTCTACAAAGATCTGGCCCAAGTCGGAATCGCCCAGAAAGAGTCGGGGCAATCGGAAGCGGCCCACGTGACGCTTTTGTCTGCGATCAAACTGGCTCACCGGATCGTTGGTCCCGATGCGGACGACTCGCTGCAACTTCAACTGCACATCGCCGATGTCGAGTATGCGATCAACCAGGTCGAATCCGCCCTCCGCCGCCTCCAAAGCGTGCTCGAAAAGCGGGAGATGACCAAGGGGCCACGATCTCCCGAGGTGGCGACGGTGCTGAGCTACCGACTCCGCGCCCAGGCGGATGTTTCCATGTCGACCGAAGCCCTGGCAACCGCCGAGCGGGCCATTGACTTGTGGACGGAACTGGCCGGCCCTCGGTCGCTCGAAGTCGCGATCGCGAGGTACTCGAAAGGGCGAAGTCTGACTGGTCTGCGGAGATACGCGGAGGCGCGACCTGAGCTTGAAGCGGGCCTGGCCCTCTTGTTGTCGGTGCTCGGACCTCGCCACGAATTCTCGTTGTCCGCGCGGGTGACCCTCGGCAATTTGCTCGTGCTTCAAGGCGAGATCGAGAAGGGGCGTGAAGTCCTCGATCTCGTCCTGCGGGAGCCCGTGGGTGATGATCCCACTCGGATCCGAAACCACTCCGGCGTCCTGAGTGGCCTCGCGTACGCCGCCTTCCTCGAAGGGAAATTCGACGAGTCGGAACGTCGACTGCGCGAGTGGATTGCCCTTTGCGAAGCCAAAATCAGCCTCCGCTCCAGCTCACTCGTCCTGGCCCTTTCGAATTTGGCTTACCTTCTCGAAGCGCAAGGTCGCCCTGGCGACGCTTTCATGGCGCATCAACGGGCGTTCGATCAAGTGCGCGGCTTCTTGGTCCGATTTCTGTCGCTCCTGCCGGAGAGCTCACGACTCGAGTTCGTGGCTGCGGAGCGGGGCCACCTCAGCCGACTACTCCATCTTGGGTGCTCACACGAGGAACCTGCCGCGGCCGCGCAGCTTCATGCCCGGGTAGCGGACTGGAAGAACCGGGTCGCGCGCGGCCTGTGGGCGCAACGTGATTGGCTGGCGAAGAATCGCAGTGCCGATCTTGCGCGACAACTCGCCGAGATAACCAGCACGATTGCCGAGCAGGAGGGCGCCCGATCGAGTGGGGATGCCACCACGCTTCGCTCCCTGCGGGAAATGCGGAGTCGACTGGAGCAGGCGCTCTTCCTGCGGACGCCGGAGATGCCGGTGCAGCGCATCCTCGGCTCTGAGGAAATTCAGTCTCGCCTGCAAGCCGGGGAGGCGCTCTGCGACTTTGTCATCACTAAATCTCCGATCACCGGGCAATCGGCAACTTATGGGGCGGAAGCGGAATCGCGGGTCTTTGTTTTCATCCTTCGCTCCGAGGGTCCGGTCACGGCTTTGGATTTGGGATCGGCGCGAGAGATCGAGGAGGCGGTGGCGGCCCATGTCATGGCGACGTCGCGGCGCCGGAATAAGCCGACCCAGGATCCGACCGTCTGGTCGAAGGCGGTGGTCGAACGACTCTGGAGGCCGCTCGAACCGCACCTTCGCGATGCCCGGCGGGTGCTCGTCTGCCCGGATGGGTTCTTGGCCAATCTGCCGTTTGGCACCCTTCCCGGGGCATCCCCCGGCCGTTTCCTCGTCGAGGACTACCAGTGGGTCTACCTCCAGTCGATCCACGACCTGTGGCTTGAGCGGAGTTCCGAGCTTGGCCCCGCGGTCCTCGTCGGGGGGTTGGACTACGGAGCCCCCGCGGACCAGGGCCAAGCGAGGTGGAAACCCCTTCCGGAGTCAGAGCGGGAAATCGACGCCCTTCAGACTCTGGGGGTGGAATTGGCCCGAGAAGTGGTCGTGCTCAAGGGGGGGGCGGCGCGAGAATCGGCGCTCCGGGAGCGGATCAAAGACGCAAGTCATGTTCACGTCGCGACGCACGGACACCTCCGAGGGGATCGCTCGCGGGCACTTCGTCAAGCCGTCGAACAGTCCACCTTGGAAGCCCAGAACTATCGCGCCGACGTCACGAGAGCGCCGCTGGAATTGGCTCTCTCTGATGCTGGGCTCGTCTTGAGCGGGGCCAACGAGGCGTCGACGGGTCCGGATGACGGCTTTCTGTCCGCCGATGAGGCCGCGTGGCTGGAGCTTCGGAACTGCGACTTGCTGGTGCTCTCGGCTTGTGAGGCGGGGGCCCTGGTGCCCGAGGTCGCCACGGAACTCCTGGGGCTAAGACGAGCGTTTCGGCTGGCGGGAGCGCGGGGAACCGTGGCGGCGCTTTGGTCCGTGGACGACGACGCCACGCGGCGCCTCATGATGAGTTTCTACCGGCGCTTGTGGGAGGAGGGCCGGTCTCCTGCCGATGCCCTTCATGGCGCCCAACTCGAGATGCTCGAGGCCAACCGCCAGGCCGCGGGGGATGGCCTTCCTGCCCACTGGGGCGCCTTTCTCTACGAGGGGATTCCGCGCTGAATCGGAACGCAGAGTCGAGGGGCGCGTAACGCCGGGCTCGGGGCGCCCTCTTGGAGGGTGACTCCCATGCTCCTGAACCCTCGACATTCCCAGTTTGGTGCCGCCCCCGGGCATGCGGTTTGGGTTACTTTCTTGCCCCGGGCCAAGCAGGGCCCATGTGCTGCACCCATGGGAGCATCCAACCACAGCCGCCACGACGGAGTACGCTCGGATCCCGCCCAGGGTAGTGAAGCCCTGGCCCGAGACCGGGCGCTCCTTGGGCGATGGCGGGCTGGCGATAGTCGCGCGGGCGCGGAGCTTTTGGGTCACTACCGCGACCATGTGTTGAGCCTGCTCAGGCGGCTCGGGCCACGCAATGACGACGCCCTCGCGGATCTCTTCCAGGAAGTCATGCTGGCGGTGGTCGAGAAGCTCGGTGCGGTCAGCCACGAGTTGCATTCGAGCTTCGGCGGCTGGTTGGCTTGGCAGGTGCGGGATCGAGTCTCGCGATACCGCACGAAGGACGCGGGACGTCCGGACCGGCTGGCGACCGAGCCCGCGGACGCCAAGTTCGAGGACGGATTGGACCTCGCGGATGCCATGCGGCACTGCGCCGAGGCATTGCCACCTGGCGAGCGCCAGGTGTTCGAGTTGCGGTTCGTCGAAGGCCTGGACCGCGCCGAGATTGCGCGGCGCCTCCGCAGCAACCCCAACGCGATCGGTCAGAGTTTGTTCCGGTTGAGTCGCCGGCTCCGCGGGTGTTTGGAAGCCCAGGGAATTGTGGACGGAAGAGGAGGGGAGTCATGAGTCATCCGAGCGAGGATCGCCTGGCTGCCTGTGTCGAAGGGGGATTGAAAGGACCGGAGCGCGAGGATGTTCTGGCGCATGTCGCGCAGTGTGAACCTTGCCGCTCGGCGATTTCCGATCTCGAATTTGTCTCCACGCAGGCGGCTCGGCTCCAGCAATGGCCCGCGGCGGGGGAGGGACCAGCCGCGCCTTTGCGCGCGCGCTTGGACGCAGCCTGTGTTAAGGCGGCGGCGACCTTGCCGCCCCTTGCAGCTCGTCGGGTCGGGTTCTTCAGCCGCGCTCGGCATCTGCCTATCGCGGCGCTTGCGGCTAGTCTGCTCTTGGCGGTCGTGTTGATGAACCGGCAGGACAATTTCCAAGAGGCGATGACCCTGATTTGGGAGCCTGGGGTCGAGGGGATGCGGGGAGCGGAGGCGGGCACCGTTCACTTCGAACTGGAGCTCAAGGAGAACGCGAGCCTTTGGCTGGTGGAGTGGAGTTCGAAGGGAGTGCGGTCGCTGATTCCCCACGAGAATTCCGTGCTCGGCAATCTGGGGGTTCCGGTCACGTTGCCGGCGCGCACTCCGATCAGGGTTCCGTGTGATCCTCTCGTCGACTTCGAGGCGGCCCCGCGGGGGGAGCCTCAGCACTGGGTGCTGATGCTGTTCCGGGACTTGCCGGACGCCGCGGCGCGAGCGCAGATCCTTGCCCAGTGGAAGGCCGAACTCCTCGCCCTCCCGGTGGCCGACCAACCGGCGCGTTTCCTAACCTTGGCGCGCACCGCCGTGCCGACCGTCCGGCACTTTTCCCGCGAGTGACCGCCCAGTTTCTCCCCGCGCGTTCCCACCCCCTCCTCCTCCCGACGTGGGCCCCACCGCGCTCGCGACGTCGGCCCAACCGCGCTCGCGACGTGCGCGCCCCCGCCCTCGCGACGTGCGAGCTGCCTCCCACGCGACATGCGCGTTGCCTCCCACGCGACGTGCGTGCCACCCCCCTCGCGACGTGCGCGCCACCCCCCATGGGAACGCGGATCACCAGATCCGCCTGCGACTTGAGCCGGTAGCCCAGGTCGACATCACGAAGCGCCACCGACGGCCTGGTGATGCCCGCTCCTCTTCCGCCTCCTCGTGTGAAAGGAAGCGCCCGCCACTGGCCGGCATCGGAACTTCTGTTCTTGAGCCTTACCTCGAACCCCCATCGGCAGC
>CADEGH010000060.1 GCA_902826835.1 uncultured bacterium | reverse complement strand
GCACGAATGGCGTAACGATGGCCACACTGTCTCCTCCTGAGACTCAGCGAAGTTGAAATGTTTGTGAAGATGCAATCTCCCCGCGGCTAGACGGAAAGACCCCGTGCACCTTTACTGTAGCTTTACATTGGACTTTGATAACATTTGTGTAGGATAGGTGGGAGACTTTGAAGTGGATTCGCTAGAATTCATGGAGTCGACGTTGAAATACCACCCTGATGTTGTTGAGGTTCTAACCTAGATCCATTATCTGGATTGGGGACCGTGTATGGTAGGCAGTTTGACTGGGGCGGTCTCCTCCCAAATTGTAACGGAGGAGTACGAAGGTACGCTAAGTACGGTCGGAAATCGTGCTGATAGTGCAATGGCAAAAGCGTGCTTAACTGCGAGACTGACAAGTCGAGCAGGTGCGAAAGCAGGTCATAGTGATCCGGTGGTTCTGTATGGAAGGGCCATCGCTCAACGGATAAAAGGTACTCCGGGGATAACAGGCTTATTCCTCCCAAGAGTCCACATCGACGGAGGAGTTTGGCACCTCGATGTCGGCTCATCACATCCTGGGGCTGTAGCAGGTCCCAAGGGTTCGGCTGTTCGCCGATTAAAGTGGTACGCGAGCTGGGTTCAAACCGGCGTGAGCCAGGTTGGTCCCTATCCAGTGTGGGCGTAAGATGGTTGAGGAGTTTTGACCCTAGTACGAGAGGATTGGGTCGGACGAACCTCTGGTGTTTCTGCTGTCACGCTCGTGGCACGCAGAGTAGCCAAGTTCGGAACGGATAAGCGCTGAAAGCATATAAGCGCGAAACCCTCTCCAAGATCTGCCATCTCCAAAAGGGTCGTAGAAGACCACTACGTAATAGGCCGGATGTGTAAGCACGGTAACGTGTTCAGCTTACCGGTACTAATAACCCGATCGGCTTGACCACTTTTTTGTCTGCCAGGTTCGCCTGTCTGACAAAAGAGTCAGATGATCTCGTCCATGGTGCCACTTTCACGCTGTTCCTGTCGAGCATACAACTGCTCGGTGACCATAGCCGGAGAGTCACACCCGTTCCCATTTCGAACACGGAAGTTAAGCCTCTGGTGCCGATGATAGTGCGATAAAGCGCGAAAGTAGGTTGTTGCCGGGCTATTTTCTTCAAAGACCGCGATCTTGTCGCGGTCTTTTTTTTTGCCCTGAAGGATCGCGCCGCACGATGCCTCGGGCCGCGGCTTGTGATCAGTATCGCCGCAGCACGCCAATCACGGTTCCCTGCACCGTGACGTCTTTGGCATCGACGAAAATGGGTTGCAGCGTCGGGTTGCGCGGCTCGAGGCGGACCCTTGCGCCCATGGGGTAGTAACGTTTCAGGGTGGCTTCTTCGCCGCGAATTAGGGCGACCACCGTTTCGCCAGGCTGGGCCTGGGCACGTTGCTCCACCAGCACCAAGTCGCCGTCTCGGATATGGTCGTCGATCATAGAATCGCCGCGCACCCTCAGCAGGTAGCAGTGGGAGTGGCGAGGGATCCAGTCCGCGAGGGAGAAGGTCTCGCGGTCCTCGATGGCGTCGATGGGTGCGCCTGCCGCAATGCGGCCGAGGATTTCGAGTTCAGGACCTGGCGGGGTCTCGGCCGGTTGGTCGTCATCGAGAACCCGGATTGACCTGGAGAGCTGTCGGCTGGTCGCGATGCGTTTCTTTTGCTCGAGGGCCTTTACGTGCTCGAAGATGGTGACCCGATGCACCCCGAGAGCTTGCCCGATTTCATCCAAGGTGGGCGCAATCCCGTGGGATTGCCGGTAGTCACGGATGAAGTCGAGCACGCGGGCCTGCTGCCGGGTGAGGGGGGGGCGGTTGGCCATGATTCACCTCAAAGGAAGGCGGCCAAGACTACGCTGACGAGGACGACTCCCCGTAGGAGGTTGGAAAGAGCTTCGTCGAGGGCTTCCGGGAGTCTGAGGTCGAGGACTTTCATCGGGATCTCCGTTGTTTGGGTTCGTTAGGGGTAGCTTAGGGCTGTGTCAGAGGTTTGCAAGGAGAATGTTAGGGGCGGCGTACACGGTTGGCTGGGTTATCTTTGCCGCATTCAGGGGACTTTGGAACTTGGCGGGCTTCGTTCCCTGCGGGAGAGTTCAAGATGATGGACCTGGAGACGGGAGTCTTGATCATCGGTGGGGGGGTGGCCGGCTTTCGGGCCGCCATCGAAGCATCCCTGGCCTCCGATGTGATTGTCGTCACAAAGGAGAGCATCCGGGAAAGCAGCACGCTCTACGCCCAGGGTGGAGTGGCCGCAGTCCTGGGGGACGACGACAGCCTCGCTGCGCACCGGGACGACACCTTGGCGGCGGGCGCGGGCCTGTGCGAGGTGTCCACGGTCGAAGCGGTGGTGAGTGAAGCTCCTGAGCGCATCCGGGAACTGGTGACCTGGGGGTCGGAGTTCGATTTGGAGCAGGGGCAATTACACCTGACCCGCGAGGGTGGACATAGCCACCATCGGATCGTACATGCGCACGGCGACGGAACCGGGAAGGAAGTGATGAGCACGCTCATCCGGCGCGCAACTTCTTCCGCGCGGGTTCGAGTTCTCGAGTACACCTTCGCGGTCGAGCTTCTCATGTCGGATGGGCGATGTGTCGGCGCCCTGGTCCAGGATCGGAAGGGCGGTCAGTGCCGTATTTGGGCCAGGTCCACGATTCTGTGCACAGGAGGGGCGGGGCAGATTTATCGAGAGACCACCAATCCCGAGATCGCGACCGGCGACGGAGTGGCGATGGCTTTTCGAGTGGGGGCGGTGGTGGCGGACATGGAGTTCGTGCAGTTTCATCCGACGAGCCTCTATATGGCAGGGGCCGCCCGGCACTTGATCACCGAGGCAGTAAGAGGAGAGGGGGGATATCTGGTTGACGATCGGGGAGAACGTTTCACTTTCCGCTATCACCCCGCAGGAGACTTGGCGGCCCGGGATGCTGTGAGTCGTGCGATTGTTCAGCATCTGGCGGATACTGGTCAGCCATGTGTTTACCTGGACTTGCGTCCCATAGGCCCCCGCGCGAAGACCCGATTTCCCGGTCTCGACCGCATGTGTTCCTTGTACGGTTTGAACATTCTCGAAGATCGCATTCCGGTGCATCCTTCGGCGCACTACATGGTTGGCGGGCTGGTCACGGACCTCTCCGGCAGAACCACCGTGGCCGGCCTATGGGCAGCCGGCGAAGTGGCTATGTCCGGTCTCCACGGGGCCAATCGTTTGGCCAGCAACTCGCTGCTCGAAGGACTGGTGTTCGGTCGTAGGGCGGGAAGCACGGCGTCGGCTGAGAACGCTGGTCACCCGAGGCAGCTTCCGCTGGACGCGACGTCCGCGGAATCCCGCGAACAGCGTCTACTGCCCTCAGGCATTCTGAATGCGGCTGACATGCGAAACAGCGTGAAGAGTCTGATGTGGCGCCGAGTGGGCATTCAACGGCGAGGTGATCAGCTCACCGAAGCGCGTCAGCGGCTGGAGGGCTGGAAGAATTTTGTGGATCAGGTGCAGATCCATGACCCGGTCGGTCACGAATTGCGTAACCTCTTGCTCGTGGCTTGGCTCGTGGTTCGGGCTGCCGAATGGCGCCAGGAGAGCCGCGGCACGCACTTCCGGACCGATTTTCCCGAGGGTCCGGAGGAGCGATTTCGGATTCACAGCTTGCAGTCTCTGCAGGGAGGTGTCCTTGGATTCCCGCTCCGCTGATCGTCGCCACGAACGTTCCTACGCCGCCGATCGCCGGCGCAAGAAGTTCGAACCCAAGGACAGCGAGGGCGCCGAACCACGTGTGCCCGATGGGGAAGACGAGGCTGATTCCGAGGAATCGGTCCGCACGGAGCGCCCGGTACCGACCGAGAAAACGGAAGAGAGAGCGATTCTGGTCGGGGTCGGATCCGGCGATCCGAGAGAGGAGGACGACAACCGTGAGCTCGACGAATTGGCCGAGCTGGCGAGGTCGGCCGGGGCTCAGGTCTTGGGGCGTCTGTACCAGCGGCGAGCCAAACCGGACGCCGGCTCTTGGCTCGGCCGCGGGAAACTCGAAGAGCTGAAGGAACTCTGTGTCGCGACGGGCGCCAATTTGGTGGTTGCCGACACCGACTTGGGGCCGGCCCAAGTCCGCACCATGGAGGAAGTGCTTTCGCTCCGCGTCATCGATCGATCGGAACTCATCATTCACATCTTCGCGACGCACGCGCGCACGCACCAGGCTCGGCTGCAGGTCGAACTCGCCCAGCTTCAATACCAAGCGCCACGCCTGAAACGGATGTGGACTCACTTGTCACGCATCACCGGCGCCGGCGGAATCGGCAGCCGGGGTCCCGGCGAAAAACAACTAGAAGTCGATCGCCGGCTGATTCAAAAGCGCATCTTGGTCTTGCGTGAAGAGCTGGCGGAAATCGAGGCCCGAAAGTCCCGCCAGGTCGCGACCCGAGATCAAGCGTTTCGGGTTGGTTTGGTCGGGTACACGAACGCTGGCAAGTCGACCTTGATGAAGGCGTTGACCGGTGCGGATGTCCTGATTGCCGATCGCCTTTTTGCGACTCTCGACACTCGAACCCGCAAGTGGCCCCTCGCTTCGCCGATTCCGGTCCTCGTCTCCGACACCGTCGGGTTCGTGGACAAGCTTCCGCACCATTTGGTGGCGTCGTTCCACGCGACTCTCGAAGAGGTGCGCGAGGCTTCCCTGCTGTTCCACGTCGTGGATGCGTCCGACCAGAAGGCCGCAGATCGCATCCGGATCGTGCGTGAAGTCCTGAAGGCAATCGGTGCGGGAGAGGTGCCCGAGCTCTTGGTTCTCAACAAATGCGATCGGTTGGCGGACCCCGTCGAGGCCACGATTGCCTGCAAACGCCTGGAAGCCGACGTCGCAATCTCGGCGACGGCCCGGCAGGGACTGGGCGACCTCGCCCGCGCCGTCGAGCTGCGCCTCCAGGATTCCTCGGAGACGCTGGAGTTGCGCATTCCCGTGGGAGATGGAAAGACCCTCGCTCTGATCCATCGCGAGGGCCGGGTCCTGAGCGAGCGCTTCGATGCGGAGTTTGCCTGGATTACCGCGGTGGTTCCGCGGAGTTTGGTTCGAGCCTTGTCGACCTGGCAGGCTCCATCCAGTCTGGACGGTTGACGAATGGGGTTGGCGGCTCCCGCGTGATTCGATGGTTCATCCGGTGCCGGCGGTGACGGAGACTCCGTCGATCATCATGGCCGGAACCCGATGGCGCCCGCCGATTAGCCGCCGCTCGCGAGAACCCGCGACGATCGAACGCAACGCCTCATAGAGGTTGCCGGCAATGAGCGTTTCTTTGACCGGCGTGCGGTCACCTCGCTTGAGGAGGAACCCACCCTTCACAACCCCCGAGAAATCCCCACTCGAAGGGTTGCAGTTCCCGCTGAACCGAGTCACGAGTACCGCGCGCTCGGGCTCGCAGCAGAGAGCGGAAAAATCAGTCTGCCCCTCCGCAACCGCCAAAGCGGAGGGTCCAGCGGCGGGAAGACTCGTCGCCCCGCCTCGTGCATGCCCTCTCGGGCGGGAATCGGATCGCCTCGATTCGTAAACATCGCGGAGGGCGCCAACCATGACCCCGGCATCGATCAGCGGCGTGGCCTCAGTGCGGACTCCCTCCCGATCGAAGCCCGAGTAGCCCGCATGGTTTCGGTCCGTCGGATCATCGACTACCGTCAGGTTCGGGCTGGCGATCCTACGCCCAATGCTCGCCTGGAGGGGGCTTCTCCCCGTCCGCAGCGCTCGACCCTCCATCATCGAGAGGGTGTTGCCCAAAAGGAAGCTCAAGACCACCTCTGGGGAGAGGATGACGAGGCCCCGGAAAGACTCTGCGGAACGTGGCCGCAGCGCCGCTACGGTCTTGTTGATGAGCCGCTCCGCTAGGGCGGCCGCTTCCGTTCGGACCTCACTCCAGCGGACGACCTCATGGGAGTCGTGATCGAATGAACTGACGGCGTCGCCGTCCACCGCCATGCCCATCATGGACATGCCGGCGCGAGCTTGACTCTCGCAGCGTGCAACTCCCCGGCTGTTGGCCACCGCACGTTGCACCCGCGAGACTTCGAGGTCCGCGGATTCGATCTGGAACAGAGCCGACCTGGCGTTCGCACCTTCGAGCCACCGACGGGCTTCGGCGGCCAGACGATCGTGGTCGGCCTCCGCGAGCTCCGGGTCGATTTCTCCGCTCGTGTCGCCGCCGGTGTCATCGGCGTCGGCAAATCCCTGCTCCGGATCGGGCACGGCCGCGCCGGCAATCGCGATCGCCTCCCGGATGGCGGGTTCGACGGCCCTGGGATCATTGACAGAGGCAAAGCCCTGGCACCCACGAAGCAACACGCGGACGCCGAGCGAGGTTTCATGCCCGCTCGTGGCGTGCTGGATGTCGCCTTTCTTGATGTCGATCGCAGTGCTTTGGACCACCGTGGCAAAGACCTCGGCTTCGTCCGCGCCGGCGGCGACGGCTCGTCGTGCCACATCGGTGGCCAAGCCCAAGAGAGACTCGTTCACTGCGTGCCCCCGAGCGTGACTTCGCACCGGATCCAAGGTCCGCCGGCGTCCACTTTGGCGGGCTGCCCCTTTCCGCAATAGCCCGCGCCGAGGTCCCAGGCAAATTCGCGGCTTACCCCATCGACCGATCGCAGCACCTCGAATGCTTGGCCGGTGATGCTCAGGCCCTGCAGGAGTTCGGCTCGTTTCCCGCCGCGTATGCGCTGAGCGCGCTCGACGTTGAACATGAACTCGCCGGTGGCATCGGCTTGCCCATTGCGCGCGCCGAGCAGGATGTAGCCGTCGTCGATTCCGGCGACGAGTTCTTCCAAGTCGGAAGTGCCCGGTTCGAGGTAGGTATTGCGCATGCGAATGAGAGGCAGATCGCTGTATTCCCAGGCGCGGGCCGACCCGGTGGGAGCGACCCCGAAGTGCGCGGCGCTGAATCGGTCGTGGAGATAGCTCTCAAGAATGCCTTGGCGAATGATGACGGTTCGGCCCGCGGGCACCCCTTCATCGTCGATGGGGAGAGTACCGCCGGCTCCGGGGGCGAACTCGGAGGCGCCCGAATCCGCGAGCGTCACGAGTTCGCTGCCCACGCGCTGACCGAGTTTTCCGGCGGCGACGGAACCCGCCATGACAAAATCCGCCTCGACGGTGTGGCCGATGGCTTCATGGACGAGTAATCCCACGATTGCGGGAGCGAGAATGACCTTCGCACGGCCCGCACTCGGTCGGCCGGCGCCCAGCAGGTCAACGGCGGTGCGAGCTGCCTCCGTCGCCAGGGCCGTACTGGTTTGGCTGCGAAATAAGCACTGAAAGTCGCCAGTGACGCCCAACGTGCGGCCCGCGGTTTGGCGTTTCGCCTGCCGGAGCGCCACCGCGCTCACGCGGAATTCCGGGCGCACGAGTTCCAACGAACAATCGCCGCCGTCGCTGGTGACAATCGCTTTGCGATCCAGGATCTCGGAGTACGCCGAGGTCGCGGTGGTGATTTCGGTGGAGGCTCCCCGCGCTACCGCCTCGGCGTGCCGGACGAGTTCGATTTTTTCCTCAAGCGAAGTGGCGCGGACCGCGGCCACTCCCGGTTCGGCAAAGTCGCCCGTGGCCATGGTGGTCATGGCGGGGGAGGGGAGCGGCGACCGCTGGTACTTCTTCGACTGGTCGGCGGCACGCTCCGCGCGAAGGACCGCGGCGAGAATCGCCGACTTCGAGACCTCGCTCGTGCTGGAGAATCCGAGGGTGCCTCCCCGAAGGAGACGCACCGCAACTCCCTCCCGGCGGCGCAGTGCGGCTACCTCGAGTCGTCCTTTTTCGACCGCAAGCGACCTGGACTCGCGAGAGTGCCACCGGAGCTCGACAAACTCGGGTCGCCCCTCGAGGCAGCTCCTGAGCAACGCTCGCATCTCAGCGCTCATGAGTCACTTTCCCGGCCGCTCGTAGCAGATTCTGAAACAGGGGGTGGGGCGTGGCGCCCGGACCCGGAAGCTGAGGCACGAAGGCGGCCACGACGAACCACGGGTGCGTGGGCAACACGTGCAGGTAGGGGCGGCCACTCGATCGTTCCACGAGACCGACTTGGAGACCGGTCTTCGCGAGCGCACCGGCGTAGTCGGGATTCAGTCCGTGGCGACACTCCGTGCGCTCGTGGAAGTGGGCTTGCTCCCCGAGGTACGGACGAAGATCGAGGGCCGGCAAAGCTACCAAGTCCAGAGTGCGCAGGGATGTAGGTTCGTGCAAAGACGCACCCGATATTTCGGTGACGACCGGATCCTTCAGTCGCCCTTCGTAGGCCGTACTGCCGGCCCCGGGAAGGGAGAGAAGGTGCCGCGCCAATGACACGAACACGAGGCCGTGAGCCGCGCCGGTGGCCAGGAAAGGAACCCGGTGGCGACGTGCCGCTTCGATCGCGCCCACGATCGGCTCGGGCAGAATGCGAAGACCCCGCGGACCGGGTGGAGCTACGACGACGGCGTGGGCTTCCGCCACCAGGCCGGGGTACAGCTCCAGATCATCTGGTCCGAGCCACCGCGTGTGCAACACGACGTGGCGATCGGTCGACGCCGCCCGCACCGCGTCGCGGGTTTGGGCGTGAAGCTCGTACTCCGAGTCGTGATCCCCGAGGATCAGCACCGTACGTTCGCGCATCGGATGGCCCTCTCGCCGGAGGTTCCGGCCTCTCAATATACGAAGGGAGCCTAGCCAACATGGAGGGGACGCAGCCTTGGAAAATTTCAAGGTGCGCTCGGCAGCACTCCCTTATCGGACGTTCTTTGTCGGATCTTCGAGCAGGCGAAGAATCGGCCACCGTTTCTCTCCCTCGGGTCCTCGGGGGGAGAGGAGGTCCCAAGCGGCGACTCCGTCCGGTGATTCTGGTTCGAGCAAATAGACGAGCACCCGTCCCAAGGGTTGGCGACTCGGGATCCACCAGTCGCCCGGTGCGGCTTCGATCGTCTGGTCCTCCCAATTCCCCCTCAAGGTGACGAGGTGGTGCCCCTGAAATGGCCACCTCGATCGCTCCTCACCCTGAATCCGATAGGCTTGACCTCGGAAGGCCGCGGGCCCCGCCAGGGCCTCCGAGCGAATCCCATGGGCGGTCAGCAGGTCCATCACTAGACGATCGGAGGCGCGGACGAGATAGCCCGGCGGAATCTCGATCTCGTTCTCGCCGTCGAAATGGACGCGCGCCAGAGCCGAGGTAGGCGTTCGCTCTCCACTGTCCTCCAACCAGGCCGTGCCCGTTCTCTCGTCCTGGACCTTATTCACACTCGAGCGGGAAATCACCGTCACTTCGCCCGCGGCCAGCTTCGCGAGCAGCGGAACTCGGATGCCAACTCCCAAGGCCTCGAGGCGTTGGTCCGCGGCGCGGGTCAGCTCGACCATCGTCCGCGAATGCAGCGCCGCGAGCCTCAAGGCTTCGAGTACGAACACCCGGGCCGTCCGGATGCGCCGAGCGAACGGAGCGTGCGCGTAGGTCTCCACCAAGAGACTCGGTCGGTTCCTCAGCCCCATGTAGTTGGTTTGAAATCGTGGTCCGGCCTCGAAGGTGGACCAAATCGGCAGCCCCTCGGGGGTGTTTCCCGTTTCGAAATTCCCGTAGTCAAAGGTCGGAACTTCGTGGTCCAAGCAACGCGTGCGCAGCGTCGGCAGGAACTCGCCGCGCACGAAACTCAGAATCCCTGGATCGGTGGCGGGCGATAGCGGCCCGGCGTAGGTCACGTCGAAGCCGTGGTAACTACCGTCGGTGGTGTGGCCGTCGATGAGGAGGACGGGGTCGAGTTCATTCAGAAGGCGGACCATGGCGCGGGTCTCGGCCGCCTCGAGTTTCATGAAGTCCCGATTCAGGTCGAGTCCCGCGGCGTTGGTTCGACGGCCCACGCCCAGGGCGGGCCCGGCTTGCTCCGGACGGGACTTGAGTTCGACGGCGTCGTTGCCGTCGGGATTGAAATCGGGAACGAACACCAGGTTCACGGCGCGCAGCACCTCAGCATGCTGACCCTGGGCGATCTCACGCAGCAGCATGAGGGCGACTTCTTTGTTCTCTACCTCGCCGCCATGGATGTTCGCGACGAACAGGACGCTGGGTTTGCCGCTCGCTCGGGCGGCTGCCGCAGTCCTGATCGGTGGAGAGGCGGCGATCACCGCCGGCAGCGACCGCCCGCCCGGGGTCTGGGCCAGGACCTGCCGATGGAGGAGAGGCGACCGGGCGACTACCACTTCGAGGAAGGCCTCCAGTTCCGCGTGCGTGGTGGTCCGGCGGGCGTCGCTCAGCTCCGGTGCGGTCATAGGCCAGGGTTCCCAAGACCCCGGATTGGAAGCGGGCTCGGCCTGGCATCCGAGGAGGAGGAGAAAACCCGGCATCCAGAAAAAACTGCGGGCGGACCGATCTGGGATCATGAGGAGCTCCGGGGTCGAGATTCGAGGCCGCGATTGGGATGGCCGACCCCGCCCTTAGTATGGCGCTCGTGGCCCTGGTGCCACAGATGGGACCCAAGACCGCATGGACCGGCGCATCGATTCTTACCTGAAACAGATGATCGACGAGGATCGCCTGAGCTTCTTCGAGGAAGTGGCGGCGTTCGCTCAAAAACGCATCGCGCCGGAACTGCTCACTCTCGAACGCGAGCACCGCCTCGTCCCCGACGGACTGCTGCGAGAGATGGGCGACCTCGGGTTATTCGGCTTGCCGATCGAAGCGGAGTACGAAGGCCAGGGGGGCGGCCAGCTTGAGCTCGTCCTCATGGGATTGGCACTGGGCTACCACAGCCATTCCTTCGCGATCACTCCCGGAGCCGCGACCTCGCTCGGCAGCAAACCACTCCAACTCTACGGCAGCCCCGAGCAAAAGCGCGCACACCTGCCCGACTTGGCGCGCGGGCGCCGGATGTTCGTGTTCGGCCTGTCCGAACCTGGTCGTGGGTCCGACGCCGCCAACCCAGAGGTCACCGCGACCAAGGATGGCTCCCACTGGGTGCTGCGCGGCGAGAAGTGTTGGAGCACCAATGCCCGCTGGGCGAGCCACGTCATCGTGCATGCCCTCACGAATCCCGATGGGAGACCCGGCTATCGGTCGACTTGCTTCCTAGTCCCGATGGATGCTCCTGGCGTCAACTACTCGGAGATGAGCGGGAAGTTGGTGTGGCAACAATCGTCGACCGGATCGATCGCGTTCCAAAACGTGCGCGTGAGCGAGAGCGCCATCCTCGGCCGCCCCAACGAGGGGTTCAAGGTCATGGTGACCACGCTCAACGGTGGCCGGCTCTTTGTCGCGAGCCTCGCGGTGGCGAGCCTCGCGTTCGCGCTCGATCGGGTTCGGCACTACGCGCAGGAGCGCGTGCAGTTCCAAGACAAGCCGATCGGACGATTCCAGCGGGTTCAGGACGTAGTCGTGGACTTGGACATCGCGCTCGAACAATCCCTCACCTGGTTGATCCACGCGACCAAGTTGTTCGACCAAGGGGTGCTCGGTCGCGAACAAGCTGCCAAGGTCAAGGTCGAGTGCTCCCGCGTCGCCTCGCATTTGATGCTTGAGGCGATGGAAGTCTGCGGCGGTGTCGCATGCCTCGACGAATTCGGGCTCATGCGCCATCACGCTGACCTCTTCGTGACGAGGGTGGGTGAAGGATCGAATCGGGCGCTGAAGACCCAAATCGCTCAGCCTCTCCTGCCGAACATCAAAGACCTCTTGGATTGACGCTCGGACTCCGCGACTGGCTCGAGGATGCGATGGCGGCGGCGGAGCTGGCAGCCGCGTGTCTGCGACGGCGCTTTTGCACCAACCTTCGCGTGAGCATCAAAGAAGACGGAGGTCCGGTCACGCTCGCGGATCGCGAGGCGGACCAAATCATCCGGTCGAGCCTCGCCGGGAGCCGCTCGGGATTTCCGATCATCAGCGAGGAAGGAGCGTACGAGGACCTCTCGGCGACCCGTGACTGTGTTTGGGTGGTGGATCCACTTGACGGAACCTCCGAGTTCATCGCGGACTCGCCGGACTTTGCGGTCCATATCGGGCTGTGTGTCGAGGGCGTTCCGCGCCTCGGAGTGGTCGCGGAGCCGATGGCACATCGGACCTACTACGGGATCGTGGGCGAGGGCGCGTTTTGTGTATCGACTGCCGGGCGTCGGCCCTGCGAGGTCTCGGGATCGACGCGCGTGATGCGGGCGGCCACGTCGCGACGGCACCCGAGTGCCCGGGCAGCCAAGATCCTCTCCCGCCTCGGTGACCCGGATGTCCTGGCGGTCGGAAGCTCCGGTTTGAAAGCAGCCTTGGTGGCGCAGGGCAAGGCGGATCTCTACGTGGCGGCCACCGACCGACTCGGGATCTGGGATGCGGTAGCCCCCGAGGCGCTGGTGGTGGCGGCAGGTGGCGTTGTCTCCGACCTGCATGGCGAGCGCCTCGACTACGGAGCGAGCCACCGTCGGATGGCGCGCGGGGTGGTGATCTCCAACCGCCAGGCACGCCCGCAGATCGATGCGGTGCTGCGGCCGTTGGATTGAAAGGAGCGGGCTCAGGGGCCGGGTGCGCCGGTTGGCCCCATGGTCGGGAGCGCCATGCCCGCCGGTCTACTTCACTTGCTCAACCGCCGATGCCATGATGTTTCCGTGCACATCGGGGTCGTCCACAAGTTCGACTCGCATGAGGTCGAAGACATTGCCGTCGATCTCTTGCCGCTTGTCATTGAGGCGCTTCACCATGGTGCCCACCGGGATGCGCTTGATGCGGCCCTTCTCAACCAGCCGCTCGAACTCCTTCTCTTCTTCGGGACTCCGGGTTCGGCACATCGTGCGCGTGTCGTGAAGGCCGACCGCGAGCCAGGTTTCCTCCTTGACCCGGAAGGTTCCGTGATCCACCGGACCGATGCGGTCGCGCACGGAGCCCATGCCCGAGACGGGCGCGGTCGAGGGAGTGTCGGTAACCGGGAGAGGCGGCGCGCGACGGTTCCGATAGGGATCGTCCGGGGGGGGCTTCGAGCAAGAAAGCAGGCCCAGACTCAACACCAAAAGGGACAGGAGTGAGCAGCTTTTGTTCATGGTCAACCCGTCGGGGGTGCCGCGGAGGGGGGCGCCGCGACCTCGGAATAATAACAGCGCCCAGGGAAACGTGCGCTGGTCCGGGGACTCAACTCCCGGAGACGGAAATGCCGATCCCGGATGTGGGTTTGACGCGATCCGGAGCGAGTTGCCCGAGACAGGGCGGCGCCGGGAAGGTTCGAGCATGAGCGGATTGGAAAACCACTTGCCGACGGAGCCACCAACCGACGGGGCGGAAGACACGCCCGGTCTGACCCTCCATCTCTCGCGCGGGACCCGTCCCACCCGACCCACGGTTCCGGTGTTGCGGGTCGTGGCGGGGCCGGACCTCCTCCGATTTCTCCCGGTGGTAGCGGGAAAGTCCTATGTTCTCGGCCGGGAGGGAGAAGCGGACCTCGCGTTCCCTGACCCTTCGGTATCGCGGCGGCATGCGTTGCTTCGCATGGAACCCTCGGGGCGATTCCACATCGAGGACCTCGGATCTACCAACGGCACCGCGGTCAATGGTCAGAGCATGCGCTCGGCTTTTGTGCGCCCCGGAGATCTCATCCAAATCGGGGCCGTGACTCTCCGTCTCGATCTTCTCGACTTGGCCGAACTCGCGCACCTTCATCGCGTGCACGAAAAATTGGTATCGGCCGAGTCGGATCCGCTGACCGGACTCCGCACCCGCGCGTGGCTCGACAACGACCTCGAGATCGTCGCTCGCCGGACCCAAGAGGCCGGGCGGCCGTTCGCGCTCGTCTTTGTCGATATTGACGACTTCAAATCGATCAACGACCAACTCGGGCACCGCGTGGGGGACGAAGTGCTGGCCTCGGTCGGGCGACTGATCCTGCTCGGACTGCGATCGACGGATGTCGCCGTTCGTTACGGCGGCGATGAGATCGTCCTCGTGTTACCGGGAGCGTGTGAGGCCGAAGCGCAGGAACTCGCCGAGCGCCTACGGACCACGCTCGAGGGCCACGATTGGTCGAGGCTCGGTTCGGAGCTGAGAATCCGGGCCTCGCTCGGGGTCGCCGTCCTGCGCCCCGGAGAAGGAGTCAGTCAGTGCCTCGATCGGGCTGACTTGGCGCTCTACGCCGCCAAAGAGTCGGGAAAAAACAGCGTTCGCTCGGCTTCCTAATCGGTTTCTCGATTCCGGCGACAACGCGGGCCGCTGTTAACCTCGCCGGTGATCCACCCGCCCGAGCCCACGGTTTGGCCAACCGCTTCGGTAGCTGCGGAGAGTCGACTCTATGCGCCGGTGCGAGTCGGCCGCATCATTCTCGGTTCGTCCACCTGGGTTCCGGCGATGGTGCCGTGGCGAGCGACCGATAGCGGGTTCGTTACGGACTCTTTGCTCGCGTGGTACGGGCGCTTCGCCGAGGGTGCACCGGGTGCCATCGTGGTGGAGGCGACGGGAATTCGCGACGTTCCGAGCGGCCCCCTCCTCCGCATTGGACATTCCCGGTTCATTCCCGGGCTGCGCCAAGTCGCGGATTCGATCCACCAGCGCAGTCGCGGACGCACCAAGGCGTTCATCCAGATCTTGGATTTCTTACCGGTGCGCCGCCGACCCACTCCGGAAGCCTACTTCCTCCGCTACTGGCGCCCCGCCGAGCGGCATCGATTACGCCTGCGCGAGGAGACGGCGGAACTCGGCGAGGACCTCGTTCCGATCGAGCAGCTCCCGGGCCGCATGCTGGCGCTGACGCCATCCGAGTGGCGACGCATTCTCGACCCGCGCGAATTCGAGGACTTGGAGCGCGGTCGCCGGGATCGGGTGACCGATCTCGACAACCCCGACGTGCGAACTCTGCCCGACGTGCTGCCCGGTCTCTTTGCCGACGCGGCCGCCCGCGCCTTCGAGGCCGGCTTCGACGGCGTCGAACTGCACTTTGCTCACGCTTACACCATGGCGTCCTTTCTCTCTGCCCTGAATACCCGGACAGACGGGTACGGAGGATCGTTGGAAGGGCGATTGCGGCTTCCAATCGAAGTTCTGCGGGCGGTGCGCAGGCGGGTCGGGGACGATGCCCTCGTCGGCCTGCGTTTCTTGGGTGACGAGAGTATTCCCGGGGGGTACGGGATCGACACCGCTTGCCAGTATGCCCTCGCGTTTGCCCGGGCCGGCGCGCAATTCCTCTCGGTCTCCCGAGGCGGAAAGTTCGAGGATGCTCGAGTACCCCGCATCGGGGAAGCGGTCTATCCCTACACCGGCGATTCCGGGTCGGCCTGCATGCCGAGCTCGACCGACGCGGAGGTGCCGTTCGGCCGGAACCTTTCGCTCTCCTTGGCGATCAGGACCACGCTGCGGAGTGAGGGGTTCGAAGTCCCGGTCGTGGGGGCGGGCGGAATCGCGACGTTTGCACGAGCGGAGGCTGCCCTCTCAACGGGAGCGTTGGACATCGTCGCGGCGGCCCGCCAGTCTCTCGCCGATCCGGACTGGTGGGAGAAGGTCCGTACCGGCCGGGGCCTGGAGGTCAGGCGCTGCAGCTTCACGAACTACTGCGAGGGGCTCGACCAGCGCCACCGCGAGGTCACCTGCCGGCTTTGGGACCGCGTGTTCGATGGGGGCGGCGATGGCGCGCGGAGCGTGGATGGAAAGCGAAGGCTCGTCGCTCCCCCGTGGGAGGGGTCGGTTCTCCATGAAGGTGCCAAGAAGGGAACGGTCCCCTGAGCTCGAGTCCGCGAGATTCCTCGGGAATTCCGCGGTCCTTCCCGGCCCTCGGTGGGGGGTGAGGTGAAGCTTCGGGCCCGTGCTATCCTCCGCCCTCTGAAAACCCGAGGTGGTCCGTGCGACCCCTCACGCGTCCGCAGACGAGACGATTCCGCGATGGGCGAGACCGCCAAGATTGAATTCCGAGGCAAGTCCTACGAGGTCGACGTGCTGACCGGCACGGAGGACGAATCGGCCGTCGACGTACGGCAGCTTCGCCAACGGTCGGGCCTCATCACCTTCGACCCCGGCTACGCGAATACTGGGGCGTGCCTCTCCTCGATCACCTTCATCGACGGTGAGCAGGGGATTCTCCGCTACCGTGGATACCCGATCGAGGAGTTGGCCGAAAAGAGCAACTTCCTCGAAGTCTGCCTCCTCCTTTTGCGAGGCGAATTGCCGACCCAAGCGGAGCTCTCGGAGTTCCAGGCCGACGTGTCCCGCCACACCATGCTCCACGAGGACATGAAGTGGTTCTACCGTTCGCTGCCCAAGGCGGCGCACCCGATGGCGGTGTGCGCCACCGTCGTGAGCGCGCTGTCGACCTTCTACCCCCACCTCCACGATCTGAAGAGTCCGGCGGCGGTCGACGCCGCGGTCGTGCGCCTCATCGCCAAGCTGCCGACCATCGCCGCCTACACCTACAAACACTCGATCGGGCAGCCCTTCCCTTACCCCGACAACTCGCTCGATTACTGCAGCAATTTCCTCAAGATGATGTTTGCGACCCCGTGCGAGAAGTACGAGGTCAATCCCATCGTCGCGAAGGCGCTGGATCAACTCCTGATCCTGCACGCGGACCACGAGCAGAACTGTTCGACGAGCACGGTGCGCCTAGTCGGAAGCTCACGGCCGCCGCTCTATGCCTCGATCTCGGCGGGCATCTCGGCGCTATGGGGGCCGCTGCACGGCGGCGCCAACCAGGCCGTGATCGAGATGCTTGAGCGCATCGCCGCCGAAGAGGGCAGCGCGGAGAAATTCCTCACCCGCGCCAAGGACAAAAACGACACCACCCGGCTCATGGGATTCGGGCACCGGGTTTACAAGAATTACGACCCCCGCGCTTTGATCCTGAAGCGCACCGCCGAGGCCGTGCTCAAAACTCTCGGTGTGAAGAGCCCCTTGCTCGACATCGCGATGAAGCTCGAAGAGATGGCCCTCAAGGACGAGTACTTCGTCTCTCGCAAGCTGTACCCGAACGTCGACTTCTACTCCGGCATCATCTATAAGGCGATCGGGATTCCGATTCCCATGTTCACGGTGCTGTTCGCCCTGGGACGCCTGCCCGGCTGGATCGCCCACTGGAAGGAAATGCACGCCGACCCCGAGTTCAAGATTGGGCGACCCCGTCAGATCTACACCGGCGCCCCCAAGCGGCCCTACCAGCCGATTCGCGAGCGCAAGTAAGCCGAATCAGGGCTCCCGCATTGCGGCTTCCGTGGCCCGGTGGGCGACTTCGTGGCCGAGCCAGCGGTTGATGCCGTGATGGACTAAGTAGAGCACGGGCGTCACGAGCAGCGCAACCGCGAACTTGAACACGTAGCTGCTGATGGCTCCGTTGGTGAAGCTCGGCAAATCAATGCCCTGCTTGCCCCCACTCCAGATCCACGGCAAATGGAGGCCGATGAACTGGACCACGACGGTGTCGATGAACTGACTCACCACGGTCGACCCCGTAGCGCGGGCCCATAGCCACTTTTGCCCAGTGCGACGTCTCAG
>CADEGH010000059.1 GCA_902826835.1 uncultured bacterium | reverse complement strand
GCCTCGATATCGGAGGTGGCACGAACGTCGTGAGAGGCGGTCGGACGATGGGGCGTTGCAGAGCCGACGGGATTCGAATTCAGACCACGGTGTACCAGGTGGCTCGGCCGGTTCCGTGACGAGCGAGGTGGCGGTCCAGAACCAACCGCCGGAGGTGCTCTTTAACGGTGTTGCGATTGGCGCCCGTAAGCTGGAGGATGGCCCCCATGGCGATGCGGCCATGCTCTCGTGCGTAACCCATGATCTTTTCCGAGAGTTCGGGAAGACTCGTTTGGAGCAGCCGCTCTCGCTCGACTTTGACGAGGAGGCGCCGCTTGTGCTCCCGAAGGGTGCGCAGGAAGAAGAGAATCCAGGCCTGCCAGTCGGGGGATTCGGTGCGAATCGTGGCCTGGGTCTCGCGGAGGGCAAGGTAGTAACGCTCTTTGTTTTCCTCCACGATGCTCTCGATCGAGCCGTAGGGCACATAGGAATATCCGGCCTGGATCAGGAGTAGTGCGGTGAGGATGCGGCTGAGTCGGCCGTTTCCGTCTTGAAACGGGTGAATTTCCAGGAAGACAACCGTGAAAATCGCAATGCGAATCAACGGATGAATCACCCCGCTGCGTGTGGCGGTTTCGTTCCAGGCCACTAGCTCCGCCATTCGAAGCGGCGTATCGAAAGGGGATGCCGTTTCGAAGACGATCCCGATTTCGTTGCCATCCGGGTCGAAAGCCGCGACCGAATTCGAGGTCACCTTGTAGTTCCCGCGGTGCCGCTCATCCTTGACGCTGTGGATCAGGAGATCGCGGTGCAGCTGCCACAGACGATTCTCGTCGATGCGGATCTCGGTTGCCGACGAGAACACCAATTCCATCACTTCGGCGTAGCCGGCAACTTCCTGTTCGTCTCTCGACGCAAACCCCTGAGTGCGCACGCCGGACAGGAGCCGCGCGACCTCCTTGTCGGACAGTCGGCTCCCTTCAATGCGAGTGGATGATCCGATGCTCTCGATGCTGGCCACTCTGCGAAGTCGGTGGAGCCGTTCCGGCGCCACCGAGCCCAGCGCGCGCCAAGTCCCCTTGAACTCATCGATCTCGCTGATGAGAGCCAGGATTTCCGGAGTGATGAGGACGGTGTTGGAGTTCAGCACGGAGGTAATCTCCCCCACAATATCACCCGCAAACACCCAATCATCACCGCAAATTCACCCCCAACCACCCTCAATATGCGCTTTTTGTGGTTTTTAGCACTCGTCGCCAGTCAGTACCCGGTCTTTGGCCGGAAATGCGCGCGGCAGACTTACGGGCGCCATGGGTGCGAAGGAGGCGCCATCCGACGCGTGGAACGGATTGCCGGAATCGAACGAGACTTCAGCGGGACTCGCTCAGGCTCCGCACCAGTCTTTCCACGGTGATGACCCAGCCAGGGAAGATTGGGGGTGGTGGGGCGACGACATGATCAGCGAGCAAACGCCGCAGAGTCGCAGCGATCGTCATCACACTCGAGTCCGGCAACCGAGATTGCGGGTGCTGCGCGAGGAAGCGGAGCGCGACATCGCCAGTAGGAGTCAAGAGCGCGGGAAGCCCACGTGTCAGCGCCTCGGCAGTCGCCATTCCGTAGCTTTCCGAGCGGGTTGGCTGCACGAGGAGATCGTGTTGGTCGATGGCGTTCAACAGGGCCGGCGCCGGGAGTGCGCCCGTAATTCGAAGCGGAGGTGCGGTCAGTCGAGATCTGATTTCGGCTACGTACGTCGGATCGACGTGATCATCGCCAGCGAGCGTCAGTTCGAGGTCGGGGTATTCGGCCAAGAGCATCGCCACCGCCTCCGCGAGTTCGCGTTGGGCCTTGCCGGGATGAAGAGTCCCGATCGACAGGAGTCGACGCGGCGGCTTGGAGGCACGAAGCGGAATCGCCGTATCGAAGTAGAGGTCCGACACTCCGGGCACCGCGACTCCGATCCTCAGGGTTCGATGCCGGGTGAGCAAAGCTACTCGGGCAGCGGTGGCCACTGTTTCGGAAGTGGAGATCACCCCAGAGAGGGCCGGGGCGAGGTCGCGAAGACAAGCCTGACTGGGCTCACTCGGCCAAGTGTGCAGAAGCAACCACGTCCGGGGATGGGACTGAACCAATCGCACGACTTGATGGGGCTCTCTCTCCAGCCATAGACCGTCCAAGAGGAGGACATCTGCATTCGCTGGAATGCGGAACTCGGCGAGCGACCGGAGGCGAATGCGCCCGCCGACGCCTTCGTCCGCAAGCCGGGCGCCCACTTCACCTTGGTAGATATAGCCGCCAGTGACTCCCGAGCCGTTGGGTGTCGGCTCCACGATCCAAATCATCGGACACGCCGCTTCTTTGCTGGCGCCCGCTGACCACGCGCCACCGGAACCGGACCGGCAAAACTCACCGCCGCCATCGGACTCTCGTCGAGACGGACACTCAACCAACCCTGGAAGTGGGGGGCGATGCGCCGGCCAAATTCAGCGTGAACATGCTCCGCCAATGCCTCCGAAGTGGAGTTGCGCCCGGCAAACGCAGGGAGTTCGTCGAGATCGGCGTAGCGCAGAGGGGCGAGGGCCTCGCCTAGGACTCGGGTCGCGAGCCCGATGTCGACCACGATGCCGTGTTGGTCGAGCTTCTCCGCGTAGAGCTCGACCGTCACGACGTAGGTCGCGCCGTGGAGCTTCTGGGCGGGCCCGAAGACCGCGCCTTTCAACCGGTGAGCGATCAGGATGTGATCGCGAACGGAAACGGAGTATCCCGGCCTTGGTGCGGAGAGGCTCATGCCCGTGACTCTATCCACGAATGGCCCGACCCCTCGAGCAACGCGCGTGGGTTCGCCGTCCACTCCCGGTGTGTGAATCCGATGAGCCAGGCTCCGGGTCGAGGTCGGAGTGGTGCCAAACTTGGTGAATTCCGTTCCCAGCGCGGCGCGGCCGCCCTCGCGTCAGTCGCCCCCATACGCAATCAGGGGAACGAGCCCGAGGTCGGCGCCTCTGTACAGCCGCGCCATCGCCGTGGGCAACGAGTCGAACGGAATCGGCGACGACAGCAGGCGATCCAACTGGTCGTCCATAAGGAGGCGCACGGCGGCGTCGCGGCGTTCCGCGGGAGTCGTCCGCGCTCGCCGAGACGGCGCCACCGCCCCGACCTGCGATGCGATCAAACGCTTGCGATCGAAGTGGAAATGGGAGCCGAGATCGAGGGCGATTGACTTCCCTCCGTACCACGAGAGATCGATGACCCGCCCCTCGAAGCCGACCGAGCGGAGGGCGAGATCGAGTCCCTCCGCGGTCGCCGAAGTGTGCCAGGCGACATCGAAGCGCGCTGTCTCCACCTCCTCGGGAGCGATGGCCGCTCGCACCCAGGACGACGCCGCGGCCAAGCGCCGGCGCACCGGGTCGGTCTCCACCAAACAGGGTCGCAGTCCTGTCTCAGAGTGGATTGCGTACGCCACCAAGAGACCCAAAGCCCCTCCGCCGACTACGATCGGTTTCGCGGCAATCGCCGGCTCCGCCTCCCAGACCGCATTGAGCGCCGTCTCGAGGTTAGCGAGGAGCACCCCGCGGCGCGCTGGCACAGACGCGGGCAGGATGGTCGACCACTCCGGTGAAGCCACCATCCAATCCTGGTGGGGATGCAGCACGAAGACCCGCTCCCCGGCACGCGGCCCCGCCTGGATGACTCCGATCGCCGAATAGCCGTACTTGACCGGGAATGCAAAACTCCCCGCCATGTGCGGGCAACCCATCCTGGCCCACGCCTCGTGCGGCACGAGCCCTCGGCCCACCAAACGCTCGGTGCCGACACTGATCCCCGACCATTCCGTGCGCACGAGAAGCTGACCGCGCGTCGCGTCGCAAGACAGCGGCTCTTCCCGAAGCTCGCCACC
The DNA here is from genome assembly GCA_902826835.1 of uncultured bacterium. Lineage (GTDB taxonomy): Bacteria > Planctomycetota > RBC034. The sequence goes on along the minus strand of CADEGH010000059.1, from coordinate 13,797 downwards.
AAGAGACCCGGTCGCCCAATAAGCACGGGCGAGCCTTGACCTCACGAGCCTCGCTCCGGCCGCGCCTCGATCAGGACTTCCCCGTCGAACCCGAAGTGTGCGCACCGGAAGCGGGGCCCGTCGGAGACTCGAGTGATCTCTGGCAACATAAATGCCGACGATCCCGAGCCGAGGATCATCGACGCGATGTGGAGATGCAGGAGATCGAGCGTTCCCTCTTCGATGAACGAAGAGAGCGTGGCGGGGCCGCCTTCGACAAAGACCGAGTGAACCTGCGATGCCGCTAGCACATTCAGGAGATTCGCGGTGGCGATATGACCGCGTTCATCGACATCGAGTGAGACGCAGCGCACCTGCTCAGGCAGGCCCTGCGGAATCTCTGCCCCGGTGAGTACGACACAACCGGCGTCTTGAAAGATCGCCCGCGACGGCAACAGCTCGAGGACCTGGCCCCGTCCACTGACGAGGACACGAGTCGGATGTCTCCCCTCGACGTGCCGCACCGTCAACTTCGGATTGTCCGCCCGCACCGTGCCCGAACCGACCAGCACCGCGTCGTGCAGCGCCCGCAGTCGGTGGCTGTGTTTTTGGTTCGCGAGGTTGCTGATCCACTGGGAGTGCCCGTTCGTGCAGGCGACGCGGCCATCCAAACTCTGAGCAACATGCCCCGTGACAAACACACGTCCGCCAATGCGCGCTCCGTGCGCCCCGAGGAGAACGGGCAAATAAAGGCGCAGGACGGCCAGAAACTCCGGGCCAAGCGAGGGCTCCACGTGCACCGCCAAGCGATAACCGGCGACGGGGAGTTCCCAGAACACCGGCCACGCCGTGGCGGCGTCTCCCCGATTCCCGGGGCCGACCGCCACCAACCAGCCCGTGGCCGCCGGAGCCCCGTAACTGTCGACGCGACGGAACACGCCTGACTCGGGCCGAAATCGCATGAGGCACCGAGCATCGGGAGCAAGTGTCGCGAGCTCAGCCCGGAGCTGTAGCAGCGCGGGCCAGATCGCGTGAACCGCGGTTTCTTCGACCGTCGTTGGCATGGGAATGTCGGGTTGTGGGAGATCCCGCCCTTGATCTTCGGGCCAGGATGCGGGTAGATCCCAACCGGCCGCGGGCTTCCCGGCTGCTCTTCGGATTTTCCATGCCGACACCCCTCAGAGTCAATGCCTGGCTTTACCTCCAAGCCGGACTCTGGCTCGGAATTCTCGCTCTCCCCCTCCTTTTTGGCCGTCCTTTCGGCGATCACGACCGGTTTTGGATCTACGTGCCGGCGCTGTTTTTTTCCTGGCTCACCCTGAATGTCACGGTTTGGCCCGGCCTCCACGTCGCTGATCTCGTCACCGGTGCACGCGGATTCGGCATGGTGGGCCTCGTGTGTGCGTGGCCCCTCGACGGCGATTTCTCACTCGGATGGAGCGCGATTCTCGCCACCTTGCTCGGGCTCGACTTGCTCGATGGCTGGATCGCGCGCGCCACCAAGCCGACCGAAAAAGGCGCGTGGATCGACATGGAAACCGATCAGCTCGCGGTCTTGTCCATGAGTTTGTTGGCATCCCCCCGCCCAGGCGTCGGCCCGCTGATCCTCGTCCTGCCGATCCTGCGCTACGCGTTTGTCGTCGCCATGTTCTTGACGGGTCGACCGGCGCACCTCCCCAAACCGGTGAAGGGCGACAACCGCCGCGGCCGCCTGATTTGTGCCGCCGTGATCACGACCCTGTTCCTGCTGGTGACCGCGCCATTGCCGGAGGAGATCCGCCGGATCCTCACCATCGGAGCCGTCGGTCTTCTTGCGTACTCGTTCGCGGGTGACGCTCGGCATCTCCTCGGCTTCGGTGCGACGGACGAGGAGGCGCCGTGAGCTTCACCGCGGCTTTGGTGCTGGTTCTCTACGCCACCCTCGCCCTCGAACTCCTTCTCGTTGCGGTGCCAAGCCGCGTTTCGGCGCGACAACTTCTCCGGAGGCCCGAAGGTGCTCTGGTCAGCGCGAAGTCTGCGCTCCATCGCTCTGGGATTCTGATCACCGCCGGCCTCCCCCTCATCCTCAGCGTCGCGGCGTTTGCCTACCCTCTCCTCGTTAGCTTGTTTCCGAACCTGATTCCGCACAATCCTCCCCATTGGCGCACTCAATTCAGCGCCTCGTCCCGCCTCGGTCTGGTGCTTGCGTTGGTGGGGCGCGGCATCACTTGGACGGCGATGGACACCCTGCGCCGCCGCGGTGCCGGCCACGGCGGCCCGCTCGTGACTGACGGTCTGTTTGCCAGATCGCGCCACCCCGGCCTCGTTGGCATGTTTCTTTTCGCGGCCGGGCTCTACTTGCTTTATCCTGGGTGGGTCTTCGGCCTGGCGCTGTTTGGGTACGCCCTCCACATGGATCGCAAGGCCCGGGCCGAAGAGAAAATCCTCATGGCCTCGCATCCCTCGACTTACCCCGCCTACGCGGCCAGCGTTCCGCGCTATGTCGGCCGGGTGAAGGCGGTGGCGGCCGACGAACCCACGCGCATTGCTGGCTGGTTCGACCGCACCTACCGCGAAAAAGGTCTGCGCTACCTGCGTCCACTCGCGGCCTATCGTCACTTTCCCGCGCTCCTCGGACTCGAGCCCGGCCACCGGTATCTCGACATCGGCTGCGGGCCCGGACTCCTGTTGGAGGCGGCCGCATCCTCGGGGGCCGAACGGTTCGGACTCGATCTCTCGAAAGTCGCCCTCGGCCTGGCCCGCGAGCGCGGAATCGCGGCCGGCCTCGTGCATGGCAGCGCCCTGGCACTGCCGTTTCCGGACGGGCAGTTCGATCGGATCTCCTGCATCGGCACGATCGAACGATTTCCCGATCGCCCCTTGGCGCTGCGCGAAATGTTGCGGGTCGCCAAAGCCGACGCACGATTCTGTTTCATGGTGCGCAACGCCCGCACCTTGGGCTGGAGGATCCTCAAACAAACGCTCGGTCGCCAGTCGAAGGAGGGCCACGAGGACGCACTCGGCCTCGAAGAATGGCAAGCGTTGTTTCAGGGCAGCGGCTTCGAAGTCCTCCGCGTCGAGGGTGACCCCTGGCCCCGGGTTCGCGCCCAACGCGGATTACGCCGATGCTTGGGCCTCGATCCGGATCGGGTGTCCCTCGGCACCTCCCCGCTCTTGCCGCTGCGATACGCAAACGAGTTCATCTTCGTGCTCGGGCGCGCGGCTCGGAGCTCCTCGTGAGCCACGTCGTCGAAAAGGCTACGGACCTCGAACTCCACCAACTCTATGACGACCTCGCCCGCTGGATGTGGAGTCGCCGAGGCGCCGCCGCTCCCGGGACCCGACTCACCCTGCGCAAACGACTGCTCGGCGGTTCGATCTCCTCCGCCGGCCGAGGCGAACCCGATCCGAGCCTTCCGCCCTTCGATCTCGATGCCTGGATTCTCGCCCACCAAGCTTGGTCGACCGAGGCCCGGTTGCTGGACATCGGCTGCGGATTCGGCGGCACCCTGATCACCCTCGCCAAGACCCGACCCGCCCACTACTTGGGAATCAGCGCTTCGGCCTTCCAAGTCGAGCGGGCTTGTGAACAGGTCGCGGCGACCCAGGCTCGTCACTGTCAATTCGAAGTCCGGGAGTTCTCCGACCTCCCGTCCGGCCCTTTCCAAATGGTGCTCGCCATCGAAAGCCTCGGGCACGCGACCAATCTTCGCACCGTGTTCGGCGCCTTGAGTACGTGCCTGGCGCCCGAAGCGCGAGTCCTGATCATCGACGACTTCGCCGCCCACGAGCGGACGCGTGCCACCACCGCGGCCCATCGCCTCGAAGCCGCGTGGTCGGGCCGCCGCCTACTCACCGAATCCGAATTGATCGCCGCACTCCCCACCGAACTCCGTTTGCAGCGCACCTTCGATCTCTCTCCCCTCGTCCCCATCACCTCTCCGTTCAGCCGCCGCCTTCGCCGCACCCTGGTCGGCGCCGCCGCCACTCTCCGACCCTCCCTCCGACTCGTCACCCGCGCTTTTCTGGGCGGCATCGACCTCGAATCCCTCTACGCCCGCGGCCACGCCAAGTACTTGGCTCTCGAACTCAGGAGAGAATAGCCTGGCTGTCCCGATGGGTCCCGACCGACGCTTCCTGGTTCGTGGGATTTCCTTTGGAATTCCGATGGGGCACGGTGGACTCCTATCCACAGTTGGGCGCCGAGACATCTTCGCCCGCTGCCCATCAGGGCAGGCATCACCTCGACAACAAACCCCTGGTGCGATTGGAACATCGCATTTCGCACGAACCCAATTCAGGCAATTTCAGGAATTGCCCGGTCATTTTTACATGGTGACAAGTCCCGGAATTGCACACTTGGGCCGGTAAGCCGATCAGGCCCAGAGCTGCTCCCACGCCGATCGCAGGGTTTCCCTCCCCTCCAACACCGGCCAGCCCACCGCCGCCATGAGACGCTGCGCTATACCAATAATCAGAACTGAGGCAACCAGATTGAGTCCATGATTGGCGATGACATTTCTCCACTCAAATCCCCTCATCCAATCCAGGCCTGGGACTGACTTTGGCCAGAAGCGCGGCACCCGAGCGCAATACTGCTGGAAAGTAGCTCCGAAGCGGTACGCAAGTCGCTCCTCTTCGACCTCGATTTTGGATCGATAGATCACCCAAAATACGCAGAGGTACGATAGTGCCACTGCAATTCCCGCCGTGCCCGTCGACAGAGCCAGGCCGGTCCCGATCCAGAGAGTCCCCAAATAGAGTGGGTTTCGAGTCAACGCATAGGGCCCCGACTGGGCAAGTGTCACGTTCTTTCTCAAGCACCCATACGACCATAGTCGTAGTGTCAGGCCACAGGCGGTTAGGCCGAGACCTGACCACATCAGGCCTTGGTCAGCTCCAAGTGCTTTCCCACCGCAAAACCATTGCTGTCGACTCGCTACTACCATCAAGACATAGTAGGGAAACATGATGCGAAGGCGCCAGGGATTGAGTCGCTCCCGGTCGGCCGATATCGCGGCACTTGCGAGCCCGAAGGCCAGCGCCACTGATACCACTGCTACTGTCGTACCGAATTTCGTCACGACCGACACATGCTCAGGCCAACCCGTAACCCCAAATAGCGCGAGAGCCGACAAAGCAAGCGCGGAGCCCGCACGGAGAGCCCACAAGCACCGTATTCGTTTGGCTCGACCACCTTCCGAGTCCATCGAAAGCTTAGGAACCGACACGTTGGCGACCTCGCATGCGGAGTCGAGTCAGCCGGGAGGCGAGCACAGGGTGGGATCGCCGCGCGGTTGAATGCGCCCCTGAATCCCTCCTTGCAAATTCCGAGCCTCAATAGGCGGCACAGGCTCTATCGGTCCACTTTCTCGCAAATTTGAGGCACTCACCTCGCCCAAACCGGGTTCCAGCGGCCGCCGGATTGTTGGACGAGGGCTTGCAGCTCGGTGGTGAGGGTCTTTTTGAGGTCGGCGTGGGCCGGATCATCGATCAGGTTGTTCTTCTCGCGGGGGTCGCGGACGAGATCGAAGAGTTCATTCTTGTCGCGGATGCCGTGGAACATCATGAGTTTGTGGGTCTTCGTACGGATGCCGAACACGGTGGGGGTTTCGGCGAAGTCGCGTTCGAAGAAGTACTCGTAGAGGAACGCGGGGCGCCATCCGATTTCTTGACGGCGCAGGAGCGGCAGGAACGACTGGCCCTGCATCGAGTCCGGGGCGGGCTGGCCGGCGACGGCGAGAAATGTCGAGGACAAGTCGAGATTCAGCGTCATTTCGCTGATCCTCGTGCCCGGCTCGATCAATCCGGGAGCTCGCGCGAGGAAAGGCACCCGAATCGACTCCTCATACATGCAGCGCTTGTCGATGAGGCCGTGTTCGCCGTGCAAGAAACCGTTGTCGCTAGTGAATGCGAAGAAGGTGGAATCCAAGAGCTTGCTCTGCTCCAGCACTTCGAGCATCCGACCGACACTGTCATCGACCGCGACCAAGCAGCGGTGGTAATTTCGGTAGAAGTTCTCGAAGGTCATGTCGCCGCCGTACATGGCGTCGACTCCATGACCGGTATTCCGCTGCGCGTGCACCCAGGCCGGCACGTTGCGCCACTCGGGGTCCTTCGGATCCCAGGGCTTCGGAATTGGCACATTCGAGAACAGATCCGCGTGCCGGGGCGCCGGCTTGAAGTCCGCGTGGCTGGCCTTGTGGCCGAGGATCAAGCAGAACGGCTGGCTCCCCTGCGCCCGAATCCAAGCTACCGCCTGATCCGTGAGGATGTCGGTCGTGTATCCCCGCACGCGCTCGCGAACGCCGTTGACATTGAGCGTGGGATCGAAGTATGGACCCTGCCCCCGAAAGCTCGCCCAATGATCGAATCCGGGTCGGGGGGCGTCGGAGGCCCCTCCCATGTGCCATTTGCCTATGTAGGCCGTGCGGTAACCGGCGCGCCTCAGGAGCTCCGGAAATACCGGCGTCATGGGAGGAAGCTCGGTCGCATTGTCCAGGACGCCGTGACGGTGCGCGTACTGACCGCTCAGGATCGTGGCCCGACTGGGCGAACAGAGGGCGGTGGTGACGAAGTGGTTTTCGGCCATCGCCCCTTCCTTCGCCAGTCGATCGAGGTGGGGCGTCTTCAGAAAGGGATGCCCCGCACACCCGAGCGCGTCGAAGCGCTGATCGTCGGTGAGCACCAAGATCAGGTTGCGAGGTTCGCCGCGGGGCGGTACGGCTCGTTCGAGACCGGGCAAAGGCACGAGCAAGGGAGCCGATACCGCTCCGAGCCACTCGCGACGGTTCCAGTGCGTGTTCATCGTCATCTCCGGGGGACATTGGATGCCCAAGATTTGCCGCAGTCAAGAGAGATCGGGCGGCAAGCCAAAATTCGCAAGCGATCTCCCCTCGATTCCACGCCCGGCTTTGGGCACACTGTGCCGGTGGCCACTCCGCTCCGCACGCGGCTGCTTACCATTCTTCCCGCCGCCTTCGTCGCCCTCAGCGCGGTCGCGTGGTCGTGGCATTGGACCGTGGATCTTCCCGAGCCCTACCGGTGGCGGGCTCAGGCCCAAGATCCCGAATTGCGGTTCTTCCGTCAGGACTGGGCCGAGTTCGAGGGCGAGCCGGCGACGGTTCTGTATCGCCTGATCATGACCTCGTCGATCGATCGTCCGGGCAGCGATTTCGAAGCTCAGAGTCTCTGGGCGGTGTTCGCGGGAACTCTCGCCGCCGCCATCTTGTCGAGGATTCTCCTTGCTCGTCGCGACCCCGCTCGCACGACCTCGATTGACCGGGCGCTCCTCCTCGGCGCCGTGTTTCTGCTCGTGCTTCATCCCGCGTACGGTGCCACGTGGCTCCTCGGGAGTCGCTTCGGCGGACCCGCCGTCCTGCTGATTTTCGCGGCAGCACTCGCAGTCCTATCCGGCACCCGCTGGGGCAGGCTTCGTCACGTACTCAGCGCACTCTTGGCGGTGAGTGCGGTGGGGTTGGATCGTTCCGGAGTCCTGGTTCCCTGGGCCCTCATCCCCGCGGCCGCCGCATCCGCGAAGAGACACAGCCGCTCCCCGGCGGGGGCCGTCGCGCTCTGGCTTCTTCTCGCCAATCTCGCGACGCTACTCGTTCGCAGCACCGCGGGAATCACTCCGATGTCCACGTTGATCAGCCGCGGATCCGAGCCGTGGTTGGTCATGAGTGAAGCCCTCATTTTGCCCTCGGTTCCCTGGGAACTGCGCGCTGTGGCGCTCGGCCTGGCTCTACTTGCCGCCGCTTGGCCCGCGCGCCCTTCCGATCCGCTGCGAGGCAATGACGGAGTTGGTGCGAGTCTCGTGCTCCAGGGTTCCCTCGCACTCCTGTATGCAGGAGGTCGGCACGTCGAGTCGGCAAATCACCCCGCGGCCGAGGCCGAACTGTGGGCCGTTGCCTCCGCTTTGATGGTGGGCTTACTGGCCTTGGCGTGGAGCAAACTTCCCGCCGCGGCGTTGCGGCTGCTCCTGGGCGTCGTGATCGCCGCCACGGCTTGGTCAGCCTGGCAAGGCCTCACCTGGCTCCACGCGCGGGGCCAAGTCCTGGATCAGGCCTCCGCCGGGCTCGCCCTCGAGCGCACCCCCGAAGCCCCGCCGGTGGCGACGGTTCCGGTATTTGGCCGCATTGAACTCTTGGGAGATCTCCTGGGGCAGGGACGCCTGCCGGAGTTTTCGACGCGGTTGCCGGCCCGATTTCCCGAGAGCGCGCCCGCCGCGCCGCCCGCGGACGGAATACTGAGCTTCAATATGAGCTCGGGTCGGCTCGACGGAACTCTCATTCTGCCGTGGTGGAGACGGGCTCCCGGAGCCATCGTCGTGCTCGCTTGGGACGAGTCAGGTCAGTCGTATCTCGTCGGCGCCGGACTGATTGGGCGCACGCTCTTCGAAGACGAATCGGAATTCAGCATCCCGCTCGTCAGCGGAGCGCCCTTACCGTCCTTAGTCACGCTGCAATGCCTCGCGCTCTCCCCGGGAAGCTCGACACTTCCCGCCTGGCCCACGCGCGCCACCGTCGGCCCTGACCTCAATGTGCTTCCAGGCGCGGAGTCGCCCCGGTGATGAACTGGATGACGAAACTGCCCTCGTGGGTCCGGATGCTCGGCGCGGCAGCGTTGTTGCACGCCGTCTTCACCTACCCGTTTCCTTGGGAACCGCCGTCGGGTCGCACCCAGTGGCAGCGAATCTCGCCCGACTTCAGCCTGATCGCCGCGTTTTTGGCCGCCACCACGATCGCCTGGGGCGATCGGTGGTGGGCTCGACACTGCGCCGTTTTCTTGACGATCGTCGTCCCCGTCCTGCGCTTCGGCATGACGGTCATTCCCGCCAATTTCGGCAAGCCTTTCGACCTCTACAACGACATCCTGCTGATTCCCGGCCTCGTGCATCTGCTCACTCACCAGTGGTCGACCGGACGGGTCCTCGTGGTCGCCGCAATCGCCCTCCTCGTCCTCTCGATTCTCTGGTGGATCCTCCATCGGGCCTGGTCTTCTCTCCTTGGCGGGTCCCGCGCCTCCCTGAAGTCGATAGTCGCCGCGATCACGATCCAACTTTTGGTGCTCGGCCAGGCGGCGCTCGACCGGGTCGAACCCCGGGTCGCATTGTTTTCGCGCGGCCAAATTCCGGAACTCGCTTCGGAGGTAGGAGAGATCCTTCGTTCCGGCCTCTGGCGTTACCGGGAACTCTGGGCCGAACGGGTGAAGTCGACGCTGCATGAGGTGGCCCCGCTTCCCGGGACCGTCGGCAAGCTCCAGGATGTCGACGTCTACCTCCTCTTCATCGAGTCCTACGGCCGCATCGCCCTCGAACACGCCACCGCGCGGCCCATCGTCGAAAATAGGCTGCGCATCGAACAAGATCGACTGAAGGCCCACGGATTCGAAATGCTCAGCACCGTGGCGCGCCCGAGCATCGTGGGAGGAATGTCTGGCCTCGCGCACGCGGAATTGCTCTCCGGGATCCCCGTCGAGAATCGCCGCGTCTTTGATCTCTTGATTCAGAGCTTGCTCCGGCCACTCCCCAAGACGTTTCAGGCGACCGGACATTCGACGTGGTCCGTGCATCCGGCGATGCCCATCGCTTGGCCGGACGGAGCACGATTCTATGGTTTCGACCACGACTATTTTCGCGACCGCCTTCCCTACCGTGGCACGGAATATCCCTGGGGCTATCAACCCGATCAGTCCGCGCTGACGCAGTTGCTTCCCGAGATTCGCAAGCCCAATCGGGAACCGCTTTTTCTTCTGTTTGCGTCGGTCACGAGTCACGCTCCTTTCGCCGCAATCCCTCCTTACTTCGAAGATTGGAATCTGGCGCAGGTGCCGAGGACGTTCGATGCTCCACCCGACAAAGTTTTCTCTATCGACTGGGCGAGTTACGCCTCCCACCCCGACGTGCCTTTGGCCTATGCACACGCGATCGACTACGCGTTGCGATCCGGTTTCGGATTCGCCACCGAATTGTCACAGCCGTCGTTGATCATCATTCTCGGCGATCACCAGCCGCCCGGTTTCTTGCCCGCGACCCTGACTTCGGAGGGGCAACGCAACGTCCCCCTGCACGTCCTGTCTAATCGCCACGAACTCCTCCTTCCATTCCTCGCCCGTGGATTAGAACCCGGACTCGTGCCCGCCAACCTCGACGGCGGACTGCCCTTTCACCGTTTCCTGACGCAGTTCCTCCAGGACTTCGGCGGGCCCGTCCGTTAGGTCCTACCGCCCGAGGCTCACGATTTTCGAAGCGCCTCCTCTGCTCGTTGCAGAAGATCCGAGACTCCGATCGATGCGGCCCAATGACGCACACGATGCGAGTTCAACGAAGTGCCTTGAACCCGTAGGACTCCTAAAACATCGCCCCACTGGCGCTCGGAGAGCTCTCCGCCGAGCCGAAACCACTCGAGCTTCTGCACAATGATCGCCTCGGGCGGGCGGAATGGAAAGAGTCGTCCCTCGCCCTCCATCAACGGGGCCATGACCCGGTGCTGAAAAGACTCGCGGTCGAAATTGCGCATTCCCAAGGGGAATACATCCAATTTGGTCATGCTCGCCAGATGGATGAGATTGAACGACCGGCCAGAATCGAAGCTTCGCTCCGCGGCAATCGGATCGGAGTAATACGCGCTCAGGGGTGCGATCAAGCTCTGGACTTCGTGACTCCGCAAGTCCGCTACGAGATCGATATCGAGAGTGGATCGTCCGGTTCCGAACGTCGAACTCGCGACGGAACCACCGATCGCGTAGGCGATTGCCTTCGCTTCCAACACGTCAGCAAGGGGTTCGAGCGCCCGCCGTAGTGGATTCACCCCAGTTGGTCCTGCCTCAAGGCCGCGCGCACTGGATCGATGAGGTGTTTTCCGTAGTGAATTTCGGCCCACAAAAGCTTGACCTCGAGCTCGGTCAATTCCGGATGCCGCCTTCGGATGGCCATCCGCGACGCTTCGATCACCGCCGCGGACAACTCGAGGGTCAAGGCCGCGCGCTTGGCCGGCCCCGCTTCGCGAAGCAGGCGGATTTGCAGGTCGGCAGCCGCGGGATCCGTATCGGAGGGGATCACACGGGGATTCTACCCGAGTTCTGCACCGCCGGGAACCAGGCGCTCTGCATCTGAACGCTCGGGACTCACCCCGCGACCCTGAATCAACCGCGGAACGTAGCGATCTCGGTTCCGAGAGCTCGAAAGTTGATCGGACGGACGACTCGAAGACGCCTCCCAACCCCTAGGGCTTTGCATACAGAGGGCAGAGCCGGGTTCGTCGTCCAGAGGCTCACTTGGCCGTCATGGTCATTGTCACGGGTGCCGAGGGAGCGGTTGCAAATCTGTGCATCTGCTCCAGGAAATCTTGGTGTTTCGTGAGTATGTTCATTGGTCGGTTGTGCGGCCACAGGAAGCTCCCGTGTCCGTCTGCTCCCGTCCAGCACTGCTCCGAAGCGCCCCTCAACCAATCGGGCTCGCTCACTTCAATCCGAGTCCGCGGAACTCCCCGGCCACTACCGTCTACCGATCGGACATGAATGATCGAGAGACGATCGGCCAGACTGATCGCACTCAGAGTCGCCGGTCGAAGCGTGAGGCCGACCTGCGCCTCGACGCGGGGGAGCTCGAAGGATAATCCCAATCCGTAGGTTTCGATCGTCAACGTGACCAGACCCGGAGCGAGGCCGGTGACCAGAAACTCCCCGTGAGGATCCAAGGAGACCGAGTGCTCGCGATGTCTGGCATCTTCCGCCTCAATCCGGATGTTGGACATGAGATGAGGGGGAATTCCGACAATACGCCCGAGGATCGAGCCTGCGTGCTGGCAGACAATTCGAGTGCTCTCCGTGCCTAATCGGACATGATCGAGAAATCCCAATAGCTTTCCCGTGGAGGCCTCGAGCTCGAAGACATCCCCGGGCTCCGAAGGACCGCCGATCCGAAAGTGACCGTCGTCGTCGGTCGTGGTGTAGGAATAAGGAAGGGGGACTTTTTTGGGAACCGTCTCGCCAGGCCGTCGGTGGCGTTTGACCGAAACGATGGCGCCGCGCAGCCCCTCTCCGGAAGGCCCCACCACGTGTCCGGCCAAACAAAGTGGCGGAACCGGCAGAGAGAGGCGACCCAATTCCACGGATTGCCCGGGAGTGGTGGAGGGCAGATGAAACTGCGCCTTGGACAGGGTGTCGGCACCCCACCCAAGATCACCCACCCAGGACTCTACTTCCATCGCCGGCAGAGCGATATCACACAGATCGATGCACCCGTCCACTCCGGCGACGACCCACAGATCGACTCGGCCGCGAGAGCGGAGGACGCGGAGGGGACGCTCGGAAGTTCCTCCCGCTTTTTTCACGATCGGGGTCCAGCGATTGGGCAAGAATCTCGGAACTCCCTGTTCATCCTCGATTCGAATGCTCAATTGAGCGAGAGGCTCCGTCAAGTTGATCGTGACGGGCGGACCGTGGGGAGCATCCGGGATCGTGATCACGGCTTGAACGGGAGCGTAGCCGCAAGCCCGCACCTCGCACCGCACCGTGGCTCCCGGCACACAGCCTGCGATCACCGTGCGACCTTCGTCGATGCGCACCGTCCACCCTTGAAGCCAATGCTCCACCCCACTATCCGACCAATGAGCTACTGAGAGGGGACGGCTGTAGCACAATGCGAGGTCCGCCTCGGGAAAGGGGCCGGCACCATTGTGAAAAGCCAAGGTGGCCGAACCCTCAATGCGCCGCCCTCCGGCGTTCAAGAGCTCGATTTCGAGATCGGAGCAAGGGGGCAATCGAATGAGGACATCCCCCCCTTCGTGGGGAAAGGAAATTACGCGTCGAATTGCGTCTCCTCCGGGGCGCAACACAAACGCGGTCAAGCTCTCCACGTGAGCACTGGGGCTGATCGCGGGAAAGAAATAGGTCACACAGCCATTTCGATCGGTCACGCCATGCGGGAGGTGCCCCGGGACTTGCCAGGGAGATGGAATGACCCCGGTGGGATCTCCTGGGGTGAGCACGTCCAAGAGCGCGGTCACGATTCCGGGCGCTGGCAGTCCGTTGTCACCGAGCACGAGCAACGACACGATCCGAGCCTCGCCGAGTGACAGCACGAGGGGGCGGGATGTCATGGCGTCCGAATTCGACACTCGGGCGCTGCAGATTGCCGTTTGCGATCCGCGGCGAGCGACCACGAGGCCCTGATCGCCCGCGGACAAAAGGAGCGATGCCTGTCCATCGGAGTCCGCGGTGGCGTGAGCGAGAGGTTCTTCACTCGGCATGGCGATCCCCGCGTGATCTTCCAATTCGATCCAGTGCCACGGCTCCGTGGGGTAGAAGCTGAGTTCTGCCCCGGCGGCTCGCTGGCCACCTTCGGCGCACACGATCACGGGAATTGGAACCGACGGAGGAGGCCGCTCCGAGGGTGGCACCACCCGATCGGCCGAGGCGGTGCGATACGCGACCGGCTGCTCCGCGGCCGGCGGCGTGAGTTCAGCCAAGGGTGGAAACGCGTCCGGGACCGCCGTGGTCCATGGATCAACCGGGCCCTCGTTCGCTCCACCGTAGAGGATCGCGGCCGCTCCGAGCGCGAGCGCTACGAGTGCCACCCAGAGCAAGCAGCGGCGCAGGTTCCGACGACCGTGAGATCTGCGTTTCGGTTCTGGGCCTCGTTTCGGCACGTCCTCCCAACGCAGGCGCCGCCGTTCGGGTTCACTGAGTCAAGGAGTGGCTCGGAGGGTTTGCGCACGCAGGGTTGGGGCGAGGGGACGGTGGGAACGCGGATCACCAGATCCGCACGCTGCCGATGGAGAGGCGTGGGGAACTTTCGGAGCGGAAGTTCCGATGGAGCGCGCTGGGCTGCACCCT
>CADEGH010000058.1 GCA_902826835.1 uncultured bacterium | reverse complement strand
TTCGTCTCGCCCCCCATCGGCAGCGTGCGGATCTGGTGATCCGCGTTCCCACCGCCCCACGGCCCCAAAGTGAAGACGTGACGGTCAGAGAGCGAAGAGGCGGGGGAGGAGGAGTTCCGCGGGGTCTCGGAAGACGAGTCGAGCGAAGGGGGTCAGAGCGGTAGGTTCCGGATTGACCTCAACGGTCAGGGAGCCCGATGCATGGGCCTGGAGGAACGGGGCGTTGACGTAGCTGAATAATGCACTCGTGCCCACGGCAATGAGGATCTCGGGCGGATTGAGCAGAAGCTCCCGCTCGATGCGCGCGAGTTTGCCCATTGGGAGTCGCTCCTCGAAGAGGACGACATCCGGCCGAAGGATGCTCCGGCAGCGGGGGCAGCGCGGGGGATGAACACCCGGGAATTCCGGCGGCATCGGGTAGCCGTCGTCGCAGGCGAGGCAGAGAGCGCGGGCGAGGCTGCCATGAATCTCGATCACGCGCTGGCTTCCCGCGCGCTGGTGAAGACCATCCACGTTTTGGGTGAGGATCGTGACCTCGTTGCGCTCTTCGAGTCGTGCCAGCGCGAGGTGCGCCGGATTGGGTAGAGCCGCCACCCCGGGACGTGCCAAGCTCGCCAGCGCTGCCCAGGTGCGTTCTGGATCCGCGCGCCAAGTCCGGGCGCTGAGCGCTTCCATCGTTGCCGCACCTTCCGCGGGATCGTCGTACAGACCGCCCAGGCCGCGGTAGGTGGGAAGGCCCGACGCTCGCGAAATCCCGGCCCCGGTGATCACCCCGACCCGCACGCCCGGCTTCAGTCGGGCCTGCACCTCCAAGATCGCGTCCACGCTCAAATCGCCGGAAGGGGAGCTTCGGAGAGGAAGAGAATCCAGGCCATGAGCAAGAGGAGCCCGATGGTCAGCAGGGCTTCCAACACCGTGACGACCGGGAACGGGCGCCGGGGTGGGGTAGCAGGGGAAACAGAATCCGGATCTGGCATAGGTTCGAAGTCAGCGCTCTGGATCAAGTGGATGAGTCGCACCATACGACTCTCAAGCGGTAGCTCTCCATCGAATGGAGACGACGAAAAACCGAAAAAAGACTCCGTGCCGTCGTAAGTCTTTTCCTCGAAATAGTTTGGGAGCGCCGCGATCCGGGGTCTTGCCGCTGGCCGAGCGAGTGGAATTTCAGTCCATCGAGGAGAACCCCGCCAGGGGGCGAAACCGTACCGTGGCCGTGGTAGAGACTGCGCGGAGGACTCGTCGATGTCTCGCACAAGCACACGGTTTTGGCTGGGCGGCCTGCCCACTCTCGGAGTGATCGCCGCCTGTCTCGCCTGCAGCACCGCGGAGCACGGGGTCCCGATCGAGACTCGCCCCTGGTTCGAAGGCTCCTGGACCAGGCCCGCCTTCCCCGGGGCCGATCCCTACCAGACCGACCTGACGATCGAGCGCGGCCTCGTCACGATGGATGCGATCGACGCGGGTGGGCGACTCGTGAGTCGCGTATCCGGCCACGTCGCCGGACCCCAGTTCCTCCAATTGGACGACGGCCGCCAACTCCAAGTCGCCGCACTCCCGGACGGTGGACTCCGACTGATCGACGAAGCGCGCCGACTGGCCCTCGACTTCCATCGCGTGGTCTACGGCGGAGGCCCGGTGCCCGCCCCCCTCCCCAGCCATCCTCACGGCGGAGCCTGCGATCCGTGGCTCGTCGGCACTTGGTTCGCGCAGACCAACACCCGAGGCGGGATCGTGGACCTCGTGCTCACGATCGACCCCGCCGGCGTCGCGCATCAAACCTCGACCAATCGCCGCACTGGCGAGCAACTGCATCTCCACGGACAGGTGGTCGAGGCGGCGGGTGTCATCGAGTACGAACACGGAGTGGCGCTGCAGTTCAGCCGTCGGTCGCATACCCTCGAGACCTACGATCCGCGCGATGGTCGGCAAATCGCCTGGAATCGCCAAGGTGGATCGCCCCCGCCACACCCAGCTCCGAGCCCAGTGCCGGCCCCGGTTCCCGCGCCCAGGCCTGCCCAGCCTGCTGAGAGCTGGTGGATCGACAGCCTGCCGAGCAACCCGGTGTGCTCCGGCCAGCTCGACTTCTTTCCCGAGGGCGCGGTCCAGCTCCTGTTGGTCAACCGTCAGACCGGTGCGAAGGAAGTGTGGACCGGCGTGTTGCGTGGCCAAGAAGCGCAATTCCAGAACGGACTCTCGATGGCGGTTGCGCGGGATGCCAACACTCTGAAGAGCCACGACGACCGAAACGGTTCGCTGCGCTGGCGGCGGCGGTAGGCTGGATCAGCGGCGTCTCCTCGGAAACGTCTGCTCCGGGCGGCGAGAGCCGCCCGTCTATTTTGGGGAGCTGTGCATGCGCTTCGTCTCTGCTCACGCCGCACAACAAGAACTGACGCCGATGCTCGATTCGGTCGCCGAGACCCTGTCGCGGGGCGTCGAAGCGAAAAACGTCGATCTCATCACCGTCTTCACCTCGGGTTTGCGGGATGACGACGCGATGCACGTCGTCACCACGCTCCGGGCGCAATTCCCGTCCGCGACTCTGATGGGGTGCACCGCCGAGGGGACGATCGGTTCGAGCATCGAATCCGAGCGGGTGCCTTCGGTCAGCGTTCTCGCGGCGGAATTGCCCGGGGTGGTGGTGATGCCGTTCATTCTGAAGACCACCTTCGACGAAGGCGGGGAGGGTCGCATCACCGGCAACTTGGAAGTCCGGGCCGAAGAAAACCCGACGATCCTCGCGGTGGGCGACCCCTTCAGTTTTGAGATCCGCGGCTTCCTGGATTTTGCGAACGAGCGGTGGGCCGGGGTTCCGATCATCGGCGGCTTTGCGAGCCAGGGGCGCCGCCCCGGCGGCAACCTCCTCTTTTTGGACGGCGACTTCTACCGCGAAGGGTTGATCGGGGTGTCGCTCACGGGAGCGATCCGGGTGCGCACCGTGCTCTCGCAGGGGTGCCGACCCATCGGCGCCCCCTTCATCGTGACCAAGGCCGAAAACAACGTCATCAAGTCGCTGCGCAACCAGACGCCCCTCGACGCCCTGCGCGAAATCACCAGCTCCATGGCTCCAGAGGAGAAAGAACTCCTGCGGCGCGGCCTCTTCGTTGGTCGGGCCATCGATGAGTACCGACGTACTTTCGAGCGCGGAGATTTCCTGATCCAGGGGGTCATGGGGGCGGATCCGGAGTCGGGCGCGATGGAGATCGGGGGCGAAGTTCGCGTTGGCACCACCGTCCAGTTCCATGTCCGAGACGCCCACTCCGCCGACGAAGACCTCCGCCACCTCCTGTCCGCCGCGGTTTCCGATTCGAAACACCGGGGCGCTCTGCTCTTTTCCTGCAATGGTCGGGGGACCCGGATGTGGGACACGCCAGGGCATGACGCCCTGGTCCTGGACGAACTGGCCCCCGGGCTCCCGATGGCGGGGATCTTTGCGGCGGGGGAATTCGGGCCAGTCGGCGGCAAGTCGTTTGTCCACGGCTTCACCGCGAGCCTGGCCCTGCTCGGCCCGGCGTGATCGCGGGTTTTGGGGTTCTTCAAAAAGTGGATTCACGCCCGGGGGGGCTCGCGGGTAGGCTCCTCCTCTCGGCCCCCCAGAGCGATCCAAGGTCCATGCCCCTTCCCCACCAAAAGTGCCCCCTGGTTCTCGCTTGGATAGTCGGGTTCCTCATAGCGGGCGGCGTTTCCGCGCAGGACAAGAAGCCCGGCGCTGATTTGGATTTGGCGATCGACCGCGGCCTCGCCTATCTGCTGGCGATCCAAGAACCTGACGGCTCGTGGCGCGGCCCCCAGCCCGAGCACTACCACGGGATGACCTCGCTCGCGGTGTACACGCTCCTCAAGTGCGGGTTGCCCACCGACCACCCGGCCGTCCGAGCCGGCATCGCCCATGTCCGCGGTCAGCCGTGCACCCGCACCTACGACCTCGGCTGTCGGCTCATGATGCTCGAAGCAATGGGCGAACCTCGGGATCCCGCCGAAGTCAAAGCCCTCGCCGATCGGATTCTGAAGACGATCGGAAACGGCAAGAAGTCGTCAGGGGCTCGCTGGGGTTATCCCGGTGATCACGGCGGCAATGGCTACGGGCACACGGATCTGTCGAACACCCAATATGCCATCTTGGGCCTGCGCGCCGCGCGCAAATGCGGCTACCCGGCCGGGGAAGCCACCTTCTGGAAGTACGTGGCCGAACACACCTACAAGGGCCAGGCCAACTACGGCGGCCATGGCTATCACCCGGGCAGCACGCCGACGAGCAGCATGACGGTCGCGGGAGCAACGGTGGTCTCCGTGTGCGCCGACGCCCTCGGGGACTCCGCCGATCTCAGCCTCAAGGGGGCGATGCGGGCTTCGGTCGCGAGCGCGATGCGATGGCTCGACCAGAATTGGACGGTCGAGACCGTCAAGACCGTGGGCGACAAGGTCACCGAGGATGACCACTGGGTGTACTACTACCTCTACGGTCTCGAGCGGCTCGCCGCGTTCGAGGGCGTCGATCTCATCGGCAAACACGACTGGTACCAGGAGGGTGTGGCCCACATTCTCAAGCGCCAGGGCGACAAGGGAAGCTGGGGCGAGGGCGACAGCGACACCTGCTTCGCCCTCTTGTTTCTGCGTCGTGCGTCGCGCGGGTCGGGCCTCGGTCCCCGGAATCGACTCGAAGCCGACCTCGGGAAGACCGCCGCCTTGGTGGTCGGCATGGACGGGGAAAACCCGGTCAACGCCTGGGTGCGGGCGGCCGGCGAAGTCTTGAAGACCCACTTCGACGAGGGGGCGATCCCGACCGAGTTGGTCTGGAAAATCAACGGGGCCGAGGCCACCCGTCGCAAGCTCAAAGACAAAGGCTCGCTGTTCGATCCCGAGTGCGCTTTGCGTCACCTGATGACGCAAAACGGCAAACATCACCTCGTCGCTGAAATCGAACTCGTGCGCCCGGATGGCTCGTATCTCACGGTGGCTTCGAACGTGCTCGACTTGACGGTCGACAACGTGGAGGAGCCGTGGCACCGCGAAGCCATCGCCGACGCCAGCAAGAACCTCCTCGAAGAGGATCTGGTCAAGGCGAGTTCATCCTCGGAGCGGGAACGGGGGAACGCCGCCCAGTACGCCGTCGACCGACACTTCTCGAAGTCGTGGGTGACCGCCAAGGACGACAAGGATCCCTGGCTGCTCTTGGAATTGGATCCGTCGGTCAAAGCGAGCGTGCTCAAAGTCACCTCCGCCGACGCCTACGGCATCGACAAACGTTGGTACGCCCGACCGCGCGACCTCGAAATCAAGATCAACAACGATGCTCCGTTCTCGGCGCGTTTGGAGGACACGGCTCAGCGCAAGCAGTCGATTCCTCTGGGCCAAAAATCCATCCGGACCTTGCGCATCCGAATCCGCAGCGCCTACGGCGGATCGCGCGAACCCACGTCGACCGGCTTCAAGGAAGTGCAGCTCTACGCCCAGGAGCACGCCGACCCCAAGGATGCCCTGAAAATCGGTTCGTCGATCGAGCTGATCACGCTCCCGGCGCGCGACGAAGCCACGGAGTGGAAGTACGTGGACGAAACGCCGGCGCCGGGGTGGGAGTCGCCAGGCTTCCGCGAGAACGGCTGGAAGACCGGCAAGAGCGGCTTCGGAACCGTGGAAAGCACCTACACGCCGAGCCGCACGCCGTGGAAAACGCCGGAGATTTGGGTGCGTCGCGAGTTCTTGCTCGATCGCCCGGAGAAGGGCGAACTCCGCGTCGAGATGTATCACGACGACGGAGCGGAGGTCTACCTGAACGGCGTGCTGGCCGTGACGGCCCCCACCTTCTCGCAGAGTGGTTATGTGAGCTACCCGATTTCCGACGAAGCCAAGGCGGCGCTGAAGCCTGGGCGCAATCTGATCGCCATCCACTGCACCAACACCGGCGGCGCCGCTTATCTGGACGCCCATCTCGTGCGGCGGCTCACGAAGTAGGATCGTCGGCGCGCGGCAGCAAACCGAGCCCGTGATCGCTCCCCGCGCCGAGCAGACTCTCGACCCAGGGAAAGTGGAGCTGCCGGTACTCGTCGTCGCCGTCGAGCTGGCTCATCGAGATTCCGAGCAGGCGTATCGGGCGGCGGCCGACTTCGGTGTCGGCGAGGAGTTCGCGTGCGACTTGCAGGAGCACTCCCGCGTGGCGCGTCGCGACCGGCAACTTGCGGCGGCGGGTGATCTGCGTGAAGTCCGAGTATTTGACCTTCAGAGTCAAAGTGCGTCCCCGTGAGTCGTCCCGTTCGAGCCTGCGAGCGAGTCCTTCGGCCAGGGTCGCAAGGGCGGCAATCGCCTCATCGAGGGTGTGGAGGTCGACCGCGAAGGTGTCTTCGATTCCCGAGGACTTGCGGATCCAGTCGGTGATCACGGGCCTCGGGTCGATCCCCTGCGCCAAGTCGTGTAGGTGCGGACCGAGCGAGCCGAGCCAGCGTTCGAGGGTCGCGGGGCTCTGCGCGAGCACGTCGCGGCAGGTCACAAGGCCGAACTTGCGACAGGACTCCTCGGTCACCGGGCCGACCCCCGGCAGCTTGCGGATGGGCAGCTTCTCCAAGAAGGCGGCCATGCGGGAGGGGGTGATCACGGTGAGGCCGTCCGGCTTTTTATGGTCGGAGGCCACCTTCGCGAGGAACTTGTTCGGAGCGACTCCGGCCGAGGCGGTCAGGGAGAGCTCGAACTGGATCTCCCGCCGGATTTCGCGGGCCACCGCGGTGGCGCTCGGAAGTCCGCGCTTGTTGGTGGTCACGTCGAGGTAGGCCTCGTCCAAACTCAGAGGCTCGATCAGGTCCGAGTGCCGCCGAAAGATCTCGCGCAGATGTTCGGACACCGCGACGTAGCGGGGGAAGTCCGGCGGAACGAAGATCGCTTCGGGGCAGAGGCGCGCGGCTTGGCTGCAGGGCATCGCGGAGTGGACACCGAACTTCCGCGCTTCATAGGACGCGGTGCACACCACGCCCCGGCTCTGAGGAGGACCTCCCACCACGATCGGTTTCCCCCGCAGCTCCGGACGATCGCGCTGCTCCACCGACGCGTAGAACGCATCCATGTCGACGTGAATGATCTTGCGTTCGGGGAGAGGTCCGGTGGCCACGGGTGGACATCTTAGGGGGCGAGGGGGGACGCGCCCGTCGGACCATCGAAGCCCCTCGGTCGGGCGCGCCCGGGAAGCCGTTAGGACAAGCCGACGCGGCCTCTTTGGATTGGGAAGGGGCATCGGCGTGCGGGCCTCGAAGGTCCGACAGCGTCGGAAACCGAAGGCCGCCTGGTAGCTTCGCCCATGAGTTTCGGCGAAGAACTTCGGGCCCTGGCCAAACTGGCGTTGCCCATCACCCTGGTGCAACTCGGCCTGAAGACCCTGGGCGTGGTCGACAACGTCATGATCGGACATGCCCCGGAGGCGGTCGGAGGAGAGAAAGCGTTCGCCGCGGTTTCCCTCGGGACCTTCTACGTCTTCGGATCCTCGATCCTGTTCACCGGAATTCTCCAAGCGTTGGATCCGCTGCTCTCGCAAGCGTACGGAGCCAAGGACGAGCCGGCGTTCGCCCGCTCCTTCCAGCGGGGGTTGATCCTCGCGGCGCTCGTCTCGATTCCCGCCATGCTGGTTCTGTGGCCGGCGGGGGCATTCTTCCGCGAGGCCAAGGTGAAGGGGGAAGACGTCATCGCGATGGCGGAAAGTTATGTTCACCTGAACATCCCGAGTCTCTTTCCGTGGTTCGCATTCGTGGTGCTCCGCCAAACGCTCCAGTCCCGGGACATCGCCTGGCCGATCCTCGCGGTGGTTCTGTTTGGCAATGTGCTCAATGCCCTGGTCAACTGGGTCCTGATCGCGGGTCATGGCGGCTTCCCGGCCCTCGGCCTCGACGGGGCCGCGTGGGCGACGACTCTGAGTCGCTGGGTGATGATGTTGGGTATCCTGATGGTCGGGTGGCGCTGGTTTCGCGGCTGGATTCGGCCGTGGCAGACGGAGTCCGCGGCGGCCGCTCCCCTTGCCAATGTGATCCGGCTCGGAATGCCGATCGGCCTGCAGTTCTTCCTCGAATGGGGGGTGTTCGGGGCGGCCACGTTGGCGATGGCTCAAGTCGGCCATCGGGAAACCGGCGGGCACCAGGTCGCGCTCGATCTCTGCTCCACCAGTTTCATGATTCCGCTCGGGATCGCCATCGCCGCCTCGATCCGGGTCGGCCAGGCGGTCGGGAGAGGGGATGCGTTGGCGGTGCGGCGCACCAGCCACTGCGCGCTCCTTTGCGGAGGGGGTTGCATGGCGACCTTTGGCGTCCTGTTCATCGTGTTCCCGCGATTTTTCGCCAGCCTCTACACCGACAAGGTGGCTCTCGTTGACGAAGCGACCCGGCTCGTGCCGATCTCCGGGGTGTTCCAGATCTTCGACGGCATCCAAGTGGTCTCGATTGGGTGCCTGCGCGGGCTCGGCGACACCCGAACCCCCGCGATCGTCAACGTGCTCGGATTTTGGGTTCTGGGGTTTCCGTTGGGCCTCGGGCTCATGCACCGGACGAACCTCGGTCCGAGCGGCATGTGGTGGGGGTTGACCCTCGGTCTCGTGACCGTCGCGATCCTCCTAGCCTGGCGGCTGCTCCTGGAATTGCGGAAGGATGTCCGCCGCCTCAGCGTGGAGGGCTAAGCCGAGGCGGGAGGGCGTGATATACCCCTGTGGCGCCCCTTGGGCCCGCCATCGAGATGCCCCCATGAAGATCGTCGAGATTCCCACTGCCGGCTACGAGCGCGTGGCCGAAGCCGTCGACCCCGCGGCCGGGCTCCACGCGTTCATCGCGGTTCACAGCACGGTGCTCGGCCCGGCGGTTGGTGGAATCCGCATGTGGCCCTACGCCTCGCGGGAGGCCGCCCTGACGGATGCCCTGCGGCTCGCCGAGGGCATGACGTGGAAATCGGCGGTTGCCGAGACCGGCCTCGGTGGAGGCAAGGCCGTCATCATCGGGGACAGCAAGACGAAGAAGACTCCCGAGCTCTTCGTGGCGATGGGACGCTTCGTGCAGGACTTCCAGGGGCGCTACGTCCCGGCCGAGGATGTCGGCACGACGACCGGCGATCTCGAGAACGTGGCCAAGTCCACGAAATGGGTGTCCGGACTGCCGCGGGACAAGGGTGGCAGTGGCAATCCCTCGCCCTTCACTGCGCGGGGAGTCTTCCTCGGAATCCAAGCCTGCGCGGCCGATGTGTTCGGCACGCAGGACTTGCAGGGCCGGACCGTCGCGATCCAAGGTCTCGGAAGTGTGGGCTTTGCCCTGGCGCGGCACCTGCACGAGGCCGGAGCCAAGCTGATCGTCGCCGATCTCGACGCTGCTCGACTTGCGGAGGCGGCCGCGGAGTTCGGCGCGGTGGTGGAGGACGTGAAGCGCATCCACGCCGCGGCGTGTGATGTCTTCGCTCCCTGCGCCCTCGGGGCCGTGATCAACGACCAAACCCTTCCCGAGCTCCGCTGCCGCATCGTCGCCGGCGCCGCCAACAACCAACTGCACGAATTGCGGCACGGCGAAGCGCTCCGCCAGCGCAAGATCGTCTACGCCCCCGACTTCGTGATCAACGCCGGCGGCATCATCAATGTCGGCCAGGAATTTGCGCCCGGCGGTTACCAGGAAGCCGTCGCCACGAAGAAAGTCGCCAACATCTTCCGCGCCGTCAAAGAAACCCTCGCTCTCGCCAAGGCCCTCGAAATCCCCACCAGCGAAGCCGCCCTCCGCCTCGCCAAATCCAAACTCGCCGCCGGCTTGGTCAAGTAATCCCCACCCCCCGCGTTCTCTCGACCGCGAGCCCCCCTCCTGGGTTTAGGGGCTGGGCGCCCATGGGTTTGCTGGCTGACGCCATCGGATCCTCTGTCCCCTCGGAGCGACCGGCAACCGGTTGTGGATTCGATGGGTCTCTGACTGAGAGCGGCGGTGGAGGCGGCACTCGACCCCGGGTTCACCACCTGTCCAGCCATTGGGGCTACCGGAAAGACGTTCGATTCTTGCTTGACCTGGCCACTCCCGGGCCAGGTTCCCGAGGGTGACCCTGCGGTTGACCCCGAAGCAACCGAAGTGGTCCAGCACGTACCAACCACGGGGCTTCAGCGTTTCTTCTTATGGACTTGACAAAAAGGTCAACCAAGTCGACAATGTCATGTGTGAGCCGCCGCGGTAAGTCCAAGCAATGACTGTCCTCAACTTCAACCAAGACGGGCTCCTGCCGGCGGGTGACTACGAGCTTTCTTTCTCCGAACTTCGAGCCTCGACCCTGGTGACCGGGCCAGGCCGGGAGATCGCGCCAAACGGGGATCGCGTGTGGCGTTCGAAGCTCGTTGGCAATCTCGAACTGTTGGTGCGACAGCTCTGGCAGGTCGGAGTCACCGACGTCTTCGCCGGTGGTTCGTTCGCTCAAGACAAAGACCATCCCAATGACATCGATGGCTACTTCCAGTGTGATCCCGAGAGGCTGTTCTCGGGGAGACTCACGAGGGACCTGAACGCCCTCGATCCACACCAGGTCTGGACGTGGGATCCAGGTGCGAGGCGCCACGATCGGGTCTCGGGAAAGGCCCAGCTCCCCATGTGGCACACCTACCGAGTCGAGCTTTTCCCTCACTACCGGCAGTCATCCGGGATTAGGGTCCAATTCGGGAACGAACTCGAGTTTCCCGCGGCGTTTCGTCGGAGTCGCAGCGGAGGTCCGCGGGGGATCATCAAACTGAGGCAGACACCATGATTCGAAACGAAACGGAGTATCGACACGCGCTCAAGAGTCGCGACGAACAGGCGGCTCGCCTCCTCGCACAACGCGCAGCGCTCGCCGCGAGCGGTCTTGCGCCTGCGGAATTGGACCGCGGCATGGCGCCGATGGTCACGTTTCACCAGCAACTTATCGAGGAGATTGATCTCTACGAAGCGCTCCGTAGGGATGGCCCATCCGCGGTCCAGCGCCTCCCCACCGTTGGACTGCAACTCGTGGGTCTGCGAATCGCTCAGTCGCTCTCGCAACGCGAACTTGCTGAGCGCTTGGGCGTGCACGAATCACAAGTCTCCCGCGATGAGCGCAACGAGTACCACGGCATCACGGTCGAACGTGTCACGAGAATCCTCACTGCCCTCGGACTTGAGATGACGGCGCACTACACCCCCACTCGACCAGCCCTATTGCCATCGTGACTCACTGCGCGCCCTTCCTCCTCCAATCCGACAACGGCGGGGAGAACCGCGGACCCGAGGTGAAGGTCGTAGTCGATCGCCAGCTCATCACCCATCTGCGGAACGTGCCCCACACTCCGCAGCACCATCCGGTCGGAGAGCGCGCGTACGGATTCCTGAAAGAGACCCGCGGCATCCGCAGGCACGATCCCCCTCGGCACCTCCCCATAATCGCTTGGCAAACCAAAATCGATCACGCTTGCCATTGGATGAATACCTTCTTCCGTCGCCAAAGCCGAGGCGGAAAAACTCCCCGAGACTTCCACGCCGCGCTCCTTGCGTGGTACCCTGCACTCTCACGCGAGGATTTCTACGCAGCGGCCCGCTCCGCCGTGGAGCGCGCCGCGAAGTCTCATAGCAATCCCCGCGAGCTGCGGAATACCGAACGTGCCGCGATCATCGTCACGATGGAGTCTTTCGGCATCCTCCTCCGCACCCGAGGTCGTGCCTGAATCCCCATCCCCAGATGCGATGGAATTTCGTAGACATGACAATTAAGGGGAGTCAAGTAATTACGTGTCGAGAGGCGTATGTGGCAATGTACACATTCCTGAAAGCGGTGTTTGATCGCACTAGCTCCACAGAAATAGGCGCGTTGCTCGGCGATATGAGCCTGCTCCCGGATGGAGGCCCAGCTGATCCTGCGGTTTGGGAAGACTGGGAACAAGCTGTGAAGCAAGCCCAGGATGGCAAGTGTGACCTGCGGCTGACTCTGGGTGATAGGCAGTAATGCTTGGTTAGGGGGAAGGGGGATGTCCTGATTCCCGTTGAAACTCGGCGGACTGTTCGCGGCTGCGAGAAAGCGCGTGATTCTGGCGGTATTGACGCGCTTTGGGGGGAGGGCCAGTCAGAGTTTGGACAGGATGGGCGCGATGGAGCGGGGGGAGTCGGTGAGTATTGGGGACGGGCCAGGTGGCGTGGGATCGCGGATCGTCACGGAGCGGAGGGTTCCGGAGTCGGGGGCGGGATCACCGGGTCGAGACTCGGAACGTGCTCGGGGCGAAGGTGGGAGAGGAACCTCACTTCAACGTGGGGACGTTGATGAGGGAGGGTTGCATGGGGGTGCGGTCGAAATAGTAGACGTAGGGGAGGAGTTTGTCGCCGCTCGCGGGTTGGACGCGGAGCAAATGGTCGTTTTCGCGCTGCACGTGGAGCATGGTTGGGATGCCCGGCTTGGGGGTCACGACACTGGCGTCGGCGGGGAGGATCTTGGAGCCGTCTTCTTCGATGGTGCCGAAAAATTGGAGCAAGGAGTACTCGTTCACGGACATGCGGCCGCCGAGCCCGACCAAGGGTTCGCGGATGGTCACTTCGATCGCGACTTTGCGCTGCTCGGTGGTGCGCAAGTAGCCGATGGCGCGGGGAACGAGGCCGAAGCTCTCGCCGCCCTGCTCGCGGAAAATCGGCAAAAAGCCGGCGTTGGGCATGAGGGTCGGATCGAGCTCGAGACGAACCAGGGCGTAGCTTTCCACGCGGCCCGAAGATCCGAGGCCCGGCGTCGAGCAGCTCGGAATGGATATGAGGAGAGCGAGAAGGAGCCAGGCGGAGGAGCGGGGCATGGAGGGAGCCTCAGCGATGAGACGACGCCGGAGGGAAAGCTCTTCCCTCACTTGAACTCGTCGGCGAGATCGACCCCGACGGCCTGCTCTTCGGACTCACCCCGCCACACGATGCGGATATCGCCAAA
Organism: uncultured bacterium; assembly: GCA_902826835.1. Lineage (GTDB taxonomy): Bacteria > Planctomycetota > RBC034. The sequence continues at coordinate 6,262 of CADEGH010000058.1, read as the reverse complement.
TCCGCCGTCTTGGGCGCAAACCACCACTTCTTGCTTGAGGAGGAGGAGGAGGGCGAGGAAGTAGCCGATGACCTCGGGACGCGACTTCGTGCCTTCGAACACCTCCGAAAAGAGGAGGGAGTGCTTCGAGGAGAGCCTACCCTTCAAGTCCTGCACGAACACCCGCACCGGGCGATCGCTGATTTGGATGCGACGTTCCTTCGCGTTGGGGTCGGCGCCGAGTGCTTCGAGGAGTTTCGAGAATGCGGCAATGAGGTCGAAGAGGCCGATCTCGTCCAGGGAGCGGTCTTCTTTGACCACCGGTTCGGGGCGGGCGGTCTCGGGGCGTCCCACCATGCGGGAGACGGAGACCGCGCGTTCGTTCAACTGCTTGGCGGCGTCTTTGACCTTCTTGTACTCGAGCAACTTCTGCACGAGTTCGTAGCGAGGATCGATCTCCTCCTCGAGGTCGACCACCTCGCTCGGCAGCAGCATCTTCGACTTGATGACCATGAGGGTCGCCGCCATCACTAAGAACTCGCCGGCGTCGTCGAGGTCGAGCGTCTGGAGTGCCTTCATGTAGACCTGGTACTGCTCGAGGATGCGCGCGATCGGGATGTCGTGGATGTCGACCTCCTCCTTGCGGACGAGGTAGAGCAGAAGATCCATGGGGCCAGCGAAGTTTTCGAGCGCGACGCGGTAGTCCTCGATCACCGGAGAGATCTCCAAAAATCACTCATCGCGGTGATGTAACCGTCGATCTTGGCGTCCAGGCCCGTGTACACCTCCGGGTGGCCGCGACCGAGGCCGTACTGCGCGAGGAAACCCCCGAGCCACAGCGAGAATGCGAGCACGCCTATGATGCCGAGTGGGGCGAGGCGGTACCAGATCCCCCGGATGCGATCCGGCAAAACTGCCCCGACGATGCGGCTGCCGTCGAGCGGTGGGAAGGGCAGGAGATTGAAAAGGCCGAGGGCGGCGGAGAACCACAGCGCGGGTTTTCCGATTTTCCACAGGGGCGAGGCGATCGCGTTGGCGGAGTTGATCCAGTCGAACGCCAAGGCGGCGCCGAGGACTGCGATCACCAAGCCGCAGAAGAGGAAGTTGCCGACGGGCCCGGCGAGGCCGACAAAAGCCATCCGCCGCGGCCCGATCCGGCCCGCATCAATGAGCACCGGCTTGGCGCCGCCGAGCACCCAGCCGAGGAAGTAGACCGAGACGGCGGGAAGTACGAGGCTCAGGATCCAGTGAAAGTGCTTGATGGGATTGAGGGTCACCCGGCGGCGGATGTCGCTCCGGCGATCGCCTGAGACCCACGCGGCCCAAGCGTGCCCTCCCTCATGGAACGCATTGGTCACGAGGATGAGGGTGAAGATGCCGAGGAGCACCAGCCAGCCCTCGGCGCTCGAGGCTAGCGCACGAAAATCGACCATGGCCGGACCATAACAGTCCGGGGAGCCAGGTCAGCGCGCCGGCGAGGCCGCGAGATTTTCGTACAGCCAGATGAAGGATTCGCGCTTCGGCGAGGGGTCGAAGGGGGCCAGTTTCTGGCTGGCGGCGTGCCGCCGGGCGGTAAGGGCCTTGAGCTCTTCGACCTTTTCGGCCCGAAGTTCGGCGGACTTCTTCCTCGCGGCTTTCTGGTCCAGGCCTGCGGTGGCTTTGCCGATGGCATCGAAGATGGCGTCGAAGCCGTCTTCAATCGCCTTCTGCTCCGCCTTGATTTCCTTCACGCGCTGCTTCTGTTCACTCGTCAGCACCGGGGGGCGGATACTCCAATGGGAATAGGCACCCACGAGGAGGTCCAAGTCGCCGTCCCCGTCGTGATCGGCGATGTCGGCGTACAGCCCGGAGTCGGGGCGCGTTGGCGCGGCCTGACCCTTGGGGCTGGCCTCCACGAGCGTGAGGGGGGCCGCATAAAGCGGAGTCTTCTCCGACCCGCCATTCAGGAACAGGTAGACCCCGCCGCCGGACTGCTCACCGTAGGCGTCGCCCATGCTGCTCGCGAGGAGGTCGGGACGACCGTCCCGATTCCAATCGACGAGACGAAGGGTGGCCACCGTGCCTGGTACATCAATCGCCCGCCCGTCGGCCAACACGGGCTCGTTCTTCGTCGAAAACACCGACTTGGCGTTGGTCCCTTCGTTGACGCGACGGAAGACCCGGCCACTCTTGTGATCGCCCAAGAGCAGGTCGAAGTCGCCGTCCCCTTCCCAGTCGAACGCGAGCGCCGAGGTGAGGTGCCCCTTGCCGGAAGCCCCCGGGAGGTCGCAGCGCGTGGTGGTTTCCCACTGCTCGGCCGCGAAATTCCAGAACTGATTCAAGACGATGCGGTGCCCATCCTTGTCGAGGATTTGTTCGGGCGGCCGGAAGCCCGCCGCCGAACCCCGGGAGAGGTGAGGCGAACCGTCGAAAATTCCCGCCACGATGTCCAGGTGACCGTCGGCGTTGAAGTCCACGAACTGTGGACTCATCCCGATGCATCACCAGTTTTCGAAATCGAGAGGACGTTGATCGGCGCCGTTGAGCGGAGTCTCGGCGGCAAAGCGCGGAATGCCGGTTCCGGCTTCGCGAAGGGCAACCGTCAAATGGCCCCGCAGATCGCCCACCACGATGTCCGCGAGTCCGTCACCGTTCACATCGTGATAGACCGGCGACGGATACAGACGCTCGGCACCGAGGAGCTTTCCCCCGGCTTCGAGGCGCACCGGCGGCGCGAATTTCGGCATCTGCGCGTCGAGCGAGGCTCCGAGCGCGAGAGCAGCAATCATCGTGCGGTAGTTCATCGTGGTTTCCCTGGATCAGAACGAAACCCAGTCGTAGTTGTTGAAGGAGTTGGGCAGGAAGTCGATCCTCGTGATTCCGGAAGTCACGGCCCCGCGAACGCCGAGGTTGTAGATCATGTCGGTCCCGTTCGAGGTTACGCCCGCAAACCCGAGCCCACCGGGCGAGAAATTGGTCAAGCCGGGGTTGGTGGCCAACACCGACGTTCCCCCCGAGACGCCGATCAGCATGTTCCCCGTGCCAGCCGCGAGGCCCGTCAGGTTGATGATGCTGGCGACACCCGTGTTCGTATCCACTTCCAACTGGAACGTGTTCGGAGTCGTGGTGCTAAAATAGAAGACGCCGTTGTAGGCCGCCTGGAACACTCCGGGAAGTGGCTGAGACACGGTGATGGTTCCGCCGGTGGCGGAGTTGAAGTCCGTCCAGCAACCCATGCTGGCGGGATTGGTCGCAAAGGCGGCCGCGGTGGGAGTGAACGTAGTGTTGGAGGCGCCGAACGTCAGTCGGCCATTGCTCTGCACCCACACGGTGCTGAAGCTGCGCCCGTAGAAGACCATGCAGCCGATGTTGAAGACCGTGCCGACGTCATCACCGACCGGACCCGCGGTTGGCGAGGCGGGGAGGTTGATCGCGATCGTGTCGAGTTGTGCGGCTTGACTCAGGGCGTAGCCATCGGGGTGGACGGGTCCCACGATCACTTGTTGGATTGAAAACGTGGCGGCAACCGGAGGCGCGCTGATCGGCATCGAAAAGGTGCCAGGGTGGGCGAGAGGAGCGGGCGCTAGTCCTCCGAAGAGGAAGGTCAATCCGGCAGTGACGTCCACGTTCAGGATTTGGCCCATGGGAGTCACGAGCGCGCCGGGATTGCCGGCGGGCACGGTGGGGCTGAGGTTGTAGACGGCCTCCCAGGGCAGCCCGAGGCTGCCCTGGGAATTGGCGGTCAACAACGTCGACGTGCAGACCTGAGTCGAGGCCTTCGCCAGGCCGCTGCCCTGGACGCCGTTGAAGTCCAAGCTGGAGCCGGAGTCGTTCGTCTCCCAAGTCGGGGCGGGGAATGCAACGAACGGCCACGCCGGAGTTCCGATCGTCATGGCGTCGTTCACGTTGCCGGAGAAATCCAACCCGTTGCCATCCAGCAGGTACGAGGCGTTGAGATTCGCGGCCGAGGGAATCGAGGCAAACATGTTGGACTGAATTTCCGCCGGAGTTCGAGCGACCGACCAAATGCGGACCTCTTCGATGAGGCCATTCCAGTATTCATTGGCTGCCCCCACCGCGGTATCGCCGGCACCGATGCGTGCGCTCGTCGCGGTCCCGACGAGGGCGCCGGTGCCTATGCTCTGGGCGACCTGATTGCCGTTGACATAGAGGCGTGCGAACGCGCCGTCGTAGGTCACGGCGACGTGGGTCCAGCTCAGGAACGCCCCCGCGGCGAAGGTGAAGTTGACATTGACAACTCCGCCGGTTCCGTTGAGCCACGCCCGGAGCACACGATTGTTGGCGTTGCCGGCGTCGACGCGGAAGAAATAGTCGGCCTGACCGTTGACGAAGTTCTTTCGAACGATCGTGGGCCAAAGGAACCCGGCCGGCAAACCGGAATCGATGTAGGTGATCCAGGCTTCGATCGTCAGGTTCGGGGGAGTGAGCGTCGGCGAATTCGGCATTTCGAGATAGCCGCTGCCGCCGTTGACCGAAACGCTGAGGGCTTGGTTTTGGGCCGTCGCCGTGAGCGGGGCGAGACAGATCAATCCGAGGGCGAGGAGGCGAGAAGGGTGTGCCAAGGGTGTTCCTTTCCTGAGTGGGTTCCGATCGTAGCCGCGGGAGCCCGGATTCGGGAACCTCAAAACGCGCAAGCACGCGTGGGGGGGCCGCCCGGAGGGACGAACCGGACTCGGCCGCGTTCAGCGAGCCTCAGCCTGGCGGGCGATGTGGCGCAACACCCGGCCGTGGATCTGATGGATGATGCTCGAGGCAAGGGGTGCCCAATAGGGCAGAGGATCGATTGCGAGCACGTACCAGGTTCGCCCCTCGAGTCGCGTCCGGCCCCCGGACAAGGGGATCAGTCGGAATTCGCCTCGCCGTGAAACCCAGGTCGATTCGAGGTGGGGAGGATGGATGTCGTAGAAGCTGAGTTCATGCATCGGCGGAGGCTGGTCTACCACGTCGAAGGCCAGCCGGTGGGGTGGTTCCCAAGCGGTGATGGGCTCGACAAACGGTCCGGTCGAAAATTCGCAGTGGCGCACCGCTCCAACCCCCTCTCCATCGATTCGAGCCCGCAGCGGATAGGCGAGGCCGACTCGGAACCACCACGGCGCCTCCTCGGTGATCTCGGAAAAGGCGACGACGTGGTGCCACACGGTCTTTGGAGGAGCCTCGATCTCGACCGACGTCATGACCTCGATGGGATCGGAGAATTCCGGCTTGGTTTGGAGGGAGGCTAGGAGCAAATAGATCCCCAGGGTGGCGGCGGCGACGAGGCGGGCGTTTTCCACCGTGCGCTGCGCCATCACATGGCCGAGGAATCCTCCGAAGATCGCCGGCGGTACGATCAAAGGGAGCGCCAAGACCAGGCAGATCGCTCCCTCGATTGCGAGGAGGAAGAGCAGGAGGGGAATCCCGAGGATGCAGAAGAGGGTTCCCCAGGCCGTCGTGGTTGCCTTCGATCGCGAGACTGAAGACCAGTGGAAGCTCGTGAGGAGAGTGCCGAGAAAGGGTGCCAGATAGAAGGCGACTCGGCCGTAGTTCGAATCCGCCGCGATCGAAATGCCCACCACCATGACGAATGTAGTCATGATCCAGATGCCCACCGCGGTGAAGGCCAGGGCCTGAGATGCTTCCGGCCGGTTCGGGTCGATGGGTGGAAGGGGCCCGAATCGCCATGAAGGTCGGGCCGAGGTCGGGCAGACCACCAGCAGGAGCACGAGGATGAGCCGGGAGCAGGGATGCAGGGCCAGCAGCGAGATCCAGGGGGTGATCCCGGCGTCTCCCGCTCGGCGAAGACAAAACGTCATGACGATCCAAAGGAATCCCAATTCCGCGATGAACCACGGGGCGCCTCGGAGGACATGGTCGTTCGACGTTTCCTGGACGAGCAGGAACATCGAAAGATCCCAAGGAAGGGGCAACTGGTGTCCTTGATGCATCGTCACCGACACATCGAGCGCATACCGGCCGCCCAGTATCGCCGCCATCCACAACGCAAATCGAGAGCGGGAGCACCGCCCATGCAGTGCCCAGAGCGAGAGTCCGGTCGAATTCGGCGTGGTCATGGGAGGGCCTCCAGCTTACCTGCTCGATTGAGTCCAAAATCTAACGTCTTCGTTCGCAGAACGACGCACACCACGCCATCCCGACGTGCGCGCCACCCTCCCTTCCGCCTTGCGTGCCACCTCCAATGTCGACGCACACCACGCCATCCCGACGTGCGTGCCACCCTCCCTTCCGCCTTGCGTGCCACCGCCCATGGGAACGCGGATCACCAGATCCGCCAGCGACAAGATCC
>CADEGH010000057.1 GCA_902826835.1 uncultured bacterium | reverse complement strand
CGAGTCGGCGATCGAGAAAGGCCCTCGGATCCGACAGGAGCGGCCAGCGATCCCGCGTGTGCGGGAAGGCGAGGAGCAGCCAAGCCAGGCCCAGTGCTATGGGGACGAGCGCACCGGCTTTCCTTCCCAGGATCGCTCTGCCCGTGAAGTTCAGGATCCCGAGCGCCAGCACCAGGGCGATTGCGACAAGGGGAAGAGCTGCGGCGAGGTGAGGAGGGCCTTCGAGCGTGGCGCCCATAGCTGAGGCCCATGCAACGCCGAATAGGAACATCCACTGCGGGAGTCCCTTCGTTGACGGCTGAACGAGACCCACCACCAGGAAAACCAAGGCCAGGGTGCCGAGCACGAGCGCCGCAGGCGAGGGGATAGCGAATGGAACTGCCAGGTAGGGAAAGTCCCACGGCGTGGCCGTGCGCACCACCGCGACTGCGGGCAAGTTCAGAGCCATGTGCAATTGGAACACCCCGAGTTCGTCGAACCGGAGTCGAATCGCCTCAGTAGCCCCCTGCACCACCATCGAGATCGCGGCGGTGACCAGGATGCCCGAGGCGACCCAAGAGGCTCGGGGAAGCGTGGCTCGCCGCCAAACAGGTAGTGCAGCCGTGATCCAGAACGCGGTGGGATGGAGGGCTGCCGCGATCACCCAGCATGCGATGGCGACCCTGCCGTCTCGCGTTGCTCGTCGCCGTCCGGGATCGGTCAGCAGGATTCCGATTCCGGCCATCACCCCACTCACTGCCAACAACGGAGTGGCGATCACCCACTCCGGGAAGAGCGGGTGACCGAGGGCCATCAGGCCGGCGCAGAGGATAATCCCCTTCATTGACCCCCCGGCTTGGTCTGCGGAGTGGATTGGGTTCCTGGGCCACCCTGGAGGTTGTTCGGTCGAAGGCCGGGGATGTCCATGCCGGGGATGGACCATGGCGATGCGGTGGGCGCCTCCGGGAGTGAAGGGGCGACCGACTTGGGGTCTGCCCAGGCGCGTTTCTTCGCTGCCTCTTCGAAGATGTCTTGGGCGGCGGGACGCAGGCCTTCTCGCGCGGTCTCGGCGGCGGCCTGGCTCGTGCGACGCTTGAGTTCGCCATCAATCTTGCGTTCGAGTTCCGCGATGTCGGGCTGGCGGGAATCCAGCGCGAGACTCGCACGAAGGAGCGCTTGAGCGGGGGACTCCTGCTTGAGCTCGAAGAGCGTCATCAGGCCTGCGTCTCGAAGTGCGATGGGGTCGCTGTCTCGCCTTCCCAGGCGCGAGAGCAGGTCGGCCGCCGTGGGCCAGTCTTTGCGGTCCCGGGCGAGTTCGGACAGGATCCGAAGGGAGAGTCCGTCGGTCGGGTCGCGGCGAAGGACGCCTTCCAAAACAACCCGGGCCTCGCTGAGGGCTCGCTTTGACCAGAGGGAAATGCCGAGGTTGCGAGCGGCCATCTGGTAGTCCGGGTCCAAGGCCAGGGCGTGGCGAAAGAAAGGCCAGGATGACTCGTGCTCTCCATGCTCGGCAAGGAGGGACGCGACGTTGTTCGCGACCTCCTTCACCCGTGGAAGGTGGTCGACGGCCGAACGGCAAGCGGAAAGTGCCTCTTCCCTGCGCCCCTCAAGCAAGAGCCCTCGCGCGTCGGCGAAGGCGAGGTCGGCGAGGATCACCTGAGCCGAGTAGTCCATGGGGTTGGCCATCGAGACGGCCCGCGAGCGTAGGGCCGAAACGGCGGGATCGGACACATTCTGCGGGCTCTCTCCTTTGGCCTCCGGCCGGGGCCTTGCCACGTACCAGAACCCCTCAGACGCGAGAGCGTGACTCCGGGAGAAGAGCCCGGACTTCCGAGTGAAGAGCACGGGGCGACCGGAATTCTCTACCAGCCATCCGATCGCCTCGACGCGGAACGTCGGGAGGTTGCGCTGCGGACTCCCGATCTCCGCCTCGAACGGCGTTCCCTTCAAGACAGAGGGCTCGAGGTAGCCGCAGCGGTCGGCGATCGTCAGATCCGGACGGAGACCTTGCACGTCTTGGAGGTAGACCAGCGCAAAGGTGTCGTGGTCCGCCGAGGGGATGAGGATCGCATCTTTCGGCGCGGCGAGGAGAAGCGCTCGGCCATACTCCGAAGCGAGGGTGAAGCGACTGTAATCGGCAATTGCGAAGTTGGTGACCGCCTGGGGCAGGACGCAAGCGGCGGCCATTGCGCAGGCGACGATGCTCGCGCGCTGGGGTCCAAAGCGCGGCAGCAGTCGAGCGGCGAGCATCGGCAAGCCCAGCGATAGGGCGAGGTAGGCCGGGATCAAGAACACGCGCAATGCGTAGGTGGACTCGAAGTCCGACTCCGTGCCGAGGATCCGGACCAGTCCGACGGATCCGAGGAGGCACGTGCCGAGCAGGACCGCACTGATGCGACGAAGACCGCGCGGGGCGAGAACCAGGCCAGCCAACCCGGCGACCAGGAGGACCGGGCCGCCCTGTCCCAGGAAGTGCTCAGCCAAGGTGGAGATCTGATCGGCGAAGGAAGGATCACCCGCGACCGAAGGACCAGTGCGCCGGTACTGGCTGCGCGTGACGTGATCCCAGAATCGGTCGAATGTACTCGGGTCGCCCCAATTCAGAGCCGGGGCCCCGCGAGCCGCCAGTGGGAGGTAGAGGTACGGGATCAGGCCACCGACGCCCCCCAGGAGAAGGGCCCGGACGTTGCGGAGGTCGAGCCAGCGTCGCGGTTTGCTGATCACGAGGAAAAGCGCCACGAAAGGCACCGCCGCGGCCATCGTGAAGTGATTGGAAAAACCGAGGCCGAGCGAAAGGCCAAGTAGGGCGAGGCGGCCCCGTGACGGGGCCTGGTCGTCCACGAGCAGGAGAAGAAAAGTCGACGCCAGCAGGAAGGTGCCCAAGGTGTAAACCTCGGCAATTTCAGCCTGGCACCACGGCTCGCGCAGAAGGGCGAAGCCCAGACCGGTGGCGGCCGCCACGATGCGCGATCCCGAAAGCACCAACGCGATCGCAGCGATCGTGACCGTCGTCAGTGCTGCGAACACGCAGGAGACCAGAGTGACCCGGAACGCCACCTCCCCTACCGGGAGAAGCGAGAACAGGCGCCCGAACATCGTCCACAACGGGTACCCCGGCGGGTGCGCCACGCCGCCCGTGGCCGCCGCGGTGATCAGCTCGCCGGAATCCTCTCCCGTCACCGTGCGCGCCGCGAGCCAGGTGTGGAAGGCAAAACTCACGATCCCGAGGGCGACCAGGAACACCGCGGTGGAACGGGACACCAGCAGAGCCAGCCGAGGTATCACCCGCGGAGGCCCGACCACCGCGCGCGGCTTCTTTCTCTCTGAGGTTTGCTTTCCGTTTCCCACTTGCCTGAGATTCTAAGCGCGCCCCGCGGCTTCTGTCACCTGCCCCTACACGCTCCTCGGAGCGCATCCCTTGTAGCGTGGCGCCGCCGGACTGGTCCGACTTTCCTGGACGGGCCACCCTCCGCCCCCGCTTCGCCCAAGTCCCGCCCTCTCCCCCGCTTTGGCAAGTGCTTCAACGGTCGCGTTGACCGCGGCACGGGGGCCCGGGTTCGATCGCGGGCCGCAGTTCGTGGCCTGGATGCCGAGGTCCGATTATCCCCGGAATGGGACACGTCAGAACGCTAGGATTCCATTCGCGCGCGGCGTGCGCGGTATGAATCTGACTCGATATTGCGCTTTGATTTCACGATAGCAGTAGGCCCTGAGCGGACCATTGAACCCACGTCGGCGCACTCATGGACTGTCGAGGTAACCTGATTAACTCGCCAATACGCGCGCAGATAACGCCTGCATGGCCGTCGCTCGAACGCTTGCATCGCACGTGGACTGTCCCCTCTTCCGGATGCAGCGGTTGCTGCTCTCCACCCGCTTCGAGGTGGCGGGCGGTCTGCCCGCACCATTATGGGCAGTCAATGACCCGGCATGGCTCCAGGGCTCTTGATAAGGCCCTACGACTTCTGCCTCCGGTTGTAGGGCGACTGGTTCGTCAGCTTCAGGGACAGGCCAAGCTCCGCAACTTTGCCACGTACGAAGGCTTCAGTGGGGCTGAGTCTCAGGCCCAACACGCGCCTCAGGGCGTTCTCGCCGTCCAATCTCCTCAGCGCCGCCTCGTCGGCCGGCGTCCAGCTCTTGCCGTGGTTCTTCGGGGTCTTGCTCACCATGATCATCCTCCTGCCCTGTCGCACCAGCGGCCTTCCGGGGATGCTTTCCCCAGCAAAAAGAACGTCACCAGGTAGTCCCTGGCGCCGGACCTCAGACTCTCCCGGGCCTGTTCCATGCACCGGAGCACGAGCGGGTGCCACCTGCGCCCAGGATCGGTCTTCATCGCCTCCTGCAAGAGCAGAAGCGCGGCGAGACAAGCGTTGTTCACCGCGGCCACCTGATCGGGCCACGGACCGCCGAACCCCGTGACGGTGGTGTAGTCCTGCTGGCCGTCATTCGCCATCGGATGCACCAGCGTGGAGGCGAAGTCGTAGCCCTGCCTGTAGAGGAACAGCAGGCCCATGTCCCTGGCCTCAACCTCCGCGAACGGCCGCTCCCACTTCGGTGGGTTCGTCTTGAGGGACTCCATCCGAGCTTTGTCATCAGGCGCATCCCGAAAGAATGCGGGATCGATCTTCTCCTTGAAGTCCGCCGAACTCCGGATCGCGTTGCGGGCGTTGTACTGCTGCCAGAAGCACCAGTCGTCGAAGAGCTGCCAGGACTCCGTGCGTATCAGGTGGTGGAGATGAAACAGCCGGTCGAGAATCGTCCGGTAGATTACCCAACAATCCTGGTAGTCGCGCGCCTCCCAGAGTGCGAGCACGCCGCGCAACGCGACGGCCGCTCTCGCTATGAAGTTCCGCGTGATGACCTGCTTGATTCCGGGATCGATCCCTGGTTCCGTAATGCAGAGCCGCATGCCGACGTAAGGTGCAAACGGGCCGTACCAGGTGACGAACTCACGGTAATGAGAAACTGGCGCGAAGCTCTCGCGGTCGGCCGATTTCGGAGTTGCGGTCTTGCCCGTCATAGTGCTCTCGCCTGTGCGCCGTTCAGGATATCGAGGATGTCCTTCACCGCAGCCGCGACGATGAACAACGCCCTCTGGTAGAAGACCTGCCCGAAGAGCGGTTCTGCCATCGCGTTTCCCAGAAGCCGGGCTCGCTCCGCCCGCGGTCCCTTTTCGACATGCGTCGCGTTGCCGTATAGGTGCAGATCGAGCAGCTCGCCGAAGGTGAAGTCATCGGTGTAGCCGCTAGTCTTCAGCTCGGCAGGACCGAGGCTGGGCCGGCGCGCGAGATTGCGGCGATATGCCTTCAGAACGGCCCTGACGGCGTCGGCCTTTTGAGGCGCCGCACGTCCGACAACGCCGCCGATCTGGTCAAGGGCGACCGGCTCAGTCTTCAAGGTGAAAAGCCGGACCAGAGCCTCGACGGCTTGCACCTCTAGAGAGTTCGCCCCGCGGATGCTTACCGTGAGCGGACGCCGGCCGCCGGCATCGGGCGGCCCAATCTTGAGAGTGAATCCCACGCCGCCGCTGGCGTGCATCGCGCAGACGAAGGGATGCCGGATGAGCTCCGTGCCTTTCTGACAAAAAAGCGCGAGGCGCTCTTCGTCTGTCCAGGTTTCTTTGTCGGTCTTTCGCCGTCGTGCCATTGTCCTGACCTTCTCCCTCACGCCAACGCATCAACGCCGGATCCTACCACTCAACATAGCGCCGGCTCTTGACGGGTGTGGTGGGTGAGGTTGGCCGGATCCCACTAGTCGCACTCCCAGCCCCTGGCCTCGAGCGCGATCCGGCGCTGCTGGGCAACCTGAACGCAAGTCTGGACCAAGCGCTGATCATCGCTCAGGGAGGGACATCCTGTCCCTCCTCCTGGCACTCCCCAAATATTAGCCTTCCCCGCCCAAGAAGCGGAGAACCTGCCTCATGCCATGTCCTTGATGTGATTTCGAACTTCCGGACGGAGATTCGGGCACGGCCTCGGGTGCGGCGGAGGATGCCGAACGACTCCATCGTGTTGAGCAGGACGTCACGGGCGGCACTCCGTCGACCGCGGGGGTCCACGGCGCGCCCCACCGTGGAGCGCGCAGGCCCGAGCGCCCTGCTCGTGGCCGGGAGCGTACCAGAGTCCGAGCACTCCCATGAAGTGGCTCGGTGGCTGGACGCTGACGACGCGTTCCCGTCGGCCGGAGCACCTGAGTTGCTGGCCCCGGAAGGTCTCTCATCCCGGGGGCTCCCCCGCCCACGCCGCATAGACTCGAGCCAGTTCCTTCGAGAAGAAGCCGATCTCATCCCCGTCCTTCATAAGTCCGTGCTTCTTCGCAAACTTGAACAGCCCCTTCGATGGCATTTGGAGGTCGGCGCGGATGACGACCACGGGGAGCAGCGGGCGGCCGGCACGGACCTCGCGCAGCGCAAGCTCGTCCAGGATCTTCACCAGCTGGTCGAGCTGCGCGCGGTCGGCAACGTCGAGATCCGCGACGTGCCCGAGTTCGGTGTACGAGACCAACCCCTTCGCCCGGGCGACCGAGACGAGTTTGTCGTGCACGGCTTGGTTCATGCTCACGGCACCCAACCCTCGCACAACAGCTCCGCCTGCGCCAGCACGGTCTTCACGGCCTCTTCCTGCAAGTCGGGCGGGTAGCCGTGTTTGTTCAGAATGCGTTTCACCATCACTTTGATCCTGGCGCGTGCGCTCTCCCTCAGCGTCCAGTCGATCGTCACGCTCTTCTTCACTTGGGTGATGAGTTCAGCGGCGATCACCTTGAGCTTCGCGTCTCCCATCGCCTGCACGGCACTGTCGTTGGTGGCGAGGGCGTCGTAGAAGGCGATTTCGTCGTCGGTCAGGCCCAGTTTCTCACCGCGTTTGGTGGCGGCGTCGAGATCCTTGGCGAGTGAGATCAGCTCTTCGATGACCTGCATCGTAGAGATGGCGCGGTTGTGGTAGGCGTTGAGGGTCTTCTTAAGCTTCTCGCTGAAGACTTGGCTCTGCACGAGGTTGCGCTTGGAGCGGACTTTGAGTTCGTCCTTGAGCAGCTTCTCCAACAACTCGGCGGCAACGTTCTTGTGCTTAAGGCCACGCACTTCGGCGAGGAACTGTTCGCTCAGGATGCTGATGTCCGGCTTGGGCAATCCGGCGGCAGTGAAGACGTCGATCACCTGGCCTTCGGTCGTGATGGCCTTGCTCACAAGCTGGCGGATGGCGGCGTCGACCTGTTCGGGCGTCTTCCGGTTGGTGCTGTCCTGCTTGTTCAGCGCGGCTTGCAGGGTCTGAAAAAAACTCACGTCGTCGCGGATCGCCGTCGCCTCATCGCTAGCGGCGCAGAGGGCGAAGGCCCGGGACAGTTCTGTCACCACCTGCACCCAGCGCTTCTTTCCGTCTTCCTGTTCGAGAATGTGCTGCAGTCCGGCAGGGATGAGCGCGAGGCGCTCGGTGGGTTTCCCGGCGGTCCACGTGTCCCAGTTGAAGCCGTGCATCATGTCGCAGGCGATGCCGTGCTTCTCCAGCGTCACGGCGATGGCTTGGGCGGTGTCGAAGATCGGATCGCCCTGGCCGCCGCTTTCGGTGTAGGTGACGAGAGCCTTCTTGAGCTGATCGGCGAGGCCGAGGTAGTCCACGACCAGCCCGCCGGGCTTGTCGCGAAACACGCGGTTCACGCGGGCGATGGCCTGCATCAGGCCGTGGCCTTGCATCGGCTTATCGGCATACATCGTGTGCAGGCAAGGCGCGTCAAAGCCGGTCAGCCACATGTCCCGCACGATCACGATCTTGAAGGGGTTCTTGGCGTCCTTGAATTGGTTCGCCAGATCCCGCCGCCGCTGCTTGTTGCCGATGTGCTTCTGCCACTCGGGGCCGTCCTCGGCGCTGCCCGTCATCACGACCTTCAGCGTCTCCGCCTCCCAATCGGGGCGCAGCTTGATGAGCGCGTTGTAGAAGTCCACGCAGATGCGGCGGCTCATGCAGACGATCATCGCCTTGCCGTCCATTGCCTCCAGGCGCTTCTCGAAGTGCGCGACCAGGTCGGCGGCCACCAGCGCGAGGCGTTTCGGATCGCCCACCAGCGCCTCCAGCGCGGCCCACTTCGTCTTGAGCTTTTCCTTCTTCGTCAGCTCCTCGCCTTCGGTGATTTCCTCAAACTCCGCGTCGAGCTTTGGCAGTTCGGCGGCGTTCAGGCTCAGCTTGGAAATGCGGCTCTCGTAGTAGATCGGCACCGTGGCCTTGTCGGCGACAGCGCGCTGGATGTCGTAGATGCTGATGTAATCGCCAAAGACCGCCCGAGTGTTCGCGTCCGTCTTCTCGATGGGCGTTCCGGTAAACCCGATGAACGACGCGTTCGGCAAGGCATCGCGCAAGTTTCTGGCGAAGCCGTAGGACATCCCTCCGGTCTTGTCGTCCACCCTGCCGCCGAACCCATACTGGCTGCGATGCGCTTCATCCGCGATCACTACAATGTTCTGCCGCGCGCTCAGTTCGGGCATCGCCTCGCCCTTGTCCGGCATGAATTTGTGAATGGTGGTGAACACCACGCCGCCGCTCGCCCGGTTCAGCAACTCGCGCAAATGCTCCCGACCGCTAGCCTGCACCGGGGTCTGGCCGAGGATGTCCGCGCAGCGCTGGAACTGGCCAAAAAGCTGGTCGTCGAGATCGTTGCGGTCGGTTAGCACGACCAGAGTCGGGTTTTGCATCGCCGGATGCCGCACCACGCGCGCGGCGTAGAAGAGCATGGAGAAACTCTTGCCGCTGCCTTGCGTGTGCCAGACCACGCCCGCGCGGCGGTCGCCCGGTCTGCCGCCGTGCATCCGGCCAGCCCAATACCTGCCCTGCTCCTCATGCACCGAGCCGCCGTCGAGCATCATGCCGCTGGCGCGCACCGTTTCCCCCACCGCAGCATTCACCGCGTGGAACTGATGGTAGCCTGCGATGATCTTGTGCAGCGCGCCCGAGTCCGGGTCTTCCTCGAAGACGATGAAATGGTGCAGCAGGTCGAGGAAGCGCTGCCGCTCGAACACCCCGCGCACCAGCACCTCCAGCTCCAGCGCCGAGTTCGGCGCGTCGCCCTCTCCGTCAATCGTGCGCCAGACCTTGAACCACTCCTGGTTCGCCGTCACGGAACCCATGCGCGCCTGCAAGCCATCGCTCACCACCAGGGCCGCGTTGTAGTGCAGCAGCGAGGCAATCTCCGCCTTGTAGGTTTGGAGCTGCGCGTAGGCGCTCCAGATCGTCGCGTCCTCATCCGCTGCATTCTTGAGCTCGATCAGGCCCAGCGGCAGCCCGTTGACGAAGACCACGATGTCCGGCCGCCGGTTGTGCTGCCCCTCGATCACCGTGAACTGGTTCACCGCCAGCCAGTCGTTCGCCCGCACATCGCCGAAATCCACCAGCCGCACATGATCGCCCGCAATGCTGCCATCGGGCCGGGGATACTCGACCGGCACACCATCGCGCAGCATCCGGTGAAAGGCGCGGTTCGTCTGCGGAAGCGAAGGAGTCCCCACCCGCAGCACCTTGCGCAATGCCTCCTCCCGCGCCTCCTCGGGAATGGCCGGATTCAGTCGCCGGATGGCCTCGCGCAAGCGCCCCACCAGCACCACCTCACCGAAAGACTCCCGCTCCGCCGCCGGTTCACCGGGCGCGAGCTGCGGCCCATGCCAGACGGCATAGCCCAGCTCCCCGAACCATTCGAGGGCGGCGTCTTCGACGATGGATTCGTTAAGGGACATTTGTGCCTATGTCGAAATCTGTGGTCCGAAGTATAAATAATCGATCTCCATGAAGGCTTTGCGTGCATTCGTGGAGACGGCTTGCAACGCGTTTTCGGCCAAGATGGCCCAAAGTGCGACGAGGTCTTCTCTTTCGTTGGCGGCATCAATCAGTAGTCGAAGAGCAGGGAACTTCTCTGAGTCCATACTAATGGTTCCGTTCCGCATTAAATCCAGAGGTGCGGCCAGCGAGTCCGCCTTCTGAACCTCTGTGACAAGAATTTCGTAAGCGGCTTTGAGTTTGCCGTTAGCGCTCTTGGTGCGGGCTAAGAGCTTGTCAGCGAGTGAATCTCTCCGCTTGTCACGTGCCGTGACAGAAGCTGCCAGAGATTTTGCCAAGGCTGAACTAGCGGCGACGGGTTTGTTGTTTGCTGCGGCCAGTAATAGCTGTTCATAATCCGCCAAGCTTTTTTTGATTTTGTTGCTGTGAACCGCAGCATCCTTGAGCTGTTTCGTCAGTTGACCGATTTCGCCCGACTTTAGCGACCGAAGCAGGAAGAAGCACGGCCCTTTAGTCCCGCTGTATTCGAGCGCGCTTGCAACGAATGGCCAAAGACTGTGCGACGAAAGCCCATCATTTATCTCTTCCTCGGGGAGTCCTATACGGTCGATTCCGATAGCGGCAAATCGGTAAATCGAACCAATCGGAGGAAGCGACAGGATGCCTTTGTCCAATTCGCCATTGGCGTTTCCAATGTAGCCGCTCCATGTATCGGACAGATTGTCGAATTTCTTCTTCATCCCTTCTATGTAGATTGGCAAAGCTTCGGGATTCGCGAATTTATCGACAATCTTCACTGCCGTCGTGTTGGCTCCTTTGCCAACCTTGAACATCGCTCCAACGTTCGCCTGCTGGAGGCTCCTGATGAGGACAGAGATGTCCTGAGCGCGAGGCGTAACCTGGACTCGCTGCAAAGTTTTCAACCAATCGGGCTCCGACTTGGTCAGTTCTGGCAGCACCAAATATATTCCCGTAATCGCAGCGACTGCCTTTGATTTATCGCCCGTTGATAGCAGTGCTGCCAATTCCTGGGCGATAAGCGTCCTCTCCTTGGGAAGCGCAGGGATAGCCGGAACCTGCCTCAGGTAGGGTTTCCACTTTGTGCATTCCGCCAGTGCGAGGAGAAAATCGGCAACTGACTTCCCTGCCACGAAAGCCACATTGCTGGAAATACCCGCACCTCCGTGAACGGCACATGCTCTGGCGGTGAAGATGACTGGAAAGATGCTACAAGCGGCATCCAACTTCTTGAGGTGACCGGAAGCATCGGGGATGCCGTGCGTTAATGCTGCGAGCCGTGGAATCTTCGAGTTCAAGGTGGCTCGGAATAAATCGAGGGCTTCGGATGCGGTCAGGTAAAACCCGCTGTCTTTGCGGATGCTGCCGGACGCACCAAGCACTTCATATAAACAGGCGGAAATGGCCAAATCCGCAGCGATGCCAATTAATCCTATCTCGATCGCGCCATCGGTGCCGACAGGTTCGTAGTCCACGGGCTTTGGAATGGACAGCATTCCAAACGCTGTGGTCAACGCTTTCTGGCTTACTGTAAGCCGTTGGTCAGTTTTTGATTTCAGGAGGCGAGGCATAGCAGATCAGTTGTTCGTCTTGAGTTCCCCGCTCAGCAGCTTCGGCAGTAGCGTGTCGCGCAGGGTGGCGAGGGTGCGTGATTGGATGCGGTTGGCGATGAGTTGGTCGATGAGCGGCGACATGGTGCCGGTCATGGCGTCGAGCAGCGGGCGCGGCGGGATAAGGACTTTGGCGGCGGTGAGGTGCCCGCGCTGGATGTGGCCCATCGTGGTGGCTTTGTCGGCGGCGATGAGGCGGAACTCGTCGAGGTGGTAAAGCGTCCAGAGATAGTAGAACCACTTCGGTAACTCGGTCGAGGTGACTTTGAAAAGGTGCTGGTTCAGTGCGCCGGGGCCGCCACACCAGAGTTCGACTTCGAGGCTGCCGGACCATGAGAAGAGCACGTCGCCGTCTTGGACGATGTAGTTCGGCGGCAGGTCGGTGTTGCACCGGTCGGCTCCGATGGAGTCGCCTTTGCGGAGTTGGGCGATCTTGATGACCGGGAGCGTGGGGCCGTCGCCGGGCGGATACTTCTGGAGGGCGAGGCCGTTCAGGTAGAGGGCAGTCTTGTCGAGGCTACGAACTTCCCAGCCTTTCGGCGTGTGACCGAGCACGGTTTCTTCCAAGTGCTCGGGGAAGAGGGCGGCCGTGGCGGGGTCGAGGGCGGCAGGGTGGCGGCCGTCAAGTTTGGCGCGGACGGGGTCGAAATCCACGAACCAGCTCTGGAACAGCGCCCGCGCCATCGCCTCCAGCGTCGCGTTCATCCGCCGGTTCGCGTCAATCTTGGCTGAGAGTTCAAAGTAAGTGTCACCGATGAACTCCTGTTCTTCGTGTTCTGGAATTGGCAGCAGTAACTTGTCGAAATCGCCCTTCTTGAAATGCGGGATGAGCGTCCCCACGTGCATCTGGCCAATCTTCTCTTGGACAGCCGGCGAACGCAGCACAGCGAACAGATAGTTCGGATAGACCCGTTTCGGGTTTGCACGGACCGCGACCATGTCCTGAGCGATACAGAAATCGACCGGGTCGGGAACCAAGCAAACACGACCGGGTGTCGCTTTGTTCACAAAGATGATGTCGCCCGGAAGCGGATGACCGCGAAACCAATTGCTGTATGTCTCATTTGAGACGAACCGCACCTTGTCGTAGGTCGGGTAGAGCAGTTCATTGCGAATACAATTCGTCGCGATGAGCGGGATTCCTGCATCGGCTGTCGGACAAGTCTTTCCCCGGTTGTCGATGACCACAGAAAGCAGTTCAGAAAATGGAACTTCGGCTATCATTCTGAGGTTCGCTTCAATGGGAGTACGTAGCGGGTGCCGCTGCCACTGCCTTCTCGGACGAGGCGTTTCTCAGCGATAGAGCGATTGAAAAAGTGAATCGCCTGGTCGTAGCCGATGGAGGCGACAGCGCGAATGTCGCGATTCCGAATGCTCGGATTGGATTTTAAGTAGAGCAGCGCAGTGACCATGCACTCCTCAAACTGTGAATCGGAGAGCCTCGTCGGAGAGTTATTTTCAGCGGAGGCATTCATCAGAATCCAAGTTTCGTTAAGCGTTCCTTGATTTGCTTCTCCAGTTTCGCGGACTCGGCAAACTGGGCGTGCAGTTCGGCGACGAGACGCGGCATCTTTTCCTCGAAGGGGTCGCCGTCATCTTCGACTTCCTCGGCGCCGACGTAGCGGCCGGGCGTGAGCACGAATCCGTGCTTCAGGATGTCGTCCAGCGTGGCGCGCTTGCAGAAGCCGGGCACGTCGGCGTACTCGCCCGCGCCCCTATCGCCTCGCCAGGCGTGGTAGGTGCCGGCGATCTTCGCAATGTCGGCATCGAGCAGCTCGCGGTGCACGCGGTCAGCCATGGTGCCGAGTTTGCGGGCGTCGATGAAGAGGGTCTCGCCACGCCGGTCGCGGAAACGGCCATTCTTTTTGTTGCGCGACAGAAACCAGAGGCAGACCGGGATCTGCGTCGAGTAGAAAAGCTGGCCCGGCATCGCCACCATGCAGTCCACGAGGTCGTCCTCGACGATGGCCTTGCGGATCTCGCCCTCGCCGGACTGGTTGGAGGACATGCTGCCGTTGGCGAGGACGAAGCCGGCGATGCCGTGAGGCGCGAGGTGGTGGATGAAGTGCTGCACCCAAGCGAAGTTGGCGTTGCCTTTGGGAGGGACGCCGAACTGCCAGCGCACGTCGTCGTCCTTGCGGAACCAATCGGAATCGTTGAAGGGCGGGTTGGCGAGAACGTAGTCGGCGCGGAGATCGGGATGGAGATCGCGGCGGAAAGTGTCGGCGTGCTCGGGGCCGAAGTCGGCCTCGATGCCGCGGATCGCGAGGTTCATGATCGCGAGACGGCGGGTGGTGGCGTTGCTCTCCTGGCCATAGATGGAGATGTCACCCAGCTTGCCGCCGTGGGATTCGACGAATTTTTCCGACTGCACGAACATGCCGCCGGAGCCGCAGGCGGGGTCGTAGATGCGGCCTTTGTAGGGGGCGAGCATCTCGACCAGGCAGCGCACGACGCAGGACGGGGTGTAGAACTGACCGCCGTTTTTGCCCTCGGCGCTGGCGAAGCGGGTGAGGAAGTACTCGTAGACGCGGCCCAGCAGATCGACGGAGCGGTGCGTCTTTTCGCCCGCGCTCGCGGCGGTGAGTTCGATGGTGGCGATGAGGTCGATGAGTTCGCCGAGGCGCTGCTTGTCGAGGCCGGGGCGCGCGTAGTCCTTGGGGAGGACACCTTTGAGGCGCGGGTTGTCGCGCTCGATCGCGACCATGGCGTCGTCCACGATCTTGCCGATCGTGGGTTGTTTGGCGCTGGACTGGAGGTGGGACCAACGGGCCTCGGCGGGCACCCAGAAGACGTTCTCGGCTTTGTATTCGTCGGGGTCTTCGGCATTGGCCCCGGCGTAGTCGTCCTTGCCAGCGAGGAGCTTGGCGCGGTGTTCCTCGAAAGTGTCGGAGATGTACTTCAGGAAGATGAGGCCGAGGACGACGTGCTTGTACTCCGCCGCGTCCATGTTGTTGCGGAGCTTGTCGGCGGTGAGCCAGAGCTTGGCTTCGAAGCCGAGGTTGGCAGTGGTGTCGTTGCTTCTTGCGCTGGGCTTTGCCATCGAGTTCCTTGGAGCATCAAGGGCGGAGTGTTGAGGTCTGCCGCCGCTTACCGCAAGCCAAGCTGACCAAACAGGGCAGCTTGGGGGTGGGCCGCAAAGCGAATCGTCCGTTCTACTCTGTGGTTGGACGCCATGAAAACGATCCTACACCGGCCTTCGATCGACTCACCAATCCAGCTCTTCGTGCGGTCAACGGCTCTCTCGAACCTTCGCATCTGCGCCCGGCGCCGCGGGCTCCACCCCGCAGTGCCCCACCGTGCGCCAACCAGGGCCGAGAGCCTACCCGAGCCTCCCCTGTTCCGACCAGCCCCCCTGCCCGGTGCAGACCGGGGGGCGTAGCCGGCTGATCGCCAGCCAGGTACGCTCCCGCCTATCCGGGAGGTCGGAACGCCCCTCCCGTCGCAAGCAATCCCCTATGCCACCCCCAAATCCCGACGACCTGACCAAGACGATCCAGGCGCTCTCGCAGAAGGTTCAGAATCTTCGACGGGGGGCCGCGCTGAACGAGCAGAACACGAAGTCTTCGCTCATCGCGCCTCTCCTGACCGCTCTGGGCTGGGAGGTCCACGATCCAGAGGAAGTGCACCACGAGTTCAAGCGCAAGCCCAGGGATCTGCCCGTCGACTACGCTCTCATGATTCAGCGGACCCCAGTCCTGATCGTGGAGGCCAAATCGCTGGACGTCGACCTGCACGACTCGAAGTGGACAAACCAGGTGATTTCTTACTCCACCCAGTGCGGCGCAGGCTGGGCAGTCCTGACCAACGGCGTCGATTACCACATCTACAACGCGAACGCGGCGGTTCCCCTCGAGGGGAAACTCTTTTGCCGGGTCTCTCTGGTAACGACCGACGCTGCGCAAGCGGCGCGGCAACTCGCCCTGATTTCGAAGGCGGCGTTCTTGGGGAAGCGAATCGACCGGGTTTGGGACGCGTACCACGTCGACACCCAGGTCCGAGAAATCCTGACGCGAGCGGTTTCCCCCGAGGATGATGACCTTGCCAGGCTCATCGAGGCACGGTCGAGGGGAAAGCTCAGCCAGGCCGCGATCCGAGCATCGCTCCAGCGCGCACGGATCACTATCGACTTCCCCCCGGCGCCCCACGATCCGAATGAACCCAAGGAGCAGAGTAGGAAATCCCGCTCCAAGCCCCCCGACGCTGCCGAGTCCAGCGGGCCACTTTCGACTCTGCTTGCCCGAGGCTTACTTCAGGTCTCGTCCGTTCTTGTCGCCGACTACCGTGGCCATCCACTTAAGGCCGTCGTGACATCCACCGGCCGGCTCATTTTCGACGGCAAGGAGTTCGATAGCCCCTCCTCGGCCGCGGGTGCCGCACGCCTCCCCTACTTCGAGGGCAAGCTGAAGGGGCAAAAAATACCAGCCACCAACGGATGGCTTTTCTGGTCGACCCACGATCCGAAGTCGGGCGAATTGGTCACCCTCGACGACCTACGGAGGCGGATCGCAGACGCGTGACGCACGGCGAAGCCGGAGCCTGGGTGCGATCTGGGAGTTTGCCCGCCCTCGCCCCTCTCCCCCTCGACTTGCCGAGCATGGTCAAGGGAAAGGCAGTGAAAGCGAAGCTCCTGCCAGGCAACTAGGTGCGCTTCGGCGGCAAGCTCTACTTATCCCCGACCGCCGCGGCCGACGAGGCCCTGGGACGGCACGTGAGCGGGAACGAGTTTTGGCAGGTGGAGGTGCGGCCTGGGGAGTGGGTGAAGTTGGCCGACAGCGTCCGACGGAAGCCGTGATGGCCCGTCGACTGAAAGTTCCGGGTATAGCCTGGGTTGGGTGTCGATAGTCTGGCTCCAATGCGATCGATCCTCGATACCCGGGTGGCCTTGGTCTCAAGCTGCAGGTACCCTGGCACAGGGGGAAGAGGGAGCGTGATCGCCGGCCAGAAAACGTCTGAGGAGGAGATTATGGACCGCGTTGCGAATTCTCAGGCCAAGAGGGATGACATGCTTGCGGCGGCACTTGCGCGCCGCGATGTAACCGCTGACGAAGCCAGCGACATTTGCAGTTGCTATGGGTCGCACGAGCGCGCGCCTCGACTCTGCGCGCTCTGGCTCTCGGTGTTGCCGGAGCACAGGCTCGCGCTTCTCAATAAGGAATGGGCAGGGCTGGACCTCACGTGGCCCTGGCGGCGAGTGTTTCTCGACATGTTTCGCGAGTGCGGCTTCGTCGGAACGCTTCCTCGGCCGCAAGCTCCGATCGCAGTTTACCGCGGCGTTTCAAGCCGGGCTAAGTGCCTGGGCCTTGCATGGACCGCTGACCCGTGGACGGCCGCTACGTTTGCAGTACTGAAGCGGAACGCTGGCGCGGCCACACTGGGTCACGTCTACGTTGTCGAGGCTGCCCCTGATGTGATCCTCGGCCGATTCACGGATCGGAATGAGGACGAGTACGTACTTGACTTCGATCGCATGCCGCGCGTTAGGCTGCACCGGGAATGGACATTAGAAGACGCGCAGAGAGAGCATGATCGACGATCATCGGGATAAATTCTCTTGACTGCCTCTCAAGGTTCCCCATGGGGTGCGCTCACAAGAAGCGGCCGCGCCGGCAGCTGACCGTCGAGGAAGAAGGCGCTCGTGCTCGCGAAGGCATTGGAGTGCGACGCGCGAGTGACCGCCTACCGAGCCGCGGAGAAGCAGCGTCGCTCGTGGATCGAGGGGCGGCAAGTGGATCTCGAAAACGCGCCGGCGGCATGTCCCCCAGGCACACTCATTTCGCACCTTGGTCTACACGGCGGTTCGCCTCGGCTGCTAATCAGACGGTGAGTTTTTGGCGCGGTTTCGGGACGCGGCACTGGGCATTATTTGGGGGAGCGCCAGCCTCACCCCCGCTCTATGCCCCGGAGAGCGAAATTGTTTCCTTACACACGACAGTGGAGGCGAAATAGGCCCCGTCCCATTCTTCCCCCGATCGGACCTCCCCAGGGCGACCCCGCCTGAACAGCGGTTCAACATGTTAGACTGACCGCAGCGGGCCACCTCCAACGCCTCTCTCCAAGACCCCCGCCGACCCCCGTCTTGGAGCTTTTCTCTGTCCGGCCGCCCGCCAAAACTGTCTCACCAGCTCACCGCGAAGATCTGCGAGATCCTCGCCTCCGGCTGTACCTTCGAGGTCGCGGCAGGCTACGTCGGGATCTCAGAGCGCACGCTCCGCCGATGGATGCGTCTCGGGCGCAAGAAAAACTCCGGCGCGCACCGTGAGTTTCGCAAGGCGGTTCAGCGCGCTTTGGCCCAGGCCGAGATGCGCGACGTCCTGATCATCGCCAAGGCCGCCGAGAAGCACTGGCAGGCGGCAGCGTGGCGCCTTGAACGCCGGTGGCCCGACCGATGGGGCCGCGTCAATCGTGAGCAGGCGGTCGAAGCCAAGAACCAGCACACCCCCGAGGAGTACGCGAGGGCAATCGCGCGCGTCACCCAACAGATGCGCGACTCGATCCCGACCGCACCCCCGGGTCCGGAGGCAACATCATGAGCTTGACGGTTCAACGCGTTCCCATCGATTCTCTCGTTCCCGATCCCAGCAATCCTCGGCTGCACCCCGAAGGCAACCTCGACGCGATCGTGGGATCCTTGAAGCGCTTCGGGCAAGCCGAGCCGCTCGTCGTGCAGAAGGGCACCCTACGGCTGATCGCGGGCCACGGGCGCCTCATGGCGATGCGCAAGCTCGGGTGGACGGAAGTGGACATCGTCGAGCTTGACGTGACCAACCTCGATGCGACGGCGTTGGCCATTGCCCTCAACCGCACCGCCGAACTCGCGGAATGGGACGATGGTGTGCTCTCGCGCCTCCTCGCCGAGCTCCGCACCGAGAACGCGGTTGACGGCGTGGGGTACTCCAGCGACGAAATCGACAGGCTGCTCGCCGAGGTGGCAGACGCCGCCATGGGCGACGCGGACGAGGACATCCCTCCTGAGCCCCTGGACACTCCGATTTGCCGAGCCGGGGACTTGTGGATTCTCGGTGACCATCGACTTCTCGTCGGCGACTCCTCGAAGCGCGAGGACCTCGTGCGCCTGCTCGGAGGCCAGCGCATCCACCTCGTGAACAGCGACCCGCCGTACAACGTGAAAGTCGAGCCCCGGTCGAACAACGCGATTGCCGCGGGGCTTTCGTCGTTCGCCTCGACCCACCACCAGTCGTTGGACCTCGCGCGTGATCCCGGGAAGGCCACGCCGACCACCCGCAAGATGCGGGCGAAGGACCGACCGCTCAAGAACGACTTCATGACCGACGAGGACTTCGAGCGGATCTTGGATTTGTGGTTCGGCAACTTGGCGTTCGCGATGGAACCCGGCGCGTCGTTCTACATTTGGGGCGGGTACGCGAACTGCGCCAACTACCCTCCGGCCCTGAAGGCGCACGGTCTCTATTTCTCGCAGGCGATTATCTGGAACAAGCTCCATCCGGTTCTCACTCGCAAAGACTTCATGGGCGCGCATGAGTGGTGTCAGCCGGCGGGGACAATGGTTGACACGCCGGACGGTTCGGTGCCGATCGAGAGCCTTGTGGACGGTGACCGAGTCGTGGCCTATAGCAAGCACCACAACGCGATCATCGGCAGGAAGCACGGATCAGAGATCGCGAGAACTTCCAGGCCCTTCTCAGGCGAGCTTCTTGGGGTCGTGGTCGGTGGCAAGGTCACCCACTGCACACCCAGCCATTTCTGGAGCGCGAGACTCACGGAGGACGCGTCTCGACTCTGGTGCACCTACCTGATGCGCAGTGGACGATGGTGGCGGGTTGGAAAGTCCATGATGCTCAACTCCTGGGGATTCGGGTTGAAGCACCGGCTCTACACGGAGGGTGGCGACGAGGCGTGGATCCTATCCACGCATGGATCGAGCATGGACGCTGCGCTTGAGGAGCAGTTCATACTGGCCAAGTTCGGAATCCCGACCTGCACGTGGGCGCCCGAGCACCACCTAAAGGGCGTGAGGCAGATCGACGACGTTGCTCGCATCTACGACCGACTGGATCTCGACGTCATGGAGGCCAACGCGATTGAACTCCTGCGGCTGAACGGCCGCTATGCTGATTGCCCGCTTGTAACGTCCACGCGGGACCACGTGAAAGTGAGTCGCCGCGTTCCGTTCAAGATTCGGGCTTGCAACCTGATCGCTGGTGCCATGGCGGTTCCAGTTCCGTCCCGGCGCGGGAAGATCGAATGGGTCCCCATTGACGAAATTGACCGAACAGGGTTCTCCGGCGATGTCTACTCGATGGACGTTGCGCAACACCACCACTACATTGCCGACGGCATCGTGACGGCAAACTGTTTCTATGGATGGCGCGAGGGGGCTGGCCACGAGTTCTACGGGCCGAACAACGTGACCGACTTGTGGGAGTTATGCCGATGTCGGCATAATTCCCACTATGCCGACATCAGGATTATGCCGGGTA
>CADEGH010000056.1 GCA_902826835.1 uncultured bacterium | reverse complement strand
GAGCCTCGCCTCGACCCCCCATCGGCAGCGTGCGGATCTGGTGATCCGCGTTCCCACCGTCCCACCGTCCCACCGTCCCACCGTCCCACCGTCCCACCGTCCCATCGGCCCATCGGCCCGAGAGCATGAGGTCGGGGGGAGGGACTCCGGGCGGAGCAGGCGGATGGACTGTCATTCCGGGGGGCAAGCTCTATGATCCGAACGTGAGTCGAAAACGGGAGAAAGCGAAGCGTGTGTCTTGGCCTTCGGCCCTCTTCGCCGCCGCCGTCGGCTCGGGGCTGGCGGTCGCCGGGGCGTGGGCGATCGACACCCGCATGGCAGAAAGCGGGCCGCTTCCCATTCCTCCCGGAACCGACTGGCGCACGTTGGCACGATTCGGCGCCCTGGCGTGGGCCCTACTGGTCCTCGGGGCCAGTCTTCACCTGATTGCCCAACCAAAGACCGAGCGCCCGTATTGGGCGTCGCTTCCCCCATGTGGACTCGCTGCCCTTCCGGTCGCGCTGCTGCTCCTCCGTGCCGGACATTTCGTCTCCATTCGGGGTCGACTTGGCTCCTGGCCAATTCCGGACTGGGCGCCCCCCCTCGGCGCAATCGGAATTGCTGTCGTTGCCCTCGTGCTCACGCGACTCCTCGTTTCGCTCGCGGCAGCCATGCCGCAGCGCTTCGGAATTGCCGCCACTTCGATCGGCGCCACCGTCCTCTACCTCGACTCTCGCCTTGCCCCGGAACTCTATCTCCATCTGCATGACGCGGCCTACGGAATCGGACTCCTCCTCATAGCGCATGGGCTGGCGTGCACTCTGCACTCCCACCTCCCCCATGGATGGCCCCACCGCAAGAGCCTCGGTGGGCTGATCGTCACCCTCACTCTCTTCGCAGCGGTGATCGGGATTCAACTCCGAACGGAGTGGTCCTCTCTCCCGACCTCGATTCGCCACTACTTGAGTCAAGAATTGCGCGGCGGTGCCAGCCTCACAAGAGTCCTGGCATTTCCCCACCAAGCCTCGGACGCTCTCACCCACCAGGCGCTGAGCGCGTCGGGCCGACGCTGGATGGAATTGGAGGCCAACGCACGAGCCAGGGTTCGCCTCCGCCCCATTTTTCCGCAATCGCCTCACATCGTCGTGGTTTCCATGGATGCAGTGCGAGCCGACGTGTGTGGATTTCAAAGCCCGAAGCACCCCGGCACCACTCCATTCCTCGATCGTTGGTCGCAGTCCGCCATCGTGTTCACGAATGCTCGCGCACCTACCGTCACCAGTTATCTCTCGATCCTCTCGACCCTCTCGGGAGTGAGCGCCGCTACGATCCAGGCCCTCGAGGGGCAAACACCTCCCACCCTCGCCACGATCCTCGCCGAGCACGGATATGCGACCAAGGCCTCATTGCCCCGGGAGATCTTCTCGGCGCGCGATGCGACTTGGTCCCCCGACCTGCCATCGTTCGGGTTTTCCGAGCGTCGCGAGCTTCCCCGAAGCGAAGACTTCTTCGCCCAAACCTTGCAATGGCTCGATCTCGCCGGAACCACGCCGCAGTTCATCTTCGGCCACCTGATGGACCCGCACGCTCCCTATGACCAGCGCGAAACAAGCTTCGGCCAGGGGAGCTTCGCCCGCTACCGCAGCGAAGTCCACCATGTCGACCACGAATTCGAGAAATTCTGGGGCCAGCTCTCCGCTCGCGGTCTCGAGGATCGTGTCCTCCTCGTGGTCCTAGCGGATCACGGCGAGGCCTTCCGTGAACACGGAGCCCTCTTCCACGGAACCAACCTCCACGAGCCCCAATTGCACGTACCGTGGCTGATACGCGCTCCCGGATTGGCACCGGCTCGATTTGAAACTGCGGCGGTGACCACGACTTCCCTCCCCAGGACTCTCTGCGACCTGCTCAGTCTGCCGCCCCTCTCCGGCCTGGAGAGCCCCAGTCTCGCCCCCCTCCTACTCGGACTCTCGACCGGCGAGGAGTTAAGCGCCCTTTCCGATCTCCCCGTTCCTCGCCAATTTGCCGGTTTGGCTGAACAGCGAGTCTTGGTCCGGGGTCGGCAGAAGCTCCTTCACAATCTGCGGACCGGCGCTCACAAACTCTATGATCTTGCCGCCGATCCAGGCGAATCGCGGGACCTCTTCTTGGAGGACCCGAGCCTGCTGCCCCAGTGGACGCTCTGGCTCAGCGAAGCATTGCACGATCGAGTGGCGCGACGGAACGAGGCCAATCCCATGCCGGTCCGCCTGACACACGAAGACGATGCCGTCTTGAAGGCAAACCGCGGCGACCTGAGCGCCGTCCCAGAGTTGCTCTCGCGCCTGGAGTCTCAAGATGCCTTGGCTCGCCAGAATGCAGCAGATTCCCTCCTGGACCTGTGGTGCCGCGAAGCTGCAAATTCGTACCCCAATGTCTTGCCCGCTCAAAGCCAAGATACCCACGTATCCGCCGCGCACCATGCAATCGAAGTCCTAACCGGATCTCGCCCCGTCGATCATCGTTTCTTGTCCACGCTGGGATCCAGGTCCATCGATCGGCAGAAGACTATGGTTTGGGCACTCCTTCAGCACTCGGATAAGGTACAAGCACTGGAGGCAATCCACGCCTCCTTGAGCGACCCCCGACTGCTTCCGGTCCGACCTGAACTGGGGTCGCTGCTCGCCCTTCGCGGAGATCACCGCGTCGCCCCTCTATTGCTCGCCGCACTGGAGAACAGCACAGATCGTATTCAGACCACCCTCGTGCTGAAGGGACTCGCCTCCTTGCCAGATCCCGACATCTTCACCAAGTTAGTCCAACTCGTGAACGAGCGACTGGCAGGATTCCGAGCACTCTTCCTTGCACAATTGCAACCCAAGATTCGTGAGGATCACCGCAAATGGATGACGTCGTTGTGGGCGGATCCCTCGCCCGAGGTGCGCTATTTCGCTGCCCTCACTTTGGGAGGAATCGACGCGGCTGGTCGGCGCCACTACGACCTGATCAGGCTCTTTGATCCCGACCTTGACACGAGAAGTCGACTCTCGGAAGTCCCCAGTCATACCCTCTTCCCCATCGAGGACTCTCTGTCGGCCTACCGTTTTGCCTTTCTCGATACTCAACCCCATGTGAAAATCAGATTGCGCGGTGGTGTCGAGTATGAGCCGAAATCCGGCGTCATCCTGAGGCAGGGTGAGGGCGAAATACTCTTGGCACCCCCCGTCGATCCGAAGAGTCGCCTGATTATCCACGGATCCTGCAAGAAGAATCTCCGTTTCCGGTTGGAAGAGGCACCTCTCACGGTGGATCACCCTCCGAATTCCGAGTCGACCATTCTATTGGTCCTGCCCCTCCCTGCCACGCCAGCCAAGGGCATACTACGGCTGTGCGTCGAAGCCCCCATGAGTTCTGCTAGCGAAAGCGCGCCGCGTCACCCAGCGCTGCAATTCACCGCCATCGAGTGGCAGTGAATGGTCCGCTCACACCTTAGGTTACCAATATGAAGCGTATTGCCTATTTTTGCTTGCTCTCTTCATTGGTTACGTGCACGAGTTCGTCCTCTCCGAAAGCCGACTCCGAAGTCTATGCTCCTTCGCGAGGATCGCCGACGCTGGCCCCCAAACTCGCGGCCGCCATCGAGCGTGCTCAGAGCGGGGTCCAGCCGGCCCGGATCGCCGACTCCCTGAAAGTCCTCACCGGCAAGCCGCACCATGCGGGTTCCGCGGCGGACCAGGCGAACGCCAATTACGTGCACCAGCGATTCCTGAGCGCGGGGTGGCAGAGCCGCATCGACACCTACGAGGTGCTGATTCCTTATCCAATCGAGACGGTGGTCGAGCTACTGGCACCCGTGGCGTACCGCGCCCCTCTGATCGAGACGCCTCTCGATATTGACTTCGACACTCACACACAGACCGCGCTCCCCCCCTACCTCGCGTATTCCCCCGACGGCGAAGCGACCGGCGTGCTCGTGTACGTCAATCGCGCCACCACCGAGGATTTCGAAGCCCTCGCTCGCATGGGGATTCCGCTCCGGGGTGCGATCGGTATCGCTCGCTACGGCGGGTTGTTCCGTGGCAACAAAGTGAAAAACGCCGCCGCCGCCGGCCTCTCCGCCCTCATTCTCTACTCCGATCCCAAAGACGACGGCTTTGTCCGCGGCGACGTGTACCCCAAAGGGCCATGGCGTCCGGGAACCGCAGTGCAACGCGGGAGCATTCTCGATGTGGGCCTGTGGCCCGGGGATCCCCTGACTCCCGGCGAACCGGCCATCACCGGAACCCCGCGGCTCGATGTGGACGTCGTTCCCGTATTCCCAAAGATTCCCGCGGCGGTGCTGTCCTCCGAAGAAGCGCGCCCCTTCCTCGAAGCCCTCGACGGGCCCGGCGTGCCGGAATCCTGGCAGGGAGGCCACCCATTCACCTATCACGTAGGCGGCGGGAAGGCGCGGGCCCACGTGCGCACCCTTTCCGACTGGCGACTTCGCCCGATCGCCAATGTCATCGCGACTCTTCCCGGCACCCTCGATCCCGAATCCACGATTTTGGTGGGCAGCCACCGCGACGCCTGGGTCCAAGGCGCCGTAGACCCGAGTAGCGGCACCGCGATCCTCCTGGAGATGGCCACCGTGCTCGGGGCGCTGGCTCGCGACGGGGAAAAACCGACCCGCTCGATCACCCTCTGTTCCTTCGGCGCCGAGGAGTTCGGGATCATCGGGAGTGTCGAACACGTCGAGCGCTACGAGCGCGAGCTCGCCGACCGCGCGGCCCTCTACCTCAATTGTGATGCCGCGGTGTCGGGAGGAAAACTCGAAGCGCACGCTCCTCCGGAATTGCGGACGCTCCTGCAGAGCGCGCTCTCGCGCACTGACGACGAACGTGCGCCCGGCTCCACCCTCCTCGACACCTCCGCTCCCGGTGAGTTCCAATTATTGGGAGGCGGTAGTGACCACGTCGGGTTCCTCCACCGTCTCGCTATTCCCTGCTTGAGCATTACGACCTCGGGACCCTACGGCGTCTATCACTCGCGTTACGACACCTTTGGGTGGATGAAACGCCACGGCGACCCCGGCTTTGCCCACCACA
The DNA here is from genome assembly GCA_902826835.1 of uncultured bacterium. Taxonomy (GTDB): domain Bacteria; phylum Planctomycetota; genus RBC034. The sequence goes on along the minus strand of CADEGH010000056.1, from coordinate 16,831 downwards.
CGCGGTTGTCCCGCCTGCTTTTGGCAGTGGTTCAGGAAGCCGCCCTCCAAACCGTACTCCCCTACGATTTCGAGGCTCTGGCCAATTGGATCACCGCGACGCTGGAGGCCCCGCTCTCGGGCGTGGCCACTCCGGAACGAGAATCGCTCCGAGCCGCGGAGGTCGCATTCGCCACCTCGGCGCGCACGCTCTCTCAAGCATTATCCGCACTCGTGGAAAGCGATCCCGACCCCGCCAAACTGGTCGCACTCAATCGTGCGCTGCGCGGGAGCTTCCGACACTTCCTCCAGGCGGGGATGCTCCCGAGTCGCCCCTTTTACAAACACCTCCTCGTAGGGGTGGACGCCGACTCCGGTTACGAAGCGGAATACGTTCCCGCCCTGCGCGCAGCCCTCGCGAGCGGGAAAGAGGCGCAGATTGCCGGTGCCTTGTCCAGCCTTGTTTCCGCGCTCTCCCGCTGCCAGCAGTCCCTCGATTCCTGCACGGCCTTGGCGGCGTCGCTTTCAGCGCGATGAGGCTGGCGCGCGCCGCCCAAGGGAAATGAGAACGGGATCGTCCGTCGCCTGCCGAGCCGCAAAATCCGCTCGCGAGCGGAGGCCATTCCACCGCTCCTCGATCAGAATTTGAGCGATCGCGCCGCCGAGGGAATCACCTGGCCCGAGGAGCACCAGCGCATCCGGAGCATATTCCCGCAGGGCAACTCGAACCGATCGGCTGAAATCGTAGGTGTCCACCACTTGGGCCCCGAGGGTGTAATCCCGGAGCGCCGCGCCACTCGCGGAATGCGGCCGGTGCTGGACGCCTCGGCCGTCGATCAGAGTGATTGCGGGCAGACCCCACGGAAGATCCCGAAGTTCCACCTTGGCTCGCTCACTCGTCGACGCGAGCAGCGGGGTGTGGAATGCCGAGTGCCCGAGCAATTGGAACGGGTACTCCTTGTCCTTCACCATCACTTTGGGCAACTCGCCAAGCAGGCCTTTCACCGCCGCATCGTCGCCGGCCAAGACCTCGTAGCCCCCGAGATGGATGGAGTGGTAGACCCGCGCCCCGGCGGCCCTGAGTCGTTCGATCACCGACCCAACCTCGCGCACCTGCGCCGGATCGCGCTGCCACTGCTCATCGACCACCGGGTAAATGACCTGCCCGCCCACCACTCCCTGAGTTTGATAGCTGCCCATCGTGTCGGCGAGGGCAAATCCCGCGCTGAAGTCGAAGGCTCGGGCCACATGCAGAGCGGAATACCAGCCCATGCTGTTCCCGACGACCGCGACTGGGACCAACGCGGGGTCCAAGGTGGCGGCATCACTGGCGGTGGCGGTGAAAATAAGCGCCGCGGCATTTTCGCCCGCGAGATGGAGGGCCGAAAATCGCTCCGCCCCGTCCAATTCCGACACCCGACGACGCCCGCTCTGCGTCCGCAGTCGGTCCGCTTCCGCCAGCAATCCGGGCCTGACCCCCGTCGCATCCGCCCGGGCGGCGCTTCCGATCGAGCCGAGTTCGCTGCGGGTGTAAGTTCCCCGCCCCGGGCACACCAACACCACCCGCTTCATGACCGCCTCCGTCGCCCGGCTGGCACCGCCTCCGCGCACAGTTCCCGGACCGCACTCACGATTTTCTCTTCCGTCGGCAGAACCGTGTTGGCCGCCGGACCGAGCGGGATGTAAGTGTCCTCGCCCGAGAGCCGGGCCAGCTTGGGCATCTTGGATTGCATGCGGAGCGCAATCGCCGCGAGCACGGGCTCGCCGACGCCACCACTGCGGCGGCCCTCGTCGACCACGAGCACCCGCCCCGTCGCCTCGGCCGCGCTGACGATGAGTTCTTCATCGAGCGGGGCGAGCCAGCGCAAGTCGACGATGCGGACCTTCACCCCGAAGTCCCGTTCGAGGACTCGGGCCGCCCGCAGCGATAGATAGACTCCGTTGCCGTAGGTGATGATCGTGCAGTCGGAGCCCTCGGTGAGCGTGCGGCCGGCGCCGATTGGAACCACTTCGTCGAGCGGCGGGTAGAGCGTCAAATACCGGTTGTCCCCGTCTTCGTGGAGATCCTTCGCCGCGTACAACGCGATCGGCTCCAGGAACGCCACGACCCGGCCATCCACCTTCGAGGCGGCCAAGCAACTCCGCAGCATGCGCGCCGCATCGTCCCCACTCGACGGCACCGCGACAATCAGCCCCGGGATGTCGCGCAGCACCGCGGTGCTGTTGTCATTGTGGAAGTGTCCACCGAAGCCCTTCTGGTAGCCGAGGCTCGCGATGCGTACCACCATCGGATTGCGGAATTGCCCGTTCGAAAAGAATTGGAGCGAGCAGGCCTCTCCGCGGAGTTGGTCCTCGGCATTGTGCAAATACGCGAGATACTGGATTTCCGGCACCGGCAAAAAGCCGAGGTGCGCCGCGCCGATCGCCAACCCGAGAATCGTCGTCTCGTCGAGGAGTGTATTGAATACCCGACCGAGGCCCGCCTTCTTCGCCAAATCGGCGGTGACGTGATAAACGCCGCCCTTCTTCGCGACATCCTCGCCAAACACCAACATCTCTGGGTACTTGACGAGGGCATCCTGAAGCGCGCGATTGATTTGCACGGCCAAGGGACGCGGGCGATCGCTCTTCTCCGGAAGCTGGTCCGCGCCACCGTAGGCGGCGAGGCGGCGCTCCGGATCCGGCGGTCGGATCGCCTCGGCCGCTACCGACTCGGGATGGAAGGGGGCGAGACTCTCCATCACCGCCGCGGCGGACGTCAGCTTGGGGCGACTCACTGCCTCCTTGGCGCCAGCGCCCACTCGAGCCCGAATCTCCTCGTACAGCGCCAGCACCCCCTCAGCGGTCAAGAGGCCGGCGCGGATCACCTGCGCGGCACTCACAAGCAGGGGGTCGCGGTCCTCCTGGGCTTCGATCTCTGATTTGGTCAGGTACTCCGTTTCCATGTCGGTGCCGGCGTGTCCGAGGAGGCGTACCGTCCGAAGATGGAGGAAGGTGGGGCGTCGTTCCTCGCGGGCGTAACGCGCCGCCGCTTCGGCCACGGTGTAGGCTTCGGTGAGGTTCAAGCCGTCGGCGGTGAAGACTTTGAAACCGGGCTGGGAAGCGAGGCGGCGTGCCACCCAATTATCCGGCGTGCGCACCGAAATTCCGATCCCGTTGTCCTCGCACACAAACAGGATCGGCACCGGCAAGTTCTGATGGGCTGCCCACGACGCCGCGTTGAAGGCACCCTGCGAAACGTTGTGGTTGAGGCTCGCGTCCCCGAAATTGCAGAGCACGATGCTGTCGGCGGGAACCGGCAAACCGTGTTTGACCGACTTGGCCCGTTCGATCGCAAACGCGGCGCCTACCGCCTTAGGCAGGTGGCTCGCGATGGTGCTGGTCTGCGGCGGCACCCACAGGGGTACGGATCCGAACACCTTGTGGCGCCCGCCGGAGATCGGGTCGTCGCTCGATGCCACGAGGGAGAGCAACACGTCGAAGATCGGCGTGGACCCCGGGACCTGTCTAGCCCGCTCCACCATCAACGCGCCGCTTCGGTAGTGCAGGAAGGTGGGATCCGTCGCGCGCACGCACCGTCCAAGCGCGACATTGCCCTCGTGCCCGAGGCTGCCGATCGTGTAGAAGCCGACGTTGCGTCGCTTGAGCGCTCGCGCCTCCAAGTCGAGGTGACGAGCAATCAGTTGAGACTCGAAGAGTTCGAGCAGGGTCCGCCCGACCAGACTCGGGGCTTCGCCGACTGCGGCTTCGGGATCCCGGGGGGAAACCGGAGTCTCCGCCCAGTTACGAAAAAACTCCACGAACTTGCGATCCAGGATGGGTGCACGGTCGACCGACATTTGCGCACACTATCAGGGGAAAGTCTCGCGCCCGCCTCGGGTCACCAACGGTGACTCCTGTCGGATCCGCCCCCTCCCGATGGGCCGAAAAACAAGTTTCAGAGGCTCCGCTTCGACCGGCGCGGCTCGGCACTCGTTAGGGGGTGAATCGATCAATGTAGCGGCCGGCCAACCCGAGCGGCGGCGATGGTTGCCGGTCGGGGGTCGGCATTTTCCCGGTAACCTGGGGGCATGAACGAGCCCTCCCTGTCGAAGCGTAGCCATCACCTCCGCGAAGCCGGGCTGCTCCGGACGTTGACGCAGAAAGTGCAGGCGTTTTCGGACGGCATCAATCTCGGGCAGGGAGTCTGCGATCTCGAGATGCCACGAGCGCTGCGGCTCGGGGCGGTCGAGTCGCTGTTTCAAGATCGTCAGACCTACACGCCTTATGCGGGCCTGAGGGAGCTGCGAGAGGAAATCGCTCGCCGCACCGAAGCCCGATACGGGCTCGCGTACGGAGTCGACGACTACGTCGTGACGATCGGGTCGAGCATGGCGTACACGGCCACCCTGCTCACACTCCTGGATCCGGGCGACGAGATCATCCTCTTCGAGCCGTTTTATCCCTACCACCGATCGACCGCGGTGTTGCTCGGGGCGACCGTGAGAACCGTCCCTCTCAATCAGGATGGCCCGAACTGGGACGCATTTCGTCAGGCGCTTTCGCCGCACACGCGGGCGGTCGTCGTGAACACTCCGTCGAACCCCTTCGGCAAAGTGTGGAGCTCCGCCGACATCGACCGGTTGGCTGCTGAACTCGCAGGGCACTCGGCCCGCATCATCACCGACGAGATTTACGAGGATCTTATCTACGACGGTCGCGTCCATCGTCCCTGTGCGACGCACCCCGGCCTCTTTCCGAAGACCATCACCATCTCCGGGCTGAGCAAGTCGTTTTCCATCACTGGATGGCGCTTGGGCTGGCTCGGCGCACCCCCGGACCTCGCGCGAGCGATCGGCCCGGTCTTCGATGTGTTGGCGGTCTGCGCCCCGCGCCCTCTTCAGCGGGCCGCCGCCAGCGCGCTCCGCGAACTACCCGAGTCCTACTTCCAAGACTTGAAGGTCGGCTACGCGCGTCGCCGAGAGCTTCTCTTCGCGGCCTTGAAGGGAGGAGGATTCGCCCCCCTGCGTCCCGAGGGGGCGTACTACATGCTGGCGGACTACCGCACCCGCTACGGCGACATCTCGAGTCGCGAGGCGTGCTTCCGCTTCCTGGAGGAGACGCACATCGCCGCGATTCCGGCCGAGCTTTTTTGGGCGAGTTCGCCTCCGACCTACTTGCGGTTCCAGTTTGCGGTGGACGAGCCGGTCCTGGCGGAAGTCGCACGACGCCTGGCGAGGCGAGCCTGATGCCGAGGGTGTTTCTCACCGGCGCGAGTAGCGGTCTCGGGTACGCACTCGCGCAAACGTTCATCGACGAGGGGTACGACATCGCGCTCGCCGCCCGCCGGACCGGGCCCTTGCTCGAGTTAGTGCAAGTCGCGGTCGATCGTGGCCAGCGCGCCATCGCGATCCCCCTCGATGTCGCCGACACGCGCACGATCGCCCCCGCAGTGGCAAAAGCGAGTGAGTTCCTCGGCGGCCTCGACATTGTGATCGCCAACGCCGGAGTGGGGATCCCCGCCCCCGCCTTGGAACTGCGCAGCGAAGACCTGAAGGCCGTTCTCGACGTCAACGTCCTCGGGGCCGCCGAGACGCTGCTCGCGGCCCGGGGCGAGATTCTTCGCTCGAAGGGGGTCCTGGTGGGAGTCTCGTCGCTCGCGGCCTGGCGCGCCGGCCCTGGTGCCGCGGCGTACAACGCCAGCAAAGCCGCGCTTTCGGCTTTCTTGGAGGCGATCCGACCCGAGTTTTTCGCCCGTGGCGTCGCGGTGATGGAGGTGAACCCGGGCTTCGTCCGCACTCCCATGACCGACCGCAACGGATTTGCGATGCCCTTTCTCCTGGAGCCCGATGACGCCGCACGCCGGGTCTTCCGCGCCATCCAAAAACGCAAAAGCCGCTTCGCCTTCCCCCGGCGGGCTGCGTTTTTTATGGGTCTCCTCCACCACCTCCCGGACTGGGCGTTCGATCTGCTTGCCCGCCGGGTCTGCCGCAGCCTCGAAAAGAAGCAGATCCTCGGCCGTGAGGTCGGCAAAACCGAAGTCTCCAATTAAGGCTGGACGCGCCCCCCTGCTCTGCGGCAGAATCCCCCGGCTGTCACCCTTCTCGCCGTTCGTGCGGAGATCTCCATGAAGCGTGCGCTCCTTGCGCAACCCCTGCGCGCCGTCCTTTTTGTTGCCACCGCTTTGAGCTGCCTCCCGGCCCAAGGCCTCCCGGAAATTCTCTACTACCGCTTTAGCGAAGGAGCTGGCACCACCACGGCCAACGCCGCCTCTCCTGGGGCGGGAGCCACCAACCCGACGATTACCGGGCATACCCTGGCCGCCGCGGGCGGACAGTTTGGAGGTTGCCTCCTGGGTGTGACCAGCGGTACCGGCCTCAATCGGGTCAACACGAACTGGATCCCCGCGCTAGGCGCCAACAGTTGGACCATCAGCTTTTGGTTCGACAATGCGGGAATCGTGGGCACCGGTACCGCCTCGCTCATGTACGTCTTCGGCGAGACCGGCTCCACCCTGCGTTGCAGCATCAACAGCACCTCGGGTTCGGGCAACCTTGGCCTGCGCGGCGGCTTCACCACCATCAGCACGACGGGGGGGCCACTTTTGACCGGCCCCAAGGTGTTCCACATCGTCCACGACAGCAACCTCTCCCAGGTTCGCATCTACGTGAACGGAGTGCTGAACGTCACCTCGAACCAGCTCTTGAACATCAACGGCAACAGCGGCCTGCAGGTGGGTGGCTACAGCGCCGGCGGCTCGCCCGAGTCCATCCAGACCGGCACCAGGCTGGATGAATTCCGCGTCTACAACCGCGCTGTCTCGGCGGCGGAAATCACCGCGACGTGGAACATGTCGTTGACCGGCGCGCCGCTCAACGCTCTCTTCAGCGCCAACCCCACGAGCGGGGGCGCCCCAGTGCGCGTCCAGTTCACCAACCAGAGCACTTCGACCGCACCCGGCGGCATCACCAACTACGCCTGGGACTTCGAAAACGACGGCATGGTCGACTCGAACGCACAAAACCCCAGCCACATCTTCCCCAATACCGGCGCCTCGACGGTGCGTCTCACCGTCACGGATGCGGTCAACGGCTCAATCTCGACTACCCAGGTCCTGAATTTCGCAGGCTTGGGCTTCATCGCGGAAACCGCCGGCAACGGAGCGGGAGATCTCTTGCTGTGGCCCGCCGATGCCCCACTCGGGTGCACGGACGGCTACACATTCATCTCGGCCACGCTCCCTCCCGTCGTCGGAACCGGAACCTTCTTCGGCATCACTTTGGACGACGCCACCATCTCGGTGCTGAGCCAGCCCGCCTTTGTGGGCAACTTCCTTCACTTCATTCCCTCCCCCGGTGCTTATCCGGATGTGCCGTTCTCACTGCCCGCGGGATCGCTCCCCGGCTTGAACGGAGTGTCCTTCGACGTCGTGGTGGTCTACCTCGTGCCGCCCAGCGTGCAGTTCACTCCCGCCCGCCGCTTGACCTTCTGATCCCGACCGCGGCTTTCGGATCAGCGTTTCACGCCGACCCAAAGCCCGTCGCCGAGCGGCACGATCACGCTCTGAAGGCGGCTCTCTTTGGCCATGATCTCGTTGAACGCCTTGACCGCCGGGGCTTCCCGGTCGGTCGGGAGCTCGTGAAAGAGCTGGCCGAACGCAAACGCGTTGTCCACGAGCACGAGTCCGCCGGGCCTGACGATCCGCAGTCCCTCCTCGAGATAACGCGAGTAGCCGGCTTTGTCGGCGTCCAAGAAGATCGCGTCGGCGGAGTGGGTCGCAAAGGTGGCCAAGACCACGCGGGCGTCCCCCTCGAACAAGGTCACCAATTCGGCGACATCCGAAGCGGCAATGCGGCGTCGGGCGAAGTCTGCGTGGCGGGGATTGAGCTCGATCGTTCGCAGCGTGCCCCCCCGCGGTAGAGCCCGCGCCATCGCGACCGCGGAGTAACCCGCGAGGGTCCCCACTTCGACCACGTCCCGCGCCTTCGTGGCCATGAGGAGGATTTGGAGAAAGCTCGCTTCCTCGGGCGCGATGTCGATCGCGGGGATGCCCGCGGCTTGCGCATCGGCCCGCAACTGCTTCAAGAATTGATCGTCTCCGACCGTGCGGGCGGCCAGATATTCGAAGTGCCGCTGGGTGACGAGCGTCGATTCATGGGACATGGCGAACCTCCCGAGAGTCGAAAAGTAGCTTGCGGGATAACATCCTCCACCATGTCGTCCTCCCCGCATCCGCACGTGGCCGCCATCGGCCTTGGCACCATGGGCGAACCCATGGCCCACAACCTGCTTCGGGCCGGGTTCCCCCTGACGGTCTTCAATCGGACCCCGAGCCGGGCCGACGCGTTGGTCGCCGCTGGCGCCTCGTGGGCCCCCTCGGCGGCCGCCGCGGTCGCGCAAGCAGACCGAGTCCTCGTTTGTCTGCCCGACACTCCCGACGTGCGGTCCCTGTTCAGCGCGAGCGGCCAAAACCTCCTCGCCCAGATGAAGCGGGGCAGTGTGGTCGTTGACACGAGCACCATCTCCCCGCGCGCGACACGCGAACTGGCCCGCGAGGCCGCCTCCTTCGGAATCGCCTGGATCGACGCTCCGGTGTCGGGCGGCCCGGAGGGCGCCAAGAAGGGCACGCTGGCGATCATGTGCGGCGGCGAAGCCGAAGCCTTCGAGCGGGCCCTCCCCCTCCTTCGGACCTTGGGCCAAAGCGTGACCTACGTCGGGGGCCCCGGGCACGGGCAAATCGCCAAGGCCACCAATCAGGTCATTCTCGCCGGGACCTACCAGGCCCTCGCCGAGGCCTTGGTCATGGCCAAGAAGCTCGGGGCCGATCCGAGCCGGGTCGTGCAGGCGATCAGCGGCGGTGCCGCCCGTTCGTGGGTGCTCGAAAACCGCGGGCCCAATATGCTGCGCGATGAATATCCGCTCGGGTTCAAAGTGAGCCTGCACCGGAAGGACCTCGCGATCGCGCTCGAAGAAGCCCGCGCCGCTGCCGTGGCCATGCCCCTCACCGCCTTGGTCGCGAGTCAGGAGGATGCCCTCATCGCGCAAGGCTTCGCCGAGGAGGACGTCTCTGCGCTCGGACGCCTGACCCGCCGAGCCGCCGGACTTCCCGCGGGGCCGCTATGATCCCCCGCCGGAGGTGCGCCATGGAGTCCTCGTTCGATCGTCGCCAAGTCCTGGGTCTCGCTTGCGGAGCGGTGATCTCGCCCTGGCTTCGACCCATTCCGGAGTTGCGATCACCGATGCCACCCCCCCTCTTCGAAATCTCCTTGGCGCAGTGGTCGCTCCATCGCGCGCTGCAAAAGAAGGAAATCGACAACCTGGATTTCCCTCGTGTCGCCAAAGAGACCTACGGGATCGCCGCCATCGAATACGTGAACTCCTTCTTCAAGGACAAAGCCGAGGACGCCGCGTACCTGAAGGATCTGAAAAAGCGCTCCGATGATCTCGGAGTGCGGACGCTCCTGATCATGTGCGACGGGGAAGGCCACTTGGGCGATCCCGATGCCAAGGCACGCGCCACCGCCATCGACCGACACAAGAAGTGGGTGACGGCCGCCAAGAGCTTGGGCGGTCACTCGATCCGGGTGAACGCCCACTCCTCCGGAACCTACGAGGAGCAGTTGGAACTCGCGGCGGACGGACTGCGAAGGCTCGCGGAGTTCGCCGACCCGCACGGAATCAACGTGATCGTCGAAAATCACGGCGGGCTGTCGAGCAGTGGGGCTTGGCTCTCGGGCGTCATGAAAAAAGCCGCTCACCCGCGCGTGGGCACCCTCCCCGACTTCGGCAACTTCAATCTCGGCAACGGCAAGTCCTACGACCGCTATCTCGGGGTGGAAGAACTCATGCCGTTCGCCAAAGCGGTGAGCGCCAAGTCGCACGAATTCGACGAAGGTGGCAACGAAGTCCACACCGACTACACCAAGATGATGCGCATCGTCCTCGCGGCTGGATACCACGGCTTCGTGGGCATCGAGTACGAGGGCTCCAAGCACTCGGAGGCGGAGGGGATCAAGCTCACGAAGGCGCTCCTCGAACGCGTGCGCGCTCTCCTCACCGTGAAGTGAGCGACCGGAGGACGCGCGGGGGTAAGTACCAGCGCAATTCCGCTCGCCCCTGAGCCACGTCTCCTCGGAACTCGACCGCCGCCGCCCCGGCCTTCTTCAGAGGCGGAAGCGGGAATCCGGTCGCCCATCCGAGGAGCCGACTCAGCTCGGGCTCATGGCCCACGAGCACCACGGTCTGGCAATCGAGCTTGGGGAGCGCAGCTTTTGCGGTCGCGAGTTGCCCAGGCCGCATCCATGGAACGCTGAGGATTGAAGTCTCCTCGCCGGCGGAGTCCACCCACGACTCGGCGGTCTCGCGCGCTCGGAGCCACGGGCTGGTCAGGATCTGCACTCCCGCAGGCAGGAGTGCCTGAAGTCCTCCGATCGCTCGCTTCGTACGACGTCGTCCCCGGGGCGTGAGCGGCCGTCGCGAATCCGGCCCGGCCCAATCCTCGCGCTCCACTGCAATGCCATGGCGAACAAAAACCACCCACATGCGGGATTGTGCGCCTGATTCGAGGCCGGTCCAAGCTCCCACGCTCGGAAGCCGACTCGTCCCTCCAGGGAGACGGATCGTCACGCTTCTGGCGGAGTGGCATTCGCTTCTTGGCCCCGCCCCTCTAAGCTCCGGGGCCTTTCTGCCCAGGTCCTGCGCCTGGCCAATTGCACACAAAGGGAGTCCTCAAAATGACCGCAAGTCTCCTCGTCTTCTGCTCGCTCTTTGCTTCCGTCCTTCCTCAGGAAGAACCCAAGCCGCCGGCCTCTCCGGTGGAAGCTACCGAGGTCATCGAAATCGGTGGTCAGGAAATGCCCGGCCCGGGCCCGGAGCACGCAATCTTCAAGGAGTGGCAGGGCACCTTCGACTTCGTAAACAAGATGCGCATGGGGCCCGACCAGCCCTGGATGGAGAGCAAGGGAGTCTCCACCTCGAAGCTTGAGTTCGGGGGCTTCTGGCTGATCTCTCGCGATGAATTTCAGATCATGGGAGCGCCCTTCGTTGGCCAAGGCACGATGGGCTACGACCCCATGAAGAAGAAGTACGTGATGAGCTGGGTCGACAGCATGACCCCGCACTTCACCAACGCCGAGGGCACCTACGACGCGGCCACCAAAACAATGACCCTGATCGGCGACATGCTGGACCCGGCGACGGGAACACCCGTGAAAACCAAGTTCGTCACGATCATGAAGAGCGCCGACGAACACGTCTTCCAGATGCTCACGCCAGGCCCCGACGGCAAGGACTTCCTCGGAATGGAAGCCACCTACAAGCGGCGCAAGTGATCAGAGATCAACGTGGCTCGGCCGCGTGAGCGGCCGCGGCCCCCCGATCAAAGACCGGGGCCGAGTGGGCGCATGATCGGCGCCGGAGTCGGCACGTGATGGTGCGTCGGAACTGAGTGGTGATGGTGGTGGTGGATCGAGTGTCCCACCGGGACCCCGACCACAACCGTCGGACGCACCGGCGGCTTCGCCTCCTGGACCACCACCGGCTGCACGCGCGGGGCGGGAGCGGGCGGGAGCCCGTCAGCGGCGAGTTCCGAGAACGCCACCTTCTCCAGGTAGTTCAGGAACGCCCCATGCCCGCGGCGCACGACCGCGCGGAGGCGGAATTCGGTGTCGGGTGAGGATCCCTGGAGCCCGACCATGTCGTCCAGCGGTTCCGCGCCTTCTTCGAGGCGATTCACCACTTCTCCGACGGTAAAGGACTGTGGATCTTTGGCCAGGCGGACACCTCCCCGCCGGCCTCGAATGGCCTTCACGAAGCCGTAGCGCTGAAGCCGGCGGATGACACGACCCAGGTGCGCGGCGCTGATCTGAAAGTAGGCCGCGATCTCGTCGGTCGTGCAGTTCCCACCAGCCTTGCAAGCCATAAAGGTGAGGGCTTGCAGCGCGTAATCGGTCTGTAGCTTGAATCTCACGGGATACTCCCCCTGACCTTGTTCATCGGACGAAGGGGGGGCCCCCTTGAGCAGAAAGTCACGCCACCTCGGATCTTTGGGAATTTGGGCCCGAGATTCGCTATGGCGGAAGGCCCGCGGGCGAGGGTAGCCGGGGGGGGCCGTGAGGGTCGCCCGCCCGGTTTCCCGAGCATTTTCAGTCGAGCGTGTAGGTCGTCTCTTGGCGACGCGATCCGGCGGAGGCCATCTCCTGGCGCTCCCACCGCACGAAGTCCGAGTTGACCGCCATCACGTGGCTGTAGCGGATCGAGTAGTGCGGAATGCCCTTTTCGAGGAGTTCCTCGGAGAGATCGCGGTCTTTCACCTGGAGACCCGCCTTGCGGCGATCGAAGGTGTCGCGATCCCAGGACTCGACCTCGTCCACGAGCTTGCGGTAGATCCCGGCCGAAGGCCAGTCGGACTCCGCGTTCACGTACCAGTGGAAGACCTTGCCGAGCTTTTCCAAGAAGAGGTCGTGCTCGGGCCCAAAGCGCAGGCAGGACCCGTCGAAGTAGTTGCCGAGGCGCCCCATCTTCTCGTCGTCGATGAGGTTGTTGTCGCGGGAAATGCGGTATCCAGCGGTCCCCGGGAAGGGGAAGAAGATCGCCCAGCGGAACCGGCCCATCTTGATGCGGGCGCAGAGCCGGATCGTCTCCATGATCTCCTCCCGCCCCTCGAAGGGCAGGCCGAACATCACGAAGGCGGAGGTGTGCAAATCGTACTTGTGGGCGGCCGCGAACGAGCGCTCGATCTGGGTATTGCTCATGAAGCGCCAGAGCACGTCCTTGCGGATGCGCTCACTGCCGCTTTCGAGGCCGTACTTCACGATCATGCAGCCGGACTCTTTGAGCTCCCGGGCCATGTCTTCGCTGAACTGCTGGACGTGGGCGTTCACGACGTAGGGCAGGTTCAGACCCGAGGCCCGGTAGGCCGCCGTGAACTCGCTCACGTATTCCTTGTTCAGCGTGAACAGGTCGTCGTCGAAGATCAGGGTGCTGATGTGCGGGTGTTTCGCTTTCAGCTCCCGGATTTCGCGGATCACCCGGTCGACCGGGAAGTGGCGCAGATACTCCTTGGGCCGCTTGACCGCCCCGTCTTCGACGTAGCGATCAACGATCTCTTTGTTGAAGCAGTAGGTGCACTTATAGGGGCAGCCCCGACTCGTGAGCATCCCCATCCAGCCCTTCTTGACCTTCACGATGTGGTCGAGGTCGAAGAGCTCGAAGTCCTGTTCTTCCAGGGTCGTCAGTTCGGGGAAGGGCGCCACGGGATTTGAGATCACTTCGCCGGTCGGGCTGAACCGAGCGGGAATGCGCATGTTCGGGACCGTGGTCAGATCCCCACCAGACTGCATCCGGTTGACCAGTTCGAGTAGCGAGTATTCGCCCTCCCCCACGCACACGTACTCGAAGTGGGCGTCGCGCACGACCTCGTCGGGGACCATCGTGCAGTGCACGCCCCCGATGACCATCGGCGTCGCAAATTCTTCGCGGAGCCCCTCGGCGGTCTGCACGGACCACGCGTACTGCTGGCTCATCACGGAGAAGGCCAGAAGGTCCGGCGCAAACTCCCGGACCTTGGCCTTCAATTCCGTAAGGCTCGGAATCGGCCAGAGGGACTCGCAGACGTGGATGAGCCCCGTCGTGTGACCGTGGGCCTTGAGGACGCCGCTCAGGTCGGCAATGCCGTGGTTGATCCCGGGGGGGCAGTCGATGCTTGGGTAAATGAACAGGACCCGCATGGCCTGATCTTCTCGCCGGGCTTCGGCGGACGCAATGCGAAAACACGCGCAGACCGGGGGGACTTACCGACCTAGACGGGCCCGCAGGGCCGCCGCCCCATCCTGATCGGGGGCTAGATTCAGGCTGCGCTCGAAGTCCGCGAGGGCGGCCTTCGGATCCCCGGCCAGGTCGGCAGCGAGCCCCGCCTCCTTCCAGGCGGCCGCGGCCCGCCGTGGCCGTTTCCCGGCGAGAAACGCCGCCGCCGCCGCCTCGTAGCGCTGGCGTGCCAGGCTGGCGTGGTCCTTCCGCAGCTCCCCGGCGCCCTCCCCCTGCGCGGCCCGCAGCGCCGTCTTCCCGAGGAGGTACAGGGCCTCGGGGTCGCCGTCCGCCGCCAAGCCGTCGAGCCAGCCCTCGATCGGGTCGAGCAAATGGCGGTCTTGGGTGTCCTCCGCCATTTCGAGGCGGGCCCGCGCCCGATTCAGCAGCCCGCGACGGTAGTGAGGGCGTATTTCGAGGGCGTTCGCAAAACACTCCTCCGCCAGCCTCGGTTCGGGCGACCCGGTCTCGAGCCCCGGGAGCTTGATCAGGTGATAGACGCCGAGGTTGTTCCAGGCGCGGTGATCGGCGGGGTAGACCCGCAGGGTGTCGCGACTGAAGGAGCCCCGGTCGCGGTAGATCGGGATTCTGAGGTAGGTGCCGAGGGCGCAGGCCAAGATCGCGAGGGTCGCCACGGCGAAGCCCAAGGCCGGCCAAAGGCGACGCCAGGCCTGGTCAGCCACGAGCGCAAACACGAACAGCGCGGGCAGGTAGAGAAAGCGCTCGGCCATCGCGGCGCCGATCGGCACGATTTGCAGCACCGGCAAAAGCGACACCGGGATGGCCGCGAGGAGGAAACCGGGAATGGGATCCCGGCGGCGGAGCAGGACTCCGGCGATCAAGATCGCCCCCAAGGCCACCAGACTGACGACGGCGATCCCATCCACGGCCGCATCGGCGGAGGCCATGGGGTGGGCGGTATGGTCGGCGGCTAGCCCGATCGGCGCGGGGAGAAACAGCAGCAGCCGCGTGACGGCTCGAGCCCCGAGGGCCACCCGCGCAAATAGGTCGCGGTCTTTGAAGAGCACCCCTTCCCCGCGGTCGCTCGCAAACTCAGGGAGAAATCCCGGGATCGCCAGGCTGCGAAACGCCGCGTAGATCCCGAAGGCGATCAGAAGCACGAGGCCCCGCTTCCAGTGGCCCTCCCCCGGCAGCAGAAGGACGAGGAGGGGCAGGGCGATCGCGAGTTCCTTCGAAAACAGTCCCGCCAGGAACGCCGCACCCAGGAGGAGAGTCTGGCGACCGAACGGCCCTTCGTTCTGGTCATTGGCCGCGAGCGCCGCGTGTAGTCCCAGCATCACGAAGGCCGTGCAGAGGACGTCGGTCCGCCCGGAAATCCACACCGAGGCATCCAAAAGCGCCGGATGGATCCCCAACAGGAGTGCCGCAACGCCCGCCGCAGTCCGGTGCAGCCCGAGGCGCAACAGGAAGCGGAACGCGAGCCACACCGCGAGTAGATGAAACGCGAGTTGCAGCGCGTGGCTGATGTGGGGATCAAATCCGAACAGGGCGCCATCCAACAGGTACGTCAACTGGACCACGGGCCGGTACAGCCCGATATTGGCGCGCTCCCCCCAGTAGTGAACCAAGAAGAGTCGCCCCGCCGACCCAAAGCTCGCGAGGTCCGGGTTCTCAAGGATGGCCTCGACATCGTCGTACACATACCCGACCCGCAGGGCCGACACGTGAACGACAAACGTGATGATCAACGCACTCAGCAGCGCCGTGCTCACCCTGACCCTCCGCCGCAGCCGGCGCTTCACCGCCCGAATCTCCTCCTGCCGCTGCTCCCGAACTTGGGCCTCGTCCATGCCCGAACTTATCAGGCGCAGCGAACACCTGGACCGAGACCAGCGCATCCTCTCCCCGGGAACTTCTTTGCTCGACCGAAGCGCCGCGCCCCAACGCTGCGGGGCCGGTCAGGGCCTCGGAAATCCCGGTCGTAGGTGGATAGTTCTTTCAGTTCGCCGCGAAGCCGCCCCCACCACTTCGGAATCTGTGGCATTGACGAACCCTGGATAGCTCGCCATGATTCAGGCCCTCGCACTCCCGGAAGATGTCATGCACCCCGCAATCGCACGGTCCGTCCGCACCTTCGCTCTCGTTGCGATGACCGCAGTGACCGTTCGGTCACAAGTGCCTCCGGGCCTCGGACTCGAACTGTGGCTGGAGGCGGATGTCGGAGTCACGCTCTCCGGCAGCGAAGTCACGAGTTGGGCAGACCAGTCGGCCAACGGACGAACGGTGGTCGCACCTTCGTCGTTGGTCAGGCCGACGCTCACCCAGAACCTTGTCAACGGGCTCCCCGGCTTGACTTTCGATGGCGCGGACCGGCTCAGCACGTCTCTCGGAATGACCCTCCAGGCGGCGACGATTTTCACGCTGGCCAGATACACGGTCCCGAGTTCCGACAACGACTACCTCTACACTCTCGGTCTACCCGGTGCGAGTGGAAGTCAAATGGCGCTGTCTCGCACCTCTGGGAGCGAGCCCTATCACTACGACGGTTCGATCGTCAACACGAACTCGAGTTCCTGGAGCGCCATCGGGGCGAACCAGTGGTACGTGTTTTCCCAGGTGTACGGCGGCACTAGTCCCAATGCCCACCGCCTCTTTCGCAACACGGTCCCGATTCTCACTTCCACCGCAACCAACCCGTACTCTGCGAACGCCTCCACCTGCGTCATCGGAAACTACAGTTCAGGGTCGTTTCACTTCGTGGGGGACTTGGTCGAGTTCCTCGTCTACGACCGCGCCCTCTCCGATGCCGAACGCCGGCAGGTCGAGGAATACCTTCGAAGTCGGGCCGGCCTGCCTCCGTTTGTCGACGACCTGTATCGCGACCTGAGCGATTGGACGGTCGTGCAATACGAGTTCAATTCCCAGCCTGATGCGCAGTGGGTCCTGCACGAAGCCGACACCGCGGTCGATCAACTCGTCAACTGCGACGCTTCGATTCTGCTCGCCGACTTTGACGCTACGAACACGGTCGTCAGCGGTCGCTTCGGGTCGGGCTCGGCTCCCGACTACATGGGTTTTGTGTTCGGCTACCAGAACCGTGGGTCCTATTA
>CADEGH010000055.1 GCA_902826835.1 uncultured bacterium | reverse complement strand
TTCACGCGCCTCGTTTCGCCAGTCAGTCGATTGCGCCATATCAGCCCTAGGCCCGAAGGTGCTGAAGGGCCCAAGTACGTTTGGTAGTACCCGCGAAAGACAAATGTGGTCGCGTCTCGACTCATCTTAAAAGGAGAGAACCCAAACCCGGGAACCGTTCCACTTGCCGTAGGCACTTCGGTAACCAAGGATATCGAGCCGGTCAGGAAGTCCTTGACAAAGACATCTGAAGTTCCAGCCTGGGGGTCATTCGCAGTGAGCCCCTGGCACGCGGTAACAAGACTGCCAAAGCGTCCGTCTGCCGATACATCTCCGACAATGATGTCCTCGTCAATGGGCCCACACGGAGGTATTAGGCGCTCCGGAATGAGAGTGCTCGTAGAGATTCTGTACGACCTCTCAGTGCCTCCAAGGAGTGAGTCTCCCGGAGTTGGGGGAGTCAGGAAATCCGCTGTTGCCACAAAAACCCAAGCCAAATCCTCGGAAGCAGATTTGAGAAGCACGGACGAAAGCAGCGGGGTTCCGTCGTACCGGTAGGTTATGGGAGCGAGCGTGGGCTGACTCGGGTTACTGATGTCGCAGAAAAAAACTACCCACTGTGGCGGCGTAGCCGATGGCAACTGGCCTTCCCATACCATCGACTGACCATCTCTCGAGAGGGTAGGATTCAGCATGTTTCCGAGCGCGTTTCCGGCTGCATCCTTGCTGATCAGGTAGGTCTGGTCCAAGATCAAGTCGCGAAGGTAGATGTCGTACGTTGTGTTGAGGTCGTTCGGATCTATCGCAGCGTCGGTCACGAATGCAATACGGTTTCCATCAGCACTGGAGTTGCAAAACTTCGTGGTGAAGTAGGCGTTCGCCCCACCCTGCACGGGTTGGTCCGCGAGATCCCTGGAGACAATATCGACGGGTCCGAAGGGTGCGATCTGACCGAAAGACCAAGTAGACAAGACCAGGGTCATTGCAACGAGCAGGCGTGGAATCGAATTTGATTGGTTGGTTTTTCTGGTCATGTTCAGGCTCCGGCAATGGTGAAATTCATCAAGACCACATACTCGTACAGGGGAGCAAGCCATCCCGAATTGGCGGGAGGAGGCTGAATGGAAACCGAAGCCGGGTTGGTGCCCAAACTCAGTGTTTGTGCCGGGCTGGCTTCGAGGGTACAGGGGTTGACGTACTGCACCGTTGTGGGATCCGGAAAGCCGGTCAGGTCAAGGCTAAAGCTGGCAGGCCCATAGACCGGCGGCGCTCCTCCCACTCCGCGCTCTCCCGTCACTGGCGAGTAGACGATCAAGCGGGGGGGACCGCCGTCGATCGACCTTGCCGCCACTACCTGACGCTCGATCGCGGGTCGGGGAGTGGTCCCAGCGGGTAAATTGGGGCCAGTTGGTGGCGGTGGGTTATTGACTCGCCAGCCGGAGGCGGAGGGGATGGCGCTGCCGACCAGGTTTCCGGGATTGACCGTACCCTGGAAGGGTCGATCCCCGGCGGCTGGGATCTGACCGACCACTACGGTGAGATCCGGAGCAAAGTCCCACCAATCCACCTGTTCACAGAACAGGGCCGCGGCCCGGTAAGGCTGCATTGCGACCTCCGGCTCAAACAGCCCGAAGGGTTGGGCCAAGGTGGCGTATCGATGCCCCCAGAAAGCGACATGGGCACCCGCGATGATGCCGGCGCCCCAGACATAGTCTCTTGACCATTTTTCGATTCCCTCCTGGTTGCTGGCAAGACCCGGCAACGCGTACGGGTTATCCACGAGTTCCGGATTTGCCGACAGCAGTGGGGCAAATTCCCCAACGTGAAGGAAGCTCTGGGGCCGCACGCAGTATGGGTTGTCGAGGCTGTTAAAGACGGCCGCTGGAAGCCGCGAGTCGAAAGCGGTGTTGCCAACCACCCAATCTTCCTCGATGAAGATTGGGCAAGGGGTGTAAAGCCCGCCCAGGCTCAGCCGTGGGCGGTGGCCGGTTACAGGGTTACTTGCGGTGCCCCAGTACCCACTGAAAGCGTAGAGTTCATCAGTACTGCCGGTGATGCTGGATAGTCCGATCTCGCCTCCTCGCTGGAGGCCGATGCAAGAGAGCCAGCTCCGGTCGGTTGCCTCCAAGAACGTGCTCACATTTTCACTCAGCCGGCTGACCCCGGTGTTAACGGCGGGGCTTGTCGAAAACCCGATCTTGTTCGGGGTTGCGCTCCAGAAAGAGGCGTACAGTGACCCGCGGCGTGGGCAAAGAGTGACGATCTTGCTGGAGGGATTGTGGCTGAGGTAGGGTTCTCGCTCCGAAAACCGTTGACCGAACCACCGGACCCATTCGGCAGTGTACGGGCAACCCCACGAAGCCCCGAGAGGGATAGAGCAGCCATTGGGCTCGGGAAGTTGATATTCGTGCATGAGGGTGTACTGCACGTTCGGGAAGGCGCCCAACCTTCCGATAACATACCAGTAGTATACGTCGTACCGGTGTTGAAAGAACAACTGAGGAGATAAGAGTGGAACCGCGGCTGTCTCTACGTTACTCGGCAAGGGAGGCAAAGCCGAAGCCAAGTACTGGTCTTCGAAATCCGCACCCCCGCCGCTATTGAGGGTCAAGGTGATGCACACCTGGATGCCTCGGTCCTTGCAAAGGCCGATGATCCACTCCAGATGGCTCCAGTACCCGAGATCGAATCGCTCAAAAT
The DNA here is from genome assembly GCA_902826835.1 of uncultured bacterium. Lineage (GTDB taxonomy): Bacteria > Planctomycetota > RBC034. The sequence continues at coordinate 21,281 of CADEGH010000055.1, read as the reverse complement.
CGAGATTGCAGGTTTGGGCTGAGCCCGTCCCGTTGAAGTACTTGGTGTTGGTCGTTGTCGAGGCCGGGTTTTGGAAAGCGAAAGCCGAGTACTGGATGAGCGGGAACTGGCCGGGAACCGTGGGGTCCACGGCGGGATAGTAGGGAGGAGCGGCCGGTATCTCTGCCGGGGGGGTGGAGCGTTGCGATGTGTAATTGAGAGCGATGCGCACCCGGTTGAACCCGCGGGCGACGGCATCGTCGAGGATGCTGATGACAAAACTCGAGTCCCCCTTGAGGTAGGACGGATTAGGGCTGGAGGGCCAGGAAGGATAGGCGTAGTACCCTGGGAAACTGAGCCAACGAGGATCGGCGAGGTGGAGGAGGGTCGTTGACATCGGCCGACGATAAACCACGGTGCCGTCACCCTGCGGCTCTACGACCGCGAAGGGGCGACCCTCGGGAGTCGCAGGGCGCCACGGGCCTTTGGCCGTGCTCGGGAGACAGGTGAAATCGTGAACCGGATCTTCTGCCCCGAGGTTGATGACGCCGGGCGGAGTGGATTCGACTTCGATGGTGAAGCTCAGCGACCAAGCGCCGGTGTAGGGAGGCGCAAACCAAATGGGGAACTGCAGCTCCGGTTGGGTTGCCGTGCACACGACGGGCACGCTGAAGGAGCCCATCATGTGAGAAAAGACCGCCGTGATCTTGACCTGAGTGAACGGGTTGCTGATGGAGCCGACGGGTGCGGTAAAACGCCCAAAGTAGGTGCGCTCGTAGAGCCCTACGCTACCGGGCACGGCGAGCTGGGCTAGGATTGGAGGGGGGGCGAAAAGAGCCACCGCAACCAGAATGCTGCGGAAAGAAACGAACCATCTCATACAAACCTCCTGCAGGCCTGGATCATTAGACAGTCGGCCAGTCGCTTTGTCAAGCTTTGATTTCCGGCTGCTGGACGTTCTTGATCCGCGGCTACGGAATGTGCGGGATAGAAGACTCGGACCGACGTCGGCGACTTTGGGCGAGCTACGGGATGGAGATGCGGAGGGTGCCGGTGAGGTCGGCGGGGGATTGGGTCAGGGGGTCCAGGGAGAGGCCGGCCAGGTAGAAGGAGAGGCCGGAGAGGAGTGGATCCGGAGGAAGGTGGATTCGAGGGGTGGCCTAGCCGTTGGCTCGAGGGGGGCAATGAAGTTCTCGAACACCGATGGGGCGAGAACCGGCAAGAGGAGCAGCGGACTGTCGTCGATGCCGGCGCGGCGGCCGTCTCTTAGCGGCAGGCCGGTCAGGGCAGTGAAGGAGAGCGACATGGCGTAGGGGTGTGACCGGTCACGAAATGTGACCCCCGTGTGGTTCAAACTGTCGAATGCCCCAGATTCAACCGAACCCCGGAACCACGTTGCCCGAAAATCCCCTGGGTGCCCACGATCCAACGGCGCGCCCCGTGAGACCGGTCACCGGGGCATCCGGCCCTGAGACCAGGGCGCGCCAGGGGCGAACCAGGGCGCCCGTGGCGCGGGGAACGCGACCGTACGAGAACTGGCCAAGGCGGGGGAGACGGCGAAACCTGGGCGAGCGTGTTGGCGGTCGACGGGATCGCCGCCTGGGCGCGGGCCGCGGGCACCGGGGCCCGGACCGGCCCTATGCTGAGCCGACCAGCGCACGCGGGCTCCGATCCCGGGCGGTTCGGCTACGGATTGCCAGCAGTCTTGTTCTCGGCCACGATGTTTCCGTCGCTTCCGGGCGAGATCCAGATCGCGGTGCCGTTCGCCTGCCACGCTCTGGTCAGAAACCACGCCCCGGGCCCGATGCCAAAGGTGCGGCCCGCACCCAAGTCAAGGCGCTCCTGCTCCGTGAGGGCAGCAACCGGGCCGATTATGTTCCGCACCACTTCGTTGGCGTCCGCGTAGAAGACCTCGATCGCGACTCCCTTGCTGCCGGTGATCCGGTTTCCGGCAACGACATTGCCGCGCACGGCCGCCGAGCGGCAGGCCTCGGGCCATCCTCCCTCGGGGGTTGGCATTCCGAGGTCCAGTGCGCCGATGGCCATCGCTTCCTGGTAGTTCATGAGCCGGATCGCGACCCCGATGGCCGGCTTACCAGCGAGAGCCTCGCCGCCGTCTCGCGAGTGCACCACATCCCGCATGACGATCTCGTTGTCGCAGACGCGGTTGTCGGCCAGCACGGCGCCCGGACCGTCGGGTGGCAGCACACCGATCGCAACGCCATCAGTGTGCCCCTCGATGCGGTTTCGTTCGATTCGGTTGCCGGTACAAGGTACACCCGGGATCGGCCGCAGGCCGACCGCGAGGCTTGGCCAACCGAACGGCACGTGTTCCGGTTCGGGCGCCGAGACGTCGTTGTCGATGAAGTGCACGTTGCGGCCGAGCATCGCTGCGGCGTGGTAAGTGTTTTGGAATCGATTGCCACGGACAACCACGGGCGCGTCGGCGTCGCTCCAGATTTCGACCGTGATGCAATTGCGGAGCGTATTGCCCTCGATGATGTGGCCACCGTGCCGATTGGGCGTTGGTGCCTCTGCGTCCGCCGGCGTCGGTCCGCCTAAGGCCAGCGCGGCGCTGAAGTTTTCAAACGTCAGGTTGCGAACGCGCTGACGGGCGCCGAGGAGTCGGATCCCCTGGCACTGCGCGAAGAACAAGTCCTCGGTCATCGATGCCACTTGCGTCGGATCACAGCCTTGCAGCACCGTGCCCTCGGTATGGCCGCGCAGGGTGACATGGTCGGTGGTGAGTTCCAATCCGGAGTTCCCGATTCGGTACGTGCCGGGCCCGAACGCAATCGTGCTGCCCGGTATCGCGGCGGCGAACGCGGCGCGTAAGTTCGCGAGATCGACGGCAGCAGTGCCAGATGGGGGTGGGACCTCGATCGTGCCTTCAGTGGTCTCCACCGGCTCAGTTGCCGAGCAGGCTGCCAGCAACCCCCATGCGGCGAGGAGAAAGGTCCACCGATGCGAGGGCCGTAGTGAGCCTGACCGACCAAAAAACTCGTGCTTTTCCATGTCTTGCCTCCGCGGATTGACTGGTTGGATCGTGCGTGGGGACCATAGCCCCGCTGTTACACCATGGCCAAGGAGCCGGACTCCTGGCCGCTGACGATCGTGAGGAAATCCGCTGCTCCGCGTTCGGTCTATTCAGTGAATCGTGGACCGCGCGTCAAAAGTCACCTTTCACTGGATACGCGCGAGACTCGCCTCAGATTGCCGGGACGGAGTTGGGCCGCCGCTGATCGGTCAACGGTTGGTTCGTTTCGATCGGCGCCGGGGCATCCGATCGAACCCTGGCCCCCGTGCCGCGACCGTCCAAGCACAGGCCAAGGCGGGGGCGATGGCGCGACGAGGGCGAACCGGGGCGCTGTGGCAGTGGTCGGACGGGCCCGCTACCTGGGTGCAAGTCGAGGTCACCGCGACACGTCGTAGATCGGGATGTCGCGGTACGCGGATCATGGGGTGTCGCTTGACAGCGAGTAGGACGAGAGCGCCGACGTGGAGAAGGGAGGGGCGCAGCGGGCGCATTGAGGACTCGGTAGGGGAGAGCCGGAGCACGGTGAGCGGATAGCAATCTAACCCCGTCCCTCCGTGCGGCCCCTGGGGACGATCCCGGCCCACTGCGCACGAGGGGAATCCAACAAGAATCCCGGGGTGCCGGAGGCAGCGTGATGCATCACCTCGGAGAAAACAAGGCTACTTCGCATCACCTTGCGGGACATGCGGCTCGGGCTTGCCGTAGCGGCTCTCGAGGTCCCGCAAGATCTCCTTCTTCGCGTCTTCGACTAGCTCTGGCAGCTTCTTTTGGCTTGGCGGCTTGCGAGCCCCGAGGTCCTCCATCAGAAACGTGCGTGCGAGATGAGTGCGGATGAACGCAGCTGCGTGGTCGCGATGCAGCGATTCACCGCCGAGGAAGATGCTCACGACCTGTTTCTTGTCGGGGCTGGTTTCTATTCCACTGATCGACAGTTCGCTCCAAAACTTCTTGTTGACCTCCTCGTCCTTCGGCAGCGCGTTAGCAAATACCCAATGGTGCGCCATGATGGCCTTCTTCACGCTGGTGCGCACTTCGCCGACCTTGCTCCTGCAGAACGCCGCAAGGTCGGCATCCTTCGCCGCCGCGTTCAGTACGGCCGACGCGGGGGCACGCGTGCCGATGGCGTCGAGCACGGCCGAGTACTTTTTCTCCTTGAGCAGGATGTTCAATTCCGCGGTGTCGAGCGGGAACGCCTTCGCCATCGCCTGTTGTGCGAACGCGGCGAGGTCGATCGGCTCCACGACGATCGATAGCTTCTGGAGCATGGCCGTGCGCTGCTTGGCGTCCGTCCACACCTCGCTCAACTTGCGTAATCTCTCGACCGAATCGCCTGGATTCGCCGACGTCTTGGCGGGTGTAGCCGTGAACGGCGCACCCCCGTCCTGGATCGTCTCCCCAGGCAGATGGCTCTTCGCCCACGCGGAGACATCGAAGCTTGGCGTAGCCTTCTCGACGAGGCGATCGAGCGCATCACGCTTCTTCTGCTTGTCGGTGGCTTTCTGCGCATTCAAGTAGGCGGTCAGCACGGCACCTTCGCCGGGTTCGAGCCCGAGCGCCTTCTCGACGGCTTCCTCGGCGTCGTAGGGCGAGCCGACGTGCGCGATCTTGCCGTCCTTGCCGATGACGACCGTCGTCGGCCAGCCCTTGATCGGGTAGGCGCTGATCGTCTTCTTATCGGTATCGGATCCGACCGGCATTGTGAACGCGTTCTTCGTCAGAAACGGCTGAATGACCGCCTCGGCTTCGTACGAAATCGCGAGCACTGTGAGCCCGCGATTGGAGTAACGGTCGTGCAGCTTCTGGATGCCCGGCATCGCGCGCACGCACGGGCCACACCATGTGCCCCAGAATTCCAGCAGGACGACGCGGCCCTTCAGCGACTCGAGCGACGGCGCATCGCCCTGCCAGTTCAGCCACTTACTCGCGTGGAGCGGTGGCGCTTCGTCACCGACGCGGGAGGGTTGCGCCGCGCAAGAGAGGGAGGCAAGCCATGTCGATGCGATCACGAGTAACGGACGCAGGCGCATGCGAGGACTCCGTATTTGTGCCGAGCATCGTAGCAACCGAAAGACATATGGAGGTTCTTAGAGGGGAGAAGGGCGGCCGGAAGGAGGATGGCCAAGGATGGGCGCAGCTCCCCCGACCAGAACCGAGCGGTTTTCGAGGGCTTTGGGCGGCCCGAACGCGCCGCGGAGGGGATTCCGCCCTCTTCGGTGGGCCCCCGAAGGCGGCCCTGGCCAGAGAAGCCATCACTCGCTAGGCTTCCCCGTCTCGTAGGACCGGTCGTGTGTAACGAGAGGATTTCGCTATCGAGGGGGAAGAGCAGGGGAGTGCCCGATCGCGAGCGGTGGCGCCCACGATCGAACATCGGCGCCCGTGTGACCGGTCCGGCTGCGGTCCAGGATCCAAGGCCAAGGCCGCGCCACCGACCGAGGCGGGCCAGGGGCGAACCCGGGCGACTCGGGGGGGGCGGGGTAGGAGGCCCGGTAGTGAGCAAGCCAAACGCGGGATGGCCCCAGGTGGCCTCCTTTCAAATGGCCACGGAGGTCCTTTCCCGGCGCACCGTTTCGGGGCTCTCGGGCGCGCACCAGCACGAGGAGGTTCCGGCCGTGACCGCGGACTCCGAGGGCGCGCTGGCCTCCGTCCACCATGCCCCCGACCAGAGAAAGGTCTCTACCAGAGTTGCGGTCGGGGAGTTCTAGTGGCTTTGGCGCCCAAGCACCAATCGCTCCCCACTTCACTGGTCGCACCCGAGCCCGCGCTTTTCCGCGGGATCTTCGCTCCCAATTGCTCTCTGTTTCGTGCTTCTGGCGGGCACCCTGCGTGATGCTCGTCAGATATCTGCTGAAGTGAGGGAGATGAACACGGCCTCTGGACCTAGCCGTTATCTGGTGCGGTGGTTTCCGGCCGGGAAGTCAGCGTCCGTGATCCGCACTTCACGCGCGCCGATCAGTCCGGGTTCGACAAGGCTTCATCGGCTGGACAGGACTTGGGATGTACTGCATCGTTATCGCGATTCTATACCCGTTCATTCTCTTCGCCGTCGGCTGGATCACGGCGTGTGCTGTGGAGTTGGTTGCGAAGCGAATGGGGGCCAAGAGAGCATCCATCCCCGTCGCCGTAGCAGCTTCGGTGCTGGCCGTGGTCGGAACCGGCCTGGGGATTGTTCAGTGGCTTGTCAACCAGATCTCGGAATGAGGGCGAGGACCCATGGACGTGCATTTCGGGATTTCGTGCGCCGCACCCGAGTTCGGGTCCAATTCCCCATCCAGAGATGCGAGGAAATTCCGTAGACATGACACCGTAGTTTGTTGCCAGGCCGCGAACCGGCGCCGACCCTGGTCCAGTACTGCCAAAAGGCCGCGGTACTCCGCCCGTAGGGTGTCGGCGGCCTCCCGCTGGTCCTGGTTCGGTGTGCCGACGAGGGCCAGGACAAGGAACTGGGCGGAGACGGGGAACACCTCGTACCCCGAGGGCGGACTCTGTGGCTATTCCCGTGGCTAATTGAGCGTTTGCACCACGCGGGGTTCGTCCACTGTCCCCCTCCGGAACGGGCTGGGAATGAAGAGGGGGGAGAGAGGGGTTGCAAGGATGGGAACAAGGCCGGTCGGCCTGGTGTCCAGGAGAACGAGGGTGCGGAGCCGCGAGGGTGATCGCCTCGGGACCGACGCAGGCCGTGAGTCGCCTCGGCAAGAACGCTCGGGTCCGGAAGTGGGCCCCTTACTTGGAGTTGTCCATCATGCTGAGCAAATCAGGTTTCGGGATGGCGTTCGTGGTTTCCGTGGTCGTGGGTCTCGGAAGCGCGGCGCTGGTCGCGCAGGAAAAGAAGGGCGACGAAGGAAAGAAGCCGGAGGAAAAGGCTCCGGCGATCGCCAAGGTGGGCGAGGCGGCCCCGGCCTTCACCCTCAAGGACACTGAAGGCAAGGATGTGTCCCTCGCGGGATACATCGGCAAGATTGTGGTCTTGGAGTGGTTCAATCCGGACTGCCCGATCGTGGCCGCGCACTACAAGGCCGAGACCATGGCCAAGGCGCAGACTGGCTTCGAAGGCAAGGATGTGGTGTGGCTGAGCATCAACAGCGGCGCCGTCGGCAAGCAGGGCGCCGGTCTCGAACGCAACCAGAAAGCCAAGACCGACTGGAAGATGAAGAACGCCATCCTCCTGGATGAGTCCGGGGACGTCGGTCGCCTGTATGTCGCGACGACCACGCCTCACTGCTTCGTGATCGACGCGAAGGGTGTGCTTGCATACGCTGGTGGCATTGACGACGGCAATGCTCGCGAATTCGGCAAGACCAACCTGGTCGTGCAGGCGGTGACGGAACTGTTGGACGGCAAGGCCGTATCTGTGCCCACGTCGAAACCCTACGGCTGCTCGGTCAAGTACGCGAAGTGATCCGCGTGCAGGGTCGTAGCGGAAGATGATCGAAAGAGGATCGAGAGTCGGGAGGCTCCCTCCTTCGAGCGGTTGCGCACGGGGACGTGGCGTGGGTGTTCCGTCCCGCGCGTGGCTCAAACCCTCGAATGACCGGAGTCCCGAGGATTCGCCTGGTTGCGGGGCTTGTGAATCGGCATGCTCGAACCGATGCGGGCATATTCCGACTCGGAAATGGTCATGTGGAAATCCAGGAATCAACCCGACGTTTACGCGGCGCGGCTGGACTGGAATCTCGGCACTCCGCCAAGCCGGGTGTTCCGAGGTCGTTCCGACCCTCGAAGGTCACGAGTGTTCACGATCGGCCCGGAGTTGAGGCCGCCCGGTTTGAGCTTCTCGACTACCCTGGGTGGACTCTGACCCCCGGTCGAGAAGTGTGATCCGGATGGATGAGCCTTCCGCTCACGTCGCGCCGTGCGAATAGAAAGTCAATTTGACGGCGCTCCGCGTTCGCCCGATGCCCCGCCCGCGGCGCTGACCGGCCATTGGTTTTCGCCTCGGGCTGGTGGGCGGGCCGGTGATCGAACTTCGCGTCCCGAGAGACCGGTCACTGGGTAATCCGAAGGCCAGGTCACGTTGCCGACCAAGGGACTTCCGAGGGGCGAACCGGTGCCCGCGCGGTCCAGTCACGCCGCGTTGCCGGGAACCGTGTGACGGGACCCGACCCGGGCGCTTCTGGGGGTCCGTGGAGGAGGGCGGGGTGGCTCAGCGGGGGCGCTTTCCCCGGCGGTCACTATCTCTACGCGACTTCCGTCCAGGGCACCCTGGTCCCCGTACACCATGCTCGCGAACCGAGAATGGTCCGTTGAGGGGTAGCGCTCGGGGAGATTCTTGACGACGAACGGCCCAGTTTCTCACGCGCGACCCGAGACTCGACCGTAGGCGAGCCCCGGTTTTCTCGCTGCACCGCGGCGTCTTTTGCCCTCGGTTCGACCGTATCGAGGTCCCTATCGAACCGACCTCCGCGCACCTTTTTCGGCACCTTCGGGCAGCCGCTCGTGAATTCTCTCGGCTCTCGCGAGACGGGGGATTGGTGTGCAGGTCGACCGCTTCAAGTTTCTGGAAAGCAACGCCAGACAGACGCTCGCGCCTGGCCTTATAATCCTGGAATCCATCTGCCCTCGGGAGACGCGATGTCGACACCCAAAAAGGACTACGGCGAGTTCACCCTGAAGACCAGCGCCAACGACGACTTCAAGTTGCTGCGTGCCAGCGTTCCCCAGGCGAAGGTGAATCCGAAGCGGCCTGGACACCATTGGACGCGGCTGGTCGGCAAGGACGAAGCGGGCACGCTCGAGATCATCAAGCTCTACCACGTCGACCTCAATCTCGAAGTGGCGGAGATCACCGAGACCCGCGACGGAAAGGAAACGGCGCGCCGTACCCTTCCCCTCCACCTCTTCGCCTAGGGTGCTGGTTTCGGCTCGTGGTCGGGGTCAATCCGGCGATCCCCGGATGGCGCACTCGCCTCCGGCCGACGGCGCATCGAAAGTTCAAGGCTTGGCATGCGAAGTTACGGCTTGCGCGCCGAAGTTTGCGCCGAGAAGCTCGTGATTAGGTTCCGGTAGTCGGGGATGTGATTCGAAAAGAGGCGCCCGAGGCCTTCGATGTCGTTGCGCCAATCCCGGTGAAGTTCGCAAGCCACCCCGAACCATGACATGAGCTGGGCACCCGCCGCGTTCATGCGGTGCCAGGCGCTCTCCCTCGTCACGGGATTGAAAGTGCCGGACGCGTCGGTGACCACGAACACCTCGAAGCCCTCGGCCAGTGCGCTCAGCGCCGGGAAAGCCACGCACACTTCGGTCACCACTCCGGCGATGATGAGTTGCTTCTTGCCGGTGGCCCGGACCGCCTTCACGAAGTCCTCGTTGTCCCACGCGTTGATCTGACCGGGGCGGGGGATGAAGGGGGCGTTCGGGAACATCTCCTTCAATTCCGGGACCAGCGGGCCGTTCGGTCCGTTCTCGAAGCTGGTGGTGAGGATGGTGGGCAGATTGAAGTACCGCGCCAGGTCGGCCAGCGCGAGCACGTTGTTCTTGAATTCATCCGGCCCGAAATCTCGGACCAAGGAAAGCAGGCCCGCTTGGTGGTCGACCAGGAGCACCGCGGCATCCTGTTTCGAAAGACGGTTGTAGGGACGTGGCATGGGGGGATCTCCGGCGTGCCTCCCGTAGCGGGGGCGCGCAACCTCGCATCATGGTGGTGGACAGGTTCCCCTGCAACCCAGCTTCGAGCGTCCACACCCTTCGAAGAATTGGAACCGATCGCTAGCCATTGAGTCTCGGACCGACCTCGCCTTCACCTCGTAGACCCTGTCGCCGGAAGCTTCGGCCTCCGCGATGACTCCGGCCAGGAGTTCGCTCAAGGCCCGGGTTCCCCGCGAGCCCTGGGCGATGCGGGCAAGGAGGCGGCCCCGCGCGCTGCGATGCTCGGCCACCCATCCCTCCAGGCGCCGCCGACAATTGGGCTCTCTACTTCAACCCCCGAATCGGAACCCAATCCCCAGGCGCTCGCTGATACTGCCAAAACGCGAGGCCATTGGCGGGATGGCCAACCGCCGCCAGGGCGGCCGCGGACGGTGATGAGTATCGGATGTGTTGGAACAGGACCGTGTGGTCCCAGCGCAACCGCGCATGGAGTCGCTTGCCTTTGTAGTAGGCGCGAAGGGTGATGGTCTTCCTCCGCTTCGGTTTGTCGGGCTTCGAACTCGCGCGGGAGGACCGGGCGGCGCTTCGTCCGGGAATCGGGCCGCGGACGGGGATGGCATCGGTATCGGCCTCGCGCCTGAGCCGACGCACCTCCTTGAGCAGCCGGCTTCGGAGGTTCTCCGATTTGGGGAGCTTCCCTCGGACTGCGTTGCCATCCGGAGCCGCGACGCGCAGGAGTAGCGATTCCAGCTCCTTGATGTGGCTGTCTCCGGCGGTGATGTAAACGCTGAATCTATCCCACTGCCGTTGGTGTTTGTTCTTCAGATGCTGGGTCAAGCGGTTTCGGAGGTTGGAAGCCAGCCCCACATAGTAGAGGCGTCCGTTCTGGTAGAGCGCGTAGATGCCGTGCCGACCCCGAACGAACTCCCGAATCACCTCCCGGCCCTCAGCGAGCATTTTCTTGCTGATGAACTCGAGGTGCTGACAGACCAGGTTCTTGCGTTGGTTCACGCGGGGTATCCGGTTTGGCCTGTTCCGCGTCCGGTGCCCTGTGCGCCAACGAGGAACTGCGCGCAGAGCGTAGAGTCGCCACCGAATCCCGGCAAGTCGGGGCGCTGGCCGCCGCTTCCTCGGCCTTGACTTCGCACTGCCAACCGAGCGTCCCTTTGTCCCCCATTGTCAGATCTGAGCCGCTCTTGTACGGTCTTCCAGCGACGGGGCGAAGGGTGCCCTTGGATAGCCAAAGTTCGGATCGGAGAACACACGGTGCAGCAACGGAAAACCGGGGGGAATTCAGCACGGATCGGCTCTTCCGTCCTGCGCATTCAGAGAGGGAATTCCCGCTCCGCGGTTGCCCTTCCGACGCTTGGCCAGGGTGATTTCCACGAGGCCTTTGGGCCTCACCAGGGCTCGTGCACGATCGAGGGAGCGTAGGCGTCCACCCATGTCAGACCCCTTCTTCGAAAAGCCCATCCTGAACTCCCCCTACACGATGCCGACCCGGCACTGGGAGCTGGACCCTGCCGGGCAGCCTACGCAGCGCATCGTGGCGGAACGGCGTCGGGCGTCCTTCGTCACCCCCATCCCCAAGCCCAAGAAGCGAGTCGGAGCCGAAGGCAAGCAAGAGGAGATGGTCTTTGACGAGGGCCATGGACTTTCGACCAAGGACCAGCGGTACGAGACCATCTCGATCATCAACGAGGTTCGGGACGAGGTCCGTCGGTGGCGCGAGCAACCGGCCTCGGCCTGGCACGTCACGCCCGAGACCGCCCGGCTTCTCACCCATTGGCGTACGCATCAGTTCAGCGGAGTTCGGCCGTTCTTCTGCCAAGTCGAAGCGGTCGAGACCGCGATCTGGCTCGTCGAGGTCGCTCCCCACACGAAGAACGGGAAGCGTGTCGTTGACCATCTTCAGCGTGCCAACCACGACGCCAATCCCGAACTCCTGCGAGTGGCTCTCAAGCTGGCGACCGGAGCTGGCAAGACCACGGTCATGGCCATGCTCATCGCTTGGCAGGCCGTGAACGCGGCCCGCCGACCCTCCTCGCGCAACTTCACTCGCGGATTCCTGATCTGCGCTCCCGGTCTGACCATCCGGGATCGCCTGCGCGTCTTGCAACCCCACGACCCGGACAGCTACTTCCTGACGCGCGAGATCGTCCCCTCCGATTTCTTGGAGGACGTGAAGCGCGCCAAGATCGTGATCACCAACTACCACGCCTTCAAGCGCCGCGAGCGTTTGGAACTCTCGGCGGGTGGTCGATCGCTTCTGCAAGGTCGGGGAGGGGAGGAACTCGACACTCTCGAGTCAGAAGGGCAAATGATCCAGCGAGTCATGCCCGACCTCATGGGGATGAAGAACATCCTCGCCATCAACGACGAGGCGCACCACTGCTACCGCGAAAAGCCCCCCGAGGCCGACGACCTGGACCTGAAGGGCGAGGAGAAAAAAGAGGCCGACAAGAACAACGACGCGGCCCGGCTGTGGATCTCCGGCTTGGAGGCCGTGAACCGTAAGCTCGGCCTATCGCGCGTGGTCGATCTCTCCGCCACTCCGTTCTTCCTCCGTGGTTCCGGCTACGCAGAGGGCGTTCTCTTTCCTTGGACGGCCAGCGACTTCTCTCTCATGGATGCGATCGAGTGTGGCATTGTCAAGCTGCCCCGGGTGCCGGTTGCGGAGAACATCCCGGGCAACGAGCTCCCGATGTTCCGCAACCTCTGGGAGCACATTCGGAGCGACATGCCCAAGAAGGGGCGGGGTACCGGCGGATTCTTGGATCCGCGCAACTTGCCGGTCCGTCTCTGCACCGCCATTGATGCTCTCTATGGTCACTACGAAAAGACCTTCAAATTGTGGCAAGAGCGTGGCATCGCCGTGCCTCCATGCTTCATCATCGTGTGTCAGAACACGGCCATTTCGAAACTGATCTTCGACTACGTCGCGGGATTCACCCACGTGGACGAGGACGGCAAGTCCATTTCGCATGCCGGTCACCTTGCCCTCTTTCGCAACTTTGACCCGGAGACCCTCAACGCCTTGCCGCGACCGCGCACCCTCCTGATCGACAGCGAGCAGTTGGAGGCCGGAGACGCGTTGGATGACGGTTTCCGCAAGATGGCGGCGGACGAAATCGAGCGATTCCGCCGGGAAATGGTCGAGCGCACCGGTGGCGCGCGAACGGCCGAGAGCCTCTCCGACCAGGAGATTCTCCGCGAAGTCATGAATACGGTCGGCAAGCCTGGCCAGCTTGGTGCCGACATTCGCTGCGTCGTCTCCGTCGCGATGCTCACGGAAGGGTGGGACGCGAACACCGTGACCCACGTGCTCGGGGTCCGCGCCTTCGGCACCCAACTCCTCTGCGAACAAGTGATCGGGCGCGCCCTACGCCGCCAGTCTTACGAGGTGAACGACCGCGGGCTCTTTGACGTCGAGTATGCCGACGTGTTCGGCATCCCCTTCGACTTCACGGCCAAGCCGGTGGTTGCACCGCCCTCGCCTCCTCCGGACACGGTCCAGGTGAAGGCCATGCGTCCCGAGCGCGACGCACTGGCCATCCGTTTTCCCCGGGTCCAGGGATATCGCGTGGACTTGCCCGACGAAATCATCACCGCACACTTCAACGAGGACTCCATCCTGGAACTCACTCCCGATCTGGTCGGAGCTTCCAGGACCCGGAACAGCGGCATCATTGGAGAAGGTGTCGAGCTGAACCTCGAACATCTGGAAGAAGTGCGGACTTCCCAGATCCTCTACCACCTCACCAGGCATCTCCTCTACTTCAAGTTTCGCGAACCCGGGGAGGAGCCGAAGCTCCACCTCTTTGGCCAACTCAAACGGGTTGCGAAGCAATGGCTTGACACCTGCCTTCAATGCCGGGGCGGCACCCACCCCGCTCAGCTTCTGTACATCGACCTCGCGGACCGCGCGTGCGAACGGATCACCGCGGGCATCACCACGGCTTGGAAGGATCGCCGCCCCATCCGAGCGCTGCTGGACCCCTTCAACCCCGAGGGTTCGACCCACTCCGTACGATTCAACACGTCGAAGAAGCTCCGTTGGCAGACGCACTCCGAGCGCTGCCATGTCAACTGGGTGATTCTCGACAGCGAGTGGGAAGCCGAGCTTTGCCGAGTCGTCGAAGGCCACCCCCAGGTCCTCGCTTACGTGAAGAATCAGGGTCTCCAGTTCACGGTTCCTTACCGCTGCGGTTCCGAGATGCGTCAGTATGTACCGGACTTCATCGTGTTGGTGGACGACGGACGAGGTCCGACCGACCCGCTCCAACTCGTCATCGAGATCAAGGGTTACCGTCGCGAAGACGCGAAGGAGAAGAAGCTGGCGATGGAGACCTACTGGGTTCCCGGCGTCAACCACCTGGGCACCTTCGGCCGTTGGGCCTTCGCGGAGTTTCGGGACGTGTTCGATATCGAGTCCGGGTTCGAGAAGAAAGTGCAGAGCACCTTTGAGGAAATCATGACGCGCGCGACGACCATCACCGCCCCGGGGAGTGCCTGATCATGGCCAGAAAGCCCGCGCCCAAGGCACCCAAGGCCGTCGAGTCGATCGTCCACGAGACCGACAAGCGCAAGAACATCCCCACCGCCGAGTTCCAGGCGATCATCGAAGGCGATCGGGTGAAGGAGAAGGAAATCCGCTATCCGCGCAACGTCGATTTGGATCCGCAGCTCGTTTGGCGGGGCAAAGACGAACAGGACTGGAGCGACTTGGTCGTGCCGGTCCCTCCGCTCTACATTCAAGAGAAAGTCCACCCGAAAGTTCTGATCGACGACCTCCTTCGCGAGTCCAAAGAGCGTCGCGACCTCGAGGGCGACATCCACCACGACCTCTTCGGCGACTTCAACGGGTTGCCCGAGGGCGCCGACAAGACCGACTTCTACCAGCACGACCAGAATTGGTCGAACCGCATGATCCTCGGGGACTCCCTCCAGGTCATGGCGAGTCTTGCTGAGAAGGAGAGTCTCCGCGGCAAGGTGCAGTGCATCTATTTCGACCCGCCCTACGGCATCAAGTTCAACTCCAACTTTCAGTGGTCGACGACCAGTCGCGATGTGAAGGACGGTAAGGCTGATCACATCACCCGCGAGCCGGAGCAGGTGAAGGCTTTCCGCGACACCTGGCGCGATGGCATCCACAGCTACCTCACCTACCTGCGGGACCGGCTGACCGTGGCTCGCGATCTTCTCACCGAGTCCGGCTCCATCTTCGTGCAGATTGGCGATGAAAATGTCCACCGCGTCCGGGCGGTGATGGATGAGGTGTTTGGGGAGGCGTGTTTCCTCAACATGATTCCATTTTCAACAACCGGCGGACAGTCCTCCATTGGGCTTGGCAAGGTCTTTGATCTAGTGCTGTGGTATGCGAGAAATTCAGGGCAAGTGAAGTATCGCCAGCCTTACGTGATGAGAGAACTGCGAGGTGGTGGTGGATGGTCTCATTCGCGAGCAAGAATGCCGTCGGGTGAGAAAGCAAACCTTGGCGCCGAGGAAATTATGCGGAGACTTGCCGCAGGCGAGTCGCTCGATCCTTACTACCAAGACAACCTCGCGTCTCAGGGTGCAACTCCAGAGGGATCAGCTGCCTTCCACTTCTGTGGGTCATATTATCTTCCTCCGAGGAATTCCCACTGGAAGACGCACCTGGCCGGGATGACTCGATTGGGCATGGCAGGCCGGATAGATGCATCGACAAACAGTATCCGTTACGTCCGGTACCACTCCGACTTTGCTATCGAACCGTTGACGAACATCTGGCAAGACACTACGCGAGCGGGCTACATAGATCAGAAGCGTTATGTTGTCGAGACTTCGACTAAGGTAATTGAGCGCTGTATTCTCATGGCTACTGACCCCGGCGATCTCGTGCTCGACCCGACCTGCGGTTCAGGCACCACCGCCACAGTCTCAGAGCAATGGGGCCGCCGCTGGATCGTGATTGACACGTCGCGTGTGGCGCTGGCGCTCGCTCGTGCCCGGATCATGGGAGCTCGCTACCCGTACTTTCTGCTCGCCGACTCCCGTGAGGGGCAGGCACAGGAATCGGAGGTCTCTGGGAGGCCCCCGAGTTCCCAGCATGTGCGAGATGAAGTGCGGCAGGGTTTTGTCTACGAGCGCGTGCCGCACATCACCCTGAAGTCCATCGCCAACAACGCCGAGATCGACGTGATCTGGGAACGGTGGCAGACGAAGCTGGAGCCGCTGCGTGCAAGCCTGAACTCCGCCCTGAAGAAGAGTTGGGAAGAGTGGGAGATTCCCCGCGAGGCAGACTCCAAGTGGCCGGAATCCACGCGCGCTTCCCACCAGAAGTGGTGGGAAGCGCGGATCGGTCGCCAGCGCGACATCGACGCTTCCATCGCGGCAAAGGCCGATGTCGAGTTGCTCTACGACCGGCCCTACGAGGACAAGAAGAAGGTCCGTGTCGCCGGGCCGTTCACCGTCGAGAGCGTGAGCCCGCACCACACCCTGACGATGGACGAGGAGGGGAACCCGGTGGACGATCGGGCGAGTGCCCGGCTTGGAGCCACCGCCAAGGGTCGCTCATTCCCCGACCTCATTCTCGAAAGCCTTCGCGCGGCGGGCGTGCAGCAGGCCCACAAAGAGGATCGCATTGTCTTCTCGTCCCTCATCCCCTGGCCGGGGGACCTCATCTGCGGGGAGGGGAAGTATCAAGAAGGTCAGACCGAGAAGCGCGCGGCGATTTTCATCGGCCCCGAATTTGGCACCGTTCTCCGTGCCGACCTCGCGGAGGCGGCGCGGGAAGCCGGGGAGTCCGGGTTTGACGTACTCATCGCCTGCGCCTTCAACTACGAGGCCCGCACGACCGAATTCACCAAGCTCGGACGCCTACCCGTGCTCAAGGCCCGCATGAACGCCGACCTCCACATGGCCGAGAACTTGAAGACGACCGGGAAGGGCAACCTCTTCGTGATCTTTGGCGAGCCGGACATCGACCTCCAGAAAGAGAAGGACGGACGATTCCGGGTGAAGATTCGCGGGGTCGACATCTTCAAGCCGCAGACCGGCGAAATCGAGAGCACTGGCCCCGACGGCATCGCCTGCTGGTTCATCGACACCGAGTACAACGAGGAGAGTTTCTTCGTCCGCCACGCCTACTTCCTGGGTGCCAACGATCCCTACGGTGCCCTGAAGACCACCCTCAAGGCCGAGATCGATCCCGATGCTTGGTCTTCCCTCCATTCGGACACCTCCCGCCCCTTCTCCCGCCCCGCCAACGGCCGCATCGCCGTCAAAGTCATCAACCATCTCGGCGACGAGGTCATGAAAGTGTTCAAGGTCTGAAGATGGATCCCTCTCCGACCCGCCAACTCACAAACCCGCCGATCATCGAGGCCGTCTTCGACTTCGACTGCGACCTGCGACCCGAATGGTCGATCGCCGCGTGCGCGGAGGAAGCCAAGGCGGCGTTCTCGTTGGGCTACCCCAAGTTGCGGATCAAGCATTTCCATGAACAGATGATCGAGGATTGGGTGAGTTCGGCTCCGCGGGTCTCTTATGCGCAGGGAATTCAGGCGCTCCAGTTTCTCCAGGAAGACGAGCGTCAAGTGGTCCAGGTGAGGGCGGAGGGATTTACGTTCAATTGCTTGGCTCCTTATCCGGGATTCGCCGCCATCGTGGCCGAATTAGAGAGGCGCTGGCATCAGTATGCCGCCTTGGCGAAGCCGGTGGAAGTGCAACAGATTCGCCTGCGATACATCAATCGCATCCCTCTTCCCATAGGCCAAGATGACTTGCACATCTCGGACTGGATCGTGGGCGTTTCCGCCCTTCCGACTGGCGCGGGCTTGATCCCGCAGCGGTTCGTGAGTCAACACGTCGCGGTGGATTCTCTGGGCCACGAGGTGACGGTGGTGGTGGCGAACCAAGCGCGGGAGGGAGACAAGCTCGCGGTCGTCTTGGACTTGACGGCCAAGGCGGAAGGGCCATGCGATCCTACCGACTGGCCAAGGCTGCGACAAAAACTGGAAGCCCTGCGCCAGGTGAAGAATCGGGTCTTCGACGGTATGCTGACTGAACGATGCCGGGAATTGTTCCAATGAGAATCGTTCCGTCCTTCGAACGCGACGCTCTCGGGGCCGGGCTTATCTACGGACGCACCGGAGTCTCGCCCGAGTCCATCGTCCTAGGGCGGAGTTTCGCAGGAATCCGGGAAGGCGTGGAGCGCTCGGCGGCGCTGTCCGGGAAGCGAGACGGTGCGCTTGCGGCCCTGGAAAGCGTCGCTCAGGAGTGCTCGGCTCCCGATTGGGACGGCGAGGGGGCTGTGCCGGTCGATCGGGCGGCGGTAGGCCGGGCGGAGAGGTTCATCCGGGTGCTTCCCGCTTCCGTGCCGATGCCGGAGATCGCTTCGGAGCCGGACGGGTCGGTGTCCTTGGACTGGAGAGGCTCGCAGTATCGGCTGTTCTCCATCAGCGTCGGACGTTCCGACCGCCTCTCGATCGCATGGTTGAAGGGAACCGATTCCGGGCACGCGGTCGCCCGTTTCGACGGATGGTCCATCCCGGACAGCATCTTGGACACCCTCCGAACGGTGCTGCGGAGCGCTGATGCTGCCGTCTAATCCGCTCGAGGAGGTGCTGGATCATGAGGACCTGACTAGGTTTCTGACTCAGTCGAATCACTCGAGTTCGATGGGAGTCAAGCCAGCGGCATTCCTACCCAGCGCCAAGAATCGAACGACATCCGTGTTTCGCCTGTCAGACGATCGCGTTCGGATGCAGGAGACCTTCGCCAAGTACTTACATCCCCATCTCACGCTGAAGGGGGCGGCGGTGATTGCCGCTCATCGGGTGCGGGCGGCTGGTCTGCACGTCAGGGCATCGGAGCCTCCGCCTGGTCATGCCGATTTGGAAAACTGGCCATGGATTCAGGAGGATCCTGCACTTGAGAAGGCTCGGCAGAAAGAGATTGCGGTGAAGCTCGCCGGCGAGTCGAGAATGGTTCGGTTCTGACGGTCTGCCCATGGACTTCCGCATCGCCGACACCTTCACCGACAGCCTCGGCCGACTCACGGGGGACGAGCAGAAGTCGGTGAAGACTGCGGCCTTCGACTTGCAAATCAATCCCGCGAGTCCGGGGATGCGCTTCCACCGACTGGACCGCGGCAAGGACAAGAACTTCTGGTCGGTACGTGTGACGAGCGACTTGCGAATCATCGTGCATCGCAGCGAGTCGAGCCTCTTGCTCTGCTTTGTGGGGCATCACGATCGAGCCTACGATTGGGCTGAGCGTCGCAAAATTGAAGTCCATCCCACGACCGGGGCGGCTCAACTCGTGGAGATTCGGGAATCGGTGCGCGAGGTCGTAGTGCCCGTAGTCAAGGGCGGGGCCGCCAAGGAAACGGCGCGGGAGGCCCTCGAGAAGGCACTCCTTTTTGCGGAGCGGTCCGACGAGGACCTTTTGGGGTATGGGGTCCCATCCGAATGGCTGACGGATGTCAAGGTGGCCACCGAAGACTCACTCTTCGACCTGGCTCCCCATCTTCCGGCCGAAGCCGCCGAGGCATTGCTGGAGCTTGCCACCGGAGGGGTGCCCCGCGTGGCCGCGAAAGCCCCCTTGGCCACTCCCTTCGATCACCCCGATGCCCAGCGTCGGTTTCGAGTGGTGGAGAGTGTTGCTGCTCTGGAGCAGGCCCTGTCGGAGCCTTGGGAGAAATGGACGATCTTCCTCCACCCGGAGCAGCGGGACCTCGTCGAACGGGAGTTCCACGGGCCCGCTCGGGTAGCGGGATCGGCGGGAACCGGCAAAACCATCGTGGCGCTTCATCGCGCCGCCCATCTCGCGCGGAAGCACCCTGATTCCCGTGTCTTGCTCGCGACGTTTTCTGATCCGTTGGCCCAGGCCCTGCGCACGAGATTGCGCCGTCTCATCGCGGCGGAGCCGATGCTGCGCGAGCGTATCGATGTGAGCTCTCTCGATGCACTCCTCTTGAAGTTGAGCAAGACCCACCTTCGGGGCACTTCCTTGGTTGATCGGGGCGAGCTCCTCGCCTTCATGACAGAGGAGTTCGCGGGTCATCCTCCGACGAAGGTGAGCCTGGACTTCCTTCTGTCGGAGTGGGAGCACGTCGTTGACGCGATGGGACTGGAAACCTGGGACTCCTACCGCGATGTCGTCCGATTGGGCCGCAAGACCAGGCTCTCCGAAGTTCGACGTCGAGAAGTCTGGACGATCTTCGAGAAGGTGTTGGAGAGGCTCCGCCGCAAGAACCAGCAAACGAGTTCGGGGATGTTCCGCGCTCTGGCCTCTGCCGTGAACCAACTCTCGAATCCGATTTTCGACTTCGCCGTGATCGATGAGTCGCAAGACCTGAGTCCTGCCCAGTTGACCTTTTGTTCGGCGCTCGGGGGCGCGCGGCCGGATTCCTTGTTCTTCGCTGGAGATATTGGCCAGAGGATTTTTCAGCAGCCATTTTCGTGGAAGGCCCTGGGAGTGGATGTCCGGGGGCGTTCCCGGGTGCTCCGCGTGAACTACCGCACCTCGCACCAGATTCGAGCGCAGTCGGACCGGCTCTTGAGCAAAGTGGTCCGGGATGTCGACGGCATCGAATCCAATCGTGCCGATACGGTCTCGGTCTTCAACGGCCCAGCCCCTACCGTGTCCGGGTTCGAGTCGCCGGCAGCCGAATCCGTGGGGGTTGCTGCCTGGATTTCCGAGAGACTCTCGGGAGGCTCGCTTCCGCACGAGGTGGGAGTGTTCGTGAGATCGACGGCCGAGATCCCGCGCGCGCTCAACGCCGTGGCGAGGACCTCGAACAAGGCCCAGGTGTTGGACGAACAACCGGAGCCCTCCGTCGGTCGCATCGCCGTCGGCACCATGCACTTGGCCAAGGGGCTCGAATTCCGATCCGTGGTCGTCATGGCTTGTGACGACGAGGTCATCCCCCTTCAATCGCGGATCCAATCCGTGGGGGAGGAGGGCGACCTCCAAGAGGTCTACGACACCGAGCGCCACCTCCTCTATGTGGCCTGCACCCGCGCTCGCGAGCACTTGCTCGTCACCGGCGTGATTCCCGCCTCCGAGTTCTTGGATGACTTGCGCGGTTAGCGGGCAGTTTTTTCGGGAGCGCGAACGACAACCGACACCCCATACGCCCACGTACACGGGCAAGACCTGGCGACCGCTAGGCTGATTCCGATCGCGCTCCGGGTTGCCTGATCAGCCGCCTCTGCCCCGCTGCCAAGCGAACATTTCGAAGGTGACCCGGCCGAGGGCCTGTTTTTCGTGGGCCTGAGCCAATACACGTGCTCCGAAGATCGCGTTCGACGTATCTACCCGGTGATCCCGCCTCCCCACCCGGCCGCGTCCCGCGGTTGGTCGTTGGTCAGTTGTGATGATCAGCGGTTGAGTGCCGGGGTCACTTCGGCGGAGAGATCGAGGGCGAGCTTCTGGCCGCGGGCTTTGGCCCACGCCCACGGGGTGAGGGTGGAGCGAGGCGTGTCAGGATTGGCGAGCAGGATGGCGGTGGTGTCGGTGAGATAGGTGTGTGGGTTGATCCCGAGAGCCTTGCAGGTGCCCAGAATCGAGTACATGACACGCGCGGCGTTCCCGCCCTGTTGGCGGCTGCGAGAAAGCGCGTGATTCTGGCGGTTTCGACGCGCTTTGGAGGTGGGTCGAGTCAGAGTGTGGACAGGATGGATGCGATGGAGCG
>CADEGH010000054.1 GCA_902826835.1 uncultured bacterium | reverse complement strand
CTACGGGCTCAAGTCGCAGGCGGATCTGGTGATCCGCGTTCCCATGGGGGGTGGCACGCAGGGAGGGGTGTTGTGCCTCGACATGGGGGGTGGCGCGCAGGGAGGGAGGGGGGAGGACTCGGGCGGCGAGGGCATTATGATGGCGGCCCACCGTGAAAGTTGCCCTGTTCATCACTTGCCTGGCCGACCAAGTTTTTCCGGACGTGGCCAAGGCTACGGTGCGGGTGCTCCGGCATTTGGGATGCGAAGTCTCCGTCCCGATGGCGCAGACTTGCTGCGGGCAGCCGGCTTACAACGCCGGATTTGCGAGGGAGGCGAGGGCGGGCGCGAGGACGCTGCTTTCCGCCTTCGAGGAGGCCGAAGCGGTGGTGGGGCCCTCGGGTTCATGCGTGGGCATGGTGCGCAAGCATTTTGCCGAGCTCTTCGTCGATGCGAACGAACGGGCGCGCGCATCGAAGCTGGCGCAGAAGACCTTTGAGCTCTCGGAGTTCATCGTGCAGAGCCTGGGTCGGCCAACGATCGAAGGCCGCTTCGAGCATCGGGTCACCTTCCACCCGTCGTGCCACGCCTCTCGACTGCTCGGACTGCGTGAAGAACCCCTTCAACTGCTGCGCGGCCTGCAGGGCCTCGAACTCGTGCCGCTGCCGAGGGCGGAGGATTGCTGCGGTTTTGGGGGCCTCTTCGCCTGCAAGATGCCCGAGATTTCCGGCGCCATGGTGGAGGAGAAGTCCGCCCAAGTCGTGAACACCGGGGCCGATGTTCTGGTCAGCACAGATGCCGGGTGCCTCATGAACATCGCCGGGCATCTGCGACGCCAGTCGACGTCGAAAACGCCCCGGATCCTTCACCTCGCGGAGGTCTTGGACCTTGCCATCCGAAGCTGAGGTCACGACGCCGCCGTCCCAGTCTCCCCGCTTCTCGGAGCGCGTTCAGCGCGCCCTCGGAGATTTGTTCCTGCGCAAAGCCGTGCGCTTCACCGCCGATCGGCTGCGGGATGCGCGCGCCAAGGCCGTGGTCGAGAAACCCGACTTCGACACGTTGCGCTCCGCGGGCCGCCGCATCCGCACCGAAACCATCGCAAACCTCGACCACCACTTGAGCACGTTCCGAAGCAACCTCGAGCGCGCCGGGGGCACCTATCACACGGCGGCCGACCGCGAGGAGGCGGCGCGCATCGTGGTGGCTTTGGCCCAATCCCGCGGGGTGAAGCTCGCCGTCAAATCGAAGTCGATGATCTCGGAGGAGATCCACCTGAACGCCGCGCTCGAGGCCGCCGGCATCGAGCCCTTGGAGACCGATTTGGGCGAGTGGATCGTGCAACTCGCGAAGGAGACTCCCTCGCACCTCATTCTGCCCGCGATCCACAAGAGTCGAGCGCAGATTCGCGCCCTCTTCGAAGCCCACGCCGGACACCCTCTCGCCGAAGACACCAAGACGCTCGCTGGCTACGCCCGCCGCTATCTCCGTCAGCGCTTCTTGGTGGCGGACCTCGGCCTTTCCGGGTGCAACTTCGGAGTCGCCGAGTCCGGCTCGGTCGCCATCTTCACCAACGAAGGCAACGGCCGTCTGGTGACGACCCTACCCCGCATCCATGTCGTGATGATGGGCATGGAGCGCATCGTGCCGACCCTGGCCGACCTCGGGACGATGGCCGAACTGCTCCCGCGCAGCGCCACCGGTCAGAAGCTCACCACCTACCTCAACATTCTTACGGGTCCGAGGCGCGAAGCCGAGATCGACGGGCCCGACGAGTTGCACGTGATCGTGCTCGACGGTGGTCGAAGGCGGTTGCTCGGGGATCCCGAACTGCGGGAGATCCTCCACTGCATCCGCTGCGGAGCCTGCCTCAATGTGTGCCCCGTCTACCGCCAGATCGGGGGCCACGCCTACGGATCGGTTTATCCCGGACCCATCGGCGCGGTGCTCGCCCCCTCCCTCGTACCGGACGATCCATCGTTGATCCCGCTCCCCGAGGCCTCGAGTCTCTGCGGCGCGTGCACCGAGGCTTGCCCGGTGCAAATTCCCCTCGATTCCTTGCTCGTACGCCTGCGGCACGATGCCGTGAAAGCGGGGCGCGTGCCGCGGCTCCAGCGGTTGGGCCAGCGGATGGGGGCGTGGTTCCTCGCGGGCCCGCGTCGATTCGGGTTTGCAGGCTGGATCGGACGCAAGCTGCTTCGGCGTGGGTCGAAATTCGGCCCGCTCGGCGCGTGGAGCCAAGCGCGCGATCTTCCACCCGCGCCCGACCGTTCGTTCCGCGATCAGTGGAAGGGGGGAGAGGTTTGAGTGCCTCGTGGGAAGTTTTCTCGCGGCATCTCACCGCCGTCGGAGGCGCCGTCGTCCGGCTTGCTCGCGACGAGGTGCACCGCTGGCTCGCCCTGACGATCGGCATTGAGCCGTGGGTCGCGTGGAATCCCTCCGAGTTTTCCGACACGGGAGCCGAAGCCTGGCTCCAGAACCGTCGCGGCGGTGAGTGCCCTCAGGACGCTTCGGAAAGTGACTACCGGCGCAGTGCGGAAGCGGCGGCGTATGGCATCACCTCCGCGATGTTGGGAGTGGCCGCCTCCGGATCGGTGGTCTTGGCCGCGAGCCAGGACCGTCCGCGCGTGACCAGCTTGTTGCCGCGCCACCATCTGGTGCTCTTGCCGGAGTCTCGAATCATCCCTGACCTCGCCGCCGCCCTGAGCCGATTCTCGGCGGACGCGCTGCCCTCGCAACTGCTCTTCGTGACCGGACCGAGTCGCACCTCGGACATCGAAAACGACCTGACGATCGGAGTGCACGGGCCGGCTCAAGTGACGGTGGCGCTCATCCACCCTTGATCATTTGGAGTCGCGAAGAATCGAGCGGACCGAATCCGGGATCGCGCCCTCGGTCAAGAGCGACTTGATCAGCTCGATGCGCTCCTTCTCCGCCTCGAAGCCCATCTTGTCCGTGACAAAGGTGCCGAGCGCCAGAGCGGTTTCGACCAGCGGCCCCTCGTAGGAAGGGTGCGGCTTCTCCAAGTACTGCTTGAACATGTACTTGATTTGATCGAAGACATGGGGATCTCCGACCCAGGCGGCGTAGCGAAAGTAAACCCCGAGGGGCAAATACTCGTAGAGCGCGGACTTCATGACCGTGTCGAGTCGGAAGTCCTTCCAAGCCGGGCGGAGGATTTCGTGCAGCCTCTCCTGATCTTTTTTCGACACGTATCGCAGTCGGTAGCTCATGTCGCCGAGCACGGCGTAGAGGACTTTCGCGAGCACCCGAAACCGCACCCTGGCGGAGGTCATCCGCTTGCCCGCCGAGATGCGTTTGTTGGTGATATCGCCGAGGTCGCCGCGAGCCGCTTCGAGGGTCGGGGCGAGCCAGTCATTCCAAACCGCGTCGGTGGTGGTGCGACGCACGCTCGGAGGTAGGCCGTCGTAGTCCCAAGCGATCTTCTTCCCGTTCAGGAGTGCCAACTCTTTTTCGCCGACGTAGTCGCTCGTGGCCTTGGGGATGTCCACACCCGACCAGTCGTACTTGAGCAGGCTGTCGGCGATCTCTTGGGCCTTCTTTTTGTCCTTCGCGCTACCGAGGACGGCCTCGGCGTGTTCGTCGAACTTCTGTCTCAGGATCTTGAGGGTTCCGGCCGTCTTGGCGGGCGGCGGAGCGGGCTTGGGCTCCTCCTGGCCGAAGAGGGGATGAACGGAAGATCCGAGAGCCCAAATGAGGAGTAGCGCGGCGTAGCGAGGCGTGAGTCGGAGCATAAGAGTCGACAGTCGAAAATGGGTCGCTCTTGGTACGGCCGAACCTCGCGGGAATTTCATGAAAACCAAGGCCCCACCGCCGGAGGGAGGGTGGAAGGCGGGGCTTTCCCGGGGGGCGAATGAAGACCGACGCGGATTCGGGCTCTGATCGACCGCCCCACCGTAGCGTCGGTCGCGGTGAACGGCGGTTGGCCTCCTCCCGTGCCCGAGAAGCCGCGCCGCGTGACGGCCTTTCCTGTGATTGGCCCGACCCGGAACTTCCCGAAGTCGGTTCCTAAAGCTTGGGCGGGGCGAGGGTTAGCTTTTGGCCGGCCGCCAAGGTGACCTCGGTCTCGTACGGCGGGATGCCGCTTGCCGTGACGATGATCCGGTACCGCCCTGCCGGCAGCCAGCGCGCGACCCATGAACTTCCGTGCCCGTCGACGGGAATCCCGTTCACGTAGATCGTGGCGCTTCCCAGCTCGAAGCCGGGTGGCGCCTCCACCGCGATTTCTCCGGCGGGGACGGTGAGCTTGGGCTGCTTGGAGGGATCACCCACGGCGTACCACGCGACGGTCTCGGAGATCGGTTCGATCCGAAGCCCGGCGCCTCGGAGTTGATACACGCCCGGCCGACTGTTCAGGCCGCCGAATTCGTCGGTGCGGGCCGCGTAGGCGCCCTTCTTCGTGAAGACGGTCACCGAGACGTCCTCGAGAGGAAGCTGCATCGCATCCTGGATTCGCAGTTCGGCCGTCGGTTCATCGACTTCGGGCACTTGCTCCAAGGGACGGTCTCGAGGCGGAGTGATCAACCGAATCGGCAGAGTTGCGGGTGAACCCTGCGGCGCCACCGGAAAGTGCTGCCACCCGGAATCGCGGACCAGGATGCCGATCGAGGACTGGCCATCAGGAACGGGGATCGGTTGTTGTTGTCGAACCAGGTCCTTGATGTCCATCACCGAGGTCGCGTTCATCAACTGCACGGCGAGAATCGGAGCCTCTTCCGAGCCGTCTCCTTTCTCCCACAGTTCGTCCTCCGTACGAGGTCGTCCTAACAGGGAGTCTGCACTGACCGTGAAGGTGGGCAATCGCTCCACTTCGAAGCTCACGGCTCCCGTCTCGGCTCCCACTTCGCCGGGAACGACCTTGCGCCGGTGAAAGCCGAGGGGCGTTCCGAGGATCCACAGGCCCTTCCCGGGGGGTGCCTCCACCGTGACCTGGCCCTCGGCGTCGGTGGCATTCCCAAACTGAGCCCCATCCTGGGCGCGGACAAAGGTCACGAGGATGCCTTGAGCCGGACCCGACGCGTCACGGACCGTGACATCAACCGGTTGGCTCGGCAGTTCGTAGTCCTCACCGGGCTTGGGCAGCGTCACGCGGAAATCGCAGTCCTCCTCGCCTCGTTCCAACATGAGAGCGGGGAGACGATCGTCAAACTTGCGCTTGACGGTCACCGAGGCCGCCACCTCGGCGCCCGCGAGCTCGAAGCGGCCCTCGGCGTTGGTGAGGGTCCATGGCCCGCGGTGGCAGTTGGGCGCTCCGACCAGAATTCCGGCGGCGGGGGTTCCGTCCCATTCGCGCAGGATCCCGCGGACAGTGCTCGCGGGTCGCAGTGAAATCTTGACTGGGCCCTCGTCCGCCGCGGTGAGATCGAAGTACTCGCTTTGATAGCCGGCCTTGACCGGCCAGATCTCGCCTTCACTCGGGTCGATGCAAGGAATGACGGCACGTCCGCTGTCGTCGGACATCGCTACGCGCAAGTGAGGCACATGGCCGCAACCTTGGAAGTACTCGATGCGGACTCCCGCCACCGGCTTGTCCAGATGGTTGAGTACGAGGACCTCCACGTCGCGACCCGGCACGAGGACGGTGGGGTGATCCGGGAGCAACCCGAAGTTCACCTGCGGCGCGAATCCCGGCGCTTCGATGATCGTCCAGTCGGCGGCCTTGGCGGCGCGCGCCGGGAGTTTCACGTGCGTCCAGCCGTCTGCGTCGGTCACCCCCTCGGCAAGCCGCGGCATCCGGTCGGCGATGGCTTCGCCAGGTTCCTCGATCACTTTGAGCGTGGCGCCCGGAATCGGCTTGCCGTTGGATCCGTCGATCACGAGCACGACGATTTCGGCCGCGAGCCCGTCGGCGTCCTCGGGAATTGCCCACGGACCGGAGGTGGTCAGCTTCTTCCATTCCGGGGGCGTCTGCGCGCAGAGGGCTACTGCCAAGAACCCGAGTGATGAGAGAGAGCGAGCGACGGAGCGGAGATGCATAGCGATTCCCATGATAGTGACGAATGAGCGCTCGGGGTGCTTGCCTGGACGGATGGCGCCGCGTGAGGTTTCGCGCTTGGGACCAAATGCGAGGATTGGGGTTTTGAGCCAGTTCTTGATGGCCTTCCACGGTTCATCGGGTGCACTCCACGCCTCCACTGGGGCATCCGCGTGGCAGCCCCTGGGGAAGCGCTCCCCGATCGTGTCTACCGGACGGTTCTCTTGGGTCGCTTGGATCGCTTCACTCCAGATCGCTTGGCGGGTCTTTTCAGCGGTATGAGGGTACTCAGGCCGACCAGCTCGATGGCGGGCCGATCAGGGAGTTCCGCGATCAGTCTCAGGCGGCCGCCCGTGGCTTCGATGTAGCCCCGGAGGGTCGAGACCAAGAGGTCGCATCGTTGCTCGAGGCGGCTCACGCTGTCCTGACCGATTCCGAGAAGCTTGCCCATTTTGGTCTGCGTGAGGGCCACGGCGTTCCGTAGGTCGCGAAGCGCCATCTCCTCGGCGATCAATTTCTCGGTTTCTCTCTCGATTCGTGCCCGTCGCGCGGGCGGCAGTTCCGCGAGGATCTCTTCGAGACGCTTAGGCATGGTCAATCTCCATCTGTCTTGAGGCCGGTCAGGTGGGACTCGAAACGACGATCCGCGATCGAGATGAGGTTGGCGTAAAAGCGGTGCTGGTTCGTCCCGCGTTTGTCGCCGGCTACGAGGACCACGGCACGCCGATTGGGATCGAATGCGAAAGCCACTCTCCAAACCTCCCCTCTGACATCGAACCTGAGCTCCTTCATGTTTCCGTATGTCGATCCCTTCAAGGTATCGACATACGGTCGGCCGAGCGACGGCCCCATTCTTCCAAGTAAGCCTGCCCGTTTGGAAAGCTGCACTTGCACTTCTTCGTCGAGAGCGAGAAACTCGGCCGAAAATTCGTCATGAAACAACACCTCCCAACTCATGGCCATGGTGATGTACCAGAATCCATATGGTGGCGAGTCCATTGTACGGACCTCGTTCCACGAATGCAAGAATCGAGTCGGGGGCTGGAAGGGGCCAAGCCGATCCGTGGGGCCGGCGGGCCCATGAGAGTGCGCCGCCGAAGCCGGACTTGTGTGGTCCAAAGCTCGCGCCTATCGTCCCCCGTGCATCAAGAGTCCTGAGCGGGCACCCGTTCAGGCGGCAACCGAGCTCGACCCCCCTTGGGCGAGTCGCGGTGCCGGGAACCTCGAAAGAGTGTTCCGATGCGGCCACGGCGGGTTTTCCCGCGCTGGAAGGCAAAAACGACCACCCGAGTGGGCGGTCCCTTCTTCGCATTCAGCCGCGTCTTGATGCCGTGAGGAGTCACGGCACATGGCGAACTCGAGCCTGAGTTTTGAGACGAGAAGCGTCCGCGGGGGCGCCTCTTCTTCTTGCGACGCCGCGGTGGTGGAACCGCTCGTCCAATCCACGACCTACGCCCAGCCGACGATCGGCGCCCGCGTGGCACACACCTATTCACGGGCTTCCAATCCCACCGTGAGTGCCCTCGAGGCCAGACTGGCGAGCCTCGAAGCGGCGCCTTTCGCGGTGGCGTTCGCGAGCGGGCTCGCCGCGGAAACGGCGCTGTTCCTCGCGTGCCTCCGGGCCTCGGACCACCTCGTTTGCGCGCAGGCGGTCTACGGAGGGACGACGCGCCTCGTGCGTGAGTTCCTGATCCCGCTCGGTATCCGGGCGAGCTTCGTCGACGCCAGGAAACCTGACGAAGTGGCGCGCGCCGTCACGGATCGCACCCGCCTCATTTTTGTCGAAACGCCCAGCAATCCGACGCTCGAGCTCGTCGATATCGTGGCGTTGTCGCGGGTGGCGGCAGCGGCCGGGGTCCTCTTCGCGGTCGACAACACCTTTCTGACTGCGGCGTTGCAGCAGCCGCTTGAACTCGGCGCCGACCTGTCTCTCTACTCCACCACGAAGCACGTCGAAGGCCACAACACCGCGACCGGGGGTGCGATCGTCCTTCGCGATGCGGCTCTGGCGGAGCGACTGCGCTTCGTGAGAAAAAGCCTCGGGGCAATTCAAAAACCCTTCGATGCCTGGCTGACGTTGCGTGGCATCGCCACGTTGCCTCTTCGCCTGCGCGCGCACAGCGCGGCGGCGCTTCGGATTGCGGAGTGGCTCGAGTCGCGGCCCGATGTGGCTCGGGTCTTCTATCCAGGATTGCGGTCGCACCCGGATTTTGATCTCGCCCAGCGTCAACACGCGGGAGCCCACGGCGGCGTTCTGGCCTTCGAATTGAAATGCTCATCGACGGGAATCGCGTTCATGAACAGCCTTCGCCTCGCCATCCGAGCCGAAAGCCTCGGCGCCGTCGAGACTCTGGTCACTCATCCCGCGTCTATGACCCACGCCGATGTCCCTCCGCTCGAGCGGGCCCAGATCGGCATCTCCGACGGGCTCGTGCGCCTGAGCGTGGGCCTCGAGAGTGCCGAGGATCTGATCGCCGATTTGGAGCAGGCGCTGCGCACTGCATCCGCGAGCGAGCGGGAGGAGGTGGTCCCATGCCGCGCCGTTTGACCGTTCTCAAATTCGGCAGTTCGATTCTGAGAGCGGATGCCGACCTGCCATCGGTGGTCCACGAAATCTACCGATTCCGACGCGCTGGGGATCGGGTGCTCGCGGTTCTGTCGGCCTACGAAGGGGAGACCACTCGCCGGTCCGAGGAGGCCCGTCAATTGGGATCCGGAGAGCCTGGCCCCGACACGGCCCGCTATATCGCTCAGGGAGAATGGGCCGCGGTAGCCCGTCTCGGGCTCGTGCTCGATCGCGCGGGCATTCCCCACCGCTGTCTCGATGTCGCGACCATGCGTTTGCTCGCCGAGGGCGGCACCGAGGATGCCGCTCCGGTCAGGGTCGATCGACGAAGACTCCTCCGCGCATTGGCCGAAGTCGGGGTCGTCGTGGTGCCCGGATTCGTCGCCGAGGATGCGCGCGGCGAACCCCGCCTGCTCGGTCGCGGAGGCTCGGATTTGACGGCGGTGTTCTTGGCCCACTCCCTGAAGGCGCGACGTTGCCGCCTCGTGAAGGATGTGGATGCACTCTTCGACCGGGACCCGGCGGGTCCGGACGGAGTGAGCGCGAAGCGATTTCGCACCGCGCACTCGCGAGATGCCCTCGCCTTGGACGGGCGGATCCTGCAGGCCAAGGCCGTGCGATGGGCCGAAGCGGCCGAGCAGACGATCGAGATCGGCGGCCTCCAGAAGGACTGGGGAACTCGCGTGGGAGCGCTCGCGACGAGATTCGACGAACGTCGCGGCCAGAAGAAGACACCTCCTCTGCGGGTGGCCCTCGCGGGCTTCGGGACGGTGGGCCAGGGCGTGGCGTCGCGCCTTTTGGCCGATCCTCGGTCCTTTGAGCTGGTGGGGGTGCTGCTGCGTAATCGTGAACTCCCCCGCGGCGTGTCGCTGCGCCCGGCGCTTGTGATCACCGACTCGCGCGCGCTGTTGACCAGGCCTTGGGACGTGCTAATCGAGGTACTGGGTGGCACCGACCCGGCCTTGGGGCTCGTGGCCAATGCGCTGCGCCGCGGCAAGTCGGTGGTCACTGCCAATAAGAGCTTGGTGGCAGAGGCGGGGCCCGCGCTCACGGAAATTTCCCGGTCGCGCGCGGTTCCGTTTCTCTATTCCGCGGCGGTGGGCGGGGGCGTTCCCGTGCTCGAAGTCGGCGCGCGCTGGGCGCGGAGGCGGGCGAATTATTCGGTGACCGCGGTGCTCAACGGGACGAGCAACTTCGTCCTCGATCGTTTGGCCCGGGGCACGAGCCTGGAGGCGGCGATCCAGGAAGCGCAACGCCGGGGGTTCGCCGAACTCGACCCGAGTCGGGATCTGAGCGGGCGAGACGCTGCCGACAAATTGGTGCTTCTCACCCATGCGATGACCGGACAGTGGGTTGATCCGGCTAGCGTCGAGATCGCGGGCGGCGACGTTCGGAGTGCATTGGCCCGGGCCGAACCCCCGTGCGGCGTCGCACTTCGGCAAGTGGCGCGGCTGGAAGTGTGCAGCACGATCATCCGCACTTCAGTTCGTCTGGAGACCGTGAGCTCCGATTCACCTCTGGCCGAGGTGGCAGGGGCCGACAACGTGGTGGTGTTCGCCGCGGAAGGCCATTCCGCCCTGGTGCTTCGGGGTCGCGGCGCCGGCCGATGGCCCACCACCGAGTCGATCATGGGCGATCTGTACGCTCTGCGAAGGCGCGCCTCGCGCCGAGCGGAAGGAGATCCCGTGGTCGCGCTTGCTCTCGCATCCACCGACGAGCCCTGGAGGACATCATGAATATCCGGACTCAATGTGTGCGCTTCGACGCAGCTCCGGGAGATCCGTGGTCGCCCTCGGCAACCCCGATCTACCAAACCGCTACCTTCGATCAGGAGAGCGCGTGCGAATTGGGCGAGTACGACTACTCCCGTTCCGGGAATCCCACGCGGAGTGTGCTCCAATCCCAAATGGCCGCTTTGGAAGGCGGCGGTCAGGCGTTTGCTTTTGCGAGCGGGTTGGCGGCCCTCACCGCGGTGTTGCGGTTCTTGCGTCCGAATGACCGGCTCTTGGCCGACATCGACCTCTACGGAGGAACATCCCGGCTGTTCACGAACTCGCTCGAGCCCTTCGGGGTCACGGTCGACTACGCCGACTTGACTTCGCTCCGAGCGACGAAGCGGGCGTTGGCAGCAATGCCTCGGATGGTCTTCTGCGAGTCGTTGAGCAACCCCCTTCTGCGAGCCTGTGATTTGCGGCGCCTCGCGGGCCTGACCCACGCCGCGGATGCCCTTTTGGTGGTAGACGCGACCGCGGTCTCGCCGTATTGGCAGCGGCCTCTCGATCTCGGGGCGGATGCGGTCGTGCATTCGGCCACGAAGTACCTCTGTGGTCACAGCGATGTGAGCGCGGGTGTGGTGACTACTCGCCACGAGGCCCTCGCGCGGCATGTTGGGTTCGTCCAAAACGCTGAAGGCGCCGCCCTCGCTCCCTCTGATTCGTTCCTGTTGCTGCGCGGCATGAAGACCCTCGCGGTGCGCTTGGATCACCAAGCGCGGACGGCGGGAAAAATCGCCCGGTGGCTCTCCCGCGAACTCGGTCCGGGAAGAGTGCTCTATCCCGGATTGGTGGGGCACCCGACCCGACTCAAGCACCGCCGCCAATCCTCGGGATCCGGGGCGGTGATCAGCTTCTTTGCGGGCGATCCCGAACGGGCCTGGCGCCTGGTCGAGAGTCTGCGGCAATTCTCGATCGCGGTGAGTTTTGGCAGTGTGCATTCGGTGGCGAGTGTGCCGGGACGGATGTCGCATGCGAGCGTGCCGACCGCAGTTCGGCGCGCCCGGTCATTTCCGGAAGATCTGGTGCGCCTCTCCATCGGACTCGAACACGAGCGCGACCTCATGGATGATCTCGATCAGGCATTGGTGAAGGCCGGGGTCCCCCGTCAGGATCGCGGGCCGCGGGATGAATCCGCCTCGGGGAGTCCGGCGCCCCGAATTCGGAGACTGCCAAAGGTCGCGCCCCTCGTCGGAGCGAGTCTCGGAATTACGCGGCAAGGAGGAGAATCGTGAACCTGAATCAGACCAAGATCGGAGTGGTCGGCGCTACGGGAGTCGTCGGTCGGGAGCTTTTGAGCATCCTCGCGGCGCGCGGCGTTCCCCCCTCTCTTCTCCGAGTTGCCGCTTCGTCCGAGGCTTCGGGCTCGACCCTCTCCTACGGGAATGCGGAGTTGATCCTGGCCGAGGCCTCCGCGAACTTCGTCGCCGGCCTCGACCTGGTTTTCCTCTGCGCGGGGGCGGACGTTGCCCAGCGCCTCGCCCCGGTAGCCCGCGCGGCGGGCGCGATCGTGATCGACAATTCCAGCGCGTTCCGCGCCGATCCCAGGGTCCCCCTCTGGGTGCCGGGGGTGAACGACCCGGCCTGGTCTGGCGAATCGGTCATCGCCAATCCCAACTGCTCGGCGATTTTGCTCGTACGGGCCCTCGAACCGCTGCGAGCAGCCTTCGGAATCGACAGCATTATCCTCTCGACCTACCAGGCGGTTTCCGGGGCTGGGCAGGCCGGGCTCAGCGCGCTGTGGTCACAAACCCAGGCGCGGCTCTCGCAGTCGCCGGAACCCCCCTCAGTCTTTCCCGAGAGCTGCGCCTTCAACGTCTTCAGTCACGACTCCGAGGTCGAACTCGACTCGGGGGTCAATGGAGAAGAGCGCAAGATCATCGAAGAGACACGTCGGATTTGGGGGACGCCGAGTTTGGCGATCACGCCGACGTGCTTGCGGGTCCCCGTCGAACGAGCCCACCTCGAGTCCATCGTCGTCGAACTCGGAATGGCGGTCAGCGTCGATCAAGTCGTTTTGACCCTGAGCCAGGGCGGCCTTCGAATTCGGGATGACCGCGCTCGAAACCAATTCCCAACTCCGCGGCTTGCCACCGGCACCGACGATGTTTGGGTCGGTCGGATTCGACCTGACCCGGCCGTTGCACTCGATGGGCGAGGATGCACCCGCCGATTTGCGCTGTTGGCATGCGCCGATCAGCTTCGGGTCGGGGCGGCGCTCAATGCGGTGCGGATCGCGGAGGCGATCATAGCCCGGGGGCGCTGACCGGGCTCTCGGCGCGGGCTCACTGGCCGAGCGCGCGTCGCGCCACGGCGGCAACTTCCGGAGCCGGTCGACCCCCGACGATGCGCCCCGCTTCCTCTCCGGATCCGTTGAAGAAGATCAACGTCGGCAGACCGCGAACGTCGTGAGATTGAAGCAGCGCTCCCTCGCGCTGGCCGCGCTCGCTGTAGTCGACCACGTAGCGGTTCATCTGATCGAGCAGGCTCTTGACGGACGAATCGGAGAGAGCACCTCCCTCCAGGTGTTTGCAGGCGCCTCACCAATCGGCGGTGGCAAACACGACATAGGCCTTGCCGGAGGAGGTCGATTGGGCGACCGCGGCCTCGTCGTAGGGCTGGAACGAAGCATGACCACTTCCGCCCCGCTTCAGCACTCCCGAGGAGATCACGACGGCGACGATGGCGCCGATGATCAGAAATTTGCGCATGATCCCGAAGCTATCGGCGGCGCGCCGGAGCGCACGAAAGCGGCGCGCCGGGACGGCTTTTCGGGGAGCGCGAAGCGGCTGCTATGTTCCCGCCCCGATGTCCAGGAATCGCCATCTCAGCGGCTTGAATCGTGAACAGAGCCTGGCCGTTCGCACCACCGCGGGGCCACTCTTGGTCCTGGCGGGGGCGGGCACGGGCAAGACGCGGGTTGTCACCTGCCGCATCGCTGAGTTGATTGCCATCGGGGTTCGGCCGGAGGCCATCCTGGCTTTGACCTTCACCAACAAGGCGGCCCGCGAGATGCGGGAGCGCGTGCACACCGTGCTTGAGGGCACGGATGTCAGTGGCATGGTGGTCAGCACGTTCCATGCACTCGGCCTGCGGCTTCTGCGGGAATTTGGTCACCGGCTCGGCTACTCCCGCGAAACCACGATCGCCGATTCGGCGGACCAAAGCGAGTTGATCGCCGACCTCTTGCGCGAGGCGGGAATCCGTCGCGACCGGATGCACCCTCGCGCCGCCCACTTCAAAATCTCGATGTGGAAAAACGCGGCCCTGACTCCCGATCAAGCGGAGGATCGGGCGGAGGATGACCTCGATGTCTCCCTCGCGCACGTGTACCAGCGCTACGAGGAGGAGCTGTTCCGCCGCCGCCTCCTCGACTTCGACGACTTGATTCTCAAGGTGCTGCTCCTCGTCGAAAAGGACGCGGAGGTCTTGCGCACTTTGCGCGATCGCTGGCAGTACCTCCTGGTCGACGAATACCAGGACACCAACGGCACGCAGTACCGCTTGCTCCGGCACTTGGCGATGCCGCGCGCGAATCTCTGCGTCGTCGGCGACGATGATCAATCGATCTACGGCTGGCGGGGTGCCGACTCGGAGCGCATCCTCGGGTTTGCGAAGGACTTTCCCGGCGCCAAGACGGTCGCGCTGGAGCAGAATTACCGTTCGACCACCGCCATTCTCGATCTCGCCAACCTCCTCATCGCGCAGAATCAGCACCGTCACGACAAGAAGTTGTGGTCCGAGACCAAAGACGGCCCGCCCGTCGAGCTCTACGTGGCCGAAGACGAAAAAGACGAGCTTGATTGGATCGCGAGCTGCCTGCTTCGCTACAAGCAGCGGTCGGGATTGAAGTGGGAGGATCTGTGCGTCCTGTTCCGCGCGAATCGGCAGTGCCGACCGTTGGAACAAGCGCTCCGCGGCCGCCAGATTCCCTACCGCGTCGTCGGCACCTCGTCGTTCTTCGATCGCCGCGAGGTCCGCGACCTGCTTTCGTACGCGAAGCTTGCGGCCAATCCGAAGGACGACGGTTCGTTCATGCGCATCGCCAACGTGCCGGCCCGAGGCCTCGGCCGGGGCACCCTCGAGAAGCTCATGGCCTTCGCCGCGACCAAGCGGGCCCCCCTCGTAGAAATGCTCGACGAACACCAGGCCGATATTCCCGCCGCGGCGAGGGAAGGGGGGCGAGCCCTGCTCGATCTGTTGAAAGGCCTGCGCGAGACCACCGCCCGGTCGGGAATCGGCGCCGCATTTGCCGAGCTGGTCGAAAAGTCGGGATACGCCCACCATGTGCGGCAGACCATCGAGGATCCGCTCGAGCTCACGGCGCGCCTCAAAGTTGTCGACGAGGTCGTCGATATGGCCAAGGCCGCGTCGGGTACCGATCTGGTGAAATGGCTCACCGAATTGTCGCTCGAATCCGAGCCCGACCGCGGCAAGAAGGAACAGGAAAAACCGGGAGTCACCCTGTTGACCATGCACGCCGCCAAGGGCCTCGAATATCCCGTGGTCTTCATCGTCGGTGTCGAAGAGGGAACCCTGCCCCACACCCGTTCGCTCGATGACGAGGACGATGCCGCCGCCACCCCGGGCAAGGGCATCGAAGAAGAGCGGCGGCTTTTCTATGTAGGACTGACGCGGGCGCGACGCCACCTCCATGTGAGTTACGCCCGGGAGCGGCAGCGCTTCGGCAAAGCCGAAACCCGAGTTCCGAGCCGTTTCATCGAGGACATCGGGATGGAGCGGTTCAAGATGGTCACGGCGGATTCCGAACCGCCGGTGACGGAGCAGGACGGCAAGGAATGGCTGGCGCGCATTCGAGCATCCTTCAAATCCGGAACCGAGTCGTCTCCCAACTGACCGGGGTCTGCCTCTTGGTCGCCTCGATGTTCGGCCAGGAAATTGCGACGGGCGAGCCTTCGCTGGACCAGCCTTACTCGCTCACGCTCCCGGCGACCCTGACCCCGACCATCCTCGAATTGGAAGTGCAGCTCGCCCCGGGGGCGCGCATCGCCGTCCGACGAGGGGGGGCTGAGATCGGGGGCATCTCCGACCGCGATGGCATGCCTCGCCATCGCCGCGTGCACGAAGCGCTTCCGATCAATCTCGAACCCCAAACCTGGGAGCTCGAGGCGAGCCTCGCGGGTTGTCGAGTGCTGCGAGCGGCCATCATTCCGGCGACGGAGTTGTCCATCGAAATCGTGGCCACCGAGACCGGTCGCCGCATTCCCGGGGTGGTTCGATTGCTGGCGCTGGATGGGCACGATCTCCCGTCGCGGTTCGAAACCCTGAAGCTACCCGGGGGCGAGGCGGCGTGGCTCCTCGATTCCGGATCGGGTGAGAGCTATGTGCCGGCCGGCATGACGGCCTCGCTGGTGGCGTTTCAAAGTCCGTTCCGGGAGCCCGCGCGTCAGCGGGTGCGGGGAGACGCGGGCAAGCGCCGCGCGGTCCGCTTCGCACTAGGGCCGGATCGTTCCCCCGAAGGATCCGCAATTCTCGAGGCTCCGGCGCCGGCTACCTGGCGACCGGTTTGGTCCGAGGCATTCGATCGTGGCCTCGGAGTCGCTAGACGGGTGGAGGGAAGCCAGTGGGTTCAGGCCGCGGAAATAGGCGGGGATCCCGGTGGAGTGGGAATGCGGTGGCTGGAGCCCGGTGCCGGTACACTCCAAGTCAGTAGTGTCGCCACCGGTTGGTTGCCGAGAGAAACGCGACGATTTTGCAGCTTGCGGCTGAACGATGGCAGCGATTTACACTCGAACGGGCCGCTCCTCTTCATGCGGCCGTTTGTGCGCGATCTTCGGAATGCCCTCGGCGGTCGCGTGAACTGCGAGGCCACGGTATTCCTGCCACCTTCGGTGAGCTCTGGCCGACTGCGGGTCCGATCGTCGGAAGGCGAGTTGTTTTCCAAAGGGTCGGTTCGCAGCGGGGAAGTGACGCCCATCGAGTTGAACGCGATCCCGGGGACGCGCGTGTTAGTCGAATTCGAGGGCGAGCCGTTCTCGCGCGAAAGCCCCACGCACCCCCCGCCGCGGGCCTGGCGTACGAGCCTGCTTCCGTGATTGCACAGAGGAGGGGGGGCGGCTAGTTTCCGCCCGCTCGGACCGGCCGGATCATCGGTTCGCGCGCCTCTCGAAAAGGACTGCCCATGAGTGAACCCGTCATCGTCGAGTGCGTGCCCAATTTCAGCGAAGGCAAGGACCGCGGAGTCATCGATCGCATCGCGGCGGCCTTGGGGAGTGTCGAAGGGGCCACGGTGCTCGATATTGACCCCGGTCAGGCCACGCACCGAACCGTGGTGACCCTGGTCGGTCACCCGGAGGCTGTGCTCGAAGCAGCCTTCCGCGGCATCAAGGCGTCCCAAGAGCTCATTGACATGAGTCGCCACCAGGGCGAGCACCCGCGTATCGGCGCCACCGATGTCTGTCCGTTCGTCCCGGTATCGGGGATCACGATGGAGCAGTGCGCCGAACTCGCCCGTAGGCTCGGCGAGCGGGTGGGCCGGGAATTGAAGATTCCGGTCTATCTTTACGAAGCCGCGGCAGCCTCGCCGGCACGACGCAACCTGGCGGACATTCGAGCTGGCGAATACGAGGGGCTCGCGAAGAAGATCCTCCAGCCGGAATGGAAACCGGACTTTGGACCGGCGCAGTTCGATGCCAAGTCCGGCGCCACGGTCATCGGAGCTCGCAAGTTTCTCATCGCCTACAACGTGAATCTGAACACCCGCGCGAAGAAGCTTGCCCAGGAGATAGCCCTCGAAATCCGGGAACAGGGGCGGCCGGTGAAGGGTCCGGACGGGAAACCCGTCAAAGACGCGCAGGGGGCTTCAGTCATGAAGCCGGGCCGCCTCAAGAATGTGAAAGCGGTCGGGTGGTTCATCGAAGAGTACGGCCGGGCTCAGGTCTCCATCAACCTCACGGATTACGAGGTCTCGGGTCTGCATCAGGTCTTTGACACCTGCGACGAAGAGGCACGGAAACTCGGACTCCGGGTGACCGGGTCCGAATTGGTGGGTCTGGTCCCCAAGTCCGCCCTGCTCGCGGCTGGTCGGCACTATTTACAGAGGCAGGCGGCGTGTACCGGCGTGTCCGAGGACCGCTTGATCGAAACCGCCATTCAGAGCCTGGGGCTCGGCGATCTGGCGGCGTTCGATCCGAAGACCCGCATCATTGAAAATCGGCTCAAACCCAAGGGTCGGTCGCTTTCCGAGCTCTCGCTCAAGGCCTTTGTGGACGAACTGGGGAGTGATTCGCCTGCCCCGGGCGGGGGGAGCGTCGCGGCTCTCGTCGCCTCGCTGTCGGCGGCATTGACCTCGATGGTGGGGAATTTGACGGTAGGCCGAAAGGGCTCGGAGGCCCATTTTGCCGCCGCGGATGTCCTGGCCAATTCCGCGCAGGCGCTGAAGACGCGGATGCTCCGTGCCATCGATGAAGACACCGAGGCTTTCGACCGATTCATGGAGGCGTCGCGGCTTCCGAAATCGACCCCGGCCGAAATCGAGCATCGAACTCGAGTGTTGGATGCGGCGACCCGCCAGGCGATCCAGGTCCCCTTGGGGGTGGTCACCCAATGTGTCTCGGCCGCCAAACTCGCCCAGGACATGCTTCCGATCGGGAATCCCAATGCGGCCAGCGATGCCGCTACCGCCGGGTCCTGTGCCCTGGCCGCGGCTGAAGGGGCGCTTTACAACGTCCTCACCAATTTGAAGGGTTATTCCGGCGACTCCGCGTTCGCGGATGATGCTCGGAACCGTGCCGAATCGGCCTTCCGCGACGTCGCGAAAATCACGGCCGAAGTGGCGGCGGCATTCCGGCGGATGATGGCACCAGCCCCGAAGTGAGGAATAAGCCCGCCAGGCATTCCGGAATCCGGCCGGTAAGGAATTCCCGGGAGGACTATTTATTGGTGTGGGGTGGTTGAAATCCCCGTGAGGGCTATGATCCGACCAAGGATCGGCCCGTCGATCCGCGGCGGCTGGGTTGACCCGAGTTGGGTTGCTCCAGAATTCCGCCGGAATTCAAGGAGATATCCATGGCTGGTGTGAGAGAAGAGGCCATTGCTTTTGTCGTGGAGAACATGAAGAAGAATCCCGACATCAGCATGGGCGAACTCAAGTCGCTCGGAAAGGCCAAGAAGATCAATGTCTATCCGTTGATCATCGGCTACGCGAAGAAGCAGCTCGGTCTCGGCAAGGCCACGCCCGCTGCCAAGCGCGGTCCCGGTCGTCCGCCGGGTAAGCGCGGTCCCGGCCGTCCGCCCGGCAAGCGTGGTCCTGGTCGTCCGCCCGCGAGTGGCGCGGCTCCGCGCGGCCCCGGCCGTCCGGCCGGTCGCCCGGTTTCGCGCATGAACGACCCCGCCGCGGCGGTGCACGGCGTCATTGCCCACGTCCGCGAGCTCGAGAAGGAAGTGGCGACGCTGCGCGCAGCGCTCGGCAAGATCTCCGAGATCGCCCGCGGAGGCTGATCACTCGATCTTGCGATCGCACGGCTGGGGAGGAGCGGGAAAGTAGGCCCGCTCCTCCCCGGCTCGTTTGAGAGGGGGATAGGGCAACCTCAATTGGGGTGAGCCGGAGATGGGGGAAGCACCGGATCCGCTCATCCGGTCGACTGCGTCAGGCCCCCGAGCATTGGCGCGAAAAGTCCCGCGCGCGGCCGGGAAATATCCCCGGGTTTGGCGGTCACTCCGTGGGAGCGGGGGGCGCGGGATAGAGAGCGTTGCGCACGGTGTCGAGCATCTGGCGAGTCATATCCCGCATTTTCGAACGATCCTTCTCCATCCGATCCAGGGTCTTGAAGAAGGTGTTGATGCCCTGAATGGCATCGCTCACCACCAGCACGTCTTTGCC
The DNA here is from genome assembly GCA_902826835.1 of uncultured bacterium. Lineage (GTDB taxonomy): Bacteria > Planctomycetota > RBC034. Next base: position 5,773 of record CADEGH010000054.1, on the reverse strand, counting down.
CTTGGTGGGAGTGGGGTTCGTGGGTGGCGCCAGCGGCGGCATCTTGGGTGCCTCGACCACTGGAGCGGTGATGACCGGCTTCGGGGCCTCGACGATCCCCAGGATCGCCTGAGCGCGACCGAAGGTCGTGGGATACACGCTGAAGCCGGCGCGGGAGGCGGCGTCTTGGACCTCGGCGAAGGCCGCTTCGCGGTTGACGCTGCGCAGGTACTCGACCATGAATTCGATCGCGCTGCGCGCCTGCTGGATGATGTTCTTCTGTTGATCGATCGGCGCCGGCTCGACAACGGGCTCCGGCGGGCGCTCCCAGGGGGAGCGGGAAGGCTGCATCCAGGCCGGGGCGCGGCGGCGGTCGGCGTCCGCGGCGGCGTCGAAGTTGGGGGCGGGGCGCTCGGGGCGGTCCGGCCTCGACCAGGGCGGCGGCTCGTGGCGGGGCGGGCGGCGGAAGTCCTGTTCGTAAGGGCGCCGCGGTTGGAAACCCTGATCGTCCATGGGGCGGCCAGGAGCGGGAGGCGGGGCGCCGCCTTCATCTCCGTCTCCCTCGTCCACCGTGGACAGGCCGAGTTCGCGGCGGGCCGAAGTCCAGATGCGGCGACTCAAAGTCAGGCCGACGGCGGAGCGAGCTTCTTTCCGGACGTCTTTGTAGCTGGCTTCGGGATCGGAGCGGAGAGTTCGGAGCACCCACTGGAGGAGGGTGGCGTCTTGTTCTGGGAGGTTTTCTTCCGTGGGCATGGTCATCGCGCTGAAAGGGAGGGCAGACGGTATCGAGCGAGGTGGGAAACCGGCCGGAACTCTGGCCGCTTTGTCGGAGAACTTCAACCCCGCCGCTTCGGCCGTCTCATTCTATCGACGATAGCCCACTCCGGGCCAGTGACCGGCTGGATTGAAAGTCGGCTCCCGCGCTGGAGCAAGACCATCTGCGCCAATCGTGGTTCCGCCTTGAGCTGCGGCAGTCCGATCGGCTCCGGAAAGATGCTCTCGAGCCGGATATCGACGGCGATCCAAGTCGGGGACTCCTTGCGACTTTTCGGGTCGAAATGCGGATCTTTCGGGTCGAAGGCCGAGGGATCGGGGTATCCCGCCCTCACGACGCGGGCGGTTCCGGCGATTCCGGGGGGGTCGGCGTTGGAGTGGTGAATGAGGACGAGGTCGCCTACCTGGACGTCGTCCCGGAGGGTATTGCGGGCCTGGTAGTTGCGAACCCCGTCCCAGAAGGTGGTCTGATCCGGGGAATTTGCCAGGTCTTGGATCGAGAAGACCGCGGGCTCGGTCTTGAACAGCCAGATCCGGGGCTTGGCTAGGGAAGTCGTCATAGGCAGGAGGCTCTGGGCACCGAGTGCTGTCGGGACGGCCCACGATGGTATCCACTCCACGATGTCTCCTCGGTGGGAACTCGAGGAGCCTGGCTGCCGCACCTACGCGCACGGTTGACCTCGCACTTCACAACCCGACTGAACGGAGTGTTGAAGTGAGGGTCTCCTCGTCGACTTGCCAGAGATTGGGACTGACTCTCATGGGCATCCCCCGCAGAATGCGGCGGACTTCGAATTGAATGGTTGGCTTGGGACGGGCGTGCTTGACCAGTTCGTGGACGGCGAGATGAAACCACTGGCGCTCCGCCGGCGGGAAAAATTGCTCGCGGATCACCAACCACTGAAACCGGCAAAAAGGCGAGTGCTTGGGGTTGCGGATTTCCGCCGAGAGAGCCGCGTAGAGTTCCGGGGAGACTCGCGTCGCGAAGAGGAAAGCCTTGTTGCCGAAGTGGCCGGCATGAAGCGGGTCCATCCCTTGGCCCAAAACGGCCTGATTGCGCTTGAGGCCCTTGCCGAGGCTGTGCATCGCCGACTCCGGATCCCGATGGAAGAGGAGGAGAAACGCGGCATCACGAACGAAGGAGAAAGGCTGCGCGACCCTCGGTTCGCGGGGGGATTGGTCATTGGAGTCGATGGTCTCTCCGGGCCAGCGGGATTCGAGGAGAGCCTGTAGATCCTCGCTACGCAGGCTTGCGGCCTGGGCCGGATCAGAGAAGTGGCGGGCAATCGCCCAAAGCCCAAATTGGGCTCGCGACATCTGAAGCTGCTTCGCGGCGATGAGTCGGGACTGGGCGGGAGTTTGCTCGCGGACGGAGTTCCACCACGACTCGAAGGCTGCCAGTCGTTCCCGATCTGGAAGCAAGCCCCCGTCTTTCGGGCTCGTGGGCGCAAAACCGGTGATCGATTCGACAATGAACAGCCAGGAATCGAGCCGGAAAGAGCGAGCCTTGGCCGGGATTTGCAGGAGAGCTTCGACGCAGGAAAAGTCGCCTATCGACTCGAAGGCTCGAAGCGGAAAGTAGAAATCCACCGAGGACCACACCTCGTCGCCCGCAGCGGCGGCTCCGCGAAGGCGTGCCACGAGGCGAGGCTGTTCCGACTGGAACAGCAAGAAGGCCTTGTCCTCGGGGCTTTTCGAATCCAAGTGCTGCCTCAGTGCGTCGGTCAAACAGAGCCGTGCCCACTTCACCGCGGGGTCGAGACTGGCCTTGGGCTTGTGCTCCAAGGCCAGGTCGAACCAGGCCCCCCTTAACCCCCTTTCCGCGTCCAACAGCTTCGCCGTCTCCTCGGTGATCAGCCGACTTTCGACCGGGTGCGTCCCGTTGCCACACTGGGGGAAGTCGGGTCCGATTTCCGCGCGGGCGTGTTGATCGAGTTCCTCGAACCGCTTCCGCACCGCCGACCGATCACTTGCGCTCTGTCCGACTCCCGGACCTCCCGACATCGCGACGGCGACTGGAACGAGCAGCGACGACACCATTCTCAGGCGGAAGGACATCATTGGCTCCAGAATGATCGGGAGTGCCTACTGACGCACGAGCTGCCGATTGGTTCCCACTTTCGCGCCCAATCGTGGGACGATTCCGGGCTCGAACCCCCGGCCTGGCAGGGCGATTCGGCCCACCCCGGCAAATCGGGCCCCTGTGATCCGCGGAACCATCAGGGAGCATCCCGTGCCGGCTTGATAACCTCCGGGCCGCGATGAGCATCGTCCACCGTTTTCTCCTCCGCGAGCTCTTCGTGAACGTGGGGATCGCCCTCTCGGTGGTGCTGGGGGCGTTTTTTCTGATCGCCATCGCGCTTTCGATGGGCCAGACTCGCTTCGAGTCGATCCCGCTTTGGATCGTGATCCAGTGGACCACGTACCAGGTGGTCGCCAATCTCCATCTGAGCATTCCGCTGGCGGTGATCGTGGGGAGCATCTTCACCTACGGACGCTTGGTGGCGGATGGGGAGTACGGGGCGCTGGAGACGTCGGGAACACATCCGTGGCGCGTGCTCGCGCCGGCCCTCTTGGTGGGGGCTTTGGGGACGGTGGCGCTGGCGGGGCTCCAAGATCGGGTCATGCCCCGGGCGAGGCTCGTCGCTCGCAAGGAACTCGCCGAGGACGTGCTCCGCGATCTCGAAAGCGTGCTGCAACGCGGAAACGTCCTGAGCGGGCGCTACTGGAAGGCGCATTGGACGGGGCGGCGCGTCGCGGACGACGGAAGCCTGGTGCTCGAGGATCTCGAACTGCTCGAATTCGAGCGCGACGGGCGGGTCCGGGCCCACACCTCCGCCAAACGGGCGCAGCCGAGCCTCGATCCCGAGGACGACACGATCCGGCTCGACCTCACCGATCTGCAGAGGGCCGAGACCAGTGGTCGATTCGGGTCCGCCTCGCGGTGGCAAATGGAGCTCCCCTTCGCGGCGATTGCCTCCGCCAAACTGCCCCGCCGGGACAATGATCATCGCGATTACGAGGAATTGGCTCTGCGCTGGACCAGAAAAGACGAGGCCGCACTCCTCGCCGAGGACGCCTCCGAACGGGACAATCTCGAAGAGTCGGCGCGGGAAGCGCGGGCCGCCTTCCATCAGCGCGTGGCGTTTGCCGCTTCTCCGCTCTTGTTCGCGTTCCTCGGAGCCGGCCTCGGCTTGGTCATGGGGATGCGCAATCGGGCCTTCACCTTCGTTCTCGGATTTCTCATCGTGGTAGCGGGCTATTACCCGCTGATGATGTTCGGAAGCTGGCTCGGCGACGAGGGCATCCTGCCTCCCTTCCTCGCCCTGCAAACCGGGAACTTCGCAGTCCTCGTGGGGGGAAGTTGGCTCTACCGTCGGTTGGTGCGCGCATGACCCGCGTCGATCGGTATTTGATTGGCCTCTTTTTGGCCGGCCTCTTCGGGGCGTTGACCTTCTTCCTCGGGCTCTACCTCGTCATTCACTTCTTCAATCGACTCGATCGGCTGGGGGAGATCGCCGAGAATTTCCGTGAAGCGGGGTGGTCGCCGTTCCTCGGGTTTTGTCGCTATTACGCCCTCAACATTCCTTTCGTGCTCGCCGAATTGTTGCCGTTCGCGGTGCTCGCGGGTGGGCTGTGGGCGATTCAGCAGATGGCAAGACGCAACGAGCTCGTGCTCGTGGTCTCCGGGGGAGTCTCGCTGCGTCGGTTGGGTTGGCCGCTGCTTTTGTCCGCGCTCGTGATCGGGATGATCTTTGCGGTGCTGAAGGAGAAGGCCCTGCCGGCGCTGGCGCCGCTTCGCCACGAGGTCGATCGCATCGTCAAGGGCCACTCGGATGACAATCTCCGGGAAATCGAACTCTTGCGCGACGGGCGCGGACACTTGGTTAGCCTGCGCGAGTTCGACGTCAGTACCGACACCGCGTGGGGAGTCACGCTCAAGACCGCGGGGAAGCCGACCGATCCGGGGATCTATCTCCCGTCGATGACCTTTCACCGGACCGGGGAGAGCGAGGGGGAGTGGCGCACCAAACTCGTCGATGAAGCGGGGGTCGAATCGCCGGCGCTCGTGCCGACGGATCTCTCGCCGCACGATGTCGAGATCGCCTCGCGGAATCTGATGTTCTTGCCGGTCGGAGAATTGCAGCGTCTCTTGGATCGGCGGCCGGAGCGCATCGATGTCGCGGTCCTGCTCCACAGCCACTTCGCGTTCCCATTCCGGGTGCTGGTCTTGCTCTTCTTGGGCTTGCCGCTCGTGCTTTCTGCGACCCTGCGCAGTGCGTATCTCGCGGTCACCCTCAGCATTATCATCTCGATGCTTTCGTTTGCCGCCCACGCCATCGGGACCGAGCTCGGGCGAAGGGGTGAATTGCTGTCGCCGGTCGCCGCCGCTTGGGCACCAATTCTCCTCTGCTCCGCGATCGGCATCGTCGGCTGGTTCCGCGTGCGGACCTGAGAGTCGACTGCGCCCCACGCCTCCTCGTTCCCCCACCGCAGAGTGCCGCGCTCCCATTGGGGATGGGCCCACGCATGGCGTGACCGCTCTCGGAATGCTCCATCCTGGCCGATTTCGAAGGCGTGGCGCCCACCGTCTCCACGGCCCATTTTCTCCACATGCGTGCCCACCGTCCCCACCGCCCTTCACAACGTGCCTGCCACCTCCAAGGTCAAGGCACCCCGCTTCATCCCGACGTGCGTGCCACCCCCTATGGGAACGCGGATCACCAGATCCGCCTGCGACTTGACGCCGTAGTCCAGGTCGACATCACGGAGCGCCACCGACGGCCCATTGATCTCCTCTCCGCTTCCGACTGCTCCCCCTGGAAGGAACGAGGGCCCCTTTGGCCTGCATCGGAACTTCTGTTCTTCAGTCTCGCCTCGCCCCCCATCGCCAGCGTGCGGATCTGGTGATCCGCGTTCCCACCGACCCCACCGTCCATTTCCTCCACATGCGTGCCACCGCCCATGGGAACGCGGATCACCAGATCCGCCTGCGACTTGACGCCGTAGTCCAGGTCGA
>CADEGH010000053.1 GCA_902826835.1 uncultured bacterium | reverse complement strand
TGTCGCGCGTCGAACGCGCCTTTCGGTCGCTGAAGACCGTGGATCTCAAGGTCCGACCGATCTTCCACTACAAAGAAGATCGAGTGCGCTCGCACGTGTTCTTGTGCATGCTTGCGTACTGCGTCGAGTGGAACATGAGGAAGTCCCTTGCGCCTCTCCTCTTCGACGACGAGGCACGGATCGAGCAGTCATCCCCAGTCGCTCAGGCGCAGCGCTCGCACGCTGCCCTCGAGAAGGCAGCAACGAAGAAAAACGCGGATGGCGTGCCCGTGGAGAGCTTCCAGAGCATGCTGCGAAATCTGGCCACACTTGCCCGCAACCGAGTCCGATCGAAGGGAACCGAGGCGGGAGAATTCGAGATGACCACGACACCTACTGGATACCAGATGAACGCCTTGGAGCTCTTGGGTCTGGCAGGATCGCTGTAGCCAGACGATGCCCGCGTGCCGACGCTCGGAACCGAGGTCCAGCAAGGAGTTACGTCAAAGCAACCCGGGGAACTTCGGTTTAAGGCAGGAAAACCACGGTCATGAAGAACAGAAATTCGAAGCCCCCGCAGTGTCGGCACTCGCCTGACTTCAAGGTTCGGGAGGTGGTCGTCGTGGCGGCGCTCGGGGTCCTTGCATTGGGAATTTGCTGTTGGGATGGGCCGTAGTCTAGTCACGTGTTGGCGGCTGCGAGAAAGCGCGTGACTCTGGCTGTCGGGGCGTGAGGGAATGGCCCGAGGCGGGTCAGGGGCGATGAAGGGGGGCGGGAGAGTTTTTGGGGGTCGGGGGTGGAGGGGGCTCGAGGGCTTTTTTGATGGCGGATTCGAGTTCGTCGGGCTTGAAGCCGGCGGGGCCGGGGCCACCGACGTAGGCGAGTTGGCCGTCTTTGCCGACCAGGTAGAGACGGTCGGGCCAGGCGGCGTAGGCCTTGGCAACGCCGTCTTCGATTTCGTCGATGAGGGTGGGGAGCTTGTCGAGCTTGAGGGCGGTGGTGCACTGCTTCGCCAGGCCTTGGCGCTCTTCGAGGGTCACCGGTTCCTGCACGAGGGGGGCCCCGCGACCGGTCATCGGCCTGGCAGAGTCGAGGGCGTGCGCCTCTTTGATGTAGACCAAGTAGAACTGGACGTCCTTGCCGTAGGTCGCAAAGAGCTCGTTCAGCCGACCGGCTGAACTACGGAAAGGGGGTCAGGTGTAACTCCCGAAGATGAGGGCCACCGGGCGTTGGTCCTTGAACGACGAGAGCTTGACCTTGGACTTGCCGTCCAGAGTCTTGAGCTCGAAGTCGGGGGCGACGCTGCCTAAAGCTGGAGCCTCGGGGCGTTCCGCGCGACCGCCCTGACCCCGCCCGCGCGGCCGCGCCCCCCGCTCGCGAGCGGATTGGAAGTCGGCCTCCGTGATCGTGCCATCCTGATTGGTGTCGAGGTTCTTGAATCGCTCGGTCCCGCGGGGGTACTCCGCGGCCTCGACCTTTCCGTCCTTGTTCTTGTCGTACTCGCCGCGCAGGAGATCCCACGCCGAGTCGTACTCCTTCTCTTGGCCGCGGAGGCCGAGAGCGAGGAGCAGCAACACCCACATCCACTTGAGCATGGTCAATCTCCGGAGGATCAGAGTTCCGTGGCCAGCCGTGATTGGAACGTGGCCGCGTCGATTCCGAGAGCGATGGTGCCGCCGTCCCACTGGGCGGGAATCTCGATCTCGCCGAGCAGCGAACGCGAAAAGTTCGGGAAGTTGTTGCGGCCGAATCCGTTGCGGCCTCCGCGGCCACCCCCTTGGCCAGCGCCTCCGCCTTGGCCCGGAGCGGGAATCGCCGGCATGCGCATGAGCATGAGTTGGTGACGCCCGGGGGCGATCCCGAGCAGTTTGATTTCCGACGCGCCGGCTTCGACGCTGGCGCGCGTTCCGCGGTTGCCACCCCGGAACATGGCTCCGATGTCGAGGCTCTGGTCGGAGCCGACCACCATCACGCGGTACGCCCGGCCCTCCGGGTCGGCGGGGAGCGGGGCGGGAAGGCGCACGATGGTCTCGCGCGCAGCGCGCAGCGTCAGCCGCAGCGGGAACGCGGGGTTCTCAATGCGGGAGGTTTCGAAATTGTCCTTCGACACCTGGACCGTGAAGGTTCCGCGGTGATGGAGCCAGGATTTGGCGACTCCGGCCTTGTCGGTGGAAAGTCCACTTTCGCGCGGCCCGCCGCGGCCCCCGCGCCCGTTTTGCGGCGCGGTGCCTTCGAAGATGATGCGGATGCGGGCGCCCACGACCGGCAGGCTCAGTTCATCGCGCACTTCGATCTCCGCCAGCGTCCAGTCCTGGCCGATGATCCATGGTTCCTGCGGGGGAGTGGTTTGACCATCGGGGCTCACGATCACGCCGGGGATTGACGCGGCCGTCTGCCCCTGGACCCTCGCTTCGAGGGTGTAGGTCCCGGCCTTCAAATCGCGGAGCCGATAGGCGCCGTCACCCCGCGGGCGAGCGCGGGCTTCGTTCGGCCGGGCCTCGGGATTGGGATCGCTCGTGAGGCGCGCGATCACCTCGATCGAAGGCCCTGGCATTTGATTGCCCCACTGCACGGTCCCGCGGATTTCCCCGTGGCGGATCACGCGCAATTCCAGCCCGGTGGTTCCGGCGGTGGCTTCGACTTCGTCCGAGCTCGCGCCGCGTGACGAGGCGACGAGACGAAAGCGATTGGAGTCGCTGCGGGCGAAGAGACGGAACTTGCCTTCGCCGTCCGCGATCGCGGAGTAACTGCCGCTGGGTGCTCGCCCCATGCGCCGACCATTGGCGGCGGGAGCTTCGGCGTCGGCGGCGACCGGGGTGACCTCGATTTGAGCTCCCACCGCCGGCTTCCCATCCGCGAAGACCACACGTCCGGAGACACCGAGCGCATCGGCCGGGAGTTTCAGGTCGCCGAGGTCATGCTTCGACTCGGGAGTGAGCGCGGGAACCTTCGCCTCCAGCAGCGTGGACGGGCTTCCCTGACCACCGCCCGGCATCGGACCGCGCTCGCGCCCCATCCCGGAGGGGGTCGCAACCCGCAGCGTGGCTTCTTTCCCGATGGGTGCCCGCAGCGTGAAGCGGCCGGTGTGGTCGCTCGTCTGCGTGCTCGTGATCATCGTGAAGCCACGCCGCGAGGTGGGATCCGGTGTCCCCTGGATCGAGACGCTGAACAGCTCCTTCGCGAGCGGGCGACCCTGGGGATCCAGCAGCGTGAAGGAGACTTCGGGAGGGATTTCGCCGACGCTGAGTTGGACCGGACCCTCGGGCGGCAGCGCGGGGATGGCCACGGTGGTGTTGGTCGCGAGACGGGAGTCGCTGCGAGTCTCGAAGTGGATGGTGGCGTCGGGAGCAAAGCCGCCGATCGTGGTCTTGCCGCCTGTGACCAGCCGATTGCCCCGGCCGCTTTGACGGAACATGGCCTCGAAGGCGTCGCGGTTTTGGTTGCCTTCGCGGGGTTGCAGGTTCCAGCTCAACCACGTGGCTTCGCTTACCAGCGCCTTCTTGCCGTCGATGATTTCGAGGTCGAGCGCGCGCGTATGCGGGATCTGCAGCGTAGTTTCCGCGTCGCCTTCCGCGGGCCACGCCAACGGAACCTCGACGCGGTCGAGGCCGCGTAGGACGGCGGTGACCAGAACTCCCGGTTCGGAGTAGAGGTCGCCAGCCCGGGACGTCACTTCGAGGGTAGCTCTACCCTGCGCATCGGTCGTGGCGGTAGGTCTTCGATTGCGGCCGCCATCCCCGCGACCGCCCATGACGAACCGCTCGCCGACCTCCCCTTCCGCGAGTTCCTCGCTGAGCTGAACCTCGATGTGCGGCACCGGATCGCGCATGAGGTTTTGCACCGTCACGAGCGCGCGCCGGATGGGGAGAAGCTCGACCGCGACATCGAACCCCTTGGGGGCGGGGGTGGTGTCTTGTTCGCGATCGGGTGGGTAGGACGCGAAGCCGTAGTGGTCCTTGGTGCGGGCCTCGATCACGAAGGACCGTCGCGGCAGGGGGGTGAGGAGGATCGCTCCGTCGGGGCCCGATTTGCTGGTCCGCAGGACGCGGCTTTCGCCGCTGGCTCCGAACGGCCCACGGTCGCCGCCGGCCGTCAGTTCGACGTCGGCCCCGGCGATCGGCTTGCCGTGTACATCGACGACAATCGCGAAGTGCATCTCGGCCGCGAGGGTCGGGTCGAGCGGCGGTTCGTCATCCTCGGAGAAGGGAACGCTCGCGACCGGCGGTGGGGAGGAGTCGCCGACAGCGGGCGTGTTCGGGGAGGTGAGCAGGCGCTCGGCGCCGGTGCCACCGTTCGCTCCCACTCGGGGTCCGTCGGAGGCATCGCCCCCGGGCGGCCAGACGAGCCAGGCCACCGCGCCAACCACCGCAAGGCCAGCCACAAGGAAGATGGGCAGAGATTTGGAATTCATGGATTCCCTCGACGGCACCGAAACCACCCGACCCCGGCGGTCGGCCGCGCACACGTAGACCCTGGTTAACGCCCAGGGTCGGGTTTTCCTTCGCGGAAGCTTAGCGAAGGGCGCAAATTGGTCTTTCCGGGCCTATTTGCCGGGGATGATCGCCCGCGGATAGGGGCCTTCGGCCTCGGCCACGGAAAGGGCCAGGACCGCCAAGGCCGCGGCTCCGGTGGCCAACTCCCGGGGGTGGACGGCGGAAAGCACGTCGAGAGGCGTGTGGTGGAGGTCGAAGTAGCGTTCGGGGGCGGTGCGGAGGCCCAACAGGGGCACTCCGAAGGGCTCGAGGGTCGAGATGTCGGCGCCGCCGCTGCCGGGGCGGAGGTCTCCAAGGTCGAGGCTGCGCAAGAGACGGCCCGTCGCTTCGAGGCCGGCCTCCACCGCCGGGCCGCCGCTGAAGCTGAACCCGCGGGGCGCAAATCCACCGGAATCGGTCTCGACAGCCAGGCGGTGGCGGTCCATCGCCTTTTCGTACCGGACCGCATAGTCCTTGCCACCCGCCAGGCCGTTCTCTTCGTTGGCGTACAGCACCGCGCGAATCGTGCAGCGGGGCGCGGCTCCGGATTTGATGATGAGGCGGCACGCCTCAAAGACATGGGCGACGCCCGCGCCGTCGTCGTGGGCTCCGTGTCCCACGTCCCACCCATCCAAGTGGGCGCCGATGAGCACGATCTCGTCCGGGTTCTCACGACCGCGAATTTCGCCGATCACGTTTTCGCCACGGGCCGGGGGGAGGGTCGCGCAGTCTTGGGTGATGCGCACCCGGATGCGTTCCCCGGCGTCGATGCGGGCGGCGAGGCGCGCCGCGGACAAGACTCCGATCGCCGTGGCGGGGATCTCTGGCACCCCGGCGTCGTAGCGCATGGCTCCGGTGTGGGGAACGTCGTCTTCGCGACTGGCGATCGACCGGACGAGCACGGCGACGGCCCCCGCTTTCGCGGCCTCACTCGCACCCTGGGTGCGCTGGTTGACCGCGCCACCGTAGGCGGAGCCGGTGTTGATGAGCGACCGGTCGAAGGGGCGATTCCACAAGACGATTTTGCCGCGAGCCACTTCCGGGGTGCTGCGCAGTTCCGCGAAGGTGCGCAGGACGACCACTTCGGCCTCGATCCCGGTGGCGGGAGTTCCGACGCTGCCTCCGAGGGCGAGGGAGGGCAGGGGCGGCCCCAAGCTGCCATCCGCCTCGATCACGCGGACGTCGCACGTGGTTCCGCGCACCCAGTGCGGCACCGGGAACTCGTCGCCGCGCACGTTGGTGAGGCCGAGTGCCTTCATTTTCTGTGTGGCCCACGCCACCGCCGCGTCGGCGCCGGGTGAACCGGCAAGTCGGTGCGGGGCGAGTTGCGTGAGTTCTCGCAGCGTTTCGAAGGAGGCTTCGGAGGTCAGAGCCTCGCGCAGCATGGCCCGGGCGCGGTCCTTCAGGATGTCGCCGGGGGCTTCGTCCTGAGCGCGAAGGCTGATGCCTGTGACGAGAATGGCGGCGATGCCGAGGGCGATGGCGGGGGAGGAGGGGGGTGCCGATGACATGCCGACAACTTAGCGCGGCTTTTCGGCGCGGAGGCGCGGCTCAACGGCATTCGTCGCCGAGCGTGATGTGACCGTCCTGAACCACAGTCGCCAATACCCCGAGATCCTCGTGGCCGAATTCCGTGCGCAGGGTACGCACGAGATGGAGGTCGCGTTCCCCAGTCGTGGGGTTGGCATCCGGCGCGCGGCAGCGGGGAAGCCTCGCTTCGATGCGGAGCCGGGCGGTTCCGATCGTGATCACGCGGCCGACTTGTTCGAACTCCCACCACGCCGCGCTCCCGGGATCATCGAGGAGGAGGTTCATCCGCAACCGTGCGACTTCCACGGGGCGGCCGAGCTTCGCTTCCAGGGCCCGCAAGCTGGCCAGCGTGAGGATCGACACGTGGGCTGCGGGTTCGTCCGGGTACCGACCTCGGAGGAGTTGGAGGGGAGTGATCCGGCCGGTCTTGTCCCGGAGGAACTCAGTGATCGCAGCTTCGAGACGAGGGGCCTCCGCTGGCACCTCGATTTCGGCCAGGAGACGTTTGTTCGAGGAGATCGCGAGGAGCGGCGGACTTTCGCGGTACCGAACGCGCAGGCACGCGAGCTCCGGGTGATTCAGTCCCTGCGCAAAGTCGTGTTTGGACTCGGAGAGAGGAGGCCGGCCCGTCAGGCGAAAACCGAAAATGCGGTCGCCGGGAAAGCCCAGGCCCGCGAGGACCGGCGTCGATTCGAGAGTTTCGCCGCCCAGACCTTTGACGGGGAATCGGGCCAAACCGACGACCTTCAGCATCCTGATCGGCCTCCGCAAGGGGGACTTCCGCTCGCCGCAGCGCCGAGTGCCCGTCTTCGGTCGTTGACCTGAGCGTGGCGATCGGCTTAGACTCCTCGTTCATAGCAACCCAGACTTGCCACTTGCCGTCCGCTCGAAGAGGTTTGCCCATGCTGGTTTTTCGCTCCTGGCTGTGCGGGCTTTTGCTCGCCGGCTTCGCCCTCGCGCAGGCACCGCTGGTGCTGAACACGACGCTGCGGGGCTTTGTCACGGTGTCCGGCAATCCGTGGGTCCCGGACATCAAAGGCTGGACCGACAACCTGGGTCGGGACTTCGCGATCGTCTGCCGGGGCAACACCGGCCTTGCGATCTACGAAATCACGAACCCGGCGGCGCCGGTGCTCGCGGCCTCGATCGCCGCGACGGGCACCGATCTCAAAGACGTCGACCTCATCGGCAACTACGCGTACTGCATTCAGCAGAGTGGCGAGGTGATGATCATCGACATCTCGAATCCCTACGCGGCGTTCCGGGCCAACGGAATCGCCTCCGCCGGACACACTGGCTACTACGACCCGGCGCAGCAGCTGTACATCCAATGCCGCAACGGGGCCTCGCCGTTCGACGCGCGCATCTACGACGTTTCGGCGCCGGGCACCCCGGTGTTCCTCTCGAGCTACCCCGCGCAAAATCCTCAGACCCACGATTGTTTCGTGCAAGACGGCATCATGTATGTCTCCCTGCTCTTCAACGCGCAGGCTGGGACTGATGTGGTGGATATCTCGAATCCGCTCGCCCCGATGTTCCTCCACAAAATCCCGACGGGGAACATCACGCACTCCTGCTGGATGTACAATCCGCCGGGCGGTCGCAAGGTGCTCCTCTCCGCCAACGAAGAGGCTGGGGGACACATCAAGATTTACGACGTCACGAATCCGGTCGTGACTCCCTTGCTCGCGGAATGGCAGTCCCCGACCGGGGCAGCAATCTCGGTGCACAATCCGCAAGTCGAGGGGCGTTACGCCTACATCTCGTACTACGCGGACTACCTGCGCATCCTCGATCTGGCCAATCCGGCCGTGCCGGTTCAGGTCGGCATCTACGATCCCAATGCCACCAACGCCGGGGCTGGGGTGTTCGACGGCAGTTGGGCCACGCACTTCTTCAAGGTGCTGCCTAATGGCGACCACCGCATCGTGATGACGGAGAGTTTCGCCGCCGTCAAAGGCTTCTACATCATCGACTTCACGCCGCCGCCCGCGATCGATCTCGATGTCACTTCGAGCGGTGCCGGAGACGTCGCGCTGAATCTCACCGGCCTGAATCCCGGCGGAATGGCGCTCAATGCCCTCTCTCTTTCGACGACCGGGCTCATGGGCCAGGGACCTCTGTTCGGTCTCGCGGCCGACGCCCTCTTCACCCTCACCTATCCCTTTGTCACCGAGCCGTTCAGTGTCCTCGCCAATGCGTCCGGCGACTACAGCTTCAACCTCCCGAACGGCAGTTTGCCCCCGGGCCTCACCGTCGACTTGCGCTCCGCCGGCGAACTCGGCTCGACCTGGTTCTTGAGCCAACTCGCGCGCATCACTTTCTGAGCGGGCGAGGAAGTGGCGGTCCTTCGACCGTCTTCATGCAGGCTCGTGGCCATTCGACTGTCTTGCCACAATGGGTCAAGATTCGAAGTGCCGGAGTATGCGGAACCGACTCTCGCTCCTGGCATGCTCGATGCCCTCCCGCTGGCGGGGGACTCGGAGTCTCACCAGAGCCTTGTCGGTGGCAACTGTCAGCTTCGACCATGGGCGCGCGCTCCGAAGGACCGTCGGAATTGGTCGAAGCGAGGGAGCGATCATTTCTTCGGGGGTGGTTTCTTACGGGCGTCGCGCTTTGAGTTCCCCGGGATTTTCTTTGCGGATTTCTTGGCCGCCTTTTTCCGGGTCGAAGGCCTCGGGGACTTGGACCGGCCACCCGGGCGCGAAATGTTCACGATCTCATCGAGCACCTGCTCCACCTGCTGCGGCGTCAGGTCGAACACCGCTTCGATGTTTTCCCGGAGGAGTAACGTCTCGTTCGCAAGAACCTCAGGACTCGACAGCGCCTCTTTGAGGCGCCGCTTCAGGCCCGGCCCCAGGAGTTTGATACAGGAGGCTGACGCCGGGAATCCGACCTCCCGCCAGAGGAATGCAAAGAACGCCCGAAGCTCGAGGAGAATGTCACCCGCGGCGTCCGGCGACGCGGGTATCATCCGGGGTGCGATCTCGAGAAGCAGATCTCGTAGATTCTTGGCATTGACGTCGACCAGCGTACCGTCGAATGCGTCGAGACCAGCGCTCAGCAGGGTGAGTCCCTCGCCGGTCGACTCGATTGCATTGCATTCCTCGGAGCTCTCGAAGCGGTTCAATATTTCGTCGTGCAAGAGCTGGCGGGACGCCTCCGGATCGACGGACTTGTCCGTGTCCTCCAGACGCTGCATCAGCTCGGCAACGGAACCCTCGAGAGACGGCCGCGACTCTGCGTGCGGCGCGCGCAGTCTGACCGAGACCGGCCCGATGTTCGTTGTGACCTCGGTGGTGTAGTCCAGGGAAATGCCCTGTCGCTCGAGTCTCTCGAGATCGGGGCCGTTCTCGACGAGCTCGACGAAGGCCAGTGCCATAGCCTCGACCCACTTGTAGTCAGCTTCCGAAGGCGGCTGGAGATTCAAGTTCTCGTCGACCCGGATCAGCTCCGGAATAGCGTCTTTCGAGGCGATTTCGAGTCCGAATTCTTGGATGTCGCGCCGGCGTCGCGGTGAAGTCTCGGCCGAATTCGACAGGGTGAATGCAATATGCGGGGGAGCGTTCACCTTGCCCCCTCTGGCAAAGGCCTCCTGCATTTCCATGAACTTCTGGAACTCCCGGTAAGACTCGAAAATGATGGTTCCGAAAGACTCCTGGAGCTGCCCCAGGACCGACACGACATGGTCTTTGATCCCGAATTGTTCGATCGTCAATTCGAAGAGCCAATTCTCGGAAGGCACCGCCTTCCACGGAGCCGCGCGATAGAAACGGGCAGCCGCATGACAGAAGGCCGCCACCACCTCTAATCCGCACCCATTGTCGAAGTAGGAAGGTTCCACTTTCCCCGACGCTTCGAGGAATTTTCGCATCTCCACCTGCAAAATATCGAGCTCGGGCGTGGGCCCGACCACGAACTCGATGTCCGGGTAGCGCAAGCGCAACCTCTTGGCGAGGGCGGTGGATTCCACGCGCGCGCGGTCGGGACGACGAGGCGGCCCGACCATAGGCGCCGAGAGCGCCCTCTCGAAAGCTCTCACCGTGACTTCATCCGACGCCCCAGCCTCGGCGATCTCGGTGGCGAGCACAACGTGCCGGGCCGGGTCCATCCAGCCGTGAAACTCCGGAAGTTCCGAGTGGCCCCGCACTGAGACCGGTAGCGAGGCCCTACCTCCAACCCACTCGATGATTCCCGACTTCTTAGCTGACACAGAAGTTCTCCACGGGCTTCCTGAACCGGAGCCGCAGGCTCAAGACCGACTTCCGGCGGCAAGGGAGCATAGCCCTCCCGAGTGGAGGCGACTAATCCCGCTTTCCGGACGGCTCCTCGTGTCCGGGCGGAGAGGGGAGCGAGGGGATCGCGGGTCATCGGTTCCGCACCGCAACCGACGCCGTCCATCGCCGCCGAGTATGCTCCTCGCTCCTTCACCCGGGAGTTGCCATGCACCTACTTTCCGTCGCTCTCTTCTTCCTATCCGGCCTGACCCTCGCCCAGGTCGCCGGGTCCCATTCACACGAGTCGCATCATCACCACGAGGATGCCCTCGCACTCCTGGAGATGGGGCTTCTCGACGAGGCCCTCGCGGTGGCCGCGGACTCCGGGCATCACGGTCCCTCCACCGCTGTTCCCGGCACCTACGAAGCCCTCTGCGCCCAACTCTGCCGAGCGCGCGGATTCCCGCTGATGGCGGAAGCCTGGGTGCGCGAGGGGGCCGAGTCCGCGGCGCGGTGGACGCCCGACTCTCCAAGTGCTTGGAAGGGAGCATGGTCGGGGCTCGCCGCCGCCTCGGCCGACCCTCAATACTCGGCGCTCCTCCGCCGCCTCGCCCTGGCGCGCGGTCGTGATGCGGAGTCGGTCAGCGCCGCCCTTCATGAGGTCGCCCCTCTCCCGCCCCGACACCGGGACGACCCGATCCGCCTCGGCACGGGTCGACACACTTACCAGTGGGTTCGCAATTGGGCGAAGCTCCCGGCGGGGATGAAGTTCGGCAACACCCACGGGTGCATCGCGGTGGATGCGGACGGCCTCGTCTATTTGAACACCGACACGGAACACGCGGTGATGGTCTTCCGGGCCAATGGCGAGTTCGTGCGCAGTTTTGGCAAGGACCTCGCGGGCGGTCTGCACGGCATGATCATCGTCAAGCAGGGTGATCAGGAAGTCGTCTGGGCCGCGCACCACGGCCAAAATCGCGTGGTGTGTCTCTCCAAGTCCGGCGAAGTGTTGAAGGAACTCCCGTTCCCCGAAGGCTCCGGCCACTACAAGTCCAAGGGCGAATACCATCCGACGAGCGTGGCGGTTGCCGCCGACGGCTCGCTCTTCGTCGCCGACGGCTACGGTAAGAATTGGATCCACCGCTACGATGCCGCCGGGAACTACGTGGGCAGCTTCGGCGGTCGTGGGGCCGAGCCGGGGCAGTTCCACACGGCGCACGGTCTCTGGATGGACCATGCGGGGGAGGAGCCCCGGCTCCTCGTTGCCGATCGGGAGAATCACCGGCTCCAGTCGTTCTCGATGAAGCAGGAATCCAAGGGAGTGATCTCCGGGCACCTCCGCCGCCCCTGTAACCTGGCCTTCGACGGGAAGGACTTCGCGGTCGCCGATCTGGCGGGCCGGGTCACGATTCTCGATCGCGACGGCCAACTCCTTTGCCACCTGGGCGACCAGCCCGACGAAGCGAAGCGCGCCAACAACGGAGTCGCGCTCGACCAATGGAAGGACGGAGAGTTCATCTCTCCTCATTCCGCCTGCTTCGACTCGGCCGGCAATCTCTACGTCATGGACTGGTTGGCTTTGGGGCGAATCACCAAACTCGAGCGCGTGCAATAATCCTGCCCGGGCGCTTGCCGAGCATATCAAGCAGGCGCTATTCCCGATTCGTTCCGCAGGGAATCATGGTTGCTTCCGCTCGGTGGGGGAGTGGCTCTCTACGCCGCGTAGGAGCGCAGTGGTGAGGGGATGTTCGTTCTCGGCCAATTGCGAGGGTGTGCAGCCCGAAAAGGCCCGGCAGTCGCGGACAAAATGGGAGTGGTCGGAATAGCCTGCCCGCGCGGCGATGTGAGCGAGGCTCGAGTGCTCCGCGGAGTCGAGTATGCCCAGAGCGCGGCGCAGGCGGCGAATTCGCTGGTACACCTTGGGGGTGAGGCCGACGTGATCCAGGAAAAGTCGCTCGAGATGCCGAGTCGATATCCCCAATTCGTGGGCGATGCGGGTCACCTGAGACGGAGCCTCCGCGTGCTCCAGCATGCGCGCCGCGTACCGCACACGCACATCGACGCGTTCCGGCCGCATCAGGCGCAGGAGGCCCTCGCCGAGGGCTCTCGCGGCAACCTCTGGGCTGGCGGCTCGGGAGGCCACATCCTGCATGGTCCTGGCGAGCGGAGCCGAAAGGGAGTGCGGATCCAGAGTGAGGTTCAGAATGTCCGATTGGGGCACATCCACGAACGCGCGGGCACAACCGGGGCGGATCCGAAAACCCACGACCGCGGACTTTCCGGTGGGGCGCAGGTACAAGGGCTGATCGATCTGGCCCGCCACGAGCGCCCGGGACTGGAGCGTGCGGGTCGGCCCGTCCTCGCGTTCGTAGGGATCGCCGAGGTGGAGGATGATTTCGCTGCGTCCGTCGGGGGCGATGGGATCGGCCGCGGCGTCGATCGGGGCCGACATTGCGAGCGTCCAGATCGCCTCGATGCCGAGAGCGAGTGGGCCGGTCGGGGGGTGTTCGTGGAACTTCATGGGCTCCATGTCGCTTTTGTTCAAGGATCGGGCCGACCCTCCGATCATAGTCGCTCCGGGCGATAAGCTCGCCACGCCCTGGGAGTTCTTCCGATGAAACTCTGGTTCCATGTCCTCGCTGGTGCCCTCATTTTTCTTCCGCCCTGGATGGGGGCGCAGGTTGCGCCGTCGCCCGAGATCGCGGGAAAGTGGGTCTTCGTCTCCGACGAGTCCAAGAACGTGCCCTATCGCGGCCCCCGTCCCAATTTCGGAGTCCACGCTGAAATCGTGATCGAGGAGAAGTGGGTCTCGATCACCAACTCGCGCGGAGCCAGATCACACCGTCTGCAAGTCAACCTGGACGAAAGCGAGCACCGCTCCGAGTCCAACGATGCGGTTTCGATCACGAAGGGGCGCTGGGCCGAGGGCGCCCTCGTCGTCGAGAACTCCTTGGAATCCGCCATGCAGGACGGTCAGCGCCGGACCACCGTGAGCACGCGGATCCTCCGGCGGGAGGGCGACCATCTCGTTTCCGAACACCGCATCACGAGTCCGACGAAGATCGAGACGGTGAGTCGCTACGCCCGTGCTCCCGAGGGTGGTCCTCCGGCGCCGACTCCGTTCAACGCCAAGATCTCCGACCTCGCATGGTTGACCGGCCGCTGGAGCAGCGGATCCGGCCCGCGCACGACCGAAGAGCAGTGGACCGATGGAGCCGGCGGCGCCATGCTGGGACTATCCCGCACGATAGCCAAGGATCGCCTGGCCGCCTTCGAGTATCTCCGGGTCGTCGAGCGCAACGGCACCCTCAACTACCTTGCCCAGCCCGGGGGGAAGCCGCCGACCGAGTTCGTGCTCACCAAACTCTCGGCAACCGAAGCTGTCTTCGAAAATCCCACGCACGACTTCCCGAAGATCATCCGCTACACCCTGAAAGACGGAACTCACCTCACCGCCACCATCTCCGACCTTGCCGGCGCCTTTCCCATCGACTTCGAATTCACCAAGCAGTGATGCGGCGACGAGTTTCCGCCTGATCGCGGGATGACGCGCCGCGGCGCCGCGGTGAGAGAGACCACTCGCGCTCCCGTTCGACGTGGCCTTCGCGTCGGAGCCGCGGCGGCAGAAGCGACCAAGGCCCGGTTTCTCCGAGGACGTAGCACCGATGAGAGGATCGGGGCCGGATTCCTGGTTGGCGAAGTTGGGGCTATGCGGCCCATCGGTGCTGAACGGATTCGAATGGCCGCTCGATGTTGGTGCTGGAGCACTGAGCCACGAGGCCGCGGTCGACGCCGTCGGAGGGAGCTTGGAGCGCTCGTTCGATCATGCCGCGCGGGTGCATGGCCGAAGTGCGCACCGGGCCGGGAGAACGACCAGAGAGCAGGATGCGGTGCCGAGCGGCATCGTCCGGGGGGCGTCCCCTCTTTCCTCCCGCTTCAAAGCCCATGCTGATATCGACGCCCTGGACTGGTCGGCCTCGTACGGCATCACGAAGCGGTCTCGGATACGGTGGCGGATAGGAGACGGCAGCGCTATTCCCGCTCATCCGTCGAGGGCAGCTTCGAGATCACGAGTTCGAGCGTCAAGCGCTCGCGTGTAACTTCGAGTTTCTGCTTCCGCCTACTTGGTGGACTGGCCGAGGTTTCGGCACTTTGCAGGGACTTCGTCCGGTACTACCAAGGAGCTTGTCTCTCATGTCTGTTTCAATTCTTCGTTTCGGAGTCGTCCTCATTCTGGGAGCGATCACGCTTCCGGCGCAGTTCTCGAACGTCGCCCTCATCGCCGACGCTTCGGGGCATGTCATCGTCGGTGAGGAGATTACCGTCCACATCTTTGCGGACCCTGCTCATGTCGGCGAGGCTTTCTGGATCTATCCTACCCTCAATACGACGCCGATTACCTTCGGCTCGCCTGCGATCACCGCTCCGACGAGCCCGGATTCCCTGTTCTGGTCCTTCCAGGGGCTTGGTTGGAATCTCGACTGTGGAGGTGCTTTCGCCCCTTCTTGGTGCCTGACGGGCACGCTCTCGTCCGAGGGGTACGGCCAAGCCAAGATGCGCCTGCCAGGGTCGTTCGTAACGGGAATTCCCGGCGGAACTTTCTATTGGACCGGTGTGACCATTAGCCCTGCCCTCGGAATCACCGGCATTACTCAGCCGATTCCAATGCGAGTCTGGTGGCAGTTTCCCCAGGGCCAGTACATTCCCGGGGACATTATTATCCCTTCGGCCAACTTGCCACCCCCGCTCTGGACAAACCCAGGCACCGTATGCTCTGGTCCGCAGGTTGTCAATGAGGCCACCTTCTTCGATTGCAACCTGGCGGGCTATGTTCATACCGAGGACCCGGTGCTGACCGGAACCTTGAATATGTCCTGCCTCGGAACTCAGAACGGCGCACTGTACGAATTGACTCTGCAAGAAATCTTGGATGCATGCGCTTTTACTGGTTTGGGAGGTGGCCATTGGGTCGATTTCCAGTTTTGTAGTCAGGGAGGTTTCGTCGAGGGCGGACAGATCAACCTGCTCAGCGTGTTCAAGCAGATGGGGCTTCCCTATTACGTCTTGGATAAATTCGACTGCCACCCCGTGCTACTGTGCGGAGCGTTTGAGGAGGTCCCGGTGGTACCATTCGGAGGGGGCTGGTTCGGGAATGGATTCATCGGAAGCGGCTGTACGGGACCGGCCATCTTTCAGGCCAAGGCGGGAGGAACTACTTGCTTCAAGGACCTGAACTGTCAGGACCTTGTTTTCATCGAAGGTTTCCGGGTCCGTATCGACTGCTGCCAGTTTGGGGCGATTGTGAGCTCGCTCAATGCCGCTTTTCCTGGATTACTTTCCCCGAGTACCGTCGTGTTCTCTGTCGGAGTGGCCGACTGCTGATTGAGACTGTGGATTTGACGAACTCGAAGGCAAGCTTCGCCGAGCCATGGAAGGGCGGATAATCTGACTAGCTCCACTCCGCCAGGCTCGACTCCACGGGCAGTTCCTGCGATTTGAACTGGTCGGTTATGAGGGACTCCCCCATCGATTCGTAATGCACCAAACGGTGAGGCGTCGCTCAGCTTCCGCCTCAGTGCGGAATATCGATCCGTGGAGCCGCGGAAGTAGAAGCCTCTCGCGCGTTCGCCCAATGAAACCTTCATCCGGGAGCCGCGCCGGCAGAAGAGACTCTTAACGGCCGGCGATCCAGCGGAGGGCGGAGAGGGACGGGAGGAAGAAATAGGAGGTGCCGCGCACGCGGACGAATTTCGGGAGGCCGGTAACGCGATGGCGAGTGGGGGAGGCGGGGATGGTGAAGGTGGAAGGTCGAAGCCCGCTGTCCGCAGAGGGGGTGGCGCCGATGAGAGGATCGGCGCCGGTTTCGAGGCCGGCAAACTTCGGGCTGTTGGCCCATTGCTGTTGAACGAACTCGAATTGGCGCTCGATGTTGGCGTTCAAGCAGCAAAACATGAGACCGCGTTCGATGCCGTCGGGGGGGGCTTGGAGGGCTCGTTCGATCATGTCGCGCGGGTGCATGGTCTCCGTGAACGCCGGACCGTACGAACGACCTCGACGCAGGATGCGGTGCCGATTCGCAATCGTCCGGGACTCGTCGCGTTCTTCCGCCAGTTCCCAGTCCCGCGGATTGGTGCGGCGAATGTGGGCCCCGAACGGGCATTTCAGACCGTCGGGATCGAGCTGGCCATATCCGAAGGCATCGTCGCGATAGGCGTCGCGGAGGCGGCGATTCTCGGCACGGGATTCCTCGCCGTGAATTTCTTCGAGGAGCAGGGCATCTCGGGGATCGGGATCGACCTCCGGGTACTTCACCAGGGGCGCGCCACTCGGCCATCGGCCAACCATCTTGCTTGCGAGCATAATGGGGTCCGGACCGGTCGGGTGTTTGGCCGCCCATCCGCTGAGGAAACTCCAAAATCCGTGGACATCCTGTTCGAGCTGCCGCAGCACGAAGTAACTGCCGTTGCGGCCAAACGCGAAATCGCCCTGGGCTTTCGGCGCGTACGTGATTTCTCCGTAGGCATCCTCTTCACCGAGCAGGAACTCTCCTCCGGGTACGGTGTTGAATTGATTGCCTTCGAAACCGACCCCGCGAATCAACGGCTGGCCGATGCCGTCGCGAAATCCGAAGTGTTCCTTGCTCCTCGGCAAACCGGCGGTTTGCGTCGGAGGGACGACGAGTTCGCACCCCTCTGCCACCGCCTCGGTCGACCATCGAGTTTCGACTTCGGGCAGGCTCGCCCGCCGAGCGTAGGCGATGAGCAGAAGGTGGACGATGCACTCCCCGGATCCGAAACGCCACTGGGAGGCGGCATCCAGCCCATCGTCCCCGAGCACCCGCGCGCGATCGGGATGGGCGGGCCCCTGGGTGAAGTCGCGGGGCCAACTGGAGAGGAGACGGTCGTCGAGCTTCAGGGCTTCGAGGCCGGCGTGTGAGATCGCGAGGTGAACCAGGTCGGAGTCCAGGCCTTTGTCGGCGGATCGGAGCGAGGCGGGGGGGATTGGCAGGCGGCCGATCCACCGGCGGGCCCGCTCGGCGTTGACCACGCGCAACAGGAAGAACACCGCGCCGTCGCGGCGGCCGTGCGCTTTGGTGACGAGACCCTGGAGATCGTCGAGGGGAAGTGTCACTGGTGATTTTGGCATGCAATTCTCCCCGGACTCAGCGGAGCCGGCGCAACGTGGTCTCGCTGGTTTCGACGGTGGGATCGGACAAGGCGTGGCGGAGCTGAGAGTTGTCGTTGACGTTCACGATCGAAAGCCCGGGCAGGGCGGCATACCAAACCGCGGTGGGGAGCTGGTGATGCCGGGCCCAGGCTTTGAAACGGGTCGCGGCGTTCGACCCGGCCCAGAGGAGCATGCGAGTCCGGGGATAACCCACGGTATTGCTCCACACGGCGGTGAGGCCGCTACTGGCTTTGTCGACAAAGTCACCGAGGTAACTCTCCCATGAGCTGTCGAAGTTGCTGAAGAACAGCACGGTGCGTCCGCGATTGACGAGCACCCAGCGCGCGAAGTGGATAGAGGGAATCCCGCCCAAGCTGCCCCGGTTGAACTTCACGACGACGAGGAAGCGGAGCAGGCGATAGACCGCGCGGATCAGGAGCGCGCGCATGAGGCCGGGCTTCAGGTCCACGATATGGGTGAGCTGATTTTGGAAAAAGAGGTCTTCGTCCGTCGACGCCCAATCGATGTGTTTCCGTTCCTCCGGGGTGTACTGGGGTTCGAAGACGGGATCCCGAGGTTCTCTCCAGAGCAGGAAGAGTACGGCGGCCAGAACGAACAGCAGGATGAGCGGGAGGAACAGCAGACCCAGCAGGAGGAATCCGAGCCACGCCCAGAAAAACCGGGGCGGTATCGGGGATGAGGTGGGCACGGGACAGGCGGCGCGAAGGCGCTGCATGATCGTCTCCGGCGGCAGCGTCGCGAGGTCCGCCCGATGAGCGTCGACCCAGGTCTCCACGCGCTGGCGCAGCGCCGCCTCTTCCTCGATCTGCTGGAGACCCCGACCGCGGCAGCCAATGTAGGAAGTGGCGGCGGGAATATGGTGCGCCTCCATCCAGTTCACGATTGCAAGGTCGTCCGCGGCGGACCCGGGATAGCCGACGCAGGCTGAGAGAACCGCATCAAGGCCTGGTCGCGCCACCCTCAACCAATCTTGGAGGTGGTGGCGACGGGCCGTCTCGGCGTTCTTCCCCGCGGCCGCGACGCCGTCAAAGTCGGATGCAAATGCCAAAGATGCAGTGGTTGCGGTGACCGACCCGCCGGCAATCACGACGAAACGCGCGTAGTGCAAGCCAGGGACGTGGTCGAACGGGATCTTCCGGCCGGTCCCCGGGTCCACGCCTCTTCCGCGAGCCCTCATGAGCACCAGCGTCTGCTCGCGGACGGTTGCGAGCGTGCGGCCAAGGGCCTCCCTTCGCTCCGGAAGGATCGGTGCCACCACGGTGAGATCGAAATGCTCTACATAGGGGGCGTTGTTCGGCATGGGACCTCAATCGCAGAGACGACAACCTTGCACTCCGACCGGCAAGTATTTTCTTCAGGACGGCTTGGCGGTATGGGCGCAGGAATCCGCCGTAGCGTGCCAGCCGCGTCCAATCTTGTACAGCGGAGGTCGAACAAATCCGGGGCGGGGAGTCGCTTCGGACACGGCGCAGGCGTCGGGTCTCGAGGTGCTCAAGCGCCGGAACCCCTAGATCAGGGGCGAGAACGCCACTGAAGAAGCAAGTAGAGGATGACGAGCGAGGACGCGATAGCAGCGCCAAGAAGCAGGCCGTGGCGCACGTAGGCGGCTTCGATGGGGCGCTCGAGGCGGATCGGAGCGCTGACGCGTTGGACGCCGCCCACCCCGCGAGCGACCGATACGAACGCTCCGCCCCGCGGAAACCGATCGATGGGAACGGAGGAGCCTCCGGTCTCAACGCCGAGTGGAAGCGATTCCCACTCGCGCAGCCCGACGCGGACGTTGCATGGCTCCTTCGGTCCATCGGGATCGAGCCAAACCCGGCCGTCTCCGCCGAGTCGCACCTCCGGAGGGGGAGCCGGAAGGGCCGCGGCGACGGCCTGGACCGCCGCCTTTTGCTCCGAGCTCAATTGGCCCTGCAATGGGGACTGGGACCCCAAGTCGAACAGGAAGGTGACTTCATTCCCGGTCGCCAAGAACTCGCACGGAAAGTCGACCAAATGGGCGGCCACTTCGGGGAGGCGTAGGGCCTCGGCGGATTCCATCACGACCCAAAGACGAGAGCCGAAACGTTGACGTGCGGCCTCGATTCCGTGTGGGCTCGGGTGGACGTGGAAGGCCAGGCGGTCGAGGTGCCAGCCGAGATGGTCAGCGCGGAGGTTGTCCCCCACGACCAGAACTTGGTCTTTGGGCTGAACGAACGGACGCAGCGCCTCCGCGAGTCGGTTCAATTTGACGTCACGCGGCATGGCCAGGGCACGAGCTGCGTCGACTGCTGAAGTTCCGTGTCGTACTTCGAAACCCATCGACACCACGACGAGGGCCAAGACTCCGACCCGGATCGCCGGGCGGAGACGATGCCCCGTCGGCCAGCGCCAGAGGGTGGCAACCAAGTCGGTGGCCAGGAGCACGATCGCCGGCACCGCACTCAGGCACCAAAAGGGATGGACCTGGGCGCCGCGGAAAACCACCACCAAGTAGGTAACCGTGGCAAAGACCGCGAGGAGCAGCCCGTCGGCCCCTGGCTTACTGATCCCGCGCAGCCTCCCGAGGGCCAAACTCACGAGACCCAAGGCCGCTATAGTCCAGGGTGCGGGGCCGAACGTGAAGGTCTGGACGTGGGGCCAGCGGGACGCGAGTTCTCCCGAAAGCAACACCGGGCCCTCGCTGATCCGGCCCGCGAGAATGGCGAAGAGACTCCATTCCGACTTGGCTTGGAATGTCGCATGCCCTGCCTGGCGAGTCGCCAATTGCGACAGGAAACGCCAGAGGAGAAGCGTGGCGATCGGGAGGAGCGGCATTGCGAGGATGGCGAGACGACGCGCGAAAAAGAGAGAGTGAAGAAAGAGGTAACCAGGCAGAAAGAGGCCCGGCCAGTCGGAGAAACCGGCGGCGAACGCGAGTAGGTAGACGCCAAACGCCCGGCCTCGGGTGGGCCGCTCGAGATAGGACCCGTAGGCGACGACTGCCCAGAGCGTGAACGGCACGACCAATCCGGTCACCACTTCGACGAACAAGCCGCCGCGCAGGTTGCCTCGACTTGCGACTACGGCGAGCGCCGCGATCGTCCCGAATCCAAGTCCGTGACGCCGCCTCACGAGTACGAAGACCGCCAGAGCCGCGGCGGTCCAAGAGAAAAGCATGAGGACCCGCCCGGCCGGTACCACGTCCATTCCCAACGAGGCGACGAGGGCCGTGCCCCAAGTCAGGAGCGGCGGGTGATTGGCGTAGTAGACCCGCTCCGCTTCCGTGCGCTCGCCTCCCACGACCATGGGAACACCGTAGGTTTCCCCAAACCCTAGCCGGAGGAGATTGCGAGCACCCTCCAAGTAGACGAGGCCTGTGTCCTCCACGGTGAGCATGGTCTCGCGGCCCCAGAGGTCGTTCCGGTTCACGAACCACCCGACCAGGAGGAGGCCCATGGCCACCAGGGCGGTAGCGGCGAGCCCCGGGGGACCGGGTCGAGGACTGGGGTCTGATTCAACCTTCATGGCTGGAGAGGGTATCTTCGGCTTCGGAGGCGGTCTGACCGATGCTGGCCAGCGACTTCACTGGAGGGGTCCGCACCTTGGAGCGCTGCGCAACGCTGCGGCGGTGGGACGGGTCAGGATCGGTCGGCGGAGGCGAAAAAGAGGGCTCGCGCTGAAATAAAACGGAAAAAACAGAGCGAGCGGCCCACTCGAGGGGTCCAGTATTGCATGAGCTACGAGGTTGCGGATCTCTCGGGCTGGACCTTTCGTGAGATCTCCCGTGCTACCGGAGCGTCCTGCCATCGCCCCTACTCCAGACTTCCCCGCCGATTCGGGTCCCGACCAGGGCCTCGGCGACTTCGCGCCGCATTTGAGCCGCGAGGCGTTCCTGACCGGTCACCTGCGTTGTTGTCTGTACGCCCGACTCTTGGCCAAGCGCGGCCTCGAAGACGGGCGAAGCGCGGAAGATGCGATCTCGGACATTTTGCTCAAACTTTTCCAGCGTGGTTACGTCGCTCCGTGGACATCGAGCGTCGACATGTTTCGCGCGCTCCGTCCGAAGATCCGCCGGGAGATCTGGCGCGCGTGGAGATTCGCCAAAGTTCGCCGTCGCCCCTTCGCTGCATTCGACGGGCGAGCCGAAGAAGATCAGACCCCCGCCCGATGAAGTCAGTCAATCGAGGAGGCCATCACATGTCTGAGAAATCCAGTGACCCTGATCTCGCGTTCGAGAAGATTCTCGCCTTGAGGGATGATGAATTGTACAGAGAGGCTGAGCGAGTCTCGTTTGATCCTGAAAAGGCGACCGCGAGTCTCCTCAAGCGGCTCGAGGATGAAAGGAAGAAGCGAGCGGCGAAGCGATGAGGCTCTTACCGGCGTGAAGCGAGGCTGCGGCGATTTCGATATCGCTCGGCCACTGTGGCTACCTTAGCGGCCGTTGATTCGACCCGGATCGCCTGGCGAACTGGGTGTTTCGGGAGTTCTTGAATCGGCGCCAGGCGATAACAGCTCGGAAAGCACACGACATGAATCACCACTCTCTCGTTGCGCCCCTTTTGACCCTGCGGGAATGGCATCACGGGATCATTCGCTTGCCCCTATACGTCGAGTCCAAGATGCAGGACCTGCGAGTCTCGGCCGTGGTGCGGCGCGAACCCTGGCCGCTGGTCGAGGAGGGCATCACGAGTCTGTGGCTCCTTCATGGCCAGTTTCCGGTGCGTACTGGTACCGAGCTGTTCCTCTGGATGCGGCGAACTCTGGACGAACTGCTCGATCCCTGAGCGAGCAGAGCTCAGGGAAGTGCGGGCACGCGTGGGTTGTTCCGAATCGTAGAGCTCGCCAATCCGAAGTTACCAGGCTCCCGTATGCGGGCGACTCGGTGGCCCCGCTTGAGGGTCGGTAAGCTCTGGGCTGAATGAGTGCCGACGTTGACCCGATCCTGGAGTGCTTGCGCGAAGACGTGAAGAAGGGCTGCCTCCTGCCGCTCTCCGCCTACCTGTCTCGCTTCCCCGGGCAGGACCGGGCGGTAGCGCGGGCGTATCTCACAATGGCGGGTGGAGAGGCTCGGAATGGCGAGGCCCGGGGGCATCACCAAATCGGGCACTACGAAATCCTGCGTGAGCTAGGGAGAGGCGGCCAAGGCATCGTCTATTTGGCGCAAGACACCCGACTCGAGCGTCGGGTGGCGTTGAAGGTGCTCGCGCAGATCGGTCCCGGTTCGGAGGCGGCCATCGATCGCTTCCGCCGCGAGGCTCTGGTCGCCTCCCGATTGAACCATCCGCATATCTGCGGGGTGTTCGATGCCGGGTCCGAGGGCGGATTGCCCTACATCGCGATGCAGTACGTCGAGGGAATGACGCTCTCCCAGCGAATCGGAGCCCAGCGATCGGGGACCGCGGCGGACGAGTCCTCGCTCATCATCGACTTTTCCGATGCCACGGAACTCGATCCGAAGGAGGGAGTCGAGGCCCCGGCTGAGGTCCGCAGCTCCGTGACCTCGGCGCAGGAGATCCCCACGCTTCTACGCTACTTCGAGCGGGTTGCTCGCGCCCTGCACGCGGCGCACGAGGTGGGGATTGTCCACCGCGACATCAAACCCGGCAACCTGATGATCACGAAGCAGGGGGAGCCGGTCATTCTCGACTTCGGGCTCGCGCACGCCGACGACTCGGCGGCCCCCGGGATGACGAGGACCGGGGACGTGTTCGGCACTCCCGCCTACATGGCCCCTGAACAAATCTCCGGTCACTCGGGGCGGGTCGATCGGCGAGCGGACGTTTACTCGGTGGGCGTTGCGATGTTCGAGGCCCTCACCCTGAAGCGTCCCTTCGAGGCCCCGACCCGAGAGGCGCTCTATCAGGCCATCTTGACCGAGCCGCCGCCCGATCCGCGGCCCCTGAACCCCGCGATCTCCCGGGATCTGAAAGTGCTTCTCGAAACCGCGCTCGAGAAGGACCGCGATCGGCGCTACGCCAGCGCGTCGGCGCTCGCCGACGACATTCTGGCGATCCTCGAACATCGTCCGATCCGGGCTCGCGCCATCGGGCCCACCGGTCGCCTCTTGCGGTGGGCTCAACGGGAGCCGGCCAAGGCGGCGTTGCTCCTGGTACTCCTCGTTGCCCTCCCCGTGGTGGCGGCGCTGGTGACGGCGCGCATGAAGGACGTGCCGAAGTTGGAGGCGGCCCGCCGAGCGGAGGCGGCGCACGAGCAGGATCAACGGCTGGCCGAAGCCAACTTCGAGATGTCGGAGGGGGACAAGCGTCGCGCCATCGCGCTCTACGAGCGGGCTTTGGCGGACGACCCCGCGTGTGGGGAGGCGGTGGTCGGCCTGGTTTTGTCCCATCAGAATCTCGGCCATTTGGATTTGGCCGATCGGGTGTTGGAGGAGCACCAAGCCGTTCTCGGTGAGGGCTCGGCGGCCAAGCTGCTCAAAGCGCAGTCGTGGGTCCTGCGGGGTCGAGAAGACGAGGCTCGCCAGATCATCGGGGAAACGCCGCCTCCGATAACCGGCTTTGAGCACTACGTCGTCGCGCTCCGCGAACTCGGGCTCGGGGAGCGGGGAGAGAAGTCCGCTTTTCAACGAGCGCTGCACCATGTGACCGCCGCGATCTTGTTGTCACCGTCTCCGACCCTCGCACTGACCACGCTGCGGGCCCATATTGCCGGGCATTTGCGTGATGAGGATGCGGCACTCGAGTCCGCGGCGGGCCTCAGGGGTCGGTGGCCGCAGGTCGACCAGGCGCAGTACTGGGCCTCCTACGCTCTCGGATCGCTCGGAGACTTGCATCTCGAATCCGCGCTCGACGCCGCAGCGGAGGCCTTGCGTCTGAATCCCGTGGTGATCCGTTACCACTTGATTCACGCCCACACTCTCGGGCGCCTGCGCCGCATGGACGAGGCCTTGGCGGCGTACCGTGAACTCTTGCGCATCGACCCGCATCGAGTCACGGCGATGACCGATCTGGCGCAAGTGCTGGAGGACCAGGGGCATTGGGACGACGCCATCCGCCTCTACGAGGAGGCGGTGCGCATCGTGCCTACGGCCGCGTACGCGCACTTTTGTCTCGGCCTGGCGCAGTGGCAGAAGGGGCGCGATGGAGAGGCTCTCGCCGCATTCGAGGCCGCGGTGGCCGCCGATCCGGAGTACGTCGATGCTCGCAACAACCTGGGACAGGCTCTGGAGAAGGTCGGCCGCGTCGATGAGGCGGAAGCCCAATATCGACTCGCATTGCGCCACCAACCGGAGGCTGCCGAAGTCCACAACAACCTCGGCCTCGTCGAGCAGAAGCGGGGGAACAAAGACGAGGCGCGGGCGGCCTTCGAGACCGCGATCCGGTGCAAGCCGGGCCTACTCGCGCCGCGGCAAAACCTTGCCGAACTTCTCGTGCGGGAGGGCGAGATCGGATTGGCGATCGCGGCTTATCGCGATGCCATTCGCCTCGAGCCTACCCGGGCGGAATTCCACGCGACCTTGGCCTCGCTCCTGATCAACTTCGGATTGCAGACGGAAGCGGAACCGGCGCTGCGCGAAGCGATTCGATTAGATCCGGAGCACGGATCGGCCCTGGCCAACTTGGGCAAGTTGCTTCAGGTGGACCACCGGTACGAAGAAGCGCAGGTGCTGTTCCGGCGTGCGATCGGGTTTGCGGTCACCCATCCCCAAGGCGCTGCGCAAGCCGAGGCTTGGCTGACGGAGACGGAGCAGCTCATGGACCGCGAGCAGCAGCTTCGCGCGCGGGTGCAGCGACACATCGAGGACGGGACGGCCCCGGAGGAGCCGGACCAGAGGGTGACCCTCGCTCGTGCCGCTTTGCAATGTGGTCACGCGGCGGTGGCGGTGGAGTGGTTCGGCAGTGCTCTGGAGGAGGCGCCTGGTCTCGCGGACGCGGTGGGGCCGGGTCACCGGCGGCTCGCGATTCGGGCGGCGGTGATGGCGGCGGCTGGTTCACCCGAGAAGCGGGAGCCCGAGGTGGAGCGGCAGCGCATGGTGTGGCGGAATCGAGCGCTGCGGTGGCTCGAGGCGGAAACGACGCTGATCGCGGCGCTCCGAACGGCGGAGAAGATCGACAATCGGGGATTGCGCCGCGCTCTGAGCCAACTGGCGCACGCGCCAGAGCTCGCTTCGGTGCGGGAGGCGACGGCGATCACTCTGCTTCCTGACGAAGAGCGAGCCGCCTGGGCCAAGGCCTGGGCTCAGATCGATGCGCTCCTGGGAGAGCATGCGAGCGCTTCGCGCTGACTGATGCCAATCGCGCCACGCCAGGGTGCACGGGGGGGAGGCGGTCGGCACAGGACCGTCGCCCACCATCGGGGAGAGAGTCGGAACTTCTGTTCTGGAAGTCGGGGGTGACTTGACGTCGGTGGCGGGCGGATCTGGTGATCCGCGGTCCCACCGGCCCACCGTCTCCTCACAGCATCCGCGCCGCCTCGAACGTCGACACACGACACGCCACCCCGACATGCGTGCCACCGCCCATGGGAACGCGGATCACCAGATCCGCCTGCGACCAGAGCCCGTAGCCCAGGT
>CADEGH010000052.1 GCA_902826835.1 uncultured bacterium | reverse complement strand
AAGGGTACGCCGTTTTCTTTTCCAGGGACAGAACACAACTTTCTAGGGTATCTCCCGCCATCGCCCCCCAATCTCCCGATCCAGCTCGATCAGGTGAGTCTTACCTGTGCCTCCCCTGTCGCCCATCAGTGGATCTGAGGTTTCTGAGATTCTCAGTGCGGCGGTTGTGGCATCGTGGCTGATGGTCGAGGCGCAGCGAAAAATTCTCTTGGAATGTTGACCGAAACCGGATTGGAATTCGTTCCCTCAGGGGATCAAGCCAGCGCTTTCAGATCGCCCGGAAACACGACCCAATCGACACGGAGATCCGTGATAATTATGTCGGGCTGCCTGTGCTGCTTGTCCGGAGCACGTTCGGGCCGCGCCTCCAGGGCAACTCCTCTCGTGAGGCTTGCATCAGAACTGGATGCTACTTACGATATGATTAGCCTCATGCTGCGCTTCCTGCAGCAAGATGTGTTCTGGTTACACCCGGCGTCAACTGAAAACGGAGAGACTGAATGCAATCCGCGAAAATGAGCGCTTTCTTGTTTTGCCTTGTGGGGCTGGCCTCCGGCCCGCTGTTTTCTCAGACCCTGCAATCCGGAGGCTTCACCATCGGAGGAAGCACCACTGGCACCTTGACATCGAGTGGAGGGGGAAACTTCACGTACGATTTGGATGACCCTAATTACCCGAACGGCACGGTCACCTATGTCGGCCCTGGGTCCTACGAATGGAAGGAAGAGGAGTGCGCAGCCAAGGGGGTCATTCTCTGGAACGCGGCGATGGAGAAATGGCAGTGGTCCCGTACGTTTCCAAGTGCTCAGGGACCATACGACTTCGTTCAGTGACTTTGCCCTGGCAACTGCCCAAGAAGTCGTAAGTCAGATCACCTATGGCCGAGCGTTCTGGTATGCTGAGGCTGCTGGTGATCAACCATGAGTTCGTCCTACAACCAGGAGCCGAAGTGAAACCGGGAAGGCAGAGGCGAGGTCTTGGGTGGCTCCTTTCGGTGGCCGCGTTGGCCTTGCTGGGGGCGATCTTTCTCGAGGGGAAGGAGCAGGTGGCGAGGTCCGACCCGGGAGGTGAAGCCCTTGGAGAACTGTCGACGGTGGAATCGCCGAGAGGGCTGGAGGCAAGAACTTCCAGTGCCCCGGTCAATTCGAGGCCGTTTGATGCGCCGTCACGAATGCAGTTCACGGCGCGCTTCGTACGCGCCGGAGATGGCTCGGCGCGTCCGCCAGGCCCGGATCTACCCATGGAGGACGGGTTTCTCATCGAAGTCGGCTGCGACGAGGGCCTTCGGCAACCCGTTATTCGAGAGGGGCAGACCTGGCAGTTCGAGGCGGCGCGTCGGCCCAGCGTGCTGAAGTTCACCTGTCGCGGATTTCAGCCGATTTCGATCGCGGTGGGAGAACGTGCCGACTCGCCATGCGATTTGGGCGTCCTCCGATTCATCGGGGAGGTGAGCGCGGATATCTTCATCTCCGGAGTGCCGATGGAATTGGAGAGTCGATTCGAAATCGGAGTGTACGAACCCCAATGGAGCGATGCTCGCCACCAATCCCGTGGAAGCGGCATCTTCGGCAAGGGCAAGGGAACCGTCACAATTCCGGTGCGCGGCGGAAGCCACCTGGAATTCAGGCTGGGCTCGGGTGATCTCGCGGCCCGTATGACCGGCCTTGCACCGATGGAGGTGAGCACACCCGAGAGCGGCAAGATCGAAGTGAATTGGGCTCTCGATCCGAGGGCATGGGTGAGCCTGGAAGTGATCGATTGGCCTCCTCGTCTCAAACCCCTTCCTACCCTGCTGCTCAGACCGGCGGTGACGAATCCAGGACGGGTGGCCATTTTACCGTCCGAGTCCAAGGAAGTGTGGCTTGTCCCTCGACCCGATGGGCGCGCCGATGCATACTTTCCAGGTTCAGGCCATCTCGAAGCTCACTTGGGCTTGTTTGATGGTCGCGCGGTTCTGAGGGAAGTCGTGGCCCAGGTCACCCCGTGGCCCCGCCCCTCAGGTGCCAGGGTCCAGCTCGAAAGCCCGGAAGTCTTGGTGAGGGCGACGTTCTTGCAGTCGGATGGGGCACCATATTCCGGGCCTTTCCGACAAAGTCCTCAGCATCCTTCCGTCGACATTCCCCCCGAGCATGGGCTCCTCTTGCGAAAAGCCACGCTCGATTCTCCAAAGACCTCGATCTGGATCAAAGGAGACCAAGAAATTGCGATTGAGGAATGCGTCCTGAACTGGGTTCAACCCCAAACCGTGGAAATTCGCCTCCCTGAGCGGACCCGGTCTCGGCGCGTCTCGGTGAAGTGGGAGGCGGCCTTACCGCACTTGAGAGCGGCCCGATTGGGCCCGTGGGTCGACGGAGAATCGAAAGACCGCAAAGGCTGGTACCGTGCCCCGATCAGCAGCGAATCGGTGTCGCCGCTGGGAGCCGAATTCGCCATCTCTTCCCCGGGGCTTTATGCGCTTTGGCTTTCCTTCCGCCACGAGCGTGCCGAAGTCCGCATGCGCGTCGACGATCCCCTCGTGATCGGAGACGATACGAAACTTGTTGAATTGCGGGGCATGCCGAGCATCCTTCCGACGGACATCGTCATTCAGAATTGGAACGAACTTCCACCGGAGGCGAGACCGGAGAGCGTGATGCTCGCACCCTTGGCCGGCGACGTTCCGATTCAGCCGGATGGGCGCGCTCAAACTCTGAGCTGGAAGGTGGGGCCCCAGCTTTTGCGGTTTGTCATGAGAGGGAGCGAACGGTTTTTCGAGGCTCAAGGGGAGACCCAGGTGGCCGCAGGAGGCACGAGGACGATCTCCGTAGCTTTTCCCAAATCCGATGTGCGCATCGAACACCTGCATGTGCCGCTGGAATTTTCCGGGAGGTTGGTCGCGTTTTCGAATCAATCGGCTCCCAAGTCCGAAACCCTGTCTCCCAGCCTTCCCTTTGGTGCGATGATGGTCTCCGCTGAGGATCGTCTCCCCATCGTGTGCCATGGGAGTTCTTCAGATCTCGTGTGCGTTTGGGAGCAGTTCCTGATCGGGCAGAAGCTGTTTTTCAGCCTGCGAGCGGTCGCGATAGCGGATCGCAGTGGGCTTCGGGTATTGGCGGGGGTGCAGGGGCAGCGTGTCCAACTGATCTGCGGCCCGGAATGGATCGATGCGACGGTGGACCTGGGGATAGCACTTCCCAGTGAGTGGGGAACACCGCGCTGGGTCACTTCGGCGCGGGCGGCGGCCGGGGGCTTCGAGATTTGGGTCCCGAGTCATGCCCACGACCTCAGGGTGCGAGCTTTGGGGGCTCAGGGCCGCTCGATCGAACAGCTCGTGGATTTGCCGGTGAACGGGCCGATTCTCCTGAACCAAGATTCAGGGCGCTAATTCGCGGAAACCAGCTTCTGGTCGAAGGGTCAGCGGATGGAGGCGATTACATTGCAGCGTGAAGATTGAAGTAAGAATTTGGGAGTTCCTGGAACTATGACTCAATCTCACGAGGCGTTGCTTCTTGTGCGTCCATGATGCGCACGCACGAACAACTCGAACGAGACCTCGCCCATGGTGAGGCGGAAGTGGTTCATCTTGGAAGCCTGCAACTACCCTGGGACAAGGGGTGAACTCCCGAGTGTCGGTTAATAGAACTTGGTGAGGCCCGGCATCGGGACGGGGGGAACGGGGAGGGGGCCGGAGCCGTAGTGGGGGGGCGTCAGGTCTTCTTTGGAATTGAGAGCCTGCTCCCACGTGATCATCTGCCCCGTGTAGGCGGCCATGCGGCCCATGATCGCCATCAGGGTGCTCTTGCACATGTAATCGCCGTTGTTGATCGGCTCGCCCTTGCGGATGCTCGCGAAGAGCTCGTCGTGCTCCTGCTGGTACATGTCGTTCTTTTCGCCCGAGAATCGCCACTTGGTTTTCCCGTCGACCGCGAACGAGAGCACCGAGGCGCGCCCGTGTGTGCCGAACAAGTGGTCGTTGGTCTCGGTCGCACAGCCGTCGATTTGGCGGCAGGACGAGAATCCCTTCACTCCGCTCGCCCACTCGTAGGTGATGTTGAAGTGATCGAAGATGTGCCCGAAGACGGGATCGGTGCGCACTTGGCGTCCTCCCGACCCGACTGCCCGGACCGGCGGTTCGTCCTTCATCGCCCACATCAGCTTGTCGAGACTGTGGATGTGCTGCTCGACGATGTGGTCGCCGGAGAGCCACGTGAAGTAGAGCCAATTGCGCAACTGCCAATCGAGATCACTCATCCCCGCGAGCTTCGGCTTCGACCACAATCCCTGGGCGTTGTAAACCGCCTGCATCGCGATGATGTCGCCGATTTCCCCACCGTGCACGCGCTGGAAGACCTCGCGAACCGCCCGGTCGTAGCGCCAGCAAAGGCCCGACACGACCGCGAGCTTCTTGGCCTGCGCCTCCTTGCACGCAGCCATCACGCGACGGACTCCCGGCGCATCGACCGCCACCGGTTTCTCCGCAAAAATATGCTTGCCGGCCTTCACCGCCGCCTCAATCTGGATCGGGCGGAAGTGCGGTGGGGAACAGAGAATCACGACGTCCACGCCGGAGTTGATCACCCCTTCGTGGCATAGCGGGCCCGTGAATCGCCGCTCGGTGGGCACGTCGATCCGGCTCCCCACGTCCTCTTCGGCAAGCGCCGCGAGGCTGCCGTCGATGCGATCGGAGAAGGCATCGCCCATCGCCCACAGGACGGTTTCCTGGTCGGCCTTCAGGGCCTGGAGCGCCGCGCCGCTGCCGCGGCCGCCACATCCGACGAGCCCGACCTTCAGCACCGCGCTTCCACCCGGGTGAAGGCTGCGCGCAAAGTCCGGCAGGAGCACGCCTCCCGCCACCGCGGCAGCCGAGGACTTCAAGAAATCGCGGCGAGTGTGATTCGTCGCGCCAGGGACGGAGTTCGTGTTCATGGGAGTCCTGTGAGGTCAGATTCCGGGAGAAGGAACGCGGGGAGTGGCGAGCGGCCCGAACGCCATGGTCGGCGGTCCCAGTCGCTCCTCGGAAGTGAGGGCTTCGTCCCAAGTCACCACCCGACCCGTGTAGGTCGCCATGCGACCCATGATGCCGGTGAGGGTGGCCTCGGCCACCGTTTGGGCGGCGTTGGATTTGAGACCGCCGCGAATCGAAGCCATCAGGTGATCGTGCTCGGACTGGTAGGGATTGTTGTTCGCCCCGCTGTGTTTCCAGGCGGCGGCGCCCTGGAAGGACCAGCCTTCGCTCGACAGGTTGGCTCGCCCCTTCGTGCCGACGAGGTGTTCGGACACCTTGCCCTCGCAACCCTCCCACTGGCGGCACATGCTGAACATCGGCGTCCCGTCGGCGTACTCGTAGTGCACGGCGTGGTGGTCGTAGATGTGGCCGTACGAAGGGTCGGTGCGGACCGTGCGTCCGCCCACCCCGAAGCAACGCACCGGATGCGCCCCCTTGGCCCAATTGATCACGTCGAGGTTATGCACGTGCTGCTCGACGATGTGGTCGCCGGAGAGCCAGGTGAAATAAAGCCAATTGCGCAATTGCCATTCGAGGTCGCTCCAGCCCGCCTGGCGCGGCTTCATCCAGAGTGACCCCATATTCCAATAACAGTGCGCCGACACGATGTCGCCGAGCTCGCCCGCGTGGGCTCGTTTCATGGCTTCGACGTAGCCGTTTTGGAAGTGGCGTTGGAGGCCCGACACGATTGTCAGGCCCTTTTTCGCGGCCTCTTCTCCCGCCTCCAGCACCATGCGAACCCCGGGTCCGTCGACCGCACAGGGCTTCTCGACGAACAGATGCTTCCCAGCCTCGACCGCAGCCTTGATCTGTTCGGGTCGGAAATGGGGCGGTGTCGCGAGCAATACCAGATCCACGTCGGGCGAGGCGATGAGACGCGCCGCGCCCTCGAATCCGGTGAAGCGGCGCGACTCGGGGACATCGACGCGATCCGCCAGGCCGAGATCATCCGAAGTCAGGTTGGCCAGCGCCGCCGCGACGCGCTCGGGAAAAACATCCGCCACCGCGGTGAGCTTGACCGGTCCCTCAGTGCGCAGGGCGTCCGCCGCCGCTCCGGTCCCTCGACCGCCGCAGCCCACGAGCCCAACGCGGATGAGGTCGCTCCCGCCGGGATGCACGAGCGGCGCTCTCGACCAGGCCGGAGCCGCGAGGGCCGATGCCGCCGCCGCCGTGAGGAATTGACGTCGGGACCAAGGATTGGAATCCGTCATGAGTCGGTCCTATCGAAAGCGTTTGATGTCATCGCCGGTCGGCGCCACGAAGGGCCGCACGACGCGAAAGCCCACGAACTGCGCGTCGGTGAAGTACCACCGACTCTGGGGAATCTGCGGATCGCGCTTTTTCCAGCTCTTGTCCGAGCCGACGCGGGCCGCACTGCGCAATCGCTCAGGAGCATCCTGGTAGGAGCCGCCCCGCACGACATGCGGATAGACCTTCGCCGGGAGCAGGAGCGGATTGTCAGCCGGCGCATCGCCCGCGAAGTCCGCGTAGCGGTCCTTCTTGTACTGATCGAGGGTCCATTCCCGCACGTTGCCGTGCAAGTCGCAGAGCCCGAGCGGATTGGGCTTTTTTTGCCCGACCTGGTGATAGGTCCCATCCGAGTTGCCGACATGCCAGGCGTGTTCGTCCAGGGCGGCGGGATCATCGCCGAAGGAGTACGCGGTCTTCGTGCCTCCACGGCAGGCGAACTCCCACTCCGCTTCGGTGGGGAGCCGATAGAAATGGCCAGTCTTCGCGCTCAGCCATTCGCAGTAAGTCTTGGCGGCAAGCTGCGTCATGCAGATCGCCGGGAAGCCCTCTTTGCCCATCCCGAAGCTCATGTCGACGTACGGTCGGGTCGGCCGGGTGACAGCATCGGCGACTTGGTCCTTCGCCCCGTCACCCGCCTGACCGGATGGCCGCCGCTTGATCTCGAGCGAGTACATCCACAGCTCGTACTCGTTCCAAGTGACTTCGCACTTGCCCATCCAAAAGCCTGCGACCGCCACGTTTCGAACCGGTCCCTCGTCCTCATTGCGCCCGGCTTCGTTCGGCGGACTTCCGATCTGGAACTCACCTCCCGGGACCGGAAGCATCTCAAAACCGATTTCCGTGCCCGGGATGACCTCGCGGTAGGCGGCTGGTGCCGCGGTCGGCTCGGCGGGTTTTGCGGCTTGCCCGACCAGCGTTCCGAGGCCGATCGTGAACAGCCAACAGAAAACTCTAAACTTCATCCGTGATCGCACTCCTCGTCGCTTCGTGGCTCAGCTCCGCCGCTTCCG
Organism: uncultured bacterium; assembly: GCA_902826835.1. Taxonomy (GTDB): domain Bacteria; phylum Planctomycetota; genus RBC034. The sequence goes on along the minus strand of CADEGH010000052.1, from coordinate 21,934 downwards.
TGGAAGGGCAGATCCCACCGTTCGAGTTCTCCCGCCCCGAGATGGGCGTGGAGGTGCGGATGGTACTCCATGAGGGGTCGAGACGGGAAGCGGAGGCCGCCGCCCTTGCCGCCTTCGGCAGGGTGCGAGAACTCAATCGGATCTTCAGCGACTACGAACCGACGAGTTTCGTAGGGCAACTCTCGGAGTCCGCCGGATCCGACCGCTGGCACCCGGCGCCCCGGGAATTTCAGGAAGTTTGGCGCATCGCCAGCGCGATCAACGAGCGATCCGAGGGCGCTTTCGACGTGACTTGTGGACCCTTGTCCAAGCTCTGGCGGCGAGCGCGGCGCGAGGGGCTCCTCCCATCCCCGAGCGAGATCGAAAAAGCCCGCGCTCGGTCCGGCCGCGCCGTGGTCGAGTGGTCGCATGACGGGAAGTCCGTCCGCTTGCGCGTCGCCGGTGCCGGGCTCGACTTCGGCGGCATCGTGAAGGGGTTTGCCCTGGACGAGGCCATGGCAGTCCTCAATCAGCACGCGGTGCGGAAGGCGTTGGTTCAAGCCGACGGAGACATCCTCGTCGGAGCGCTGCCGCCCGGGAGGACCCATTGGATCGTTGCCATTGCTGACGTTCCTCCGCACGTCGGCATCCGAACCCTCGAGCTCCCCGCCGACACTGCCGTCTCCACCTCCGGCGATCACTCGCAGCACTTCGAGTCGGAAGGACGCCGTCTCAGCCACATCCTCGACCCTCGTTGCGGCGAGCCGACCGAGCGAGAGCACTTCGCGGTGGTGGTCGCCCCTCGCTCAGTCTGGGCGGACGCGCTCGCGACCACCGCCTGTGTCTTGGGCCGTGACCTCGAACGACTCTCCGACCTCGCGCCGGACCAGCATCCCCGCGTGCTCCGCGGGGACGCCCAGAGCGTTTTCGAGTCGACGCTGGAATTTCCCGGTACTCGCCGTGCCGCTCCTCGGCCTCGGTAGGGTGGCGCGCCATGGACTGGAAACTCCTTCTCACGACGGCCGGCACCATCTTCCTCGCCGAGCTCGGCGATAAGACCCAGATTCTGACGATGACCATGTCCGCGCAGACGAGCGCGAAGTGGACGGTCTTTGCCGGAGCGGTACTCGGCCTGATCGGCACGAGCCTGGTGGCGGTGCTGTTCGCCGACGCGATCACCCGAGTGGTTCCCCAGGTCTGGCTCGAACGCGCCGCCGGGGTCCTCTTCCTTGTGATCGGCGCTTACACTCTTTGGAAGGCGCGGTGAGGCAGTGGGTCCGTCCGAATTTCGGACAGACCCAGAGACTGCGCCAAACATCCAGATCTAAATCGTTTCCCAATCAAGACTTAACCGCTGCGCCCATCTTGGTCCGCGGAGTGCTTAACCCGAGGAGTCCGACCCAACCGGAGTCCTCACGATGCGCTCCCTCTCCCCGCTCGCCGCCTGCTTCCTCACCGCGATAGCCCTCGCTTTTCCGGGAACCGCCCGGGCCGACACCGTCACCGGAACCGTCCGCACCGCGGCGGGACTACCGGTAGCCGGAGTCACCCTCGAGTTCAGCGGTGGCGTCACCCCGCTCAACCCCACGACCGACGCCAACGGGGTCTTCACCATCACCGTCGTGGCGGGCACCTACGACATCGACTTCCTGCCGCCGCAGACCACCCTCGCACCTCGCCAGTACCTCGGCGCGGTGGTGGCCGGTACGCTGAACTTGGGCATCGTGACCTTGGCCCCGGGATTCCTCCTGAGCGGCGTGGTGCGCACGACGGCGATGGCCCCGATCGTCGGCGCCGACATCAACGTCTACGACGCGGTGACCGGTGAGAAGCTCCTGACTCCCACCGACAACACCACCGCCACGGGTTCGTTCGGAGTGATCGTCCCTGCCGGCACCTTCGACGTGCGCGCGGCTCCTCCGGCCGGCCAGCTTTTCGTGGCGATCTTGCAGGAAAACGTGGTCGTCTCCGGCCCGCTCACCCTACCCGCGTTCACCCTGCCGCCCGGATTCGTGCTGAGCGGCACGGTGCGGAATTCCCAGACCATGGCCGCGATCGTGGGCGGGGACATCGACGTGGACAACGCGTTGACCGGCGCGCGCGTGCAAACGCCGAGCGACGACACGAGTGCGACCGGAGCCTTCTCGGTCATCGTGCCCGCGGGCACCTTCAACATCACGATCGACCCTCCCGCGGGGCTCGCCGTGCAGGGCCGCCGTATCCTCAACGTCGTCGTCACCGGCACCACCGCCGCCGGCACGATCACGCTCGATCCGGGCTTTGTCCTCACCGGCACGATCCAGCGTGCGGGCAACCTTCCGGTGGGAGGCTGCGATCTGGATGTGGATCGAGTGCTGGGTCTCCAACGCCTCTACACCGCCTACGATTTCAGCGAAGTGAACGGCACGTTCCGCATCGTCGTGCCCGCCGGACTCTTCCATCTCACGATCACGCCGCCCACCGGCCAGGCGCTGGTCGCTCGCCGCATCCTGAACCTGAACGTGACCGGCAATCAAAATCTCGGCACTTACGTCCTCACCACCGGTCAGTGGCTGTCGGGAACGATCTTCCGCGGCAACGGCCAAATCGAAAGCGGCGGCAACATCGACGTCTTCAATCCCTCGACCGGCGAGGAGATCGTGACGCCGAACGACATGGTCGCCGCCAACGGCACCTACGGGGTTTGGGTGCCGAGCGGGACGTGGAACGTCCGCGTGCGAACCAAAAAGGCGAGCCTTTACTTCGACCTGACCAGTAGCGTCCCGGTCAGTGGGCCCACCACCTACACGCCAGGCCTGCCGCTGAGTCCGGTGGCAAGCTACCTCGGTGCCAATGTTCCCGGCCAGAGCGTCCCGAGCGGAGGGGCAATCCTCGTCGACTTCGCTCTGTACAACCCGACCGCAAGTGGCGCCGGCGGCGACCTGGTCGTCACCCTGACCGATCCGGCCGGAGGTGTCACCACCCTCGTGCCCACCCTCCCATTCCTGCTCAATCCCGGCCAGCTCATTGCCGCTTTCGGCCTGCCGATCCCGCTTCCTCCTGCCAATCCCGCCCACCTCGGTCTCCCCTTCCGCCTGCGTTTGAATGTGAATTTCTTCGGGACATCGACCACCTTCGAGACCGACGACTTCTCGTTCCTGGTTCAGTGAGAAGGAGGCCTGACTGTGACAAACCGCTACTTGCTCTATAGCCACGACACCTTCGGCCTCGGACATTTGCGCCGCAACCTCTTGATTGCGGGGCGCCTCACCGCGTCGATCCCGGGCGGCGCCGCCGTGCTCATCGCCACCGGATCACCCCGCGCCCACAGTTTCACGCCGCCACCAGGCGTCGACATTCTGAAATTGCCTTCGGTCGTGAAACAGGCCGACGGGACCTACGCTCCCCGAAGCCTCGGCCTGAGCCTTGAGGCGACCCTCTCGTTGCGCTCCCATCTCCTGATCGAGACCATCCGCTCGTTCCAGCCCGATGTTCTCTTGGTCGACCACGCGCCGGCCGGAGTCCAGGGCGAACTGGTTCCGGTTCTCGAAGCCTGCCGACGCGAGTTCCCGAAGGTGCGCTTGCTGCTCGGGCTGCGCGACATTATCGACGAGGCAGCGCGAGTCGAAACTCAGTGGCGTCACGAGGGTGTGCCACAGCTCCTTGAGTCCACGTATCACGAAATCTATGTCTACGGCGATCGCAAAGTCCTGACCACCGCCGACGAGTTGGGCCTGAGCCGATCGCTCGGCAACAAACTCCGCTTCACCGGCTATCTCGGTCGAACCTTGCGTCGCTCGGCCACCGCGACTCTCCAAAAGCCGCTCTTCTTGGTGACCGCCGGTGGCGGGGGCGACGGCCAGGGCCTCATGCGCGCCGCGCTGGACTATCTCGAATCCGAAACCGGAGATCTCCCCTTTCGCACTCTCTTGGTCACGGGCCCGTTTCTTTCGCCCCGGCGCCGGGCGGAGGTAGAGCGGCGGGTGCATCAACTTCCACACGCCGTGGAGTGCCTCGAGTTCACCGATCGTTTCGAGGAATTGCTCACGCAGGCGAGCGCGCTCCTCAGCATGGCCGGCTACAACAGCGCCGTCGAAGCCCTCGCTGCCGGTCTCCCCACTCTCTTCATTCCGAGAGAAGCGCCTCGACTCGAGCAAAAAATCCGCGCCGAGCGTCTCGCCGAACGGTGCCCGCAAATCCAGACCTGCTCGCTCGAAGCGGCCACTCCGACTCGAATCAGCACCTTCCTGAACGAAGCCCTCTCGACCCGCTCCCCCCTCGCCACCCCTGATCTCGACCTCACCGGCCTCGACCAATTAGCCACCCACCTCCGCCGCCACGGCTCCCCCACCGCCACCCGCCTCTTCCGCCCCCCCGAGCGCATCCTCCTCTGACCTACTCGCCGTAGAGGCCGTTGTCGGGGAATTGGGCGAGGAAGAATTCGAGGGGGTCGACGGCGTCCTCGGGGGCTTCGCCGACCAATTGGCCTTGGGCCCAGCGAAGGTGGCCCAATGCGTGGCCACGCGCGCCCTTGACGAGTTTGTCGAGAATCGGCTTCGCTTCGGCAATGCGAAGTTGCCCGGCGGCGAAGCAGGCCGCGGCGCGCACGAGGTCGTTGTTGGAGTTGAGGGCCGCCACCACGCGTTTGTTCAATTCGGGATCGGGCGGCAATTGCGCCGCCACCCAGAGGCCGACACTCTGATCGAGTTGGCCGGTCTTTTTCACCTGCTCCAACGCGGGCGCCTTCAGGGCAACGAGATCGCGGGAACAGCCGAGCACGGCCCGCCAAAGGTGCGCCCGCACGCGGTCCTTCGACTCCTTCTTCATGATCTCGAGGAGCGGCTTCGTGCTTTCTTCCATGCCGATCCCCTCCAAGGTCGCCGCCACGTGACTCCGTACTTGGGCGTCGTTCTCCTGGAGGAGTTTGTGCAGGGTGGAGAGCACCTTGGCATTCCCCTTGGCACGCATGAACTTGATCGCCTCGAGGCGCAACGAGCTGTCGATGAGCTTGCCGGTCTGGGCGACGAAGAAATCGACGATGCGGGGATCGTCGAGCCGCGCGAGGGTGCGCAACGCCCCGCCTCGAGTCGCCTGATTGCGATGAGCGGCATCCGTGAGGAGGCGCGCGACTTGGTCGCGACGATCCCGAAAGCCCGCCGGGGCGTTTTCCGGGTCGAAGAGCGCACGCGCCAGTTTCATTTTGTCCAGGAGCTCTTCGGGCGGAATCAGCCACACGCTGTGCACGAGCGTGGTCTTCGAGTCCGGAGTCAAGAACAGGAACTGCGGGCAGGACACACTCATGCTCTCGAGCAATTCGAGGCGCGCCCGGGGCGCGATGGTGTCGTGATGTTTGCAAGAGATGGTGCCGAGCTCCGAGCAGATGGCCTCGGGGTTCTCACCGTGCACTCCCGGGCACGAGGCGACACAAATGAAGTTGCGGCTTTCCGCAATGATATCGGGACGACGGAAGTGGACCCTCATCACTTCTTCATTGGCCGGCTCGTTCATCATCAGGAACGCCACGAACAGTGGCTTGTTTTCCTGCTTTGCCTTCGCCCGCGCCGCTTCCAGCGAGGGTTCCCAAACGATGCCACCTGCCTGTGCCGACAGATCTCGGACGCCCAGGGCTAAGGCAGCGAGTAGCAGCCATGCCCGCATGATCGATCCTCCGTTGCGACAAAAATCGAGTTCACTCTGACTACGACAGAGACGAGCGCTTCTTCCCGAAGTTTCACAATGTGACGAGAATGGGACGAACCTGGGACGAACTGGCCGTACCGACCACCTGGCACCCTCGACCAAGGCGCGTGCCGGGGCCCGGGAACATCCCCAACAATCGTGTCCAACTTCGAGACACACCACGAATTGATGCTTCCTTTTCGAGAAAAACTCGCGGCCTTGACGGTCCATCGATTGGGATCGGCAATTGCGTTTAGGCGCCGCCATGCCCGTCGACTCCGCCTCCCCCCTTCGCGTGGGTTACGTCCTCAAGAAGTTTCCTCGGCTATCCGAGACCTTCATCCTGAGCGAGATCCTCGGACTCGAGGCGGCGGGGCACTCGGTCTTCGTGTTCGGCCATCGGGCGGCTGACGACGAACCGCGACACGCCGCCTTGGCTCGCCTGAAGGCGCCGGTGACCGTCCTTCCGAAACGTCCCGATCCGTCTTCGCACGAGCTCCCGGAACTTCTTTCCCGATTTCCGCACCTCCAGACTTTCCTCGCACAGCTTCCGGAAAACCGCCGCTCCGAAGTGGCGTTGCAAGGCCTCTGCCTCGCCCGCCACGCGCAGGAGCTCGGCTTGACCCACCTCCACGCACATTTTGCGACCGTGGCCGCCCACATCGCGTGCGCCGCCCACCTGCTTGGAGGTCCTCCCTTCACCGTCACCGCCCACGCCAAGGACCTGTACCGACACACCGTCGACGCGGGCCTCTTCCGCACTCTGGCCGAACACGCCCACGCGCTCATCACGGTGTGCGACGCGAATTTGAACTGGCTCCGCTCGCACCATCTGCGCGATTCCACCGCGCAGGTCGTGCGCATCTACAACGGACAGGACCTGAGCCCGCCGAGCACCCCCGCCCCCCTGGTCGATCCCCATCTCATCGTGGCAGTCGGTCGGCTCGTGCCCAAAAAAGGGTTCGACGATCTCCTCCATGCGGCCGCCGCACTGCGGGATCGCGGCGTCGACTTCCGTCTGCGAATCCTCGGCCAAGGCGAAGAAGGTCCGGTGCTCGCGCGCCTGATCGACGAGTTCGATCTGCATTCTCGGGTCACGCTCGTCGGGGCCGTTCCCCACGAAGTGGTCCAGGCGGAAATGCGGCGAGCCGCGGTGATCGCCGCTCCCTGTCGATTCGACGACGACGGCAATCAGGACGCCCTTCCGACCGTTCTCTTGGAAGCGCTGGCCCTCGGAAAACCCGTCATCACCACCGACGTCGGGGGCATTCGCGAGATCGTGGACGACCACGTCCACGGACGAGTCCTCACCCCGGGCGATCGATCCGCCTTGGCCAATGCGCTCGCAGCTTCGCTGGGAGAAGACTCGAAAAAACTCGCCGACTCGGCACGAGTTGCCGGCCCCGCGCGCATGCGCGCCCGCTTCGATCGACACCAGACGATCGACCAACTCGCGAACGTCTTTCAGTCGTCGGCGGTTGCGAGGGCCACGCCGTGAAGATCTTCCTGATCTCGGCCGACCCCGGCATCGATCCCGAGGGCACCAAGGGAGCCTCACTCCATCTGCGTTCGCTGCTCCGCGCGTGGAAGAACGATGGACATGAGGTGCACGGGTTCACACGTCGAGGCCACGGGTCGACGGACTGGTCGGCCTTGGCCGGCGCGGATCAACTCGTCCGCGCGGCGGAGATCGGTGGTTGCCCGGATGTGGTCTACGAGCGCCTGAGTATCGGCCACCTGGACGGGCTCGAGGCAGCGCGTCGGCTCGGCCGGCCGTTTGTTCTCGAGGTCAACGCTCCGCTGGTCCAAGAGACCGCGCGCCACCGACCCGATCGCCTGATCCGCGAGGCGGCGGAAATCGAATCGCGGCTCCTCCGCGAGGCGGATGCGGTCTTCGTGGTCTCGGAGCCGCTGCGCACCTGGGTCGCCGGCATCCGTGGCACCTCTGACTCGGTGTTCGTAGCCCGCAACGGCTTTGATCCGGAGCGCTTCCGCGTCGCCGCGAACCCGGCTGAACCGACGAGCCAGACCATGGTGTTCCTCGGGCACCCCAAACCCTGGCATGGCGCCGGTCGACTCCCCCATCTCCTCCGCCTCCTCGAATCGTGGGGAATCCTGGCCAAGGCCCGCATCATTGGCGGCGGACCCGGCGCCGACGAAGTGGTGGCGCTCGCCCAACGGCTCGGCAATTCCCACCGCCTCGAAGTCACCGGTCCGCTCGGAGAATCGGCGGCCGTCTCCGCTTTGGCGGATGCCGCTTTCCTGATTGCTCCCTATCATGCCCAAGAACCGTTCTACTTTTGCCCGCTGAAAGTCATCGAGGGCATGGCCATGGGGCTTCCGGTGCTCTCCACGGATCAAGGCGATTTGCGAGACATCCTCGGGGACACGGGCCTGCTCGTGCCTCCCGCGGACGATGAGGCGCTGGCCGCCCAGGCCGCTCGCCTTCTCTTGCAGCCGTCTCTGCGGGGCCAACTGGGCGCCGCCGCGCGCGCGCGAGCGCTTGCCCGATTCACGTGGCAGCAAACCGCCGGATTCGTCGTAAGCCGCTGCGAAGGATTGACCGCGAGATCCGCCTCGTGAACGCACAGCGCCAACGCTGGAGGACCGCGCTGCGCACGAGCCGCATCCTGCGCCCGATTTTTCGCGGCGAAGGGGCGGCAATCGGCGGGCTTTTGATCCTCATCGTGGTGAGCACCGCCGCCGAGATCCTCCGGCCCTGGCCTCTCAAACTGATCCTGGACGATCTGACCCACGGCGATCTCACCGGCCAGGCGGTGACCAACGCCTGCTTGGTCGTCCTCGCCCTCGCCCTCATCGCGGGCATCCTCAACCTCGCCCGTTCGCTCGTGCTCGCCCGCGTCGGCCGGCGCGTTGTCACCAGACTGCGCCGACTCGTGTTCGAACACATCCAACGCCTGAACTTCGTGACCTTCCGGGAAAAGTCGACCGGAGACTTGCTCGCCCGCATCGGCGCCGACGTCAATCAAGTCCGCGACCTCTTTCTCGCCACCACGAGCGGCCTCCTCGAGCGCGGCCTTCTGATCGCCGGCACGGTGGCCTTCATGGCGTGGACTGATTGGAGGATCACCCTCGTCACGCTCGCGCCGCTGCCGCTGCTCGCGTGGCTCTTGCGTTCGGGTGGTCGGAAGTTGCGCGAAGTCAGCCGACGTCAGCGTCGCAAAGAAACCGAAGTCCAAAGCCTGGCGACCAATGCCCTCCTCCAAATTCGCCTCGTGAAGGCGCTCGGAGCCGAGGGAGCAACCGCTCACGAGCTCGCTCACTCGGCGCGCTCCGGCGAACGAGCCCTTGGGCGGGCCGCCGTCTTGGCCGCCAAACTCGCCCTGTCGAGCGAACTTTTGGCGAGTCTCGGACTGGCCGCCTTGCTCTTCTTCGGGGTGATCGCGGTGCGTGACGGCCGGATCACCGCCGGCGACCTCCTTCTGCTCGCGAGTTGGGCACGGGCGCTCGGCAAGCCACTGCGCGGCCTGACCAAGGAGGGCGTTCGTTTCGCGCGTTCCACCGCCAGCGCCGAACGTGTGCTCGAAACTCTCGGCTGGCCGACGGAAGCCCGGGGCGCGGGCAAGCCCGTTCCGACCCTGCGCGGCGACATCGAAGTCCAAGGACTCACCCTGCAGTGGCCCGGGCGACCGCCGGTCCTCCTCGACGCGACCTTCACGATTCCGGCCGACACTCGGGTCCTCATCACTGGCCCCAATGGAGCCGGCAAGTCCACCTTCGCTGCCGCGCTGCTCCGCCTCCTCGATCCGATTCGTGGCCGTATCTTGATCGGCGGCGAGGACATCACCACGCTCGACCTCGATCAATTCCGCGCGCGCATCGGGTACGTCCCCCAAGAACTCCACCATCTCGGAACCACCATCGGCGAGGATTTACGCTTGGGCGCGCCGGCGGCGAGCGAGGACCAGTTGTGGAACGCCTTGGCGCAGGTCGATCTCGAGACCTTCGTGCGGCGTCTCCCCGAGGGACTGGACACGCCGATCGGCGAGGGTGGCCGCGCCCTCTCTGGAGGAGAATCTCGACGCCTGATGCTGGCCCGCGCCGCGCTGCGCGGCGGTGATCTCCTGATCCTCGACGAACCCCTGTCCGGCATCGACCAGGCGGCGAAACGGCCGGTCGGAATGGCCATTCGCCAGTTGGCCTTGGGCCGCACAACCCTCGTGATCTCCCACGAAGAAGTCCCCCATTTCGAGGCCACGCTGCCGCTGGCAATCGAAGATGCTCGCCTGGTCCCACCCACGGTCGAGGTTGGGCCATGAGCTCGACCTCTATTCCCGAGCGCTGGCGTACTCTGGCCCTGGCCGAGTTCATAGACCGCCCCGAGATGCTTGCGAACTCCCTGCGGTCCGCCGGGGTGCCCTTCGGTCAATTGGCGCCTCCCCTCTGGCGTTTGAAGCCGGGGCCGGCCGCCATCGCCACCCTCTTCGAATCCGGCCAGGGGGCTTCTGGCTGGCCATTGGGCTACCTGTTGGCCATCGATGCGAGTCGCCTTGAGTCGACCCTCGAAAAGGCCCTGGCCCTGCACCCCATCGCATCCTCGCAGAGCCCCGGAGTTGTCCAGATCCCCGAATTGGGGGCGCTGTTCTTCGCCTTCCCCAATGATCGCCATCTCCGAGCGCTCAAGCTGGTGGTGGATCGTGACAAGCTCAAACGACTCCTTTCCGATTTGCCCGGTCTCGAAGGCCGCCGCGTTCGTGGCCGCAAAACCGCCCTGAGTCCGGTTCGCTACAAACCGGAACGTCGCTTCTTGATGCGCGCGGAACTCGAACACGTTGGTCCCGCGTCGGATGATCCCCGCCGGGAGTCCCTGTTCCTCCGCTTCTTCACCGATGACCGCGGCGCTCGCATCGACCGCATCCTGCGCAACCTTGGCGGTGGCTCCGGCCCGCACGCCCCCGCGCCCTACGGCACCATTCTGGACGGCCAGCTCCAGGTCGAAGGCGCTCTTCCCGGGGAACCCGCTACCGCTGCCCTGGTTGCCGATCGCTTGGATCCGGACTCAGTCGCGCGCCTGCTAATGGCCCTCCGCGGCGCCGACGCTTTGGCACTCGAACCCATCCTCACCGCGACCCTTCTCCGCGAAACCACCACCATGCTGGACATGCTGGGGGGGGCGGGGGTCGCGAGTGCGGGCGAAATCGACGGCACCGAGGCCCGGTTGTTGGCGATCGCCCCGGACGGAATTGGCGGGCGCTTCGTGCATGGGGACTTGCATCTCGGCCAGTGCCTCCTGAGCCAGGAACACCTGCAAATCATCGATTTTGAGCGCAGCGGCCGGGGAGACCCGAGCCAGGATTTGGGGAATCTCCTCGCGACTTTGCAGGCTTGGCGCTTGGGAGAGCCCTCGCTCTCGCCGAAGATCCTGGCCTTCGAAGAGAGGTTGCTCGCCACCTGCATGCGGGAAGGCCTCACTCGCGAGAGTCTTCCGTTCTTCCGCGCCCGTGCGCTCCTCGAGCTCGCGACCCTGCCGATCCGGAGACTCAAGCCCGAGTGGCCATCCCTGGCGAGGGCCCTCTTTTTGGCCGCCCAAGCGAGTCTCCCATGACCGACGCCCCGATTTCCCAAGACTCCCCCTCCTCCCCCTTCAACCGCAGCCGACCGCCCGAGGGCGAAGACTGGACTTGGAGCGTGTTCGCGCCGAGGCGCCGGGGACTTTGGCCGGGTTTTCTCGAAAACGCGGAGGGGGATCGGAAGCACGCGGTTTACGACCCCGAGAAGTGCGCGATGCAAATGGTCGACGCAAAGGACGACCCGCTCGTCGCCACCCCGCCCTCGGACGCCGCGGAACTCGTGTCGTGGCGTCCCTTCCGTCGCGCCACCTTCCGCGTCTGGACGGCGAAGGACCCGTACTTCGAAAAACGCGTGCCGGCGGACAAAGCCGGGGCGACGGCCTCGCGATTGGCCGCGCTGACCGCAGTGCTTCAGTCTCTGCCGGGCTCGGCGCCCAAAGCGCCCAAGTTGGTTTCGGCCGATGCTGAGCATGGCCGCTTCCGCTTCGCCCCGGTGATGGGGCGCTCTCTCCACGACGCGGTTCGACAGGACACCGACCAAGGCCTCACGTCGCTCCCGAGCCTGGCGAAGGCGCTCACCGTCCTCCACCAGAGTCCGGTCCCCGAGGGATTTGCCCCCGAGGCTCCCTCCCCGTTCTCCGTGGCAGAGTGGCTCGAAATTCTGAAGGCGCACGCTCCGAAGCTCGCACCGGCCTTCGTGGAGGCGAGCGTCGGACTCCCCGTCCTCACCGAGCCAGCCACGCGCTGCCTCGTGCACGGTGATCTGCACGACAAAAACATCGTGCTCTCGGAGCCGACGCCCACCTTCCTCGATTGGGATTTGGCCCACCTCGGCAGTGCTGCCGATGAGGTCGCCAACCTCGGCGCGCATCTCGTGTTGCGTGCCCTGCAAAATGGAAAAAAACCGGCCGACGCGCGCGGTCTCGCCAATCGCTGGTTCGGATTGGTCAAAGACGCCGGCCACCCGGCCGCGCGCCCGCAGATTCGGGGGCCCTTGGCCCACCACTTCTTCCGCCTGGCGGCGCTCTACTGCTTCCGACGCAAGTGGCGCGGCCTCGTGTCCCTCCTCCTCGCTGAGTCCCGTCGATGGTCCGAGCGCTCGTCTTAGTCTCTCTCGTCGCGATCTCGACTCTTGCGGGTTGCCGCTCCTTCCACGGAGAGGCGGTTCCGCCGGCCGAGATCCCGCAAGGCGCGGTCAACCTAGGACCGCAGTTCCTGCAGAAGGAGACGACGGTCGAGCTGCGCGGGCGTTTCTCGAGCGGCGAGTTCCTGGCGCGCATCGTTCGTGTCAAAGAGGACGATCGGGAAATCCAGATCAAGGGCACGCTCGAAGCGCGCGACGAAGGCGGCGCGGTGGTCGTGGGCGGAGTGGAGTTGGTCGTGGCGCCGGACTCGGAGTTCGAATCGGAAACGAAGGCCCCCCTCGCGATCGAGGCGCTGCCGCTCGGGGCATTCGTGCGTGCGGATGCCGTCGAACGGGAAGGCGAACTCGTGTTGCGCAAGCTGAGTCTGCGCACCCGACGCGAAGGTGAGGAAGACGAGTTGCAAGGGCGACTCTCGAGGTGGAATGCCGACCGACAGTCCGGGTCCATCGGGCCGATCGCCGCGCGGCTGGTTTCAGCCGCACCCATCGTTTGGGATGTGGAAGGAGAACCCGCGCCGGAAGTCTCTGCGCAACGCCTCGAGGCAGCGGCGAACGAGGCTCTTCACCCCGGTCTCGCGCGCGTTCGGCGCCTCGAGGACGAAGATTGGCGTCCGCCCAATCCGCTCCGACCCACGGATTTCCTCGCCGTGGCCGGGGAGCTCCAATGGGAGAGCGAATGGCGCAACAATCACGACCTCCAAGATCGCCAAGAGCGGGATCGGCTCATTCACAATCTGGCCGCGAAGCTCGAACTCTCCTTCGATTTCGACCCGCACGTCGCGGCATTCTTCCAGGCTCGGGGCAGCCACGGGTTTGTGCATTTCGACCAGGAAGTCGATCTCGAGGAAGGAAAGCGGTTCGAACTCGGGGAGGCCTTTTTGTTGCTCGAGGATCTGCCACTGCCGGGGATTTCCTTGCAGGTCGGACGCCAGGATTTCGACGACGGTCGCGAGTGGGTGATGGACGACGAGCTCGACGGCGTGCGACTGTGGCTGAATCTCGAGCCGCTGGTCGTGGAGCTGTCGGTGAGCACCGTGCTCTTCGACACGACACCGGAAGAGGACGGGATCATCAATTGGCTCGCCGGCGTGCATTGTCAACCCTTCGAGGGCCTCGAACTCTTCGGGTATGTGCTCCATCGCGAGGACGGCTCGCGCATCGATCTGGATCGCACGCACTACGGCGCGAGTGGCGCGCTGCGCATCGGCGACTTCCGAAGTTGGTTCGACGGCGGCGGAGTGACCGGACAGGAGGGCGATCTCGAGATCGACGGCTACGGATTCGACGGACTCGCCGGCTACCGGATCGAGTCGCTGCCGCTCGAGCCCTCGATCTACTTCGGCCTCGCGTACGGCTCGGGGGACCGCGATCCGTTCGACGGCAAAGACCGTCGGTTTCGACAATCGGGGCTGAACGACAATTCGAGCCGTGTCTTCGGAGTGACCTCGTTCCGCTACCTGGGCGAATTGGTGCGGCCGGACCTCAATAATCTCGTGGTGCTCACCGCCGGGATCGGATTTCGTCTCTCGCCGCTCACTTCGGTCGATCTCGTGTGGCACCACTATCGCCAGGAATACGCACTCGCCGCCATCGGCGACTCACGGCTGCGACTCACCCCGACCGGCGTCGACAAAGACCTCGGCACCGGATTCGATCTTGTCTTCGCCTGGAAAGACGAACGCCCACTCGAGGCGAAGATCGTGTTCGGCTACTTCCAGCCCGGCCCGGGTTTCGGCCCCGAGGCCGACGATGCCTGGTACACGACCTTCGAAGTCGAGTGGAGCTTCTGAGAGCGGCCCGCGACGGGCGACTTGACAGTCGGCCTGCCCGATCCTCGGACACGCCCTGCGTCCAGCCGACAAACCGGCGCGTACGGGACGGTTCGTCCCGGCCGGTTCGCCGCGGCCCGAAATATGTCTTGAGGGGAGTGCCCACCCCGGGCAGCCACGCTTCCGGCGGCGGTCCGTCGGACCCAGTTCTTTCCGAGACGCAAAACATGAAGAAGCTTCCCCTGATCCTCCCCTTGCTTCTGGCCTCCACGCTCTGCGCCCAAGTGGTGCAGTTCCGCGGCAAAATCGAGAACGAGTCGGCGAGCTGCTACTACTGCCCGAACACGGGCTACGTGCTGGCTTGCAGCGACTACCGCCTCGCGGCCGGCCCCGGCATTGCCTTCGCCCCCTTCAATGGCGTGCACGTGCGCGGCACCGCCACCATCGGCGGCACCACCTCCAACCCGCAACTGAATGTGATCACCCTCGAACCGACCGCGGAGACCTTCTCCATCGGTGGCGGCGGTGAACTCGGCGGCGATTTCGGTCTCACCGCCTGGGCCAACCCCGGCGACGTGGCTTTCTTCGCGGCCGCGCTGACCAAGGGACTCAGCGTCATCCCGACCACGGATGTCCTGTTCCTGAATCCGAACGCCTACGTCCTATTGGGCGCCGAGCTCGTCGACGGCGAGGGTGAAGCCAACCTCGAAGTCCTCATCCCGAACATTCCCTCTCTGTTCGGCATCAACGTCTTCTCGCAGGCCTTGATCGCCCCGACCTCGGGCACGCCCTTCCTCACCAATCTGGACTGTAAGACCATCGGCTAATCGACCGGTCCACTAACAGAACGAGCCTCGACATCCGTCGAGGCTCGTTCGTTTTCCAGGCTTCAAAAGCCCGGAAGGCTCAGCCGGTGAAGACTAGTAGCTGTCTTCGCGACGACCACGGCCTTCGCCGTCGCCTCCGCGATAGTCGCCACCGCGACCACCACCACGGCCGCCACGGCCACCGCCGCCGCCGCCGTAGCCGCCGCCACCACCACCGCCGCCGTAGCCACCGCCGCCGCCGCCGTAGCCACCTCGGCCACCGCCGCCGCCGCCGTAGCCACCACGGCCACCGCCACCGCCGCCGTAGCCGCCGCCACCGCTGCCGCCACCGCCGCTGTAGCCACCGCCGCCGCCGCCAAAGCCACCGCTACGGGGCTTGCGCTCGTTGGCTTCGTTCACGTTGATGCTGCGGCCGTCGAGATCGGCGCCGTTCATTTCCGCCACGGCGCGGTCAGCGTCCGCGTCTTGACCGAAGGTCACGAAACCAAACCCACGGGAACGGCCCGTCTCGCGATCGAGCACGACCACCGCTTCTTGGACTTCGCCAAACTTTTCGAACGCGCTACGCAACGAGTCATCCGTCGTCGCCCAAGCCAAACCACCTACGAAGAGCTTCTTTGCCATGACCTGTCGCCCTCGAGGATGAGGGCTTGCCGAGCAGACTTATTGAACATGCGGGGCCAACGAGCTCCGCACTTGCGAGGAGAACGCGCGACTGGGCACCGACTCGGCACCGAAACCCCGAACGACGCGAACCCGACAGACTGACCCTTCCTCTCCGAAACTCACTCACCTTTGGCCGTCGACGACAGAAAACTCGCAGACTCAACAAGGCTTTCACGATCCGGGGGACGAAGGATTACCGGGTAGCTTAGCGGCGTAGGCTTGTCCCTGCAATAGCCCCCCCCAATTCCCCCGGAGCCTGTCCCCCTTTGCAAACCAAGTGCCTTCCTGAAGACTTTCGCGTGACGGAGCTGCTCCACCCGGCGGGCCCCCCCGGCCGGGGCTTCCTGCTCCTCCGCATCGAGAAGCGGGAAATCGACGCCCTGGATCTCCCGCGGCGCCTCGCCCAAACCCTGGGCGTTCCCCCCCGAGATATCAGCATTCCTGCGCTGAAAGACCGCCATGGGGTCACGATTCAGCACGGCACGCTCCGCGCTTCCGGAACCCCCTTTCCGGCCCGGCACGAGTGGCCGGGACTCCGCGTGGATGTGGTCGGAGAGCGCGCGCGACCCCTCACCACGAGCGACCTTCGGGGGAACCGATTCGACCTCGTCCTTCGAAATATGGAGGAGTCAGAGTGCGAGAAAATCGAGGGGATTCTGCTCGCCCTCGCCGCGCACGGCCTCCCGAATTGCTTCGACGACCAGCGATTCGGCTCCTTCGCCCCCGGGCTAGGATTCCCCGGCAAGCTCCTCCTCCAGCGCCGCTTCGAGGACGTCATCCGCGCCTACTTGGTCGTCCCCACCCAGGGTGACCCCCAGGAAATTCTGGGCTTCAAGACCGAGGCGCAGGCCCTCTACCCGAATTTTGCCGCTATCGCGGAGTTGGCGTCCAAGTCGAACCGCCGCAGCGTCCTCCACTTCCTGAAGGACCACCCGGATGGCTTCAAGAAGGCCTGCGCGCTGATCTCCCCGGAACTCCTGAGTCTTTGGCTCGGCGCTTATCAGGGATACCTCTGGAATCAGGTGCTTTCGGCCTATTTCGGGACATCCGGAGGCGGAGGGGCCGAGATTCGCCAAACGGTCGGGCCGCTCCGACTTCCCCCCATCGGCGCCACTCCCGAAGCACTGGGACTGCCCCCGGGAGCCTCGCTCGCCCTGTTTCACCACCGGTTCAGCGCCGCGCCCCCGGGGTTGGCCGAGGCGGCCGCGCAGGTCATCGCCAGCGAGGGCTTCACCTTGCACGACCTGAAGCCCCGAGGGCTCGAAAAGGCGTGGATGGCCAAGGCGGCGCGCCCGATCTGGGTGCGACCGGAAAAACTCACTTTGGATTCACCCAAGCCCGACGATTTGCACCCGGGCAAGCTCTGCCGCCGCATCGCGTTCACGCTTCCGCGCGGCTCCTACGCAACCTGGGTGCTCAGCGCCGCCGAGGCCTACCTCAAAACGAGTTCGCCAGAATCGCCACCCGCGTGACCGCGGGCAGAACGGCCCCGAGCGCCGGCAGCGGCGACCCGGTGTAGCCGAGGTTCACCCGGAAGCGCACGAAGCGATAGCCGTCGAGCGCATCGACATTTGCGGAGGGGAACCAGGCGGTGAGGGTGTTGGAATCCACGGCGGAGCCGTCAAAGACCGGGCGGGCTCCTTGGAGTTCGACCGTCGCCGTGGAGCCCGGCGCGGTGGCCAAAAGCTGCTCCACCACCACGCTCGTGTAATCCGGCTCGGGGGACCCCGAGTCGAGCCATCGCGAATGCCCGGCCCCCATGATGAACGCCCCCGGGAAGGGCGACGGAAGCGTGGCGACATTGGCGGCGCCCGCGATCGGTCCGAAGAAATTCGTGGCGATGATCCCGTCCTCGTCTTCGAGTTGGATCAGCCCCGCGCCGCCCTCCCCGTTCGCGGCGGCGCTGCACATCTGCACGACCGACCCTCCAACCGCGGAGACCAGGGCAGACGCGCTCACGTCCACCACGGTGGCCGACTGCAACCAAATCAAACCACCCGATCCGCTGCCCCCAGCTCCTCCGAAGAGGACATTGCCGAGACCTCCCGTCGCCCCGTTGGCGAGGATCTGGCCGCCCGCACCCACCACGATCGGACTGACGGCGGTGATGCGAATCCCGCCGCCTCCGCCACCCCCGCCGCCGCCCTGTTCATCGAACATGCCGACGGCGCTCGAGGTGTCGAAGCGATCTCCGCCGCCGCCTCCGCCCGACCCGCCACCGAGAATCGAGATGGGAGGGCTCAGGCTGACCAGCGCGCCGGTCGCCTGGGCGATGGGAGAGTTGGGGAGGGTCGTCACCGGAGCGCACCCGCTCGCGAGGGTGGTGCGGCGAACCGGATTGCCGCCCGATTGGAAGGCCGACCCTCCCGCCCCTCCCAAACCTCCCAGATCCCCTTCGGAGCCGCCGGTTGGAAACAGGAATCCCCCCGCACCGCCACCGCCCCCGCCAAAGAGGGGGTTGGCGCCGGCCGGCCCGAGGTTGGTCATCCCGTCGATGGTCGCACCCTCGCCGGCTTCGCCCGTCGCGGCTCGACCCGGTTCGACCGAGGC
The DNA here is from genome assembly GCA_902826835.1 of uncultured bacterium. Lineage (GTDB taxonomy): Bacteria > Planctomycetota > RBC034. Next base: position 3,810 of record CADEGH010000052.1, on the reverse strand, counting down.
GCGACCGCCCCGCCCGCCTCCGGGCCCGCCCACCCCTCCCAAGACCTCGGCCAGCGCGAGGTTGGGGGTGCCATTGTTGAACTGTCCGACGCCCGGCCCTTGGTTGGGCGAACCCGGCGGGAGGCCCATACCCAATCCGGCGCCGGCTTCGATCCGCCCGAGGATGTTGGCCATTCCAAGACAGCGGAAGTGCGCGGGGCGGCTGCCAGTCAGACGAAGCACGCCACCCGCTTGAATGTCGAGCTCAGTCACGTTCCACACGCCGTTCTCGAAGGCCAACGCTCCGCCTCCCCCGAGGAGCGGCGGCATCCCGGTGTCCAAAGTCACCGTCTGGCCCGGCATCACGATGAGAGCTCCGAACGCCCCGTCGCCAAACACATCCACCGCGTTGCGCACTCCCACCTGGCCGTTGCCCTCCCAAAGCGCGAGGCCGGTCACACTCTCGCGGTTGGTCGTGGTGGTGAAGTTCTCATCCAAGACCGTGAGAGCGAGTGGGGTGCCGGGATCGGTCGCAAAGCGACGCCGCGGGCCACCGGGAATCGTCAGCGCCGGGTCGTAGAGCGTGGCCGGCTGCCCACCGAAGTCGACCAGGCTCGACCCGACTTCGATGCGGTGGATCCGACCGGGCGAGAGTGGCAGGAGCGGGCGGAAATCCACCCGAGCCCCCTGGAGTCCCGCTTCGGCGGAACCGGCCGGGAAGAAGATCAAGGTGCCGGGAATGGTGGCGCCGGTGGATTCACTCACCAGCCGCACGAGATCCGGGCCAACCGGGCCAACAATCCGCATCGCTTCATTGAAGAACACCGACACGATGTCGTCGGTGGCAGTCGGTCCGGCCACGACGCCGGGAGTCGGCGTATCGGCCGAGGGCGGATTCGTCGCGACGACAAACGGCGCTCCCGGCACGACGTCGGCAAGACACTGCGTCTGGCCGAGCACGCAAATCTGGAAGCAAGTGTCGGCCCCCCCGCGCAGCGGCGCGCTGGCCACCGTGAGGCTCGCCTCCTGCACGACCACGCGGATCGTCCGGGCGACTCCGAACGACGAGGTGATGGTCGAAGCGTAGGTCAAGCTCGGGCGGAAGCGGATCCGCCGCCGATTCCCGCTCGGCAGATCGGGGCGATCTTCGAGCGCGAAGGTGCCGGTTGGGAAGGCGCCGAAGTCGTCGACGAGGGTGATCGCCCCACCGAGGGCATTGCTCGCTGGCACCGAAGAGGGGCTCACCGCCCCCGCAAACTCGAAGATGATCTCGGAATTCTCCGGCACCCCCGTCGCACACGCCGGACTCAGCACGTTTGCGCCCGACCAGACGGGGGTGATAACCCCGGCCGCAATGATCCTGAGCAGAATTGGCTGCTCGATGAAATCGGGAAGGCCGTCGCCCCCGCTGCAAGCGGCGAGCGCGAAGAGGGCCAAAGCCAGCACCCAGGACAATCGGGAAGTCATACAAACGCTCCGGAACGGGTTCGCAGGAGTCTAACTTTTCCCGCGGTAGCATCCGCGCGTGAGAACCTACCTCGACCTCGTGCGCGCCGTGCTCGCGTCGGGCGCGCCGCGCAGCGACCGCACCGGTACCGGCACGCTCGGGCTCTTCGGCTGGCAGATGCGCTTCGATCTGGCGGCGGGGTTCCCCCTCGTGACCACGAAGAAGCTGCACACGAAGTCGATCGTGCACGAACTCCTCTGGTTTCTCCGCGGGGAGACGAACGTCCGTTCCCTCCAGGCCGCGGGCGTGAGCATCTGGAACGAGTGGGCCGACTCGGCCGGCGAGCTCGGGCCGGTGTACGGCGCGCAGTGGCGTGCGTGGCCGACGCGCGAGGGCGGGACGATCGATCAGATCGCGCAGGTCATCCAAGAGATTCGCACTCGCCCCGACAGCCGCCGCCTCATTGTCAGCGCGTGGAATCCGGCCGACATCGGGATGATGAAACTTCCCCCTTGCCATCTGCTCTTCCAATTCCACGTGCAAGATGGTCGACTCTCCTGCCAGCTCTATCAGCGCAGTGCCGACATTTTCCTCGGCGTTCCGTTCAACATCGCGTCGTACGCATTACTCACCTGCATGGTCGCGCAAGTCTGTGATCTTGAGCCCGGCGAATTTGTGCACACGCTCGGCGATGCCCATCTCTATCTCAATCACCGCACGCAGGCCGAGGAACAATTGCGGCGCACCCCGCGGCCGTTGCCGACCCTGCAACTGAATCCCGCCGTCCGCACGATCGACGGATTCCGCTTCGAGGACATTCAGTTTCTGAATTACCAATCCCATCCCGCGCTGAAGGCGCCGGTGGCCGTCTGATGCGCATCACCCTCATTGCCGCGATGGATCGGCGCCGCACCCTCGGCCACGACGGCAAGTTGCCGTGGCATTTGCCGGACGACCTCGCGCACTTCAAAGCGCGCACCCTCGGCAAGACCTTGATCATGGGTCGCAAGACCTTCGCCACTCTCAAAGCGCCTCTGCCGAAGCGGCGCACGATCGTGCTCACGCGCAATCCCGATTTCCATTCCTCGGGCGTCGAAGTTGTCCACACCGTCGAGGCGGCCCTCGCACTCGCGGGTCCGGTCGACGAACTCATGGTCGTCGGCGGTGGCGAGATCTACTCCCTCTTCCTGGATCGCGCCGATCTCCTCGACCTCACCTGGATCGACGCCGAGTTTCCAGGCGACGCATTTTTCCCCGCCTGGAATCCCGCCCACTTCGCGCTCCGTTCCCGCCGCGATCACCCGCGTGACGAGCGCCACGCCTACCCCTTCTCGTTCCTCGAATATGTGCGGGTGAACTGACGTGTTCGCCTCTCCAGGACCGCGGATCACCTCATCCGCCCACCTTGAGCAGCAATCCAACGGACTGTGGGAAGAGGTCGCCCGTACGGGACCGCGGATCACCAGATCCGCCCGCCTTCAGCAGCAAGCCAAAGGGCTCCGGGATGAGGTCGTCGGTCCGGGACCGCAATTCACCACATCCGCCCACCTCGAGCAGCAATCCAACGGACTGTGGGAAGAAGTCGCCAGTACGGGACCGCGGATCACCAGATCCGCCCGCCACCGATCCTTGGCTCTCCGGGACCGCGGATCACCAGATCCGCCCGCTACCGGTCCTTGCCTCGCCACCGTTTCGTTCTCTCCCCTCTCCAGTCAGCGAGTTGCGTAACCCCATGGCCTGGGATCACGAGATCATTGAGATTCTCAATCGCTGGTTCGTGAGCCACCCCGAGTTCCACCGCCCCCTCTACCTCTTCGCCACCAGCGACCTTCCGAAGGGCATCCTGTTCATCGCGCTGTTCGTCGCCCTCTGGCATCGCCGCCCGCCCTCCATCCCCGTCGCTCCAGGACCACAAATCACCAGATCGGCCCGCCTAGAGCAGCAATCCAATGGGCTACCGGAAGAACTCGCCGGCATGGGACCGCGGATCACCAGATCCGCCCGCCACCGATCCTCGCCTCGCCGCCCCCTGTTCATTGGCCTCCTCCTTCTTCTCCTCGCACTCGCTACCAATCGTCTCCTCGCCTCGCTCCTGCCGTTCCGCCCCCGCCCTTCCCTCCTCACCGACACCTGGCTCCCTCTCTCCAACATTTCCCCTCGTGCCTTTTCCTCCCTCTCCAGCTTCCCGAGCGACCACGCCGTCTTCTTCATCGGTCTCTCCCTCCTCTTCGCCACCTCTTCTCGCCTCCTCTCCCTCGCCGCCCTCCTCTACACCTCCCTCTTCATCCTGTTCCCTCGCCTCCTCCTCGGCTTCCACTACCCAACCGACCTCCTCGCCGGCGCCCTCATCTCCGCACTCTTCCTCTCCCCCCTCCCCTTCCTCC
>CADEGH010000051.1 GCA_902826835.1 uncultured bacterium | reverse complement strand
GCACGTTGGGAGGCGACGGTGGGACGGTGGGAACGCATGGGGGCAGGGAGTCATCGGTGGCAGCGGAAGAGCCAATCGAGGGCGCCGGAGGTGGGGGTGTAGGCTTGGCGCCAGGAGTCGTGGGCGACGCCGGGGAGTTCGGTGTATCGGACGGGGGCGTTGAGGTCGTGGAGGATCTCGAAGAGACGGCGCGAGCGGATCGGAGGGACCACTCGATCTTCGGCGCCGTGCCAAAGCCAGAGGGGGAGCGAACGGAGGCGAGGCGCCTCGGAGTCGGATCCTCCCCCACACACGGCAACGACACCTGCAAACAGCTCGGGCTCACGCATAGCGAGATCGAGGGCGCCATAACCACCCATCGAGAGGCCGGTGAGATGGAGGCGGCTTGGATCGACGGGATAGCGCGAGCGCACCTCCTCCATCGCGAGACGCACCGCCGTCAGCGCCGGGGATGGGGACGCGGGTAGCGGCGAAGACTCGACGGCATCCCAGGCCACCTCGGACCAACGCAAGTCGGGAGGACATTGCACCGCGAGCACGATCCACGGCAGAGCCTCCGCCACGGGTGGCTCAGACAATGGCATCGGCAGCCAAGTCAGTTGTCGCGCGTTGTCGATGCCACGCTCGCCCGCGCCGTGGAGAAACACGAGCATCGGATGCCCAGCGACGGGAGCGAGGGAGGATGCACGAGTCGAAGGCTGGGCCGGGACTGGAGCCGAGGGCGGAATCGGAACGACTTGCGAAGTCGGATTTCCAGTCGGGCTCGGACTCGGAGTCGAGAGCGAGGTCGAAGCCGAGGCCGGAGTCGGAGCGCCTTGCGAAGTCGGAGTTCCAGTCGGACTCGGACTCGGAGCTGGAGTCGAGGGCGAGGTCGAAGCCGAGGGCGGGATCGGAACGCCTTGCGGAGTCGAGGGCGAAGGTGAGGACGGAGTCTGCGGTGGCGTTCGGACCGAGGAGGGAATCGCAATTGAGGGAGAGAGAGAAGAGGCAACCGAAGCAGCAGCCTTCGGAACCAGCAGCCGGTAGGGGAACAAACGCCCGGTCGTGGGTTCGGTCACAGAACCGGCGACGAAGCGGGCGAGCCTCGGATCTTGAGTGTCCACGCGCTGAGGATTCCGACGTTGCGTCAGCGCGGGGCGGCTTCCCCCGGGTGGAAGACTCCGTCCACCACTGAACCCAGGCAGTGGGTGGTCCACTCGAAGGGATCGCCGTCGAAGAGCGCGAGGTCGCCCTGCTTGCCGAACTCGATCGTGCCGACTTGATCGGCAATCCCGAGCATCCGCGCCGCCCCGAGGGTCAGCATCGTGAGCGCGGTTTCGAACGCCACGCCGTGCGGCCGCGTCGCCGCCGCCTCGAAGAGCACGACCCGCGTCTTCGGCACGTAACTCTCGAACCCACTCTGGAAGGCCACCGAAAGCCCCGCCCCGAGCAACTTGCCGGCGCTCTCGAAACTCGCATTGGCGCGTTCCTCCACGGCCCGGGCCATCGTTGGATGCAGGAAAATCGGGACCTTCGCAGCCACCAACTCCTCCGTGAGCAGCGTCGCCTCAGATCCGCCGTCCAACCAGAGCTGGAAGCCGAACTCTTCCTGCAATCGCAGCGCGGTTCGGATGTCCTGGGCCCGCTCCGCCGTCAAGAGCAGCGGCACTTCCCTAGCGAGCACGCGGCCCAACGTCTCGTGGCGGAGATTTCGGTCGGGCTTTTTGTCCGCTGCCGCGGTCGACTGCTTCCGCTGATACTCCTGCGCCTCGAGCAGCGCCGTCCGCAGGATCGCCGCCTGCTTGCCGCGCGTGGAGGCGCCGGATTTGCGGCCCTCCCCAAACGCGCCCGGCCCGAGGGTAGCCGCGACGGCGGCACACTCTCTCAACACGTGCGGCGAAGAGCCCTTCCCCGCCGTCTTCACGATCATGGTCTGACCACTGATCACCGCCCCCGGAGCGTGTCCGGTGTGCACCGTGGTCACCCCAAAACCCCGCACCCAGGCCACCAGAGGATCGTCCAAATTGAACGCATCGATGGCCCGCAACTCGGGCTGAATCGGACCCGTCGGATCGAGCTGATCTTGATCCTGCTTCTGATTGAGCCACCCGGCCACTCCCATCACGGAGTGTGCGTCGATCAAGCCGGGCACCACCACCGCCGCGGAGACTTCCTGAGCTCCCGGGAGAATCGGCGTCGATACCGCCGGACCCACCGCCGCGATTTTCCCTTCGCGCAGCACCACCACCGCATCCTCGATAGGCGGGCCGCTGATCGGATAGAGCTTCTTCGCCCGCACCACGAGTTGGGCTGGGGCCACGGCCGCGATCAAGGCCAATCCGAAAGCGATCGCAATGGCAGTGCGCATCATTGTCCCCCCTCGCAGCAGCACAGATACGGCTCAAAATCGTAGCCGGCGCCCATGCCGCCGGTCGCATAAAGGCGATCCTCGGCGTTCTTCCAATCGAAGAGCCGTCGCCCTTCCACGTAGGTCTCGATCACCTTGGTGGTGTGGCTGAACGGGTCCCCGTCCATGACCACGAAGTCCGCGTCCTTCCCGACGGTGAGCGATCCCACCCGATCCTGCAGATCGAGCATCTCGGCGCCACTGAGAGTCAGCGAACGCAGCGCCGCCTCGCGCGACATCCCACCTCGCACCCCGAGGGCGCCGCTCCGCCGGAACCACCGCGAATCCGTGATCCAGTCGTCGGTGTGGTACGCGACGTTCACGCCGGCGCGTTCGAGCACGCCCCCGGTCCGAAAGCTCAAGTCTTTGGCTTCGAGCTTCCCGCCAGGGCTATCCACGACGATGATGGAACAGCCGGCCTTGGCCTTCGCGATTTCCTCCGCCACCTTCCAGCCCTCGCTGACGTGGTGGAGGACGACCCGAAACCCGAATTCCTCTTTGAGTCGCAAGACGGTGAGGATGTCATCGGCGCGGTGCGTGTGATGGTGGACCATGCGCTCCCCATCGAGCACCTCGACCAACACCTCCAGCGCCAGATCTCGCGCCGGGCGCTTCTCCGGATCATCCCCGGCATCGGCGAGCTTCTTTTTGTAAGCCTGCGCCGCCACAAACTTCTCCCGCACGAGCGACGCACTCTTTCCGCGCGTCCCGGGGAACGGCGGATCGCGATGGCTGTTGGTCCCGTTGGCCATTTTCAGGCCCCCGTGGATCCGTCCATCCTTCGTTCGATAGGCCAGCTCCTCCATGGTCCCGGACCTGCGGAGCTTCAAATACACCGTCTGTCCGCTGCACAAATGCCCGGAACCGGGCATGACATTCACCGTCGTGATGCCCCCCGCGAGAGCCCGGCGGAACCCGTGGTCGCGCGGGTTCAGCGAGTCATGGATGCGCACCTCGGGCTGAATCGGTCCGGACGAATCCGCCCCGCCGATGCCCCCGATGTGACTGTGCGTGTCGACCAGCCCCGGCATGATCACCTTGCCGGAAGCGTCCGTCTCCACCGCGTCGTCGGGGACGCTGACTTGGTCCAGCGGCCCGATCGCCAGGATCTTTCCACGGTGGTAGACCACCGTCCCCCGCTCGATCGGAGCTTGATCGATGGGCAAGATCAACGCGCCCACCAGAGCCTGAGGCTGATCTTGGCCCGCCAAGGCGGCGGCCAAAGGGAGGATCCAAAGAAGACACCACCGTCGGCTTCGCATGCGGCGGCATTGTACGCCCCGACCCGCGCAGCCTCGTTCACTCGCGCCGGAAACTGGCGATCTCCCGCATTTCCTTCAGGATCGGCGCCCATTCCGCGGGTGGCTCCGCTTGGATCCACGGTTCGAGCGCGGGATCCCGCAGCCACCTGGCCACTCGTCCCCGCCGATTGAGCCACGGCCCCTGGTCCTCCGTCGAGCCGGCGCGAATCGCCCGAAGCGCGCGCTGAAACCAGTCCAAAGCCTGGTCTCGCTTTGCGGTCGGCAGCGACGCCCAATCCGACGAAGCGAGGATCGCGAGAGCTCCGTGCCCCAAGTGTTCGTCGATATCGGGAGACGCGGATTCCACCGCTTTCTCCCAGAGTCCAAGCTCGTCTCCCCGGCGCGCCAGGCTGCGCATCACGAGCGCCGCGCGCACCCAATCCTCGGCAGACTTCGGGGTGCTGCTTCCCGCCAGCGCATTCTCCGCGGCCCGCTCCCCCGCTTCGGCTCGGGCCCGCAGGAGCGCGACCGCCGCCTCGTCGCGAGCTGGCGGCGGCGTCGGGCCCGCGCGCAAAAGTTCGAGGCGGCGCTCGCTCAGCCGCACCGCTTCGTGATTGCTCTCAGACCCCGCCAAGACTCCGACCAGGATGCGAAGGAGGGCCGGGTCGTTGGGCGAGAGCGCCACCGCTCGTTCGAGTACATCCCTGGCAGCTTCGAAGTGCTGGTCCCGAAACCACTCGTTTCCGAGCTGCCCCAAGGCAGGAGCGATGCGATCTTCACGCGCCACCGCCGACTCGATGAGGCGGAGGCCCTCCTCCCGCCGCTCGACGCGCAAATACGAAACCCCGAGATTGGAGCGAGCGAACGCGTGGTCCGGGTCGTGTTCGAGGGTCTTCGAGTAGTAGGTGATCGCGGTTTCGATTTCCTTTCGAAACGTGTGAATGACTCCCAAGTTGTAATAAGCCCCCGCACACTTGGGGTCGACACGCACCGCCTCTTCGAGCAACAATCGAGCGCCGTCATCGTTCCCGGCTCGGCGGAGCTGCGTCGCAATATTGACTCGCACCAGCGCGTTCGACGGACGCAGCGCCAACGCGGCGGAAAATGCGCTCCTGGACTCGATGTCGCTCTCCCCGCCCTTGTCCCGGGACCACCATCCCAATTGGAAGTTCAGGTAGAAATCACCCGGATGTAGGCGGGCGGCCCGCCGGAACACCGCGATCGCCCGATCGGCCCCGTGGAGAGTGCCGAAAGTGTCGCCGTAAACGCGCAGGATCGCCGGGGCAACGTTCCGCCAGTCGTCGTCGCTCAGGTCCGCGAGCGGCCGATCGAATTGGCTGTCCTCCATCGCCTGGAGCACCGCCCGCTCCGCCGGATGATCGGAGAGCTTTTGAGCCAGGCGGAAGATCCGTCGACTCTGAACGGGGAAGCGGCGCCCCGACTCCTCTTCCAACCGGTGGCGCAGGCCGGACCAGTCCACCAAGCCCTCGACCAGCCGCCGTTGAATGCCGGACGCGCGCACCGCCACGAGGATCGCGTCGTCGGTCATGGACTCGAGATCCAGCCCCTGCGCGCGGAATAGGGCTTCGTACTCCCGGTCGTTGAGATCGAAGGCCCGACCGTCGGAGGCTGGCTCCGCGATGGCGTCCAGGCGAGCCACCGCGGCCCGGTCCGCGGAGAGGCGGGCTTCCCGCGCTACGACCTCCCGGAGGCGTCCCTCGACTTCGCCCAGGGCAGCTTCGGCGCGGGCCCGCATTTCCGCTGACGCTTCGGTGGTCTTGGCAATACTCGCCGCCGAGTTCGCCACCGACAGCGCATTACGCCACGCCAATTCCTGATCGGTGGTCGCCATACTGGCGCGCTCCCGGGCGAGCCCGAGGTCGTCCAGCGCTCGGCGGACGGAGTCGTTGGCGGAGTCCCGACGCTCGCGGCGCGACTCCGCCACCGACCACCAAGTCAGACCACCGGCGAGGAGCGCCAGAATGACCACGCCGAGGACGAGCAGCGTCAGCCGACGCACCCGACGCTCGTGGGCGATGCGCAGCCTCGTCTCGGCCGCTTCGATCTCGGCCGCCCGCGCCCGCGCCTCCGCTTGGTTCGACCAGGCCCGCAAGCGCTTGGCGAGCACCATGGCATCGAAAGGTCGCTTCAAAGGGTCGGGTTCGAGGCAGCTCAGCGCCAGCTCGGTGAGTTCGGGTTCGAGGCCGACCGATGCCAGCGCCGCGACCGTGCTGTCCCACGCACGGACGACGCTGCGACCGCCCTCGTCCTTGCGGTTCGCGAGCGGCTCTCCTACGAGGATCTCGAAAAGAATGGCCCCGAGCGCCCACACGTCGGACCACGCGGCATACCGCCCACTGCCCCCCGCACACTGCTCGGGTGGCATGTATCCCGGAGTGCCCACCGCATGCCCCGAGATCGTGTGCGCCTCTCCCTCGAAGAGCGCCATCGTCTCGGTTCGAGCGTCCTCCGGACTCAGGGGGCCGAGCACCTTCGCCAGGCCCCAATCCATGACAAACACTTCCCCGTGTTCGCCCAACATCACGTTGGCGGGTTTGAGATCTCGGTGCACCACTCCGCGGGCGTGAGCGTAGCCCACCGCCTCGCAGACGCGCAGGAAGAGCGGAAGGAGTTCGCCGCGGGCCGCCCGGTTGTCCGCGCAACGTTTCAGTCGATCGCGCAGCGTCTCGCCTTCGACCAACTTCATCGCGAAGTAGGGCCGGGACGCCTCGACTTCCCCTCCGTCGTAGACCGGAACCACGCCAGGATGCTGGAGGTGGGCGGAGATCCGCGCTTCCTCGCGGAAGCGGCTCACGAGCTTGGGTTCCCCGAGAGCCTCGGGTCGCAACTCCTTGATGGCGACTTCGCGCGCGAAGGACCGATCGAGGGCGCGGCGCACTACCCCCATGCCGCCCCGGCCAATTTCCTCCTGAAACTCGAAGCGCCCTGGCCGCGGATCCGAGGCGCCTCGCCCCGAGGTCGATTCGGCCGAGGACCGTCGGCCTCCCGGACGTCGGAACGCGCGCCCCAGGGCCAAGTCGAGCGGGTCGCTCGAATCCTCCTGATTGGTCGGATTGCTGTTCGGCATCGCGGGGCTTTGGCGAGGTGCGTTCAGAGCATGGCGAGCAGGAGGCGGCACTCTTCCTCGACGTCCGCCGGTTTGCCGGGTAGGTGGTAGGTCACCACCTCCTTCAAGGCCTCGAAGAACTCTTTGCGGGCTTCCGCGTACTGGCGGTGGACCCAGGCCGCATCTTTCGCCAACTGCTCGGCGACATCCCGGACCGGCTTCCCCTCCTCGAAGCGCAGACGAAGGATTTCGATGCGCAACTGGGCATCCGGCCCCAAGAACCGGGCCCGATTGGCTTGCAGGCTCGCCGCCTGCTCCATCAAGGTTCCCGCCCACTCTCGCTCGAAGACGCGCTCCGGATCCTCGGACTCGGTGTCCGCCAGTTGCTCATGAACCGAGGTGGTGACCGGTCGATCCGTCCGCTTGCCCTTCCTCTCCTCGTAGCGCGAGGCGACGTTGCGCGCGACTCCGAACAGGAAGCCTCGGAAGCCGGAAGGGGAGTCGGATTGAACGCGCTCAAGGGCCCCGCCACCTTTGAAACACTCGAGGAAGATATCTTGGACTACGTCCCCGATTTCGTGGGCGAGGGGGCTGTAGCGCCAACGCGCTCCGAGGTAGGCCTCAATCACACGCCGGTAGCGCAAGGCAAATTCCTCGCGCGCCGCGGCGGCACCCTCCGCGGCCCCTCGGATCAAGGTCCAGCAGGTCGACGACGTACCTTCGGCCATGACACGATCATAGGGGCCGAGCCGCTCAAGAGCCACTCGCGACCTCGCGACTTTCGGGATCGTCGTCGCCCTTGGGGCGCGGCCGTTCGGACCTCCGTCCCCATGCCCACCGCGCGGACCCGGGATCGGAATCGCCGACTTCCCCCTGATTCCGGCGCGATTTCCAAAGGAAGAGCTTGCGCAGCGCCGCGTCGATGAGGGGGTCGTCGGGATCGGAATCTCCGGCGGGTGGGCTTCGGTGGCGGGTCGGCAACGTGGGGACTCGCCTCCTTTCCGAGTGCGTCGAGTTTTCGCACGAAAAAAAATCGCGCCGCCGGACCGCCGGTTCAGGAATTGAGGAGGTCGCTCGGCGGCCGGAACGTCGAGAGGCGCGACGACAGCCGCTGCCAGCGTTTCTCGACGGCCGACAAACTCGCGCCAGTCAGAGCGGCGATCTCCGGAAAGGTCATGCCTTCGAGACCTCGGTAGAGGACCATGCGCCGGTCCTCCTCGTCCAACTCCAACACCCGCGCGAGGAACTGGGCAAAAGCCTCGTCGCGCGCCACTCTCCGCAACACGCTCGTGGTTTCGTCGGGCACCGCGCTGATGCCGGGTGCGGAACTCCGGGCCGGGTAGTTCGCCCGATCGCCGGGCCGCGATCCGCGGGTCATCGTCTCTTTCAAGACGTTGTAGGCGATCCCGAACACCCAAGCCCGAAAACTCCCCCGCGAAGGCTCAAAGGTGGAGAATCGCTCGTACGCCCGGCAGCAAATTTCCTGCACGAGGTCTTCGGGATCGACCAGTTTGCGGATGGTCGAGACGAGCCGGACGACCGCCCAAGCGTGGAGGGGAAGCGCCACGGCTTGGAACAAAGAGACGAAGTCCGGCGCTCCGTCTGACTCGTTCTGAGGACCCACGGAGTGACTCACCATGGCATGATATACGCCAGCCACCCATGAACGAATCGGATCTGAAAGACCGCCTCGTGGTCGAGTTCTTGGAACAACTCCTTTCCGAGGAAGCGGCGGGTCAGGTTCCGAACTTGGACCGATACCTCGCGCGTCGGCCCGACGCCGAGGGTGCCATTCGCGAGGCCTTCTCGGAGTACGAACGCGGTCGCGCCGCCGCGCCGTCTCTGCTGATCCCGGAGCGCCTCGGTCCCTACAAACCCATCAAGCTCTTGGGCCGCGGCGGGCAGGGATCGGTCTGGCTCGCCGAGGACCCGCGCCTGCGTCGGCAGGTGGCGATCAAGACGCTGGACCGCGTCTTCACGGACCCGAAATCGTTCCTCCTGCGATTTCGTCGCGAAGCGGAACTCATGGCTCGGGTCCATCATCCGGGGATCTGCGCGGTTCACGACGCCGGAGTCGAGGGAGCGATCCCCTGGATCGCGATGCAGTACGTCGATGGGACGTCCCTCGCCGCCGCCATCGACGCCCGCGGGGAACACCCAGCCCCCCGCGAGGAGATTCCCCGGCTCCTTCACCAGTTCGAACAGATCGCGAGGGCGGTGCAGGTGGCCCACGACGCCGGGGTCGTGCATCGGGATCTCAAGCCGAACAACATCCTGATCGGTGCGGATGGTCGGCCCGTGATTCTGGACTTTGGCTTGGCTCGCGACCTTTCCGATTCCTCGGCCACTCTCACCGTCACCGGCGCGGTCTTCGGAACGCCGGCGTACATGTCCCCCGAGCAGGTGCGGGGCGACACCGCCACGGTGGGAACACGATCGGATGTCTGGGCGCTGGGCGCGACCCTGTGCACCGCGCTCACCGGCCATCCGCCGTTTGCCCATGCCACTTTCGAGGGACTGCGGGAGCGCATACTCGAAGGACGGCCGCCGTCACTGAGTAACCGCAACCCCGCCGTCGGCCGCGACCTGGATCTCGTGTTTGCCACCGCGCTCGCGCTCGAACCGGATCGCCGGTATTCAACCGCGCAGGCCCTCGCCGATGACCTGCGGCGGATCTTGGACGGAAAGCCAATCTTGGCCCGTCGACCGAGCGTGTCGAGCCGGGTTTGGAGTTTTGCGCGCCGCAATCCGGCACTCACCACCACCCTCTCGCTCCTGGCGCTCGTCCTCGTGCTCGGGCTCGCGAGTACGACATGGGCCCTCCTTCAGGCGGAGCGCCGACTGGAAATGCTGCTTGAGACGGCCGACCTGAAAAACTCCCAAGACCTCATCGCCCGGGCCCCGTCTTTGTATCCCATAGGGCCCGCGCAGGTGCCCGCCATGGAACGATGGTTGAAGGAGGCGGAGACGACGCTCTCGCGCCGGGCCACCCACGAGTCCGCGCTGCGGCTGCTTGCCGCCGGTGGCATTCGAGCCGCGGACGCCGTCCCCGGAGGGACGGATTGGTTCCGAAGCCTCCTCGAGGAACTCCTGCGGTCCTACGACGAACTCGGAAAGACCGTGCCCCTGATCGAAGAGCGCCGACAGCGGAGTGCCACCTTGCTGGCCCGCAGCACGCTGGCGGAGCCGGAGGCCTGGGCGGCTTGTATCAAGGCAGTCGCGAGCAACCAAACCTACGGGGGCTTGAAACTCACCCCAATTCCTGGCCTCGTTCCGCTCGGGACCGACCCGGAGTCCGACTTGCAGGAGTTTTGGCACGTCGAAACCGGCGAACGGCCGCGCCGCCACCCGCAGACGGGGCGAATCGAGATTGAAGCGGAGACCGGAATGGTGTTCATTCTGATCCCCGATTGCACGACGACGATCGGGTCCACCGCCCATGCCGATTCTCTAATCGGAGTTACGAGCGGGGAAGTCCCAGCTTTCGAGGTCTCGTTAGACGCGTACCTCATCTCCAAATTCGAGATGACCCAAGCCCAGTGGGAGCGGATCACGGGGGGTAACCGTCCGTCCATCTATCAGCCCGGCTCGAGCGCTGGCCGAGAGATCGCCCCGGAAGAGACGAACGACGTCCGGATGCCGGTGTGCAATATCGACTGGCCCACGGCGATGCGGGTGCTCGCCCAACTCGAGCTGGTCTTACCCACCGAGGCGCAGTGGGAATGTGCGGCCGGCGCGTCGGGAAGCTCAAAGATCGTCACTTATGCCGACCAGGCCGAACTCGAAGGGAGCTGCAACCTCGCTGGGCAGGAGAGCGAGGAGTGGTTTATGGACTCCATGCACCCGCACGCCTTCGACGACGGGTTCAAGGGCCAGGCCCCAGTGGGGAGTTTCCGGCCCAATCTTTTCGGTCTCCATGACGCTCTAGGGAACGCCTGGGAAATGTGCGCCGACCTCTATACGCGTTACGAGAATGCCTCTGTAGGAGTAGGGGATGGCCTGCTTTCGGGCCCCCCCGAACCCGTGGCCCGTCGCGCACTCCGGGGTGGGAGCCACTGGAGCCAACTCCAAGTAACCCGAACGACGTTTCGGACTTACTACCCGGAAACGGATCGGGACCGGGACGTCGGGATACGCCCGGTGAGGCGAATCCCGAAATAGCCCCGATCCCCTGAAAAAAATTGTCCGGATTCCGTCCCCCGCCCCAAAAGGTACCGCTCGTCGGACCGCCTGCATCCCCATCGCCCCCCAAGGAGCCCAACTTGTCTCATCGAATCGTCCTTCTCTCGCTTGCTTTCGCCTCGATCGCCGGGGTTGCGTCAGCCCAGATCGATCCCGACTTCGATCTCAACTTCCAGCAGTACTTGGGAATCAGCGCCGGCAGCGTCGAGACCGGCGCCCCCAATTTCTGGGATGGCGGCTCTCTGCTCTATAGCTATGGCGAGGGCGCATCCTTCGAAGAACGCGAGGGTGGTGAGTTCCTCCTCGACCTCCAAGACTGCTCCGCGATGAGTGACGGCCGGGACGTCCTGTATGCCTGGGGGGTCACCGACCTGAGCCTCATCACGAACCGCGCGATTGCCGTGCACTGGACGGTGTCCCAAACCACCAACGGTGCCGTCGGCACTCCCCTCGCCACCGCATTCGCGGCCAATGCCCCCATCGGCAACCAGATCTTCCGCTCCTCGTGGTTCTTCGGAAGCGGGCCGGACCACGCCGTCCTCGATGCCTATCTCGGTCTCGATCCGACGACCCAGGTCGATTCGCTCCTGTGGACCAACGACCTGCCGATGTTCTTCACGGTCGCGCCGGCTTCGCTCGCGGCGTTCAATGCGCAAGTCGCATTACTGTGGGGCACCCAGAGCCCTCCCCCTGTCTACAACACGTCCGACATTTTGGCGATGGACACGCCGTACGGGCTCCCCAATCTCGCAAGATCCAGTTCCAGCCTGGGGCTCCAGCCCACGGACGTGATCTCCTCGTTGATGGTGGACAAGCACGGAGGGGTCTACTTTTCTCTCGCGCCGGGGTCTCCCTCTCTTTCGGCCCCAGGTCCCTTTCCGTCGGCGGGCGGGTGGGTCGCCAGCATCGACTCCGCGACCATTCTCGCGAGGATTCCCGCGGCACACCCGGAACCGCTCCCGTTTGTCATTAACTACCCCTATCCCAATCCTCCCGGCTGGGCCCCCCGCCACGAGGGGACCTTCGTGTGGGCACGCAGAGGCGACCTCGGTATCGACGACCAGCAGACCCTGCCCCGCTTGCACGGAGCGCGCGGAACCGACCCCATGCTTGAGCCGGTCGCCACGGGGAGTTTCTTGGCGCTAAACCCGCCCCCCAACACGAACGGTCCGTCGCCGAACTTCGCCCAGCTCCGCCTCGACACCGAATCCAACGTCTTCACCGACGGTGGCGCCCCCCGCCGGGTGACGAGGACCAACGGAAGCACCATCAACCTCTTGCTCGAAGTTCCGGGCGTCAGTCCGACTCAGTGGGCGCAGGCGGCGGTTTTTGCAGTGGTCGGCAGACCCACTCCCGCGGATGCGGCCGTCCTCACCACCCTGTTTGGGCACCCTCTGCCGCGGCCGGTGAGCGCGATCTACGATTGGAGCCTGTTCGGCCAGAACGGAACGCTGACGAACAACCGCGGGGATCCGTGCCCAGTCACCCCGACCAGTCCCCTGAACCAACTCCCCTTGCAGGCAAACTTCACGATCCCCCCCTTCACGCCATCCTTCGATCTCACCCTGCAAGCAGTCTTTTGCTACTTCACAGCGCCAGGCAATTTGGTGGTCTTCTCGAGCAACGCGATCACGCTGACGAACCGCTGATCAAGAACTACCTGAGCGCAAACAAGACGGGCCGGGTACGGCGACTTGCCGACCCGGCCCGTTTTGCATCCAACTCGGAACGGGAGAGGGATCAGAGGCTGACGGAGACGCAGCCGGTGGTCGCGCTGACCCCGAGGATGATGGTTCCGACCGCCTGGATCGACACGCACTCGATCACGAGGGGGGAAGTGCAGGGCGAGGGATAAACGAAGGTGAAGGCGCCCGCCATGTCGGAGACGGTGTGGAAGGGGGCAAATCCGAGCGGGAAGAAAATCTGGCTGAACGCGTCGACGCCGATGCCGAACAGCGGTCCTTGGCCGTTCGAGCACACCAGCGAAACCAGGTTGTACAGCTCGACCGAGGGGGTCGCGCCGATGACGGCCAAGGTCAGCGGTCCGCAGTTCGGGACATCCTGAGTGACCGAGATCGAGAAGCCGACCGCCGGGCACATGCTGTTGTTCGAGAGTCCGGGCGTGGGAGTTCCCGCGGTGAAGAAGCTCACATCGAGCGCCCCACCCGCGCCATCGACGCAGCGGTGGAGGGATTGGGTCTCGGGCAGGAGATTCGCGCTCTCGTCGAGCTGGGGCTGGCCGGGCGTGAGCACCGCGATCAAGCCGGCATCCGTCGGATCCGCGGTGCCGTAGACGACGGCGTCGACCAGGCCGACCGCGGTGACAGGGGTGGCGTTCGGGAAGTTGGCGGCCGGCGCGAGGTAGAGAGCCACCGCGTCCGCGCCGTTTTGCAGCGTGTTGTTGTTGAAGATCGCGGCGGGAGCGGGCACGACGCCGGCATTCCCGATCACGATGAGGCCGAAGTTGTCGGTGGTCAGCGCCGACAGGTCGATCGTCAGGTACGAGGTGTCGCTCGACCCGTTGTAGAGCACCAGGGTGTACCCGGCGAGCGAGAAGTTCGGCGTCGAGCTCCAAAGCTCGATGAACTCCCCGGTATCGGTGAGGGTCTGGTCGCAATCGACCTCATTGATCAGAACCGTTTGAGCCGAAAGGGCCGCGAGGCTGAGAGCCAGCGCCGCTCCAAAGATTTGGCAGAGCTTCATAGTCAACTCCTGGAAAGCTGGTGATCCGCCGGTCCGGATGGGTCTTCCGGCGGCAGGAGAACCTATCGCCAGCGCCTGGTAGGTCCAGAGCGGATGGGAACAAGAAATCGAGAAACTCCGCGCCCCAGCGGGATGGCGACCGGCAGAATTGGGGGAGCTCTCAGAGGATCGAAACGGACGTTGGCTCGGCTACCCACCCTCATTTTGGTCCTCCCAAAGGACCCGGCGATCCGGTTTCGCTATGATGCCCCGAGGATCGCCATGTTTTTCAAGCGCAAGAGCCAAAAATCGGGTCAAACCCACCTTCAGCCGGGGCATCCGGCTCCCGCCACCCGCGGGCGCCGACCCGGCCAGGCCGCGCTCTACGACCGGGCCCTCGCCCGTCTGGAAGCGGCGACGGGGCCGATCACGCTCCTCGATTTGGCCTGCGGAAGTGGCGTTCTCTCCACCCGCCTTGCGGAAGCGCTGCCCAACCTGAAAGTGATCGGGGTCGACCCGTCCTCGGACTGCGTCCGCCTCGCCACCCGAGCCTCCGGCACCAGCCCGGCCGCCAAGCGCCTGTCCTTCCACCGCTCGGACCTCCTCACCCTGCCCCTCTCCGATGCCTGCGTGGACCTGGTCATCGGCGTCGGCGTTCTGGCTGAGACCTCCTCCCCCCCCTCACTCTTGACCGAGGTGCACCGAGTCTTGAGTCCAGGCGGAGCCGGGCTCCTTCTCGAGGAACTCGAGGCGGAAGCGGAGGATTCCGAGTCCACCGCCGCCCGCCTGGCTCTCACCCTCGAGCGGGTCCAAAAAATCGTCTCCCACTCGCCTTTCCGTGGGAATTCCCGCTTCGAGCAGCCCGCGGAAGCCGAGCCCGGCGCCCTTTTCGAGATCACCCTGACCAAGCCCGTGCCCGAAACCCGCTACGGTCGCCGCTGATCGCCCGTTGAGCCTGACCCTCCCGAGCGTTAAACCCCTGACCGGTTCGTTTCACACCCACCGCCTCCGGGCGGGACGCGAACCACATCGGGGCGTGGCGCAGCCTGGCTAGCGCGCTTCCTTGGGGTGGAAGAGGTCGGAGGTTCAAATCCTCTCGCCCCGACTGTTGTTCGAGAGAAGCCCTTCGGCGACCTCGCCGGAGGGCTTTCTCGTTTCAGGGCAAGGCCTTTCGTCAATGGCCTTGAGTTCAAAGGGCGTAGGCACCCTCAGCGAAACTGATCGCCGACCGCCCCGCGAGTCGTTCTCAAACCACAACTTGCGGAAGTTCAATCGAGTTCCCCTGCCTCATGGCAA
Source organism: uncultured bacterium (assembly GCA_902826835.1). Taxonomy (GTDB): domain Bacteria; phylum Planctomycetota; genus RBC034. The sequence continues at coordinate 17,199 of CADEGH010000051.1, read as the reverse complement.
CGGGACAGTTTGAACCTGACCGAACGGGACCGACGCGCTTCACGGAGGCTATCGCCACCGAGAGTCGGTCGAACCTGGACTCCTTCCTGCCGGAATCAGCGGGTCGTGTTCGATGATGCGCGACAGTTCGTGAATCGGAGTTTCCCTGGCCGGAACCTCTCTCGAAGGAGGTTGTTCTCCTCACGTGGGTCGTTGACGGCCCCCTTGCAATGCCGACTGCACTAACTCCAGACTGTCAGGATGGCGACCCAGGCATGGATAGGAAGCGCTTTCTGGCGCGGAAGGCCGACCTTGCCAGTGTCGTAAAGGATAGCTCGGCAGGACGTTCGAGCGTTTGCACCACACGGGGTAGGAGCTATCGGATGCGAAAGGTCGCGGGCTACTCCTCGCCGGGTCCGGCCTCGAAGTCCGCTCCCAATCCTCAGAACAGATCACGGGCGGCGAAGGCGTCGGTCGATCGCCGCTCGCCATGCGACACTCCTCTGAGCGAGCCGGCTCATCCGGCGCCTCCCTTTGCCATGTGTGGAGAAGACTCAAGGAAAACCACGATCCGTCGGCTATCCTTCGCCGGTCGAGGTGGGTCAGTTTCACGCAAAACAGGTGGTCAGCTTTCGCGGCAAACTCTCCACAGCCAACGGCATGAATAAGAAAAACTCCAAGCGGATGGCCTATGACTCCCAAGAGCACAACGGCTCTGTGGCCAGTCGTGCGCTTCGACACCGACTGCTCGAGGACCTCGAAGCATCGCACTCGCCGTCCGCACTCGCCGCAATTCAGCGACGACTTGCTGCCGAAATCATGGCGAGCGAAAGGGAGCAAACGCATGATCGCGCCGGTGCCCTCGAAGGCAAGTTCCACCGACGGCAGCTCCGGTTGATGGGTGATTCGATCGCGTGGCGAGTCCTGCACCCGCATGCGATTCGCAACCTTGCAAAGAACGCCGGCAAGCCTCCCAAGATAATCGACCGGAGCGCAGAGATTGAGAAGTGCCTGCTGGCGGTCGAAGAGGTTGCCGGGAGCTTTAAGGTGGAGGGCCTCGTGGCGGATCTGACGCACTGCGTCAAGATTGGAGATGTGATTCTGGCTCGGGATCGCGAGCGCCCGGACATCATTGAGTTCAAGTCCAAGGAACACAAGCCGGAGCATCAGCACCAAGGCAGGCGAGGCCGCCAATTGTACCGAATGAAGAAAACCGCGGAATACCTCAACACCGGAAAAGTGGATTTTGGAGAGGAAGCTCCGACGCGCTGGTGCTTGCCCGTGAGTGTTCCAGCAACATTCAACTTCGACGCCGTCGAACGAGTAACGGCGAAGGCTCTCGATAGCGGCTCTGCATTAGAGGTGGTTGAAACGGGTCATTGGATCGGCTCGTGCAGGCCTGGGAGCACGCCGGTCTTCCCCGAGAACCACCAGTTCCATGGCGGAACTTGGATTGCATTTCTTTCAGACGCGATTCCCAACCTCTTGAGCGAAGTCGCACCACCGATGGCTTGGCCCATTTCGTTTGATGCACGGTGCGCACTGATGGAGGGCGAACTCACCCTGTTTCAGATTGTCGATTCCGCGCTATTCCTGCGCGACGGAGTTCGCTTCACACAGGACGATGTTCCTACTGAGACGATGTTTGATGTACAGAGCCCTGCAGGCTGGTTCAAGTGCTCGGCTTACTTCGCCAGACAGGTCCTGTTCGGTTTTCGCACGATCGACAGCATCGTGAAAACGATGATCGCCGCGACAAGGCAGGCTTCGGACCTGGGAGTCGTCCCTCAGCCACCCGAGAATGAAGTGGACCCAGCCCACGGCACCGCAAGCGCATGAGGCATGATCGGCGTCGTCCTTGCAAGCTCGTGGGTCCATGCCTCTGGACTCAGGACACCGTCGCAGCGCAGGCCTCCGAGCGAACTTCGAGAGTGCTCGCGAACGAGCGCAACCGATCCTATTCGTTTCGTCGGATAGCTTGTAGCCACGATCAATGTCAACTTTGCATCCTCTGCATGACTCAAGGCGCGGGCGGAGCCTATCCGTGGTCCCTGAGTCTGGTCAACTGAGTCCGACAAGCAAAGAGAGCCCGTGCCGGGGCAGCCGATGCGCCCACCCACGCGTACATTGAGAAGTTCCAATGGCAGCCCCTTGCCTCGACTTTCGCCCCCAGAAAGCCCCCCGGCGCCCCCGCCTGGTGAAATCGCTCTGAAACTCACCCACCCCCCCACTTGACCGCCGTGTTGTCGGCGGTCTTCATCGGAGGATGCTGGTCATGGATGAAGTGTGCACGATCCGGTACATGGTGCGCAGGCAAGGGGTGTCGATCCGTGAGGTGGCGCGCAGGCTCTCGGTATCGCGGCAGACGGTGAAGCGGTACTTGCGGGAGGATGTGGTCGCCGGAGAGCGTCCGCCGACTGCTCACTGGCCCTTCGGTTCCGACGCAGCCCAAAACTAGAGGCCGGCTCACACGGTGCAGGAAGCGTACCACCCCATGTTTCGGTGAGCGACCGTGCTCAATGCGGATCAGAGCACGGGGCACCTCCTCTCGGAAGGTGGAGATCGCATTTGATGAGAAGTGATTATTCGTGAATCGAAGCCAGGCAACGAGCGTCAAGACTGCAAACTCGGCATGAATGGGGAGCGCTTCGTCGGCCGGAAAGCTTACTTCAGCGGTGCCCTAAGTGCTGGCCAGTCACCACGCTCGAGCGCCTGCACCACAAGGAGCCGGAGGTTTCGAGCCCAAGCGCGCCGACCGTTGCCGCCACGGAAGTACACGGTCCCGTCTGGTTGTATGGAGGAGATGACCTGTGCCGTCCTGAGGTTGTCATGGACGTTCACCACCGTGATACCGGGAGCCAACGCCCAAGCTTCGATCGCCTCATGATTCAGCTCGGTCATCAAGTCGTCGATCACGGCATGGCCCTCCCTGCGACTCAAGCGTGAGATGTCGTAGCCAAACTTCGCGGCAAGCTTGATCTGCTTCTCCGTGGGGCTCCCCATCGTCGTTTTCCCTCGGAATCCGGCATCGATCGCGTCCTCGATGCGCGCTGCAGCAACTGAGACGGTGCATCCTTGGAAGTCGAGACCAAGACGCACACCGAAGGTCACCTGGCTGTCGCTCACTCGCGGTATGTATTTGAGTTCTTTCATCTGGCGTACCTACCTTTAGACTTGCCCTGAATTTGTGGGCGGGGTGACTATGACATGCTGCTACGAAAAAAGGCCATCCGCTACGAGACGCCAGTGGGCTCTTGAGCCGCCAGTGTCCGGCGGCGTATTCGGATCACGAAGCGCGGCAATTGCCCTGAAAGCCTCCGATTCCGAGCCTTATTAACGCCACCGCACGTCTCTCGTCGGCGCCCCAGCCGCGTACTTTCACTGTGAAAAGTTCTAATGGCGTCCTATTGCCTCGACTGTGGTTCGAGAGAAGCCCTTCGGCGAGCGCGGCGAAGGGCTTTCTCATTTTAGGGAGGAGAGTTGCGCCATCGAGGGCGCGGCACAACCGGAGGATTTCCAGGATGCGGTGCTTCGCAGTGTAGCCCGCACTAACACACCGCTCCCGCAGCGTTTGTGTGAATTCAAACACCTTGCCGGCGAGATCCGCCGTCGCATCGTACGAGTGGTCGAGAACGTCGAGCTGCAACTTGATCGACGCCATCCGGTTGCGAAGCTCCGTGCTCTTGGCCGCGAACGTCGTCTCGTCGATGCCGCCCCCGATATGGAGGTTGAGCAGTCGGTCCTGCTGCCCGACGATCAGCGTCGACTGTCGCATCAGCTCCTCGCGCTGCGCACCGGTATCTGCCTGGGCGTCACAGGTCTGCGCAGCGAGCACTTCGCGCAGCCAGTCCCGGGCGTCCGGGCCCGCGACTTTCATCCGGTCGAAGGTGGCGAGCATCTGGCGATCCAGCTCCGCCTCTCGGACGCGCACGCGGGGGTGGTCCGCCGTGTTGTACCCGCTGCACCGGTAATAGCTGTAGGAATGATCGCCCGACTTCGTGCGCTTGATCTTCCGCTCGCCGGTGACCATGCGCCCGGAATGCGCGCAACACATTAGCTCTCCGGCATAGGCCATCTCATACGCGTGGTACGAGTGACCGCCGAGTAGCCTGCGCGCGCTCCCACGTCGCGCGTTCGACGAGCGGGGACTGCTTCCCTTGGTACCACTGGCCCCGGAATTCGACCTCGCCGATGGAGGAGCGGTCGGTGAGGATGCCGTGGAGCTTGCTTCGGGTGAAGCGCGAGATCGCCACTCGGTAGGCGACGCCCTCGGCGTGGATCCGGTCGCGGAGCGCACCGAGCGTGAGCGGCTCATAGGCTTAAGGGTTGAAGATGAGCATGACGTTCGCCGCCGCGGAAGGATCGACCTCGGCGATCGACCGGCCGTCCACCCGTACTTCTCGGTAACCGTAGCGCGCCTTGCCCGGGAACCGGCCCTCCCGGACGCGCCGTGTCTGCCCTTCGTTGACGTCGAGCGCCTGCGGCTCGGTGCAGAAGGCGGACATGTTGGCGAGCGTCCGGCGCATCATGCGCCCGGCCGGCGTGTTTTCCGTCGGCTGCGAGACCGAGATGAAGGCGAGATCATACTTGCTTTCGAGCCTCTCCAACTCGACATGATCGATCAGGTTGCGCGCCGCCAGGTCGAGCTTGAAGAAGATCAGCCCGTCGAGCACGCCCGCATGTCCCTTGGCGTAGGCGAGCAGTTCGCGAAACGTCTTGCGCCCCTCGTGCTTGCTCGCCGTCTCCGCGATCCGGAAAAGGCGGACGCCCTCGCCGCCCGCCGGGGCGGCGTGATGCCTGAGCCCATCCTCCTGGACCACCCGGGAAAACCCATCCCGTTCCTGCTCCCAGTTGCTGACCCGCGCGAGCGCTACGAATCGTCTCATGGCACCCTGGAAGGGACGACCACCACAAATCATGCTTTCCGCGCCAGGATTCTACCCAGGAGGGACCCGTTCCTGGAATCGCTTATGTCAAGTTTTGTAACAAAAAAACTTGACATGTCGCTCACAAGCAGGCAGACTTGGGATCATGGCGCTCCGTCCCGCAAGCCCTTCCCGAGCCACTGCCCGGCTCGTCCGCCAGCGCATCGCGCGCGGGGGCGAGCGCGTGTGGCGGCTGGAGGACTTCCGCGGCCAGTCCTTCTCGGCCGTGGCCCAGGCCCTCTCCCGCCTGGCGCGGGCCGGTGAGATCGAACGTCTGAGCAAGGGGGTCTACTACCGTACACGGCAAACGGCCTTCGGCCGCAGCCGGCCGAACCCGGCCTCCGTCCACAGGCTCGCCGCCGCGGGCAAGCCGCTCTTCCCGTCGGGCACCGCCGCCGCCAACCTCCTGGGGTTTTCCACTCAGACCGCCGGCCGCCGCGAAATCGCGACCAGCGCCATGAGCCTGCCGCGCAAGCTCGTGGGTGAGGATGCCGTAGTTCATACCCGTAGGCCCGAAGCCTGGGCGACCCTCAGCGACACCGACGCCGCGCTGCTCGACTTCCTGCGCCGCCGCGGCGAGGCGAGCGAGCTTTCTCCCGAAGAGACTGTCGAAAGAACTCTTGCCCTGCTCTCCGAAAGGGGAACATTCCGCCGGCTCCTCGGCGTCGCAGGAACCGAACCTCCGCGCGTCCGGGCCCTGCTCGGAGCACTCGGCGATCAACTCGGGAAACCGCCCTATTCCCTCAAGCCTCTGCGCGAATCCATCAACTCGCTCTCGCGGTTCGACTTCGGCATGTTCTCCGTGCTGCCCAACGCCGGGGCATGGCAGGCAAGGAAGCAGGGTGCGCATGCGCCTGTTTGAGCATCCGGATTTCGAGCAGGCGATCCTGCGCGCCGAAGAGCACTTCCGCGCACGGGGCCTCCGTCCAGCCATCATCGAGAAGGACTATTACGTCACCGAAGCGCTGCGCATCATCGCCGCCACCGCTTCCGACAAGGTCATCTTCAAGGGCGGCACCAGCCTCTCCAAAGGGTGGAACCTGATCCACCGCTTCTCGGAGGACATCGACCTCTTCCTCGACCCGCTGGCCTTCTCCCCGCAGCTCGGCAAGAAGGCCATCGATCGCGAGCTGAAGCGCTTGCGCGACGCTATCGGCCGTCATCCGGCGCTGACCTTCATGGAGGAGGAAGGCCACACCATCGGCGGGTTCGGGCGCAGCGACTGGTTTGCCTACGGCCAGCGCTTCAGCAGCCCCGCCGACCTCGTCGGGCGCGTATTGCTGGAATCCGGAACGGCGAGCGGCCGTGAGCCCACCGCCGAGAGGCACCTGTACTCATATCTCGGGGAATTCCTCGCCGACACCGGGCAGACGCTCGGTGCCGAGGACGAAGGGCCGTTTCCCATGCGGCTCCTCCACTTCCGGCGCACCTTCGTCGAGAAGATGTTCGCCATCCACGGCAAGATCGAGCTGCTCAAGCGCGAGCGCCGCCCGATCGGCGGCTATGCCCGCCACTACTATGACCTCTATCAGCTGGCCGGCGAGCCCGAGGTGCGCGCCATGCTCGAATCGCCGGAGTACGGCGCCATCAAGACCGACTACGACGCCATCAGCCGCGAGCACTTCTCCAGGGACTACGCGCATCCCGAAGGCATGAGCTTCGCCAGGAGCGACGCGCTCTTCCCGCCGGAGGAACTCGGCCGGACCATCGCGAGGGAGTACGAGCGACAATGCGGCATCCTCTGTTTCGGAGCCTATCCGGCGTGGGCGGACGTCCAGGCAAGGTTCATCGTCTTGCGCGACCTATTGTGACGCCGACCTACCCGGCCGAAGCGCCGCGAGGAGGTAGCCCACGGCGCGCAGTCTTTCTACTGACTCCTCGGGCGAAAGCGGCCCTCCATAGCGCGGGGACCAGATGCGAATCGTATGCGCCAACAGGTCCGGCGTCATACGAACGGAGTTGAAAGGCAGTTAACCAGATTCCTCCCGGTCAGTGTCGCGATTGCGCGTTGTGCGGTTCATGCACGGCTGCCGAAGGGCAGCGCCCGGCGACTGAATTCGCCGGGCGCGAACGCCCTGCTTCTTGAATAAGGCCCGCAGGAAGAAGGCGGTCTTCTTTGTCCCTTCCGGGTTCTCCTTCGTGACCTTGACCGCCATTTTGGACCGATCGGTGACGATGCCTCGGGACGGCATACGAGTTCTAAGTTGATCAGAAGACTGGAGATGCTGCATCCACCAAACTCGCCTCCTTCGGTGCCCACGTGCCGACGGCCTTGAGCAAAAATTCTAGTGGCGTCCTCTTGCCCCGACGGCAACGGCGGCCGACAAGCTTCCCTTGTCGTCCGCCGTTTTGTGTTGGCGATCCTCTCTACTTTGAGGAGGCGGCTCGCCAGAGGCGGCTTTCCATGGTCCTCCATCAGGGCACATTGCCGAGGAGAGCTACCGATGGACGCGAGGTTGGAGGTCGGTGCGTGGTTGGGCACCGTTCGAAGCCCGGGCGACACTCTGCGGAGCATCGACATTCGCGATTGAGAGGTTGGGCGTCCGTTTCCAGCGGCGGAGGGCGGATTGGGAGACTCGCAATCACAAATTACTACGATTCCGAGAACACGGAGATCGCTCGGTCGTGGATTCGGGCGAAGGGTATTGCCAAGGAGTGGTAGATCAGGGCGAGCAGAGAGAGGGTATTCACTTCGGGGGTGGGGGGGCGCGGAGGGATTGGAGGCGGGACTTCAGGTTGGGGAGGGAGTCCGTGTCGGTTGGGGGAAGGAGCGAGATCGCTTTTTCGTAGGCAAGACAAGCTTGCTCACGTTCGGAAAGCAGGTCGTGCGCCGCCCCTGTGTAGCTCCAGAGGGTGGGATCGGTGGCGTTGGTGCGGAAGGCGACCTCCAAGGGCAGGAGCGCTTCGCGAGGCCGGCTGGCGGCGAGGAGAATTTGGATGAGTTGCCGGCGGGCGCGCGCGTCGGTCGGGAGCAAACTCACGCCTTGCTCGAAATCCCGGACGGCTTGATCGAGTTCGCCACGGTGAAAATGGATGACGCCACGGTTGAGGATCCACTGGGGAAGCACTTGGTTTTCGGCGCGGGCACGGTCCAGTCCTTCCTCTACGAGTTGCAGGGCCTGGCCGAGGGCGGCCTCGCGATCTTTTGTTCCGATCGCTCGATTCGTGCGCTTCTCGAGGATGACCGCCAAGCCGACCAGAGTGGATGGCCGCCGCTTTAGACTCAGACTCTTCCAGTAGGCGGTTTCGGCCGCCGTGAGAGCCAGTTCACGTTCGGAATCGCCCTCGGCCTGATTGGAAGCCTGCACATGGGCGTGACCGAGATTGTGCCAAGGCAACGCGTCGTTCGAATGAACTTCGACCGCGCGTGTCCACAACCTGAGGGGACTCTGCCAAGTGTGGGCTTGCTGGTGCGACGTGATTCCCAGGGCGAAGACGGCAGCCACCAGGAAGAACAGGGTCGCCCCACGGGGGGGGCCGGGGAGCCGGAGAGATCGCCTGACGAGTACGACTGCCAGCACCGTGAGTGGAAGGGTGCTGAGGTAGGCGTATCGATCGGCCACGAGCTGAGGACCAGCCTGCACCAATCCCAACACCGGCGACACCATGATGCCGTACGCAAGAAAGGCGCCGTAGCACCACGGAACCTTGCGCCTCCCTTTCACCAAGAGCAGCGCTCCCGCCAGGGCAATGGCCGCCGTGATCACGAATCGTGAGCTCAGCGGCTCGAACGGAATCGGGAGTTCGTGGAGAGCGGCAAGTCCGACGGGGACGATCGTCTTGTGGACGTACCAAACGAGCCCGTAGGCCGCTTGCAGGACCGGGGCGAACACGCCGTGTTGCGCGAGGTCGCGCAGAGTACCCTGCGAGTCTCCCTGGGCGCGCCACGCCAAGAACCCCACGACCACCGCGACCACGATTAGGCCGATTTTCTCGAGGAGCCGGCGGCGCCAAGGAAACGGGCTCCCCCCGGCCCTGCGCGAAATGGAGAGCAGAGTCGTGGGCAAGCAGAGCGGCCGGCAGCACCAGCACCCACGCCTTGGCGCCCCCCGAAAGCAGCGCCCAAAACACAGCCAGAAGCCGGCGCCGCCCGGGAGCCGCGAGATCGGCGCCGATCTGTGCGTTCGCCGCGAGAAGGAGGAACAGGGCGGACAAGAGATCTCGACGCTCGGTGATCCAGGCCACGGACTCGACTCGAAGCGGATGAATCGCGAACAGCAGTGCCGAGAGGCCGGCGATCCCATCCGGGCGGGCCGTCGAATGGCCCGATGACGCTGACCACTGAAGGAACCGCCGAACGAAGAAAAAGACGGCGACCGCAACTAGGACGTGCAGCGCCATATTGGTGCGGTGAAAACTCGGAGCGGAAAGTCCCACCCACTGATACTCCAGCGCAAAGCTCAGCCAGGTGAGGGGAGTCCAGTGCCCGGCGTGCGACTCGCGGAACATCCACCGGAGAGATTGCGAATCGAGTTGCCGAAGGTGGGGGTCTGTTCGAAATTGAGGTCATCGTCCCAGTCGACGAACCCGGCGTTCCAGACTGGCTGATAGATGAGCGGCACCGCGATCATCGCGAGCAGCAAGAGAACGCCGTCCCACGAGATCCTCCGCCCTCCGCGGCATGAACGGGCCTCGCTGCCAGCCGTGGCCGACGATGCGGCGTGAGCTACTTGCCCCGCCGCTTGCCTGGGTCGCGACGAGGAAGGACTCGGGTCATGGTCGGGCGTTGGCACTGGGAGTTTGGACAGGGGGACGCTCGATGATGATGATGATGATGTGGTGGTGGTGGTGGTCAGCGGCGGTAGCGACCACCCCCTATTCTCAGGCGGGAGGCCGCTTCCGGGCTGGCCTTGCGCTCTTCTTGGCTCGGGCCGCGCGCTGCTTTTGTTCCTCGGCTTTGATGATCAGGGTACCCTCGACCGCGGCATCCGGCTGCACCTTCGCGATGGCCAGCGCAGCCGAAATCAACGCCTCGATCTCGGGACGATCCAAGTCCGAAGCTGCCTGAAGCACGACGTGGCGCACCGTCTTGCCGCTCCCCTTCAACAGCTTGCCGGGGACCGCCTTGGACAGCACATCACCGCGCAAGAAGAACAGCTTCGCCCCATCCGGGTAGAGCCCGATCGAACACACTCCCTCGTAGCCGTTCTCGGTCGGCGAGTACGAAATCACCAGCGCATTCTGGTTCTCGTACACATAGACGATCTCGAACAACCCCGGAAGCCGCGCGCGGAGCTTCGACCGCAGAGCCTTCCCGAGTTTAGCCTGCGTCGGCCCGTACGATTTGAAGTAACCCGCGAGTTTCGATTCAGAGCTGGTCAAGTGCGGACCCTCACCGTTTCGTGGATCGGGAGCAGCCTACCGACCAACCTCTTTTCTCGCCACGCACCCTCTGAACAGATCACAAATCCTACCCAAGTGCCCGTTACAGCATCGACTCGTTGGCGTTCCCAGTGCCGGTGTGGATGGAAGCAGGCGCAAAAGGGCAGGAAGGCTTCGCCGTCCTGACTGGGCGTAGCTCCGGAAAGTAGCGGCAGTGGATCGAATGACATCCCCACTTATTTCCGATTCCGCGCCGAGCCGAGCCGAGCGGGGGCCTCGCTCCCGAGGAGGCCATTCTCGTCAGGAGCGCGTCAACCGATGCACCCCTGATGCAATCGTAACGACCATCGCCGTAGCCGACCGCGCACCGTTCGAGTAGGATAGCGACGGAGTTGTCGCATTGCCCGGCGAGAGCTCACGACCGGAGGGGACGCGGTGAACGAATTCAAAACGATCGATCGGATTCTCCGCGGGGACGCGGCTTGTCTCGAGGAAATCAAACAGGGAAGCGTCGGGAGCCAAGCGGGCGCGATGGTCCGCGTCGGACTCTTGCTCGGCGCCTTGTATGGCGTGTGCATGGGCCTCTTTGCGTCCCTGCGACCGGAGGGTCCGGGCGTGGCGCAACTGTTCGCGTCGGCGGTCAAAGTCCCGCTCCTGTTCCTGTTGACGCTGCTCGTCACTTTCCCGTCGCTCTATGTCTCCTCTGCCCTGTCGAAATCGCAACTCCGCTTCCTCCCCACGCTCCGACTCCTCCTCGCCGCCTCCACCGTGAACTTGGTCTTGCTCGCAAGCCTCGGACCGGTCACCGCATTTTTCACCCTGAGCTCGGACAGCTACCCGTTCATGGTTCTTTTGAACGTGGTCTTCTTTGGAATCGCGGGACTCGTCGGGCTCGGCTACCTGCGGCGTTCACTGACGCAGGTTTTCCTGCCGCCGGAGCGGAAGCGGCAGCCGCTGATCCCGCCCATACCCACGTCGAATCCCTCACCTTCCGACTCCCCCGAGAACGCCGCGGTCCCGGAACCGCCGGCTCTTCGAGAGATACCCGTGTTTGCGCGCCCCCACGAAGTGGACGCCGCCACCCGTATCTTCACGATTTGGATGTTCGTGTTCGGGGTCGTCGGATGCCAGATGGGTTGGATTCTCCGCCCGTTCATCGGATCGCCAGACCGACCCTTCGAGTGGTTCCGGCCGCGGTCCTCCCACTTCCTGGAAGCCTTGGGGGATGCGCTTCGACTCGTCTTCTGAGCGCCATGCTCAGCCATATCGATGATCTGCTCCGCGCCCGGGGAACCTACGACCCGGCGGAGCCGCGCATTCCTTGGCGCGGCCTCGTGGGGGTCGTCGTCTGTGGAATGGTGGCTTACGGGTCCGCGTTGGGGGCCTTTGGTGGCCGCCCACTCCAGTCGCTTTACTCCGCTCTGAAGCTGCCGATCCTCCTGGGCGGCACCACCCTGCTCTGCCTACCGAGCTTCTTTGTGCTCAATGCCGTTCTCGGGCTGCGCGACGATTTTGCGTCGGCATGCCGGGGCATTCTGGCGGGACAAGCGACCTTGGCGGTGACCTTGGCCGCCTGTGCACCCCTCACGCTGTTTTGGTACGCCGGCACCGACCACTACGCCTCCGCGACCTGGTTCAACGGCGCGATTTGTTTCCTGGCCACTCTCGCAGGTCAAGTCACGGTCGCGCGCCATTACCGCCCCCTCCGACTGCGCCGCCCCCGCCACCTCATCGCCCAGCGAGCATGGATGGCGCTCTACATTTTCATCGCCATCCAGATGGCCTGGATGCTGCGGCCGTTCCTCGGCAGTCCAGGCTTGGAGACCCGCTTCATTCGCGCCGAGGAATGGAACAACGCCTACGTCGAGATCTTCAATCGGCTGTTTTGATTCCGCTGCGAAACCCCTGGTCAGCTCTCCCTCTCGATAGGGTGTAGTCCATGGCAAGCATCAAAGACACCGTGACTTGGCTTCGCGGCGAGCTCGAGTCCTGGGTTGCCGACGGCACGATCGATCGAGCGACCGCCGAGCGCATCGGAGCGCGCTATGCGACTCCCACGCCCTCGCTGCCCTGGAACGTGCTCCTCTTTGCCGGTCTCGGTGCGGCCATTCTGGGTTGCGGGATCATCCTGGTGATGGCCTACAACTGGGAGGCGATTCCGAGGCTCGCGAAGTTAGGAATCTTGGGCGGCAGCACTCTCGCGGCGCATGCGGCGGGGCTCGAGCTACGGCGTCGATCGCCGCGGAATACCCAGCTTGCGGAGGGCGTCTCGCTTCTCGGCTCCATGCTGTTCGGAGCCTCGATCTGGCTCGTCGCCCAGGCCTACCATCTCGACGAACACTACCCCGACGCCTTCCTCATCTGGGGCCTCGGGGCGGCGGCAGTCGGCTTGGCCATTCCGTCAGTGGCCCACGGTTGGCTATGCGCCACAGCGTTCACGATTTGGGGAATGAGCGAAAGCGCCGACTTTGGCGAAGTCGCATATGGCGCTCCCCTCCTGCTCGCCGGCTCGCTCGGCGCCATCGTCTGGATGACTCGGTCGCGGTCACTGCCCATCGCGATTGCACTGGCCCTGGGCCTGCTCCTTCCTTCCGGCGCCGCCGCGCTTCCCGGAAACGCGGGATGGATGCTGATGATTCACTACGGGAGCCTGTTGATCGGGATTGCCAGCTTTATGCGACAACACGAGCGCTGGCGAGGGGCGGCCCGCGCACTGTCCGTGCTCGGAGGATTGCTGAGTCTCGGAACGCTCTACTTGCTCAGCTTCGCCGACATCGGCGAAGAGGCCATTCCCCTCCGATGCGGACAAGAACCCGATTCGGTGATCACCATTCTCTACCTGTACGGGACGCTCGCCTCGGCCTTTGCCGCATGGTTGTTCGCGGCGAAGCGGCCGGGCCTGAGGGCGCTGGCGCTCGAGGGTCGCCTGGCGGTGTTCCTCATCGGCCTCGTCGCCCACGGCCTCACGGTGCACATCCACGACGAGCGCGATGTCCGGATCTTGACGGTCTCGATCCTGGTGATGCTGCTCGGCCTCGCGATCCATTGGATGTTGCGCGGTTGCCGGAGCGGAGAGGCGGGAATGACTATCGAAGGCTCGTTGCTGTTGGTGGCAGTGGGGGTCGCCAGCTTCTTTGAACTCTTCGAGAGTCTCGTATTCCGCGGGCTGGCGTTTGTCTCGGTGGGTGTGGTCTTGTTTGCAGTGGGTTGGGCGTTCACTCGATCGACTCGAGAGCGCGTCGGTCCGGAGCTTCAGCCATGAGGAAGTGGTTTCAGTGGGCCGCCGTGGTGAGTCAACTGGCGGTGATTGCCGCGATGGCGTGGCCGCGCGAATGGGCGCTGCGAACCGGCCAGCCGACGTGGATCCGCACCGCCCCGTTGGATCCTCGCGATCCGTTCCGCGGAGACTTCGTGCGACTTCATTACGACATTTCGGAGGTGCCCTTGGGGTCCTGCTCCGAGAGCCTTCGCAAGGCACTCGACTCGCGGGCGCAGCGCAAGGAAGCCCTCCGAGTCTTTGCCGTTCTCCAGATGGACGAGAGTGGTGTTGCCAAGGTCCAGGCGCTCTTGGATCGCGAGCCGGAGGGCGGGCTGTATCTCCGCGGGCGGGCCACGGGGGCGTGGAGTGAACACGTGATGGTGGAGTACGGTCTCGAAACCTATTTCACGGAGCAGGGACAAGCCGTCGCGCTGGAACGTCGGCCGGAGGGCCTTCCTGAAAAGGCCCGCCTCGAGATGGAAGTGATGATCGGTTCGGGCGGGGTTGGCGTCATCCGAAGCCATCGCTGGAGCCGGTAGCTCGTCGCCGTTCGCCCGAGTTCCCGCCGAGGCGCGCGAGCGCCCAAGTCAGGCAATCAACGCTTGTGAAACTGGAGTACCCCGCCCACCGTCCACTCCCGCCACTGAGGCACAAACTCAATGGAGCGCCCGTCAGCAATCGCAGCGCTCTTGAGACCGACTTCGAGTCGACCATCCATGGGAAGCGCCAAATTCGCCCGACCTTCCGCATCCAAATGAAGCGGGATCTCGGCCATTATCACCATACTCGAGGATCCCTGCCGCATGACGACCAACGACAAGGCCAGACGAGTAGCTTCACCCTCGAGACCAGAGACCTGCACGGACGTAGTGGTCGTCGGCGCCACCTCGATCCGCTCAATCTTCTCCCGTGAGAGGTTTTGGATCCTAAGGCGCGCCTGGCCGGAGCCGACGACAATGACATCCAGCCAGCCGTCATGATCTTCGATCCACCCTTCCCAGTGATACCCGGCAACCGAGGCGACTCGGCCTCGGTCAACGTCCAGCAGGGTGAACTCGCGAACCGGGAGTCCGCTGGAAGCGTCGAAGACTTCCAAGGCCAACGGACGAGCCCCCCTTGCGGAGATTTCCACCAATGCCCCTTCCTTGACCTCCAATCCTCGGATGATCTGCGAATACGTCTGGTCACTCTCGGCAGTTTGACGAACCTCGGGAAGCGCCAGGTGCACGGCAACTAATCCCGGAACGACTCCCGGCGCGAGGAACCGCCCCTTATCATCCGTAATCCCGGTGACATGGCGCGGATCTTGCACCTCCCAGCTACCTTCATGGTTGCCCCCGAGTACGGGACGGGCGAGTTCATCCGGAATTTTGTCGCGCCTCACCATGATCTTGATTCCGGACAGCGGCGCCCCCGACTGGTCGCGGACGACGAACCCGGCATCGATGCTCGCTCGTAGCCGGACTTGCAATTTGACACTATCATGACTCGCCAACTTGGGCTTTCCCGCTCGCATCAAGCTCGCCCGCGAGTAACCAGGTGATTCCACCCAAATCCAAGATGCCCTCGTGGATTGGGGAATTCGCAAGGTTCCGGACTCGTCGGAGACTACATTGACTTCCCGGCCATCGGTCAAGAAAACGCTGGCGGACGCTCTGCAAAGGGGATTGCTGTCCACGCCCAGCACCGAGATTTCCAACGAAGGCCGCGGTATTCCGAGCATCAGTGCGATGTCTTCACCGGGCCCGCCGAGAGAGAACCGCTCTTCCGCGTACTCGCCGTAGTCGTTGGTAACGGTGACGGCCAATCCAACTCCGATCGGGAGATCCAATTGGAATTTCTCACCTACGGGCATCCTGAGCGGTTGCGTGAAGAGGGGCCAGGTAACGGCGTTAGCGGTGGCGTCCGCATGCTGCCGAATTGCCACGACTGCCTCTCCTTGCCTCGCGGCTTCACTCGTGATCAAAAGGGTTGTCACTCCCGAACCAAAGACGGGAATGCGCTCGCAGTCCGCGGCGTCGAGAACAAAGAGGGTCGGAAAAATCCCCGGTGCTCGCACGACCAGGGGCTCGTTGGTCGGAAACCCATCGGGGAGCGAAAGCTGGAATTCCTCCTGTCCCGCCTTCGCCACGAGTCGACCACTGACGGTGGTGATTCGAAAGTCGTCGATCCTGGATTGATCGCGGATCGAAACGAAACCCACGATTCGCCCTGGCGCTTCTGAAGGATGCATCCGAATCCGAACTCGGCCGCTCTGTGCCTGGTTGATGATCCAGGTTTGGTACGCATAGCCGGGTCGTTCGAAGGTCGCGGTTCCCGCGCGATAGGGGACACCCTCGAAGCGTACTCTCCCGACACCATCCGAATGAGCCTTGGCATTGGCAATGCTCGTCGGAGCTTCGAGTTCTTCCGGCCCGACGACTTGTTCGAGGTCGATCCACTGTTTCGGATGCCAGCTCGCCGCAACACCCTCGATCGGTTTGCCGTCGAGATCGACCACTTCGAATTCGAGGGTCCCGACGGCCTGCGCCCAAGTCACGCGCTCCTGGCCCTGCCGGATTTCGATCTCCCGTTCCATGAAGACCCAAGATCCATTCGCGGATGCCATGCGCCAACGGCCGACCGGTAGGGAAATCCGACCGGCTTCATTCGACGAGAGGACCTTCCGACGCGCATCCGCGCCCTTTAGTTGCAGCATCGAGCCGTGCCACGTGTGATGGGATATTGCGGCCTGGGTTATCGAGTCCAGAACTACCAGCGTTCCGATTTCGGTCGTCGTCGGCGCGTCCGGGACTTCAGTTCGCTCTTCCGAGTTCTGGTTGGGGCGGGAGTCGATGCCTTGCCCCTCCCGCCCAGGCAGTCGCGATTCGACTTCGATGGCAGGCAGGGCTGGTTCTCCCTGCCGACCCTGGAACCGTCCGTCGCTCGCCTTGGTAAGCAAGACACCAATCGCGGCCAGAACCAGCGCGACGACCAGGACCATCGCGCCCCGAAGGGCCGTCATTTTTGCAGGAATCATAGCGTTTTGTGAGCCCCGACAGAACGAATGGAAGGAACCTCTGCGGTTGATGACTTCGAGCGGTCTGACTTATCACTGAAGCACGAAAGTACCACTAGCTCCGTTCGTGTCAGGAGTATCCGCCGGGTCGGACACGACGACAGATTCTCCGTTTCCCACGCCCAAAATCACCGTCTGGCACTTCGGCAGGGGTACGGCTTCGCCTACATTGTCCCCATCACCGTCGATCCGCTGAACCGTGATCGTGGTATCGTGACCCTGATTGTGAAAAACGTAGTTTTTTGCACCGGCATGATTGCTGATGACGGTGGTCGAGCCGTTGTCGGGTACACTCCACGTTCCGGCGTAGCAGACAGTTCCAATCGCAACCATAGCGGTGCAGACCAAAGTTCTCAGCATCGTCGTACTCCTCAGGTCAGCCCCTGGCTCAACATTCACACCGACAACAAATTCGGCATGAGCTCCCGAATCGTCACCCACAGCTTGTGAGGGACCGATTTCACGAGCACCCTGACTCGCGGTACGTCACCAGGCTTTTGACAACACCTTAGTTGTCGCCTTCAGGGGGGGGGGGGGGGGGGGAAGAAGCATTTTTTTGGTTTTTTCGCGAAGTGTCTTTTGGTCGCACCCCAGTGCCCGGGAGAGCCCAGGGATGCTGCCTCCTTTGGTCGCGAGTGTCCCGTTTTGATTACCGG
>CADEGH010000050.1:5363-34206 GCA_902826835.1 uncultured bacterium | reverse complement strand
GTTCCCCGTGAGTGCCATCGCCAGCGTGCGGATCTGGTGATCCGCGGTCCCACCGGCCCACCGACCTTCGCGCCACCCCCAGTGCTGAGGCCCCACGCCCCCTCGCGACATGCGTGCCACCCCCATGGGAACGCGGATCACCAGATCCGCCAGCGACTTGACGCCGTAGCCCAGGTCGACATCACGAAGCGCCACCGACGGCCCTCCGATTCCATCCTCGCTTCCGACCACTCCCCTCGGCGCAGGGGCCGTTCACGGAGCGCCACCGATGGCTGCGGAAGAGCGGACAGCGCGGCGACTTGGTGTGGCCTCGGCGGGGTCGGTATCCACATGACAATGAGGAGCGGAGGAGATTGGGTGAAGTCGTAACTTCCGTCCTGGTGGTTCCCCGTGAGTGCCATCGCCAGCGTGCGGATCTGGTGATCCGCGGTCCCACCGTCCCACCGACTCGGTGCGTTGTTGCACGCACGATGCCCGGATTCCCGGTCCGCCGAAGATCGAAACGCCTCAAACCTCCGGAGCGCGCGACCAGTCAATGGGAACGCGGATCACCAGATCCGCCGCGACACCGAGCGCGTAGTCCAGGGGCCGTTCACGGAGCGCTGCCGATGGCTCCGGGAATTTCATGGTGCGGCCGGCGACTTTGGGTGGTCTCGGCGAGCACTGTATTCGCACGACAGTGAGGCGGAGGGGCGGGGGAGTGGAGACTGAACTTCCGTTCTGTTGGTTCCTCGTGGGTGTCATCAGCAGCGTGCGGATCTGGTGATCCGCGTTCCCACCGTCCCCACCGTCCCACGGTCCCGTTGTACGGGGGCATCGGCGCGGGGCATTCAGGGCGCACTCCCAGCTTTCAGGCATCGCGGATAAGATCCCCGGCGAGCCGCCCCGAGTGACCGGGGCGCGTGGAGTGAGGGGCGATGGTGAAAGTGGCAGGAAAGCCCGAGGCGAAGCAACCGCTGCGATGGCTTCACCTGTCCGATTTGCACGCGGGTTGCCCGGGCCAGTCGGTTTGGTGGCAGGTGGATGAGGAGTTTGGCGAGTCGCTCCGCCGCGAGCTGCCGAAGCGGGGGACGCCCGATCTCATCCTGTTCACCGGTGATCTCGCCTATTCCGGCAAGCTCGAGGAGTACGATCGCGTCGATCAAATCCTGTCGGGGATTCGCGCCATTCTCCGCAAGCACGATCCCGCCGCCGACCCGATCATCCTGGCGGTCCCCGGTAACCACGATTTGTCGTGGCCGACCGGACGGGAGAAGCTCAACTTCAAGTTCCTCGACTCGCTCGACCGGGCTGAAGATCTCGCCTCCGTCCGCACCGAGTGGTTCGGCCCAGGCAGCCAGCCCGACCACCTCGCACCCCTGTTCGCCAACTTCCTCACCTGGCGCCAACGCACGATGGAGCCGACCCTGCGGCGGCCCTCCATCGACTCCCACTTGTCGGCGTTCCCCGGCGATTTCAGCGCCGCGATCACTCTTCCGCTCCGCCCGCCCCTCGTCGTGGTCGGACTCAATTCCGCCTGGCGGCACTACTGCTCCGGCGATTTCGAACGCCGCCTCATTCTCCTCCCGGATCAATTGCACTCGGCCCTGGGAAGCGGATCCGCTCCATCCCCAATCAACCCCCTGGACCGCCTCCAGATCGCCCCCTCGCGACTCCTCCTGACTCACCACCCTGTCTCGTGGTTGACCCGGGCGTCCCAAAAGGACTTCCGCTCCGCACTCGCTCCAACCGCTCGCTTCTCCCTGACACTCCACGGCCACCTTCACGAACCCGAGAGCGAAGAGTCCCGCAAGTCCGGCGGCGCCCCGCGCCACACCTTCGTGGCCCCCTCCCTGTTCGGCCTCGAACACTGGGGTCGCGACAATGAAGAACGCCTGATGGGCTTCGCCTTCGGCGAGCTCCGTCCCGACGGCTCCATCCACGCCTGGCCGCTTCGCCGCGTGCAACACGGCGACGGCCACTTCCGTTTCATTCCCGATCCGAGTTTCGACTCCCCGGAGCAGGGAATTGCCCTGGGCACTGCTTCGACCGACCGCGCCCCCGCGCCCTCCGAACCTGAGGAACCAGCCCAACTCTCTTCTTACCTTTTCAAGGTGCGCCAAAGCCATCAGCGACTCGAGATCCGTGGCATCTTCTCGAGCTCCGGAGCGTCTGCGCACGCCATCTCCGCCCCCATCGAGCAACTCTACACCCCCCTTCGCAGTTCCGGCAGCTTCGATGCCCCCTCCGAGCTTCGTGCGGATTCGAACCTCGAAACTGCCGTCTCCACCCACCGCCTCCTCCTACTCGAAGGCCAACCCGGCGGCGGCAAAACCACGTTTCTCAAGTACCTCGCATTCAAAGCCGCCAACCGTCTGGCCCCGGAGGACGAATCCTATCCAGCTCCGGTTCGCCTCGCCGCCGACGATCGCGTTCCGTTCTTCCTCTCACTCGCTTCGCTCGCCCGTCGACTCTCCGAAAAGCGCGCCCCGAGCGATCCCCTTACTCTCCGCGGCGATCACGAAATCTGGCTCCTCGACTCGATGGTTCAACAGTCCCAAGCCGATCGTTGCGCTCTAGCCGAGGACACTTGGAGCCACCTCGCCAGGCGAGGCAAGATCCTCTTCCTCTGCGACGGCCTCGACGAAGTGACCGACCCCGCAATTCGCCTCCGGCTCGTCAACATCCTGGATCACGCCGCTCGAGTATGGCGCGATTGCGCCTTCGTCGTGACCTCCCGCCCCATCGACACCAAGCTTCTCGAAGACCGCTCCTTCCGTCGTGTCGTCATCGATTCCTTCTCTGACGACGACATACGAGCCTATGTGCGCCGCTGGATCGTGGCGATCCACGCCGCCGAGATCTCCTCGAGAGTCGAGGAGCAGACTTCCTTGCTCGAAGCGGCCCTGCTCGACAGCATGACCCTCCGCCGGATGGCCTCCAATCCGGTGATGCTCACCTGCCTTTGCGTCGTGCATTGGAATGAGCACAAACTGCCGGAAGGCCGAAGTAGTCTCTATGCCGCCGTCGTCCGCTGGCTCGTGGAAGCGAGGAGCGACCAACGCAAGGCCGCCGGATTCCATGACGACTATGCCAAGCAAGCGCTGCGAGTTTTGGCGCGTGTCATGATGGGCGAGAAAGTCGGTCGCTCGAAGCAAGTCACCCTCTCCCGCGACGAGGCTACTCGTGCGCTGCTTGATATGACCCGTCGAGCCTTCCGCCCAGTGACGGGTGAACCCGACCGCTCGGAATCCGAGTATCACGCCATGGCCCGCGAGTGGCTCGAATTCGAATTCACCGGCAGTGGCGTGATTCAAGAAAACTCCTCCGGTGAAATCCGCTTCCTGCACCTCACCTTCCAGGAGTTCCTCGCCGCCGATTACTTGGCACGGGGCTACGGTATCGACTCGACTGTGCATGAAGTCGTGCTGGCGCACCTGCAAGACCCCCAGTGGCGGGAGACCATCGAGCTATTCCCCGCCTGCCTCCACGATCGATCGGACCATCCACCTGTTGACGACTTCGTTCGCAAACTCATCGCGCATACCGCGCAGGGCGCCTCACCACTGAACCCGGCGAACATACCTCTCCCCGTGGCCGCCTCCCTGGCCGGAACCCTCGGCGCTATCCGGCACAACTTGGCCGTCTTCAAGTACAACTTCCCCGAATCCGAGTGCCGCCTATACGAGGCTTGCCTCGCGCGGACCCTGGAGATTTTCGATCGCACCGGCGCGGCCAAGATCCCCTGGCGCGACCGACTCGAACCGGCACGCGCTCTCGGCCGCGCGGGCGACCCTCGCCTCAGGTCGCCACGCAACAACCTCCTGCCTGTCTCCGCTCTGCCCGGGGCTCTGCTCGGAAAGTACCCCGTGACCGTGCAAGAGTTCCTCCAATTCCTCGACGACAGCGGTTACGAAAAGGCGGAGTACTGGGTGGAGGACGGTTCCGCCTCCTTCCTGCAAGACCTGAAGACGAAACAGCCCGACCGCTGGCCGCACCAACTGGAAGTCCCCAACGCCCCCGTCACCGGAGTGAGCTGGTTTGAGGCCATGGCCTTCTGTGCATGGCTCACCGATCGCTGGAAGAACTGGGGAAAGTCCATCACCCTGCCGACCTCCGAAATCTGGGACGCGGCCACTCGGGCAAACCAGCGCAAGTACCCGTGGGGAAATGAGCCCGAGCCCAACGAGGAACTCGCCAATTTCGACGGAATCGTCCGCGCAGTGACGCCAGTTGGCCTCTATCCCGCCGGGGCCGGGCCGGACGGCCACTTGGATTTGTCAGGCAACGTTTGGGAATGGTCGACAAGTGTCAACAAATCTGACAATCCTCTCATTCGGGGCGGCGCCTGGCACAACTCGGCGGTGGACCTGCGCTCCGCGATCCGCGACTGGATCCGCCGCTCCGACCGCAGCGACCACCTCGGCTTCCGGGTGGCGGCCGTCCCCGCGAGCCGGTGACTCTTGTGTTTTGTTGTCCCTTGCCCGGGGTCCAGGGGCGGAGCCCCTGGCCGCCGCCTGTCGACAACTTTGTCAACCCGAGTCCGGGCTCCACTCCGTCCCCTCCCGCTCCTCCGGCAGGACCTCGAAGTCCACTGGCAGGTCCACGTGCCGCGGCCTCGCCCAGCCCTTCACGGAGTGCGGGAACATCAGCACGCCTCGGAACGAGGCCACGACGCGATCCACGTCCTCGTCGGCACTGATCCCGGTCGTCTCGGCCACGCGGCGCTCGAAGCGACGAAGTGTGGCGGACAGTGGAAAAACCCCCTTCCGCCGTACGTGGTAGCCCAGGTAGTCCACGCCACGCTCCGTCGACTCGACACTGGCGTTGGGGTGCTTCAACCGCAGGCCCCTCTCACTCGCCAGCCACTGCATGATCGGAACCCGAGCGGCTTCGAGTTCCTTGGGATCGTCGCTGAACAGCGCCAGGTCATCCATGTACCGCTGGTAGTGGGGAATCCGAAGTTCGCGTTGGACGAAGTGGTCAAACGCTCCCAGGTAGTGATTGGCCCACCACTGGCTCGTGAGGTTCCCGATGGGGATTCCGGTCCGCGGCGGCGGAAACCCCTCTGCCAGCGACAGCGCCTCGTGCACTCGAGTGAATCCGGTAGGGCTCCGGCCGTCGGACACCACCGCGTGATAGAGCCCGTCTCCACTGTCGATGATCCGCCGAGCCAATTCCACGATCCGAGGGTCGCGCACTCGTCGAGCCCACCATCCGAGAAGGACTTCGTGCCGAATGCTCAGGAAGTAGTGACGGACATCCAGGAGAAGGCGGTAGCGGTACTGACGCTGGGCCCAAAGGAACTTGAGGAGCGCGCGGTGAGTGCCGCGGCCAGGTAGACAGGCGTAGGTCGTGTCGCAAAGCGACGAGTCGACCCACGGAGCCAGCGCGCGGTAGAGGGCGTGGTGGACGATTCGGTCCACGACCGGCGCGGCGGCAATCAACCGGACTTTTGGCTCGCGGATGATGCGGAGTCGAAAGCCCGAAGGCTGGTACCGGTTCGCTTCCAGGAGCCGGTGGAGCCGGGATAGGTGCTGGTGAACATCGACCGCGAACGCACGCACGCTTCGGCGGCTGCGTTTGCCGCGCCGGAAGTCGAGCCAGGCCCCGCGCAGGTTCTCGGGGGCGATCACTCGCTCGAAGGGAACGCGGATGGGTCGCATTGGGGGATCGAGAACTGGTTGGCGGTTCAAACAAGAAAAACGCCGACCCGAACGCTCGGCCGAAGCCTACGGGTGCGGGTCGGCTCGATCATCTTCGGCGCCCTGGCGCCAGGACGACTCCTGCACGGTGACTCGCGGTCAGCGTGTTCGCGGGGACGGCCGCCACCCGGAAGCCGAGGTTGTCGTTGCGGTTGGTGCGGTGGTTCCTGTTGCGGATCGCGGAGCGCAGGTTCTCCGCCGAGTTGTGCCAGGCGCCGCCCCGTTTGACGAAATCGTGAAGCGTCCGGAGTCGCCCGGGACGATCGTACGTGCTGCCGCGGGCGCAGGCCAGGCGCCCCGTTCACAACTCTATGCTTCGGAGAATGCCGCCGATCTGTCGGCCAATCGACTCGGTCAGCTCCAGCAGTTGGCTGTCGGGCTCGGGTTCGAACCGGTCGAGTTCGTGCGATAAGGCGAGCATGGCGCGAAGGCGAGTGAGGCACTCGTCGGCTTGGAGGATGAAGACCGGTTCGGACTCGAGGAGGGCAAGGGTGATCGTCTCGTGCAGGTCAAAGCCGAGCTTCAGGATGCGCTCGTCCAAGGCCGAGCGAGGAGCGGCATCGTCGAGCTGCTCCACCAGAAGCCCTGCAAGCGCCAGGGTGTCGAGAAAAACGGGGGCGGCCGAGCTCATCGTCCTCTCCGGAAGCGGGAGACAAACTTCGAGGTTCCCTTCTCGCGTCGGTCGTTGGAGGCCAGCAACCGGGAGATGCTCGAAACGAGTTCTTCTTCTACCCTCAGTGCGAGCGCCGCCCGCGATTCACTGCTCGCGCCTCCGAGGCGAAGATCGACGAAACACGCGGCGGCCAAGTCGCGCGCGCGAGAAAAGTGATCGCCCTTTTCCCTCGGATGAAACGCATGGCAACCCTGGGCAAGGGCAACCAGGATGGAGTGCACCGCCCTCGTGGCGTCGCTGTCGGCCCCTACCTCCCGCGCGATCAAGCCGTGGAGTTCCTCTGCGGTAAGAAAAACCCGGAGTGCGGTGACGGAGTAGGGCTTGCGGTTCTCATCCTTGGCCCCAACCTTCTTTGCTCCCTCCAACCCGCGCCCCATCGCCTCGGTGGCGCGGTCGATGCGCTCGCGCACCTCACGCCGCTGCACCTCCGTTAGGGGTAGCTCCTCGGACGCCACAACCCACTGCAGCCCCCGCTTGGTCGCCTTCAGGCTTCCCTGCTGGATCATGTAGCGAACTTGGCGTTCGGAACGGCCGAGCGCGACGGCGGCTTCTCTCAGGGTCAGTTCGGCCATGGGGCGGTGGGCTCGGAGTTGTTGACAAAAGTGTCGACACGGTGACAAGCCCGCCAAGTGTCGACACTTCCGTGGACGGTTCTGTCGGTTTGTAGCCAGGCTGACAAGCCTGGCGACATGGAATCCCGGCCAAGAAGCCCAAGAGTCACCGGCTCGCGGGGACGGCCGCCACCCGGAAGCCGAGGTCGTCGAAGCGGCCGGTGCGGTGGTTCCTGCTGCGGACCGCGGAGCGCAGGTACTCCGCCGAGTCGAGCCAGGCGCCGCCCCGCGCACACCGCACCTCGGCAGCGGGTTCGAAGTCACTTCCCGGGTCCACGGTCGGTCGGGCTCGGTCCGAGCTTCGTCGCTTGTAGGCGTTCTCGACCCACGGGTCGAGGCACCACTCCCAGACGTTTCCGGCCAAGTCCAGGTGCCCAAACGGCCCCTTCCCGTCGGGACAGGAGCCGACCGGGGCAGGGGCAGAGAGCTTGCCACCGAAGACTGCCAGCTTCTCCGTGGGGGGGCGATCCCGCCCCCACGGGAAGGGCCGGTTGTCCGAGGATCGGACCGCAAACTCGCGTTGGGCCTCGGTAGGCAGCACAAATCTCCATTTTCCCCCCTCGCTCTTCTCATTGAGCCACGAGCAAAACTCCATGGCATCTTCCCAGCTCACCTCGACGACCGGTTGATTGGGAAGGATGAAGTCCCGTTGGGTCGACCCTCCTTTGGTCTTGCCGCCTCGACTCTTGCGAAACTGCTCGTAATGGGCGTTGGTGACGGACGTCTCGGCCAGCCAGAACGGCGAGATGCGAACCGGATGGGGTGGAGCCGTCCATTCTCGGAAAGTCTTCCATGAGTCTGGATCCCAGCCCTCCGGCACCTCTTGCGGAAAAGCCTCTCCCATCATGAACTCGCCCCCCGGCACTGGCAGGAAGTGCAGGCCCGTGGTCGGCTCGGTGAAGGCGTCGATTGCCACTTTCCGGGGACGGGACCGACGCCCGGAACTGGTGGTTGTATTGGGTCGCAGGGCGAGGGCAGACCGAACAAGATCGGCGGCCGACGAGGCAGACTTTGGCGTTCCCAAATGCGTGACCGCGAGGCTTGGGTCGAGCTTGAAGTGGCCAGACCATTTCGTGGTGCCGAGAACAAGCAGAGGCCGTTTCTCTACGGCGATGATCTGGAGCGCGCACGACGCGTCTTCGAGGAACTCGCTGGGGGGCGGCTTGTTACCGACGATCAGGATGGCGGCGCGGGCCTGGGCGCCAAGATCGGCAAGTTCGTGGAAGCGGCTCGGTGTGCACGCTGAAGGCGAACCCAGGACCTGGAACCCCGGCTTCAAGAGTGTGGATATCTCTTCTGCGAGTTCCCTGCGATCTTGACTCCACACCATGAAGAGGTGGTCGCTCGCCCCAGGGGCTGGCGGGGGCGCGCTCAGGCCCAGTCTGCTGATTGCGCTCTTGATACGCGGGGGACACTCCGTACGGGCCTCGAGCGCGGACAGCGCGGCGAAAACTCCGGGAGCCTTGAGGGTGCGGCACAACTCGAGAATCCCCGACTGCGGCCGATGACTTAGTCCGAGGAATTCGTGGGGCGAAAGCAGAGTCAAGAGTGCCGCTGTGGCGGGGACGGGACAAAAGCCGGCCAGATCCGCGAGCACTGCGGTTTGATCGGAGTCCAGTGGCGAACGCAGCGCCTGCTCGAACAGCTTCTCGGGCCGTTGGGACTCATCGGATTGGAGGAACAGTCGAACGACTTCCTCCCAGGTTGAACGGTCGCCGAGGTTTTCGACCAGAACATCGAGGTTCTTTGCGTCGCCCAAGGCAATGTGACGAGCAACGAAGTGATCCTGGATCAACCCGTGCGCAAAACGATATGTTGACTCCTTGGTTTTGTCGATGATCGACGCGTCGTGGTGAAGCCAGTGCAAGATTCTCTCTGGCGGCTCGAGGTTTGCGGCGCCGCCGCGCGCGAGTTGGGTGTGCGAGAGACGGAATCGAACCGAGGCGAATTCTTGCTCGCCTCGACGTGCCTTCAACTCGAAGGCAATCGGACCGAGCAAGCGATTGACGAGCATCGGTGCGGCGGGGGGCTTTCCGCCAAGCTCGATGCGATTGCGTCGTTCCAGCAGGACCTCCACACACTCCGAGACGATGATCCCCGGGTCATCGGGTATGGATCGCGTTTGCCACTTGAGTATGCAGAGCAGCGTCGTGAGAAGCGGAGTGCCCGCGAAGGTCTGAAATCGCTGGTCGGACTTTCTCCGTGACCCTTGGAGCTCCTTCTGGAGTTCCTGGGCCAGTTTGGTCATCTTGGAGGCGTTGAAGACTTTCGGATTGGAGGCGATGAGCCGTTGGAACCACTGGTGGACCAGTTGCGCCTGTTTTGGCGGCTCAAGCTTGGCCAGGGTGACGTGCCGGAATGATGAGCCGAGCTCCGACGACAGGTTGCGGTCATGATCGCGGGAATCGAACGCCCCGAAGAAGGGACCGAAGCGGCTGGTGAGGACGAGTCGAATCGGGGCGCCCGACTTCGCAAATCGGGCCGCGGCCAGAGCAAGTTGCTCGCAGACGGCTCTGCGTAGGGTGGCGTCCGCGACTTCATCAAGCCCGTCGAAGACCCAAATGGCGGGGGTGGTGCAAGCGAGTGCTTGTGAGACGCGGTCTTCGAGGGCGGACTGAGTGGGCACCGGAGTTGAACGGGCAGCCGACTTGGAGCTCGACTTCTTACCACGACTGGAGTCCGGAGTGTCGGGCCGCGAGTCGCGCATCGCCGCGCCCAACCACGATTCGACGCGTCCGTGGGAGACGGTGGCGATTTCTTCGTCTCGGAGGTGGCGCAGGCGCACAAACGCCGCCGACCTCGGCCGGACCTTGCCGAAGTCCATGCCGAGGGGGTCATTGCCCAGGATTGCGGCGACGATCTTCTTGGCGCAAGTGGTTTTGCCGGTGCCGGGTTCGCCGCGGATGAGGAGGTTCTCCCCCGGCTTGAGGGTCGCGAAGAGGTGGTCGATGTCGAGTTCGCCTCGCTTCGGCGGCCTCTTCGAGATCCGCTCGAAGCCCATGGCTCCGCCGCGATGGTCCTCGTTCAGAACGAGAGGAACGAACAAGTCCTTCAAGTCAAACTGCAAATCGTCATGAGAGAGGCCGATCATCGAGACCTTGGTGACAATGGGCAGGGCGTAGCGGCGGTGTTCGTCCAGCGCTGGGTCTTCGGCCGGGGTCGCGCCAGCGATTGAGAGCGTCCTTTGGGGTGGAGCCAATGACTGGACGAAGCTCGCGAGGTCTTCGTGGGGCCCGGCATTGATCAGGTCGAGGAAGCGCCGATCCGCTTCGTGTGTCCGTCGCGCCGATCGCCACTCCTTGGTGCCGCCGGTCACGAGGCGATAGTGGCGCTTGGGAGGATCGTCTTGGAAGTTGGTTCGCATCCACGCGCGGATTGCTGTGAAGTGAGGATCTGAGAGCCCGGCGTCCCCGCATCCGATCAAGAGAACGGACTTCGAAGTGAAGACCGACTTCAGCATGTGCTCGGAGGGCTCTTTGTCTTCCACCTTCACGTAGTTTCGGATGCTGAGCACGACTGAAGCAGGATCCTGGTACGAACCATGCACGTGATAGATGGCCTTCAGGCTTCCGTCCATCCAATTTGAGATCCGACTGGGGTACTTCCACGTGAGGGGATCCCGGCCGGTCGCCCGCTCCAACAGGTGATCGTAGTTCGTGGTGGCGATGGGAACGCCGAGGCCTTGGATCGCGGAGAGGATGTCCGGACCATCGCTTCCATCCACCCTTGGTTTGGACTGTAGTCCTCCAATCGTGTCGCGCATCCACTCATCGAGCTTGCCGTGCTTCTCGAGGCCTTCGCGCAGACGCTCGGCGGAGGCGAGAAAGTCCTTGGCTTCCAATTCTCGTCGAACGGCTGCGGCCGCTCGTCGGTCGACCGCATGCAGGCACTTGGTGCCACCCTCGAGGAGGCCCGGCCAAGTTGCGAGCGGATCACGTCCGGTTGCTGCGTAGGAGACACCGGACCCCACCAAGACAACCACCTGTTCCTTGGCGATTTTCTCTCTCAGCTCGTCCCGCTGATCCCCAGTCTTGGCCATCACCCTGCGCTCCTGGTCGGTTGGACGGGGGGAGTTTACTCGTTCGGTCGGCTGATTGCAGCGGGAAACTCGGGGGGACTGGCGCGCGGCCCTTGTTTGGTGGCGCAATTGCGCCAAGGCGGAGTCAAGTGGAAAAGGGACAGAAGATCAATGGCCTACGCATCTCGCTCTGGGGCCGCCCCCTCTAAGGTGCAGGTGCCGGAGACCGCTTTGAGCACGCCTCTCCCAAGGTCAATTCCATCGTCCAGGTAGGCGCTCCACAGTCCTCGGGCTCCATCCAAGGGAGTCATCGCGAGCTCGGTCGTCTCGCCGTTCTCCGACGTCAGAGTGACGGAAGGTGCTTCGCCGCCCGGAGAAACCTGCGGGAAAGGAGGGAACAGCTCTATACGTGTCCAAGGTCGAGAGGCAGAGGCATGCCGAGGTCGACTGGCTCGCCGAGGTTGGCCAGGGCGGCCAGCCAGAATCGTGGAAACGGCAGCGGGACTGTTTCCACGGCCGCGAGGATTCTTCGTCGAAGGGCAGGGTCGGATCGGGCGAGGGCGTAGAGTTCGCGCCAAGCCTCAAGTTCGCCATGCTCCAGCACTTGGGCAATCACTTCCATGCTGCCCAACTCGAGGTGCTTCCGATTCCAGAGAGCTTGGGAGCGCCGGAGCGCGGAATCACTCTTCATGGTCCGCCACCATCGAGAGCGATCGATGCCAAGCATCGTGCCCAGTGCCTTCCGCGGGATCGGAGGTAGTCCCAGTCGTTCCATGGCGAGATGAGGCCACGGTAGGTTCCGAGGTTGATCTCGGCGACATCGGAAGGGGAGGCGCTTGCGAGTCGCTCCGCTACCTCGACCAAGGGCGAAGCGCCATTGTCTTGACGATAGATCAAGTCGAAGGATTGCATTGCTGACTGCAGGGAGGAGTCTCCAAGTCGTTCGAAGAGAACGACGGTATCCAAGTAGTCCCTGACTGTGTGACGAGTTGCCAGCAGCCAAGCCTTGATGCGAGCCATCTCGGCCAACGTGGGCACCAGGAGACCGGCGATTGATTCGACTTCCAAGGGGCGCGTGCGCCGCAGTTGCCGTATTCCCGTGGGGATGCCGTCCAGCTTGCCGAGAATCAAGACCGGCCGCTGCACTCGCGCCGTCTGCCAACCGGCCGCCGCTTCCAGGGCCAAGAGGATCTCATCGAAACGGTTGCGCAGGTCAGCGAGGACGTGGTCACCATCGAGGCTTCGTCGGTGGCCGACGTGAAGCGCTGCCGCGGTACCGCTCATTCGGGTCGTCCCCGGGACGAGAGCTTGGAGGTGGCGCTCGGCCGCCAGCAACCGTTCCCATTCAGAGTCGGTTTCCACGAATGGAGAGTGTAACCTCCAGCCGCTCCGACCAGGAATCCTCAACCGCACGGATCCCAGGAAGTGTCAGATGCGAGGGCTTGCCCGCCGAAGCCACTTCTCGCGTGGACTGTCGGGTCGGCAAGGTCGGCGCTGCGTTCCCGTGAGAGGCAACTCTTCGGACGCCACGCCCCAGTGAATCCCCCGCTTGGTCGCCTTCAGGCTTCCCTGCTGGATCCGATTGGTGATCTCGATCCGCTGGTCCTTGTCGGCCGCCGCCGGTAGGTCTCGACGAACCAGCCCCGCACTACCGTGATCGCGCGAGTCGAGCCAATCCGCCCCGCTCGCGACCAGTCCATCCCACGAAGCCACCTCGGTCTTCTCGGTCGCTTCTCTCGATACCGCGCTGCCCACCAGCAAGATCACCTCGCCGTTGGCGATCTTCTCCTTGAGCTCAGCCTTCACATCCCCACTCTTGGCCATCACCCTGCGCTCCTGGTCGGTTGGACGGGGGGAGTTTTCCGGATTGCCGCGAGGGGGGCAGCCGGAGACATCATCCTCGGTCGGGGTTGCCGAGACGCGGGGAGCCTCGCCCCCCATTGATAGGGAGGGCGCGAGTCAGAGGCCGAGTCGGATCATGTGGGCGAGGACGGAGCCCGAGGAGCTGATGCAGCCGCTCTGCGTCTCAAGGCCGGACTGGACATACGCTTCGAGGAGCGAGCGGTCGTCGGAGTTGAAGAACTCGGCGCCGGTGTCCTTCAGGGCATAGCGGAGGCAGCACAGGGCGTTGTACCGCACGGTAGGCGTCGAGATCGCAGGGTTGATTGCGGGGATCAAGAGCCGAGCCAATTCCCAGCGTTCGGAACTATAGACGTACATCGTGGCGAGTATCTTGGCGGCGTCATTCCCAGGATGTGGCAGGAAACTGTCGAAGGCGTCGAGGATCGCCTGATAGGTGCCTTGGTTGTAGTTCTCCACGATCCACTCGTCGATGGCCATGTAGATCGGCCGCCGCTCGGGGAGGAAGACGTCCCAGTGCTCGGGGGGTTTGACGGCGGCAACGGGAGTCCGGGCTGAGTCTGGCGACGCGACGATGTTCGGAATCAGGGGCAGCCGTCCCGAGCAGAGGAGCAGGAGGGCTCCGATCGTCCACGCAGCGACTTGGGGGATCAGTTTTGAGCGTCGAGCAACCATGGGAATCTCCACGGCACGGAGAGCGTGCAGATCTCACCATTCGATGGCGCGCCTGTCAAGCCTCAGCCGAGGTCCCGATCGTGATCGTGTCGTCGGTCTCGATGGAATTGCGTGCCGATTGGTCACGCTTTCCAGCGTGGAGAGGCGACAACTACCTTGACACCGGGGGAGGGCGGGGGAGTGGCGTCGGAACTTCTGTGCTGGAGGTTCCTCGTGAACATCATCGGCAGCGGGCGGATCTGGTGATCCGCGGTCCCATAGGGAGATCAGTAGCCGCCTTTGCCGAGGAGTTCGTTGGCGAGGCCTTCGGCGTCGTAGATCTTTTGGAGGGACTCGAGGATGGCGTCGGTGTGGACGGAGACGGAGCGGGGGACGTCGTCGGTGAAGAGGAAACGGTTGGCGAGGCTTTCGATGTTGCCGTCGAAGATGAGGCCGACGAGTTCGAGGTTCTTGTTGATGACCGGGCTGCCGGAGTTGCCGCCAATGATGTCATTGGTGCTGGCGAAGTTGACGAACTTGCCCAGGTCGATCTTGTCCTTGCGCTCGGACCAAGTGGGGGGGAGATCAAAGGGATACTGATTGCCAAATTCGGCGGCGCGGGCGTAGAGGCCGTAGAAGCTCGTGCGCCACGGGGCAATCGTGCCGTTGTAGGGGAAGCCGGCCGTCAGGCCGTCCGCAATGCGGAGCGTGAACGTCGCGTCGGGAGCGATGCGCCGACCGTAGACCGAGAACAGCGCTTGACCGATGCGCACGCCCTGCGCGTTTTCTTCGGCCGCGAGGCGAGCGGCTTCGGCCTGATTGGCGGCAATGAGGGGCGAGAGTACCCGCGCGACGCGGAGCGCCACATCGTCGCTCTTTTGAACCGCCTCATCCCCGGCGGTCAGGAGTTCCTTCGCGCCCGCGAGATCCTTGAGCTTCGAAGTCGCGAGGAGATTCATGTAGGCCTCCTTGGCGCTGCGGCCCTTGAGGATCTCCTTTAAGAACGGGTCGTCCTTCGCGAGCCACTTCTGCGCCCGCTCGAGGTGGTCGACGTACGCGGCGGGTTCGAAGGGCGCCTCTGCGAGATCGAAGGTCTCGAGCTGATTGCGCGCCGAAGTGCGGCGATCCTCGGGGAACTTCGGGTCGGTCGCGCGCACCATCAACACCGCGAGCTGGAGGATCTTCGAGCCCTGCACGGATTGGAAGGTGATCTTCGGGTGCAGCTTGCTGCGGGCCGCGCAAATCTCTTCGAGCTTCGGGAAGGCGCTCGCGTACTTGTCCTTGAAGTCCGGGCGCTCGTCGATCTTCTTCCTCAGGGACTCTTCGTCCTTCGTCTTCTGCGCCATCAAATTCGCATTGACGAGGCCGCCGAAGTATCCGCGGAACGCCTTCTGCCCGTTTTCGAGATTGAGGATCTCCGGCTTCACCGCCTTCGCGGCGTCGGCACTGGTCTTCGAATGAGCGCGGAGAATTTCCAGCCGATGATCGATCTGCTCCATGCGGATCGGGTACGCCGCTTGGCGAAAGAAATCCAATTGGGCCAGGGTGCGGCTGCGGTCGGTCGATCCCGGGTTACCGGTCACGAAGACCAACTCGTTTTCGGCGAGCGGCTTCTCCGCCCACTTGAAGTACATCCCGGCTGTATCGGCCGGTTTGCCATCGACATAAGCGCGGAGCAGCGCGAAGTCGATCGAGTAGCGCGGATAGGTGAAATTGTCCGGATCACCACCGTAGTGCGCGGTCTGCAAATGCGGGGCGGCGCAGAGGCGGATGTCGTCGAACACGCGATAGCTGTAGAGCTGAATGACCGCGCCCTGGTAGAGGCGCACGATCTGGGGCGTCAGATCTGGGTTCGCCTTCTTGGCCTCTTCGACCAGCTTGTCTTCGTTGGCCTTGCGCTTCTTCTCGGCACTCTCGCTCGTGTCGGCATCGGTCACGCCGGCTTCCACGAGCACGGTGACATCGCGGGTGCCCACGAGTTGCTGCACGGTGAGGCCCGGCACCTTCACTTCCTCGGCGAGCGACCGTGCCACGAAGCCGTCGCGGATCCAGTCTTGGTCCTTCGGGCTCACCGCCGCGATGTAGTTCCGCGCGCAGTGGTGATTGGTGAGGATGAGGCCGCGCGGGGACACGAACGAGGACGAGCACCCGCTGCCGAAGCGCAGCGACGCGAGGCGTGCGTGGTCGAGCCACGGCTGCTCGGGCGAAAACCCGTAGGTCGCCTTCCAGTACTCGACGGGGGCGTCCTCGAAGGTCCACATCTTGCCGAGGCCGAGGTTGTCCTGGGCAACACTCGCGCCCACGAGCAGCGCGAGCGCGAAGAAGGTACGGGCGAATCGCAGCATCTCGAAGTCTCCGGGATCGGCACCCGCTCGGGGCCGTCCGGCGAGGATAGCGAGCCCGCCCGGCGCCGGAACCCCGATTTGGGCTGATCCGCGTCGCCGCCGGGGCTGAACGGGCCGATTGGGCGCCTGGGCCGGTCGGTGCACGGGGCCTCTGGGGCGACCTGATCCCGTCCGCCGCGGCGGATTCCTGCACAATTCTCACCCGGCACCGACCCTGAGTAGTACCCTTGGGCCGGTCGCTATGACCCTGGTCATCAGAGTCGAGAGCGCACGGCGGGTCTGGCCCGGCACCTGCGGGAACCCCGCTCAAGACGTCATCGGGGGCTGGCCGAGCGGGGTTGGCGCGGGGGTGTCTGAATTCCCATGGCTACAATGGCGGTGATCACCGACTTGGTGGAGCTGAACCCCAGGCCCCGCCGAGCTCCGTTCGTACCGAGAAGTCCGAGCGCTTTGGGATGACCTCATGTTCAGAGTTGGGTTGGCATTAGCTCTCTTGGTTGCCTCCGTTGGGGCGCTGATGCTCCTGCGCGATCCACTTGCGCCGGCGGAGCCCGCGGTTGGGGAACGCCGGGAGGCATCTCCATCGCTGCTGGTTCGCTCCGCCGTACCGGAGGACAACGCCGCGCCGTCGGATATCGCGTCGCGCACGTTTACCACGGTCGCGAGTCCGCTGCCGGGCCCAACCACTTCCAGGTTGTCCGTCAGAGTCGTGAAGGCCTCGGACCGATCGGTTCCCGTCGAGGGGGCCCGGGTCCGGCTGGGCAGTCAGGGGGATGTGGGGGCGGCGTTTGCCAGTCGCGTCGTGGAGACTGACGCCGAGGGGAAGGCGAACTTCTTTGAACTGTCACGGGGTGTCTATCCGATCAGCGTTGGCCCGCGCGTTTTTTCTCCGGTGGTAGTCGAAGCCAGCTCGACGGTCGATTTGGAGCTGTGTCTGGGGGATTCGGTGCCCGTAGAGGTGGCCATCGTCGATCCGACGGGTACACCCGTGCCAGGAGCAACCGTTTGGTTTCGACCCGATGAGTCCACGCCGTGGACGGTCGAGACGACTGCCGACAGCCTTGGTCGAGCGAGGGTCGCTTGGGCCGACAGCGGTAACGCAGTTCGAGCCAGTGCCCCGGACTTTGTGTCTTCCGATATTCTGACGCTCGATCGGGCGCCACCGCCAGGGGATGTGTTGCAGTTGGTATTGCCGCGTGCGCACCGACTAGTCCGGGTCGGCATCGTCGATCCGGAGGGACGAGGTGTTCCGCTGGCGACCGCCCAATTTTTCATCGAGCACCCCGAAGACCGCCCGCGCCGGGACGGTCGGTTCTCACTACTCTTGACCGACGTTGGTGTTTCTGCGGATCAAAGCGGAGTCGCCGAAATCGCCCTGTCGCACGGGCAGTTTGTGGCGAAGATCCACGCTTGGTCGCGGGGATTTCGAGCATCTGTCTTGGAGTTGGGCTACGGAAAGGACTCCTCGGAAGTCCTGCACCGGTTGCAATTAGCTCCGGGGGGCAAGTTGTCCGGGCAAGTCACGAACGAGAGCGGAGAACCGGTCGATCTAGCATGCGTCCAGTACTACGGGGACAGCGGGAGCAGTGAGGCTTCGTGGCCTTCCTGTCGTACTGATAGTTCCGGTTCGTTCGAGCTCGCCGACCTCCCACCGACCGGTGACGTGGCAGTGAGGGCTCCCGGGTACTCCTCCGAGTCGGCTCCGCTCTCCCAATTACCGGTGATCGACGCGGTCATGCGATGGGACGTGCGCCTTCGCGCGACGGCGCCCCAAGAGTTCGTGCTCCAAGACGCCGAGGGTCGACCACTGCCGGGATTCGAAGTGCGAATCGTGGTGAAGCGGATCGGAACCGGAAGCCCCAGCGCGTATCTGAGAACGAGCGATCCCAGCGGCCGCTTCACCATCGCCGACTGCCCGGCCGGAGAGGTGGTGGCAGAACTGTTCGGCGCTCGGCCGGGTGGCCCGTTGTCTCTCACCTCTAGTCAAACGGTCGTGCCGAGCACCGCGGTGATTGCACTCACCTGCCAGGAGACGCTCGAACCTCGGACCCGCGTCCGAGGTCGCCTGCTCCTTTCGGACGGGTCAATCCCCAAGCCTTCGCTCCAGGTGGTGATGCGCGTCGCCGGGGCGCGGTCCCATCGGTCCTTTGAAGTGGATCCCGTCGATGGTTCCTTCGACACCGGATACCTGCCCCAGGATCGCTACGTTCTCACGGTCATGAAAGGGGGGGAGTGGGTCGGGTGGTGGGGGGCGGTGGATCGGAACGGCGCTCTCGATCTCGGAACCTGGACGATCCCCGAGATCGGCATCTTGGATGTCATTGGAATTCCCAGTGGCTGTGTCGTCGAGCTCGGTCGCGATGACCTTCGGATCTCCGGTTTCGAGCCGACCTCGGAGGGACGAGGTCGATGGGGAGCGATTCCCCCCGGGACCTACGAGGTCCAGCTCAAGTCCGGCCACGAACTCCGGGGCCGCGGCACGGTGGATGTGAAGGCCGGCGTCGCGAGTCTTCTGCGCTGTTCTCCCACGGTCATGGGCAGCGTCCGCTGAGTGCCACCGGCTCTTTCTGAGTCCCGCGTCTCCGCGTGTGATGTCCGTTGGTAGGTTCAGGCGG
Organism: uncultured bacterium; assembly: GCA_902826835.1. Taxonomy (GTDB): domain Bacteria; phylum Planctomycetota; genus RBC034. The sequence goes on along the minus strand of CADEGH010000050.1, from coordinate 15,746 downwards.
GCCCATGCCGGGCCGCGAACCGCGTTATGCCCCTCCGCGACGAAGTGATCGAACATTTGGATCGACTTTACGAGAGTCAACTCGTCCAAGACTACGGTCCGAACGGGCTGCAGGTCGAAGGCCGCGCCGACGTCCAGCGCATCGCCACCGGGGTGACGGCGTCGCTCGAGTTTTTGACCGCGGCCCGCGATTTTGGGGCCGACCTCGCGATCGTGCACCACGGCATCTTTTGGAACGGTGCGAGCCCCGTTCTCCGCGGCTCTCTCGGCAAGCGCGTGCGCCTGCTGCTCGAGAGCGGAATGACGTTGCTCGCCTACCACTTGCCGATGGACCGCCACGGCGAAGTCGGCAACAACGCGCCGGCGCTCCGCGCTTGGGGCGTCACGGATCTTTTGCCCTTCGCCGTGGCCAAGGGGGTCAGCGTGGGTTGGCGCGGTCACTTCGAAACGCCTATGCCGGTCGACGATGTGGTCGCCCGCATTCGCAAGTACTACGACGCCGAGCCTCTGTCGTTTCTCCACGGCCCTCCGCTCGTGCGGACGATCGGCCTGGTCAGCGGCGCCGCCCAGGGCGAAATCCACGCCGCCATCGCCGCGAAGCTCGACCTCTTCGTCACCGGCGAAGTGTCGGAGTACAACCTCCACCTCGCGAAGGAGGAGGGAATTCACCATTTGTCGGTCGGGCACCATGCCTCGGAGCGGGTCGGGCCGCGGGCTTTGGCCGCTTACTGCGCGCGTACCTTTGGGATTCCCGCCGCGTTCCTGGATTTCCCCAATCCGGCGTGAGCGAAGGCCGAGTCGATTCCGATCGGCCTCAGGTGTCGAATTCGAGGATCGCCGAAAAGAGGACGGGCGCCGAGAAGGGGTTCCCGTCGTTCCGTTGCAGTAGGAAAATGTCGTCCGTGTCGAGACCGGGCGGCAGGACCATCGGCGAGAAATCCAACCGCGCCGTGCCGCGGCTGTCGAGGAGGCCGAAGAACGGCGGCGTGGCGCTCAGAGTGAGCCAATTATTGACGGCATCGGGCCCGAGTCCGAGGATCGGCCCTGTGCCTTGGAGATGGCCGAAGGAGTACGTGAAGGTCCAGCGGAAACCGGCGTAGCGCGAGCCCGCATGGAGAATGGCCGTGATCCCCTGCCCGGATGCGGTGTCATTGAGAATCACGTCCAGCGCCGGCAGATCCTCGGGGACCCAATCCGCCATGAACAGCGCGAAGTTCTGGCCGCCCATCGTGCGGATTGGGCGCGGACGGAAGTCGTCGCCGAAATTGGCATCAAACGCGGCGGCATTACGTCCGATCGCTCCCGATCCCGTGCCGTCCCGCGGCGCCACTCCGCTGAAGTCGGACCAATGTGAGGGCGCCCTCGGCTCGTTGTGGGGAACCGGGTCGTCGTGACCGGTCGTACGGACGAGGTCGACGAGACGACCATAACGATCGTAGAGCGCGCACGAGTACTCTTCGGTTACGAACGGGATGTTGCCTCCGTCGAAGCGGTAGGGAGTGCCCCCGACGAGTTCACTCGGTGGCGTGGCCGTATCGCCGACCACCACGTAGCCCCCGGCGGGAATGTTCAAGCTCGAAGTGAAGGGCGTAATCACGCTCGGCTCGTTGCCATTGTTCGAACTCGTGAGCAAGTACCAGCCCTGGAGATTCAGGGCGTAGTAGGAAGCCAGTCCCTCGGTCGGACGGTGGAGTTCGATGAAGTCCGGGTCGTCGTCGATTTCGTTGATCACCACTCCGGACAAGTACTGGGGATCCGTGCCTCGTTCACCCGCGGAAGTGTTGCGCAGTCCCATCGTGCGCGGTCCGCCGGTCGTCCAATCCCGTCCCGCGTTCGAGTCGAGGCCCCAGATGCGCGCGGCATTCACCTCCGACGCGCTGGTCGATTGGTGGACGACCACCCCCCGGAATTTCCCGCCCAGGCTGCCCTCGCTGTAGAAATTGAGGTTGCCTTGCACCTGCACTTCGTCGACCACGATTCCCGTGTTCGAGACCAACGCCACTCCGAAGTCGCCCAGCGCGGTCGGCAGCGATGAAAACGCCTCGAGAATAGTGGTTCCGGCCGGGACCTCCGGGAGGGAGCCACCCGGTTCCTTCACGACGAGGCTTTGGCCGGGACCGAGATTCGCGGTGAGGGACGAGGAGACGTAGACGCTCAGGTCCTTCCATCGGAGCGTCCAACCGCCGAGGTTGACCTGGGAACTCCCAAAGTTGGTGACCTCGACACAGTCCGGATTCCCCGTCGAAACTTCGGTGATGAGCACGCGCCCGAGCGCGGGAGGAATCGGCGGTTCGATGGTGAAGAACCGTCCGGCATCGATGCATCCGTCGTCCGAGCTCGGGGCTCCGATCACGTAGTCGAGTTGCGCGTCGCCGTTGGTGTCGCCGATCAGTGCGGCTGACCAACCCGTCTGTTCGTCGTTGCCGCTCCCTTGGTGGCGGTGCAGGATGGCTCCGTTGCGCCCCGAGCGAATTTCGCAATAACCCGGACCGGTTCCCGCGTTCAACGCGGTGGCTTGCGGGGCCCCGATGAGCAAGTCGGAGGCGCCGTCGTCGTTCGGGTCGCCCGCCGGCCCCACGAAGGCCCCGTAGCGATCGCCGAGCGCGGAGCTCGCGAGAGTGAAGAGTGTCGGGTAGTTGTTTCCGAACGGATTGGCCGGACCGAAGACTCGCACGTAGCCGTTGCCATTGCCGATCCCGGTGAACAGGTTCGGAATCTCCGGTGCGCCCACCACGAGGTTGCCGTATGGCCCACCGGTTTGCGTGCTGCCGGTCAGAGCTACGGAGAACCCGAAGCGATCGTACTGGCCGTCGCCATTGCGGGTGGTCAAGAGTGCACCGGTTTGGCCGGAATAAACGTGCACGCGGCCGACATCGGCGATGGTCCCGTTGTTCCAATCGGGAGCGCCGACGCAGTAATCCGGAATGCCATCGAGATTGACATCGTGTCCGCCTCCGACCGACCAGCCGTAGGCGTCGGTCGTGGCCCCGCTCGTGTGCGTGCGCATCAACTGCCCGGAGGTCGACCATAATTCGACGCGCCCGACTCCCGCGCTGCCGAGAGCGCCGACGAGGAACTCCGAATCGCCATCGCCGTCGACATCGCCCACCAGCGCGATGGAGGTTCCAAAATCGTCATTGGCCGCACTGCCGGAGACTTGGGAGAGCGCCCCGATGGAAAGGGCACCGCCGGTCGCGCCCGAGTAGAAGCGGACGAGGCCACGATCGCTCTGGTAACCCGGCATCCCCACTGCCAGGTCGGCAACTCCGTCGTTGTTGAGATCGCTGATCCGTGCCAACGCATGGCCGGCTCGTCCTTGTGGCCCCAGGAGCGAAGGAAACGACCACAAAATCGTGCCGTTACCGCCATCCCTCACGCTCACGGTTCCGGAGTTGTTGCCCGTGCCGGGGGATCCGATGGCAAAGTCGCCGTGGCCATTCCCATTGACGTCACCGAGACCGACCAGGGCATGACCGAATCGATCGTTGGCGGATTGGCAGGGAGGCGGAATCAGGTTGAGGTTGACCGAGGAGAGCGAGGCCCCTCCCTGTTCCGGATTGTTGATCACATCGATCGCGTAACTGCCGACCGACGGCACCAGTTCGGCCGGGATGGTCGCGCGCAGCGTGGTCTCATCGATGAAGGTCGTCTCGACCACGACACCGTTGACGCGGACCCGCGTTCCGTGCCAACCCGGGACCACGAGAAAGGCCCCGACGTGGAATCGAGTCCCGGTGATTTGCACCGTAAAGGCGGATTGCGACCCGGCAGTCACCGCGCTCGGAGTGCAGGCCGTGATCGTCGGCGGGGCCGGCTGCCCGTAGACCGCTTGCAGCGCATCACTGTCGCCCTGACTGAACCCGAAGCGTTGGCCCATGAATCCTTGCGAACTCGCATAGGCGGGCTGAGCCTCCATGGTGTTCAGTCCCCCGGATCCGCCATTGTGGTCGTTCCGGCTTCCGTGCATCAAGGAGCGAAAGTCGTAGGGCCCGAGAGGCAGAGCCGTGATGATCTTCAGGAAAGTGTTTGAGCAGGGCCCACCCGTGCAGTGCCCATCGTAGATGTTGTTCCAGAGGATGTTGACGTAGAGGTCGCGATCGACGCGCTGATGCTCGTGGACAAATCCGAGCACGTGCATCAGATGATGAACGAGCTCGAACCGCTGGTCCATGATCGAAGTCGGGAGCACCAAATCCTGCTGTCCTCCCTGCATGCCGACCGCGCTGATCGGGTAGTAGGCACCGCCCTGGTCTGCGGCGATCAGCACTCGATTGCCGTTGAAGGACCCATCGACTTCGAAGAACTCGACGTCACAGACAGCCATGATCTCCGCCATCGCGGCTCGGATCTTCGGGCGGTTGTAGGAAGCCATCGTCGAGTCGAACCGGTAGTAGACGTGGCCGGCGGTCCAAGGGGTCGCGGCAAAGGCGCCTTCCCCGTAGACCACGGACTCCGGGAGCCACATGTCTCCGACGGCCACATGACCGAGCGGTGGCGCGGGGCGGGGGACGGGCGCCGGTCCCGAACTCGGAACCTGAGCGACGAGGGCACCGGCCCAAAGGCCGAGGAGAATGAATCGTCCCGAGAGGGGAAATCGCGAATCGGCGGCGAGCATGCTGAACTCCGCGCGCCCCGGACTACCTCGAGCGGATGGCGGAGGGGCGTCTGGCTCGTCATTCCCCGGAGCGGCCGACTTTGGACTGACTTTCCCCTTTTTCCGAGTTGAAAGCGGGTCGGCCAAGCCGTGCCCTGCGCCGCTCCCCCCGACGGCGGGGCGCCCTTCTCCCGACGCTCCCCGAATTCTCCACCTGTTTCCTCCCGAGCGGCGTTGCCATAGTCGCTCATGAGCCTTGCGACATCCCTCGGACCCGCCGGCCGCACCGCCTTGGTTACCGGAGCCGGCACCGGCATCGGTGCCGCCATTGCGCGCGCCCTCGCGTCGGCGGGGGCCCGAGTCGCCCTCGTGGGCCGCACGCCCGATAGCCTCGAGCGGACCGCCGCGAGCATCATTGCCGACGACGGCGAGGCGCTGGTCGTTCCCTGCGACGTGACCAACGAAGCCGCGCTCGACCAGTGCCTCAAGTTTGCTGAGTCCGCCCTCGGGCCGATCGAAATCCTGGTCAACAATGCCGGCGTCGCGTTTTCCGCGCCCCTCGAAAAGACCTCGGACGAAGACATCGATCGCCTCATGAAGGTGAACGTGCGCGCGCCGTGGTCTCTTGCGCGCCGCCTCTTCCCGGGCATGGCGGAGCGCGGCTTCGGCCGCATCGTCAATATCGCGAGCACCGCCGCCCACCGCGGCTTTCGCTATTGCACCCTGTACACCGCCACCAAACACGCGCTCGCCGGGATGACGCGCTCGCTCGCGGCGGAGGGAGTCATGAAGGGCATTACGGCCAACGCGGTGTGCCCGGGCTACGTGGAGACGCCCCTCGTTGAGCGCGCCGCGGACGTGATCAGTCAAAAGACCGGCCGTCCGGCCGAGGACGCGAAAGCCGCGCTCGCGCTCAACAATCCCCTCGGCCGATTCGTGACTCCGGATGAAGTCGCGGCGGCCGTGCTGTACCTCGTCGGCGCCGACTCCGGCGCGATCAACGGGCAGTCCCTCCTGCTCGACGGCGGAACTCCCCCGGTTTGAGCGACGTCGCGATGGATGAGCCCGCCGGGGCGACCAGGGATTCGAGCCCGACCGCGGGGTCGGCCGCGGCCGGCCTTCCGCAGAGCCTGCACATCGGGCCGATCAAGGTCGAGCCGCCGGTCGTGCTCGCGCCGATGGCCGGGGTCACGAACTACCCGTTCCGGGCGATCGCGCGGCAGTACGGGGCGGGGCTCTACGTCAGCGAGATGATCACCGCCCGACCCTTGGTCGAAGGCAATCGTAAGACGCTCAAGCTCGCCGACTTCGGCCCGGAAGAGACGCCCCGCAGCCTGCAACTCTACGGCGTCGATCCCCACTTCGTCGGGCTGGCGGTCCGCCGCCTCGTGACCGAGGGGCGCGTCGACCACATCGACATGAATTTCGGCTGCCCGGTGCCCAAGGTCACGCGCCGCGGGGGCGGCGCCGCCCTGCCGCTGAAGCGACGGCTCTTGCGCGAGATCGTCCGCGCGGCGGTGCGCGAGGCGGGCGAGGTCCCGGTCACGATCAAGTTTCGGATCGGGGTCGACGACGGCCTCGAGACTTACCTCGACACCGGCCGGATCGCGGAGGAGGAGGGGTGCGCCGCCATCGCGCTGCACGCGCGCACCGCGGCGCAGCTCTATCATGGGCAGGCGCGCTGGGAGGCGATCGCGCGTCTGAAAGACGCGGTGAAGCGCATCCCGGTTCTTGGGAACGGCGACATCTGGGTGGCCGAGGACGCGGTCGCGATGATGAGGTCGACGGGCTGCGATGGCGTCGTCGTCGGCCGCGGTTGCCTGGGCCGACCGTGGTTGTTTCGCGATTTGAACGACGTGTTTCTCGGTCGCCCGCCGAAGGACGCTCCCAGCTTCGGGGAAATTGCCGGCGTCATGCGCGAGCATGCACGACGGCTATGTGAGTGGTTCGGGGAAGGGGCGGGGATGCGGGGCTTCCGCCGGCATGTCGGTTGGTACACAAAGGGCTTCCCCGGCAGCGCGCAGGTCAGGGACAAGATGGGTAGCCTGTCGACCCTCGAAGACCTCGAGGCGGTGCTGCCTTTGATCGATCCCACGACGCCGTTCCCCGCGTCGGCGCTCCGAGTGCCTAGGGGAAAGACCACCGGCACGCAGAAGGTCGCGCTCCCCGATGGGTGGCTGAACGACCTTGAGGATACGACTCCTCCCGCGCCCGAAGAGGAGAGCGACGGTGGCTGAGCGCTCCACCCTGGACTTGCGATGAGCGGAGTGTCGCTCATCGGTTTCCGCCGCGCCGGAAAGTCGGGCATCGGCCGCCGCCTTGCCGCCAAACTGGGCCGACTGTTCATCGACCTGGACGAGGCCTTTGAACTGCACATTGGATGTGCCCCTGCAGACGCAATTTTGCACGAGGGCGAGGCGGCGTTTCGGCAGATGGAGGCGCGGACGCTTGAAAAGGTCGTCGGGACATCGTCGGATGCAATCCTCTCGACCGGCGGAGGTACCCCCCTCTTGCCACCAAATCGGGACCGCCTGAGGAGTTACGGGCGGATCATCTATCTGCACGTGGCGGAGGAGGAGTTGGTGCGGCGGGCGGAGCGGGATCCCGGGATCGACCGTCGGCCGAGGCTGGCGGGCAACAGCGCCGGGGAAGAGGTTCGCATCCTGTGGCCGGTGCGCGAGCCGATCTATCGGGAGCTCGCGACCTGGATCGTCGAATCCAAGGGCAAGCCGGCGGACATCGTGGCGCGCTGCGCCGAGCTGATCCTGCGCGACGAAGCGGTGCGGCCGAAGTCGCCTTAGTCCAGGGGCAAGGGCCGGCCGATCAAGAAGTTTTCGGGGAGCATCTGGACTTCGGTTCCGTCGTGTGGTCAGATGGGCGCCCGTCTGGGTGACGGCGGAGCAAGTCGGAGCGTACGTGTGTTGGTTGCTCGCAGCTTTTGGATCGGAGTGTGGTTCGTCACGCTGAGTCTTCTGGTCTCGGCGCAGGGTCTCCGTGCGCCCGTCGAGGATCCGCCCGACTTGCCCAAACTCCTGCGCGAACTGCGGGAATCCCCCGACGCCGCGCACGCCGCCCTCCGCGCCGAGGCCCTGCGGATCGCGGGACCAAAGGCCCGCGAAGGAATCCTGAAGATCCTCGGCGACCCCCAAGTGCCGATCCACGTCATGGACGGAATCCTGCTCGCCTACCTCGAAAAAAACGACCGGGGCGAGGGGACGATCGACGCGCTCACCACCCTCTACGCCCGCTCAGGCGGCATTCGTAAGGATCGATTGGCGGCGGCGCTGCGTCGATACGACCAGAGCGGCCCAGTCCTGGACGAACCTCTGGCCCGCCTGCTCGCGGGGGAGGGCAATGGTACCCGGATCGGGGTGATCGAAATCACGGTGGCCCTCACCAACACGGACACCGAGCGGCGCGACGTGATCCGAACCCTCATCGAAGTGCTCCGCAAACAGGAGGGGAAGGACGAACTCCCGGAGGTGCAGGTCGCCGAGGCGGCGGCGCGGGGCCTCGCCGAATTGACGTGGCACGATCCGCGGCCAGCAGCGGCGTGGGCGCAGTGGCTGGACACCTTCCTCGCCGCTCACCCCGACGGTTTTCCCGAGCGCGCTCTCATCGCGGATGCGATTCGCGAGGCCAAGCAGGGGGCGGGACGGCGGGGGATCGACGAGGCGAAGCGGGCCATCCAGATCATGGTGGCCAACAAGCTCCTGCCCGTCGAGTACTGCGACCAGAGCACGACGCCCGACGCCGAAGTTCGCTCGTTTGCGGCCGAGCGCTGCGTGGCGGCGGCGGCCCAAACCTCCGAGTTGGGCCCGCTCGCGGTCAGCCTCCTCGGCGGGCTTCTGGACGATGCCGACGGGGGAGTGCGTCAGGTCGCACTGCGCGGGCTCGCGAGCCTCGCGCAGGCGGATCAAAAGCTCGGGCCCAAGGTGGGTGAAATCGCCAGCAAGCGCTTGGGCGATCCGGACTTGAAGATGGTCGATTTGGCGGTGCACGCTCTCCGCTGGTCTCGAGCCACCGAGTACGGTCGACCGCTCGAGGATCTGTACACGACCCTGAAGCGCAACCCCGACCCCGAGGCGCGCGCGATCCGGCGTGGCATCGTCTCCGCGCTCAGTGGCCAGGCCGCCCACGAGGCATTCATCCAGGCGGCGTTGAGCGACGAGGATGCCGAGGTGCGCATCGCGGCGGGCAATTCGCTCTTATTGCTCCCGAAGCTCGAAAACGCCCTCGTCTTGGCGCGTGTCCTGAAGGAGGAGCGCGAGGCTCCGGTGCGCCAGAGTTTCGCGCGGGCGCTCGGGAAGCTGCGGCGCTTCGAGGATCCCGTCATCAGCTCGACTTTGATCGAGGCTCTCGAAGTGAGCACCGATGCCGGAGTGACGCGAGTCCTCCTGGACACGCTCGTGCAGAGTTTTCTCGTGAGTCGGGACGCGGCGCCCTCAGCCGCGGAGCGCGCGCGAATCCTGAGCAGCATCCAACCGCTGTGGCCGGACCGGGCTGGGGACAAGGCCGCACGGGCGGCAATCATCGCTCGCCTGGCCGAGACGTCCATTCCCGAAGAAGGGATGAAACCGCTCCGCACTCTGTTGAGCGAGTGGGTGTTGGTGGAAACCGAGCGTGAGCTGCGGCTCTCGCTCGTGGGCATTCTCGCGAAGATGCGGCCACTGGAGGCGGCCCCGCTCTTGGCCTTGGCGGATCGGCTCGCGAGTCGGGGATTTGTCGGCTCGACCGAGGCGCTGCTCCTGCCGCTTCTGGACGCACCTCGCGACGCCCTCGACGCCGCGGCGCGCACCCAAACGCGCCAGCTCTTGGCGGAAGTTTGGATCGAAAACGGGGTGAAGGACGACCAGAAGTCGAAGGCTCGCACCTTGCTCGACGACGAGGTCAAGAACGCGCCGGAGAGCCTCGGCATCCTCGCGCTGCGCGGGCGACTGCGGCTGCGCCTTGGCGACTATTCCGGGGCGATCCAAGACTTGGAACGCGCGACGCAGGCGGGCAGCAATGGCGGATCCGCGGAGTTGCGATGGGAGTGGACGCTCGATCTGGCCCGGGCGAGCTTGCTCGCGGGACAGCCTCAGCGCACTCTGGACGAACTCTCGGCTGCGGAATTCCTGGCCGACCGGCGCGCGCGCATCCTGCGGGCTTCGGGTCATCGGGCGCTGAATCAGTGGGGCGCGGCCATCAAAGAGGCCGAGGCCGCGTTGGGTTCGCCCGCGCCGCCTTCCGACGAAGAAGCCTTGCAGTTGCGCGTGCGATTGGGTCTGGAGGCCCCTGTCGCGACCGAGCGGGCGCGCGTCGCCGAATTGCTGCCCCGTTTGGAGAAGGCGCCGTTGCTCGCGGGCTTCTTGATCGAAGCCAAGGCGGCGATCCTCGCCGACCAAAATCTCAGCATGGCCCTGGAGAACTTGGCCGCCGCCACTGATCCGGCGGTGCAGCGAACCCTGTCGGCCGAACTCGAAAAGGCGGACCCGATTCGCTTTGCGACCTTCGCCCTCCATGGTCTCGCCGAGCTCAAAGACGAGGCCATCCTCACGGTCCTCCCCAGCCGATTCCTGATCCTGAAGAAACTGTTCGCCGACGACAAAACCATCGCTGCGGCTTCCCTTCCCCTTCCCCCCTCTCCCGCCGCCGCCCGCGACCTCATCGCCTCCCTCCAGTCCTGGTGGTCCTCCCGCCCAATCCCCTCTGCCCCCTGACCCCCCTCGCCCCCCGTTCGCATAAATGGTCGATGGTCGGTGGTCGGTGGTCGGTGGTCGGTGGTCGGTGGTCGGTGGTCGGTGGTCG
>CADEGH010000050.1:0-5105 GCA_902826835.1 uncultured bacterium | reverse complement strand
GGAACGCGGATCACCAGATCCGCCCGCCACCGACCCCATGTCGAAACCAACCTCCAGAACAGAATTACCGACGAGAGGCCCCCGCGCTCTCCTCGCTTCGAGTCAAGCCGCCGGCAGAGAAAAAAGGTCACGATGCCGTCAGTCGCGCCCCCAACTACGGCCGCACACCCGCCGCCATGTCGCGGCCGGTCAATGGGATCAATGGGAACGCGGATCACCAGATCCGCCCGCCACCGACCCCATGTCGAAACCAACCTCCCGAGCGAAACTACCGACCAAAGCCCCGTGCCCGCTCCTCGCTCCCAGTCGAGCCGCCGGGCGCGAAGAGAAGATCACCAGCCCGTCCGTCGCGCTCCGTGACGTCACCATGGGATACGGCCTCCTGTCTCCAGCGGATCAAGCGATCCGCGCTCCCAAAGACAGTGGCACGCACGTCGCAATGCGACGGCCCCATCCCCCAGACCCCATCTACCGCACCCACCTCGAACAATCCCCCAATCGACATTTTCGTGCACCTACCCCACCTCCGAGCTGTAGGCTTATAATGCCCCCCGAGAATTCGCATGAGCCCACGACGACAAGCCAGCCTCCTTGCCCTTCTCACCGTTCTGGCGGCCCCCGCCATCCAAGCCCAGAGAACGGTCCCCTTCGAGTACACCCACGCGGATGCGAGTTTCGGCGCCGCTGTCGTTCCAGTCGGCGACACCAACCTCGATGGCTTCGCAGACTTCGCCATCGGCTGTCCCAATGGAGGTCCGAACAGCGAGGGATTCGTGCGGCTTTACTCCGGACTCGACGGCTCTCTGCTCTACGAGGTGTTCGGGCTCTACTCCGGAGACCGCTTCGGCAGCTCGATCACCGGACTCGGTGACGTCGATGGCGACCAACGCGCCGACTTCGCCGTCGGAGCCCCGCAAGGCGCAATCCCCTATCCCCCGGGGGCGGCTAACCAGTACTCCCTTTACGCCGCGGGTTACGTCCGCCTGCACTCCGGCCAAAGCGGCGCGCCCATCGGCTCCATTCCCGCGACCCCCTCACCCGCGCACCTCTCCCTCACGCCGATCCTCTTCGGTTCCACCATCGCCGACGTCGGGGACATCAACGCTGACGGCACGCACGATCTCCTCGTGACCAAGCGCGGCGGCGGCGGTTTCTTCCCGGGTGGCTGTTCCAACACCGGCGTGGGGCTCGTCGCCGGTCGTGCTGAGATCTACTCCGGTCAGACTGGCGCTCTCCTCAGATTCCACCAAGGTCTCGCGGGCGATCACTGGCCGACGCGCGTCGCGAATGTCGGCGACATCAATAACGACGGAAGCCCCGACTACGCGGTCGCCGGCATCGGCCGCCCCCCGTCCCAGCAAACCTGTTTCTTTCAGACGCTGGTCGTTCCCTACTCGGGCTCGCGACTCCAGGTCTTCTCAGGCACCACTGGTTTTCCGATCCAAACCCATCTCAGCGACCCACTGCAGCAGCTCATCGTGGCCCCGCTCGGCGATGTGAACGGAGACGGCCGCACCGACATCATCGGGCGCGGGATGACCCCTGCGAACGGAGCCTATGGTTGTTTCACTGCCGTCTTCGCCAGTCCGGCGGGTGGTTTCATTCATACTTACACCGAGGCGTTTCCCAATTCGAACGTCTCCGCCGCGGCCGCTGGCGACCGCAACGGCGATGGTCGTGCCGACTTCTTGCTGGGGGACAGCTTCTTCTCTCGCGTGCGCGTCTGCTCGGGATTGGACGGAAGCGTCTTAGAGACCCTGACCGGCCCTCCTGGCTTTGGCCAGTTGGTTGCGGATCTGGGTGACTTGGATGGCGATGGCCGCAGCGAATTTGCGGCGACCACTTCCGGGCTGGTGCGGATCTATTGGGGGAGTCCGCTCTCCGCCGCACAGGCAACGGTGATTGGACCAGGATGTGGGGGAGGAGCACTACCTCCTTCCCTTGAGCTTTCGGGCCTGCCGATCTTAGGCACGACGATCACGCTGACCTACGAGGACGGCACTCCCTTCGCCCCGGGTGCGTTCTTGGCGGGGTCGCCAATTCCGTCCCCCCTATCCCTCTCTTCGACCTGCTTGGCTTACCTCGATCCCTCCGCGCCGCTCATCCTCGGCACTTTTTCGCTCGATGTCGCGGGCGCCGCGAGCGTCGTGGTGCCTCTCCCGTCTGTCCCGCTGGTCGCCGGCCTACCGATCCGTCTCCAAGCGTTCGCCGCGAGTCCCACGACCTCGCTCGGCATCGAAGTCACCGACGCGTGGCACCTCGTGTTCGGCTACTGACGCTCCCGGTCCGGGGGCCCTTGCTCTCGCAGCTCATGACCGACTCACCATTGTCATGCCGGTGATCTTCTGCCGCCACCCGCACCGTTTGCCTCAGTTCATTAGCCGAGCCCGGAACCCCCGTGTCCGATGCCGCCACTTTCCACTCCGGGCGTGAACGGCCACGACCCCAAAGCCACGAGTGCCCTCGCGCGACCACTGACCATCCGCCTTCCCGCCCCCGCACCTCTCCCGGCCCCCACGCCATCCGTCCACCCCGGACGGGCGAGGTCGCCACTCCGGAACCGCATGCCCCCGCTCGGGACTCTTCCACCACCGTCTTCCCATCACCTCCCCCCCCTTCACGTCAGCCGACCCCCACCCTTGGGTTCCTCCCGCCCGAGGCCCTCGAATCGCCGCGCCCACGCCCGCCTCTTGCGGCTGCCCTTCGTCTCGCTCCCCGCAGCCCCCAAACCCCTTCCCCGTAGACCGCACATCCCCACGCCCGCTCCTAAACCCCTGCCCCGCAACAACTTCGAAATTCCACCTTGAACCCCCGCCGACTCGTCCTATCTTGTCGTCCCTTCACCGCGGGGTGGAGCAGTTGGTAGCTCGTCGGGCTCATAACCCGGAGGTCGGGGGTTCGAATCCCTCCCCCGCTATAGACCTATGAGAGGACAGGACCTCGCGTCCTGTCCTTTTTTCGTTGATGGCCGCCACTTGCGGCACCGCGTGGAAGCGTACGACCGCCTCTTCGGCGTCGGGATTGACCACCACGCCCGATGTGATCGACCGCACGATCTCGCGCTGTTCCAGAAACGGTGCCGTCCGCACCGTCGATGCGATGTGCCCGAGGTCGTGCAGGAGGTCCGCGACCGCCTCTTTCACGCGGGCCTCGTCGACCACCCGGGCCTTCATTGCCTGCATCGCCTGCTCCTCGTCTTGGATCGATTGTTGAAGTTCCAAAATGCGCGGCTCCAGCAGCGGCGCCATCGCGGGTGTGAGAGAGCCGACCAAATCGTTGAGCCGTTTCTTGTCGGCCCTGAGCCGATCCGCCATCGCCGTCGGCGCCTCCGTGGTCGTCGCTTGCGTCGACACCAGCGCCGCCACCATGTCCGCGCCGCCCGTGGTGACGAAGGCCCCGACGCGTTCGAGCATCGCGTCCATGACCAGCGTTTCGAGGTCTTCCTTGGCGACGAGCGCGCGCTGGCAGACCGCGTTCCCCGACCTCACGTAGCCGCCGCACGCGTAGTAGAAGGTCTCGACCGGCGTGGCGCCTTCCTTCTTCCTTCCTTGCCTCGTCTTGTACCCCTGCCATCGACTCCCGCACCGGGCGCAAACCACGAGCCCCGAAAGCAGGAACGGCGAGTTCCGACTCGTCGCCCGCCGTTGCGACTCGGTGGTCGTGCCCGCGCGCTGCCGCATCATCCGTTGCGCCGCGTGCCAGGTGTCCGGCGTCACCAGCGCCTCGTGCTGATCTTCCTGGACGATCCAATCCGTCTCGGGATTCCGTTCCTGTTTGTTCATCCTCGACTTCGGCCGTGCCTTCGCCTGCCCCGACTTCAGCGTGTTGAACTTCGCGAAGGTCCGTCGGTTCCAAGCCAGCGCTCCCCGGTAGGCAGGATTTTGAATCACCTCCTTGATGGTGATCGTCGACCACCCGCGCCTCTTCGTGTTGGCGCGCGGCGGCCCCGGGGGAGGGATCATCAGCGCATTCAGCCGCGCCGCGATCCCGCCGTACCCGACGCCCGCGAGATACCACTCGAAGACCGTCTGGAGCGTCGCGACGCGCTTGGCTTCGCCCGGCACGAGGATCGCCCGATCAGAGCTCGTCACCCCGAGGTCCGTTCCCCGCGGCACCGTCCGAAGCACGCTGCCATCGGGATTCCTGATCTCCCGATCCCCCGAGTCCAAGAACCTGACCGTCTGGTAGTGCCGGTCCTTCGTGTCGAAATACGCGAGGTCGTACCCGTACGGCGGCCGCCCGCCACACCACCGCCCTTTGGTCACCCGCGACACTTGGCCGCGGAGCGTGACCTTGGAAAGGTCCTGGACCATCTTGTGGGCCATCCACTGCTTGGTCGAGATGAGGAGGTCGTCGGCGTCCGTGCCGGTCAGCCCCTCCGCGGCGTAGATGACCTCGACCCCGGCCTGCGTGAGTCGGTGTCTCCAATACCCCGCCTCATCCTGGCCCGTGCGTCCGAATCTCGAAACGTCGTAGACGAGCACCCCGGAGAACTTCCGCGGCTTCGCCCCCGCGTCCTCGACCATCCGGAGAAATTCCTTCCGATCCTCGGTCACCGCCCCCGATATCGCGTCGTCGACGTACTCCCGCACCACCTCGTGGCCGTTCCGGTCGGCGTAGTCGAGCAGGGCCTTTCGCTGGTCCCCAATCGATTGTTCCTGCCGATCCGTCGAGCGCCTCAAATAGAGGACAATCTTCATGTCGAATCTCCCTCGGAGGCGGTCTTCGGCCCCCGCTCGTCGCACACAGAGCCACGTTCTTTCCCACCCATCAAGCTCGCTTCTTTCCGCCAGAGAAGACCGACGATGATCCGCACGGCCTCCAGTGCGCGAGGATCCTCCTCGCCCACCTCGACCCGAACGCGGAGGTCCATCTGACCCTTCGGCTTCAGTGCCCCCCGCCGCGTCACGACTCCACCTCCAGTTGTTTCACCACCGCGTCGAGGATGACCGCCTCGATCCTCTTCCTGGCCTCGGTGCTCGCCGGGCTCGCGACCGGCCGCCCGTTCGGCTTCTTCGGCCAGGTGATGGCGAGGCTCCCGTCGAGCAGGTGTCGACGGTTTCTCAAAAGCGCGGAAAAGCGGTGCGCAAGCCCGCGCAGTGCAA
>CADEGH010000049.1 GCA_902826835.1 uncultured bacterium | reverse complement strand
TCGGTGGCGCTCCGTGATGGTGACCTGGGCTACGGGCTCTGGTCGCAGGCGGATCCGGTGATCCGCGCTCCCATGCGTGGCGGCACGCACGCGGGGAGCTCGATCGCGCTGATCGGTCGAAACCAATCGGGCGGCCAGAGTGCTCTGGCCTTCCTGGTATTCTCGCCGCCATGCAGAGCCAAGCGACTACCGTCTCCGCCTATCTCGCGGAGTTGCCCGCGGAACGCCGCGCCGTCGTGTCGGCGGTTCGCGATCTCGTCAATGCAAATCTCGATCGTGACTACGAAGAGCTGATGAACTACGGCATGATCGGCTGGTGCGTGCCACACCGGGTCTTCCCGCCCGGGTATCACTGCAATCCGAAGCTGCCCCTGCCGTTTGCAGGTCTCGCGGCGCAGAAGAACCACTACTCGCTCTACATGATGTCCCTCTACGGAGACGGCCCGCATTGGAACGAATTCGAAGCCGCGTGGGCCAAGACCGGCAAGAAGCTGGACATGGGGAAGTGCTGCATCCGCTTCAAAAAGGTGGAGGACCTGGCCACCGAGGTGATCGCGAACGCGATCAAGAAGACTCCGGCCGCGACCTACATCGCCCACTACCAAAAGGCACTCGCGAGGAACGAGAGCCCGGCCGGCAAGGAAGCCAACCGCAAAGCAAGGGAGGCGGCCTCGGCCAAGAAGGCCGCGAAAGCGGCTTCTCCGGCCAAGAAGTCGACCAAGAAGCCTGCCACGAAGCTGGCCAAGGCCCCGGCGAAGAAGATCTCCAAGGCCAGCGCCAAGAAGCGCTGAACGGGTCTTCATCCCCCCCAAAAAAAGACCCCGGAGCATGGCCGTGCCGAGCTCCGGGGCGAGTCACCCGCGGCCGACTCCTGGTCGACCACGGAGAGGGTCAGATCAGAAGCCGCCTTCGAGCTCGTTCAAGCTCTCGAAGTAGTTCTTCAGAATCTCGATGTTGCTCGCGCTGCCGGGGACCGTCCCGTTGAACAGGGTGATGACCTGGGCGGCCGAGAGCGCGGAATTGACGTTGGGGGAGGCTGCGTTCAGGAGCGCGGCCACGGTGTGGCGACCGAGCGCGCTGAGTCCGCCGCCCCTCAGGTTCAGAACCTGGAGCAGCGTGAGACCCGGGAAAGCGTCGTCGAACACATCGCCGAAGAGAGTGTTGGGGGTGAACGGCGCCGGCCAATAGCTATAGGGAGTCGGAAACAGGTTCTTGAAGTGGTAGGTCTGCTTCCAGAATCCCGGAGTGCGGCCTTCGCCGTGGGTTCCGTCCGTGCCGATCACCACCTGCACGCCGTTGCTCAAATGGTCGCCGCCCTCGAAGGGGCCACCGGCGGACCAAACGCGAGCCTGGAGGTTGATCACTTGTCCAATCAGGAGCGGGTCGTTCGCGAGAGGGAAAGGAATGCAGATGTCGCCTTGAGCGTCGAGTGTCAACGCTTCGACGAAGCGGAGATTGGCCAGGTCGACATAGACGGTGCAGTCGCCGAAGCCCGGGAACGAGGGTGGGAACACCGGGTAGGGCAGCGGTGGGGCCAGGCTCGCGAAGACGATGGCATGACCTTCCATGGTTGTGGGGTCGCCGGGGAATTCCGAGTCGATGCAGATGTAGGCGGTCTGGCCGATGCCAGCGGTGGTGATGGCGAGGTTCGGAACCGGGTTGCCGCAGCTCGAACCGAGTTGCGTGACCGTGGTGTCCTGGGCATTGACGATTGACAGAAGGCCGGCTGCGAGGGAGCAGGCCGCGAGAGTGCGCAGTTTCATGGGCTGAACCAAACCTTGATGGGGGAGAAGTCGAGCCCGCCGCGGGCGCGTGCCGGCGGCGGGCAGCGACAGACGAAGCGTAACGATTTGTCACGAAAAAAAGAGGCGCAAAAACGCGGGTTTGGTGCGACTTATTCGGACTTCTCGGATTTGTGGGCCTTGTAGAGTACATGCCTGAGCGAGTTTCCCTCCATGCTGAACAAAAATCCCCTCTTGGCGATCATGCAGAGCTTCCGCGTTCGACCTGCGTGGTTGGTCGTATTCGCGTTGGCGTTGTTTCCGGGTTGCGCATCGGAGCCTGCTGCCGCGCCAGCCAAAGAAGCGAGCGTGCGGCCGGGCATCAATCAACCCTACTTCGAAAATCCCGCCGCCGACCACTGGATCGGCCGCTTCGAAATCGAGAGTCGGGAGATCTGGTCCGGCCGCCGGATGATCCTCGATTTCATCGCCGCAAAACCAGGCCAGGCGGTGGCGGATGTCGGGGCCGGGACTGGGTTCCTGACGCGGGGACTCGCCGGCGCGGTCGGGAACACGGGCAAGGTCTACGCCGTCGACATCGTGCCCTCCTTCCTCACGCATATCGAACAGAAGGCAAGAGAGGACGGGATCACGAACATCCAGACCGTGCTCTGTCGCGAAGACGACGTGCTCCTTCCCGAGGCGAGCGTCGATTTGGTGCTGATCTGTGACGCCTACCACCACTTCGAGTATCCCAAGAGCACGATGAGCTCCGTGCACCGGGCGCTTCGTCCGGGGGGCGAAGTCGTGCTGATCGACTTCATCCGAGAAGAGGGCAAGAGTCGGAAGTGGATCCTTGAGCACGTGCGGGCCGGCGAAGCGGTCGTTCGAGGAGAGGTCGAGGCGATCGGATTCGAGAAAGTCGGGGAGGCGCGCTTTCTCCAGGAGAACTATGCGCTGCGGTTTCGGAAGCGGTGATCAGGAAAGGGGAGGGAAGGGTGCGGTGGGAGAGGGGTATGGAGTCGGGGGCCGCCGGGGGGCGTTTCGGAGAAAAGCGACGGCGTCAGAGCTCTGGTGCTGGGGGCTGCGCACGCATTGATATCGGTGGCGAGCGGATCTGGTGACCCGCGTTCTCACCGTCCGACTTCCCCTCACGACGTGCGTGCCACCTCCGATGTCGAAGCGCAACGCCCCCTCGCGCCATGCGTGCCACCCCCCATGGGAACGCGGATCACCAGATCCGCCAGCGACAAGAGCCAGTAGCCCAGGTCACCATCACGGAGCGCCACCGGTGGCCTGGTGATCCCCGCTTGGCTACCTCCTCATCGCCTCAGGGAGATGAACGACGCAGCCGCTCGCTTGGGTCCCTCCGTTCCAAGCACCACTCGCGCCCCTGTATCGGTGGCGACCGGCTCTGGTGATCCTCGGTCCATATAGGGGCAAGCCGAACGGAGGGGGGAGCGGACGACGGGAGGGTGCGGGGCAGCACGCGAGAAGACAGCGGAATTTGTGGAATTTCGAAATGTCCAAAGTCGGCGCGGCGGGGGAACAACGTCGTGGCGCCGGCCCCACTTGGCTATGCGCCTCGGAGTTTCTTTCGATGCGACAGTCCAACCAACGCCGGACCCCGGGTCGGCTCCTTGCCCTCTTCCTTCCGCTTCTTTCCGCCGTGCTCTTGGCCCAAGAGGTGCCTCCGCCGGCGCCGCCCTCCGCGCCGCCGCAGGGAAAGCCCGGGTACGTCTTGATGGACGACATGTGGATCCCGGTCGACGCTCTGCACGGAGAGGGGGCCTACATCGGGTCCCCGTGGCCCAGCGGCAACGTCCGCATCGCGTTCGAAAGCGCGATCTCGAGTTCGCGCCGTGACCTCTTCCGCAAGGCCATGTGGGAGATCGAATCGATCGCCAACATTGACTTCTTCGAGGTCAGCCCGAGCTACAGCGGCGACTTCATCTTGGTTCAAATCAACTCCGGATTCCCTAACGTGAGTTCCTCGGCGGTGGGGATTCAGGGCGGCGAGCAGGACCTCTTCGTCGGCGCCAACCACTGGGACGTCAAGTACGTGTTGGTCCACGAGCTCTTCCATGCGCTCGGCTACAAACACGAGCAGTCGCGCCCGGATCGCGGCTTCTACGTCGGCATCAACTACAACAACATTTCCCAGACGGCCTGTAACGGCGGTTCTTGCGATTCGAATTTCGACATCGACGGGGGGATCACCGCCTTCGGCCCCTACAACTTCGAGTCGATCATGCACTACTCGAGCACGGCGTTCGGCAACGGCCAGACGACAATCGTCGCGCTGCCCCCGTATCAGGCTTCGCAGTCGCTGATGGGCAACCGATTCCACTTGACCAATGGCGACGCCGACATGATCCAGAACTGGTACGGCCAGCCGAGCAGCCCGCAAATCGGCTACTGCACCCCCAGCGCGGTCGAAGCCGGCTCTTTCTCGAACCTCGAAGTCGAGGTGGGAGGCGGAAGTTGGTTCCACGAAGGCTCCGAAGACGGCCTCGGCATTCTTGGAACCCGGGTGCGCTTCAACGGCACCATTCTCGAGACGACGTTCATCAACCAGACCACGCTACGGGCCATCATCCCGAGCAGCCTGCTGCAGACTCCCGGCACCTACCAGGTCGACGTGATCAACCACAGCAATGCCGGAGGCGTTAGCCCTTCGAGCGTGAATTTCATCGTGTTGCCACCGCCCTGCGTAACCCAAGGGGATCGGGTGGGCGGCGCCGTCGTCGGACTCGGTGACGTGAACGCCGACGGTGCCGGCGACTACGCGGTGGGCATGCCCGGAGTGTCGTCGAACCGGGGTCGAGTGCGAGTGTACTCGGGCAAGACCGGAGCGACGATTTGGACTGTCGACGGACCTTCGAGCGGGGATCTCTACGGCTTCGCACTCTCGACGATCGGGGACGTGAATGGAGACGGGCGACGGGAGTTGCTCATCGGTGCCCCGGGAGCCAACAACACCGGGGGCCAGTTTGACCTGAGATCAGGGCTGAATGGCGCAATCCTCGCCACCGTGGGCAGCGGGGCGTTCAGCGACGACTTTGGGCAGTCGGTGGCAGGTGTTGGAGACATCGACGGAGACGGAGACCAGGATTGGCTCGTCGGTGCCCTTGGCAATGCCGGGCTAGGTCGCGTCGAGGTGTGGTCCGCCGCCGGCGGTCTGATTCGCACCCACACGAGCGGCGTCGCCAGCGATTCCTTCGGCTGGTCGGTCGGCGGTGGCTACGACCTCAACTACGATGGCCGACCCGACTATGTGGTCGGGGCTCCCGACTGGAACAACGGGACCACCTCCGATGTCGGTCGCGTCCACGTTTACAACGGGGCCTCGGGAGCCTTGCTGGTCACCAAGACCGGGGACGGGCAATACGATCGTTTCGGGTTTTCGGTCGCGATGACTCTGGGTACCCAATCCCAGTCTGGCCTCGGCAACATCGTCGTGGGGGCTCCGGAAATCCCCAATCTCTTTTCCGGCACCGGGAATGGCAACGGATATGCGCGGGTCTTCGGACCGGCCATCATCTTCGGCACCAGTTATCAAGAACTGGCCACCTACACCGGCGCCGGCCTCGGCGATCGTTTCGGCCTGTGTGTCCGCGAAGCGGGGGACGCCAATGACGACGGATACGCCGACATTTTGGTCGGAGCTCCCCAGTCGACGCTTCTCAACACGAACGTCGGACCGGGTTACTTCGAAATTCGCTCCGGGCTGACGGACGGGGTGCTTTACCGCCACGTCGCTCAATCGGCCGACGAACAACTGGGCTGGAGCGTGGCTCTCGTCGGAGACACCAACGACGATACGCGCTTCGACTACGTCGTCGGCGTCCCCGGTTCCGATGTCGGCTGCATCGATGCGGGTGGATACCGGGTCGTGAAGCCGCCAGTGGCTCCCGAGTACGCCAAGCTCATGATCACGGAGGTCTCGACCGGCAACCCCGACTGTGTGGAAATCACCAACTTCGGAACTACCAACGCGAGCCTCTCGACGCTGACGATCCGCTGGAAAGACAGTACCGTCTACAACTCCTCCGCCCTGTCGGGCTCCCTGCCGCCGGGCCATATCCTCGTCGTCCACGAGCCGACGAATCCGCCGGCCGAAATGCCGGGGAACGTGCTCGCGCAGGCGGCGTTGCCCAGCATTCCCACCACCGTGAGTGACATCGCGGTCGCTTTGATCGGAGCCGGTGGTCAAATTCTCGACGAGGTCCATCTCGAAAGCAGCGCCGGAACCTACGCCGAAGGCAGCCTCGGCGGGAAGTTCCGCGGATACGTGCGGCACGAACTGACCCAAGCCGGGGAAGTGAATGCCGAGCGGATTTGGGGCCTCGACAGCAACAGCGGTGGCGACTGGACAACCGGGCGCCCGCGCTCCATGGGTCTCGAGAACTCCGCGGGAGGCACCCGCGGGTATGACCCGATCGGCATCACGCGGGTCCGCATCAACGAAATCGACGACAGTCCGGACTTCATCGAGCTCCTTCGACCGACATCGTTTGTCTTTGCGGCGCCGGCGTTGAACCTCGAGAATTGGTACTTCCTCATGAGTGCGCTGAATGGAAGTGCGCACTCGAAGGTCGCTCCCTTCACTACGGTGCGGAACTTGGCAACCGGTGGGTTCGTGGTCGTCGGCGACACGAGCACGCCGCCGCCCGGCATGCCCGGCAATGTTCCCTACCTTTACCAAGGCGGAAACATTCCCTTCATCGCGGAGGAATTCTCCTGCGCCCTCTACGACAGCTATGGCCGCTGTGTCGATTTGGTCCGGTCGGAAGGGGCCAGTCACCCCATCGTGCATAATCACCCGAGGGCTCCCGCGCACTGGTCGGAATTCACGGGAGTGGCCAGTCGGTCCAATATTTTGGCGGCGGCCGTGGCTCGCAATCAGTCCTCTACCGACACCAATACGGGCGGAGACTTCGTCGGCTCCTCGTTCAGTACCTTCGGACTCGCTAACCCGTTGACGCACACTCCGACCGGAACCACCGGACTCGATGTTCGCCTGAATGCCACTCCCTACGGAACCGGCATCACCGCCATCATCAATGCCGGACCCGAACACGCCGGCGAGAAGTGGTCATTCACCTTCAGCTACGGGCATATCCTGGGCGCGGGGCCGATCCTCGGGCTCAATTCGGAAGCCGTCAACCACTGGCTGACCATCAGCATGACGCCGCCGTTCACCGGAGTGCTCGACCAATTTGGTTGCGCGCGGCTCGACTTCCCCACCGCTTCGCTCCCGCCCGGGGTCGATACCGACGACCTTTTCCTCACCCAGGCCAACGACGGGAACCCGCTCTCGCCGATAATCCTGCTCTCGCCGATTCTGGAATTCGATACTTGATCCTGACGCGGCGCCCGGTCGAATCGGCCGGGCGCACTCACTCGGCGCGCGCGCGCACTTCGGCGATGCGCGCCCACAGTGTCGTCCAGTCCGCCTGTTCAGCCGGAGGCAGTTTCTGGAGCCTCTCGGGCTCTTGGAACGACTCGAGGGCGCCCTGGTCGATCCAACGATCGAGGGCCTTCGAGATCGTGGCGACCCGGATGCGGCCGGCCTTCTCCAGATCGAGGAGGCGATCCAATTCTTCGTGCAGGTAGCGGTGGGCCCGCTGCCTCCATTCCGGGGCCTGCCCCTCGGAGGCGAGTGCGGAGGCTTGGAGCGCGGCTTCGGCAGCCCGCGCCCGCAGGCTCTCTCCGGCGTCCGAGAAAATTCCCGCCTGCGTGCCCCATGCTGATTCGAGAAAGCGACAAGCATCCGCCCAGTTCGCACGGTACTCCGCGACTTCCGCGAGGCGATCCCAAACCAGGTGGGGCAGATCAGCGGCCGAACCGGTCAAGGCACTCGAGTATTTCGCGTCGGCGGCCATGAGGGCTTCAACGGCGGCAATCCAGACGTCGGAGGCGTACGGCCACTCGGGACGCTGGATTCCGAGTTCGTGTCCGCGCCGAAGGGTGGCGAGCGCTTCTTCGAATCGCCCGGTTCGTTTGTATAGCTGGCCCAGATTGCACCAAGCTTCGGCGTGCTCGGGGTTGAGTCGAGTTGCCTGTTCGTAGGCCCGAGTGGCCTCGGTGAACTGACGCTTGGCCTTGAGCCAACCGCCCGCGAGGAAACAGAGCCCGGAAGTGGCGTGTTTCCCCCGCATGGCGGTCTGCGCGGTGGCCAGAGCGGCCTCGGTATCACCTGACCGGGATTGGGCCTGGGCCAACGCCAACCACCCGAGTTGATCCGAGGGGTCGAGCCGGGTGACGCGGTCGAAGAGCGAGATAGCTGGCGGGAGTTCTCCGAGTTCGAAATGCGAAAGACCCAAGTTGTAGAGCGTGGGCGCCTGGTCCGGCACCAAGCGGTCTGCCGTGGCGAAGTGGTGTTTTGCGAGGGAGTGCTCGCCGGATTGGCCGAGCAGCATGCCGTACGCCAAATGAGCGGGTAGGGCGTCGGCGTCGCCGGGAGGATAGTCCCGGATCGCCTGCTCGTAAGCCGCTTTCGCTTCTTCTGGACGGCCCGTCTCGACGAAGAGGTTGCCGAGGTTGATCTGCGCGGCCGGGAAGTGGCCGCGCTCGCGGATGGCTTTTTGATAGAGCGCAATCGCGTCGGCACGTCGCCCTTCGGTGTTCGCGATGAGAGCCTCCGAGAAGCTCAGGCTCGCATGGTTCGGGTGTTTCGCCAGGGCGGCGGCGAGGAGCGGACGGACTTCCTCCAGGCGTCCGAGCTGGCGGCAACATTCGGTGATCCCGCTGACACACGCCGGGTCCTCCGGCACCACGCTGTGGGCGGCTCGATATTCGGCCAGAGCCCGTTCGACGTCGCCTCTGCGGAGGTGAATATCGGCCAGCCCGATGTGCGCACGGTATTGGCGCGGATTCTGGCGCAGAGTCTCCTGGTAGTGCACGACGGCCTGATCGTCCTGGCGGAAAGTCTGACTGACGAAGCCCAGCACCATTCGGGATTCCGCGCTGGCGGGCCAGAGCGCTTCGATAGCGGAAGCGAATCTCATGGCCGTCACGCGGTCATACTCATGGCTCGCCGCAATGGCGGCTTGATAGTGAAAGGTCGGACGCGCGGTGGGCAGAGACAAGGCCGCGTCGGTCAAGAGTTCGATGGCTTCCCGCGTCGCGGAAGCTCCTAGACGATTGCGATCAGACATGCGATCCATCGCGACGGCGAATTTCTCGAGCGGGCCGACGGGCGGGCTCGATCTCAAGGTGTCCAGAAGATGGCTCGTGGGCTTGCCCGCATCGTGCAGCAAATTGGCTCCGACACGCCGGATCGATGCTGGTAAGTTCGCGGGATCGCCGTAACTCTCGAACTCCTCCACGGCGAGCCGGGATTGGCCCGCGAACTTCAAGGCCAAAAGGCGGCCGAGCCTGGCTTCTTCATGCCCGGGTTGCGCTTGCAGCACTTCGTCGAAATGGGCGAGGGCCGCCCGCGAATCCGGATCCTCGATCGCGAGGAAGCCCCGTTCGAGCGCCAATTGGAGGCGCTGGCGCGATTCGGTTTCCTGCGCGAGTCGCACGTCCTTACGAGTGGCGATGATGTAGGCAGCCAGTCCGGAAACGGTGGGAACGCCGCCCGCAAGCAGGATGACGAGAGCGGCGTGAGCCGGCTTGCGCTTGGCCCAGCGGGTGAATCGACCCAGGGCGTGGGGTCGGCGCGCGGCGATCGGACGGTGTTCGAGCGCCGCCTCGAGATCATCGGCCAGGGCCGAGGCGGACTGGTAACGACGGGCCGGGTCCTTCTCGAGCGCAGTGATCAGCACCACCTCCAAGTCGGACGAAAGGCCGCTCGACTTCAGGTTCAACGCGGGAATCGGGGTCTCGACGATCGCGCGGAGCAACGCGTCCTGGGTCGCGCCCTCGAACGGCCGGCGCAAGGACAAACACTCGTAGAGGGTGACGCCCAAAGCCCACAAATCGCTGCGGCTGTCGGGTTTCGCCCCCCGTGACGTGATCAATTCCGGGGCGAGATACGCGGGCGTCCCGAAGAGACCGAGGCTAGCCGTCAGGTCGGCCGACGTCTGGGATTCGTCTCTCGCTAGTCCGAAATCGAGCATGACCGGGGTTTCGCCGGAGCGAAGGAGTTCGCCGTGATCACCCGCTCCTTCGGGCGAGCCGGTGGGACGCATGACCATGAGATTGCCGGGTTTGAGGTCGCGATGGACCACGCCGAGTTCGTGGGCGCTGCCGAGAGCGCGGGCGACGGCCGCGATCCACCGCACGATGCGTTCCGCTTCCTTTCGGTTTTGGAACGGTGGCGGCCGCTTCGGCTCTCGGCGTGCCGTGAGGCGCCGGGCGAGTGACTCGCCCGGGATGAACTTCATGGCGATCCACGGAGTCGAGCCCTCCCGGCCCGCTTCGAGTATCGGACAGATTGCCGGATGTTCGAGCCGCGAGGTGATGGCGGCCTCGCGTTGAAATCGGAGGAATGCCGTGCCGGTGGGATCGGCTCCAGTATGCAGAACCTTGAGGGCCACCGTCCGCTGAAGCCGTTCGTCTTGGGCCTCGTAGACGATTCCCTGGCCGCCGCGCCCTAATTCGGAGAGGAGCCGAAAGTGGCCAATACGGCCACCGATTGCGGGCACCGCGGAACCAGGCACCGCCTCTGCCTCGGTGTGTGGAAGGGCGCCGGTGAGTTTCAGGAACTCGCCGGCAATCACGGATTCGAGGTTGGGCCAGAGGGCGAGGTACTCGGCCAGGGAGGGGGACTTACCGGCCTCGCGATCCGCCCAGAACCGCTCGTGCAGCGCGAGGAGAATGCGGGATGAGTCGGGGGCCTCGGGGGGCATTGGGCTCATCGTAGCCGTGGCGGGGGCCTGTCGCCGACTCGGGCCTGATAGCCTGCTCCTGGATGGTCCCGCCCGATCCGAATCCGCTACCCCTCGACGATCCCACCACTTGGCTGGTTCGGGAGGCCAAGGCCGACCGCGCCCGCTTCGACGAGTTGTACCGGCGGATCGCGCCGGCGGTGTATGCCTGGGCCTCGCTCAAGGCACGGCCGCCACTCACGCGCGTTCTCGAGCCGGAGGACATCGTGCAGGAGGTTTGGTGGCGAGCCTTGGAATCCCTTGGGCGGTATGACCCCACGCGCGCGTCCTTCCGAACCTGGATCTTTGGAATCGCCAACCACGTGTTGCTCAAGTCCTGGCGCAAGGTGGGAAACAACCCTTCGGTCGCGACCGGACCCACCGACCCAACGCTCAGCCAGGTGCCTGCCGAAGCCACTGCGGTGTCCGAGGCTGCCAGTCAGACCGAGCACCTGCGGAAGTTCTTGGGCCTCGTGACCGACTTGGATCGAGACGACCAACTGCTCATCGCCCACTGTGGATTAGAGGGACTGTCGGCGAGCGAAGCCTCCGCGTTGCTCGGAGCTTCCCCAGATGCGGTGGCTAAGCGATGGCAACGCCTGCGGGCCCGCCTCCGCGACTCGATGGTGGGCCACGAACTGGTGGTTTGAGGCTTCGGAAAAACCTATCGATCGACATCGAGTCTTCCAGATTGCAAAACATTCGGAAGGTCGGATCATGCTGCGCTCGAGAGCATCTTCATGGATTACCAACTGATTGGATCGCTCGTTTTGGGCCTGATCATCCTCGTGATCGGGGCCGAGGTCTTCATCCGCGGAGCGGTGGGCATTGCAAAAGCGGCCAAGCTGACGCCGCTCGTCATCGGACTCACGGTGGTGGCGTTCGGGACGAGTTTTCCGGAGCTGGTCGTCAGCGCAACCGGAGTGCTCCAGGGACAGACCGACATCGCGTTCGGCAACGTGGTGGGCAGTAATATCTTCAACACTCTCTTCATCCTCGGGATCTCAGCGCTGATCTGCCCGCTAATCGTCCACAGTCAACTCCTGCGCCGCGACCTGCCGCTGATGATCGGGGTCTCGCTCCTGGCTTGGTTCTTCGCCAGGGACGGCGGCTTCTCGCTCGTCGAGGGGCTTTGCCTGGTAGTCCTTTTGGTGCTCTCCACTTGGAAGGCGGTGCGCGACGCTCGCAAGGAGGTGGCTCTCGCCGAGGAAGCCTCGTCGGAAGTGCCCAGCACCAAGGCGTGGCCTATCTGGGTCTCGCTGCTTGCGACCTGCGGTGGCCTCGCCTTGCTGATCTTGGGATCCCGTTTGCTGGTCTTCGGAGCCGTCGGATTCGCCAAGCAATTCGGGCTATCGGAACTCGTGATCGGCCTGACGATCGTGGCGGTAGGCACTTCGCTCCCGGAAGTAGCAACGTCGGTGATTGCCGCCATTCGTGGCCAGCGGGACATCGCGGTCGGAAATGTCGTAGGCAGCAACGTCTTCAATATTCTCTGTGTCCTTGGAATCTCGGCCACCCTTCCGGGAAAGGGAATTGGCGCCCCGCCCAGCGCCCTCGAGCTCGATGTCCCGATGATGGTGCTGGCCGCCATCATTTGTATTCCGGTCTTCCTGAGCGGGCGCATCGGTCGCCGGGTCGGAGCCTTTTTTCTCGCGGCCTACATTCTTTACACCGTGACGCTGATTCTACATGCCGAGGCACACCCGGTGGCCCAGCGCCTGCGCCAGGCCATTTTCATCACGCTTCCCTCCTTCACTCTCTTCGCCTTCGTGCTGTTCCTGACGCGTCGTCGGAATGGCAACAAGACGGAAAGCTCCCATGCGTAAGGTCGCTCTGTTCTCCACGTTGCTCTTTGTTGGCTTGGTGGGTTCGCAGCTCTTGGGCCTGCTCGCGCCCGAGACTTCTGCCCCCATTGCTACCGGCGTCCGCTTGCTCACGATGGCCGCTTTGGCGTTCATCATGATCCATGTGGGGTACGAATTCGAAATCGACAAGAAGAACTTGAAGCCCTACGGATGGGACTACGTGGTGGCCGCGACGGCGGCAGCGTTTCCCTGGATACTCTGCGCACTTTGGTTCGTCCTCAGCTCCAAGGGACTGGCCGGGCTCGGCAATTTCGAAACTTGGAAAGAGTCCCTGCTCCTCGGCCGCTTCGCGGCGCCGACCAGTGCGGGAATTCTCTTCTCCATGCTGGCCGCGGCCGGGCTGTCCGCGACTTGGCTATTCCGCAAGGCTCGCGTTTTAGCGATCTTCGATGACCTCGACACCGTGCTCCTGATGATCCCGCTCAAGATGATGATGGTGGGCCCGAAATGGCAGCTCCTCGTCATCGTGGCGATCATGGCGGTTCTCCTCTGGATCGCCTGGAAGTGGCTGCACGCGGTGCGCATTCCCGTCACTTGGCCGTGGGTTCTGAGCTACGGGGCGGGCATCACCGCGGTCTCTGAAGTGATCTACCAGTCGAGCAAACTCATCGACGATGTCGTTCCGATCCACATCGAGATCCTCTTGCCGGCGTTTGTCCTCGGCTGCATCCTGGCTCGCCCCGCCGGGCATGATCCCCACCTGGACGACGCCCGCGAAGGCCACCAAGAAGGGCCCGAACAGGAGAGCGAGCAAAAGGCGTCTACGATCATTTCCGCCTGTTTCATGGTCTTGGTCGGACTTTCGATGCCTCCTCTCGATCTCTCCGGCACTCCGCTTCCGAGCCTCATCGGCTCCGTCCTTGCCCTCACCATCCTCTCCAATCTCGGCAAGATGTTCCCCCTCTTCTGCTACCGCAAAGAAGTGCCCCTGCGGACGCGCTTGGCCCTGTGCATCGGCATGTGGCCCCGTGGTGAAGTGGGCGCCGGCGTCCTCGTCGTCTCCCTCGGCTACGGCCTCCAGGGCCCGATGGTCGCCGCCGCCAGCCTTTCCTTAGCCCTGAACCTCGCCCTCACCGGCATCTTCATCATCTGGGTCAAACGCCTCCTCGCCACGCCACCCCCATCACCTGGTGGCGTAGTGCGTTGAGTAGCGCCAATGATGTGCTGCCTTTTCGGATAGTGGGACTGCGATCTCATTCCGCCGCGAGTGGCCGAAGCAGCTCGTAACGCTGAACTGAATTTATTGGAGTCAGTAGACTGTTCAGGAGGAAGTGGAGCTTGGCCTCCCAGGCAGCGGCGATTCTTTTCTTGGCTCGGGCATGGTGCAAACGGGTCCTGCTAGCCGAATTCCAACTGCTCCTCCCAATGCACCACAGCCGCGGGTGTCCGGTGAGAATTACCCCCGTCCGCGCTCGCACGGGACTGGCTTACGAGGCCCCCTCCTTGCCGCGATCCGAAAAATAAAAAACTATCGGCGATCTGAGAACTTGACAAATCTCGAAGCCAGCCCTACAGTCTCGGCAACTGAACCACAACCAGTCCCCCCAAGGAGAATCAGAATGGCCTGCAGAACTCCCTCGGTCCAGCGAGCTGCGAATAAGACCACCGCCGCCGCGAATGCGGTGACGCAATTGGAAGCTGCCCTACGAACCAAAGACGCGGCAAACAAAGCCGAGTTCTTCCAAAACATCGATTCCCACCTGGCAGATGCCAAGGTCACGGATGCTCGGGAGGTCAGCTATAGTTCCGACGTTAAGACCGAATACTCGAGCGAGTTCAGCCTCGACAAGATCGCGGCCGTCGTGACTTCGGCGCTTACTGCCTTGGCCAAGACCCAGGATCCGACCAACCCCAAGCCGGCGATGAGCCCGGAGGCAATCGCGGCCTACACGGATGTCGTCAACACGGTTGCTGAAGCCGCGAAATCTTCCTCGCAGTCGGCTTCGAGTCTCTCTTTCTCGATGAACCGAATTGCTCCGGGCTCGTTTGCCTTCCTTTACGCGACATCGGTGAACATAACGGACAAAGAGACATTCGGTAGCGAAGCCGTGACTTCTACGTCGATTTACTACCGCTTCATGCAGAGCATACAGGACCTGAAAAACGAGGCGAAGTTCGGTGAAGCCGTCATAGACGCCCGAAACCTGATCAATATGAAGACCCTCCAGGCCGCTTTGACCGATCGCTTGGCGACCGGTAACATCACAATCGACCAGTGGACCGACCTCGACGCCAAGTACTCTGGTGCCATCGCGACGATTTCGCAACGCCTCCAAGCAGCCTCGTTCGACACGACCTCTCGATTGCGCCTGGTCAGTATCTCCGGATTCGGTGGCGCACTTGACCACTCCTTCGCAACCGGATCACCCTCGACCCAGAGACTCGTGCGCGCCTCGGTAGCGCAGCTCATTCGAATGGGACCGACCTTCAGGGATGCGGTAATCAAATCCCAAGAGCGCCTGTCGAAGAACTATTATTGACTTCGGTTCGGGTCGAGAGTCGTGTCTGAAGGGAGGGGTTGTTGACGACCGCTCCGCGAAGTGAAGCCGTGGGTTTCCGGCCATCACCGGGGTGGCCGGGAGCATTTTGATCCGCATCAAAGCTGAAATGGAACAAGAGAATATGAACATCTTCTACATGAACCAGGGAGGAGGCGGGCAGTGGCCGGCAATCAAGTACAGCGAGTTCAATGTTATTCTCTTGGCGGAATCGACCGTGAGAAAAGAGAGCTTCGACATGGTTTGGGCGAGTGGAACAGAACCGCCAATGTCTATTCAGGAGGTTTCCGGTTCGGTTCGACAACTGAACGGAATCACTGATCTCGATGTTACCGCCGAGCAGGTACGCCCCGTGGTGACCTTTCTGACGCGCGACCAAGTACGTGTAGTTTTCGTGCACCTCAAATCGGGAAACGAGCGTGTAGCCACCCAAGCTCTGACATCCGCGATCGTTGCTCTCAAGGCCAAGTGCAAGTTCACGGCCGAAGTGCCCACGCTGTGGATCGGAGACTTTAACCGCGCGGATGACGCGGTTTTGTTGGGGCTGGGCGCGAAGGTGGTGTTCGCAGGCGGTGGTTATTCGAGTTGGGATTTGGATCGAGCTTATGTCTCCGGAAGCTGGCGACAGGACTACATGGTTACTCCGATAACGAGGTCGGCTCTGGACCATAACCACGCTGGCATCGCCTTCCGGTACTGAGTTATGAGCCCATAGCACCAATTCGTCCTCTCTTCTGTCGGAGCGCGACATGCTGTCGAAACTGCCGCAATGCAATGGCTGGGTTTGATCCGATCCCTGAACCACGGCCCCTGAGCCGTTGGCAGTCGGGTAAATCGATAGCCTGAGCCGCCTTGGCTCTATAATCTGGGGATCAGCGGCCGCCGCGGAGGGTGAGGGTGTCTTCGAGGTTGCGGCGGCGTTCGGGGGCGGAGTTTTCTTCGACGATGCGGACCCGGTCTTCGGGAACGTAACCGTGGTCGCGGAGAGCCTGCTGGATCGTGGTGGGATCGCCAGCTTCGAGGGCGTTGGCGCGCATCTTGATGGCGTCCCGCTCCTTTTCGAGCGCGGCGTTCTCTTGTTCGATCGTGCGAACCCACTGGATGGTTTGGCGCCGCTCCCGCAGGGCCGGCAGGAATTCGGCGAGGAAGAGGTGGAGTCCGAGGGCGACCACGCCGATCCACACCACCACGCGGACGGTTTCACGATTCCATCGTCGCGCGGGTCGATCCGAGTTCGAGTTACCAGCCATAGCGGGCTCCGTCGCCGAGGTTTTCCTCGATGCGCAAGAGCTGATTGTACTTGGCGACCCGGTCGGTGCGGCAGAGGGAGCCGGTTTTGATTTGACCGGCGTTCGTGGCGACCGCCAAATCGGCGATCGTCACGTCTTCGGACTCGCCGGAGCGGTGGCTGATGATCGTGCGATAACCGGAGCGCTGCGCCATCGCGATCGCCTCGAAAGTTTCGCTCAGAGTGCCGATCTGGTTCACCTTGACGAGGATCGCATTGGCGACCCCCT
This sequence comes from uncultured bacterium, assembly GCA_902826835.1. GTDB lineage: Bacteria > Planctomycetota > RBC034. Next base: position 18,320 of record CADEGH010000049.1, on the reverse strand, counting down.
TCTTGATGCCGGACTCGAGGCGCTTCGGGTTGGTGACAAAGAGATCGTCGCCGACCAGTTGGACGCGCCCACCGAGCCGGGTGGTCATGGCCTTCCAGCCGTCCCAGTCGTCCTCGGAGAGCGGGTCTTCGATCGACCGAATCGGATAGTCGTTCAGCCAGCCCTCGTACATCTTGATCATCCCGTCGGCGTCCAGGGATTTCCCATCCGCCTTCAGGTTGTATTTGCCGGCCTTGTGAAACTCAGTGGCCGCGCAATCGAGGGCAATCTGCACGTCCTTGCCGGGTTTGCGCTTCGCCTTCTTGATCGCTTCCATCAACAGGTCGAGGGCCTCGCGGTTACTGCCGAGATTCGGGGCGAAGCCACCCTCGTCGCCGACCGCGGTATTGAGCTTCTTGTCCTTCAGCACCTTCTTCAAAGCGTGGAAGATCTCGGCTCCCCACTGCAAGGCCTCGCGGAAGGAGGAGGCTCCGACCGGCATGACCATGAATTCTTGGATGTCGACGTTGTTGTCGGCATGGGCCCCGCCGTTGACGATGTTCATCATCGGGAAGGGCAGGAGGCGAGCCTGGGCTCCCCCCAAGTATCGGTACAGCGGAATGTGCAGGGAACTCGCGGACGCGTGGGCGGCGGCCAGGCTGCACGCGAGGATCGCATTGGCGCCGAGCTTGCCTTTGTTCTCGGTGCCGTCGAGGGCGCGGAGCATTCGGTCGATCCCGGCCTGATCCGTCGACTCGTGGCCCTTGAGCGCGGGCCCGAGTTTCTCGCCGATATTTTCGACGGCCTGCATCACACCCTTGCCGCCGTAGCGGATGCCGCCGTCTCGCAGCTCGACCGCTTCGTGGGCGCCCGTCGACGCCCCGCTCGGAACGATCGCCCGCCCGCGGGCGCCACACTCGAGCTGCATCTCGACTTCGACCGTCGGGTTGCCCCGCGAATCGAGGACTTCACGGGCGCTCACCAGGGCGATCTTCGACATGCGGGGCTCCACTCGGCGGGGACAGAAGAAGCGTCGGTGCCGGAGTTTATGGCATCCCGCGCGCGCTTTGTCCAGTCGAACGCCCCACCTCAGGCGTCAGAGAGTGAGGGTGGAGGAGTAGCGGGGCGAAACGTTGGCGAGGCTGTCTTGGAACGAGGCGTCGATGGAGACCCAGACGTAAGAAACTTGGAGCCCGATGATCGAGGGTTCGGACGGCACCGCGACCGTGAATTGAGCTTGCCCAATGCTGTCGAGCACCCCCTGCATGCCCGAGAAGATCCCGTTGCCGGGCAGAAGGGCAAGGTTCGTCACGGCGTCGAACACGAGGGGGAGGACCCGGTCGCCGAGGGTGATCCCGCTGTCGTAGGTACCGCCGGACAAGCTGGCGCCGGCCAGGTAGGCCCGGCCCGGGTGGTACCGATCGCGCAGGGTGTAAGCCACCGTGGAACCAATGGCCTGATTGGCCATGTTGGTGATTTCGGCGGTGTCGATGTCAAACTTCTGGGACAAGGCGATCCCGAAGGGCTCACTCGTACCGTTGAACTGGGTTCGGACGACCCGAACCGTGTGGAGCCCGGACTGCGTCGGGAGAAAACTCAGGATGCGCCAGGCGGCGGCCGGGTGGGTTGCGGTCGCGAGCGGGGCTCCCCCCTGAGGACCGATGACTTCGAGGTCGAAACGGGCGTCCAGCGCGTCCGGGTCGTAGCTCGTAGGCCCAGCGGCGTTGGAATCCCACGACAGGACCACCCGCGTCACGTTGCCGGCTTTCACGTCGAAGCTGAAGTCGCGGTAGCCGGTGGAGGCAAAGTCGCCGGGGACCAGGGCCCCATAGGCCATGCGCCCACTCTGCGCGACCTTGACGGCGGCCGAGACCACGATCCCGCCGACCCCGTCCAAGTCGGAGATGAGGCTGCTGCCCTCGATGTCGTTCCAGGCGGTTGCCATCACGATCGCCCGCAGGGCTTCGGGCTGAGTGGCGAGCGCCGGGACGGCCTCGATCAAGAGCGCCAAGGTGCCGGCGACGTGGGGCGCGGCGTAGGACGTACCGGAACCGGTGGCCCCGATCCAGGGTGAAGAGGTGGTGGTCGAGTTGATGCTGGTGCCGGGGGCGGAGACCTCCGGCTTTGGCACTCCCGAAGACGGATCGACGCCCGAGGAGGAGGTGCTCATCGAGTCGTCACTCCACTCTTCGTTGTCGCCGTCATTCACGTTGCCGACCGCGATCACGTTCCAGCCTCGGCCGGGCGAAGTGACGGGTCCACCGTTCCCCTGATTGCCACACGACTTGACCATCATCTTGCCAAGGGTGCGCACGAGGTAGTCGTAACCGCGATCTCCCAGGTTGAGGTTCCCGCCGGCGACGGTGCCGACGACCAGCGAAATCGAAACGAGGTTGGCGCCGTTCATGTACGCCCACTCGCCGCGTTGAATCAGGGTGGACTCGCTGCCTCCGAACACCGCGCTCAGGAGGCTGATGCCCGGGGCCACCCCCCGCTGGGTGGGATGCGTGCTGCAAATCATGCCGGCGCAAGCGGTGGCGTGGGCCCCAGTCGAGCCCGCGCCGGGGAAGAACGTGATCCCCGGCGGCAGGTAGGGGTTCGTGGCAGAGACGGTTCCGGTGTCGATGACTCCGACCGACACCCCGCTCCCCGTGAGCCCGTTCGGTTGGCCATGCACCCAGTCGGCGCGGATGGTCCCGATCGAGTTGTCCAACTCCTCTTCACCCGGGAGGTCGAGATAGAGCGCTCGCACGGAGGGGAGGGTGTGGAGCCATGCCACCACGGACGTGAGCGGTCCGCGGACGCTGACGATCGGGGTCAGCTCGCCTACGAAGGTGGTTTCGAATCCGGCGGCTTCGGCGGCGATGCGCACCGGGTCGGTCACCAAGGCGCGCATTGAGGCGGCGTGGTCAAGCACGATGATGCGGGTTTGGGCATCGACCGAGGCCTTATCCAGGCCGGGTGCGATTTCAGCCGTGAGCCGTTCGCGAGTCCGGTTGCCGAGGCCGAACTCCTCCAGCCACGCGTTGACCACCAACCCTTCCGCGGAGGGCGACTGCTCGAGGGCTTCCCGGAGCGCGGGGTGTAGGAACTTCCCCGTGTCCTGGCCAAGCAGCGGGACCGCAAGAGCGAGGGAGAACACGGAGAGAGCAACGAACGGTCGGAGCGTGAACGGCATGGAGCGACTCCTCGGGAGCATCCGGAGAGTATAGAGCGAAGCGGGGACATCCGAGAAAACTCCCTCGAAAAACGCCATTGCGAGGGAGGAGTCCCCGTGACCTGAGCCAGGACAGGCCCGACCAGAGCGGGCCAATCAACCGGCTATTTGAGCTTTTCGAGGAGGCGCCGGGCTTCGGAGGACTTCGGTTCGCACCCCACTTCCGCCAGTTCCGTGAAGATTCGAATGGCGCCTGCGGCGTCGCCTTTGGCCTTGGCGTCCAGGGCCGCGGCCGAGCGGCGGTCGTAGAAGGCGGCAAATTCCGCCTCCAGGGTGCTTCGGTATTTGGCGAGCTTCGGCGCGAAGACTTTGGAGAGCTTCGGATCGGCCGCGACTTTGGCGTGCTCGGCGAAGGCCTGGCGGAAGTCCTGCCGCTGGAGCGCCTGGCGGATCGCCGCCTCCGCGTTCCGCCACTCCGCTTCCTTCTCCGGGCCGCCGAGCTCGGCCACCTCCAAGAGGCGCTCGAGTTCCTCGCGCCGCGGATCGGTCGGCCACTTCTCGACGAAGTTCTTGGTGCGGATCCGCAGGTAGCCGTCCTCCTCCGGATGGGCCCGGAAGTGGTTCATGGTCTCGCTGTAGAACTGATCGGCCTCTCGCTTGAGCTGGTCGGCGCGCAGCCGGGTGAGGTCGGCCTTCATGTCGAAGATCACGTCCTTGACGAGCTTCGAACCGAACTTCTTGTTCTCGGGGATCTTCGAGAGGCGGTCGACGGCGGCGGCCAGGCTTTTTTCGTCGCCGTTCTCGCCGAGGTGGACTGCCTCGTAGAACTCCTTCTCGTCGGCGTCGCCGTAGTCAGCGCTGCTCAAGGCCCAGATCACGAGCCCGGCGGCCGCACACACGCCAATGATGGCAAAGGCTACCACGCCGGGATTGCCGCGGCGTCGGCTTCCCTCGTGTCGGTAGAAGCGACGTGGTTCGCCGTCATCGCCGATGGGCAGGCTGCGCATGGGTTCGGGACGCGACGGGGTGCCCGCCTTTGGCGCGGAATCTCCGAGGTACGTGAACTTGCTCTGCCCGACCGCAAAGCTGTCCCCGTTGCGCAAGAGATGCTGGTTGACGGGCTTGCCGTTCACGCTCGTGCCGAGCGAGGACTCAAGATCGACGAGTTTGAATCCCTGGGGGGTCAGGCGGATCTCGCAATGGTGCGCGGCCGCCGCCTGTTCCTTGACCCGGATGTGGGAAGAAGGATCGCGACCGACGCGGGTCACCTCTTCGCAGATCTCGTGGATTTGGTCGCGCCCACCTTCGCTGATGATCAGCTTTCCGTTCACTTGTCGTCGGATCCTTCGTTGGCGGGAATGTCGCGGTCGGAGAAATTCTGGGTCCAGCGATCACCGGAATGGCCGATTCCGACGATGCGCCAGCTTGCGTCGAGGATGTTCCGATGGTGGCCCGAAGAGTGGGTCCAGCCGTCGTGGGCGCCTCGCGCCGAGCGGGCAATCGCGATGTTTTCGGAGAGGCCGGCGACTTTGGCACCGACCAATCGCATCCGATCGCCCATGCCCTCTTTGCCGGGGACTCGCGAGGTGTGCGAGAAGAAGCCCAGCTTGTCCATGTCGACCGAGTGACCGTGCGCGGCGAGCCCGAGCTTTTCGTGCAGGCGCAGCGCGTGGCGCCCCATCATCAATCGGTACTCGTTGGTGACGAGGGCTTGATCGCGTTCGGTCGGGCTCGCCTGACCGAACGACGTCGTGTTGGCGGCGAGGACCTGCACCGCCTCATCGATGCGTTGCCGGTCGGCGGCGCTGATGGCGATGTTCCTGAGTGTCAGTTCCCCCCCGGCCGGGAGGTGAAGGAACCACGGCTCCACCGCGGGCACTTCGCCCACACTGGACTCTTCGATCCAGGCGTGGATCTCGAGGACTCGCTGCGCCTGGTCGCGCAGGGTTGCCGGCAAATCAGCTTTGATGGTGTCTTTCCAGAGGGAGGCGAGCTCGCGCACCCGGGTGTCGATTTCCCGCTGCGTCTCGGTGAAGCGCTCGACCGCCTCCGGAGTCGCGCCCGGCGGACGACAGGGGTAGGGATAACGGATTTCGTCGAACACGAGATCCAGGATCTCCTTGCGGAGCGCATCGAGAGCGTCGCGCTTCTCCGCGACCTTGGCGGCGGCGGCAAAGGGCTTGGACGCTCGGGCGTGGGAGAGGATTTCGGCGCGCGCTTCGATCAGCCCTCGGTGCAGTTTGCTCCGGGCCGGGTCGCCCAAAGCGAGAAGCCCTTGGAAGGCGGAGTTGCGATCTTCCGCGGTGGCGGCCTGGAGGCCTCTGCACAGCCCCTCGATCTTGGCGGAGAGCTCCGCGCGGGCGAGTTCGGAGGGGCTGAGCCAAGTGTCGTCTCGAAGCGTGAAACCGCCCCCCGGGACTTCGGGCATGCCGCGGGCATCGGCGAGAGCGCGGTCGATGTGGTCCTTTTGCGCGGGATCAGACTTGAAGACGCGTTTCAGGAGGTTTTCCGCATCGTCAGCAGCGCCGAGGGCGGTGAGGACCCGGGCCGCGGCGAGTTCCGCCGGTGGGTCCAGGGGGATCCGCTGCACCAAGACCTTCCATGCCGGAGCCGGGAGGATTCGCCAGGGAAGGACTTCGGCCGATGATCCTTGCATCACGTGAACACCATCCACTTTGATGGCGATGATGGGGAGTAGGCCGCTGTCGCCCGCAGGAAGTTTGCCGAAGCCGCTGGTCGGCGCCGGGGCTCCTGCGAGGGCGGCGATCGTGGTTCGGTAGGCTGTGAGCAGTCGCTGGCCCCGTTCGGCGTCTCGTTTGAGTCTCTTCGAAAGGGGGAGGCGGGTCATCGATCCGTAGTGCGTCTCGGCCTCGGAGAGGTTGCCCGCGGCGAGCGCGGTCTCCGCCTCGCGCAGCAGGCTCTCGGCTTCGGGAGTGGGCGGAAGATCCGGCTCGCTCGGCCGCAATCCCTCGGTCGGGCCCGCGCCCGGAGTGGTCGGCGAGGCGGTGCCGGGTGCACCTGCCGCGGCGGCCACGATTGGAGCGTCGACGGGCCAGCCGAGGAGTTCTTCGGTCAGCAAAGTGCGCGCGGCACTGCCCTTCGGCAGGCGCTCGAGGCGACTGCGGAGGAGGGCGGCTCCTTCCGCACGGGTCTTGGCGGTGGACAGGGCTTTGGCCTCCGCGAGGTCGCGCCGCGCCACCTGATCGAGCTCCACCTTCAGCCGCTCCACCATGACCGGGGGCTGCCCATGAGACGCGAGCAAATCCGCGGCGGCGCGGAATTCGCCCGCGCGGAGGTGAGTCTCGAACTGGGAGCCGATCGTCTGTTCCGGCGGGAGGCTGACCCGAGGGGGTGCTTCCGTGGAGGTTTCGCCCGGCGCCACCTCCGGAGGGAGCGTGCGGGGGGAATCGGTAATCACCGCGGTTTCCTGATTGGACGCGGCCGCGGGAGCCAGCGAATTCGGCACCGGGGTTTGACCGAAGTGGACGAAGGCCCAAACCAAGGAAGCGACCACGGCGAGCCCGCCACTGGCCACTAGCCAGCGAGTCGAGCGGGGCGGCGGCAGGCTTGGTCCGTTCCGGGTGGTCACGACCGCGGGGGGCGCGGCGGGAGTCGAGCGCGGTTTCTCGCGGGCGGCTGCCACCGAGGCGGATCCGCCGCGGCGGAGCTTCAGGGACTGTGAGCCGATCTCGACCAGATCGCCTTCGGCCAGCACGTGTCGGCCGAAGATCGGGAGGCCGTTGACGAGGGTTCCATTGGAACTGCCCAGGTCTTCGACGCTGACCTCGTCCTGATTGACACGGAGCTCGGCATGGCGGCGGGAGAGGCGGTGATCGGTGAAGGTGATGTCGGCCGCGTCGTCGCGTCCGACCACCGTCGCCCCTGGCTTCAGGGGGAAGGTCCGGCTCGCCGTGACACCCTCACCTACGAGTTGCCACGCGTCAGAATCCTTGGACAGAGTCACAGAAAGCTCCGGCAGGTTGGAACTTCGCATCCTCGGGCAACCGCAAGTCGCGTTCCCCGGGGCAAAATCATAACCATCGCCGGGACGAGGAGTTCCGGCGGGTTCTGAGGCTTATCGCCCCCCGGAATGACCTCCTCGGCCGGCCGATGTCAAGTCGACTTGACAGGTCGCCTCAGCTCTGACGCCCGCGGTCCACGTAGGGCCCGAGACCGAAGGCGCGGATTTTCTGGTCGAGAGTGGGCCGGGAGATGTGGAGTTTCCGGGCCGCGATGGACTTCTTCCAATCGCTCTCCTCCAGGGTGCGCAGGATGATCTCCCGCTCCTTTTGGTGGGTGGCCAGCTTGACCAAGTCTTTCAGACCCCCCGCCGCGCCCGAGGAATCCTGGGGCACGTTGCGGTTCTCGATGATCTCGCGCGACAAATCGTCGACGGTGATGACCGCACCGCTCAGGGCGACTGCGCGCTGGATCTCGTTTTGGAGCTCGCGAATGTTCCCCGGCCAGTGGTAGGACAAGAGGTAGCGCAGCGCGAGTGGATCGACCGACTTCCGCTCGGCTTTGGTCTTCTCGGCGATGCGCGCCGTGAAGGTGTCGACGAGCAGGGGAAGATCTTCCAGGCGAGTGCGGAGAGGCGGGGCTTCGACGCAGACCACGTTGAGGCGGAAGAAGAGATCCTCGCGGAAGCGATTGTCCTTCACCATTTGGCGAAGGTCGCGGTTGCTGGCGGTGATGAGGCGGACATCGACCCGCATGACCTCGCGGCCACCCACCGGACGGATCTCGCCGTTTTGGAGGACCCGCAGCAACTTCGATTGCATGTCCATCGACATTTCCCCGATTTCGTCGAGGAAGATGGTCCCCTGGTGCGCTTCTTCGAAGAGCCCTTTGCGGTCCGAGTTAGCCCCCGTGAACGCCCCTTTTTTGTAGCCGAAGAGCTCGCTCTCGAGGAGCGACTCGGGGATGGCCGCACAGTTTTCTTTGACGAAGGTGCGCCCCCGACGCGGGGAGTTGACGTGGATCGCTTGGGCGACCAATTCTTTGCCGGTGCCGCTCTCGCCGACCACCAGCACCGGTAGATCTGAATCGATGACGCGGTCGAGGAGGCGCAGCATCTCGATGACCGCCGGGCTTTCCCCCACGATTTGGCTGTAGTTGTGCTTCAGGCCTTCGCGCGTGAGGGGCTTCGGATCCTCGACGTTTTCGAGGGTGGCCTTGGTCATGCGCTGGTCGAGCACCTGCGCGAGCTCCTCGACTTCCTTCGTGCGCCGGGAGAGGGCTCCCTCGTTCCGGAGGTTTTGTTCGTAGAGCCGGGCGTTTTCGAGGGCGAGGGCCGCGTGGTCGGCGAAGGCTTCGAGGAGCCCAATTTCGGCCTCGGAGTAGGCGGCGTCTTTGAATCGATTGTCGAGGTAGAGGGTGCCGATCACCCGACCTTGCACCCCGAGGGGTAGGCAGATGACGGAGCGCAATTTCAGTTCGTTCACCGAGTCAAAGGCTTGGAAGCGGGGGTCGCTCACCGCGTTGACGGAGTACATGGCCTTGCCGGTGCGGGCGACCTGCTCGGCAATGTTGCGGGAGATCTTGTGTTCGGCGCCCTTGATCGTCTCGTGGTCGAAGTTGCGCCCGGTCCGGACCTTCCACTGTCCGCTTTCCTCGCGGAGCACCAAAAAGCCCCGCTCGGAGTCGGTCATTTCGACCGCGGCATCCATGACCATGCCGAGGGCTTTGTTGAGGTCGGTGGCGGTAGCAATCGAACGCAGGACTTCGACCAGGCGGCGCGCTTGCATCGACCGCTGGAAGGCCGGCCTCGGGAAGATGCGTTTGGTGGTGTCGACGACAGCTTCTTCGAGCTCCGCGAGGCCGCGCTCGTCCCCGTAGTTCTTGCGGAATTCCACGCAGAGCGCGCTGAGACTCTCTCGAAGCTTGCCGCTGATGCCGGGGGAGGAGCGGGCGGAGATGACCACGTCTTCCTCGCCGGCCTGGGTGGTTTCCTCGTTTTGGAGGGAGGCGGTGACCTCCTCGGGAGCGGTCTGGAACCACAGGCGAGTGGGGCCGATTTCGATGAGATCTCCCGGACGCAGGCGCGCTTGACTGGTGTCCGCGCCGTTCACCCTCGTGCCGTTTTGGGAGCCCATATCGAGGAGTTTGAAGCCACCCTCGGCGCTGGGTTCGACTCGGCAGTGGTGTTGCGACACGAACCGGGAGCCGATCCGCAGATCGTTGTCCTCGGCCCGTCCGATGGTCACCGTGTTTTCCGCGAAGGTGAAGAGCTCGCGGCGACCGCCGTTCTCCACGATGATGGTGACCATTGCGAGGGACTATATCAGAGGGGGGAGACGCCCCTCATTCTTCGAGGGGGACCAGGTTCGCGTGGCGGAGGATCAGGGTGCGCTCGAAACCTTGATCGAAGCGGACCGTGACCTTGCGGTCCAGGCCAAATCCTCGGCCCCGAACTTGGAGGATTTCCCCCCGCCCCCACTCCGGGTGCCAAACGCGCGATCCCGAATCGAGCTCGGAAAGGCCCTCCTCGTCGTCGCGCCAAGGTTCGTCCTGCTCGTCTCCGGGCTCTGATCTTCGGCGGCTGGGACTCGGTCGGTAGGTCGTGGCCTCCCCGTAGCGCTCGATCCCGTCGCGCCCGACCTCGTCCAGGAAGTTGGAGGGGCCCGTCAGCACGGTGGAGCCGAACCGGGTGCGGGCTCGGGCGTAGGTGATCACCAGCTCCTTCTTTGCGCGGGTGATGCCGACGTGCAGAAGTCGGCGCTCTTCCTCGTCGCCGCGGCCCTCGGCGTACGACATGACGTGGGGCAGGATCGTGCGGTCGACCCCGAGCAGGAAGACCGCGTCGAATTCGAGACCCTTCGCGGCGTGGAGGGTCATGAGCGAGACGGCGCGACCTTCGTCGGCGGTGCGATCCTGGTCGGTGAGAAGCGCGATTTCCGCCAGGAACTCGGAGAGGGGGCCGCCCTTCTTGGTGTCCCAGTCCACCGCGACGTTCACGAACTGGCCGATGTTTTGGTGGGGATCGAGCGAGCCGCCCTTCGTGGCCTTCCCCTGCCAGTAGGTGTCGTAGCCGGTGACATCGAGGATCCGCCTCAGGAGTTCGGCTACGCCGAGGCCGACCGCTTGGTCGAGGTCGTTCAAGATCTTGGCGAAGGCGACCGCGGCGGTGCGCGCACGCTTGGGGAGGGACTCGCTCGCCGCCGGATCCCGAAGCACCTCCCCGAGCGGCCGACCATCGCGCCTGGCGATGGCGACCAACTCGTCGCGCGTGGTGTTGCCGAGGCCACGTGCGGGCACGTTGATGATGCGGAAGAGCGACACGAGATCGTGCGGGTTTGCGAGGAAGCGCAGATAGGCCAAAAGGTCCTTCACCTCCTGGCGTGCGAAGAATTCGAGCCCGCCGACTACGACGTAGGGAACTCCGACCTCGAGGAGCGCCCGTTCGATCGGCAGCGAGAGGGAGTTGGTGCGGAAGAGGACGGCGATCTCCTCCCGGGCGATCCCCTCCCGTTCGAGCTCGCGAATGCGTCCGGCGATGCTGATGGCCTCGGACACGTCGTCGTCGAAGCCGACGATGCGCACCGGAGTGCCGAGCGCAGCTTCGGTCCAAAGGCGCTTCGGAATGCGATGCTGGTTGTGTTCGATCACTGCGACGGCGGCGCGCAGGATGTTGCCCGTCGAACGGTAGTTCTGCTCGAGTTTGACGGTCTTCGCTTCCGCGTGATCGGTGAGGAAGGTGTCGAAATTCTCAACGCGGGCGCCGCGCCAGGAGTAGATCGACTGGTCTTGGTCGCCTGTCACGCAGAGGTTGCGGTGCGAGCGGGTCAATTCCCGAACGAGCCCGTACTGGATCCCGTTTGTGTCTTGGAACTCGTCCACGAGCACGTGCGAGAGCCGGGTTTGCCAGCGGGTCCGGACTTCCGCGCAATCGCGAAGGATGCGCCGGGCTTCGAGCAAGAGATCGTCGAAGTCGCAGGCATTCGCTTCGCGGAGGCGGCGGTCGTAGTGCTCATAGGCCTGCGCGGCGTGTTCGTCGACACTTCGCCGGGCCCGGGTCATGGCTTCTTCGGGGTCGACTCCGTCGTTCTTCCAGCGGCTGACTTGACCGAGGAGTTTGTCCGGTTTGTGCAACTCGGGGTCGAGGCCGAGGTCTTTCACCACCAGCTTCATCATCGAGAGCCCGTCGCCGTCGTCGTAGATGGTGAAGTCGGTGGCTCGTCCGACCGACGGGAACTCGAGGCGCAGGAAACTCGCGCAGAAGCTGTGGAAGGTTTGGACGCGCAGCCCGCCGCGGGACGTGAGCTGCCAGACCCGCTCCCGCATTTCGCGGGCCGCCTTGTTCGTGAAGGTCACCGCGAGGATGGCGTCGGGTGATACCCCCTTCTCGATGAGGTAGGCGATGCGGTGGGTGATGACCCGGGTCTTTCCGGACCCTGCGCCCGCGAGCACGAGGAGAGGGCCGTCGGTGCAGAGGACCGCGGTCCGCTGCATGGGATTGAGACGATCGAGGAGTGGAGAACTCATGGTGGCAACCGGCGGAGCGCGCAGGTTAGCGCTTTCCGGACGCGGCTCGCGTGCGAACCGGGGCCGGAGTGGCGGCGTTCTCGTCCGCTCACGAGAGTTTGGCGGATAACATCACCGCGCGATGAATCCGCCGCTCCCCCCCCCCCTTCCGGCGCACCTCGGCCTCGATGCCATCGAAATCGACCGCGTCGCCGAGGCCATCGCGAACCGTGGCGAGCGCTTCTTGGCCCGGGTGTTCACAGAGACCGAGCGGAACTACTGCCAGGCCCAACCGCGCCCCGCGCAACATTTCGCGGTTCGGTTCGCGGCCAAAGAAGCCGTGCTCAAACTGCTCCGCACCGGCTGGGCCGAGGGGCTCGGCTTCACCGACGTGGAGATCCACCGCGCCTCGACCGGCGCCCCCGAAGTCCGCCTCCACGGCCGCGCCCTCGCCCTCGCCTCCCGCCTCCACCTCGGCCCCATCACCCTCTCGCTCACCCACACCCGCTCCCTCGCCCTCGCGGTCGCGCATGCCGCCGCTTTCCCACACTCGCCCTCCGACTGAGTGCGATTGACTTGCCGACCGTTCTCTGGCAGTCGCGTTCCTTGGCGAAAAGGAGTGATCGACGAACCCCTGACCGGCCCGGTCGGGGAAGTCTCATAAACTGCGCCTATTCCGATTTCGCGCCGATGACGGTGACGAAGCTGCACCCGATCTCGGTCGTCATCGCGAGATGGTATGCTCGCGCACAGACATGGCACGGTTATTGATTGATGCCGCGATCTGTCGAATGTCGCCTACGAATGGGCCTTGGTCCTTCGAGCAACTGGGCCGCCGCTGGCTCCTCGATTCCGGGCTCTTTCGCTACGTCAGCCAACGGAGCGCGGGCAGTCAACGCGGAAGAGACATAGATGCCCTTGCCCATGACGGGACGAGGTGGATGGTCGAGTGCAAGCGCTACCGGAATCCGATCGGCTACGATCGAGTCTCCGGAAAGGTCTTGGCCTTATTCATGATGCGCCCCGAGCTCCATCCGCGGGTCTTCCTCGTCCTGGCGACGGCCGCCGTAACCAGCGAGGCCCGCGATGCGCTGGACTTCTTGAGCGCGTGCACCGGAATCGCCCACGAGATCGTGGATAGCCAAACGAGGCAGTCGGACCTCACACGTCTCCAAACCTTGGCCTTGGGGTTTTGGCCATCGACTCGCGAATTCCTGGCCGAATCCGGGGCTGGCGACCTGGGGAAAATCGACAAGGAAGTTGCACGATTCGACCTCGATCGCCTGCGTGTGCAAAGCTCCGCGCTCCTGAGTTCTGTCGCGCCGAAGGCGTCTCCGATTGGCTCGCTCCTGACTTTGCTCGATTCGCGGACTGAGCTCGTCGAGGTCTTCCTGAACTTGCTACCAAGACTCAGAGTCGAGTTCGAAACGTGCTTGCGTGCCGATCCGCGGAATGCAAACCGGAGCTTTTCGAGCTTCCTCATCGAAGTGATGACCACTGGTCTCAGGAGGATGGGGGTCGAAGAAACATGACCCGACGCCGAGACGATGCCGAGAAAGATTGGTTGGACGCTCGCGCAGAAACAGAACCAACTCCCAAGCTGAGTTCGGCGGAGTGGACTGCCGCGGAAGCTCGGGTCGTCGAGCAGCTTCTTCCTTCACTGAATTCTGCGGCAAGGCGTCTTCGATCTCCCTCAGCCGCCGTAGATGAGGAAGATCTCCGCCAGGATGTTCTTCTCACGATCCTCGATCGAGGCCGATCAGGTTCCACGACGGTTCACTCTCTCCAGGCCTCAATCTTCAGCATGCTCCGCGGGAGGTATCTGAATGCGACTCGGTCGGAGAGGCGGCGAAAGAGCGCATATCGCCAGGCGGGCAGAGTAAGCACGGATCTCTCGCCGCTAGAGTCGGCGGTTGATGCAGAGCAGTCGCAGTCCCTGTCCGAGATAATCCGGAAATCGCTCAGCGGAAGGGAACTCGAAGTGCTTGATGCTTACCTGTCGGGCCTGACGTACCGTGAGATCGGAAAGAAATTAGGCATTAACTCGGACGCGGTTCGTTTTCGGGTTCATCGACTTACGCTGAAGATGCGCAGGCTCCTGTCTATCGAGAAGTCGCCTGGGACTCCGGAGTCGGACTCACGCCGAGATCGAGCCCGTTAGCCGAAATTTCCGGCCTGAGGAGTCGCGGACCCACCGAGGGGAGTCGTAGTGGGGCTGAGGCTCGTCTCCTTGTTTCGTAGGGACAGGTCGGAATTCCACCTCCGCCTCGCGGATCAGTCGTGGCGCGGCCCTCGTCAGAGGTGGGCAGGGTTGTTCCAGTCTGCCCTGGTTCCCCTTCCCCCCCCCTGCGGGGCTCGCCGCCCAGGTCAGCCCTCTTGCCAGCTTCGTTTTCCCTTTTTCGAAAAAACTTGTTCGTTCTCGGCATGAGCGGACTTATATTTCTGTCGCATTCGGCAATCCCAGGACATGAAGAAACTCACACACAAAACGAGGTTTGAGACGGTGTTCTTGGCCGCGGCTCAGGAGGTCGTGACCAGAACTCCCGAAAATCTCCGCCATCTAACCGAAATCGACTTGATTTTTTTCCGGTCAAAGATCCTCTCGGAGCGCGAGGCGGGCTGGACCGACTCCCATCTACAGGGTTGCTCGGCCTGTCGGGCGGCCTACAAGACACTGGAGACCGAATTGGCAGGGCCCGAGCTGGATCGCAAGTTGCGGTCAATAGCTCGCCGCATTGCCGTCGCCTCGCTGCTCACAGAGGTCCCTGCTCGCCCGGCCCCGCGACCGAAGCGGCGGCCTTCTTCCAAGGTCAACATGGTTGCGAAGCAACCGCCCGCCTCTCGTCGCTCACCCGCAGCCAAGCGGGCCTCCTGAGCGGGGGTTTGTCACCCGATCGTACGGGCCTCAGGACCTCCGCTAGAAGCCGAAGGTCAGACTCAGGCCTGGCGTGAGCGCCGCGCCCGAGCCGGGAATCACGGCCGCTTGGAGATAGAGGCTGATTCCGTCGAGCGCGGAAGTAGCCGGAATCCTCACCGAAAGGACAAAGCTCAGGGGATTCGGCAGTGCCGATGGGGTGGAGGGACCTGGCAGACCGATGAACCCGAAGGACGGTCCTGTGTCGATGAGGAGCGGGCCGGGGCCCATCGCTACACCTCCGGAGAATCCCAAGAACGCGGACTCCGGCATGGTGCTGCTGTTGCCGACTTGAACAACGACGAGGCTACCCAGAATCGGGGGGCCCGAGATCGACAGCGTCGGAATGAAGTTCGGGCCGCTCGTTCCTGATCCGAAATTCGCGGAACTCGAAGGTGTGTTGGCGGGAACGACGGAGAGTATCCTGCCAGACGTCCGGATGTACATCCTCGCTTGACCGTCAAAGGTGAAGTCGGGTACGTTCCCGAAGCCGCTCATGAAAACCGAGGGTGTCCCGCCGGGAGCAACCCGCATGATGCGATTCCCCACAGTAGGGCTGGCACCGGCGGAAGCCGCGTCGTTGGTCGAATAATAGAGGTCGGTGCCGAAAGCGCCGCCAGGGCCGAATTCGAGGTCCGGGAAATCGCCCGTGGATCCTGGAACGAGCGTCGAGAAGGTGCCTGGTCCCGTGAATAAATGAACGCCGCTGTTGGGAGCGAAGCCGAATGGACTCAAGGTTCCGAACACGAGTGCTCCGCTCGCCGGATCAACTGCAATTCCTCGTATGTACCCGAAGTAGCCGCATCCTCTCGGAGGAGGGCAAGGACACCCGAAGCCCGGGACAATGCCGGCAATTGCACCGTAAGCGTTGGCTCCGACCGCGACTACCGCCTCGCCCAGCCAGCCATTGCACCCGGAGGCGAGTAAACCCTGGGGACCGAAGGCGAGCTTTCCACCGAAAGCCGACTGGTACGCGAACGTGCGATTGCAATTCGGCGGGAGAAAGGCATCCGCCGCACTCGGAACGCCATAGTAGCTGGAATTGAACAGGTTGTCGACACGAATGACCATTCCGTCATCGGTGCTGACCGAGATAGTCCCCCGAGTGTCCCTGCTGCAGAGTACATAGAGAAACTGACCCGAGGAATCGAAGGCCAATCCCAGTGCGTCCGGGATGCCGCTCGGCAGCGAGGACGGAGGACTGTTGCAGGCGAAGACGGGGGTCGCCACTCCGTTAGGAGTGATGCGCCAAACTGCACCATCGGAGACCGACGGGCCACCGGCAGTGCCCAGGAAAATGTCTCCACCGTAGGGAGCGAAGGACGCCGGCGCCACCACGAGATCGGTGTGCCCCGCGCATGCTCCAGGCCCGGTGCCGTTCGTAGGCAACGGAGTGATGACCGTTGCAATGGCGAAATTGGAATAACCCGGGCCCATGACTTGGGAAGCCGCCATCGGCCCGAGAACCAAAACAAAGCTCAGGGTTCGGTAGGCAAGACCTGCCAAGGCCGAGCGCTCCCGGCGCACCGAGGCGCGACCAGACCCAACCCGCTCGACGGACAAGGACATGACTGGACTCCCTTGCAGGGTGCGACGCGAGACCACCGAGGGCGACCGGTGCCCGAATGACCAGGACCAAGGGTTGTTAGCGCCGCGGACACCAATAGAACGCTCACCAAGACAATTTGGGTCCACTTTTTCTCAGCGAATTCTCAAGAGACCGCGGGACACACGGGCGGAAGGGCTGGGGAGAGTCTCCCGAAGCAGCTCCGCGCGCGGTTCGAGGGCGGGAGAACTCCAATGTCCTATCAACCCGGCGTCCACGGCATCGGGCACCAAAACAAGTAGACTCCGCTGCGTTGCATCCCGACAAGATGCCGTGATCCATCCTGCGTCCCTCTGGGGAAAAACATGCGAGTCGTACTTTCAGGACTGTTGACAGCGCTGCTGATGCTCGCCGGGTGTGGCGGAGAGCCGCCGACACGCAGGCCGGCCGTTTCTCGGGGTGTTTTGCGAATTTCCGAGCCGGAGGGGGCCAAGGTGCACAACCGGTTGGCTTGGAATCTCCAAGCGGGATCCAGTGGCAATGTGATCGTTCACCTGCGGGACCTGAAGTACGACCACCTGCCGCGGCCGGGTTTTGCCCCCACCGTGATGTCCGCTGAATTCAGCGCCGTGACCATGGGGGAAGACGGGGGATACGCGCAGTTCGGGATGGCCGAAGGGGAGATCGTGCGGCTTGAGGTGTCCTACGAAGTCTGGAAGGCCAAGGATCTTCTGGATGGTCGGTTGAAAACGCTGTTCGGGGAGAGCGTGGTCTCGGCCGTCAAGAAGGACCATCCTCAGGTCGTCGAACAGTCCGCGCTGATCGCGGAGCTGCGCTTCCGAAGATCGGGTGCGGTGGGGGATGAGAGCTGGAGAAAGCTCGCCCAGTTGCGCCTTCCCGATGGCGCCGGGTTCCGGAGTGATTGGTTCAGTTTCGAATCCGAAGTCCAGTCGAACCAGGTGGGAGTTCTCGGGCACTGGCTCTACCGCGGCAAGAAAGCGGAGGCGCCGGGTACCCATAACCTCGAGTGGACGACTACGCGGGAGGGAATCAAGCCCCAAGACCCCATGGTCGACTGGGCCAGTGCGGATGCGAAGTTGATCGGACTGGAGATTCGATTCGCGGTCCCATGAAGCGGACGAGGAGCAACCCGGGCGGCGGTGCGCTCGCGGGGTGCGAATTGAGGGGGGCCGCGGTGGGGTGAGTGGTTGCTCTGCAATCCGCTTGGGCTGCGCAGTCGGAGCCGGGAGGTAAGGATCTGGTGCTCCGCGTTCCCCCCGATCCCACCACCCTATCGCGACATGCGCGCCACCGCCCCAGCCCCACGCGCTCCCACCAACCACTCGTTTCCTCCCGAAGTGCGTGCCCCCGCCCTCGCGACATGCGTGCCACCCCCCTCGCGACGTGCGTGCCACCGCCCATGGGAACGCGGATCACCAGATCCGCCTGCGACCAGAGCCCGTAGCCCAGGGCACCGTCACGGAGCGCCCCCGACGGCCCAATGATCCCATCTCCGCTTCCGACTCTTCTCTCGGAAGGAAAAAGAGCCCCTCTGGCCTACATCGAAACTTCTGTTCCTGAGCCTCGCCTCGACTTCCATCAGCAGCGTGCGGATCTGGTGATCCGCGTTCCCACCGTCCCAGCCCCACGCTCGCTCCCATCAACCAACCGTTTCCTCCCGAAGTGCGCGCCCCCGCCCTCGCCACATGCGTGCCGCCACTCATGGGAACGCGGATCACCAGATCCGCCTGCGACACGAGCCCGTAGCCCAGGGCATCGTCACGAAGCGCCACCGACGGCCCAATGATCCCATCTCCGCTTCCGACTCTTCTCTCGGAAGGAAAAAGAGCCCCTCTGGCCTACATCGAAACTTCTGTTCCTGAGCCTCGCCTCGACTTCCATCAGCAGCGTGCGGATCTGGTGATCCGCGTTCCCACCGTCCCAGCCCCACGCTCGCTCCCATCAACCAACCGTTTCCTCCCGAAGTGCGCGCCCCCGCCCTCGCCACATGCGTGCCGCCACTCATGGGAACGCGGATCACCAGATCCGCCTGCGACACGAGCCCGTAGCCCAGGGCATCGTCACGAAGCGCCACCGACGGCCCAATGATCCCATCTCCGCTTCCGACTCTTCTCTCGGAAGGAAAAAGAGCCCCTCTGGCCTACATCGAAACTTCTGTTCCTGAGCCTCGCCTCGACTTCCATCAGCAGCGTGCGGATCTGGTGATCCGCGTTCCCACCGTCCCAGCCCCACGCGCGCTC
>CADEGH010000048.1 GCA_902826835.1 uncultured bacterium | reverse complement strand
GGTGGGATGGTGGGAACGCAGGTGGGGATGCGCGCGGGAATCGGAGGTGAAGTTCGGAACGGGCCCGATGGACCGGCGATCGCTCAGGCCAGAGTCAGCGATTCGGAGCCGACTCGGGCGGCGAGGATGGCGTCGCCACGCGACTCAGCAACGCCTTGGCTTCCTCCCGCACCTTCGAATCCTCGGCGCCTCCGGCTACTTCGCGGAGGAAGGCGAGGCTGTCCCCGCTTCCTACCGCGGATGCCGCGACGAGGATCCTCGTCCGACTCTCCGGCGTCGCCGCCAATCGAAAGCTCTGGCGCAACGCCCTCAACTGATCGCTCCCGGCGCTCCATTTGACCGATTCGAACCGAATTGTGGGTGCGGGCTCGCCCTTTGAGACCTTCAGCCGCGCGAAGCCGAATCCGGTGAACAGCATCGCCGCGCCGAGAAACAGGATAGTGCCGATCAGGAGTCGCATAACTGGGGAGTGTTAACGGTGTACCACTCCCTTCTCTTCGGCATTCGCCCGTGCGGGCTTGGGTCAGGCTCCCGCCGACGCCTCGGCGGCCGAACCGGCGTCGCCGCGCGCCTTTAGGCGCCGCACCACCGCCGGAGTGTCGGGAGCCGCCGACCGCTCGCTCACCACTCCCGCTTCCTGCGCTACCGGCTCGCTACCGGGCCCCGGCGCCTCCGCCGCGGCCGAGGTGGGCGCCGCCTCCAGTGGCTCCGCGGCCGCCGCGCGCTCCACCGCCGCGACATCCTTGAGGTTGCCTTGATCGTCCAACTGCTCGAGCCGCACCGCGACTCGCCGACTCACGCCACGCTCGGGCATGGTGACGCCGAACAACAGGTCCGCGCGCTCCATCGTGCGTTTGGAGTGGGTGACCACCACGAACTGACTGTCGCCCCGCGCTTCTTCCACCATGCGCACGAACCGTTCGGTGTTGTCCTCGTCGAGGGCGGCGTCGACTTCGTCGAGGAACGCGCAGGGCGCCGGGTGGGCACGGAAGATCGCGAACAGGAGCGCCACCGCGGTCATCGACCGCTCCCCGCCCGAAAGCAGGGTGATGCTGCGCAATTCCTTGCCCGGGGGACGGGCCTTGATTTCGATCCCCGACTCAAGCGGCGTGGCTTCGTTTTCGAGGAGGATGTCGGCTTTGCCGCCTCCGAACAACTTGCGGAAGATGTTGGAGAAGTGCTCCCGCACCGAGTTGAAGGCATTCATGAAGAGAGCCGTCGATTCCTCCTCGATGCCCTTGAGCACGCGGCGCAGTTCCTCGCGTCCTTTGTCGAGATCCTCCTTCTCCGCGAGGATGAACGTGGAGCGCTTTTCGGCCTCCTCGAGTTCGTCGATCGCCGCGTGATTGACGTTTCCGAGGCGCGAGATCCGGTCCTTGAGCTCCTTGATCTCAAGATCGAGTTCTCGGGGATCGGCCGCGCTCGGGGTGGCCTCGGGAGCCGCGGCCAAAAGCTCGGGCAGCTCGAGGCCAAGTTCGTCGCGAACCCGTTCCACCAAAGCCTGCGCCCCGGCCCGCATCGCACCCTCCCGCCCTTTTGCGTCCGCATGTGCGACGTGGAGAGCCTTCTCTCGCGCCTCGACCGCCGTGACTTGTTCGGTGTGGGCACGCAACCGCTCCCGCACCTGGTCCGCCCGAGACTCCCGCTCCTTCAGAACCGAGCGGATTTCCGATGCCTCCGACCCGAAGCCGGACTGGCGCTCTTCTTCGACGGAGATCTCCTGGGAGAGGCGCGCACGCGACTCCGACAACTCCTCGCGCTCCTGGGTGCCGAGAGCCAGGCGGCGGGTGGCATCTGCGACCGAAGCGGTCAGGTATTGCTCGCGGCTCTCCAAGGACTGGGCACGCTCGCGACTTTGGGCCAACGCGATGCGCGCCGCCTCCAACGAGGACTGCGCCCGCTCGACTTCAGCGGCATGCTCGGCGGTGAGGGCTTGGGTTTCCTGCACCTCGTGCCGGGCCCGGACCCGCTGCTCGTCGTGTTCGGCGCGCTCCGCCTGCAAGCGCTCGAGATCGGCCCGCAGAGCGACGGCGCGACCGGCCGCGGCCGCCGCATCCTCTTCCGCCCGCCCCTCTTCCTGCTCGCGTCGCTCCAATTCGCGGACGAGGCGCATGACTTCCTGGTCGAGGCGAGCCGCATCGCCCTCGGCCTTGAGCAGCGCCACGCTTTGCTCTTTCACCGCCGACCGTGCGGCCTCCCGCTCCGCGCGGGTCGCGGCCAGACGCCGAACTTGACGCTCGCGCTCGCCCGTGAGCTCCGGCAACTTGCGATCGAGATCCTGACGCTCCGCCCGCAGCACGACGAGGCCGGGCGACGCTTCTCCGCCCCGGGGAGCCACCAACAAACCCCGATCCTTGAGAACGGCCCCATCTTCCGACACGAGGAGGGCGGCCGCGCGTTGATCCGAGGTGAGGGTGGTCTCGAACTGGGCCCGATCGACGAGCCGGAATCCATCGAGCAAAGATCCGAGGACCGGCGATAGCTCTGCCTCTTTGGCCGACACTCCCGGCGGTGGCGCCTTCGCCTTGCCGGCAAACCGATCGAGGGGGAGGAAGATCGCACTGCCCCGTCCGCGCTCCCGGAGGAAACGCAGTCCGGCGAGCGCTTCTTCACCAGTGTTGACCACCAACGCGGAAGCGGCTTCCCCGAGCGCGGCCTCCACCGCCCGCGCACGGTCGAGATCGACGTCGAATCGGTCGAGCAAGAGGCCCCGCAGCCCCGGGAGAAACTCCGGGTGTTTGGCCTTGTGGGCGAGAATCGCCTTGGTGCCTTCGTCCAGACCCTCCTGGCGGCGAAGTAGCCCATCCAAGACGTCTCGACGAGCTTGCGCATGCCCCACCGCACTCTCGGCGCGGCGTCCCTCGTCCTCCTCCTGGTTGAACCGAACCTCGAGATCCTCGGCCCGACCTTCGGCGTCTCGCAGTTCCGA
Organism: uncultured bacterium; assembly: GCA_902826835.1. Taxonomy (GTDB): domain Bacteria; phylum Planctomycetota; genus RBC034. The sequence continues at coordinate 32,008 of CADEGH010000048.1, read as the reverse complement.
GCGCGCTTGATCGAGTGCGGTCGACTGGGCGTCCTGCGAGCCCACCCGCTCCTCTTTGTGCGCTTGGATCTCTTCCCGTTCCTTGCGCAGGACCTGCCGCCGGCGGCCGAGATCGGAAACCCGCTGATCCAAGTGGTGAATGTCGGCGTCGAGCCGCGCCTCGCGCTTGGCGATGTCGGAGAGGCGGACCGCGATGGCCGCGTCCGCAGCCTCGGCATCCCGGCGGCGAGCATGCAGTTCGGCTCCGCGCCCGCGGATCGCCTTCATTTGCTCTTCTTCGAGTCCGAGCAACCCCGTCGTCCGCTGGAGTTCGCGCGCAACCGCGGCCCGCTCGCGACCGACGATGATCAACTCTTCCTTCGTCTGTTCGAGGGTGCGTCCGAGTTCCGAGAGTTCCCGCTCGCGCTGGGCGAGTCTCGCTTCGAGGTCGGCCGAATAGCGGGCGCGGTCGCTCAGCTTCTCGCGGCTCGCTTTCAAGCGCTCCGCGATTTCGGCGTGCCGCGTGCGCGCCTGGGAAGCCCGCTCGGTCTCGGTGGCCAGTTCGGCTTCGATCTCGCGCTGCGCATGGCGAAGCACTTCGTGCTCGGATTCAGCTTCTTCTCGCTGCGCGGAGAGCCTATCCAGCTCGATCTGCAGCTCGCCCTCTTCTTTGGTGAGTCCACGGTGGCGCGCGACTGCCCAAGCTCGTTGCACCACGCCCAGCCGTTCCGTGATTTCCCGCCAGCTCCTCGCTTTGCCGGCGTGGATCTTCAAGGATCGCACTTGGCGCTGCACTTCCTCGATCACATCTGCGAGGCGCGACAAATTTTCGTCGAGCTTCGTCAGCTTCAGCTCGCACTCGTGCTTGCGCGCGCGGAACCGACTGATTCCCGCGGCCTCTTCGAACACCCGCCGGCGATCCACCGGATTCGAGGCGAGAATGCTGTCGATCTTGCCCTGCTCCAAGAACGCGTAACCCCCGGGCCCGAGTCCGGTGCCCGCAAAGAGGTCACGGAAGTCCTTCAGGCGAACCTGGTTGCCATTCAGGAGGTACTCGGTCTCTCCGGTCCGAAAGACCCGCCGGGTGACTCGGACTTCCCCATCGTCGTGGGGAAGCGTGCGATCCCGGTTATCGAAAACCAGGGTCGCTTCGGAAAGCCCCATGGGGGGGCGGCGGATCGTGCCGTTGAAGATGACGTCGGTCATCTCCTTACCGCGCAAACTCGTGGGCCGCTGTTCCCCCAAGACCCACTTGATCGCATCCAAGACGTTCGACTTGCCGCAGCCGTTCGGCCCGACGATGCAGGTGAGGCCGCCCCGCTCCAGATCGAACTCCGTCCGATCCGCGAACGACTTGAACCCGTGAACGATGAGCTTCTTCAGACGCATGGCAGGGCTAGGGGGGCGCTTCCTCTCCCACCGTAGCGGCTGCCCCGCCGAGCGTGAACACGCATCGGGCTGCCATGGTGGGCCCCGAACGGGGCCCGCGTGAAGGCGCGGTCCGACCGGTGCGCCCCCATCATAAGGTGGGAGCGGCCGATGACTACCCCCGAATCCTGTGGTTCGTTGCCAAGGATCCGTCCCTCAGAACATCTCCTCTTGAACCTCAAAAAGCGCGTCTTCCGGGGCGTGGGGCAGCAGACTGATTTGGGAAACTCGGGTTTCCTTGGCGAGTCGGGCCAGGAGAGGCGCCCGGTCTCCCTCCCCAAGGGCCGAGAGTGGCAGCGCCAGGCCCTCCGCCAGGCGCTCGACGAACGGCGCCTCGAGCAGCGCCTGATTGCGCTTGGAGAGGAGAGGCACCGAGATCGGGATCATCGTCTTCGGCTCTTCATCGCGGCGCAGAAGAGTCTGGAGCACCCGGTCTCCCTCCCGGGCCGCCGCCTCGGCGGTGGCATCCAGGAACCGGCGGCGCACGCCTCGATCCTGAAGACTGCCGAGCCGGACGCGGAAGCGGACACCTCCATGGTCGTCCATCGCCACGTAGTCGATGTACGAAAGGAGGCGCAGCACCGCGGCGAGGCGCTCGAAGGGCCGAAGCCCTCCCCGCGCTTCGAGCAGATCCAAAGCGAGCGGCAGACCCCAGAGTTCGATGTCGACCTCTTGGCCCTCGGCGTGAATCTGAACGTGCCCCGGTCCGCCCAGCGCCACCGAGACGGCATGGATGCCTTGTTTGGGACCGCTGCGCTGAAGCCAGAATCGCTCCGCCCAGGCGCGCCCGGCAAGCCTCAGCGTCCCCTCGAGGCGCTCCGTCAGGGTCGCGATGTCGATCACTCGCGGGTCCGATGCCAGGAGCGGCAGATTCAGGGCCACGCCTCCGAGGGAGGTTCGCAGCGGATGCGGCGCCTCCGCGGGCACGGGGACCAGCGGGGCATCGCCGGAGCGGCGAACCACGATCCGGGAATGTGGACGCTCGGAAGCGCGATCGATCCAAGCCTCGAGGAGCGGGTCCGGGCAAAGCGACGGCCCCGGCTCCAACGCCAGCACCGCTTCGACCGATGACGGTTTTCCGTGACCGGAGAGGAGACGGTCGGCCGCCGCGCACAGCACCGGGTCCTGCGCACTGGCCTCGGAAAATGGCAGCCAAAGGAGATGCCTAGGCCCCGTGGGTTGCCCATAGGCATCCCGCATCTCGAGGGCTGAAATCAGGAACTCGACGGCCGCCGCCGGATCGCCTCGGGCCTCGGGCTCCGCAGATAGCCAGCTCAGAAGATCGGGAAAGAGGAGTTCGGCTCGCACTTCCTGGCGCACCACTTCGACCAGAGGCCGCAGGCGCAGGAGTTTGGCAGGCAGGGGTAGCTTCGACTCACGAAGGCCGAGCAGCGGCGTCGTGAGCACGAGACGTTCGAGCTCGAGCGGGGAATCGAGTCCGAAGACGTGGATCCGAGCCGCCCGGTGAGCCTGAGCCACATCCGCTCCGTGGATCTCAGACAGAGCGAAGCCGCGGAGGATTTCTGCGGCGAGGCGCCGCTCCAAGCGTCCTTCTCCCTCGCCCCGCAGGGCCGCGGCCACGGCGTGGGCATCAATCGCGAACCGCCGTTCGGCTCGCTTTCCGGCGAGCAGACCGCGTTCGACCATTTCCTCGTCGACCAACGCTTCGAGCAGCCGCACACCCACGGAGCGCAGCTCCAGGCGCACGATGCGCGCTTCGACGGAGGTCACGATTTCATCGGCCAGCGATTCGGGAACCTCCCGCGACTTCGCGATCCGCGCCGCCAAAATTTGGCGATCGAATGGCTCCTCTTTGGCTTCGGTCTCGCTTTCGTCGTGGCGAACCACCAATTCGGATTCCAGCCGACGGCGCCGTTTCTCCTGGGCTTCGTAGGCCAAGGCAGCCGGAATGTGACCGGTCTCCCGGAGAACCCGGATTACCATTTCCTCGACGTCGCGAGTGTGCGGAACCTCGGCCTCGTGGTACTTGTCCAAGAAGAGGACGACGACGCTCGTGAGCTCTTCCGCCAGGGCACGGTCGTCCGTGCCGGCCGTGCGCAGCGCCGCATGCAGGGAATCCGAGAGGCGTCGTTCCCGAAACGGAACGACTTCCCCGTCATCCCGTCGGAGTTGTCGAATCCTTGCCATCTTGTTCGCGCTTCAAAATGCTCTTGAGCTCGTCCAGGAATTGGCTGACGTCTTTGAATTCGCGGTACACCGAGGCAAAGCGCACGTACGCCACGTGGTCGAGTTTGCCCAGTTCGTCCATCACGAACCCCCCGATCACCCGGGAGCTCACTTCGGACTCGAACATCTCGTTCACCTTGGTCTCGATCCGGGACGTCACTTCTTCCAAGGTCTCCACCGAAATCGGGCGCTTCTCGCAAGCGCGGAGCATCCCGCCGAGAATTTTCTGGCGATCGAAGGGAACTCTCGTTCCGTCCTTCTTCACGACCCGAAAGGGGATCTCCTCGATGCGCTCGTAAGTCGTGAACCGACGCTCGCACCCCAAACACTCGCGACGTCTGCGGATCACCGCCTGATCGTTGCTCGCCCTCGAGTCGATCACTTTGTCTTCGACGGATTTGCAGAAAGGGCAGCGCATGGTGGGTGGCTCGGGCGGACCTTACCAGGACCGGGAGTTCCCGCCCACGATGTCATTTACCGATGCAAAATTCTCGAAACACCCGATCAAGGACGTCGTCGCGGGCATTTTCGCCCGTGACTTGCGCGAGCGCGCTCAGGCTCTGATGCAAGTCACTCGCCACCAATTCCGGTTCGAGTCCCTGTTCGGCGGCGAGCAAGGCCCGGGTGAACGCCTCGTGGGCTTCCGAAAGCGCGCGTGCCTGGCGAGCGCTGACCAGAATCGAAGCATCAACCGCCCGGGCTCCCGACGAGAGGCGATCGAGCACGATCTTCGTGAGTTCGCTCAAACCCGCTCCGGTCCGGCTGCTCACGGAGACCCACTCGGAGGTGGGTCCGCCCAAAGGACTCACCAAGTCCGAGTGCGTCCCCACGAGCAATTCGCCGGGCCGAATCGCGGGCACCCCCACTCTCAGATCGAAGACCCGAAGCCGAAGGTCGGCCCCATGAGCCTGAGCCTTCCGGGCCGGGGACAACGCACGTTCCCAACTGTCCTGCGCCCCGGATTCGCCGGCGGTGTCGATGAGTTCGATGCACTCAGAACCGCACCGCCAATCACCGGAGAGCCAGTCGCGGGTGGTGCCGGCAATCGGACTTTCGATCGCCTTGGCGTCGCCGATCAACGCGTTGAAGAGAGAACTCTTGCCGGCGTTGGGAGCTCCCACCAAGACCACTCTCGCCACGGCGGCGCGGTGGACGGCCTCGGAACAGGTGGCCACGAGCGCGCTCAGATCCGCCAGGATCGTGCGCCGCGCGGCGGAAGCCCCGCGATCCTCGGGAAGCTCCAAGCCTTGGTCGGAGAAATCGAACTGGAGTTCAAGGGGAATCAACCACGCCTGGATCCGGGCGCGCAGCTCGCCAACGCGTCGGGCCAGGCCGGAAGTCAACGACGCCATTGCCTGGGCCTGCTCCCGTTCATCGGTCGCCCGGACGAGCGCCAAGACCGCCTCGGCTTGCCCGAGGTCCATCCGTCCGTGGCGTACCGCACGGCGCGTGAATTCACCGGGAGTGGCGAGCCGCGCTCGGGCGGCGACGAGGTCCCCCAGCATGAGCTCGATGAGATGCGGGATCCCCGGTAGATGCAATTCCGCCCCATCCTCCCCCGTCGGAGAGTTCGGTCCTCGGAATAACCAGAGGGATCCGGGCACGAGCGATTGAAGCTTGGAACAGCGGAACCAGCCCCGTCCGCTCCACCGTCGAAAAGAAGCAGGGAGCTGCGCACCCTCGGGCCGAAACCTGGCCAGCACGAGCGAAAAAACTCCGTCTCCACTCAGACGAAGGACGCCTCGCTCGCTCGGGATCATCGGGGTGGCGGGAGCGACGATGGGTTCCATGCGCGGACTCGAACTCGCGGCGCCGATCTTGGCCGAAACTCGCAACCAGCAGTCAGGGCGCGCGGCATCCGGATCGGTCGGGATGCTGCGCCTCCGGGCACCTCACTGCGGGGCCGGCTTCGTGACCGGCCAAAAGCGCCGAATGACCTGCGACTCCACGATGCCGAGCAGACTCGAGGTGAGCCAGTAAAGCGATAGACCCGCCGCGTACCCGTACATCATCAGCCCGAACAGGATGGGCATGAACATCATGATCTTGCGCTGTTGCTCCATCTGCGGGTCGGAGACAGCAGGCTTGGGGGCGAGCATGCTGCTCACGACCCAGGCGGCGGTCATGAGCAGAGGCAAGATGTGAAGTCCCGTGACTTTCTCGGGTTGCGGCATACTGCAGCAACTCCCGAGGAAGCCGAGGTAGTTCTCGATCGGTTTGGCGAAGCGGATCAGGTGGTCCGGCTGCGAGAGGTCTTCGACCCACAGCCACGGCGCTTGGCGGAGTTCGATCGAGGCCCGAAGAGCGGAGAAGAGGCCGAAGAAAATCGGGATCTGGAGGAAGATTGGCAGACATCCGCCGAGCGGCACGAGCGGGACTTTCTCCTTCCTCATCAATTCCATCTGGGCCGCGGCATAGGCGCGGGCATCGTCGCCGTGTTTTTTCTTCAGGACTTCCAGCTTGGGCTTGACCCGGTTCATGGCCTCGGCTTGACGAGCCATGGCCATCTGCGATTTGCGATTGATCGGGAACAGGATCAAACGCACACAGAAGGTGAGGAGGACGATGGCCCACCCCCAATTGCCGGTGATTCCGTGCAAGCCCCGGAGCGCCCACAGGACGGTCTTGCCGACGGGCCGGGCAAACCCGAGCTGCTCATCGTGCACGAGCGAGAGCGCGGCCGCTTCCGCAGCAGCACCCTCTCCGAGATCTTCCCGGATCATCGTGCCGTTGATCGGTCCGAGGTAGTAGAGGGAGGTGAAGCTCTTCGCCTCCGCCCCTTCTTGCAGTTCCGCTTCGAACCGAACCGAAGTCGCGGTACGGGCGGTCGCATCCCCTTCATCCGGCCTCGCGTTGAGCTTGGGCTGCCCCAAGTCCGACACGCGATACATGTACGCGATCGCGTTGTCGGGAATGTCCCGGGCCACCCAAAAGGCGCCAAGGTAGCTGCCGACATCCGCGACGAACCGCGGCGACCCTTCGAGCCCAAACGCCACCCCCAACTGCTCGCCGGTGCGCACGCTGAGGGCGAGATCGTCCCCTTCGGCATCCCGCTTCATGACCTCGGCGAGCATCACCTCGCGCAGGTCTCCCCCTGAGGCGGTCCCGAAGCTCTTCACCGTGCCCGCCACTCCCGCGTCCACTTCCTGGAAGACCCCGCCGGACACGAGCACGTTGAAGCGACAAGGAAAAGTGCGCACCGCCTCGCCGGACTTGTCCAAGGAGGCACGGATGGTCAGGGAAGCGGCGTGGCCCCGCGGCCCGAGCAGGCGAATCTCCTTCGTGAGCTTGCCTTTGGCGCCCCCTTCACCGCCTCGTTCCCAAGCGAGTTCGCCCACCACTCCGAGCCCGTCCGGAGTACGGGAGAGCGTCCACTTGCGGTCCCCGAGGGGGACACCTTCCGAGAAGGACTCATCCAACCGCAATCCGAACAGCTGGTCGCTCGAAGGGACGAGGATTCGGAGGGGACGAGGGCCTTCGCGCTTGGCTCGGGCGTGCGGGCTGTAGTCGAGGAGCTCCGCCGATTCGATCGACGCTCCGATGTTGGTGATGGTGAGGCGAACCGATTCGTTTTGGATCGTCTCGCGAATCAGCTCGGATTCGGGAATCGGGGCAGCCGGGGCGGTCGGCCTCGGGCGGGCCACTGGAGCGGTCCCGGAAGCTCCGCTTTCGCCGGTACCGCCCGATTCCGGCGCCCCCGCCTCGGGGGCATTGGCGGGCGGAGTTGGCGGCGCCTTTTTCCCCATGAATTGGGTCCAGACGAACAAAAAGGCTAGACAGAGCAAGATCGCGAGGGGCAGGCGCTTTTCCATATTGATCCTGAATCACTGACCCGCTTTGAGGCGGCGAGCGAGATAATCGTCGAGCGCAGGATTGGCGATGATCTTGCGCATCGTGGCGGTCACGTCGTAGGTCACCCGACGAAACAGCACCGCGGCTCCGTCCACGAGGGCGTAGGAGGAGCGGGGATCCCCATCCCGGGGCTGCCCGACGGAGCCCACATTGACCAAGCACTTTTCGCGGGGAAGCGGAGTCCAATCCGGCAATTCGCTTTGATGCTTGAACCCGCCGGCGGCCGAGAAGATCCCCGGCACATGGGTATGCCCGCCAAACGCCGCCCGCTTCGTGAGGTGGTCGAAAATTTCATCCATCTTGCGGCGGTCGAGGGCGTCCGCCGGCATCACGTACTCGCGCACCGGCTGACGCGGCGAGCCGTGCACAAAAAGAAAATCCCCGTCTTCGCGCGTCTGTGAGAAGGCGTCGATCTGATCCCAAAGAGCGTAGTTCTCGTCCTTGGGGTAGGTCGCCCGCGAGAGTTCCTCCCGAGTCCAGGCCAAAGCGTTCCGAGCCCGCTCGTTGAACCCATCGGCGGTGAAAAGGAGACCCTCTTCGTGGTTGCCGAGGAGGGTGAATTCACAGCGACGGATCATCTCCAAGGCGCGCCTCGGATCCGGCCCGTAGCCGATCACGTCGCCAAGGCAGAAGATTCGCTTCACCGGGAAGGTGGCGATGTCCTCGAACACCGCCTGCAAGGCCTCGATGTTCGAGTGGATGTCGGAGATGAGAGCGATCATGCTCGGTGGCTCGAAGCGCGGGGCAAAGGATCGCTCCAACGGAGGCGTCAGAGGCCCGACGGGATGAAAAACCTAACAGCCGAACCGGAAGGTCCTCAAGAAACGCTTTGGCTCACGCCGGACCGCTCCCCGCCCGCGGGGCTCGGGGTGCGATCGCCCCTTCCAAAGCCAGGAGTCTTTCCTTCGACGCGAGCCCGCCGGGTGCGCTGAAGCCCCCCATTCCGCCGCCCGATCCCACCACTCGGTGGCAGGGCACGAGGATCGGCCAGGGGTTCCTTCGCATCGCCTGGCCCACCGCCCGGGCCGCCAACGGGCGCCCCGCCCGTTTTGCCAACTCGCCATAGGTCACGGTGGTTCCTCGGCCGACTTGGCGAAGCGCGGCATAGATCTCGCGGTGGAACGCGGGAATTCCGTCGTGTGCGAAGGGTACCGGACATCCGGCCGGATCCCCCACCCCCTCGTCCAAGTAGCGGCGGAGGGCGCAGGCCGCGCCTTCGAGTTCCGCCGGCAAAGAACACGGACCCGCGGTGGGACATCGGCGGGCCACTTCGGCGCACACATCCTCCGCCCGCGCCTGCGGGAACAAGACCTGCTCCAAGCGACCGGAGCGGAACACCAAGGCGAAGGTGCCTCGCTCGGTCTCACCGAGCCAGTATCCGAGTTCTGCTCCGCAAGGTGGATTGGATCGCACGCGAGCTCTCCGCGGTGTCGGGGGGTCGGAGCTTGGTTCGACGCCTGCCCCGGCCGGCGGGGACGCCGCCGGAGTTGCCAAAACGGACTCCGTGCCCCCGGCCTTCGAGGATATCCGATGGGCCCCCGGCACGTATCCACGGAGCACCATCGAGACGTACCGATCGCGGCCCAAAATCACGTGGTCGATGAGGGGAACGCCGAGTATCTGCCCGACCTGGTCCAGTCGCGTGGTCACCACGCGATCGTCTTCGCTGGGTTCGGGATCCCCGCTCGGATGGTTGTGGACGACGATGAGTGAGTGGGCGCCGGACAGGACGACCCCACGGAAGACCTCGCGTGGATGGACGAGGCTTGAGGTGAGGGTGCCACGGCTGGCCTCGAAGACCGCGAGGGGCCGCAATCGAACGTCCAAGGCGATCACCAAGAAGACCTCTACCATCCGATCGCCCACGAGATCGGAGGCGTATTGCGCGACATCCTCGGCTCCGGAAAGCGTCGGCCGCGATGTCTCGAGGCGACGTCGGTGCCGTTTCCACAATTCGCGGCCGGCCAAGAGACGGCCGCAGAGCTCGGGCGGCCAACCGCGCGCCGGGGCGCCTTCGAGCGGCATTCCGGCCATGAAGTCCGCCAGGACCTCGGAGGGGACGGCCTGGCCCCACACCGCGCGCAGCAGCTCTTCATCGCTGAGCACCGCCGGCTCCATCCACAATTGAGGGTTCATCACCCTTAACTGACTCGGGCGGCCGCCGGATCGGCACGGAATCCCGCCCTCCTGGCTCTTTTTCGGCGGGCGCGTAGGTTCCTCGAATGACCTCCGCATCCCCCCGTCCCGACCCTGCGATCCGTGTCACTCTGATGCCGCGCGACACCAATGTGCACGGAACGATTTTCGGAGGGGTGATCCTCTCGTACATCGACTTGGCGGGAGCGATCGGCGCGCGCCCGTATGCCCCCCACCGACTCGTCACCGTCGCGATGAAAGAAGTCGAGTTCCATCAGCCCGTGTTCGTGGGCGACATTGTCAGTCTCTACACCGAGGTCACGCGCGTCGGGAACACTTCGATCGGTGTTCACGTGGTGGTCGAGGCGGAGCGGTTCAAGTCGCCGGGAGAGCGGGTGCGGGTCACCGAGGCGGACGTCGTCTACGTGAGTGTCGACGACCAAGGACAAAAAGTGGCGGTGCGCAAGACGCCGGGCATTTAGGCCGATGTGCGGGCTTGCCGGGATCTTCGCCCCTGGTCCTTCGCGTCCTGGCGAGGCGTCGGCCCAATTGGATCGAATGCTCGCGATGCTGCGCACCCGCGGCCCGGATGGCGAAGGTAGGTACCAGAGCTGCCTTGGCTGGCTCGGCCACCGTCGCCTCGCGCTGCACGACCCGAGTGGGGCGGGAACCATGCCCTTCGTTCGCCCGGAACTGAAGCTCGCGTGGGCAGTCAACGGGACCATCCACAACGCGACCGAACTCGTGAGGGAGCATGGCATCGACTCGCTCCGCTCGCGGTCCGATTGTGAACCCCTGGGAGCGCTCTGGCGGAGCCTTGGGGCATCGACCTTCGGATCACTGCGAGGGCCCTTTGCCCTGGCCCTCTTCGACGAGTGGGCAGGAAAGCTGATCTTGGCCCGCGACTCCGCGGGAGAGAAGCCGCTTTTCTACGCCCGGGTTGGCGGCGCCATCCAATTCGCCTCGACCCTGGCGGCGCTCATGGAGAGTGTTCCCACGCTGACGTGGGACCTGCCGGCGCTGCGCTTCTACTTCCGCGCCGGCTATGTGCTCGCTCCGGAAACCCCGTTTGCGGAGATTCGGAGTCTGCCCGCCGGCCACTGGCTCGAATCGGATGGGCAGTCCCTGCACATCCACTCTTTTGCCCCGAAAACGACGACTCCGCCCGAGGCATTCGAGGGCGCATTGGATCGTGCCCTGGAGTGCCGTATGCGCGTGGAGAGGCCGATCGGGGTGCTCTTGTCCGGCGGCCTGGACTCGGCCTTGATTTTGGATCGCGCAAACCGGCTGGCGAAGACGCCGCTGCCCACTTTCACCATGGGATTCCCGGGCACCTCCTTCGACGAACGGGAAGCCGCCCAATCGACCGCGCGCACCCTAGGCTCTCCCCACCAGGCGCTCGCCTTCGAGGGAGACCCGTGGACGCTCACCCACGCTTTGGTGCGAGAAACCGGCGAACTCCTGGCCGATTCGAGTTGGTTGGCGCTGGCCAGCCTCATCGAGCAGGTCCGAGGCCGAGTTCAGGTGCTGCTCGGTGGTGAAGGGGCGGATGAGTTGCTCTTGGGTTACCGGCGGTACCGTGCCCTCGCCTGGAGTGCGTGGATTTCCCCCCGACTCGCGCGGGCGGTGGCGCGCCTCTCCCCGACCGCGGCCACTCGCCGGTTCTTCTTAGCCGCGCGCGCGACGACCCCGGCAGCGCGTTATGCCGAACTCGTGGCACTCACGCCACTCGCCCTGTTTCATCGGTTCGTCCGCCCGACCGAGCCCAACCTCGAAGATCCGCTGGGCGAGCGATTCGCAAGCCTCGAGTCGAGCGCCGCCCTCGACCTCCAGGCCTCCGCCTGGGACTTCGCCACCTACTTACCGGGGGACCTCTTGCCCAAAGCCGACCGGGCTGGCTTGCGCGGGGGGGTGGAGATCTTCGCGCCCTACCTCGATCCAGCCGTCCGCGCGGCCGCCCAGGCTCTGCCGAAGGAAGAACGGCGGCGTGGGTCTCGCGGCAAACTCCCGATACGCCGACTCCTTGCCGAGCGCTTGCCTGAACTCTCGCGGAGCACGCAGAAGCGAGGATTCGGAGTTCCTCTTGACGAGTGGATTCGCCATGGCGACTACGGAAAGAGCATCGAGTCGACACTCCTCGCCCACCCGCACCCGCTGGACCAATGTCTCGAACCAGGCAGCCTATCCCGCGCGCTCTTGGCGGTGCGGTCCGGAGACCATCGAGCGGCGCCATTCCTGCACGCGGCGGTGGTGCTCCACGCTCTCGGCGAAGCTCGGTCGCGGGCCCTCCTTCCCGATTCCCGAACCCTCAAACCGTGATGACGTCTCGAAGGGGCAGCGCCTCCAGCGTGCGCGCCACCACGGGCATCGCTCGGTGCTCCTCGACCACGCGAGCAAACGCGCTCTGCACGAGCCTCGCCCGCAGTCCGGGCTCGCGCACGACGCGGTCTACCGCATCCGCGAGCGAGGCCGCGCGTGTCGGATCAAAAAACAACAGGTCCTGCTCGTGTCGGAAGGTCTCCGCAAGCCAGGGCGAGGCAGCGGCCACGACTGGTACCTTGGCCGCCATCGCTTCGAGCACCGCCCGGCTTTGCCCACAATGCGGTGCGGGCATGACAAACAGATCCAGGGCGGCCAAGAACTCAGGCAAATGCTCCTCCGGCCCGCGCAGGTGCACACTCTGGTCGAGCCCTCGCCGCTGCGTTTCTCGCAGCCAGTTGAGACCGGACGGTCCGCCGCCCACGATCGTCACGCGCATCTCAGGGTGGTAACGGAGCAAGATCTCCGCCGCGTCGAACATCACGGGCACGCACTTGTCGGGAACGAGCCGAAGCACCAGCCCGAGGTGAGGATTCCCCTTCGGTAAGTCAAGGGGGCGACCGCCCGCAAAATGACCGAGATCGAGCGCCTCGCCGCCGCGCCGGATTCGCTGCGGATGGACTCCGAGGCGGCGAACCGTCTCTTCCGACGCGGATTCCCCGGTGACCAGCCAATGGTCGACCCAGGAAGAGGAGAGCCGCGCCGACCACGATCGCAACGCCGAGGCTCGGGAGGGCCGGCGTACGATCGCCGCCACCCAGGGCACCTGCGCCATCCTCGCGGCGAGGGGGCCGAGGGCCTGCGCGCGCTCCCCCAAACAGATCACGATCCGCGGGGTGAGCTGCTTCAAGAGCACCATGGTGCGCACCCCTGCCACCGTGCTCCAAAAGCCGCTGCGGAAACCACCCGGATCGGGCAAGTCCAGGGCGTGGACGGCCGCGCCGGCCTTTTGAAAATCGAAGGCCGACTCGCCCACCGGCGCGATCGAAACGACGTGCGTTTCCGCACTGGAGCTAAGCCCAAATCGAAGCAGGGTCAACAGATGTGAGCTGTCTCCCCCGTGGTCGAGATGATCGACCAGGCAGGCGACCTTGGGGCGGCCGGTCGAGGAAAGGTGAGAATCGCTCACGCCCGGAATCTAACGATGCAATCCGCGGAAACACCCGCCCCAAAGTCCAGCTTTTCCAGCTTTTCGTTCGTAGGATGGGCAACTTCGGAGACTTCCGTGCGCACTGCTCTCCCCCTTTTGATCCTCGGACTCGTGATGGCAACCGCCGCCCCCGCCCAAGTCGGATTCGGCACCCTCCTCCAGTCGATCTCGACCCTCCAGAATCCGGGAGTGACCGCGGTGGGGGTCCCGGGCAACCCCAGCATCACCGTCAATGAGGTTCTGGCCTGGAGCCAAGGCGAAGCCAACGGGCGCATGCGAGCGCTGTTCAACACGCAAGCGATCGGCATCGCGCTCGGCGATCTGGATGGCGACGGTCTCCCGCTCGACACCCCCGACATCGATGCCATCGGCGTCGGCTCCGTGACGTTGGGAACCAACGAGCCGAGCATCTTCGACTTGAGGCTGTCCTTCGCGGTCGACGTGGCGCCATTGTTCGGAGCTCCCATCACCAGCGGCGACGTGATTCGGCTGACCGGAATCGGCACTCGCACCAACGTGGTGACCCGCTCGCAACTCCAGGCTTCCCTCGGAACCACGTCGGCCCTCAACGTCGACGGATTTGCGGAGCTCCCGGACGGCGCGATCCTCGTCACCTTCAACGGGAACGGCGTGGCTTTTTCCTGCAACAATGTCCTGAGCCCGCTGACAGGGCAGCCGGGTAGCGCCATCACCTGTACGGGTGGCGATGTCTTTCTGATTCGCCCTCCCTTCGGCGCGTTGCCCGCCATCTTCGCCTACCGCCAGGCGGAGCTCGCCAGCGTCGTGAGCTCGTCGGTGAACTACGGCAGTGGTTACACGCTGAGCGAGGTGCGGGACATCGAAGCGCAGCCCAATGTGCCGTACATCGACAACCCGAGTAACGACCTCCTCAACGCCTACGCATCCGGCATGAGGCCGCGCCTCCTGTGGGTGAACGGCAACGACGACAACGTGTTCTGCTTCGGCAACGCCCAATTCCCCACCATCAACCCGCGCACTTCCGCGAACAACGTCTATTGCCTCGTGGGTAACGGGACGGCCTCGGCTGCCGGATACGCGACCAACACTTCGAGCTCCAGGGTGTTTGTCGACGGGCTCGCGATCTGGCCGCAGGCCATGGCCGAAAACACCCGCTCGACTCTCGATGTCAGCACCCACTTCCCCACCGCCGGCAGCACGACCTTCCAATTGGCGGTGCGGTCTCCGGAACCGGCCGGTGCCCGGTTCCAACTCGTCATGGCATTGGCGCCCAACACGGGCCTCGGCTTTCCGGTCGGCTCCGCGGGCTTCCGCAACCTCTTCCTCAGTGTGACCGATCCCCTGCTCCTGTTCTCCCTCGACCCTGGGGTGGTCCCGCTTCTCGTCTCCGTGGCGGCGGACGCTCTCGGGACCGCCGTCTTCGGGCCCTACCCGATCCCCACCGGCTCCGCGGGCGTGCGGATCTGGTTCCAGGCGTTCGAACTCGCGACTCCGTTTGCCCTCACGACTCCGACGTTGATCCGGATCCAATGACCGACTTCTGGATGCGCTTTCCCGCGTAACGCCCGAGTCTGATCGCGGGCTGCTCCACGAGCCGGAAAAAGACCTCCGCGAGCCCGAGAGTGAGCGCCACCACGACGAGGAAGCCGAGCCACCACCGTGCCCTCTCCGACGCCACGCCCGCCTCCTCGAGCAGGTTCAGGGCGTGAGGAGCAACCGTGACGAGCACGAGCATGTGGAGCAGGTAAACTCCGAAGCTCACGCGCCCGAGATAGACGAGCGCCCGCATCGACAAAAATCTTTGAGCCCGGGGAAGATTCGACAGGGCCCAAAGGAGAATCCCCGAACCCGCCATGGTGACGTACCACACGACGCCTTCATCTTGGATTGCGGGCCCCGTCAGCCCGAGCCAGGGAGCCACCCCGCGCCACGCGTAGAGCGCGCCTCCGATCCCGAGGGCGCCCCACGGCAACCACCGGATTCCCCGAGCTGGCGCCGCATGCCGAGGGGCAATTTCCGACGCGCGTGCGACGGCAACACCGAGCGCAAACGCCACCACAAAACTCGGAAGCCCCCACAGGTTGATGCCCAAGAGCACGAAGACCGGGAGTAGAAAGAGGCTGCGTTGCGCCAACACCACAAGCACGGGCACGAGTAGAGAAAGCGTGAGTTCGAAGACCAGGGTCCAGGCCTGGGGAACCAGTGGCCGAGGCCGCAGCGGATCCGTGAGCCAAGCCTGCTTCAGCCAGTTTCCGGGGGATCGGGACTGACTCCAAAAGTCGTTGAGCCAGGACGAGGCGGCGGGGCTCGAGGGTGGACCGCGCAGGTCCCCCTGCAAAATCAAGGTCGCGAGGCCCAGCACGGCCCAATAAGGCAAGAGGATTCGCGCCGCCCGAGCGAAGGCGAAGCCCAAGTAGGCCCTGGCAGTCCTGAAGGCCCCGGGGTCTCGAAGCGGCTTGCGCGCGAGCACGATCCCGCTCAGCACGAAGAAAAGGGACACCGCCGCGAAGCCGTCCGCCAAGAGCGCGAGGGGCGAATTCCAAAGCGCGGGAAACTCGGTCCGGGTGGGACCGAAGGCCGCGATCCAGTGGCCGAACACCACGATCAGGGCCGCGATCCCTCGCACGCTGTCCATCCAGGTTACACGTTCGGACATCGCATCCCCGCTCGCGAGGGCCAGGAATCCGCATCCCGCCTAAGCGTCCCCGCCGGCGAGGACGGGCGGGAAACCAAACCTGGAATCGGTCGGGAAAGGTAGCCCATCGCGGCGGAAGCTCCTGAATCCGACGGACCCGGTTGCCGGATCCGGAGTGTGGGAACGGCCGAGCGCCGCGTCAAGGGTGCCCCATCCGGACACCCGGGTCCAGCGGACCTCCGGAAATCGTGGCAGAATGCCGCCCATGATCAAACCACAACTATGGATCCTGAGCGGGCTGCTCCTCTGCCCGCTCGTGGCGCAAGAACCTGCGCCCAGCCCCGAGGTGAAAAAACGCCTCGAGGCCCTGCAGGTGGAGCAGACCACCCTCATCAAGGAATGGCGCACCAAAATGCAGGAAGCCGCCAAAGCGGCCGAAGCCAACAAGGGATCGGGCAAGCCGATCCCGGCCATGCCGATGCGCCCGGACATGGGCGCCCTCCGCCAAAAGTACATCGAGGCCGCCGGCGAGTTTCCCGGGGACGACGCACTCCACTTTCTCCTGCCCGCCCTGACCATGAGCGGTGAGCAGAAGCAGTCGCAGGCGATCCTGACGAAGATCCTCACCGACCACATCGAGTCCTCTGCGATCGACGAATTGGGCGGACTCATGCCGCACCTGGATCGTTTCGTCGGCAAGGAAGCCGGTGAATCGGCCCGAGCGAGCCTCGTCAAGCACGGTAAACACAAACGCGTTCTCGGCTGGATCACCTTCGCCCGTGAGGAATCGGCCCTGCGCGGGAATCCCGTGGGCTCGGCCGAGTATGACGCGGCCAAGTCCACCGTGAAGGCCGCCATGGAGGCCGCCGCGAGCGACGAATTGACCGAGACGGTCCAGGGCCTCTTCACCGAGCTGGAGAAGTTTGGCGTCGGCATGGTGGCTCCGGACATCGCGGGCATCGACCTCGAGGGGGTCGAATTCAAGCTGAGCGACTACAAAGGGAAGATTCTCTTCGTCGACTTCTGGGGAGATTGGTGAGGACCTTGCCGGGCTTTGTACCCACACGAGCGGTCGCTCGTGGAAGAAATGAAGGATCAGGCGTTCGCCCTCATCGGAATCAACAGCGACGATTTGCCCCGCGCGAAGAAGGCGGTGGCCGAGAACAAGCTGAACTGGCGCAGCTTCCAAAACCAGCCTGAAGGGCAGAAGCGCGCCATCGCCGACGACTGGGTCATCAAGGGTTGGCCGACCATCGTGGTCTTGGACAGCGAAATGAAGGTGCGCTACCGCGGCCATGATGGCGAGGAAGCCACGAAGGTGGCCAAAGACCTGGTCGCCGCCCTGAAGAAGTGATGGCCGCTTCTCGAGCGGACCGAGGCCGGGTCGTGCCAGCAAGACCCTGAGCGACCAGGACGGTGGCCGGTGCCCCCTCGAGGCATGATCGAGGTTGGCCGTTTCCCCTGGAGGGCGCAGACACTTTGCGCCCCTCCCGTTGCAAGCCCGTCGCTGGCCGGCTGGTCACTCTCTCGGTGGCCGCCCGTGTCGCCCACCCCGTCCAACCCGCTCATGGGCATTGATTCGTTTCTGGTGATTGCCGGGACGCCCGCACTCTCCGGGTTTCATTTTCCCGCCTGGGCGACGGTAGACGAAGAAGCCAGGGCCCAAGGCTTCCACGGGCGCGTACTCTGTCCGCCATCGCCAAACCGAGCCCGCGGCGCGACTTTCGGATCGTGGCTCCCGCGGGCGACGGGGGTATAACTTCCGACTTCACTCCGGAAGACTGCTGAGCTTCGCATGCCAAAGACCGCCGACCCTGCGCTTTCGACCCCTGGGCAGCCGCCCCGAGGCCTCGCCCTCGGTTTGTTTTTGACCGCGATGGCGGTGCTGCTGCTCGAAGTCGCGATCACGCGTGTGTTCGCGATTCTCATGTGGCACCACTTCGCCTACATGGTGATATCGCTGGCCCTTCTGGGCTTTGGAGCATCCGGTTCGTTGCTCACCGTGTTCCCGATCGCGCGCCAACCGGAGCGGGTCCCGAAACACGGCGCCGCCTACGCGGCCTTGTTCGGGCTCGGCATCGCCGGCGCCTTTTTCACGATTACCACGCTGCGGGTCGACTCCCTCGAAATCTGGAATCGCCCCGAGAACTTTGCCGCATTGCTGTTGACGTTCGTGATTCTCTCCGTCCCGTTCATCTTCGCCGGCCTGACCATCGGCCTGAGTTTGACACGCTACCCCGCCCACATCGGTCGGCTCTACTTCACCGATCTCGCCGGGAGTGCGCTCGGAGGGGCCGTGGCGCCGAGCCTGCTCGGGGAATTGGGATCGACCACCACCGTCATGATCGCGGCGGCGCTCGCGGGGATCGGCGGTCTGGCCTACGCCACTCCGGAGTCCCGAGTTCGGCGCTGGGTTCACGCCGCCATTGCCGCATTCTTGGTACTCGTGGCCGTGGGATTCGCCACCCAGAGGATCAAGTGGGAGGTGCCCTTCGCGCCCCACAAGGACGTGATCGAACAGTTCCCGGATCGGGTGAGCGACTCCGTTCTGCACTCGGCGGTTGCCCAAGTGGACGTCTCCAAGCCCAAGGTCCACACGATGGCGATCGGAGGTCACTTCGGCGATATCGACTGGTCCTACGCGGAACTGCGGGGAGTGACCCAAGACGGCACTGCCCCGACCGTCCTCTACAAAAACGCATCGGACATCCTGAGCTTCAAAGCCCTGGATGACAGCCAGGCGGCCTCGGCCTACATCGTCATGAGGGAGCGCCAGGCCAAAGATCTCGACATCCTGGCCATCGGGTGCGGAGGCGGCGTCGACGTCATGACCGCGCTCTACTTCGACCAGGCGCCGACCTCGATCAACTCGGTCACCGCCGTCGACATCAACAAAGCGATGATCCGGGCCGTCACCGAGACCTACGCCGAGTACATCGGACGCCTCTTCGACCATCCGAAGGTGAAGCTCGTTCACGCCGAGGGGCGCAGCTATCTGCGGCGATCCGGCCGCAAGTTCGACATCATCCAGCTCTCCGGCGTCGACACTTTCACGGCCCTGAATACGGGCGCCTATACCCTCTCGGAGAGTTACCTCTACACCACCGAGGCGGTGCAGGACTTCTACAATCACTTGGAGGAAGGCGGCATCGTCAACTACTCGCGCTTCCTCGATATGCATCCGAGGAAAGCTCGAGAGACGATCAGGCTCGCCAACATCGCCTACACCGCCCTCGAACGACTCGGGGTGGCCGAGCCCTGGCGGCACATTGCCGTGCTGCAAGCGCACGGATGGGCATCCACGATGATCAAGAAGGGGCCGTTCACGCAAGCGGAGATGGCCGCTCTGCATCGTTTTGCCCACGCCGAGCGATTCATGGGCATGGTCTTCGATCCGGTGCGGCCGGTCGAAGGGCCGTTCGACCTTGGGCGGGCCCCGAGCTTGCACTACGAAGTCGCGGCGACCCAAGCGATGAGCAAGGCTGCCTCCAGCCTCTTCGGCAACGTCAGCCCCGGCGAAATCGTCGCGCACAAAGAAGTGTTTGTCACTCCGGTGCAGGAAGTATTCCGCGCCGCCCATGAAGGGGATCTCTCCCGCTCGGATCAACTGCTCGCGGAGTTCCTCTACAAATTGCCGGCGGATCTCCAGGCCAAGGCTGGCGCTTCACTACGGGAATCGAGAAGCGCCCTCCTCGAGCTGCGAGAAAAGATCAGCAATCACTTCGTCGCGCAGCAGAAGGACTTCACGAGCCTCTTGCGCGGCTCCCCAGCCGAGCGCGCCGCGTTCATTCGCAACTACGACTACGATCTGTCCCCCTCCGCGGACGATCGGCCCTTCTTCTTCGACTACTTCCGCCTGAGCCGATTCCTCGAGTATTGGCGCAAGCGGGGGGATTGGTCCGACGAGTACCACCCCGATTTCCCGGTAGGGCACGGCGTTCTCCTCGCCTCGCTGCTGCAAATCGCGTTCTTGGCCCTCGTGCTGATTCTGCTTCCACTCGGAATCCTCAAGCGCCGGGGTACGGCGACTCCCCGTCGACTCCGCACCTTCGTCTACTTCGGCGCCCTCGGCCTCGGATTCATGTTCCTTGAGATCGGGTTGATGCAGAAGTTCACGCTGTTCCTCGGCCACCCGACCTACTCGCTCTCCGTCGTGCTCTCGGGAATGCTCTTTTTCTCGGGTCTGGGTGCCTATTACTCCTCACGGCTGACTCCCTCCCGCTCCACGTATTTGCGACTGCTCTTGATTCTCCTCGCGTTGGTAGGCGTGGAACTGCTCGCGCTTTCCCATTTGCTGGACACCTTCCTCGGGCACGATTTCCTGGTGCGCGCCGCGATTGTCTTGGCGCTGCTTGCCCCCGTCGGCTTCCTGCTCGGAATGCCGTTCCCGCTCGGCATGCGGCTCCTCGAAACCCATGCCCCGTCGCTCGTACCTTGGGGCTGGGCCATCAACGGATTCCTCTCCGTCTTCGCGTCCATCAGCTCCATCTTCCTCGCCATGAACATCGGATTCACGACGCTGATTCTCGTGGCGGCCGGGATCTACACGCTCGGGTTCCTGCTCGCCCCGCTCCCGCCGCGATCGCAGGCGGCCTGAGTCGGAGTCTCGTTCGTTCGGCGAGTGGCGCACCACCGAACCCCCTCGAGTTCCAGCGAGGTCGACGAGCAGGCTCGCCCCCGGAGCGGGATCGGAGTCCGCATGTCTGTCATCCCGCGGGTTGCCTTGACGAGCACATGGCGGTCAGCTCGTTCGTGGGGTCTGCGCCGTGAGCCCACTCCGTTACAATCGCGAGTCCGATTCACTCCCCGGAATCGAGATCCGACGATGCACCCCATCCCCCCCGATCCCGAGTCATCCCTCCGCCCGACGCGGCCACCAGCGGGAGTCTCGAATCCGGATCCAGCGCCGCCTGGGGGAGATCCCACGGCCAGTGACCCGATCGCGGAGGCCATCGCGTACGGCCTCGACCTCTCCCTCGTGGACGAGTGCCTGCGCCTGACCCCGTCCGAGCGCATGCGCCGGCACGACCAAGCCCTCCGTCTCTATGGCCTCCTCCGGCGGGCCAAGCCGGATCCGAATGCCGGATTCTGATTTCCCTTCCCTGCTCCGGGTACTCGCTCAGGCGCAAGTACAGTTTGTCCTCATCGGAGGTTATGCGGCGGTAGTTCACGGTTCTCCCATGGTGACGCACGACTTGGATGTCGGCTGTGACTTCGGGCCGGAAAACCTCCGTCGCCTCGCGCATGCCCTCTTGGGGACCGAACCCATCCACCGCATGACCCCAAAGCGAGTCCCCCTTGATCTCGAAAACCTACCGTCGGCCGGATTCAAGAATCTCTACCTCAGCACCAAGCTGGGCCAGCTCGACTGCTTGAGCGAGTTGACCGGGGTAGGCCCATTCTCGGCAATGTGGAATGAGAGTCTGTCGTTTTCGACCGAGCTCGGGGTCGTTCGTGTGCTCACCCTCGACGCGTTGATCAAGTCCAAGCAGGCCCTCGACCGTCCCCGCGATCGGGAAGCCGTGCACTTCCTCTCCGCGATCCGGGCCAAGCGCTCCCGGCCGAGCGAATGACGGGCCCTGGCCTCCCCCGATGACTCGCGTTGCGACATGAGACCGTGAGAGATCATGGTTTTCACGGAGCCCGAATCCCCTCGCCCAGGCGCCATCAAAACCGGGCGGGCCCCCAATCGTCCCGTCCGATCGCGCCGAATCGGCGCGGCGACTAAACTCCCGGCATGAACACCTCCCGCCGTGACTTCCTCGGTTCCGTCGCTGCCGTTCCGTTCGCGGCAGCCCTCTCGGGTTTGGCCCCCCGCACCCGTCCCGGCCGATTGCTCGTCCTCGGTGGCACACGTTTCTTGGGTCCGCCCATCGTGCGCACCGCGGAGGCGCTCGGATACGAGGTCACCCTGTTCAATCGCGGGAAATCGAATCCCGCGAGGTTCCCGAAGCTCGAACAACTGGAAGGGGACCGGGACACCGGCAACCTCGAGTCGCTGCGTGGCCGTAAGTGGGACGCGGTCATCGACACCAGCGGCTACGCCCCCAAACACGTCGAACAGAGCTGCAATCTCCTGAAGGACTCCGTGGGCCGCTATCTCTTCGTCTCGACGGTCTCGGTCTACACCGATCAGTCCGCCGCCTCGGTCGACGAATCGACACCCACCGGCATCATCACCCCCGAGGAATTCGAGGCCGCTACGACCATCAAGGCGGCGGTCGCCAATTACGGGCCCATGAAGGCGGAGTGTGACCGCATCGTGGAGCGGATTTTCGGAGCGCGGGCGACCGTCGTTCGCCCGGGCCTCATCGTCGGCCCGGACGATTCGAGCGACCGCTTCACCTATTGGCCGCTCCGCATCCTGCGCGGCGGGGTGGCCCTCGTTCCCGAGGATCTCCAGGCCGAAGTGCAATTTGTCGATGTCCGTGATCTCGGTGACTTCTGCGTGAAGCTCGTGCAAGACCAAGTGGGCGGCATCTTCAACGCGGTGGGCTTCCGCGGAAGGGTCTCGTTTGCCGACCTTCTCTCCACCTGCAAGCTCACCCTCAATACCGAGGCGACCTGGGAGTCGGTGAGCGAGGCGTTCCTCCGCGAGCACAAGGTTCGGCCGTACACGGAGCTCCCCTTGTGGCTGCCGAAGGGCCAACGGGGTCATTTTGCGGTCGAGAAGGCCATTGCCGCGGGGCTCTCGTTCCGGAGCGTCGCCGAGACCATCGTGGACACGGTGGCTTGGCACAAGACCCGACCCGCCGACACCAAGCTCCGGGCGGGCCTCACGCCCGAGCGCGAGGCGGAGCTCCAAAAGGCCTGGCGCTCGCGATCCAAGTAATCGTGGGCCGGGTGGCACCGACTGGGGTCTCGGTTGATCAGTCCGCCGCGGCCTGGCCGATGGCCGCGTGCCAGCTCCCTCTCTGTCCCCCCTCGCTCCTATGATGCGCGGGTGCGAGCATCTCACGCGCGATCTTCGGCCCTGCCGGCAGCGGCCTTGGTGCTCATCCTCCTGCTCGGGTCGCTGCTCCTCGTGCGTCTCCACGCAGACATTCGCGCGCTATCTGGCCACGCCCAGATCCTGCTCGCCCTCGTGCTCCTCATGGCGGCCTGGGCCCTCTTTCGGCTCCTGGGGTTGGACGCTCGGAGTCGCGAACGCCGGCGCCTGCTCGGTCTTTCGGCGCAGGAATTGGATACCCTCGACGGCGCCAGTTTCGAAGCCTGGGTCGCCGCCCAACTCGCTGCCGCGAATATCCCGGTCACCCGCACGCGCGTGGGCCATGACTACGGCGTCGATCTCATCCTCACCCTGGACGGCATCCGGATCGGCATCGAGGCCAAGCGCTGGAAGGGACGCGTCCCCAACGGCGTGGTCCGTTCCCTCATTGGCGGCTGCGAGTTCCACGACTGCGACGCCGCCGCCATCATCACCACCTCCGACTTCACCCGCCACGCTCACGAGCAGGCCCGACAATCCCGCCTCCCCTTCGCCCTCCTCGGCCGCCCCACCCTCGCCAATCTCCCGGCCCACCTCCACTCCCTCGCCCTCACCGCCGCGGAGCGACCCGATTGAAGTTCCAGCGCACTGCGCAACTTGTCTACGGAGTCGATTTTCTGAGAACCCCGCGACTTCGTCGGGCCCGTGATGAATGCCACGCTGAAGCCGGCCGACTCTGTGGGCGCACGCAGTTTTGTTTCGCGCTGCCAAGTCGAGAAAGAAACGGGGCGCCGGGGAGTTAAGTGCCAGGATTAGCTGAGTCCCCGACCCCGTATCGAAACTGTCATGAACATCCTCCCGCCGAGAATCACAAGACCGCTGTTTGCATTCCTCTGTCTCGCCGCGCCCCTGTGGGCGCAGCCGGCGTTGCTGTGCGTGAAGAGTCCGCCCCGGCTCGGGACGAGCGTGGCGTGCGAGGTGGCGGCGCCGGGGAACGGGGGGAAGAGTTATGTCGCGGCCTTGTCCTTCGCTCCCGCCGCGGGGATCGCGTTGGGCGACGGTCGGTCGGTGGCGCTCGGAAACGACGCTTTGTTGCAGGTCTCGCTCATCCCGGGCATCGCGGAATTCGTCGGATTCCAAGGCACCCTGGATGCACGGGGCGAGGCGAGCTTGCAGATCAATGTGCCGAGCGAGCCGGCGCTCGATGGAATCGAGCTGGCAATGGGCGCAGTGGTGCTGGACGGAGCGAGTTCCGCCGGCGTCGCGGCGATCTCCCAGCCGGTGCGCATGCGGCTGCAAGCGTCGATGACCGCGCCGGACTTCAGCACGGTCAGTGCCCGCGTGCAGGCCGCGATCACCGCGGGGGCATTGAACGGCGCGGGGCTGCTCGTGGTGGACCGATTCGGCCCGAGGCTCACGCAGTTCTTCGGCAACACCACGGCAAACTCGGTCTATCCGATCGCGTCCGCCACGAAGTGGATCTCGGCCATGCTGCTCATGACCCTGGTCGACGACGGGTTGCTTTCCCTCGACACCTCGCTTGGAACCTATTATCCGAACCTCTCCCTCCTCCGCCGCGGCATCACCCTCCGTCAGCTGTTTTCTCACACCTCGGGCTTGGCCGCCAATGCACCCTGCATGAACAGCGACACGACGACTCTCCAGGCGTGCGCCGACCAAATCCTCGGCTTGCCACTCCAGTACTTGCCGGGCACCGCCTTCTCGTACGGCGGGACCAGCATGCACGTGGCGGGTGCAGTGGCGGAATTGGCCGCTGCCGCGGCCGGAATGCCGGCCAGTTGGAATCAGCTCTTCGCAACGCGGTTCCTCCAGCCTCTGGGACTCGGAACGATGAGCTTCGGGGCAGGGCCCAACCCGCGCGTGGCCGGCGGCATCACTTGCAACCTCGCCGACTTGGCCCCGGTGCTCCGGATGTTGCTCGCCGGTGGCGACTTCGGCGCCACGGAAGTGCTCAGCGCGAATTCCCTGGCCACGATGTTGGCGGAAACCGGGGAAGGCCTACCCGTTCTGAGTTCGCCGGGAGCGGCACTGCAAGCGATCGGATACGGATTCGGGGTGTGGAGACTGGACGAGGACACCAACGGTACCACCGCCACTGCCGCGAGCATGGGCGCCTTCGGGTCCGCCTTTTGGATCGACTATGAAGTCGGCTACGGGGCGTGGCTCTTCACGCTGGATCAAGGAACCGCCGATGCCGCGGCAGTGATTGCCGATCTGCGTCCCCTGCTTCGCGACGCGCTCGATTGATGTCGGAGAACCCTCGAGTCAGCGCGGATTCACGGTGACGATCCAGGTCGCCCGCTCCTTCAGCAGGGATTGGTCGTCTTTGAGCACGAAGGGCGTCGCGTCCCAGATCTCCGCGGTGATCCGGTACCGACCGGGCTTCAGGCGACCGATCGGGAACTGGTGCTCGATGCCGCCTTCGACTTTCTTGACGAGGCCAACCGCGGAGGCCTGGCCCGGAGGCGGGGTGGCCAACGCGGCGCGGTCTTCGCGGCCGCGCCGCCCGCCCAGGCCGCGGAACTCGAGCAACCGCTCCAGCCGCTCAGAGGGGCGGTCGTAACCGTCATCCTCCTCGTCGGTCGGAGTCGCGTCCGCAGCATCGGCCGGGGCCACGACTTCAGGACCGACACTTTCGACGAACCACTGGGCTTCCAGGGCCTTTGTTTTCGGACGCATGGGCACGACCGTCAACACATCGGGCTTGCCCTCCGTCACCCTCACCTCAAGGCGCGTGGCGGGGGAAACCGCGTCGATCGGGTTCACGTAGCGGTAGATGCGCAGGATCCCCGCCTCCCGGCAAACCGGGCAAAACGCGTTGTTGCCGGCGGAGTTCATGGCGCAGGCGCGGGCCGGGCGCCAAACGCCCTTGCGGTAAGTCGCGCCCCCTTCGAACACACCCACTCCCGCGACCTTCTTGGCGAGGAAGTGCGCCCACGGGACCTTGGCCGGATCGTCGGTCGAAGACGCGTTGGCGGCGCCCCGGATCGGGCGATCGGGTGGTCCCGGGTTGTTGGCGTACTCGTCCAAGAGACCCACGAAGGCGTGCCCAAATTCGTGGACGGTCACCGACTTGTCGGGGCGGCCGACGTTGGCGATTCCCCCGCCCCCCATGCCCAAGACTCCGAAGCGCGCAAACGCGATCGTGAGGCGGTCGTCGTTGGCGCCCGGCACGTCCTCATCGGCCACCTTCATCCATTTGCGGACGAGTTTGGGGTCCGCCATGACCTGGCCCTGGGGCCCGGCGGCTTTGCAATCGAGCGCCGTCGAGTAATCCAGCTTCTTCTTGCGGGTGCGCGACTTGTTGCGCTCGATGATCCGAGCGCGCTCCTCAGGGCTGAGATTGGGATCGACCCCCTCCTCGAGCGACGCGAGCCGACAGAAGTACCAATTGAAGTAGCTCTTGTACTCGTCGAAGACGTGTTCGTTCCAAAGCACATCCAGGCAGAGTTTGGCCCACTTCTCCTGGAGTTGTTGATCGGGCGTGTCGAGGGTGAATCCGTCGCCCATCACCACCACGTCGATGCGACGCTCGCTCGGTCCGCTCTTCCAAAGGGTTTCACAGCCGAGGTAGGCGTTGTCTCCGGCGCGGAGTTCGATGGCGTCGGCATGCACGGAGCTCGGCCACGCTTCGAGGATGTCTCGGAACGCCTTCTCGGCGGCCTTCCACTTCCCGGCCTTTTGCAAATCGAGGGCTTTGCGGAACGCCGGAGTGGAGGCGTCTTCGGTCTTTGCGGGCAAGGGTACCGGCGGGGCTTTTTCGGTAGCGTTTTCGAGGCCTTCCGGCCCAAAACGCAGGACCGGCGGCGGCTCGTCCGGCACGACCGGAGGCTGCGCGACGAGCACGGTGGAGAGGCTCAACCCCGCCACCACCTGGAGGAAGCCCCGTACCCGGTGCTCGGATCGCCCGGCCCTCATGCCGAGGCCTCGGCCGACTGCTCTTCGGACACTTCCTCGGGCATCTTCAAAAACTCGCGGGCGAGTTGGCGATAGTCCGTCGCGCCATTGCTGTCGGGAGCATAGAGCAACACGCTCTGGCCAAACGAGGGCGCCTCGGCGAGCTTCACGTTGGGCCGGATGATCGTCTTCATGAGGCGGTTTGGGAAGAAGCGCACGACCTCATCCATGACCTCCTGCGTCAGCTTGGTGCGGCGATCCACCTTGCAGGCGACGATCCCGGCCAGTTCGAGCCTGGCATTGAGGCGGCGCTGCACGAGACTGATGATCTCGGTCAGCTTGGCCATTCCTTGCAAGGCGAAGAACTCGGCCTGCAACGGAACCAGGACCTGCCGCGCCGCCGAAAGGGCGTTGATCGTGAGGACTCCGAGTGAGGGTGGGCAGTCGAGGAGGACGTACTCGAATTCTCCCGGGTGGCTCGTCTCCAAGACCTCGAGGCTGTCCCGAAGCAGGGTCTCCCGCCCCACCATGGAGACGAGTTCCATCTCCGCCGCCGACAGATCGAGGTTCGAGGGCACGACCGACAGTCTGGGCTCGGCGGTCGGGCGCAGCGCCTGGTCCAGGGCTACGCCTCGCACCAAGACGTCGTAGATGGTCGGGGTGGGGTCTTGGGGATCGACCCCGACGTGCGTGCCGAGGTTGGCTTGGGGGTCGAGGTCGATGAGCAAGACCCGCTTCCCGAGCGCCGCCATCGCGGCTCCAAGGTTGACGGTGGTGGTGGTCTTGCCGACCCCGCCTTTTTGATTGATGACGGCGACGATGTTCATGGCGGATAGGGACTCGCAGGATCGGCGTGGGTGACGCGCGAAGATGGTAGGTCCCTGGTTAGGGCACCGTCAACCGTCTATCCTGCCGCGCCGCGCCTTCGGGCCCCTTTTTCCGCCCCGAACTCCGGCAAATCCGCATGGAAAAGGCGATTCTGCTCCTGAGCGGCGGACTGGACTCGACGGTCGCCGCCTGGCTCCTCCGCCCGAAGATCGAACCCGCGCTGGCGATCACGGTCGACTACGGCCAGCGTGCCCTCCCCCGCGAGGCCGCAGCGGCTTATGCCCTCTCACGCCGGCTGGAAATCCCCCATCGGGTCCTTACCTTGCCCTTCTTGCGGGAGGCCTGCCGCAATCCCCTCACCGATCCCAAGGCCGCGATGCCGACCTTGAGCCGCAGCGAGTTGGACGATTCGACCGGAGCCGCCCAGCGCTCCGCGCACTCGGTGTGGGTGCCGAATCGCAATTTCAGCCTGATCGCGGTGGCCGCCACCTGGGCCGAGGTGAACGACGCTCCCTATGTCGTCTGCGGCTTCAACAAGGAGGAAGCCGCCACGTTCCCGGACAACTCCGAGGAGTTTTTGGCCCGGGTCAACGGGGCCCTCGAGTTTTCGACGCGCACCCGGGTTCGGGTCATCGCGCCAACGGCCCACATGCGCAAGACGGAGATCGTGAAGGCCGGCCTCGCCGCCGGAGCCCCTCTCGAGCTCTGCTGGTCCTGCTACCTCGGCCTGGACCTCCCGTGTCGGACGTGCGAATCTTGTCAGCGATTCCAGCGCGCTTGCGAAGAAGCGGGGATCGCCGACCAAGCCCAAACCTGGTTCCAAAACAAGAGACGGTTGCCATGAAGCTCGAAGCCATCGGGATCCTGTGCGTCCTCCTCTGCGTGGCGTGCAACACCGCGCCCACCGTCCGGGAGCGCCTGGACGAAACCAATTCCGACCCCAAAGTCGCCGCCGGTGAAGTCATTGATGTCGCGGTGGTGGCCCCCGAGGTCGCGAGCATTGCCGACGTGGCGCTCGGGGCCAAGATTCGACACACGGCACGCCGCTACCTGTTGGACACGAAGAACTATGCGGTGCCGACCGACGACTACGTTGATGGAATCGCCGGAGGCGACACCGGAGGAGACCTCTCACCGCTGGTCGGCCCCCTCAAGACCGACGGAGTCCTGCGCATCGCGGTGACCCAGTGGGACACCTACGATCTCTTGGGCAAAGGCCGGATCTACGCGGGGGGAGTCGCCACCATCTTCGGAGCTTCAGGCGCCCTTTGGGAACGTCAGTTCGGGAACTGGACGCTCTTGGCTCCGGCGACCGTCACCGCCTCCAATCGCGACGAGATGAGCGAGCTGCTGGCAGCTCAACTCACCAAAGAGCTCCTGAGCGAGCTCCCGCCGAAGCCGATCCGCTAAACTACGGGCAAGGCGAACGGACCGCCGCCCCGGTGTGATCACCCGCCTCCCAAAGCCTTCTTCGCGGCGGCGAGGCCGCGCAAGCTGACCACGCGCCCCGGCTCGATCTCGAGCACCTTCTCGAACAGTCCTTTGGCCTCCTCGTGCTTGCCGAGTTTGGCCAAACACATCGCCAAGTTCTCCAGCGCGTCTTTGTACTCGGGATCGTGGGTCAGAGCCTTGCGGTAGTACTCGATGCCCTTGGCCAGATCATCCAGGTGGTAGTGATAGATGAGGCCGGTGTCGTTCAACACTTGGGCTCGCAAACGGGGCGTCGCGGTCGGATCCACCACCACGAGTTCACTGGCCTTCTCGTAGTAATCCTTGGACTTACGATACAAATCCTGAGAGCGTTTCTTCGAGGCCACCTCGCGGTAAGCGAATGCCAGATTGTTGAAGACCGCCTGGTTCTCGGGCCCCGACTTCACGTAAGCCTCGCAGATGCTCATCCCCTTTTCGTACTCGTTGCCCATGAAAATCGGCCCGAGGAGGACGAGGAAGCGATTGACTGCCTGGCGGTTGTCCGCTGAGTCCACCTCAAGCAGCTTTTGCGCCGTCCCGAACCACTTGGCGGCTTCTTCGTGGCGACCGGCGGCCCACTCGGTGTTCCCGGCCTCGAGGGCGGCTTGGGGGTAGGACTCGTTGCTCTTGGCGAAGGCCTGCTTGTAGGCGGCGAGCGCTTCGGGGTGTTTGTTCTGGCTGGCGAGGAAGTATCCGCGCCACCAGTGCGCCATGGGAAGTTCGGGCCGGGCCTCGCACCAGGACTCCATGATGGCCTGCCCCTTGTCGAATTGCTTCGTGGCGCCCAAGGCGTTCCACACGCCGAGCGCGGAGTCGCGCAGCACCTGGTCGTCCGAGGTCTTCATGGTCAGGGCTTTGGAAAAGCTCTGCGCGGCCGCGGAGTGGTCCTTCGCGGCGAGTTCGGCTCGACCTCGGTCTCGCCACGCCGATCCCTCCGCCCCACCCATCTCGGTGGCCTTGGTGAGCATGGCGCGGGCCTCGTCGACCTTGCCGCTCGCCTGCAGCGACCGGGCGGCCAACGACAGCCACTGGGTATTCTTCGGGTCAGCCTTGGCCGCCGCTTCGAAGGCTGCGGCCGCGGCGGGCTGGTTGTTCAGCCAGTAGAGCGCCTCGCCCTTGAGACCGTGGCCCGTGGCCACCTTCGCGTCGAGGGCAATCAGCGACTCGGCGAAGCTCAGGGCCTCCTCGTAGAAGCCCTCGACCCGATCCGCGCTCGACCCTTCACCGCGCGCTTGATCCCCGCGGGTGAGGAACGCCTTGGCGGCCAGTTCGTGCGCCTTCGGCAACTTCTCGTTGAGTTGGACGGCTTTGATCGCGAAGGTCATGGCCTTGTCGGTGTCGCCCACCATCGTGGCCGACTCGGCGAGGATCAGCATGCCCTCAGGATGTTTGGCGATGGCCGCGAAGTTGTCCTCCAGGAGTTGGAACGACTCTTCCCAGTTGCCCGCCGCCACCGCCTTTTTGGCCTTCGCCAACAGTTCGTCCGCGGACGGTCCCTCTTGGGCGCGAAGCCCTCCTACGAGTCCGAGACCGACGATCGAAAACACGAGCAGGCCAAGCTTCACGATGCGCCTCCATCCTGGATCGGGACCTCGCGGCAGTCCGGCCCGGCGCGTCCAGTCGATCGCAGGCCGGGGTGCGAGTTCCCGAGTTTACCAAGACGGGCGCCGCCACGAGCGCTTGGCAAAGCCCCCGGTTCCCCCTAAGACGCCCGGAAAGGAGCAGTCCATGTCCACCGGATCCGGCGGCGACCAACACGAAATCCGCAGGCAGAAGCTCGATCGGCTCAAGGACGCTGGAATCCAGGCGTGGCCGGAGCGGTTCGAGCGCACCCACACCCTCGGAGAAGCCCGCCGCCTCCCCCCGGAAACCCAGGGAGTGCGAGTAGCGGGGCGTGTCATGAGCATGAGGGTGATGGGCAAGATGAGCTTTGCCACCCTCCAAGACCAAAGCGGACGCTGCCAAATCGCGGTCCAGCAGGACTCGGTGGGTGAAGCCACCTACAAAGAGGTCTGGAAGAAGCTGATCGACATCGGGGACTTCCTCGGCGTCGAAGGACCGACCACGGTCACCAAAGCCGGCGAGCCCACAGTCTCGGCGACCAAGTTGACGTTCCTGGGCAAGTCGCTCCGGCCTTTGCCCGAGAAGTGGCACGGCGTCCAGGATCGCGAGATCTGCTACCGCCAGCGGTACCTCGACTTGATGATGAACCGGGAGTCGATGGATCGATTCCTCCTTCGCTCCAAGGTCGTCAAGGTGATCCGAGGCCTGCTCGAGGAGGCCGGCTTCGTCGAGGTCGAAACCCCCATTCTCTTGACCAAGGCGTCCGGGGCGGCGGCTCGGCCGTTCAAGAGCCACCACAACGCGCTCGGCATGGAGGTGTTTCTCCGTATCGCTCCCGAAACCTACTTGAAGCGATTGATCGTCGGCGGCTTCGACCGGGTCTACGAAATGGCGCGCTGCTTCCGCAACGAGGGCATGGACCCGACCCACCTCCAAGACTTCACGATGCTCGAGTGGTACGCCGCGCTGTGGAATTACGAAGACAGTATGCGGTTCACGCAGCATCTGGTCCAAGAGACGGTGCGCCAGGTCTTCGGAACCACCACTCTCGAAGTCCGGGGCGAAACGCTCGACCTCGCCGGAACCTGGCCGCGCGTGAGTTTCCGCGAGCTCATCCGCCAGGATGCCGGGATCGACCTCGACGAAGTGCGGACCGCGGATGCCCTGCGCGCGGCGATTCGAGCCAAGCACATTGACTTGCAGGGCGAAGACGTGTCCAAGCTCGGCTTCGGCAATCTCGTCGACACGCTCTACAAGAAGGTCAGCCGCCCGAAGCTCAAAGGCCCGCTTTTTTTGACCGAGCATCCGATCGATCTCTCCCCGCTCGCCCGCCGCAACGACACTCGCCCCGATCTCACCGACCGATTCCAACTGGTGGTCCTCGGTCAAGAAATCGTCAATGCCTATTCCGAGCTCGTGGATCCCATCGACCAGCGCGAACGCCTCGTCAAACAGGCCGCGCTCAAAGACGGTGGTGACGAAGAGGCGATGGAAATGGAGGAGGATTACCTCCACTGCATGGAATACGGCATGCCCCCCATCTCCGGCTTCGGCATGGGCATCGACCGCCTCCTCTGCCTCCTCACCAACCAAGACAACCTCCGCGACGTCGTCCTGTTCCCCCTCATGAAGCCGC
>CADEGH010000047.1 GCA_902826835.1 uncultured bacterium | reverse complement strand
CGTCGGGGTGAGGGCGAGGGTGGGGGACGGTGGGAACGCGGATCACCAGATCCGCACGCCACCGATGAAGAGAACCACCGAGGCCGAGCCCCAAAGTTCCGATTTCGATTCGGGGTCTCGTCTTCATGGGAGCGTGAATCGCCAGATTTGGTTGCTGCTGATGTTGATGGAGACCGCGCTTTCGAGCGGAAGTACGGATGCAAGCCGATGGGCCGGTCCTCGTTTCAGGGCGAGCAGTCGGAGGCGGATTGGGGGTCAGCAGGCCGTCGGGGGCGCTCCGTGACGATCACCTGGACTACGCGCTCTTGTCCCTGGCGGATCTGGTGATCCGCGTTCCCATGGGCGGTGGCACGCACGTCGGGAAGGTGCGGTGTGCATCGACACCCGAAGTCACACGCACGTTGGGAAGGTGCGGTGTGCCTCGACATCCGAAGACACGCGCACGTCGGGAGAGGGCGAGGTGCCTCAACATCGGAAGAAACACCCACGTCGGGGTGAGGGCGAGGGTGGGGGACGGTGGGAACGCGGATCACCAGATCCGCTCGCCACCGATGGCGAGAACCACCGAGGCCGAGCCCCAAAGTTCCGATCTCGATTCGGGGCTTTGTCTTCATGGGAGCGCCAATCGCCAGATTCGCTCGCTGCCGATATTGAGCGGGACAGCGCTTTCGAGCGGAAGTCCGGATGCAAGCCAATGGGGCGGACTTTGTTTCAGGGCGAGCAGTCGGAGGCGGATTGGGGGTCAGCAGGCCGTCGGTGGCGCTCCGTGACGAGGACCTGGACTACGTGCTCTTGTCGCTGGCGGATCTGGTGATCCGCGTTCCCATGGGCGGTGGCACGCACGTTGGGAAGGTGCGGTGTGCCTCGACATCCGAAGTCACACTCACGTCGGGTGAGGGCGAGGGGGCCGGTGCCGCCCCCTCAAACGTGGCAACATGAGGCCATGTCCGACATCCATTCCGGCAGTCCCGCGGTGCAGGTGCGACTGGCAACGCCGGCCGATGCGCCCGCGCTCCTTGCGGTTTACGCCCCGTACGTGCACCAATCCGCCGTGACCTTCGAACTTGAACCGCCCCCTGTCGACGAATTTGCCGAGCGCATTCGCGAGGTGCAAGCGTTTGGAGTATGGCTCGTAGCCGAGGTCGAGGGGACCCTCGCCGGTTACGCGTATGGTGGTCGCTTTCGTGCCCGCGCGGCCTACGGGCGCACCGCCGAAACGACGGTCTATCTCGCGATGGGCCGGGAGGGGCAGGGCATCGGTCGCCGTCTCTACGAGGCCCTGAAACGCATCCTCGCGCTCCAGGGCTTTCGAACCCTGGTCGGAGGAATCGTGCTTCCGAACCCACCGAGCGTCCGTTTGCACGAGGCGGTCGGTTTCCGTCCGATCGGCGTCTTCCACAACGTCGGCAACAAGTTCGATCAGTGGCGCGATGTCGGATGGTGGGAACTCGATCTGGGCCCCCTTCCTCCCGATGCCCCGCTACCTCGCCCGGTGAGTGCTCTCTCCCAATCCGAGATCGCCGAGGCTTGTGCCGCCATCAAAGCGAGCGCGAATCGCCTGATCCACTTGCGACAAGATATCGTAGCCCAGGACGCCATCACGGAGCGCAACCCCCCGGTGTCAGGATAATTGCCGCCTGCCTCGACCAGCCTGTATGGCCGTCCTGCGTTTACTCACCGTCCTGAGCGAAATGACTCAACGTGCCGAGTAAACCACCAACCCCCAAATTCGCGCGCGCACTTGTGCCTCATTATTGCGCTGGCTGTCGGGCGACAGCAGTGCTCCTGGCATGAGGGGAATTACGAAGTGGATTTTGTAGTCCGCCGGGGGCGGGCCGTTTCCGCAATCGAAGTGAAGAGCGGTCGTGCGCCCATGGCCCATTCCGGGCTCGCGGCGTTTCAAAAGACCTTCGATCCCAAGGCCGTCCTGCTCGTCGGTGGTGACGGCATTCCGGTGGAAGAAATCCTCGCGCATCCGGCCGAGTCTTGGCTGCCTGCGTGAGCGTTCGAGCACCGCTTCGAACCATTCCGCCCACAGGTGACGCGGCCGGAATTCACGCAGCGTCGGGTCGCGATGCCTCGGTTCAGCCGCGGACTCCTGGACGTGCTTCCCCCATCTCTGGGCGGCTCTTCATCCCGATCGGCAAATTTGCAGCCGACCTTCGCCCAGCCGCGAACTCTCGGAACCCGAGTTCCTCCCGCTCCTGATGGTCAAGTCGATGACCTGGGGACCCTCCCCCGGCGTGCCCCCCCGGGGCACCGACGGTCAGGGAACGCACCAATCCAGGCCATTCTCTGCCCACAAAGTCCGTCTCGCCGCTGGTCCTCGCGAGTGGACTGGAGCCGCACGCGGAGGGAGGCGGGGGGTATAAGGGGCCATGATCATGTTGCTGCTTTCGTTGGCCATGGGAGTTCAGGAGCCGGGGGGGCAAGAGACTTGGACGCAGGAGGGGCGGGGATTGCACGGGTACATCGCGTACAGCGCGAGCCAGCCGGAGGATCGGGCCGCGTACGGATACGGCATGGGCTTCTACTCGGCGGCGTGGTCACTCATCGATCGGCCGCTCGCGCGCTTCCAGATCGGACTCGCGAGCGGGTGGATCGTGCCGGACAACCGCGACAACGTGGACCGGCCGCTGGCCCCCGAAGGCACCCTCGCTCGAACCTGGAAGGAGCGCGGCCCGACTTGGTCGAGCGTGTTCCAAACCGTCGAGGGTGGGCTCGGTTACTGGGCCGGGAATCGCTTTCGCTACGGACCGCCGAAGTTCAGCATGAACGCCACGCCTCAGTGCTACGACTACGAAGTCGGCTCGCCGGGCTGGTCGTTTTTCTACGACACCCAAGCTCTGCCCGATGAGCGGCTCGGAATCGCGCAGCTTTCGAACCGGCTACTGATTCCTCCGGACGCTCTCCCCTTCGATTCCGATCCGGCCGGTCGGTTCTTCGGATACACCTACCTTGCGCTGCCCTTCACGCAGCCGGTGCCGAGTCAAGACGGGCGAGCGCCCACCGGCGAGTTCGCTTGGACGTGCTTCCTCAGCACCGCCAACTTCAAGGGGCCGATCGCCTATTACATCCCCGAGACCTGGAGCAAGATCGCCGATCTCTTCCAGATGCCCTTCCTGCACGGCCGCGGGCTCGATTCCCGACGCGGCCTGATGGGGGGCGGCGCGATGGAGATCAACACGGTGCCGCAGCTCGTCGCGCGCGACGCGCAAGGCCGATCGTTCTCCAAGATTCCGCGGCTCCGTTTTCCCGTCGACGACGAGGGTCGGGCCGTGCTCGTGCAGGATGTGACCTACTACTCGCGGACCGCGCTCTACGACGCGTTTCTCGGTTGGCGCCAAGGCGGTGCCCCCCCCACCGGCCGCTTCGATTCGAAGGGCGCGTGGGTCGCCAAGCTCAGCACCCGCACCCCGGGCTTCGATCAGAATGGTCTTCCGATCGAGGGCGTGGCGGAGACCTTTGACACCAAGGTCTTCGAGGACAACACCTGGGGGCTCGTCTGGAAGGCCGACAGCCAAGCTCCCCGCGGCGAGTTCCCCCAGTACTACCGCCACGTCGAGGGCAAACGCATCGCAATCTCCGCCGACTCCGTGCCGAGAGAGACCGGCCTCCGCGACGCCGAATTTGCGCTGGCCAAACCGGGTGAGACCTTCACTTCGCCCGATGCCGGCGCCTGGAAACGCCCCGGTCCCAAACGTGGACCCCTGAGTGTGGTCCTCACCGACGGCTCGAAGGTGACCTACGCCTGGTATCGCTTCGTCGACCAGCCTTCCTTCCAGCAGTACGCGTGGAGCGAGGAGAAAAAGCGCGCCCTCCAATCCTTGGTCGAGAAGATCCACCGCGCCTGGCCCATTGATCGCGACTACATGCCGCCACCGACCACCGGCTCCCTGGTCGCCCTCGACCCCGCCCTCCTCGTCACCCCACCCCCTGGCCTCGAAGTCGGCTACGTTCCGATCGTCCTGCGGCAAGAAAGCCGATGACCCGCCGCCTGGCAGGGCGCGAGAGGAACCACGCGTCCATTGCCGCAGTTATTCCAACGGGTGTGCCGCGCCGGGAGACTTCTCCGATCCCGCATCCGAACCCCAGTCGGTACACGGCGGTGGAATCAGGCCCGCGGCGGATCAGTGCCAAGGGATGAGTTTTGCAGTTGCGCTTTGACGAGGCGGATCAGCTCGTAGGGGACTTCGCCTTGGAGGGCTTCGAAGATGGGCTTGAGACGGCCGTCTTCGCTTTGGAGGAGGGCGGAGCGGACGCGGGCCTCGTCGGAGGCGGAGATCCAAGGAGCGATGCTGGTCGGACGTTCTTCGCTGATCCAGTCTGCCAGGTATTGGGCGGTCGTGCTGAGGGCGCGGCCCAGCGACGCGGCCGCGTCCTCGATGGAAACGCCACGCCGAAACAGCGCGGCCGCCGCTTCACGATTGCCGGGCCGCGGCGGCGCAATCGATTGCTCTGGACCCTCCGATGTCTCCGGGACGAGGACCTCGCCGGCGAGAACTGAATCGACGGGAAGTCCGTGCTCCTGGCAGTGGCTCTTGATCGTGGCAAGGAATCGTTCGCCGAAGGATTCGAGTTTCTTTGGGCCGACGCCACGCACTGCCAGGAAGGTCGCCGGCGAAGCGGGCCGAAGGAGAGAAAGCTCCTCGAGGGTCGCGTCCGAGAACACCACGTAGGGCGGGACCGCGAGTTCGGTGGCGATGGCCCGGCGCAGACCGCGGAGCGCTTGAAACAGCTCCTTTTCGGCCGCGTTCAGTTCGGTGGTTTCGCGCCGTGTCACCCCTCCTTCTCGCCGCGACGAGTCGTCCCGGCGACGACTGCCTCGCGCGACCAACGCCTGCTTCGGCATGCGCAGGACTGCCCTGTGCTCTCCTTGGAGCACAGACTTGCTTTGGGCACCGAGGGAGAGCGTCGGATATTCGCCGTCGCTGCGCACGAGCAGTCCCGCGTCGACGAGTTGATCGATGTAATTGCCGAGGCGTGCTGCCGGCAAATCCCTGCACAATCCAAACGTCGGTAGTTCGTGGTGTCCGCGGGCGATGATTTTCTCCCCCCGACTGCCCCGGAGGACATCGATCACGTAGTTGGCGCCAAAGCGCTGCCCCGTGCGCACGACCGCCGACAGGATTTTCTGCGCAATGACCTGGCCGTCCGGCACCTCCTCGAGCTCGTCGAGACAGACGTCGCACGCACCGCAATTCGGATCCTCGTAGGCCTGACCGAAGTACTCGCTGATCGCACGGTGGCGGCAGCGCACGCTACCTGCGAATCGCTGCATCTGCTGCAGGAGCTGCAACTGGGCGTCGAGGGCACCGGAGTCCCCCTCCCCTTCCTTGCCGCCGCGCTGCATGAGCGAACGCCACTTCGCGGCGTCGGCGGCCGAATAGAGAAGGAGACACTCGGCCGGCAATCCGTCGCGACCGGCGCGCCCCGTCTCTTGCTGGTAGGCCTCGAGGCTCTTCGGCATCCCGGCATGCACCACCAAACGAACGTCACTGCGGTCGATCCCCATTCCGAAGGCGACCGTGGCCACCACCACATTGAGGCGTTCGGCGCGAAAATCCGCGGAGCGCTGAGTTCGCAGTTCGGCTGAAAGCCCTGCGTGATAGGCTTCGGCGGCGATCCCCCGCCGCTGCAGCGCCGCCGCCAGCGCCTCGGTTTCCTTCCGCGCGATGCAGTACACGATGGTCGCGGCGTCGGGGTGCCGCTTGATCGCCTCTTCGACCTGGGCTTCGAGGTCGTGCCGCGGCAAGACACGATAGACCAACTCCGGCCGATCGAACGTGCCGACCAGCGTGACCGGGTCTTGGAGGCGCAACTGCGCCGCGATGTCGTCGCGCACGCGCGGAGTCGCGGTCGCGGTGAACGCGTGGAAGGCCACGCCCGGCAGCCGCTCGCGCAGCTCCGAGAGGCGGCGATACTCCGGCCGAAAATCGTGCCCCCACTGACTGATGCAGTGAGCCTCGTCGATTGCGATGCCCGCGAGGTCGCGGGTAACGATCCAGCGCAAGAAGTCGTCTTGGAAGAGGCGCTCGGGAGCCACGAACAAGAGGCGCAGCGTCCCATTCTTGGCCATCGTTCGCAGCTCGGCGCGGGCGGCCTCCGACAAGTTCCCGTGCGCGGCCGCGGCCGGGACTCCGAGCAGTCGCAGGCCGTCGACTTGGTCCTGCATCAGCGCGATGAGGGGGGAGACCACGAGCACGAGGCGATCCCGGATCATCGCGGGCAACTGGTAGCAGAGCGATTTCCCGCCGCCGGTCGGAAGGACGACGAGCGAATCCCGGCCATCGAGGGCGGCGTCGATCGCTTCCCTCTGGAGAGGACGTAGCGACGGTAGCCCAAACCACCGCTGGAGGTTGGCGGTGATCAAGGCGTCGCGGGAATCGGCGGAATCGGTCAGGTCGGCCACGGTCGATAGTCGTAGCGCACCCGGGGGACATCCACCACGGTTCAGAAGCTCAGGGCTCGGCTCCTCCGACTTCCTTGGGCCTTCCGGCTCGGTCGCGGCTGCCGCAAGAAAAACCGCACTCCGCGATCCGGTGGTGATCGGCGTGCCGAAGCGCGATACTTTGCGCCACGATGTTGACCCTCTCCGGCGTCTCAAAATCTTACGGCGATCGCACCCTCTTCGCCGACGCCGAGGTCCAAGTCAACCGCGGCGATCGCATTGGCCTCGTCGGCCCGAACGGTGCCGGAAAGTCGACCCTCTTTTCCCTCATTCTGGGTGAGGAGCCGGTCGACGAGGGCCGCATCAAGCGAGATCGCGACGTCAAGGTCGGCTACTTGCCCCAGGAGAGCGCTCCGGTGGGCGACGAGAGCGCCTTCGAAATCGCGGTGGCCATCACTCCCGATTTTTTGAGCGTGCGCCGCCGCGTGCAGGCCTGGGACCTCGATCACCCGACCGAAGCGACGCACCCCGAAGACGTTCACGATGACGCCCACGAGCGGTTCCGCGAACTGGACGGGTATCACGTCGAGGCCAAGGCTCGTCAGATGCTGAGTGGACTCGGCTTTCGGGATCGTGACATGGACCGGCCGGCGAGGGAACTGAGCGGTGGCTGGGTCATGCGCGCGCACCTCGCCCGACTGCTCACGCTCGAGCCCGATCTTTTGCTGCTCGACGAGCCCACCAATCACCTCGATCTCGAATCCCTGCTTTGGTTCCAGGAGTACCTGCGCTCCTACTCCGGCGCGATCCTCGTCATTTCCCACGATCGCGAATTCTTGAACGCGCTCGTCTCCGCGATCGTCGAAATTCGCCAGCGGAAGCTCGTCCGCTACACGGGCAATTACGACAAGTTCCTGATCCAGCGCGCGGCGGCGGATGCCTTGCTTCTCGCCGCGTACCAGACGCAGCAGGAGCAGATCGCGCATCTTCAAGATTACGTCGATCGCTTCCGCGCGAGGGCGAGCAAGGCGACTCAGGCCCAAAGCAAGCTCAAGCAGATCGAGCGGATGGACAAGATCGAGGCGCCGGTCGCCGACGACAAGAAGGTGGGATTCCGGTTTCCCCAGCCGGTCCGCAGCGGCTTGCGCGTCGTTTGGCTGAAAGACCTGCACTTCGCCTACGGAGCGACGACGGTTTACCAGGGCGTCGATCTCGAAGTGGAGCGCGGGGAGCGCATCGTGCTGGTCGGTCCGAACGGAGCCGGCAAGTCGACCCTGCTCAAACTCCTGGCCGCGCGGTTGGTTCCAAGTCGCGGCGAGCGCGGCCTCGGCCATAACGTCACCGCCGCTTATTACTCGCAATACCGCGTCGAAATGCTCAAGCCCGAGCGCACCGTGCTTGCCGAGGCGAGTGACACCCAGGCCAAAGTGACCGATTTGTTCGTGCGCACCCTGCTCGGCTCATTCCTGTTTTCGGGCGACGACGTCTACAAGAAAATCGAGGTGCTGAGCGGCGGCGAAAAAAGCCGACTGGCCCTGGTCAAACTACTCCTCGATCCTCCGAACCTGCTCTTGATGGACGAGCCGACCACACATCTCGATATGTCGAGTATCGACGCCCTGGTCGACGCGTTGAAGCAATTCGAGGGCACACTCGTCTTCATTTCCCACGACGTGTACTTCATCAAGGCGATGGCCAACAAGGTCATCCACACCGCCGGCGGCAAGTTGACGAGGTACGAAGGCGACTACGAGTTTTACCTCCACAAGACGAAGTCCAATTCGGCCCGCGCCGCGCTGACAGCCGGGACGGCGACCCCGAACAAAGCGACGGCGGCCTCTCCGGCGCCGACCGCCGTCGCCAAGACCTCGAGCCCCGCCCAAAAGTCCCAACAAAGGACCCTGCGCAAACGCATCGAAACCCTCGAGCGCGAAGTCGAAGCCCTCGAAAATACGAAGGCCTCCACGATCCTGGCCCTCGAGGATCCGAAGGTCTGGCAAACCGGCCAACGCGGCGCCGAACTGACTCGCATCCTCCAGGAAACCGACCAAAAGATCCGAGCCGCCACCGCCGCCTGGGAATCCACCGCCCTCGAACTCGACCAACTCGAGCGTTCCTGACTCACACTCCACGCTCTCCGCACGTCGTTCGTCACCACTGCGGCCGCTTGGCTAGCACTTCTGTGGTTTCATCGGCGCGGTGTGGTGGTCGAGGAAATCGCGATCGTCTATCGATGCCGCCGACAGCCCCTCGGCTCCTCTGGTTCGCGAATCACCAGGATCAACCCGCCGCGGTCAAGGGTGGGTTGCAAAGTGCCCGTCATTTTCGAGAAGTTCGTCGACCCTCCGCGACGCGCCTGACATGATCAAGGAACAGTTTGGCTCTAGGGCTTGCCGCCTCCACGCGGCCAGGATCGAGGGTTGCCAAGATCTTGAAGGAGTCACGTCCCTTGTCGTAGCGACGAAGCGCTGTGGTGTCTTTGACGGATTCACTCAGCCCGGCCAAGACCTGCTCCTTCGGGATCGACTCGATCGGTCGCCCCGTCTTTGGGAGTCGATTCGATTCGAATCCTTTGCCGAAGTGCCTTTCGAGGGCCAAGACGTCGGCAAGAAACCAGGACTCGGTGCAGCGCACCATGAGATGGAGCTGCTCGTCGGTGGCTCCGGCGGGTCGTTTCCAGTTGTCTCGCCTTTGGACAAAATCCCAGGAATTCTCGCCCTGGGCAATCTCCTCCTCGGAGTCGACTAGCAACAGATTGACGTCGGTCCGCCCGGAAGTTCGGAGCTCAGCCTCGAAGGCCTCATAAGCCTGGTTCCTTCCGCCGCACGGATACACTCTTGGCATCCCTCCGGTGAGCCCAGCGCGGGTGAAGAACTCGCTAAAAGCCCTTCGGCACTCGGTCTTCAGAGAGTCGTTATCGGTTCCGCCACCCTCGACGAAGATGGCGAATTTCGGGTCGTGGGTCTTTCCGGGCCCGGACTTCCGGCTCACCAGCGCGTACCTCCGAGCTGGCCCGACATCCAAAGGCGGGCGAGCCCTCCCTGCGACTTGCGCCGGTCGACTTCGGGCTGCTCGAGCCTGGAAATCGACGTCACTCCCTCTCGTCGCTCCGCGACCATCACGCACTCGGCGTGATCCGTCAACGCATCGACCAACTGCGTGGAGTGCGTGGTCACAACGAGTTGCGTGCGGCTGCTTGCGTCCAGCAGGAGGTCGCGGATCGTCGGGAACATGTCAGGGTGCAAGCCCAGCTCGGGCTCCTCAATCGCGATGAGGGGCGGTGGTTCCGGGTCGACCAGGATCGCGAGGAGACAGAGGAAGCGGAGAGTGCCGTCCGAGAGTCGCCGTGCGGCTACGTTACGGCCCCCGATTTGAACGTAGAGCTGAAGGAGTCCACCCTCTGTAGCGATTTTGAAGTCCTCGTAGTCGTCACCCAATGTTCTAAGCAGTCCCTGAATTCTCTTTTCGGTTGCCGAGTCGAGCTTAAGAGTCAACAACCGCGCAGGAAGGTTGTCGAGGGTTTCGCTCAGATCGGAAGTGTCAACATCAGATCGGCAGGCTTCGCGGAGTTTGGAAGTCGGGCCAAAGCTCCAGTCGCGGTAAATCCGGATCCCTCGGAGAAGGTCACCGAGGCGGCTGAGCTCCGGATACGACTCGGGGTCGCGACGCTGCTTGATGATCGACTGGGTCGGGTCGAGTTCGGCGCGCTCCAAGTATCGTTTTTGCACCTGGTCTTCTGGCTTCGGCCGTACATTCAACATCGGGCGGCCGTTTTCGTAACCGAAGTAGAAGTAGGGCTTGCCCTTGTAGCCCTGTGCAGTCGTATTTTCGAGTCGCTCGTCGACGACGTTGAGCCTGGTTCCTTCGACTCCGAATCCGAGCGAGTAGCGGATGGTCGGGTTCTGCTTGGGAAAGCTCGTAAGTCGTCCCGGGCAGATGGCAACTTCGAGTCTAGCCTCGCTGGCCGGGTGCGGACCGTTCCACAGCCAGTCGCGAACCCCACCACCGTTGCGGATCGGAAGCGGAAGGTCCGTCGGTACGGCCCTGAGCACCGAGAGGGCCTCGATCAGATTCGATTTTCCGCTCCCGTTGGGCCCGATTACCACGTTCAGTGGACGGAGTTCGATTTCGGCCGGGTCGGAGCCGAACGAAAGGAAACCCTGAAGTGAGAGAGTTTCGAAAAGCATGATTGCTGGTTATAGGCTACCACATGGACCAGAGTGCTGAGAGTGGTAGGTCAGACCGGAGGGGGAGTGCGCTCGGGGAAAATCAGGCGCCCCTCTGCGTCGCTCGGACTGCTAAGAAGAGGGTCGCACAGTATCCCGGGGGCGGCGAGCCGATCACCGAGTCGTTGGTGCGGGAGATCCACAAGCGCCTCGTGGAGGGCGTCCGCGGCGGCGCGGCCCGGCCGGGTCATGATCGAACGATCCACAGCTTCGTCGCTTACAGCCGGACGCGGGAAGTCGTCTACCCGCCGCCCCCGCCGGAAGAGGTGCCGCCACGGATGGCAGGGCTCGTGACTTGGCTGCGCTCCAAGACCGCGGTCCATCCCGGCCTGGTGCCGGGAATCGTACAGTTCCAGCTCGTGCATATCCACTCATTCCTCTTCGGAAACGGGCGCACCTCGCGGCTTCTGTCGACGCTTTGTCTCTACCGCTCCGGCAACGACTTCAAGCAGCCATTCACGTTGAGCGAGTCATGCGACCGCGGCTCCTCCTACGCCGCCCTCCAGGGTGTCCGCGCGCAGAGGATGGATTGTGATGCCGCCATGGAAGCCATAGGCTCGTGCCTCGCTGGCAAGACGCTGACCGCCAACCAGATCGAGTTCGTCAACCTCGTCGTCGACCATTTGACCGAACACGGCGTCGTCTCCCCCGAAAGGCTCTATGAATCTCGGTTCACAGACCTGATGCCGCATGGCCCCGAAAGTCGGTTCGCCGCCTCCGAATTCGACGAGTTGCTCAAAATCCTCGATGCCGTCCGAGCCACGGCCAGCGCCGCCGGATCTCCCCTCTGGACCGCGGATCACCAGATCCGCCCGCCACCGCCCCGAGCCGACCGCCAACTTCCAGAAGGGAAGTTCCGATCTTTCTTCGGCGTAGTCCCACTTTTCGTGACCTGAGCGCTCCTCTCAGCGAGTGATCTTCGCCACCCAATCACTCCTGGCCGAGGCGAGCCGGCCGATGGTGGTTCCGCTCCCCGCATCGTCGGTTGCGCTCCGGTTTGGGCCCCTGGGCTACGGGCTCAGAGTCCCAGCGGAACAGGCGATCCACGATCGCAGGCCATGGCTATCGTTCAGCGTGCCAAATAGAGGGAGGGAATTCCGGGATTGGTGCCCAGAAGTGAACGAGGGGGGGCATGATGGGGCTTCGCGGTTGGTCGAAACCCGTAGGCCCGCGAGGGCCAGGAAGCGGATGCCATGAACTGCTTGAAGGTCGGCGGCGCGTGCGCCCTCGTGGTCGGCTTGTTCCTGCTTGACGGCTACGTGCCAGCCCAGTGCGCTCCCGGAGCCGACGGCTTCGACACCGGCTGCTGTGCGCCGGTAACACCCGTGCTCCCGGCGCTGGCGCAGACCGGCTACTACGGGGTCTACGGGATGATCGACGGCTGCGGCAACGTCCTCTTTCAATCACAGGTTTGCATCGTGATTTCCGCCCCCGTCTACACTCCGCTCTGCGACTACGCCGTGTTCAACGTGCTGATGCTCTCGCCCCTGTTCACCTGCAACGGGACCTTGTTGGGCAAGTACGCGCGGGTGTGGCGAGAACTCTCTCCGACGGGGATGCCGGGCCAAGTCTGGCGGTTCCTCCTGAATGGCGACCTGCTCTTGAACCTCAGTGCTTCGGCCGCCGGTTTGGTCCCCCCGATCTCCGAGCCACCCTACTCCCAAGCCGTGCACTTCACTGGATTCATCGACTTCGAGTGCAACGCCGGTTCTTCGCCGACGGGCGCGCTCTGTCTGTCCCATTGGCCCGGCGTACTCCAACACTCGCCTTTTTCGACCAACGCGGTGGCTCCACTCTCCTCCGGCACCACCACCTACCACATCGTTGCTCCCGGGAACTTCAACTACGCACCGACGACCACGGCCGAGCCGCAAGGTCCGGTCATCGGCGATTCCTCGCGTCATTCTTCCCTCGTCTGGAGCCCGTTCGTCTACAACTGCTTCGGCGACACTCCCGTCGCCACCGGAAGCCTGACCACGAGTTCCAACAACTGCCTGCTTCCGCTCGGCCCCGGTACCGGGCCGTTCCGGCATCAAGTGCTGAGCACAATCGACTGCTGCGGTTCCCCGTCGCCGATCGGCAGCGTGCCGCTGAGCGGCACTCCGATCCCAACCGGCCTCGTCGCGCTTCCCCTCGGGGCGTGGACCGGCGGGGTCTTTCCCTACAACCGTTCCCTGACCGTCTACTTC
The DNA here is from genome assembly GCA_902826835.1 of uncultured bacterium. Classification (GTDB taxonomy): domain Bacteria; phylum Planctomycetota; genus RBC034. The sequence continues at coordinate 24,662 of CADEGH010000047.1, read as the reverse complement.
GGCGTGGCCCTGTCGAACAACCCGTGCAGTTCGCCACCCACGGTGTTGCGGGTCGTCACGGGCGCCGCGACCACCGGTTCCTTCGGGTTTACCTTCCCACCGCTGAACTGGCCGAGCTGCTTCAACCCTGTGGCCGGCCCCGTCTCCACGTTCCTCGATCTCCAGGGAATGCTGCCGATCTCCTACTTCCCAGTCACCCTCTCTGGCTTCGGCAGCCTCTTCGCTTCCGACTGGGTATTGTCGCTGACCCTCTAAATCGAAGACTTCTTACTTCGGCGGAACCAGCGGAATCGCGACTCGGAAACCAGTGGTACTGCGACGATCGGTGGGGGAGAGCCCTCCGATGAGTCCGTGGCCACGGTCCAAGATCCCAGGAGGCAAGTCGAAGTGTCCGCCCATGGCGAACCGCGTAGTCAAGTTGAGTTCGCGGCCTTCGCCATCGGAATCACGGAAATTCGAGTGACAGAAATTTCCATCACGGGCCCACTCGGACACGTTTCCGAACAGTTCGAAGAGACCCCATGCATTGCCGACCAGACCATCGACGGGAGCATCCCAGGCGAAACCGTCCTTCTGGGCACCCTCACGCGCAGTGACCGTCGGATCGTCTCCCTGGCAGCGGAGATTCTCTCTCCCCTCCAAAGACCGATGATGCTCCCAAAGCCAATCCACGGACTTTCCGCCTTCACTCATCGCCCACATGTATTGGTGAATCGTCGGCAAATCACATCCGGGAACCCCGACGGCCTGAGCCAGCATGCGAGCGCCGTGATGGTGAACCCGTGTCAACGGGAACCGACTAGTCACTCTGACTCCATGCGGCAGCATGATCCCGACTCGCTGGGCACTCGGGTCGGGAGCACGCGTCAGGTGGATGTACTGAGCCCGCGTGGTCTCGTGCTTCGCCATGAAGAACGGAGAGAGCTCGAAGGCTCGACCTTTTGCGTGCGGCTGCCCCTGTGCGGATCTCGTGAAGAACCGACCTCCCGGTAGAAGAACAAAAACCATCCCGTCTCCAGCCGAGGCCACCGAGCTGCCCTCCGCAAAGTCGCTCTGCCATTCCGGCCTAGGACCGGTCGTTCGCGCCCAAAATTCGAGGAGACGCGATTCCCGATTTCTCCCCAGAGGGACCAGACCGCGAACCGGGTCGAGAATTACATTGGAGAATCTCGGATCTTCGGCCAGAAGCCGTCTGGCAGCGATCCAGCTCTCGCCTTCGCTTTTCGAGAGAGGACCGTGGATCTCCACCGCGGACCGATGGCTCGCCTCGATCGCTGGTAGGAGGATCGCGACCTGCCGGAGCTTCAAGGCCAACATAGCCAACTGGTGATCCGCCCAAGCTTCGTCGTCATTCGTATTGACCGGGAAGAAGGTCTCCCGTAACTCGGGCCTGATTTCCAGAGCCTCGAGCTCTCCGGTGAAGACCGAGATTTTGTTCCGGTGTTCATCCGCGTTCTCGGCTTCCTCGGGAAGTGCGAGACGCCTCTCGAGCTCTTGGATGCCCAACTTCCAAGTCGCTACATCCAAAGCCAGCTCGGGGTAGGCGATTTCACGCAGTTGGTCGCTGATCAGCTGGAGCTCGGGCGTGAGAGGAGCGGGCTCACGGCCCCGTAGTTCATTCTCGTAGGCTTCGAGACGGGAAACGAGTGTCTTGGCGGTCTCGATCCATGATTCCCCCCGCGCAATCATCTCGGGGCGCCCGGCGGTAAGGATATCGGCTTCGATGAGGAGGCTGCGAGCGCGGGCGAGATCCGCGACCTGTTCGAAGTTGCGTGCAACCCGCTCCCGCGACAGCCAGACCGCGCAGATAATCGCGGTGGCCACGGCGACGATCGACGCCGTCGCGGTCAGGGCGGGATGCCGCTGAACCCAGCGTGTGGCTCGCAAGAACGGGCCAGCCGGTCGGGCTCGAATCGGTCGATGGGCGACATGGTCAGTCAAGTCCGCAAGCAACGGGGCAGCCGATTCGTAGCGACGGGCGGGATCTCGATCCAGGCAAGTGGCGACGATCGTGGAGAGATCGAGGTTGATCCGACGGTCTAAGCGGTGGAGGTCGGGAGCCGGTTCGTGGAGGATTTTGTGGAACAGCGCATCTCTCGAATGCGCCTCGAAGGGCCGACGACCGATCAGCGCTTCGAATGCCAGCACTCCGAATGCCCAGACATCAGCCCGGGCATCGACTTTCTCGCCGCGCACCTGCTCGGGTGACATGTAAGCGGCCGTTCCGAACACTTCGCCGGTGAGGGTGAGCGCTTCCGCGGCCTCGTCCGAAACGGAAGCGATTCCCAAATCCAACAGCACCGGCTGGTCGCCGTCCCGCACCATCACATTGGCGGGCTTCAAATCTCGATGCACGATTCCCGCCCCGTGCGCGACCGAGAGTGCCCGACTCAGACGTTCCAGGATTTTCACGATGCGTAGATGGTGCCCGCTCCGATGGGCCAAGACCTCCTCCCGGGCCTGCGCCAGCCACTCGGACAGCGGGCGGCCTTCGATCAACTCCATGGCGATGTACGCGGTCCCGTCGGAAGCTCCGGCGTCGTAGACCCGACACACCCCATCGTCATTGATGCGGGCCAAGAGCATCGCTTCCCGCTGGAATCTCGAAAGGCCTTGCAGCATGCCGAGACCCTTCAGGGTTTTCAGCGCGACATGGCGCTTCAGGCGACGGTCGAAGGCACGGTAGACGACGCCGAAGCCGCCACGTCCAATCTCCCCGTGCAGTTCGTAGTCACCGATCTTGTCACCGGGGGAAGGGGAAGGTGAAAGATCGGGAGCAGGAGCCGGCCCGCTGCTCATGAGGGCGGCATACTCCTCGGCGATCCGGGTCTCGTGCCCCGGAAACAGTGCCTGATAATGCGCCAATGATCGCAGTCCACCTCCGTGGCGATCGGTCAGGCACGCCTCGTAGAAATCCGCACGCACACGATCCGGCAAGGGTCCCATGCGGGGCATCATAGCGTCTCGCGGAGCATTTCGCGCATTCAATTTTCACGCAGTAGACGGCCAATGTCATCCGCAGTGACAGACGCATTCCCGTCGAGTTTCGATCCGAGACGAGTCCATTCCGTCGAGACACCCTTTTCGACGAATAAGTCGCTCGCGAAATTTCGTTTCCATCCGAAACATTTTCGTCGCTCGAATTCGGTAACCACTCGAAGCCGACGCACATGGAGAGACGGGTTTCCTTCTTTCCCTCCAGGAGATCTGTCATGAATTCTCACCATGGAACAGAGTTTCGAGTCACGGTCTTTTTTCTCTTGCTTTCGAGCCTCCTCATTTCGCAGTCTCTCTCCACGCAGCTCTCGAGCCATCCACTCGTGCGGACGGCCGGTCGCACCGTGATCGGGAGCCTGTCCGCGAACCCGTCGATGATCGCCGAGATTCGCGACCAGGTGGACACACACGGCATGACCAACGGCGGAATCGTGGTGTGCGCCGATCTCGTCGAAGACCCGGCGCGCATGATGATCGCGACCAAAGAGCCCGGTGATTTCGGCGCGAGTCCGGAGAGCATGCCCATCGTCCTCGCGATCCCGGGCGAGCCCGGCTCCGTCACGCACTGGGCGATGGCATGCCCCCCCGGCGATCCGTGGACCTATATCCTCATGGGCTGCTTCGAAGGACCGTCTGAATACCGCCAGTACCTGGTGATGTTCCGGTACTCGCCGGATGCCTCACCGCTGACCGCTCCACTCGATGTCAGCACTGCCGCGGTCTTATCGTCCACCGTCCTGCCGCCCGGAGCACCGCCACCGACCTCTTGCACGCTGACCGTGTTCCCTCGTCCCCTCAATGGAGACGCCGTCGTCTGGTGCACCGTGCCGGACGGCGCCGGCGACACTGATGTTCGACAATTTGTCGTGCAACCGCCCATCGACCAGGAAGGGCCGCCGACCATCGAGACCACGACCAGGGACTCTCTGCGCGCCAGGATCTCGCAGGCTTCACCGATGGCAGCGCCCTTGGTGGTTTCCAAGCTGCGCCTCGCGCCGGCGCGGAACGGCATCCTCCATGCCGTCTGGCAAACTCCACGTACGGAGGGCGGCACCGCCCTCCTCCATGCGTGCCTCGAAGCTGCCGAAGCGACGAACTCGAATGCTCCGCCGTGGCGGATTTCGGAGCCGGTGCAATTTGCCACGGAACCCCCCTCCGCCAACGTGTCCTCGGCGTGCGGCAGCAGCGGAAGTCCGCCGGCAGCATGCCCACCCTCGCCAGGTAACGGGGCGCCGGCGCTGAGCGCAGCTCTGCCTTTCATCGGGTTCTTTGGGGCGGTCGGTCCGCTTACGGATGGTCCGATCCGCATCACCGCGTCCCTGATCGATGACGACATGCATGTGGTCTACGTGGGCGACCTCGGCACGACCCGCTCCCTCCTCTATCGACGCTATTGGAGCGAGTGTTGTCGCTTCGGCCCTCCCATTCCGGTTCCCTCCAGTTGGACGGACGGCGAACCCGAGGAGATCGACATCCGGTCCGATGGCACCGGCGACGTCTCGATCATTGCCCGCGTCGTGCGCACGCAGGAAGTGCGGATCGAACTGGCCCGCCTGCGCGAAGGCAACTCGGAGTTCAGCCCCCAGGATTCGTTGATCGCCTCGGAGCATCCGGGTGCCCGAGATCCGTCGTTCCTGGATTGTGCCCAGTCGGCGGTGGTCGGTCTCTTCACTGTTGATGACCCCTCGCTTGGCCGAGCGCTGCACGCCCTGTCTCGGTTGACCTCCAGTTCCACCTCCCGACTCGCTACTTCGATTCCCACGGTCGTGTCGGAAGTCGAAGGGATCGCATTCGATGTCGAAGCTTCGGCCGGACCCTCGTCGAGAGCCCTACTCTTGGACCGAATCTCCGTCGCCTTGGCGCCCTACGATGCGGGTCTTCCCGTCGAGCTGTGGGTGAGCTTCGATCCTCGCGGCGCCGCCGGCGCTCCGATCTCGAGTTGGGCCCTCGCGTACGCAGGCACGATTCTGGAGCAAAGCGAGAGTGGTCTCACGGAACTCCCGTTCCCTCCGCAGTGGCTCTTGGGTGGCGGAAGGCGAATGAGCCTGTTCGTTCGCAGCCCTGGTCGGGCTGCGGTGCGCATCGGCGAAGCCAACGGGTTGGGGGTCGCCGCCACCGATCAGTTTCTACGCATCTCAGCCGGCTACGTGCGCAACGAACTCGCCGCCGCGATCGGCCCCCCGGCCCATCCGATCGTGGCACTTTCGTACGGACCCCACGGGACATCGCCGCGCTTTCAAATCAACTCGCGCGAGCTCGGCCTCGACATTTGCCGAGCCGAGGGTGACGCGAGGCGCGCAGCGGCCGTGGAGATATGCCCGGGTGGAGTCCTTCCGGTCGCGCTGCGACATCGAAGTCCCGCCGAGCAGATCTGGATCGCCGTCGGCTCTCCGGATCTTCCTTCGGTGAGCGGTGCCCCGCTCCACCGCAGCGCGGGGGGGCGTATCCTCAATTTGGATGTGACTTCCGGCGCCCCGTTCCAGTTCTTCCCGATCGATTGGCGGGCGTCTTCTGATGGCAGCTCGCTTCGATTGTCCCGCTCCGCGGCGATTCCCATTCCCGATTTGCCATCGCTGATCGGAACGAATCTCCGCGTGCAGGCGCTCAGCATCGATAGCAGCAGCGAGGAGGGTTTTTGCCTGTCGCAGCCGGTGGATGTCGCAGTTGTCTCCGATCCGAAGTTGTTCGTTCCGGGGCCGATCTCCCATGAACCCACCTCCTATCGACTGCCCCCCGAAGCTCCGTCGCTGTCGATCTTCGGGCACACCTATCGCAACCTTTGGATCGACGCGCATGGACGAGTCTGCTTCGGATCTTTGTCCGGAACGTCCACATCCTCGGGAGCGGTCGGGAATGCCGCCAACTTCCGCGCCGGGCCGCCCGCCGTCGGACTGTGGGTACCCCTGGCCCCCTCTCCCTCGCGCCCCGTCGTCATTCACTACGCCGCCGGAGAGCTTCGGATTCGGTACGAACAAATCCCGACCGCCGACGGCACCGCCGAAGTGAGTTTCGAGATCGTGTTGACCACTCCGGAGGGTCCAAACGGTGGTCCGACGACCATCACGATCCAAGGACTGGAGAGTGTAGTCGCACTCCCGCCGTCGATTCCGCGAGTGCTCGGGGTCACCCCGGGGGCTTGGAGCAGTCCGGTGGGCTTTACCGTCATCACGTCGGCGGCGGGCAGCCAATCGGAGTTCGGCCCCCTCTGCGTGGAATTGCTGACGTCAGGGGCTCTCCCCGATTGGAACCAAATCAGCTTCCAACCCACCTCGAACGGCCGCTACGACTGGTCAGCCCGCTGAGTGTCGAAGCCTGGTCCGCCGGCTGCCCCCACGAGGATCCGCGCGGCCCGAGCGTGACAAAATGTCACGGTTCCGGGCCTCGGTCCACCCTGGGGGTTGGTCCGGTAGTGCCATTAATGCGGATAGAAAATCCTGAGTTTGCCTGTCCCGTCGCCGGAAAAACCGCCTACGCTTAGGGCGTGAACCCCGCCCCCCTACCCACTCCGAATTCGCATCCCCCTGTGGCTCCCAGCGGAGAAGAAACGACCCACTTCGTGCGACGCGCCCTGTTGGGCGATCTCGCAAGCCTCGATTGGGTCGTGCGCCAGTTCTCGCCACTCCTGCTGATGCACGCTCGCAATCGCGTCGGCCGACTGCGGTCGCCGGGCATCGAGCCCGAGGATCTCGTGCAGAGAGTCTGGGCGATCACCTTGCCGAAGCTCGCACAGTTGCAGCCGCGGGACAATCGGTACACGCCGGTACTCCGCAGCTATCTCCATACCACTCTGAAGCAGGACTTCATGAATTGGCTGCGAGCCTCCGCCCGCCGACGCGCGCACGGTGCAGGCGCCGAGGTGGACCAGGAGCGCGCGATCGAGCAGAGTTCCTCGCCGACGACCGGGCTGGTCACTCGGATCTGCCGTTCCGAGGCCGTCGAAGCCCTCTGGGAAGCTCTCCAGTCCCTCTCGGAGAGTGATCGTGAGTTGATCGTGCGACGTGGCCTCGAAGAAGAATCTTACGAAGACCTGGCGGTTGCTCTGGGCGCTGATGCGGCCACGCTCCGGGTGCGCTTCCATCGCGCCATCCTCCGCCTCAAGGGCCATCTACACCCCGAAATATCCGCTTCTTTCGATGAGATGTAGGCTCGGCTGCGCCGAGTGTTCGGTCGCGTACTTCCGGTCGGTAACGAGTTCGATTCCCCGGACATGGACCCGCCATCATCCACTCATCGAGATCTGATCCATGCGTGTCACCATTCCTACCCTTCCCCTGGCGCTTCTGGTCGTGGTAGCCCAGAGCCTAGCCGCCCAGACGGAACAACAGTCCGCCCCCTCCTCCTACTCCGGCCAGACTTCGGGGCAAGGTTTTCTCGGTGTGGTCAATGCCCAAGGGCCTCCCTCGGGTGGCGCGTGCGGAGGGGGTCCGTGCAACGTGGCCGGCACCTCCAACTCCGGCATCGTCCTTTGCGCGGATTGGATCGGAGATCCCGCGCGGGTGGAAGTCACCCCCAAAGAGGTCACCAGCGGTGGCTTTGCGACCGAGTCGACCAGCGTCGTCCTTCCGCTCCCCCCCGCCGCGGGTCCGGTGACGCACTGGGCGATGGCCTGCCCACGCGGCGGCGAGTGGACCTATTTTGCGCTGGGGTGCTTTGCCGGCCCCCTCCTCGTCCACGAGATTTATCTCGTGATGGTGAAAGATGCCCCGCTCAACCCGGCTTGCGGGCCGCAACTCGTGGTCAGTGCGCCGGCCCTGATTGCAAGCGTCCCGAGCGGCGGGCCGGTTCCCAGTTCGGCGGGGCTGGTGGTGATCCCGGATGATGAAGGCTCATCGGCCATCGTCTGGTGCACGATTCCCGACGCGACCGGCGGTTCCGACGTGCGGCAATTCGAGGTGACTCCACCAAGCGGCGGCAACCAAGCCCCCGGCATCACATCCACATTGAGACAGGGCCTACGAGCCATGACTTTGGCGAACCCCGCTATGCCGCCCAGTCTCGTCCTCTCCGATATTCGACTGGCCCGAACGTCGGACGGATTCCTCCACGCCGGGTTCCGAGCCCACTCGAACCTCGGCTCGAGCGTCCTCGCGCATGCCCGACTCCCCGCAGCCGACTCCGAGCTAGCCTCCGCTGGCGACTGGATCCGAAGTGCGCCCACCGAGTTCGCCATGGGGCCTCCCACCGGATCGCCTCCCTGTCCCCCGTCACCCGGGGCCGCGGCACTCCTGTGGGACCTTGCATCGGGCGCGCCGACCACCACGAGCTCCACGACGACGATTGGCTTCTTTGGAGACGCTGACGCCATTCCGGACGGACCGCTCCGTATCACGGCGTCGCCGAACGACGGCGACCTCCACGCCGCTTATGTCAAAGCGAACTCCAGTGGCAACACCCTCCACTACCGTCGGTGGGACCAAAGTTGCGGCCGCTGGACGGCGGAAGCGGTGGTCGCAACGAATCACACCAGCGCCGAGCCCGAAGACATCGACATCAAAGCGGCCTCCGACGGGTCCGTCTCGATCATCTCCAAGCTCGTGGAAACCCAGGAGGTCGACGTCGAGCTCGCCCGGATGGAGGCCACCGGAAGCTCATTCGCAACCACCAACCTCTCCGACAACGACACCACCGAGTCGGTCAGCTTCCTCGACTGCGAGCAATCCTCGGTGGTCGGGCTCTTCGTCAACACCACGACCTCGGGGGAGCGACGCCTGAATTTCGCATCCCGGTTGACCAACGTCTCCGACCAAGAGCTCATTGCCGATCCGGCAGCCTTACCGATTCCGACAGAAGGAATCGCCTTCGACATCGAGACTCCCGGCCTGCTTCCGGGCGAGAGTGTCGTGATCACCGGCCTCGACTTCGGGCTGATCGGCGCTGCCGGCACCGTGCCCATCGAGGTGTGGGTGGCGAGAGATCCGGGAGGCGCCTTTGCCCTGCCACCGCCGCAATGGCATCAACACCATTGCGGCGAGGCCGACCTGTCCTCGCTGAATCCGCTCACCACTCTCGATTTCAATCCTCAATGGACGCTGCGCGCTGGTGACAAACTAGGGATTCTCGTGCGGACACCCGGTACCACTTCGATCCGTGCCGGGCTCACCAATTCAGCCGGAACTTCCGGCGCCGACTCCCGCCTTCGTATTCCGACCGGGCGCCTCCTCTCCAACCCGACTGCAACTCCCGGTTCCGATGTCCTCGTGTACGCAAAGGTGCGCTACGGTCTAGTCGGGACGGAACCCACATTTCAGACCAATAGCGGTGACCTGGCGTTGGACATCGCCCAGGCTACGGGGGCGCCCCACCGCGAGGCTTGTGTGGACCTTCCGTTGGGGACCACCCTGCCGATCTCGGTCACTTACGAAAATCCCGGCGCCTTGCTTTTTCTCGGCGTGAATTTCGCATTGCCCAATGCTCCCGCCCCAGCGCCTCTCCTGCGCACTTCCATGGGGCGCATCATCAACATTCGCCCTGACTTGCCCGACTTCCTGGACATTATCCCTCTCGGCTGCGGACTCGGACTCTGCACTCCGGGCACCCCCAACGAGTTCACGTTGGCAGTTCCTTTTCCGGCGGATCCGATGCTTTTAGGCATGGGCTTTCGCCTCCAAGTCGCCTCCTCCGACTCGACCAGCAACGAAGGTTTCTTCGTGTCCCAGCCGATCAGGGTCAATTTCACTGCCAATCCCGAGAAGAACATCCCCGGCCCGTTCGAGAATGACAGCACGACGACTTTCAACCTGCCGATGGGCGCTCCTCCCTTCCGCTTCTTCGGTCAGACCTACTCCTCCGTAGTCGTGAGCTCCAACGGCCGTCTCATGTTCGGATCTGACGACGGCGGTGCGCCTCCTCCTTCGAGCCCGACGAGCGCCCTCAGCAACTTCATCCAGGGTCCAAGGTCGGTGGGAATCTGGCACGATCTCGTTCCCACTGCACGCTATTCGGTGGCTCTCCACTACGAGGCGTCCACGCTCCGAGTCGCCTACCGCGGCATCCCGATGGCCAATCACCCCGCCACCGCGGACTTCGAGATCGCCCTCATCACGCCCGCGTCCGGCCCTTCCGCGCCCACGATTGTCACCATGAAGGGACTTCGCAGCATCACCGGCCTCGTCTCCCCCTCCTCCACGGTCATCGGCATCACTCCCGGCGGATCCTCGCCCCCTCCCCCCCTGACCCTCCTCACTCCCGGCGGAACCGTCACCACGGGCCCCCGCGCCATCGCCCTCTCCGCCGGCCCCGGTCTGCCTCTCCCCTCCCTCGACTCCGTCCTCCTGCTCCCCTCTCCCTCCGGCGGCTTCACCGCCTTCGCCTACTAAGACAGCGGCGCAACCCATTCAGCCGCTGATCCCCACGCTGCCGGCCAGAGTCCCAGCGCACGTCATGACAGGCGCGCAGCCTGGCGGCGCTAAATCACCCTCACATCGCCTAGATCTACTGCTTTGAGTAGCATGATGGCGTCGCCTACCTCGTGCTGGAGCTCGTCGAACGGGAAGACCTCGCCCATCGCTTGAGCCGCGGCCCGCAGTCGCCCGCCAAATCGCGGAAGCTCTCGAAGCAGCGCACGAACGCGGCATCGTGCACCACGACCTCAAGCCCGCCAACGTCCGCATCACTCCTCCCGAAGGAAGAGTGAAGGTCCTGGGCTTCGGGCTCGCGAAAACCCTCGACCCGGCCGAAAGCGGTACGAAGCCCGACCGAGAGAGTGCGTTCTTTGTCGACCTCGCAAACTCGGCGCCGAAGACCAAGACGGCGCCCCGCACCGAAAACGAGGACTCTCTCGGCGAGTTCCGCACCGAGGGTGGCGTGGTGCTCGGGACCCCGACCTTCCTGAGCCGGCAGGCCCTCATTCATGGAATGTGAGGAGCCCGGGATAGAGGCGTATCCGCGCACCACGAAATTCCCGCACAAGCTGCGGGCTTTTCATGGTGTGCCGCTGAAACTTCGGTTTGGGCCATGCCGGAGGGCCTCGGTTTTGGCACTTCCTCCAATTCCCCTTCTTCTCGATAGCCCCCTGCCAAGAGGGGCGCGACGTCGCGAATCACCCGCCTCCAGTGGAACAGCACCCAACTCGCGACACGGTTAGACTGCAAACATGGAGGTGCAGCCCACGGAGTGTGTGAGGATCGCCAGGGGGGATTTGCCCCGGGCGCGGTCTCTCTTCTGGTTGGTGCTGTTATGCGGAGCCGCAGCCACTGCATGCGCGGCCTTGAAAGAGTTCCCGTGGGAGGACGAGTTTCATTCGCTCCTGCCCGATCCGTTGCGCCGCTACATCGCGAATCCGATTTATTATCTTTGGCTGAAGCTCGCCCAATCGTGGACCGACAACCTCCATGCCCTGCGGGCGTGGTCGGCCCTGCCCTGGATCGCGGCCTTACCCGTGTTCTACGGATTTGTCCGCCGGGCGAGCGGATCCAAGTCGACGGCCCTGTATTCACTCTTGTTCTTGGCCTGGAATCCCAGCCTCATCCATGAAGCCGCGAACGTCCGTTATTACGCGACCTCGATCTTTACGGGAGCGCTCGTCCTTGGGTGCGGCCTTGGGTTGGAACGGAACTCCATGCGGGGAAAGGTCTGGTGGGTGGCGCTACCGGCGATGATTCTCCACGCGGCGGTCGTGCCGAGCGCCGGTCTTCTCTGCCTCACCGTGCTGATCGGCATCCTGTCGATCGACCGGAGCACCCTGCGACGTGTTTGGCCATGGATGATCGCTCTCGCGGCACTCTTGGTCATGATGGGGCTGTTTTTCATGAGGCGATCCTTGGCCGACCTTTGGTTCGGCACTACGGATTCCCAGTCCGTCAAACTGCCGATCATGACCGGCTACGGCAAAGCTCCGGTGGACTTGGGTGCGGTGGCGTGGCAGTACGAAAAACTCTCGGGATGGTCCGTCTGGGAAGGGGTCCTTCCCCGTCGTCTTTTGGGCGGGTTCTCGCTGACGCTGCTCGTCATCGCCATCGGTGGCATCCTCATTTCGGCGGTTTCCCGCGTCCAAAAGCTGATCCTCATCCTCGCGGTCTTGACTCCGGTCGTCGTGTGTCTCGTCGGAAGACTGGTCATCAATTTCGTGGATACTCGGTACTACCTGACAAGCGCGTTGCCGTTGGCGTTCGGGATGGGCGCAATCGTCGATCGGATGCTTCGTTCTCGAAAGACTCGTCGCTTGGCGCTCGCGCTCTTGGCCAGCGCCCCCTTGTTGCTGGTTCGCGGAGCCGTCATCTCGCATCACTCACCCATGAAGGAGATCATCCGGGAACTGCGCGAGAACAAGGTGGACGAAGTCGCAGTCATGCCGCTTTGGTTCACGCCTCAGGTGGCCGCCATGTTGAAACACGCCGGGCTCGAGACTCGCGTCGTCCCCTATGCCCCGAAGAATCCACCTCTCCCGCGATGGCTCTTCGTGAAGGAGCTCGAGTACGTCTGGAAAGACGACGGCAGACCGCCTTTGCGGTTCATCCCCTGGGCGAAAGCCTTTGAACTCGCCGCGGAGAGCCGATATCCGCGGAAGTACTACTTCCACCCATCCACCTGCCAGGACCGCCTGTTTCGACTTCGCTCTCCCTGAAATCGCGCCGGGGCAAAGCTACCTCGAGACGCCCCAGAGGATGCTCAATTCGTCGGGCACGGTTTCGATGAGCCGGAGCCCACACTTCTCGAGTTCGGTGGCAAGCGCTTCGTCGATGGGTGATCCGGGTGGTTGCGCGTCCGGACGAATCGTCGGCATCTTCACGTAAATCCAGACCCGGCCGCCCGGGCTCTCCCCAAGCGTGGCTGCGATCGTGCGTGCGATCGAGTCCAATTGGCCGAGGCGGAGTCTCCAACTCGTGGTCAGACGGATGACCTGCCGAGAACGGCTTCCGTTTTGGGCTCGAAACACGTGATACTCGGCTTCCTGGTCGCGGTGGATCCTCTCGAAAGTCCAGTCGTCCCCCTGGCTTCGGCTCCACGCCCACACCGCGACGCACGAGAAACTGTCGCACAAGACGGTGTCTTCGGGCGCCGCGTGGGCTGCCAGTCGACGAGAATCGTCCTCCCAAAGGAGTTCACTTTGAAACTCGTCCGGACCGGGACGATCCACGAAGTCCGGGGCCCGTACCCAAAACATCGCTACGGCGCAGACGATCGCGATCGATCGTTTGAGCCAATTGGGCCGGGCGATGGCATCTATCGTCGCCGCCAGCGCCAGTGCCGCCACGGGATAGAGCAAGATTTGGTGGCGAGTCTTCCCGCCGAAGGGATATCGATCGAGATCGGCGAGAGCGGCAAACGTGAGGAATAGGGCCACGAGCAACAGGACCAACATCGCTCGCGGCGCCCTATTCCTGCACAATTCGACCGTGCCAACGACCAGAAAAAACGCCAGAGCGAGCGGCCCGAGCCAAGGGCTCGAGGTCGCGCTGTCGTAGCCGAAGAGGATTTTCCATTCGCGTCCCAAAGCGGCAAACCACCATTCCCATTGTGGCCCTTGGAGAGGCGGAAAGTGCTCGTTGAGCCACAGGCGGGGGTGGGGTCGTTTGGCAAGAATCGTCCACGCCGCCATCCCGACCACACTCGCGCCGATAAGGATGATCGGACCTTTGGCGGCGAGGAGCCAGTCCCAGGCGCTGCGCAGGGATTTCATCGAGTATGCGCGCACGACCGCGGCGAGTGTGAGGGTGGTGGCCGCCACTGCACCGCCGATTGCGACCGACCAGGGAAGCAGGAAGCCGCCGGCCAGCGCCATCAACCAAACATCGCGCCGCGCGGAGCGGATGTCCTTCTCGAACATCGCACCCAGGACTGCCGAGAGTGCGACGGCCATAAAGAACAGCCCGGCGCCGTAGGCTCGCAGCGTCACTCCCATGGCAATCCACGCCGGGCTCAACACCGTCGAGGCAATGATGAGGTGGCGGACCCAAGGATCCAGACGAGCCCTCTGCGCAGCCCGGTGCAGAAACGGCACGGCCAGGGCCATCCACACCGCGCCGAGCAGGCGTTGTGTCTCGATGGAGCAGTCGCCCAGAACCCGGATCGGTGCGAAGGCGAGCGGTGGGTGGCTGTCACGCATGACTTCCGACCACGCGTAGGAGAGAGGCCGCACGTGCGCGAAGAAGGAATGCCACCAGTCGTCGAAACCCGGGAACCAGTCGTCCAACTTCAGGATGCAGAGGGCAAAGACCGCTGCCGCCTGGAGACCCTGTAGCCACGCGTCGAGACTCAGGATTCGCGAGGGCGTAATTCGTGGAACCATGATTGGACTCGAGAACGAAGGCAGACTGGGCTCAGGTTGCCTGACCTGCGCAGAGGACTCGCACGCGGCGCCGCCGGAGATTACGCGAACCTCCGCCATTCGGTCAAATCAACCCTCGGCCCTGTCCACGAAATCTCGGATTCGACTCGGTGGAAGAGAAGGCTGGCTCGCTCCGGGGTACTCTGGCGCGTCTTGGTGTCGCTCCCCTCTGGCGCCCGGAACATTGAGACTCCGGCCCCCCGCGCGCTTCGCCGCACGAACCCACCGTCCACACCGGCAGTGGCAGCGGGCGAGCTCGCGGATGAGGGGCTCCCGAAAGGCGCCACCCGTCGCCGCAATTTCCACTCCCCGAAACAAAGTGCCGATAGGAACAGGGCCCCCCCGCCACCCCAGCCGCCGGATGCTCCCATGCCTCGTTTGTTGCTCCTGTGCGGAGTCCTGTCCGCACTGGGTTTCTCTCAGCCGACCTTGAGCTGGCCGGTGGTCTTTGTCTCGCGCGCCATCCCGGCCAATGGCACCGTCTACTGGAGCGTGCCCAACTCCCTCCCCGGGGTTGGTCCCTACAGTCGCTACCAAGTCGCGGCCCCGGGAAAGCTGCTCGTCCGCGAGCCCAATGGCACGATCCGAACTCTCGTCGACGGCAGTCAGCCCTCCACCAATGCCTACCAGTTGATCGACGTGAGTGCCCCCACCGTCTCGTTCGACGGTCAGTGGGTTGCGTTTTCCGGTCTCCCCTCCGGCAACTACCCGACCGGTCCAAGAGAGGATTTGGATGCGTGGCGTCTCTACAAGATCCGTGCCGACGGCACGAGCCTCACGCAGGTAACCTTCGATCAGGCCCCGCTCGATCTCTCCCGCTTCGGCTGGTTCGCCTCGAGCATGGACGGCCACGACGACACCGATCCGTGTTTCCTCCCGGACGGCCGCATCGTGTTTTCCTCGACGCGTTATCCCGCCAAGGCTCAATACGGCGGAGTGCGCACGACCAACCTCTTCGTCGTGGATGCCAACGGAATGAACCTCCGTCGCATCACCACGGAGCGCAGTGGCGCCGATCGGCCCCTCGTCGATCCCTTGACCGGGCACATCGTCTTCTCCCGCTGGTGGCGGAACTACCGGGTCGCGACCGAGGACCCGTCGACCAGCACCAACGGCTCCACGATTTACCGACAGATCGGACTCGCCGGCGAAAACGGCGGCGGCATGACTTTCCTCGCCCGCAACACTTGGCTCGCCGCGAGCATCCGCCCGGACGGCACCGAGCTGAAGAAATGGAGCAGTGTCGATGTGACGGGCGGCATCGCCTACGGTGGCAGCTTCACGCCCAATGGTGATTTGGTTTCGAATTTTTTCCCCATCAACCACGTGACGGAATCGGCGGGATTTGGTGGCCTTCGCCTCGTGCCTCGCGGAGCCGGACGCCACATCGGCCTCCTCGGGGTGACGGAAGACAATCAGAACTACGTCTACAACAATCCGCCCTCGTACGGCGTAACCACCGCACCGTATTGGGCGGAACCCTGTGTCTTGCCCGATGGCCGCATTCTTGCGTCCCGCGCCCCCAATCACTTTCAGGACTATGGCCTCTGGATCGCCAATGCCAACGGATCGAATCCAGAGCTCCTCCTCGACTGGGTAGGGACCGGAGAGACCCGCGCGGCCCTCTTGATCCCACGAACGCTGCCCCCGATCCTTCCCGACACCATCTCGGCCGTCGCGCCCCCGCTTCCTCCCTACGCCACCGGCCCCTACGACACTTCCGGCACTTTCCTCTTCGACGACCTGAATGTGTTCGCCAACGGCCCGGTCGACCTGGAAATCCCCAATGCGCCGGGGGTCGGGCAAGCCGCGACGATTCGGTTCTTCCTCGATCATCAGCGCACGAGTTCGGGCTCATTCCCGGGTCAGGATTGGCCAATCCTCCTCGGCGAAAAGGCCATCGAGCCCACCGGACGCGTGACCGAGTTCGCCCCCGCCGACGTTCCCTTGTTCGAGCAATTGCGCTCCTCCAGTTGGACAGTCCCCCTCACCGAAGCGTATGGCCAAGACGGCGCCGCGCACGTGACTGGCCATAACTACGCCCGACCCGGCGCTATCGTCCGCTGCGTCGGGTGCCACTCGGGGCACACCCTGCTCGATGTTCCCGCCACCGCGGCCGAAGCCGCCTGGACCAATCTCGCCACTGGTGCCAGCGTCACCGCCTCTTCTGCGCAGACCGCCGAGCAACCGCGGGCCGTGATCGATCGTCGCGTACACCGCATCCCGCCCTGGACTCAATGGCGCACGCAGACGGGTCAAACCCAAAATCAGTGGATTCGCCTCACCTTCCCGGTGCCGATCACCGCCCGCGCGGTTCGCCTTTGGAATCTCGCCCTGGGCGGCGACGCGTCCTCGACCGTGCAAGTGCACCAAGCACGCGTGCGTCTCTTCGCCACGCCCGGGGCCGCGCTACCTGTGCTCGAACTCCCGACCGGAGCCCTGAGCTCGTCGGGAACCGAGCTTCCGTTCCCGCCCATTGTTATCCAGGAACTGTCCGTCCACCTCGATTCGGTTTCCGGCACCTCGTACGGATCCGCCGTTGCGGGTCTCGGCGAAATTGAAGTCATTGCCTCCGCGGACACCGGATCTCCGCCCTCGGTCGAACCCTACGGCCACTCCCCCGGATCGCCGCAGTCACTCGGCATCGCCTACCTGGTCGGTCCGGCCTTCGACGAAATCCGCGCGATGAACGCGCCGCCGCTCGCCCTGGGCGCTCTTCTCATTGGTCCTACTCCCGCCGACTTTCTCCACGCTTCTCACCGCATTCTCGTCGCCCCCGACGCGCCCTTGATCCCGTTCTCGTTCGACTCCGTCGGCGTCGCCCACATCCCCATCGCCCATGACCCTGCCCTACTCGGTCTCACCGGCTACGCCCAAGCCTTCGCGGTCCTCCCGGGATCCCCCCCGACCGTGTCCTCCTCCCCCGGCTTGCTGAAACGATTCTGAGTGCGCGGACCGGCTCCGCCCGCCGCATCGAGACGACGAGCGTGCTCAAAGCTTGCTCAACGCGCTCACGAAGCCTATGGGTTCGCACCCATCTTCCCGCGCCCAATCGCTCAGCTCTCGTCGGGGTCCACGAGATCGGCGAAGGCCGATTCGGGGAGCGCCGAGCGCAATCGCTTCACGGCACGGCTGTAGCGCGCGTCCACCGCGTTGACAGAGATTCCGAGAGTGACTGCCACCGCGGACGACGAGCGCTGCTCGATGCCTCGCAGCACGAGGATCTCCTGATCCATGTCTTCCAGCGAAGCGATCGCGCGCCAGACCTCGCCTCTGCGCTCGTTGCGCACGATGCGCGCGGTGGCCGAGGTCCACGATGCCGCCACTTGGTCGAGCGGCGCCGCCGCGGAGGTCTCGGGCTGAGCGGGGCGCCGATTCTCCCGAAGGGCCTGCCCAAGGATGCGGTCGACCCGATGGAACAGCGCGGTCGACAGATAACCCACGAGTGATTTTGCGAATCGGCCGGGCTCGGCGCGGAAGGCCCCGAGCCGGGGCAGCGTGGCCGCCCACACATCGTTCACGAGATCTTCCGGATCGTGGCTCCGGCGCAGCACGGGACCGAGCCGACGCTCCGCCTGGAGAAGCAGGAGTGGCGTGAGGCGCGCGACGATCCAATTCACACTGTCAGCATTTCCGTCGATTGCCCGCCGCACATGCAGCGTGGTCGCGTCGACGGAATCGCCGTCGGCCGGGGGTGCGTCGGAATCCGTCATGCTTGCGCAATCCTACAGAGCCGCTCCGCTTGACATCCACAAATCGTGCCGATAAACCCGCGTCATGACCGGCCCTGGGTCAGAGGGTGCTGATGCCGTTCGATTCGCCTTGCGGCGCGTCCTCCTCGAGGATCTGGCAGCGGGGCAAGCCCGACCCGACCGCGAGTACCTCGCACGCTTCGCGGGCGCGGAAGATATCGTTCGCGCCGAGCTCGCCGCCCTCCGCGGGGAGGGTCCGGCCAACTCCGTTCCGGCCGCAAACTCCGTGGATTCCCTGGCAGTCCGCCGCGGCCCCGTGGCCGAGCCCCTCCTGCCCGGCACAGAGTACGCCGGATATCGCATCGAAAAGCGTCTCGGCGAAGGAGGGCAAGCCACCGTCTTCCTCGCCCGGGAACTCGCCCTCGACCGCTATGTCGCTTTGAAAGTGCTGCGCGATCCGGGCGCGATCGACCCGACCCCCCTCGCCCGCTTCCGCATCGAGGCTCGACTGATCGCGCGCCTCCGCCACCCCGGGGTCTGCGAGGTCTACGCAGCCGGAGTGACGGATGGACGCGGGTGGATCGCGATGAGCTACGTTGAAGGCCACACCCTCGCGACCCGCTGGCAAGAGGCAAAACAACGCCGTGATCGACCTGCCCTCCCGGAGATCCGGGCGGAGGCCGCTTTGGTCGCACAAGTCGCCGATGCCGTGGGGGCGGCGCATGCGGTGGGAGCCATCCATCGGGATCTCAAGCCCGGCAACGTGCTCGTGAGGATCGACGGTTCCCCGGTGGTCGTGGATTTCGGCCTCGCGCGGGTGGCCGATTCCGACCTGCGTCTGACCATGACCGGGGACGTACTCGGGACTCCGGCCTACATGGGGCCGGAACAGGCGGAGGGTCGCACGCGGGACATCGACGCCCGTACGGACGTGCACGCCCTCGGTCTCCTCCTGTTCGAGGCCACTACGGGTAGACGCGCCTTCCCGAGTGAGTCCCGCTCGAAGGTCCTCGAAGCCGTGGTCCATCGAGTGCCAGAGAACCCGCGAGTTCTGAATCAGCACGTTCCGCGGGCGCTCGCGGCCGTCATCCGAACCGCCCTCGCCAAGGACAGCGCCGCCCGCTACTCCAACGCCGCCGCGTTTGCCGCCGACGTGCGCCGAGCGCTCGCGGGCGAGGCCGTGCTTGCGACTCCCCCCGGCCCGATCGTGCGTCTCTTCTCCTTCGTGAAACGAAGACCGGCAGCTTCCGCCCTCGCGCTCTTGCCGTGGCTCTTGGGCGGAGGCGCCGCTTGGCGGGTGAACGGCTCGAACCAGATGCTGGAATCCGCACTATTGGTGCGCACCAAGGCACGTGCCGCGGCGGAGGCCGCACAGGAACTCTCCGCACAACGCCTCACCGACGTGCGGCTCTTGGGCGACCTTCGGAGTCACGCTTCGCTCGACGAGCGGTTGCCCGCTCTCCGATCGCCGGATCCGGCTCTGCAATCGGCCCGCGCTGCGTGGCTGCGCGATGCCGAAACCCTCGTCTCCCGCCAATCCGACCACGCCGCCGCTTCGACGCGCGCGCTCGCCTTGGCCGAACGAGGTGCCGACGGCGCAGCTCGTTACCCGGACGACGCCTCGCGATGGCACTCCGAGCGCCTGTCGGAACTCCTTCGCCGCACCGAAGATTTGGGCGCCACGATTCTGCCGGCCGCTCGCCGGGCGTTCATGGCCATTGACGCGCTGCCGGCGGCCACCGCGGCGCTCGCTGACGCGTGGTCCAAGGTGCGGCGCGAGATCAGTGACCGCCAGCACTACCCGCGCTACGGAGGGCTCGAACTCGAGCCGGAGCTCGGCCTCGCTCCGCTCGGCCGTGACCCTCAATCCGGTTGGCAGGAATTTGCCGCCGTGTTGACCGGGGAAACACCCCGAAGGCGCCAAGACGGCTCCCTGATACCGCGAGCGGAAGACGCCATCGTGCTCATCCTGCTTCCCGGGAGACCGTACCGCGTCGGAGCGGCCCGGCCCGAAGACCGACGCGCCGCGCCCGAGGAATGGGGCGAGTTCGAAGACGGAGGCGCACGGCCGCAAGAGGTGCCGCCCCACGAGGTCGCCCTCGACCCATATTTCATCGCCAAATACGAGCTGACGCGAGCCCAAGCGGCGCGGCTGCGCGGCGAGGATCTGGCCCCGGGTGATCCCGAGGCGCTTCTCCCCGAAACGAAGATCGATCGCGCCACGGCCGCGGAACTCCTCCGGCGAGCGGGGCTGCGGTTGCCGACCGAAGCCCAGTGGGAGGCGGCCGCGCGGGCGGACACCGGAACGCGTTGGTGGACCGGAACCACACTCCGATCCATCGAGGGTGCAGCCAACGTGGCGGATGCCGCCTTTCGTCGCGAAGGTGGGGCTCCCGGGGTCGCGGCGGATGCGGAGATCGACGACGGCCACGCCGGGCCGTGGCCGATCGGAACCGGTCGCGCCAATCCGTTCGGACTGCACGACACGATCGGCAACGTGCAGGAGTGGTGCCTGGATCGATTCGATCTCTACGTCGGAGAGGGCCGACCGGGCGACGGACTGCGCGAACCACTCCGCTCGAACGTCGGCGCCGCACGAGGCGGAGCGTTCAACGTGCCGGCTTCCAGCGCCCGATCCTCGGCTCGGGCGGGGCCGATCCCCGAGGCTCGACTCGTGAATCTGGGGGTGCGTGCCGCCCGCCCCGTCACTCGCGCGGGGGCGAAATGAAGATCGGCCACTATCGTGCGTACGAAGAGATCGGTCGCGGGGGCCGTGGCGTCGTGCTGCGAGCCGAGGACGCAACACTCGGACGCGTGATCGCGCTCAAGCTCGTGGCCCCTGGGCCGGGGCGGACCGCGGAAGAGGAGGCCATCCGGCTCCGTCGCTCGGCGGAGGCTGCTGCGGAGGTTTCTCACCCCGGCGCCTGCTCGACCTTCGAGATAGGCGTCGCCGACGGTTACGCCTTCGCCGCGATGCCCTACATCGCTGGACAAACGCTGGCGGATTGGTGCGCCGAACGATTCCGGTCCGGCGCGCTGCACTCCGCGAGCCACCAAGATGCGGCCGCGGTCGTCGAACGCGCGGCGAAGGTGATCGCCCGTGCTCACTCGCGGGGGGTGGTCCACGGCGACCTCAAGCCGGCGAATCTCATGATGGCTCCGGACGGCACCGTGACCGTGCTCGACTTCGGAGGGTCGGACATCGACGGGACTCCGCTCTACGCCTCACCGGAGCGAATCGCGTCGGCGACTACCTCTCTCGCCCCGGCCACGAAAGCGAGCGATGTCTACGCACTCGGTGCGACCCTCTTCGAACTCTGCACCGGGCAGCCACCCCACAATGCTCCCACGCGAGCAACCCTGGAACAGGCCATCCTGCGCAGTCCCGCCCCTTCGCTTCGGATGGTCGATTCCACCGCACCGCGCGACCTCGCGGCCGTCGTGGACCGGGCGCTTTCACCGGAGTTGTCGCGTCGGTATCCGGATGCCGAGGCCTTGCGCGAGGATCTCGCGCGCTTCCGCGAGGGTCGCCAGACGCGGGCTCGCCCGGTGGGGACGTGGCGGCGTGGATGGAGACTCGCCCGAAGGCACCCGGCCGCCGCCGGAGTGATCAGCCTGCTCTTGCTCGCGCTCGGTGCGGCACTGCTGTTCGAAGCCCTTCGCAATCGCGAACTTCGCACTCTCAACGACGAAGCGGTCACCGCGCACGCCAATGCGGTGCGGGCTACCGAGGAGGCAAGGGCGCACACTGCCGCCCGACTGCGCCTCTCTGATCGCTTGGCGGTGGAGGAACTCGAGGCGCGCGCCTCCGAGCTTTGGCCCGCGAGTCCGGAGCTATCGGAGTTGCGGGCGGCGTGGCTCCGCGATGCACGTGCCGTCGCCCATCGAAAGCCCGAACACTCCGCCGCCCGACTGGCCTTGGCGAATCGAGCTCGGAGCGATGCCACGTCGCGCGACGGCGCCGCGCCGAACTTCGAAGATCCCGAGGATCGCTTCCGCCACGACGAGTTGGTCGCCTTGATTGCGAGCCTCGAGTCCTTGGCCAGCCGGACCATCCCCGACGTCGAACTCCGGGACGCGTTGGCCGCGGACTGGACACGTCGATCCACCGACGACGCTGGCCATTGGGCAGCAATGTCCACAAGGCTCTCCGCTGACGTCCGGTTCGCCAATCTCGCGATCGGGCCCCTTGCGGGTCTATCTCCGCTCGGCCCCGATCCGGTGAGTGGACTGGAGGAGTTCGCGCACATCCAGACCGGAGAGGTCCCTCGGCGCGGCGCTGACGGGGCCCTCGTGTTGAGCGGGGAGTCCGCAGTCGTCCTCGTACTCGTGCCGGGCGGGACATTCACCATGGGATCATCGGAGGGCGAGGGCTCCCCGGAAGAGCGCCCGGCGTTCCCGGTTCGAGTGGATCCCTACTTCATAGGGAAGCGGGAAGTGAGTTGGGGGGAGTGGCGCCGCATCTTGGCGGCCGGCGGACTCGAACCACATGCCAATGCCGAGAGGCAGGACGACCTGATGCCGGCGCGCCGAATCTCCCATGACGAGGCCAGAGAGGCCCTTCGTCGTCTCGGGCTCGCGCTTCCGAACGAGATCCAATGGGAGCGAGCGGCCCGCGGTGACACCAAGACCGCATGGTGGTCGGGCTCCGAGGCCTCGTCACTCGGGGCGGTCGCGAATGTGCGCGACCAGAGCCTCGCGCAGGCGCTCCGTGCTGCGCAGGCGCCCGAGAGTCCGTGCGAGCCTTTCGACGACGGCTTCGTGCAACACGCCCCGTGCGGAGCGCTCCGCCCGAATGCCTATGGGCTGCACGATGTTCACGGCAACGTTTGGGAGTGGTGCCGCAACTCCCTGCTCCCCTACCCGCTGCTCGACCTCGAGGATGCTGGTTCCGCGTCGGAGGTCGAAGAACGGGTGGCGCGCGGCGGCTGCTTTGCCGCGCTCGCGTTCGATGCGCGAGCCGCGCGGCGCATCGCGCTCCCTGTCACCACTCGCACCGACTTGGTCGGAGTGCGCGTATCCCGCCCGGCGCGGTGAACGATCGAGAGTTCACTGGATCGTGAGCGGAAGCGCCGCCGAGAGCCCGAGGATCTGCGTGAAGTTCTGCGACACGAGGGCGGATCCGGCGTAGATCGTGAGGCCGAGGAGGGCCGGTTCGTAGGGGATCGTGAGGACCGGCTTCGCGGAGCCGCCCACGAGGTCAGTAGGAGCGAGGGCACCGGAGAAAAACCCGTTGGAAGGATCGAGGGACAGGATGACGAGCGCATCCATCGGGAGGGCAAACACTCGGCCGTCGCCGAGGGCGGTTCCGCCGGTCGTGGATGCGGCGAGCATCGTCAGCATCCACTGTTGCGGGGCGTTCGGAGCAAAGGGAGCCAGGGTGAGCGAGCTACCGATCGAAGGAAGGCGGTCAGCAACCAGAGCCACGGCGCCGGTGTCCATCGGCGTGACGATGGCGCGGTCGAAGCTGTAGCCGTTCTTGGGATCGGATCCCGTGTTGTAGAGCCCGAAGGAGCAGAGTTGGCCGAGCCCGACCGTGAAGATCGCGGGGCTGGACTCGAACCACTGGCCGACCGGCTGGAGGCCGCTGATCGCCGTGATCACGTCGGTGCTCACTCCGCCGACCGTGCAGCGCAGCCAGAGATCCTGGGTGGCGGTGACGACATTTCCGCCGAGGTGGAAGGTCGTCTCGGGGTCGAAGCGCAGGCGAAAGCGCACCGCGTAGGTGCCCATCGGAAGTGCGTAATCCGGGGTCCAACCGTTCAGGTAGGTGAGCGCGTCCGGGTAGGAGGCGCGCCAGAGCTGCCCGGACTCGGTCTCGGAGGACGCTTCCACGTTGATGAACCCGACGTTGTCGAATTGCATCCCGGTGGCGGCAGGGATCACGAACGGCAAGGGCCGAATCGTGCAGGAGTCGAGCTCGTAGTTGCGCTTGAGCGTACCATTGGTGCTGCCGAATCGGGCGGTGATCGGTCCGGTGGTCGCGGTCACTTCGAAGATCGTCGCGTGGGTCTCAACCCACTGCCCCACCGGTTGGGCACTGGCGGGCAACTCGCTCGTCGCCAAGGTCGAACCGCCGTCGCTGATGCTGAACGTCATCGGCTGCCGACCCAGGGTGTCTACCGTCTTGCGGAATCGCACCCTGGCCACGTAGCGCCCCGGCGAGAGCGGGATGGAGGGCGAGTTGTAATCGAGCCAGAAGATCGAGATGACGTGGTCCACGGCGCCGTAGACCGAGGCCGTCGACGGTACGTCATCCATGATGTGAGGCATGCCAAAAGGATGGCTCCACTGTAGAGCCAACGAACTCGCATGTCCCGGTTGGGCGGCAAGGGTCGAAGCCAAAAGGACGGTGGCGGCGAAGGTGGCGAGGCGATTCATGATGGTCTCCGTTGGCCGAGCCCCCTTGGCTCGGACATCCCCACGAAGCCCGGCTCGCTGAACGCCTGACCGAGAAAAAACCGAATTTTCTCCCGAGTCGCCTATAACCGTCACTTTGCGGGCCACCCCCCCCAATGCCCTCCCCCCCACGCTCCTCCCACCCCCATTGTCGCAGCGCTCCCTCCCCTCCCACCGTGCGGTCCACCGCCCCTGGCCGGGGGCTCGGTCCTCTCCCGACGTCCGTGCCGCCCCCCAGCCGTGCGAGCCCGTGCTCCCCCGCCGCGCCCGCCGCCCCCCACGCGAACGCGGCTCACCACCTCCCCCCC
>CADEGH010000046.1 GCA_902826835.1 uncultured bacterium | reverse complement strand
AGGGTACGCCGTTTTCTTTTCCAGGGACAGAACACAACTTTCTAAGGTATCTCACCCTCAGGCGGAGGAGGGTCGAAGCGGCAGCGCGCATCGATCGGAGTTAACACCGCGGGACCAGCGCCTCATGGGCTGCTAGGGACATCGGCTATGATGCGAGCGAACGGGAGCGTCAGGCTCCCTCCATAGAGACAATCATCATGAATGCCAGTCGGAAGTTGGTGATGGGGATCGTCCTGGCTTGGGCGATCGTTGCGACCCCGAGCATTGGACAGACCCTGCCGGCGGGCTTCACCCGCGACATCGTGGCGGGAAGTTTGGGATCCGAACCCCTCGGGATTTCGGTCGCGAGCGACGGGCGCATCTTCGTCGCGCTCCGCGGAGGGACCATCAAAGTCATCGCCCAGGGCAGCGTCGGGACGCTCGGAACCGTCCCGAACATGTACATCGGAGCCAACTGGGGCCTCCAGGATGTCGCGGTGGATCCGGGCTGGCCGACCCGCCCCTACTTGTACGCCTACTGGACCTACAGCACGCCGCGGGGCAAGCGCATCTCGCGCTTCGAGGTGACCGGGGCGGTGGCAAATCCGACGAGCACGAGTCTTGCGCTCGGGGCGGAGTATCCGATCCTGGTGGACATCTACGACACCACCACCATCCACAATGGCGGGAGCTTGCGCTTCCTCCCCGACGGGACTTTGACTTGCTCGATCGGCGACGATTTCACCGGCGGTTGTTTGGTGCAGAGTGTCAACAATTTCCTAGGCAAGGTGATTCGACTCGAGGTGGCAAGTCTGCCCACTCAGGGTGCCGGGCCGCCTCCGATGTCCGCACTCGTTCCCGTGAACAATCCCTGGACCGGGCCGAGTGATTTTGCTCGGCTCGTCTACGCCCGCGGAATGCGGAATCCGTGGCGCACTACCGTCGATGCTCTGACGGGCGATCTGTGGGTGGGCGAGGTCGGGGGTGCCGTCTACGAGGAGATCAATCTCACTGCCACCGGCGGTGGCCAAAATTTCGGCTGGCCGATCCTGGAAGGGCCCGGCAATAACGCGAGCTGCACCAACCAGTTTCCTCCGTTCACTGCCCCCACGATCCTGCACGACCGCTCGCTCGAGCCGCCTTCGGCGGCGGTCATCGTGCCGGTCGTCCTCTATCGCAATCAGCCGGGCGCGCCGTTCAATTTTGGACCCGCCTACGAGGGCAACTTCTTCTACACGATTCTCCAGGTTGGAATGTGGCGCCGATTCCAATCAACCGGCGGGCCGTGGACCCTCGCGCCCCCGGTGGCGGGGCAACCCACGATGAACGACTGGGCCAACGGCTTCACCGGAATCTTCGACGCCGAGCTCGGCCGAGACGGCGCGATCTACTACCTCGAGGGGTGGCCTTCGAACTCGGTGCGCCGCATCCGTTCCGTGTCTCCGACCCTCACCCTCTTTTCGGGGGATCTCCAACCGGTGAATGCCGGTACGCCCGCCCTCGAAGCTTTGCGGGTGCGGTATCAGGATGGCCAGGGATCGCCGCTCGTCGGTTATCCGGTGGAGTTTGCAGTCACGAGTGGCAGTGGCAGTTTTGCCGCAAACGTCGTGATGACGGATGCCATGGGCGAGGCCGCCGCGGCCTTCACTCCCGGGATCACCCCTTCGCCCACGCTGGAAATCCGAGCGAGTGCGGTCGGGGCCAGTCCCGTGTTCTTCCATCCCCAGTGGCGCGGCCTCGAAGCGGATTGGCAGCCCGCGACGCGCACGCTCTCGCTCTCAGTCACCCACTCCCAAACCAATTCTCCTCTCACCATCGCGATGGATCTCCCGGCCGCCTCTCCGATTGTCACCGCCATGGGTACTGTCGAGACCAGCATTCTCGCGCCCCTGCCGTCCTTGATCGCCCTCGATGGCCTGGGTCTGCTCGGCCCTCCGCTGCCCGGCCTCTCCACCGGTTCCCCCACTCCCACCTGGTCGCTCACCGTCCCCAATTTCCCCGTCCTCGGCGGCCAAACCTTCGCCTTCCAGGCCTACGCCATCGACTCCTCCCTCGCCCCCTCCCTCACCTCCGTCCTCATCACCAACTCCGTCCTGCTCACCATCAACTGAGCCGTGTGACGGCGCTCGAAGTGAAGTCATCCGGGGAGACGGATTGGGTCGAGACTTAGAGGAACCTATGCGTCGGCTTACTGGATGCGGAGGAGGAGGCCGTTGCTGAGGACGGCGCCGAAGGGGGCGGTGGAATCGGGGGAGGCGAATTGGCCGACGAGTTGGAATCCGAGGGGGAGAGCGGGGGGAATGGCGGTCGAAAAAACGACGAGGCCCGAGCTGTCGGAGGTGAAGGGGGTCACGGATTCCGGCGGCCAAATCCAGGCGGTTCCGCCGAGAAATGGCGTTGACGAAAGCGTCGAGCTGAGTCCGAGCAGCACCTGGGACGATGGTGGAAGCCTCTCCATGACGATTTGCACCACTCCGGGAGACAAAAGACCCGGTACCAGCCGGAACTCCGGCGCCCCGAACGCGCCCGCCACGAAGCCTCCGAGGTTGCGCCCCGGCCCAAGATCGATCCTCGCGATCTGAGTCTCCCCGAAGTACGGTGGCTGGACGGAATGGTCCTGCGGAACGCTCTGAATCACTCCGATGATGAATCGTTCATCCGCGGTCCAGTGGTTGGGATAGAAGCCGACGTCGAAGTACGAAACACCGGCGACACCGAGCGGTGCCCCGTTGTTGCCTCGCGAGACTTCTTGCCAGTAGCCTCCCCGGAGATCCGAGATGACCGTCTTGAAACGACTCTCAACCAGGTCATAGCCTACGAGCATGGCCTTGGACCCGTCTGAAGAAAGCTGTTGGCAAATGAGGGTAGGATCAAAAAAATGCCCGGGGTTCACGCGCCTCGTTTCGCCAGTCAGTCGATTGCGCCATATCAGCCCTAGGCCCGGCGGCGCGGCAGGGCCCAAGTAGGTTTGGTAGTTCCCACGAAAGACAAATGTGGTCGCGTCACGACTCATCTTGAATGGAGGGTTCGCGAACCCGGGAACTGCGCCACCAGTCGTCGGCACTTCAGTTACCAAAGAAATAGAGCTCGTCAGGAAATCCTTGACAAACACGTCCGAAGTCCCAATCTGGGGGTCATTCGGAGTGAGCCCTTGGCATGCCGTAACAAAGCTGACGAAGCGTCCGTCTGCCGATACGTCTCCAACAATTACGTCGTAGTCAATGGGCCCACATGGTGGTATCAGGCGATCTGGAATAATAGTACTCGTAGAGATTCTGTACGACCTCTCAGTGCCTCCAAGGAGTGAGTCTCCCGGAGTTGGGGGAGTCAGGAAATCCGCTGTTGCCACAAAAACCCAAGCCAAATCCTCGGAAGCAGATTTGAGAAGCACGGACGAAAGCAGCGGGGTTCCGTCGTACCGGTAGGTTATGGGAGCGAGCGTGGGCTGACTCGGGTTACTGATGTCGCAGAAAAAAACTACCCACTGTGGCGGCGTAGCCGATGGCAACTGGCCTTCCCATACCATCGACTGACCATCTCTCGAGAGGGTAGGATTCAGCATGTTTCCGAGCGCGTTTCCGGCTGCATCCTTGCTGATCAGGTAGGTCTGGTCCAAGATCAAGTCGCGAAGGTAGATGTCGTACGTTGTGTTGAAGTCGTTCGGATCGATCGCAGCGTCGGTTACGAATGCGATACGGTTTCCATCAGCACTGGAGCTGCAGAACTTCGTGGTCAAGTAGGCGTTCGCCCCACCCGGCACGGGTTGGTCCGCGAGATCCCTGGAAACAATATCGACGGGTCCGAAGGGTGCGATCTGACCGAAGGACCAAGTAGACAAGACCAGGGTCATTGCACCGAGCAGGCGTGGAATCGAATTCGCTTGGTTGGCTGTTCTGGTCATGTTCATGCTCCGGCAACCGTGAAATTCACCCGGATTACCCACTCGTG
Organism: uncultured bacterium; assembly: GCA_902826835.1. Lineage (GTDB taxonomy): Bacteria > Planctomycetota > RBC034. The sequence continues at coordinate 34,697 of CADEGH010000046.1, read as the reverse complement.
ACGGGGAGCAAGCCAGATGGAACTCGCGGCGCGCAACTCGGAGGTGGGCGCCGTGGCGTTGGGAGTGCGTGGTACGGTGAAGGTCTGCCATGGCCGGAAGTTGACTCCGCCTACTGGATGCGGAGGAGGAGGCCGTTGCTGAGGACGGCGCCGAAGGGGGCGGTGGAATCGGGGGAGGCGAATTGGCCGACGAGTTGGAATCCGAGGGGGAGAGCGGGGGGAATGGCGGTCGAAAAAACGACGAGGCCCGAGCTGTCGGAGGTGAAGGGGGTCACGGATTCCGGCGGCCAAATCCAGGCGGTTCCGCCGAGAAATGGCGTTGACGAAAGCGTCGAGCTGAGTCCGAGCAGCACCTGGGACGATGGTGGAAGCCTCTCCATGACGATTTGCACCACTCCGGGAGACAAAAGACCCGGTACCAGCCGGAACTCCGGCGCCCCGAACGCGCCCGCCACGAAGCCTCCGAGGTTGCGCCCCGGCCCAAGATCGATCCTCGCGATCTGAGTCTCCCCGAAGTACGGTGGCTGGACGGAATGGTCCTGGGGAACGCTCTGAATCACTCCAATGACGAATCGTTCATCCTCAGTCCAGTGGTTGGGAAAGAACCCGGCATCCAGGTAGGGAACTCCGGTGAGGCCCAGGGGCGCCCCGTCATTTCCGCGCGAAACTTCTTGCCAGTGGCCACCACGCAGGTCCGAGATCACGGTGAGATATCGATCCGCGACCGGGTCGAAACCCGAAATCAGAGCTCGGGACCCGTCAGCAGAGAGCTGCTGGCACCACAAGGTTTGGTCCAAAAACTGGCCGGTATTGACCCTTCTCGTTTCCCCGGTCAGCCGGTTGCGCCAGATTAGCCCTGTACCAGGCGGAGCTGTTGGGCCGAAGTAGGTTTGGTAGTTGCCGCGAAACACGAGGGCAGCGGAATTGCTACTCATCCTGAACGGCGGACCGCCCCCGCCGGGAGCAGGTACGGAACTACCTGTTACTTCGGTGACTCTCGAAATCGCTCCGGTCAGAAAGTCCTTGACAAAGATGTCGGGAGTTCCGGCCTGCGGATCATTGGCGGTCAGTCCAGGGCAAGCCGTGAGAAAACTCACGAATCGTCCATCGCCAGAGGCTTCTCCGACAGTCACAAAATTGTCGTAGGGAGGGCAAGCAGGTATGAGACGTTCGGCTACGACGGTACTTGGGGATATTCTGTAGGAACGATGAGTGCCAGGATTCTGGGAGTCGGCTGGCCCCGGAGGGGTCAGGAAGTCGGCGGTCACAACAAAAACATGATTCAGGTCCTTTGACGCTGAAACAAGGGAGACAGCTGAGAGCAAAGGACTTCCGTCGTATCTGTAAGTGATGGGATTGAAAATGGGCTGAGAGGGGTTGCTGATGTCGCAGTAGAAGACTACCCATTGTTGCGGAATTACGGATGGCAAGAACCCCTCCCAGGTCGCAGACTGACCGTCATGCGCGAGTATGGGATTGATCATGTCCCCAAGTGCGTTGCCGCTCCCGTCTTTGCTCAGCAGGTAGGTCTGGTCCAGTATGGCGTCTCGAAGGTAAATATCGTAGGCCCCGTTGATATCGTTGGGATCAATCCCTACGTCTGTGGTGAATGCTATGCGGTTGCCATTTCCGCTGGAATGGCAGTATCGAGGGAATAATGATGCGTTCACACCACCCGTTACGGGTTGGTCCGTGAGATCTCTGGAGACAATATCGACCGGTCCGAAGGGTGCGATCTGACCGGAGGACCCGGAGGTCAGGACAAGGACCAGGAGTCCGAGCAGGCGCGAGATCGAGTTCGTTTGGTTGGTGGTCATGTTCAGGCTCCGGCAATGGTGAAATTCACCAAGACGACATACTCATGATGGGGAGCAAGCCAACCCGAATTGGCGGGAGGAGGCTGAATGGAAACCGAAGCAGGGTTGGCGCCCAAACCCAGTGTCTGTGCCGGGCTGGCTTCGAGGGTACAGGGGTTGAGGTACTGCACCGTCGTTGGATCCGGAAAGCCGGTCAGGTCAAGGCTAAGGCTGGCAGGCCCATAGACCGGCGGCGCTCCTCCCACTCCGCGCTCTCCCGTCACTGGCGAGTAGACGATCAAGCGGGGGGGACCGCCGTCGATCGACCTTGCCGCCACTACCTGACGCTCGATCGCGGGTCGGGGAGTGGTCCCAGCGGGTAAATTGGGGCCAGTTGGTGGCGGTGGGTTATTGACTCGCCAGCCGGAGGCGGAGGGGATGGCGCTGCCGACCAGGTTTCCGGGATTGACCGTACCCTGGAAGGGTCGATCCCCGGCGGCTGGGATCTGACCGACCACTACGGTGAGATCCGGAGCAAAGTCCCACCAATCCACCTGTTCACAGAACAGGGCCGCGGCCCGGTAAGGCTGCATTGCGACCTCCGGCTCAAACAGCCCGAAGGGTTGGGCCAAGGTGGCGTATCGATGCCCCCAGAAAGCGACATGGGCACCCGCGATGATGCCGGCGCCCCAGACATAGTCTCTTGACCATTTTTCGATTCCCTCCTGGTTGCTGGCAAGACCCGGCAACGCGTACGGGTTATCCACGAGTTCCGGATTTGCCGACAGCAGTGGGGCAAATTCCCCAACGTGAAGGAAGCTCTGGGGCCGCACGCAGTATGGGTTGTCGAGGCTGTTAAAGACGGCCGCTGGAAGCCGCGAGTCGAAAGCGGTGTTGCCAACCACCCAATCTTCCTCGATGAAGATTGGGCAAGGGGTGTAAAGCCCGCCCAGGCTCAGCCGTGGGCGGTGGCCGGTTACAGGGTTACTTGCGGTGCCCCAGTACCCACTGAAAGCGTAGAGTTCATCAGTACTGCCGGTGATGCTGGATAGTCCGATCTCGCCTCCTCGCTGGAGGCCGATGCAAGAGAGCCAGCTCCGGTCGGTTGCCTCCAAGAACGTGCTCACATTTTCACTCAGCCGGCTGACCCCGGTGTTAACGGCGGGGCTTGTCGAAAACCCGATCTTGTTCGGGGTTGCGCTCCAGAAAGAGGCGTACAGTGACCCGCGGCGTGGGCAAAGAGTGACGATCTTGCTGGAGGGATTGTGGCTGAGGTAGGGTTCTCGCTCCGAAAACCGTTGACCGAACCACCGGACCCATTCGGCAGTGTACGGGCAACCCCACGAAGCCCCGAGAGGGATAGAGCAGCCATTGGGCTCGGGAAGTTGATATTCGTGCATGAGGGTGTACTGCACGTTCGGGAAGGCGCCCAACCTTCCGATAACATACCAGTAGTATACGTCGTACCGGTGTTGAAAGAACAACTGAGGAGATAAGAGTGGAACCGCGGCTGTCTCTACGTTACTCGGCAAGGGAGGCAAAGCCGAAGCCAAGTACTGGTCTTCGAAATCCGCACCCCCGCCGCTATTGAGGGTCAAGGTGATGCACACCTGGATGCCTCGGTCCTTGCAAAGGCCGATGATCCACTCCAGATGGCTCCAGTACCCGAGATCGAATCGCTCAAAATCGAGATTGCAGGTTTGGGCTGAGCCCGTCCCGTTGAAGTACTTGGTGTTGGTCGTTGTCGAGGCCGGGTTTTGGAAAGCGAAAGCCGAGTACTGGATGAGCGGGAACTGGCCGGGAACCGTGGGGTCCACGGCGGGATAGTAGGGAGGAGCGGCCGGTATCTCTGCCGGGGGGGTGGAGCGTTGCGATGTGTAATTGAGAGCGATGCGCACCCGGTTGAACCCGCGGGCGACGGCATCGTCGAGGATGCTGATGACAAAACTCGAGTCCCCCTTGAGGTAGGACGGATTAGGGCTGGAGGGCCAGGAAGGATAGGCGTAGTACCCTGGGAAACTGAGCCAACGAGGATCGGCGAGGTGGAGGAGGGTCGTTGACATCGGCCGACGATAAACCACGGTGCCGTCACCCTGCGGCTCTACGACCGCGAAGGGGCGACCCTCGGGAGTCGCAGGGCGCCACGGGCCTTTGGCCGTGCTCGGGAGACAGGTGAAATCGTGAACCGGATCTTCTGCCCCGAGGTTGATGACGCCGGGCGGAGTGGATTCGACTTCGATGGTGAAGCTCAGCGACCAAGCGCCGGTGTAGGGAGGCGCAAACCAAATGGGGAACTGCAGCTCCGGTTGGGTTGCCGTGCACACGACGGGCACGCTGAAGGAGCCCATCATGTGAGAAAAGACCGCCGTGATCTTGACCTGAGTGAACGGGTTGCTGATGGAGCCGACGGGTGCGGTAAAACGCCCAAAGTAGGTGCGCTCGTAGAGCCCTACGCTACCGGGCACGGCGAGCTGGGCTAGGATTGGGGGGGGGGGGGCCAAAAGGGCCAGCGCAACGAGCACGCATCGCAACGAACTCAACCTTCGCATAGAAACCTCCTGCAGGCCCCTATAATTAGACAGGCTGATAGCTACTTTGTCAAGCTCCGATTTCCCTCAATTGAATAGTCTTGGTCTGATGATTCGGAATGTGCGGATTAGAAGAGTCTGGTCGCCATCGGCGACCATGGCCAGGCTACGGGATGGTGAGGCGGAGGGTGCCGGTGAGGTCGGCGGGGGATTGAGTCAGGGGGTTCAGGGAGAGGCCGGCCAAGTAGAAGGAGAGGCCGGAGAGGAGGGGATCCAAAGGTAGGTGGATACGAGGGGTGGCCGAGCCGTTGGCGTCGAGGGTCGCAATGAAGTTCTCGAACACGGATGGGACGAGAACCGGCAGAAGGAGCAGCGGACTGTCGTCGATGCCGGCGCGGCGGCCGTCCCCGAGGGGAAGGCCGGTCAGCGCCGTGAAGGAGAGCGACATGGCGTAGGGGCGCGGCGTCGGCGGGGACTGCTGGAGCGAGAACGACAGGGTTCCGCCCGGAGGCGCGGTTTGGCCCAGGGCGAGAATCAGCCGAGCGGGGTAGCCGGTCAACACGACATCGTCGATGGCGCCCTCCGTGATGCTGGTTTCCGGAACGTCTTCGACGCGGAATCGCCACTGGGTTTGATTGGACGGCACGAGGTAGTCGGAGATCCGGACGCGATAGGGAGTCCAGAAATTGCGTCGCCCGCGCACCTCGAGGGCGCGAGTCCAGGTCGCTCCGGCGTCATTTGAAAGGTCGAGCGTGATGGCGTCATCCTGGTCGTCATTGGTGAACCACAATTGGAACTCGAGGGTGGGTTCCAACCAGCCACTCAAATCGAGGAGGGGTGAGGTCAGCGTAGTTCGGCCATCACAATCACTCGACTGGGGCGAGCCTCCGGCCGTGCCATTGCCGGTCACGAAGCAACGCGTGCCCGGGGCAGGAGTGCTGTCGTCGCCGGTTTGCCAGGTCACCCCCGAGAAGGTGGTGCTGTTCGGGTCGACGCGAACCCAGGCTCCCGTTCCTATGTCCTCTGGACTGCCGACGGACCAGCCCTGGTCGCTCTCGAAGTCGTCCGCGAAGATGGTCGCGGGCACTCCGGCGAGCATGGGCACGCGGGCGCTGCGGCTGATTCCGTCGAAGGAGAATGCAAGAGCGAGGTCGATGGGCGACGGGAACGGCGCGTCGGTCCCGATCAAGATCCTCACCGTGAAGCTCAAATCTTGCCGCGAACCCACGGCGCCGAGCGTCGGGTTCGCGCCGGCGACGATTTGGCAATAGGGGGTGGCAGCGCTCACCGTCATGGAGATGGGGGTGGTAGTCGCATCGAGCCCGAGATTGCGGAGGGTCAAGACGACGTCGAAGGTCTCGCCGGGCTCCGGGAAGGCGTTCCCGTTGCCGACGACTTCGGCGAGGGTGCGCGACTGCCAGCGGACATCGCTGCCCGCGAACCACGCCCACTCGTGAAAGCTCGGAAAATTGTCGATCGCGATCGTGAGAATGCGGGCGGTGGGCGGCCAGAATCCGTCGGTGATCGAGCCCATTTCCGTGGTGATCGCGAGGGTGCCGTGGGTGGCCTCCCACCAATCCGTCGAGCCACCGTTCGAGAGGTAGAGGAGCTCGGGCACGGTTCCGACGCGGTAGCCGTTGGCGGAGGACATGCGCTGGCACGTTTCCTGATAGGCCGGCGCCGAGGGCGAGGCCACGTTGTTCGCCCAGCCGAACGGGTAGAGATGGAAGCCACTGTAAGTGTGGGCGTTTTGGGCGACTCGGATCTGCCTCGTCGCGGCAAACGCGGCGATGGCCTGAACCTCGGGCTCGGACATCGGAGACGGGCCGCGGTAGGTCTGGGAATTGGTCGAGGGGCTCGATCCGACATTGTCGGCTCCCCAGTGGTCTCCGTAGTTGCGGTTCAAGTCGACCCCGAAGGTGCCGTCGCCGTTATTGCGCCGATTCTTGCGCCACAGCCCTCCACCCAGCGGATTCGTGGTTTGGTTGAACACGTAGCCGTCGGGGTTGACGCAGGGAATGACATAGAGCTCGCGGTGGTCGATCAGGGCCGTCGATTCCGGGTCCTGGCCGTAGCTCTCCAGAATTCGCGTGCAGAAATAGAGGAGCGAATGCGCGGTACCGGGTTCCCTCGCGTGGTGGAGGGCATCCAATTCGACCTCGGGCTCGTTTTCGTCCGTGAGCACGTTGTCGGAGATCTTCCACATCCACAGGTCCCGGCCTTCGTGAGTGAGGCCCAGGCTTTGTTTCGGGGCGACCAGGGCCGGGTAAGTGGCGGCCAGTTGATCGAACGCAGCCACGATTTCGTCGAATGTGAACCAGCCTCCCATGCTCCCGGTTCCCAGGGCCGGGAAAGCCCCCTCAGTCTGGGCCAGGCCGCTCTCGATGTGGGCTCGCAGGTCGGCGATCTCCGTCTCCATGGTGAAGCCGTGGGCCAAGACCCGCTGCTCATCCGCGTGGCCGTACAGAATCACGCTTTGCCACCCGAGTTCGGGATCGTGGCTCGCGAAGTCCACGTTCAGGGCCACCAGATTTTCGAGCGTGGACCAGTCGGGAGCCCAGATGCGAACGAGTTTGGTTGCTCCCGGCGGAGTTTGGGCGCGGTGGCTGATCGCGAACAGGAGGAAGGCCACGCAGATCGTCAACGATCGAGTCATGACGCGGAGTCTCGGTGGAAGCGGGTTCGGTGTGCCCGCCCCCGAGTAACGAGGGCGAGTCCGGGGGCAGAACGGCCAAAGCCCCGACTCCCTAGAGTTCAACCGATTGCGGCGGGTCCGTCAATCGAACTTCGACGGACCCGCGCCGACCGAGTCGGCTTTTCCGGTTTGGTGCGCGATCAGCGCGTGGTTTGGACGGTCAGGCGAGGCCAGGGCGTGACCACCGGAACCGGGGTCAGGTCTTCGTTGAAGACCTGCACGTGGTACCGGTTCCAGTTGGCGTGGTCAAAAACCAGGCCGGTCGACATCGGATTGCCGTAGAGCTGCGTGAGCATGTTCGGCTCGTAGGGACCCCCGTTCATGAACACAAGTTGCCACTTCACGTCGATCTCGACCGCGGTTTCCCAGATGCGGCGGTTGTTCGCATCGAAGCGGTTGGTCGGGAACAGGGGGAAGATCCCCCAGTCGATGTTGGTGGTGGGGGGGAGCTGACGCGGAACCCCCAGCACCATGAAAGCGCCGTGACGGAGATTGTCCGCACTCACGCGGAAGCGTCGCGGCGGCTCGGACACTTCCGTGGCCTGGTAGGTCTGGTTGTCCGGCAACACGCGGGAGGAGATGCCGTAGCCGGCGGTCGCGAGGGAGCGGGTGAGCTCGTAGAGGATGTTGGTACTCGGGAAGAGATTGCCGTTGTTGAGCGCCCGAATGTCGGCGAACGACCAGCGGAAGAACTTCCAGATCTCGTTGTTCGCGGTCATCGGGGCCATGGGTTGCAAGACGACATTGGTGGGGATCGCCCCGCTGGTCGCCGTCTTGACGCCGCTCAAATTGGCCATCCGCCGTTCGGACCCGACCGGGGTCGCTTGGGCAATCACGAGTGAATTGGTGAGGAGAGTCGCCCGGCTGACGAGATTGGCGGTGCCCTCCTCGCGATACTGCTGGGCGAGCACATCCCAGTAATAACCCCGCTCGGTCGTGCCGTTGCGCGTGTAGGCGATCAAGCCGAGGTTGGCCTCGTTCGCCTGGTTCTCGAGGATATTGAAGGTATTGGCGGCGCCTCCGGAAGTTGTTGGAGTCCACGTGCTGGCGTAACCGATCGCCGGCGCGACTCCGGAATCGAGGTGGCGGACGTACTGGATGATCGCTTCGATTTGCAGTTCCTGGTCCGGATTGCCGGCCGGGCCCGGCATATCCAGGCCAAAGACGGCGGAGAGGAACGAGTCGATCGATCCGGAGAAGGGCGCCCCTCCCGGCAGTGACTGTCCTTCGTGGAGGAGGCCGAACACGCCTTTGATCCGGTCCGGCCATGCGGCCATGCTGGGCGGATTTCCCGGTGCGAAGATCGCATTGATGCTCGTGTGCATGAAAGCCTCGCGCTGGAACACGTTGCGAATTTCCGCCGTCTCCATGGGAGAGAATGGCACCGGGACGAAGAGATTCGGAGTCGTGATCAGCGTGAGTCGGCTGTTGCTGCCGTCCGGGAGTGAATGGCAATCGACACAGGCACGTTGGCCCATCGAGGCCAGGGAAACGGTGTGGTAGAGCTGCTGACCAAAGAGCTCGGAGCTGCCGAATCTCGGATTCGAGACCACCGCATCGATGACGCCGGGAGTGCTGCGGTCGAGCGGCTGCTCCGGATTCGGCGGATGCACGATGGTGTTGATGAAGGCGGTGTACTTGTCCATGTTGGTAGTGGAAAGTCCCGGCCCGGAGAGGAGGCTCGAGAAAGCCCCATTGAAGTCTTGGAAGACTCCGCGATCACCCCGCCAGTGGTAGGGCGCGCTGGTGGCAAAGATCTGCATTGGCCCTTCGATGGGGAATTCGACCAGCCCTTGGAGGGTCTGAGTGACCATGACTCCCTTGGGGGTGGGGAAGTTGGTCGGGGGGCCGGGCAGTCCGTGCGCGTCATTGGCCCACGAAGGGATCGCGGGAGTGTCGGTCGGGGAGCTCAGGTCCCAGCCGAGGCCGTCCGTGCGACCATCCATATGGCACGAGGCACACGAGACGATCTTCGACCCGGAGTGTTTGGCCCCGTAGAGGAACTCCCGCCCTTCGCGAATGACGCGTGGCGTCGGATCCTGCATGCGGAAGAAGCCCGTCGCGGCCAGCGCCTTCGTGTGCGGATTGACGATCGAGATCGAATTGTCGAGTCGATTCATGACAAAGACGAGGCCAGCGGCAGAGCCCGGGTCGGCGGCGACCTTGGAGTACGCGAGTCCGCGCGGTCCGATCATGCTGTAACCGAGCGAAGTGTTGACGGCATGGAGAGGTACGCGGGTGATCGCCCAGCCCCCGTCCACGTTGTTGTCCGGCTCGAGGAAGGCCACGAGATCACTGTGGAAGGCCGTGATCACGAGGGCATCGGGCGTGTTGTCCGGAGTTCCGCTCTCGATCAGCACGACATCGGTCGGCTGGGCGAGCGCATCGGCGGGTAACACCGGAGTGTCCGAGGACATGGTGTAGTCGTGGTTGAGGTTCAAGCTCTGCCAAAGAGGAACCGGGAGTCCTTGGCCGATTTGATCCCGCGGCGCCTCGGGGGCGACCGCGGGTTCGACACCCGGGGGACAGTCCACGACCCACACGTGGCTCTCGACGAAGCCGAGGGGCATCTGGGCGACCGTAGCTTCGGTCCGATTCGCGACATTGCGGGGGTCGTTCTTGGCACGAGTGCCGACTACGAACAATCTCGTTCCGTCGGCCGTCACCGCGAAGTTGTGGTGGGTCGTGCCCATCCCGCCCTGGACCCGGTAGGCGCCGGGCAATTGAGGATCGAGGAACATCATGTCGGCGTCGTAGGGCAACACGACGGGCGGGTTGTTGGTGGTCATGTCGTCGCTCAGGAAATTGAGGACGAACCAGCGGTCCCCGGTCGGCCCGGGCAGGAACGCGGCCCCGCGCGGAGACTTCAGGGCTCGCGCCTCCGGCAGTGGCGCGGTCGCCCACGCGTTCAGGAACATGGGGACCATCGAGGGGATGTTGAAGAAGGAGACGGAGCTACGGGTCGAGTGGGTCACGAGCCCGTACAGATTGTCCGAGGTGAACGCGATGTCCGCCGGCTCGTCACCCACCCAAACGGTGCGTTCGAGCGTCGCCACCAGGGTGTTGGGTGCTGTGAACAGGAGGTGGATCACCGACACGGAGTCGCCGTCGAAATTGCAGACGTAGGCCCGGCCCTGGGTCGTGCTGGCGACCTCTGGCAGATAGCGTACCGTTCCCGGCCCGAGGCCGGTGGGAATGCGGCGCACCAATGCGTGGGGCGGAGCGGCTTCGTAAATCCAGAGCGCATTGTCGGGCGTATTGCACGCCAAGACAAAGTCTCTGGCGGCAGCACCAGTCCCGAAACTCGCAATGGCAATCGGTTTCGTTTGTGGCGTCTCGAAATTGACGAACTCGGCTTGAGCCCGGCCTTCCCGCCCGACTACGAGCAGAGACAGAGCGATCAAACCTCCCACCAAAACACGTGGCATAGAGGACTCCCGGATCAGTGGACACGACGGAACCACCATGTCTCGCGGAGTGGCTCACGGGGGGCGCTCGGAGGCACGGACCAGCGCAGGTCGTCACCGGCAGGAGGCGGCACGAACGGAAAGACGACCCACCCGAACAAGGAACATTCCTCGTCCGAATGTCACGCGCGATGGCTGGAATTAGTCGGCCAAGCGGCGGTCCGCGAAGGAAGTGATCATGGCGCGCCAGGCGGAGGGGAGGGTCGAGGGGTCGGACTCGATTGCGAAGTCCTCGGGGAAGTCCTCGCGCAGGAGGGATTCCACGACGGCGGCGAGGGAGATTTGGGCGGGGTCGCGACCGAGGCGGAAGACCCCGGCATCGCGGGCGTCCTCGACGAGGTCCCCTCGCTGCACCAGGAGATTGGCGACGCGGTGTGCGACCTCGGGATCCACGTTCCACTCCGCGGCCAGAGCGTCGAGGGTTGGGGGGGGGCTGCCCCCGCCGAAGGCGACCTTCGCCCGCCCGAGCAGGGTCAATCCGATATTGGCCAATGAACGCCGCGGCAGTTGGTGTTTGCGCCGCCTGTGGGCGACCAAGGCTCCGAGGTGTTGGTGCACGTAGGACACCTCCGCGCCGTAGAGCACGATCATCCAATTGAGGTAGATCCACACCAAAAAGAGCGGCAACGCGACGAGCTTGGGATAGAAGCCCGCGAGTTGGGTCGACCGGCCGACGTAGATGAAAAAGGCGTTGCGGGAGACTTCCCAGAGAATCGCGCACACGAGCCCGCCCACTGCCGCGCTCCAGGGGTGGACGCGGGTTGACGGCAAAAGCAGGAGGGTGGTCGAGAATCCGAGGAAGCCGATCGTGGCCGGCACGAGCACGCGGTAGATCGTGCGGAAGATCCAGGACTGCTCTTGGAGGCGTTCGATGAGGCCACCTTCGGGACTGAGGAAGTCGCCGACCGTCATCGAAAGGGCGATGCAGAACGGGGACGCGGTCAGGATGACCCAAAAGACCGTCATCTTCTGGACGAAGCTGCGGCGCGTCGCGCTGTGCCAGATCTCGTTCAGATAGCGCTCCGCCGAGGCGAGGATTCCGTAGGCGGCAAAAAGGAGCCCAAACACGGCGGCCACGTTGACGACCCCGGTCGGACCCGCGCGGAAGGCGGTGGCGGAAATGTGTTCGTCCAGCCAGGTCGTGAGTTGCGCCTGGAAGTCCGGCGCGACCAGCGGGAACACCTCTTTTTTCACGTAGTCGATGATGCGCTCACCACCCCCGAGCACCCCGGCCAGGCTGAAGAAGAGCACCGCCAGGGGAATCAGGCTGATGAGCGTGGTGAACGAGAGTCCGGCGGCGCGGGTCAGGCAATAGTCGCGGTTGAAGCGACCGGCCGCGAGCCCGAGGATCCAGACCACCCGTAAAGGGAGTGACGTCGGACTGACGTTCGGACCGACCTTCGGTTCCAACCAACGGAGGATGCGCTCGCGAGCCAGCATGGAGTTTCTTAGCTTTTCGGCTCGACCCCGGCCAGAACTGGGGTTGGGCTCAGCGATCGCCGGCCGGAGGTGGGGTGACGACGACCAGGGGCAAGCATGCGTACTATCAGAGCTGGGGCGATAACACTGCCGACCCGTTGCGATTGAATCGCTCGACTTCGACGTGGCCATGCCCCTTCTGGAGGATGGCGGGGCCGCGCACCGTGGATCCATTGCCGCCTGGCACTGGAGCACTGCCTGGCCGAAGGACACGAGGCTTTGGCGGTTTTCCCGACGCCGGCGGGCGTACGGGGGGCAGGTGTTACCTTCCGACCCTGCGCCCCAGTAGATCGCGAGCCTTCCAGAGCCTCGAATCCAGGCTTGACAGTCCACGGCGAGTAGGGTTCAATGTTTGAGGTCCGTGAGGAGATTCCGATGCTTGGTTTGAAAACCGCGACTCTGATCTGGGTGTCTCTCTCTCTCTCTCTCTCTCTCTAACCTGACCTGGAGTCAATCGAGCCTCCCGCCCTCCAAGGTGGGACTTTGGGAGCGTGTCCTGTTCAAGAACTTCACAGCGCCGGCGGGGTCCGTCGCCAACCCATTCACGCAAGTGAAGTTGACGGCAGTGTTTACACACATGAGCGGCACCTTTCGGGTGCCGGTTGTCTGCACGGCTACACAGCCGCAGATCCTCTTTCCCGTGTACTTCGCAGCTCCCTACGCCGGAGCCTGGACTCTCTCTTTCGAGTTGGAGCGCCCGCCCGGCGCGCCTCAAGTCTTCACGGAGGATCCGGGAGATTTGCAACATTCGTTCCTCTGCATCGCGAGCACCGCAAAGGGGCCTTGGCGTCCGGCCATTCCGGAGGGGAGGCCCTTTGCGGTGGTCGAACCCCAGGGTGACGGGACGGTGGTCTATCGCCGCCCCATGACGACGACTCACCTCCATCTGGCGGATCCCCGCTGGACCACCTTCCCCGGGTTCTTTGCCTACCCCGATTGGCCGACATCTCCGAATCCGTCCTATATCAAAGGGCACCTTCTGACGGTCGTTGGAGTCTTGGACGACGCCGTCGACAAGGGCTTCAACCGCATTCGGATCGCCCTCAACTACAGTTCACAGCGCGGAGTACCAGCCTCTCAGGTTCCGGCGAATCCGCCCTACTGGCCGGCGACCGACCCGGCTGATCCCACTCAGAAGGCAATCACCCAGTACTCCGCATTCGCATTTCAAAATCCGACGGCGACTACGGTCAACACGAAATTCTTTGTTCCTGGTGGGCCGAACCTCTTTACGTCGCAGCTTGATTACGAACGATTCGACCTCAACTACTGGAATCACCTCGACTGGATTCTCGAACTCTGCCGCGTACGCGGTATTCAGGTCGCCATAACCCTGACGCTCAACAGTGGGGGCGGAGCCGACTTTGAAAACGAGTATCTTGCGAACGCGTATACGCCGCAATCCTCACCGCTCGTTGGTGATCCTGAGGCGAGCCGACTTATCGTGGTTGGCGATCCACTACGAATGTTCGAGTATCGATACCAGCTCTACTATTGGTACGTAGTTGGCAGGCTCAGCTCCTACCCCAATGTTCAGTACACAATCATGCACGAGTACGAGTTGAGGGACGGGGCAACCTGCCAATCTACGCCGGGCGTGAACTGGGGATGCGCCTACCCGAATTCGTGGGTGCGCTGGTTCGGAGAGAAGTTTCGGGATATAGAGCCCTACCTTACCAACAGTGGATCCAGCAAGATAGTAACGGTTTGCCCGAGGCGCGGGTCCCTCTACGCGACCCGCTGGGGTGAAAATGCCACGCGAAGGGTGGGCTTTGCCAGCAACACCACCACCGTCTCCAACGGCAGTTTCAACTCGAGGATCTGCGCCAATCTGAGCGCTTTCTTGGCCGCGACCGACCGCTCTTGGCTCTCTTGCATCGGCCTGCAACGAGGCGGCGAGATTGGGCTCGCCACGATCACTGGCACAACCGAAGAACTCTACACGGCCCCAGGTCTCTGGAATCATGATTGCCCCATGCTGTCAGGATTCCCCTTTCCGCTTACCGTCATACCCGGGCACCGTACCATCCTTGATTCCGGAGGTGCCTACGCACCCTGCCCCATTTTTATCGAAGAGGATTGGGTCATCGGGAACACCGCATTCCCTTGGAGGCTGCCTGCTCCGGTCTACAACAGCCTTGATAATCCTTATTGCGTCCGCCCCGATGACCTTCTTGATCTTACAGGGCTTCCAGATGGCATCCTACCGTTTCCCCTGCCGGCCAGCTATTCCAATCCGTACGCCCTCCCGGGCCTTCTGACCAACCAACAAGGAATCGAAAAGTGGGCGCGCGATCATGTGTGGGGGGCTGGCGTCATCGCTGGGGCCATGGTGTCCTTCTGGGGCCCGCGCTACGCGACCTTGGCCGCGCCATACGGGCTTTTCGAACCGGAGGTTGCCCTACAGCCATTCACGGCCGCAAGTCGGTTCTGCGCGGAGGTCGATTGGCAGGAGTTCTCTCCGGATCTGTCGGTCGTGGTGTCTCAAACGCCCGCGGCCGGAAATCGGCCCTATCAAGGCCTCGTGGCTCCGGAACCCCGGAATCCGTCGTCCGGCAACCTGGCGTCCAGTTCTCAGTGGTACACGAACATGGGACCGCCTCCCTTGGGTCCGGGCGCGATCACTCGACCGGCCGTTGAGGCCACCGTGGTGGCTGCCCGCTCCGGCATGGGAGCGAGTACGAGGCTCATCGTTTACTCGCCAGTGACGGGAACTCGAGGTACCGGATTCAATCCGCCTACGCTTGGTCCAGCGAGTTTCAGCCTGAACCTCACTGGCTTGAGCGGGACCATACCTATTCAATATCTGAATCCGTGCACGCTGACGGCGAGTCCCGTGCAGAACCTCGCGATTCCCACGAACCCGACGTCGGTATTGATTACGCCGCCCGATCCGGCCTGGAATTGCTTGGCCCCGCACAACGAGTACGTCGTCTTGATCAACTTCTCTATCGGGGGCACGGGGCCATGATCCGCTCAATCGAATTCAAGCTTGGAAGCTTCATGGTGACGGCCACTGCCTTGGTGGCCTTCGTCGGACCTTGTGTCGGTCAGTCGGCACCCTTCGGTCCCGTGACCATCGTGTCGAGGGATTACTATGGCCAGCTCATCCCTGGCGGCGGATCCACTGGGTTTTCCAATACTGCATGCTCCGTGAGCGAAGATGGGAAGATGGTAGCATTTGCGTCCGTTCCCGACATTGATCCCATGGATACGAATCAGAGCCCGGACGGCTACCTCTACGATGAAGTCTCCGGTCAGATCCGGTTGTTGACCAAGGATCCTTCGGGGGTTGCCTTTGGGGGAGTGGCGCGAATCACGCTTTCGGCCGACGGGCGATCGGTGGTCGCTGAGGGTTTTCTTCCGCTGGGCGTGACTGGAGAGTGGGGTGTCATGCACGCGGACATCAGCAACCCCGCACAGCCGATTTGGAGGCGACTGACCTTCCCGCTCGGCTTAGCACCTTCCCCCACAAGCGTATGGCTGTCAGCCATGACCCCAGATTTGGAGTATGTTGTCGTTGGTAGTAGCGACTTTCTATTGCCGCCTGAGCCCGGTGAAGTGTATCAATCGCCCGGCGCAAGGGCCTACCGAATCAAGTCCTCGGACTTGACGGTACAAAGAGTCAGTCCCTTCTGCATATTTTCCGGAACGACGCAAGCGAGCGTGGGTGCGGGAGCAATTTCCCACGACGGACGCTACGTCTTCTTCGACACTGGTTGCCCAACCCTTGTCCCGGGCGATACGGGAGGCCAAGACATCTTCGTCCGGGACTTCGTGACCGGCCAAATCAGTTGCGTCTCCACGATGCCGGGGCCCAACGGACCGGTCCCAGCGGGAGGATTCAGTCCCTATATCGTCAGCGGAGATGGCAACTGCATCGTAATGAAGGTGCCGCTTCAGACGTACTTGGGACTCCAGGCTCCGACCGGTCAGGGATTGGTGTGGAGGAACCGAATCACGGGGCAGACTCTTTCGGTCAACAACGGCGACTACTACAGCCAATTCATGGCTTGTCTCGGTCTCTCGTACGACGGCTCGCGAATTCTGATGGTGGGGGCAAGAATCCAGACGGGTCTCTGGGAATGGCTGATCCAAGATCTGCACGGAGCTTACCGCATTAATATCGCCCGGAAGAACGATGGCAGCCCAATGCAGTTTCCGACCGCGGATCCGTCCAGTTTTGGCTTCTACGCGAGCCACTGGACGATCAACGAACGCTGGCTCGGCGGTGTGATGCAGACCGTGCCCTACAACTACGCGCTGTCTCCACCGGACGGGGCCGAGTTCGAGGCGGTCAGACTCGACCTTGGGCCCGCTCGCAACTTGGGTGGCTTCGCGGCCGGATCGAACGGCATTCCGGAATTGCGGCTGGTGGAGGGGCTGAGTCCCCCGACGACGCTCATGGTCGTCGTCGAGAACTTGCCACCGCTTTCTCAAGCCCTCCTGGCAACGGGGCCGATGCTCGCTCCCACCCCGATCTTCGGCGGCATCGTCTGGCCGTGGCCTCCGACCGAAGTTGCGCAGTTCACTGCAAGCGCCCAAGGCACCATAGTCCTGACCACTCCCATCCCGATTGGACTCCCGTCGGGCTACCAACTCGTCGCCCAAGTGGCCGTTCCCGACTCCGGGGCCCCTTTCGGCGTCGCCCTCAGCAACGGTTTGCTCTATCGCGTTCCTTGAATGCGTCGTCGCGAGGGGCATTCTCCTAGTCGGATAAAGGACGATTCGAGAAGGAGGCGATCATGGCGCGCAGGGCTGTAGGGGGGGCGAGGGGTCCGACTCGGCCGTGGGAGAGGTCAGCTCGACCCCGGCCAGAACTGGGGCGGGGCTCAGCGATCGCCGGCCGGCGGCGGGGTGACCACGAGTTCGGGGCGCGTGAAGGTGTGCAGCGGCGAAATCCCGACCCGCAACTCCATCTCCTCGAGACTTTCGGCCAAGAAGTGGCGCGTCAAGAAACCGAGGCTGATGCGACCGAGCAGCAGGGGTTCGCCGGCCCGGGGATCTACGACGAAGCCGGCTTCCTGAAGGGCGTGCGCGGTCCAGTGGGTGGGGTTCCAAAGGCTGGCCGTGACCGGGATGGAGGCATCGCCCACCAGGGGAGAGAGGAGGGCTTCGACGAGCGGCCAATCACCGGCGGGGGCCGCCCAATCCAGGAGACGGCATTCGTGAGGGCGTCGGCGAGCGACCGCGGCGCACACGACGACCTCGCCACGCGCCGCGACGAAGAGCTCTGAGTCCGGCTCTTCCGAGACGAGTCGCTCCGCCCAGGCTCGATCACGCCGCGGGGCGCAGGCGGTGAAGCTCAAAGGCGTGTCCCATCGCAAGTTCGAATGGGAGGTCCAGCGGCTCACTTCCACACCCGCGGGAACTCCTATCGGCCACGCACCGGCCCGCCGGAGGCCCAGACCGGTCGTGATCGGTTCGAACTCGGCCATCCGGCGCAACCACCAACCGTCCGCTTCGGTGGGTCGGGCGAGCAGCATGACGAGGCCCGCGCTGCCCTCGAACCGCGCCTTGAATTCCGCAAGCAGATCCACCGCCAAACTGTGAACGCCTCCCAGCCGCACCGCGGCGGGAAAATACGCGCAACTCAGGATCCCGATCGACCGCGATTCTCCCCGGATCGAATAAGGCTCCGCACGAGCGACCAGGAGTCCGAGGACGCGGTCTTGGGCATCGAAAGCGCCCAATGCGGGTGATCCGCGACCCAGCAAGGCCAGGACTCGACTGGCTTCTTGGGAGCCCGCGGAGGATCGGAGCGCACGCTCGATTGCGCCCTGGTCGCCAGTTCGGGGAACACGCAATAACAGGGGCATTCAGATGACATCCAAATCCGCGAGCGTGTAGTGCCACGATTCGCGCAGGGCCCGCGGATCCAAATCGGGATGGAAGGGCCTCCCTACCATCACGTACAGCGTGGGCTCCGTGCGGAAACCGAACTCCACGAGTTGGGCAGCCCAGTCCGAGGTCGGGGCGGCGAGAGTGACCAAATCGCGCTGGCGTTCGGCCGCGATGGAGAGGAGCACGCGGAGGGCGGCGGCGTGCGCGGCCTTTTCGTCGGGTGGCACGATGGCGTCGACAATGGCCAAGACCGGCCGTCCGAGAAAATGAGCCTCGCGCCAAACCACGTTCGCAAGCACCTGTCCACTCGCCGCGTGCAGGACTTGGAGGCGGTGGTAGGGATCCTGGGCGCGGGCGGGGAATCTCCAGTTCATCCACTTCGAATCGCGGCGCCCGACCCACACCTCCCGACCGAAGCTGCGCTGGGCGAGGGGATCCAAGTCTTCCCCGAAATTGGCGCAGTCCACGACATCCAGCGCCGGGTCGATCGGTGGCAGTTTGCGATCGTCGCGCAGGACCAGCGCGGATTGGGCGCGCAGCATCCAGTAGTCCATGAAGCGGGCGCCGATGCGGTAGGCATTGGGGATGGGCAGACCGTACATGACCGCGGCGCGATCCGGTCCCGCGAACGAAGACTCGTAGGCCTGCGCGAGCCGCACGAACAGTCCCGGGTTTTTCAGCCCGCGACGGAACGTCGGGTCGACCACGGTGTCCACCGATTGGGCAAATCGGAACGACTGGCCGGCGGCCCGAACCTCCAGGAGTAAGCCCGCGTAGAAACCGATGAGTCGGCCTTCGGGATCTTCGACGACGAGGCTTTTGTGACCCGAAGGCCCCTCCTCGAATTTCCACTTCCACCAGTCGAGGTTCTTGGGTGCGTAGTGATCGAACGCGCTCGCGAAAACACGGTTGACCAAGTCCAGCGCGGCTTCGCGGTCTTCGTCCTGATACTCCCGGATCAAACACGGGAGCTCGAGATTCGCGTCGCTGCTCACTGCCAGTCCGCCTCGTGAGTCGGCCGAAGTGGCTGGCCGGGGCGTCCGAACTGGAGCATCAGCACCGCCCGACCGGTGCGGTTGAAGTGCTCGACTTCGACGTGGTGGAGACCCCTTTGGAGGGTCGCGGTGCCCCGAGCCTCTTTCGCCTCGTGCAGTCCGTCGTGGTCGATCACGACTTCCCCGTCGATCCGGAGGCGCGAGCCGTCGTCACTCGTCAGGGCGAATTCCCAGGTCGCGTCCTCGGGAATCATCAGGTAGCCCGAGTAGCGCGTGGCGACGTGCTCTTCGGTCGGGACTTCGATGTTCTTCGGCCGGTCGCTGCCGATGGGCGAAAGTCGCCCGAAGTCGGGGAGCCGCTCGAAGGTTCCGGCGTAGCGGGCGCGCAGGAGCGGCGGCGCATCCTTCGGGCGCACGACCGCCGGACGCAGGCCCGGCTTGATGCGGGGAATACCCGCGATCTCGACTTCGATCACCGGGATCAGACCGGAGGGCGCGGGGTCGTTGGTGGCCAGAGTGACGCCGTCGGATGCGTTCGAGATTTGGAATGTCCGTTCGGGATTCGCGAGGAGGCGCGCGGACTTCACGGCGTTTTGGAGCCCGGGGAGGAAGACGCGTCCGTCCTTCGGCCAATCGAACACGTGCAGATAGAGCGTGGTCGTGGGTTCCCCGGCGCGCTGCGTGCAGCGACCGAACGAGAGCCGCTCGAAGGGGCTCGCGGTCGTGCCGTGGATCGCGCTGGCGTGAAGATCCATCCACCGGCCGATGGCCTCCAGGCGTTCGACGGAGGCTGCCGGGATCAAGCCCTCGGCGGTCGGGCCGACGTTCAGGAGGAAATTGCCTCCCTTCGAGGCGACATCGCAGAGGGTGCGCACGAGCTCTTCGGCGGATTTCCAATCCTGGTCGGCACGATTGAACCCCCAGTGACGATTCATGGTCATGCAGCTTTCCCAGTCGACGCCGGGAAAGCCGCGCGCGGGCACCTCTTGTTCGGGAGTTCCGAAGTCGCCGCGGAATTTCGAGTCCGTGGTCATCCCCGCCATGCCGGCCCGGCCCTTGTCCACGCGATTGTTGATGATGATCGAGGGCTGGAGGCGGCGACAGTGGTCGAAGAGAGCGACGCCGTGTTCGTGAGTCCAGGTGGACTCCCACTCGCCGTCGAACCAAATCACGCCGAGGGGGCCGTAGTTCGTCAGAAGCTCTGCGACCTGGGCGTGGAGGTAGTCGACAAACCTCGGGAACTGAGCCCCTTCCGGGGAGCGAGACTCCCAGTCTCGGCGCGGCAGATAGTCGGGATGATGCCAATCCATGATCGAGTGGTAGAAGCAGGGAACCACCTCCTCGGCGTGGCAGGCTTCGACGATCTCTTTCATGATGTCCCGGCGAAAGGGCGTGTTCATGACGTCCCAGTCGGACACTTGGGAATCGAAGAGGGCAAATCCGTCGTGATGCTTCGAGGTGATCACGAGGTACTTCATCCCGGCCCGCCGGGCGAGCTTGGCCCAGGCTCGGGCATCGAACTGCGTGGGGTTGAACTCCGACTGAAACTTCCGGTAGCGATCGAGGGGGATCTTCGCGGTGGTGTAGATCCACTCGCCATGGTCGTGCCCGGACTCCCAACTGCCGGCGGGAATTGCGTAGAGGCCCCAGTGGACGAACAGGCCGAAGCGCGCCTCTCTCCACCACGCCATTCGATCCTCGGTGGCTTGGCCCGTGGCGGGGGGCGAGACCAGCGCCGTCGCGAGCGAGACGGCCGAGAGAAACTGGAGGGCGAGACTTGAGCTGGCGGGGCGCGGCATCGCGCGGAGCTTACTGGATCGTGAGGGGGAGAGCACAGGAGATCGCGCCGATTCCGAGGCTCGCGGTAGGAGCGGCCACGGCGTAGGCGGCGAAGACCCGACGTCCCACCAATTGGGGGTCCATGGGGAGATTCACTTGGACCGTGGCGACCCCGAGCGCGTCGAGGTTGCCAAGCGAGTTGCCGAAGAAGGGGCTCGCCGGGTCGAGCGAGGCGAGGAGCAGGGAGTCGTTCGCGAGCGGGATGATGCGGCCGTCTTGGAGCGGCTGGACGGGCTCCATGCCGAGCGAGAATCCGCACACGTACGCGGCAGCCGGGAAGGTCGGCGCCGAGAGCTGGAGGCTGAAGGTGGTGCCGATGGTGGGAGGAGCCGCCGCGGACAGAGCCAGCGGGTTGGTGTTCCCGGCCGTGCCGGTGATGCGGTAGATACTGCCGCCGTGACTCACGATGTAGATCTCACCTCGGGAGTCCTCGCCGAAGCTCGAGATGGAGAAGAGGCCGACCGGCGTCGCGAGTTCGGAGGTGCGTTCGACGAACTGAGTGCGGACTCCGTTCACGACGCGGAACGACCAAATGCGGTTCGTGCAATAGTCGGCGAAGAAGTAGGTGCCGACCAGGCTCGGGATTGCGCAGCCGCGGTAGACGTAGCCGCCGGTGATCGAACATCCGTCGCTGTGCAGGTAGGTGTGGATCGGGTCCGTGAGGAAGGTCGAGGGGCAGGCGCAGCCCGAGAGGCCGGTGCAGATATTGCCTTCGCGGCAGCGCCACCCGAAGTTGAGCCCGCCCTGGCCGAAGGGGACGAAGTTCACTTCTTCGACTTGGTTCTGGCCGACATCGGCGATGTACAGGTGTCCGAATGCACGATCAAACGACCAGCGCCACGGGTTGCGCAAACCCCAGTGCCAGATGAGGCGGCGATTCCCGGTTTGGGTGGCGAAGGGGTTGGTCGGAGGGACCGAGTAATTCAGGGGCGGGGCGGGGTTGTCGACGTCGATGCGGAGCATCTTGCCGAGCCAAGTGTTGGGGTCTTGCCCGGCGCCCAGCGGGTCGTTGCCGGAACCGCCATCGCCAAAGCCGATGTAGAGATAGCCGTCGGGCCCGAACGCGATGTGACCTCCGTTGTGATTGGAGTAGGGCTGCTGGAGGGTGAGGATCGTGACCGGATTGAGAGGGTTGGCCACGTCCGGATTGGCGCTGACCTGGTAGCGGGCGATCGTGCTCAGGAGGTTGTTGTCGGTGTAGCTGACGTAGAAAAACCCGTTCTGCGCGTAGTTGGGGTGGAACGCCAACCCGAGCAAGCCGTCCTCCCCACAGTTGCTGCTCACGAGGGGGTTGATGTCCAGAAACGGCGTCGGAAGCACGGCGCCATTGCGGATGATCCGGATTCTGGCGGTGCACTGCTCCACCACGAAGAGACGCGACGAATCGTTGCGGGGGGCAGTGACGAGGACGGGGTTTGCGAATCCCGAAGCGACCAGCGCGGACGAGATCGTTGGTTGGCCGACCAGGGCTGCGGCGACGAGAGTCACGATTGCGAACGAACGAGCGACCATCATTCGGAGACCTCCATCGGGGGGCCCTATCATGGCAGGTTCTTGGCGCGGCGTCGGTCATTCAGTCTTGGGGGGGGGTGGGTGGGCGGTTCTATTGGTGGCGGGCGGATCTGGTGACCCGCGCTCCCATCGCGGGGGGGGGCTGGCGCGGGAGGGAGGTTTGCCTCTACGATCCTAAGGTGCCTCCTGCCTTGGACTGGCAGGAGTTCCGACTGGCCCCCAACAGGTCTTGCCGATGTTCAACGCCTTCCGCTCCCTCTGCGTCCTCCTGGTCGTTTTGAGTGGGCTCTCCGCCCAGGTTGTGTACACCGAGAACAACGACCCTACCCTCGGCACATCCAACACGATTCCGTGGGGCCAGGCCAACGGCTACACCAGCCTGCATGCCTACTCGGCGGCGAATCTGCTGGCCGCCGGTGTCTGCGCGGGTGCGGTACTCACGGATCTAGCGGTAGCACCCTCCAGTGGAACGACGGGAACCTACTTGGCTCCGCAGGCCCGGCTCGAGATCGGGCATCTCGCCACGACTCCGCCCATCCTCAACAACTGGACTTCGCACTTCTCGACGAGCGTGGTCGCCCACGACCTCACTTCCGGACCCTTCACTTTCCCTTGGACCCTCAATACCTGGACCTCCCTTCCCGGAGTGGGGGCGGCGGGATTGGTTTGGGATGGCGTGAGTGACATCGGCATCCTCTACACCTCGGCGGCCGCGACGACCGGGACGTTCTCGGCGCGGCGCACTGGCAGTTCGATTCGCCATCTCGTTTCCGTGTTCAACGCGACGACCCAAGCCGGCAGCGCCGATGTAGCCGCGATGAAAATCCGCACGACCTGGGCGGGCGGGACCACGCTCTATCAGGTGAATCAACCGGTGGCCTCGCTCGACGTGAATGGTGTCCAGGGCGCCCCCTGTGGGCGCGCCAATCCGCGCGTCTGCTTGAGTGCAGTGGCCAACGTCAACGTCGCCAGCACCCTTCTCGGCGCGGGCTGGGAGTTGATGTACGCTGCCGCGGATAACCTCGTCGCCTTGGGGGCGGGCGGAACGCCCCTGGCTTCGGGCCAGATACTCAACATGAATTTGGGTTCGCCGAACCTCACCTTCGTGAATGCTCTGAGTTTTCCGCCGTTCCCGGGCAACTTCTCGATTCCTTTGACGGTGCCGATCCTCTTGAACGTCGCTTCCCAGCTCCTCGTCTTGGACCCGGCGAGTGCGGATGGATTTTCATTGAGCCAGGGCGTGGATTTGACGTTCACGGATGTCACCTCCGTGCCCCCGCCGGTGGGGAACGACGCCTTCATCGCCGTTCCGTTCTCCACGCTGTCCTGCCTACCGACGACGACCTTTTCATTCTACGGCACGAGCCACACCCAGATGTTCGTCAGCACGAACGGCCGCGTGATGTTCGGCACCATCGGAAGTGCTTCGGCGGTACCTTCCATCACTGCGGCTCAGGCGACGACCGGCACCATCGGAGCCTGGTGCAATCTGAATCCGCTGCTGGGTGGCAACATCGCCATCACCGGCAATCTCGCGGGGATCGTCCGTGTCGAATACCAGGCCGTTCCTTACCAGAGCCTCGCCGCGGTCACGAACACCTTTGCCATCGAGCTCGATCTCTTGAACGGCACGATTTTCCTGGACGGACTGACCGGCATTCAAGCCAGCGCGCCGGCGGGAAACCTGTTCCTCGGAGTTTCGCGGGGTCCGGGCGGCACGAGTCCGGCCACTCCGACCTCGTTCCTGAACCCCTCGGGCACCACCCTGAACGCCAACGACATGGTGTATGAGTTCGGACCCACTGGGACTCTCGCCGCCGGCCGCGCCACTCTCTTCTTTTTCCCGAACATCTTCAGCAACTACGACTGGTTCTGACCCGAGCGAGGGGAGCGGCGAGACCCGGATGGTTCACTTCTGCTGCCAGACGTGCTCGGGGCGGGCCAGAATCTCGTTCAGGATCGTCAGGACTTTGTCGGCGCCTTCCGCCTGCCCGTGCTCCTTCGCGTGGGCACAGATCTCCCGCACCTGCGGGACCAATTCCATGTAGAAGCGTTCGGCGACTTCGTACATCCCGTGCCAGTGCGCGTAGTCCGGGGCCATCATCGAAGCGCCGTGGCGAGCGCGACGACCTTCGTGATGCCACAGGTAGAACCAGGTCCACTCGACCTCCTCGTCGAACTCCTTCGGGGTGATGAGCTTCTCGGCCCGCAACGCATTCATGACCTGGGTGCCGGGTTTGGCGAACTTCTCGTTGTAGAGCACGACGAACTGGTCGTACTGCGTGTAGAAATTGTCGACGTACTCCGGTGAGTGGCAGTGCGAACACACTTCCTTCATGCGATTGCGCTTGTTGGCGGCGCTGTCCACCACCAAGGCGGCGCGTTCCTTTTCGTCGGTGACCTTGACGACGTTCCCCTGCGCGTCGGTGTCCATGACGAGACTGATCGGAGGTCGGTTGGTCCACGAGATCCGAAGACTTGGATCGTGGGTGACCTTCCCACCGTTGCGGCTGTGCCCGGACATGTGGCAGGTCGCGCAAGTGGGCGCCTGGGAGTAGTCCTTCCCCAAGACCCACGAATCGGAATCCAGGTTCATCTGGGCGTGGAGGTCGCGGAACGCCGCCCCGTGTTTCGACTCCTCATAAATTTCCTTTTGGGGATGGTCCGGGCCCAGGTGACACTTGCCGCAGCTCTCGGGTTGTCGCGCGCGGCGCGGCGAGAAGTCGTGGCGTGAATGGCACGCGGAGCAGGATCCGCGGGAACCGTCGAGATTCAGGCGGCCGATGCCGGTATTCGGCCAAGTCGCCGGATGGAACGCGGGGCGCCCGCTCGGATCACGCTGCAAGCGCGCGACCGCTTCGAGATTGGTCGGCAGCCCGTCCGGACCGGGCTTGAGGTCGTCCACTGTGACCATGCCTCCATCCTTGGAGCGGAGTCCGACCTTGCTGCCGTGGCATTGGAGGCAGCCGGTGTTGGCGCTGGCCATGCCTTCGACTTTGTCCACGGCTCCCATCGGAGTCATGGCCTTGCCGTGGGGGTTGAAGGGAGTCCTCGATCCTTCGACGGTCTCCGCGAGGAAATTGTCGAGCGAGGCGAGGATGTTGCCGGCCGCCGCATGGTGGCTCTGCTGGAACTCCTCGGATTCGAAGGGGTGGCACCGGCCGCAGTCGCGCGGCGTGACGACGGTGGCGATGCGGGCGCCGTAGTGTTCGAACGCGTCAGGGTCTTTCTCCTCGGCGTTGTGGCACTCGATGCAACCGACGCCCTTCTCGGCGTGGGCGCTGCCCTTCCAGTGCTCGACCATCGACGGGTTCGATTGTGTGTGGCAGTCGACACACGCCTTAGAGGAGGCGGGGACGGCGATCGGGTGGGGTCGCAGTCCCGCTTCCGTCTCCCGGCGAGTGACCTCGTTCCACTGCACGAAGATCAGGCTCAACAGAAAGAGCATGCCGAGAGTGCCGATGATGAGTCGCTTGGTTTCGAGAGACATGGTGAATTCCTGGAGGGCGTCGGATCAGTGGGCGACCACGGCTTCCCAGAGGGTGAGACCGATGATGGCGAGGACGGCGACGATGCCGACCCACACGGAGAACTCGCTGGCCGGTCGACGCTTGCGCACCGCCGCATCGATGAACGGCCAGGCGAACATCACGAACACGATGAGACCGGAGGACAGAATCGCGAAGGTTCCGGAGAAGAGCTTGAGCCAGCGGAACACGACGTAGAAAAACCACTCGGGCTTGATGACTTCGGGAGTGGTCAACGGGTCCGCTTTGGGTCCCATGGTGGCGGGATAGATCGTCGCAAGCGCACTGAGCAGAATCATGAGGATGAGCCCCACGATCAGCTCGGTGTAGAGATGGTCGGGGAAAAAATTGAAGGTGCGGGCTCGACCCTCCGGCTCGTCCTTGAACTTGTACTCGGTGACTCCCTGGATCCGGATGATGCTGATGTGGAGGATCAACAGGAGGACGAGGGCGATCGGCAGGATCGCAGTGTGGAGGACGAAGAAGCGGGACAGTGTGTCCGAGTTGTAGGCGGCGCCGCCGAGCAGCATGTTCTTGAAGAACCCGCCCACCAGGGGAACGCTGTCCATCACGTTCGCGGCGACGGTCGCGCCCCAGTAGCTGAGCTGCTCGTAGACGAGGCTGTAGCCAGTGAAGCCGAGCATCAACGTCGAGATCAAAAGGAACATCCCGATGATCCAGTTGATCTCCCGCGGTTTGCGGTAGGCACCGGTGAAAAAGATCCTCATCTGATGCAGGATGATCGACGCCACCATGAACGTGGCGGCCCAGCGATGCATGCCGCGCAAATACCAACCGAACGCCACGTCCTCGGTGATGTGCTGCACCGATTGGTACGCGGTCTTCGAACTCGGCTGGTAGTAGAACGCCAACAGGACGCCGGTGATCACCTGCACGACGAACAGATAAGCCGGGGTGCCGCCGAGGCAGAACCACCAGCGTTTCATGTGATACGGGACCGGTTCGTTGGTGAGCTCGCGGAGCTTCTCACCCGAGACTGGCACCCGTTCCGCCACCCATGCGCGCAAGCCCATCAGCGTGTCTCCGCTTCGGGACCGGCGGCGGGCGGAGGACCCGCGTCCGCGGTGGTGAGGGCGAGGTTGATGAAGACGAGGTTGCCTTCCACCTTCAGGGGGAAGGTGGGGAGGGACTGACCCGCCTCGGCGGGAGGTCCTCCCGTTGCCTTGCCGGTCGCATCGAAGGTGCCGTTGTGGCACGGGCAAAAGAACCGCCGGTTGTGGCCCTCCCAATGCACTTGGCAACCGAGGTGCGGGCAGACGCTCGAAAGGGCCAAAAAGCCCGCCCCGAGGTCCTCGGATTGGCGGGCGATGGTGATTTTGGCCCCATCGGGAGACTGAAAGAGGCGCGACGACCCGGGAGGGAAGGTGTCGGTGGTCGCGACGAAAAACCACCCGCTCGTGTCCTTCTTGGAAGGGTACAGATAGCGGCCGGCCACGTGGGCGAAGGTGCCGTAACCGGCGGCCAAGCCGCCGATCATGGCGATCCCACTCGCTTTGGAGAGGAAGTCGCGACGCCCGCCGGGAGCGGGAGTGGCGGGCGGTGAAGGGTCGGAGTGGGAGTGCGCCATGGTTTGGTCTCGAGAGGGTCTGGTCAGTCGCTGCGCGGCCGGGAGGATCGCGATCAGCCGGAGCTCGACTCGCCGCGGCGATCCAGTCGAAGTTTCGGCCCCGCGGTCGTGGCTTGCTGGTGTTTGGCGATCGCGACCGCTTCGGCGATCAGCTTCTCGTGCAGGATCGGCTCCTTGGTGACGGGATCGAACGCCACGAACTCGGCGGCGAGCCGTTCCTTGTCGGAGTCGGAGAGGGTCGTCTCGGCGTACGGGAAGAGCCAGCGCTCTTCGTGGGCCATGTGCTGACGCACCTGCATCGCGTAGGCCCGCGCCAGCCGAGCGAACCCACCTGGGTGGGGGTCTTGGCCCATCGTGTCGCGCAGGGCGAGGAAGATTTGGTGCCCGAGGTCGTGCTCTTCCCGCATCCGGGCCAGGGCGAGGTGGGTGTTGCCCGGGCTCTTCACTTCGAGGGCGGCGATCAGGCGCTCCTCCTTGCGGCCGTGATGGCACCGGTCGGCAAACTCGCCGAGAAAGTGGAGCGCGCCCTCGGCCACCTTGGGGTCGAGGCAGTGGTCTTCGGCCTCGATTGCCAACTGGTCGAGCACTTCGAGGACCACCTCGATGATGCGGTGCTCTTCGAGAAGGGTGGCAGTGAGCCTCATGGGCGATCTCCGAAGACCGGGATCGCAATCGCCATGCCGCAAGCGACAACCGGGAGCCCCGCGGAATTACCCGCGGAAGTGGAGGAGGCGGGCTCGCCGTGGGTGAGTGAGGGTCCGCGTTTGCGGACTCCTCCCCACCGAGCCGGATGGCCTACTCGGGGGAAAAACCCCAGGGCCGGGTCGGCCGCGCTAGTCGCGGAACTAAGGTCACTCGGTGCCGTTGACGACGAGCGAGAAGCCGGTCAGAGATCCGGTGGAGGCGGTGACGGTGTCGGTGACGGACAGGGTCCAAGTCCCGCCCGCATCCAATCCGTCGAAGGCGGTGAGGCTCGCCTCCGCGAGGTAACGCCCGGGGACGATGAGGGTTCCCGATTGGAGTCCCGCGGTCTGAATGTCGAGCGGGGACTCGTCGCTGAACTGGTACCGGCCCCCGAGGTCGGTCGCGTCGACCGGTCCCGCCAGCATCAGATTGATGGTGGTGGTGCCATTGTCCAGGGTGATCGTCAAATCGCTGTGGTTCAGGTGGGTGATGTCGACGAGAACGTCGAGGTCGGAAATCGGAGTGCCGAAGGGGACCGTGACCGTCGAGGTGATGGCGGCGCCGGCGTCCGGGATGGCGATGGGGAAGAGGTCAGCGCTAGCGAATCGGCAGCCGGGCTTGAGATCGAAGGAGGGACTTCCCGTAACCCGCAGGCCGGTTGGCAGGGCGGTCGGATCGATGAGGACCGACTGCAGGAAAAGCCGTGGGAACGAGACACCGCAGGGCAAGGGCAACGGGAGAGAAAAGTTCCCAAGTCCATCCAGGGCCGCGAGGGGGAGGATGGGGCCGGCAACCAGGGAGGTCGTGCCACCGGGAATCAGGAGGAACGTGTCCGCGAATCCGAGGAAGGGGCTGCCGATGTCCAGCGCCTGGGGAGGAATCGACAGACTGCCTCCGAGTCGGGTCGGGGAGTAAGCGAGGAAAAAGGGCTGACCCGCGGCGGTGGTCGACGTGATGCTCAGGTCGAGCGTCTCGTTTCCATAGAGGTACAGGGCGGCCCCGGATCCATTGGCGGTCATCGTGGCCTCAGGGCTGTTCGTTTGGATCGGTGTCCCGGTGAAGACCATACGCGCCTTCATCGCGAAGAACCCGGTGGTCGTGGGCGTGCTGTTCGTGGCGTTGTGGACGGTGACTCCGAAACGGGCATTGAGGCCGGGTTGGCGAGAGCTGAAGGTGCCTGACGTCCCCGCCGAGGAGGTGAAGTAGACACCGATGTCGCGCACGCCATCCCAGGCGAACCCGGCGGCGAGAAAGCCCGGGAGGGATACCCAGGTGCTGATGGTCCACGGGAAAGTGTAGGGCCCGGAAGTGAGATCGTGCACCACGGTCGGGGTGTCGAGGTTGGCTTCCCAGGTCGTGGGGAGCAGTGGATCGGCGATGACGTGGCCGATCAGCATGCGCGCCATGGGAGCGTTGTAGGTCCCCATGGTGCCCGAACTCGGATTGATCGCGAAGTCGGTGAGCACGGCGCCCGGCGAGACTCCGGCGGCCAAGAGCTGCGCCGCTTTGTAGACGTGCAACGTGGTGTAGCCGTTGGGTTGCGACCAGGGAATGGTGTTGCTTCCCCCGGTCACGGGGTTGGGATCACCGTGGTAGTAGGTGACCTGAGCGAGCGAGGTGGCGGCCAAACAGAGGGCCGAAACAAGGAGCGCCTTCACAAATTGCATGGCAGGACGTCTCGGGGTTTGCTGACGGGTTGGGAATCCGATGGGAGCGTAGTGCAACTGGGGCCAGGCAGTCAAAGGGGCTTCCGTAGAGCTTGGCTAAGTCCGCAATTGCTGAAAGGGAGCCCCGTACCCCAAGACCCTCTGTCCGCTCGGTCAGATCAAAGAGACCGGCGGCGGCGTGACCGCCAAGAGACGGGTTCGCAGCTCATCGACCGCGCGGTCCTCGGCGGGGTGGTCCGGCACCGCATCCCGAAGGACGGTGCGAGCCAGGGCGACGGCCGCTTCGACTTCTTCGAGGACGGCGCCATTCGCCCCCACACTTTCGAGAGCGCCGCAGTCGCTCAGGTAGCGGCCCCGAGCGTGGATGCGGAGATTGGGATTCTGGTGCCGCGCCGCGGCGATCACCGCCGCGTTGGTTCCGCTGTCAGGAAGAGTGACCACGAGATGGGAGGCCTGCGCGACCCGGGCCTCTGCGAGGATGTGGTGATTCGAGGCGTCGCCGAAAAGCGCCGACCGCCCGGCTTGTGACAGTTCTCGAACCGTATCGGCGTTGAGGTCGATGATCAGCGTCCGACGCCCCGCCTCTCGCAGCAGGAGATCCACCGCGCGGCCAACGGGGCCATAGCCGACGATGATGGCGTCGGGTGGAGCCGGTCGAGTTTGTGGGGAACTCGCGCTGGCCGCGACCGGAGGCCGCGATGCTCCGAGCCAACGCCAAAGCCCGGGGTGAGTTCGGAGCCAGCTTTCAATCCGGTCGAGTCTTGAGGCGAAGAGCGAGTTGAGGGTGATCGAAAAGATCGCTGCGCCCACCAGCGCGTGGTGACCGGCCTTGCCCATGAGCCCGGCCGACTGGGCGACCTCCGACAGAATGAACGAGAACTCGCCGATCTGACCGAGTCCGAGGGCGACCGTGATCGCCACCCGCGGGGAGTATCCGCAGGCGCGGACGATGAAGAGGGCGGCGAGAGGTTTGACGACCGTGATCAACGCGAGCACCGCCAAGAAGAGGCCGGGCCGCTCGACCAAGAAACCCGGATCGAAGAGCATGCCTACCGCCACGAAGAAGAGCACGCAGAAGGCGTCGCGGAGGGGGAGGATGTCGGCGGCGACTTGGTGACTGAGTGGGGACTGGGCCACCACCATACCCGCCAGGAATGCTCCGAGAGCCATCGATGCTCCAAACAGCGCGTAGGAACCGGCGGCGATCGCGATCGAGCAGACCAGCACCGTCAGAGTGAAGAGCTCGCGCGATCGCAGGCGTGCCACCTGGACGAGCATCCACGGGATCACTCGAGATCCGCCGTACGCGACCACGACTACCAAGGCCACCAGTTTGGCGGCCGACCAGCCGAGGGCGGCCAGGACGCTTTGACTCGGGTCGCGGTTCGCTCCGAACACGGGAATCAGGACCAAAACCAGGACGGTGAGCAGATCCTCGACCAAGAGCCAGCCGACCGCAATGTGCCCCTCCGCGGACTCCATCCGCCCGGCGGCCATGAGCATGCGCATTAGCACGACGGTGCTGGCGACGGCCAGCGCGAGCCCCAAGACCGCGCCCTCCCGGAAGCTCATCCCGAAGGCCGGGAGCAGGGCGGCCGCGCAGAGCGTCGCGACCGCGGTTTGGCCGAGGGCGCCCGGGAGGGCGATCCGGCGCACTGCCCACAAATCCTGCCAGTGGAAGTGCAGACCGACTCCGAACATGAGCAGGATGACTCCCACCTCGGCCAGCTCGTGCGCGAGGTCGGCGTTGCCGACAAACCCCGGCGTGTAGGGCCCGATGACCACTCCGGCGAGCAGGTAACCGACGATCGGCGAGAGTTTCAGAGCTTGGGCCACGAGGCCCAGCACCCACGCCGCCGTGAATGCCGCGGTGATGGTGGCGATGAAGGGGAGGTGTTCCATGACGATCGAACAGTCTCCCCCGCCGCGACGGGAGTTCCAACTATGGGAGTCAGACCGCGAGGTCGGTGGTTTCGTGGGGTTCTTCCTCGATCGGTCGGGCGAATAGGGCCAGGCTGAAGGTGACCGGGCCGACTCTTCCGAGGAACATCAGCGCGATCACGATCCACTTTCCTGCGACCGACAACCCACTGGTGATTCCGAGACTCAGGCCTACGGTCCCAAGGGCTGAGGCCGCTTCGAAGAGGTTGGCCCGAAATTCGGAAGGCTCGGCGAGTTCCAACAGCCAGGTCCCCGCGGTCAGCGCGACGATGTAGAAACCGACCGTGGAGACGGCGCTCCAGATGCGGGGCAAGGGAATCGCATGGCCGGCGAGCAGGATTCGGGGGGAACCGCGCATCGTGCTGCTCATGACCCCTCCGATCGCGGAGATGGTCGTGCACTTGACGCCGCCGCCGGTCCCCGAGGGGGACGCTCCCACGAACATGAGAACCAGGAGCACGAGCACGCTCGCGTTCGAAAGGGTGCTCATGGTGACGGTGTTGAACCCGACGGTGGTCATGGCGGACATCGCTTGGAAGAACGAAGCCCAGCCGCGCGCACTCGGGCTCCGGTCCGAGAAGGACGGTTCGGTGAAAAAGAGCGCGGCGGTGCTCGCTGCCGCCATGAGGAGGGTCATGGTCAGGATGATGCGCGTCGTGAGCGTCACCCTCTCGACCTTGCCGCGCCACTTCCGCGAGAAGTCGATGCAGACGATGAAGCCCATTGCGCCCAGGTAGCTGAGCGTCGCGACGAGGAGGTTGAGTGGAATATGGTCGGCGTATCCCTCGAAGCTCGTGTCGTACAGAGAAAAACCGGCCGTGCAAAACGAAGAGACGCTGTGGAAGATGGCACTCCAAAGCGGAGATTCGACGCCCGCACTCCGGAAGATCGCATAGAAGCCGATGGCCCCGAGGACCTCGATCACGAGGGTGAACTTCATGACGCTGCGGACAAACTTGTCCACGCGGTACTCGGCGGGGAGGCTAAACACCACCGTTCCGATGCGACTGCGCGAGTTGCTGAGTTCTCGGCTCTTCGAAAGGGCGATGAACGAACCCATCGTCATGTAGCCGATGCCGCCGAGTTGGATCAAAACCAGGATGATCAACTGGCCAAACCCGGTGTAGGTTTGGCTGACACTCACGGTGGAGAGACCGGTCGTGGACACCGCGGAGGTGGCCACGAACACTTGGTCTTGGAGGGACACATCGGGGAGTCGGCGGCTGATCGGCAGCGCGAGCAGGCCCGCGCCGACGAGCACGTACGTCAGGTAGCCGAGGAGGACTGAGCGAGCGGGATCCAGCCGGCGAAGGAAGCGGCCATACCACCGAGGGCTCAAAAGGACGCGGCGAACGATGGTGGAGCGGGAGGACGGATCGGACTTGGACGGAACGTGGGCCTTCTCGCTCATGGGCGAGTCTCCAGATTGCGAGGAGACTCTCGAGGAATCGAGAAGACACTCCTCTTCCACGCGCCTACGAGGTTAGCTGACGGGCTCGGACGGAAGAGTGTCCTACGCTTGAGAAGCGATGCGCCCCGAAGATCGGGTCCCCCGTTCCTGCGGTGCAGGATTCGGCGATTGAGACGGCATTTTATGACGGATGGGGCTTCGACCCAATGACGACGCCATTGGCAGCGGCACGAGAGTCGTGAGGGTGTCGGGGGGGGGCGGTGGGATTGGGGCGGGGGGAACGCGGATCAGGCGAGCCGGCGGCTGCGTGGGGGGGGGGGGGCGGGGCTGGGGGGCCGCTAATTTGGGGGCGCCCCCCGCCGATTTCTTTGGCGCGATCGCGAAGGCGCCGGCGCCCGTCGCCGTGCTCGCGGCCCGCCATCCCTCGTCGACGACGGCGGCGGCGTCGATCCGGCGATTGCAGCGGCTTGGCGCTGTTGTCGAAATGATCGAGGGCGTATCGCACCTTGCGCCGTTCGAGGCGCCGGCCGCCGCCGCCGGATTTCTGGCGCCTGAATGATTCTTGTCGGGCGGCCTTGGACGGCGTCGCCCTTTTTGCTAAGGCGACGCGCGACTTCGCCGGACGGTCCGGCCGCAGGCGACGGACGCCGCTTCAAAGTTTGATTTTCGAGGAATTTATGAGCCAGACCCCGATCGCGCCGCAAGTCACCGGCAAGATGTTCCTGTTCGAGCGGCCAGAGCTCTTGAGCCGTCAGGCCCATGGCGATCTCGGCCTTGACGCCGCGCCCAAGCCGTTCGCGTTTTGCGCGAAGATTCGCGCCATTCCATTGACTGTTTCTGAAATCCCGGAAGCGAGCAAATATTATCCGGTCGTCTTCATGTCGAAGGAAGAGCCGCTGCCGATCGCCGTTCTCGGCCTTAACAGCGAATTCAACCTCTTTGTCGACGACAACGGCAATTGGGAGCAGCAAGCCTATATCCCCGGCTATTTGCGCCGCTACCCGTTCGCGCTCGCTGGCGAATCCGGCGGCGGCGAGCGCATGGCGCTTGTGATGGACGCCGCCTATGAGGGGCTCTCGCGCTCCGCAGGCCGCAAGCTGTTCGAGAATGGCGAGATGAGCGAGTTCGCCAAACAGGCGATGGAATTCACCAAGACCTATGAACAGGACCGGCGCCTCACTGAACAGGTGATGACGCATTTGAAGAAATTCGACATCATTCAGGGACAGACCGCCCAATATACGCCGGCGGGCGCCAGCGAGCCGCGTCCGTTCGCGCAATATTTCGGCGTCGACGAGCAAAGGCTTAATGCGCTCACGGATGAACAATTCCTGGAGCTGCGCCGCATGAACGTGCTGCCGGTTCTCTACTCGCACCTCATTTCGCTCGCGAACTGGCGGAGCCTCATCTCGCGTCGCATGCAGCGCTTCAACATGACCGAGATCGAGGCGGTTGCGGGCCAAAGACTGTCCTGACCGCAGGCGCGGGGTTCACGACTTGGCGAGACGGTCAGGGCCGGGCGCGGCCGATATTGGCGGCGGGCGCGGCCTCGCGTAATCAATTCCGGATGCGGCTGCTGACGTATTTGCCGGGGGCGCTTGTTTCCGGGGCTCTGGCGCTCATTCTCGCGTCCGCGAGCGCGTCGACGAGCGTCGTCACCGATCATGCGAAGACGCGGCTTGTTGCCGAAACGACCGGGGTTGCGCCCGGCGAAACGGCGGTCC
>CADEGH010000045.1 GCA_902826835.1 uncultured bacterium | reverse complement strand
GCGACGGCCTCTCCGCGCAGGCCTCGCCTGACGATGTCAATGAGATGGTCGGGGATATGAGAGAGATTGCCGAGGGTTTGGTGCTTGACCTGCTTCCCGACTCGGTAGGAACGGCGAAGGAGATGGGAGGTGTAGACCTTGCCCTTGCGTCGCACCTCGATCTTGGCCACGTGCATGGCCCAAGCTTGCCGCGTCATGCCTGCATCATAAGCCAGGATTGACAAATATCAAGTCATTTTACTGGCTACACTTTCACCCCCAAAATCGCGTTCAACTCGTTGCGCAGAACCGGGTTACGGCGATCTAGCGCCCGGAACTTCGGACTAGACTACGGCCCACCCCAACAGCAAATTCACACTGAAAGGACCCCGAGCGCCGCCACGACGACCACCCCCGAATCTTGAAGTCAGGCGAGCGCCGACACATCGTGGGCTTCGAATTTCTGTTCTTGATGACCGTGGTTTTCCTTCCGTAAACCGTGGTCCTGAGTTTGGGGAGCAGCTCACTTCTGCCGAGCCCCGTGAGTGGGGATCACAAGCTGCCTACTCATTATGCAGACGACAAGCAAAGGAAGGGGACTCTCGCCACCGTACCGCAAAGTCACGCGTACCGTGACGAATAGTCACGATACCGGCTGCCCTGCCTCACGCCTGCATATCGACGGACCTCGCGATCAACCGTAGTTACCACTCGTTGTAATCTCGTCCAATTCACCTGCGATCCAACGTAGCACGCGGATATTAGTATGATTCCAGGAGAACAATGTTGCCTGAAGTGAACGACTATCCTGCCTGCGATGCCATCGCCGAGTCACGGTCTCAGGAGCCCCGAATATGGATCAGGTCCACGAACTCGAACAACGCCGAAAGCTGCCTCCATGTCCAGGATCCCCACAACGCACTCTGTCCACCGCGAAGTGGCTCTGTACGGATCATACCGAACCCGATCACAAGCTGGGACTCGCAATGGAACGCCTAACGGTGGGCCAATGGGCGTCCGTCGCAATCTCTGCGCCGAATGAAGCCTGGAACTACGTCGCGAACATGGTGATTCGAATCGTACGTTTGCGCGGCCGACGCCGACCACCCAAAGATGAGCTCATTCAGGAGGTGATGCTCCGATGCATTCAAACCTCGGACCACTTGTTGCTGCGAAAAGACTCGGATCGCCAGATCGGGGCGGTAATCCACCGTGTCGTATCCAATGTCGCACTGGAGATTCTGCGCTCCGAAAATATACGCGCCTCCAACTTGCCTTGCGCAAGAGACCACTCTATCCTCGAAGAGACCGCGCGATCCGGCGAGCGCCCCTTGATTCGAGACGCGCAGGATGCTCTCGCAGTGCGCGTCGCGACGGCCATTCGCAGCCTGCCTCCGCCCTACATGGAAATATCGACGCTCAAGTCGGTAGTCGGGTGGTCCAAGTGTAGACTCGTGGAGTTCCTCAAGAGCTGGAGGCCAATTCGAGACGATGAGGCCCGTCGCCTTATCAAACAAAGCACTTTGATGCTGAGGGCAGCCGTCACCGGTGGCGAAGCCGTGGCACTTTGGCCTCGGAGGTACAACCGAAGAATAAATCGTTGGTACGATACCCCTCCACCGAGTCTCAAGCCACATAGTCCGTGGTGATCCGAGTCGCCTCCTCCGCTCCGCGGACCCAGCAAGCGCTCAGGACATCGGACCCTGGAGTAGCGCCTGCGAGGGACCCCAAGCACCGGTAGAGGTACAGCAGACAAGCGGGTCACGCCCTTGATCAAAATCGTGTGTGTCGTCTGACAATTCGGCATCTACAAAACAACAGGAGTGCACTAGCCATGAGACAAATGCTACTGATTTTCGCATCGACGGCCATCCTCTTCGTTGCCTGCCCGCTTGCATTCTCTCAAACGCTCAGCGCCGGGGGCTTTACAATCAATTCGACACCATCGCTTTCGGGGACCCTCACGCTGGTCGGAGCAGGCCCTGATTTCACCTACGACATTCCCGATCCTTCTCCAGACGGCACGGTCTTCTATGCTGGCCCAGGCTGCTACCGCTGGATCGAGAACGGAGGCGGTGCGAAAGGCGAAATAAAGTGGTTCGATGGATGTTGGTTCTTTGCAGTCACTTACCCTTACGTCAGTGATCCTTACAAGTTGACTCTTCAGTGAAGTCCCATTTCGAAATAGGGACGACTTATTCTCTCTCCGCATGCGAGCACCTTCTCCGGGACGATCGGATCTGAATCCCGCGAGCCTGCTTACTCGTGCGGCTCGGTCATCGACTTATCGTGTCACGGTAAATTGAGAATGCGACCGGAGCAGGACCAGACGCGCGTTCGTCCATCGCCGCACGACACTACGGCGATGTCCACCGTCCTCAGCCTCTATGGCTGCCCTCGCCGTGACGGGTGTGAGAGCGCGTGTCCGCTTGTCGTCGGCCTGCATCCCACTCCTTCGCCGATATGATCGCGCCGTGGACGCCACGTCACGGTCGAAGGCCTCAACCTGTCCGCAGAAATGCAAGGCAGCTTGCGAACTATTGAGCAGTTCGATTAGACTATGGCCATGCTTAAGACCTTTGGCAGCTCGCGGCGGATGTTGACATGCACAGCCATCGTAATAGCCGCAGTTGTGGGACTGGTTTTGCTGCAACTCGGCGAGGGAGGCGATCCCGGAATTCCGAGTGGCGAGCCCGCCACAACGGCGACCTTACCGATAGAGTCGGCGCGACCGGAGGAGGGCGCGACCCAACCGCCCAACGTCGAAACACGTCCCTTCACGGAGGGCGTCCCGCGAGCCCTGGCCCTGCGCCGCCTCAGAGGTAGAGCAATCTTGGATGGGATCGGCCTGAAGCTCGGTGGGCTGGGTGTCGTCCCGGTGCCCGAAGGCTCGGTCCTACGGTTCACCGCCCACGATCGGATCTGGACAGCGACCCCGACTGCACGCGATGGTGGTTTCGAAGTCGAGGTAGCCTCGGATGCACGCTCGTTCACGATCTCGCTTGAGGGCTTCCACCTCGTCGAGTTGCCTCTCGATGACTCGGGTTCTCAAACGACGCGCGACCTCGGCGAGCTTCGATTCCGGGGGGGAGCCGTCGCGAGCATTCGGGTGCTCGGAGTTCCGCCCAGAGACTCGCCGTGGATTAGAGTCTACGCTCGAACCGCCCAGGCCAAGGGTCACCTCGCGTCAAATTACGTCGGAAACTCCAGTTTGGAGTTTCCCCATGGTGAGCGACCCACTCTGCTCTCGGTTCGTGCCGACACCCCGGTCGACGTGGCGCTCACATCACTCTTCGCCCTCGATGGTCAGGAGTGGCCGCCCGCGATACGAGTCACGATTCCCTTCGGCGAAACCCGGGACGTGAGTTTTGACCTAGCCGCGGGAATCGTCCTATCCGGCCAAGTGGAGAGCCCCATGCTCGCTGGCTTCTCCAGCTCCAAGGTCGTGGTCGAATTCGCCTCGCCCGAAGGTGCTTTTGAGCGGACCGGGAACTTCTCGGCCACGGCACTCTCGGAGGCAGGTGAGTTTCGCTTTTCCGGCCTGACTCCGGCCAGAGTCCGCTTGCGACTCACCACCATCAAGGGCTTTGTTCCTTTGGCCGACTGCATTGACAATACCGAAGTCTGGGACTTGAGCTCCCACCTCGACTTGAGGGTCCAACCCACGGAATCGTTCGTCTGGGCGCACCTAGTGAGCCCCGCTGATCCCAACACCCCATTGTCGGACAACTTCAGATTGTCGGTTGACGGATTCGGAGAGCTGAATCCGAAAGCGCAGGCCAAGGACCGGGTCCTGGTTCCCGAGGAGTGGATCAAGCAGCCTCAGTGGTACGTCGACTCGGCGAGCCACGGCCGCTTCTTGGCCGTACCCGAGCCGTGTTCACACCAAACCGACTGCTGGCGGATCAAGGTTCCGGCAGGCCGAGCACGGCTTGACGTGCGGTGGACGGCGCATCCCAATATTCCGGTCGTTCCCGTCCTGTTCCCGACTCAAAAAGCCTGGCCAACCGCTCGCAGCTTGTTGAACTCCGGGGCGACGCGCCCAACGGAGACCTCGGGAGGTTCCTTCCTTTTTGCGGACATCGCACCCGGCGAGTATGCACTCGGTGGGATAGACCCGACGCCTGGATCCCAGTGGTTCGGCCTCCTCCAGGACCGGGTTGTGCTGCGCGCACAGGACACCGCCGTCGTCCATGTCGCCCCACCCCAGCTCGAGCGCGGTACCCTCGTCATCGCCGACTGGGAGACGCTGAGAAAGGAGTTGCGACCCCACCTGATCAAGATCCACGAAATTGCTTGGCCGGTCACCGGAACGGGGTCCGTGGACTTCGTGTACCAGCCTCCGCTCCAAGCGGATGCCAGCGGCCTCAGACTGGGAACGGAACCGCGCGCTGGCATGCTCGAGCCGACCGCGAGCGGTCGTTTCATTTGGCGCCCGCTCCCCTGATCGGACCGCCCGAAGAGTGCGGTATTGACTTTTCGTACCTGCGAGGAGCGTGGTGGCTATCCGCCATGGGGGTCAGCGGGGGCACGAGTTGGAGACCGTCGCTCGGAAAGGCAAGCTACCGCATGAGCCTTGAGCGGTATTACGCGGCGGCGATTCAGGTCGACAAGAAGAACCCTGGGCGTCGGGAGGACATCGGGAGCGGGATCGATCGACAACTCGAGTTGATCGACTGCGCGGTGCGGGGCTACGCCCCCTTCTTTCCGGTCAAGCTCGTCGTGTTCCCCGAGTTTGCGATCAGTGCGCCGGTGTATCCCACGGCGGCGGAGCTGAGCGAGCGCCTGGCCAACCCGATTCCCAACGAACACACTGATCGCTTCGTGCGCAAAGCCCGCGACCTCGGGGTTTGGATCCAGTGCGGCAGCCAACTCGAGTCGGATGCCCGCTGGCCCGGATGTGTGTTCAACACCACGGTGCTGATCGGGCCCGACGGCATCGTCAGCAAGTACCGCAAAGTGAACCCCTGGATCCCCTGGGAAGTCCACGCGAGCCCGCACGACCTGCCCGGTTACGACGAGCCGCTGTTCCCGGTCGCGGATACGGAAATCGGCAAGCTCGGTGTGGCCACCTGCTACGACTGGCTCTTCCCCGAGGTCACGCGGGCGCTCGCGGCGGGCGGCGCGGAAGTGCTCATTCGCATCAGTGCGTACATGGATCCCTGGGGAGCCACGAACCCCATGGACTGGTGGACGATCGTCAACCGATGCCGCGCGATCGAAAACACCGCGTTTGTGGTCGCGTCCAATCAAGGCGCCAGCTTGGCGCACTATCCGCCCTTTTCCTGGCCCGGCGGCAGCATGCTCGTCGACTTCGACGGACGCCTCTTGGCGCAAGCCGACCCCGGGCCGGGGGAAAAAATCGTGGTGGGTCCCATCGACCTTGCTGCGCTGCGGGCCGCGCGTCGGGAACGTCTTGGACATTCCTTCCTCGCTCACTTGCGGACCGAAGCCTACCCCCAATACCGGACCCCGGGCTTTCCGGGCTCGCCGACGCCGACCGACCGCACCGTCCCCGGCCTCGAATCCAATATCCGCGAGCGCGTCGCCCGACTTCATGGCAAAACGAACGGACCATGAACTCCCGATTCTGGCTCGGACTCGGCTGCCTGCTTTGGACCTTGGCCTGCTCCAAAGCCCCCGCTCCCCCAGGGCCGGCGGCGCCGGATCAGGATCCAAGCGTGACGCTGCGGTTGTGGAACCGCGGCGTGCTCGAACTCGATCGCCACGAGTTTGTCGCCGCCCAGAAGACCTTCGCCGAAGTCGTCTCGCGCCTTCCCGAGGATCCCGATGCTCGTATCAACTACGGCATCGCGTGTATGAACCAGGTCCGTCCCGAGCTCTTCCGGGAGGCGGAGGTGGCGTATACCGAGGCGCTCCGTCTGGATCCGAGTTCCCTGCCCGGCCATCACTGCCTGGGCGTGCTCCTCAAGCACTTGGGCCGGGGGGCGGAAGCGATCCCGCACTTCGAAGCGGTGCTCGCCAAGGACCCGCACGACCCCACTGCCAACTACTACCTGGCGACGCTGAAGGCCGCGGCGGGCGACCGCACGGAAGCCGAGAAACTCCTCCGACGCGCCCTCGCCTCGGAGCCCCATCAAAGCTCGGCGCTGCTGCAACTCTTCCGCATCCTCCAGCGCTCCGATCGGGCCGCGGAGGGCGAAACCCTGCTTGCGACCTTCGAGGCCTTCGAAAAGGCGGAGACGGGCAACAAGGCCGGCATCGTCTATCACGAAATGGGCCACTACGGCGAAGCGATCCGGCAGCCGCGCCTGCGCGCGCCAGCCGCCGCAACCCCGCCCGTGCCCCTCGAACTCGCGACGGCCGAGTGGCGGTTCGGGAACGCCCGCGCCCCTGACGCTCCGGGGTCGCCGAAGGTGCCTTCCGGCGACTGGCTCTCCCCCGCCATGGCCTTCGCCGATGTCGACCAAGACGGTGATCTCGACGTGTACTTGGCCAACCCCGAACACGCCGGTCATCTTCTCCGCAATGACCGCGGAAAACTGGTCGACGCAAGCCGCGAGTGGGGGCTCTCCGGCGACGTGAAGAGTCTGCAGGGGACCTTTGGCGACATCGACAACGACGGCGACCCGGACCTC
Source organism: uncultured bacterium (assembly GCA_902826835.1). Lineage (GTDB taxonomy): Bacteria > Planctomycetota > RBC034. Next base: position 32,213 of record CADEGH010000045.1, on the reverse strand, counting down.
TACGTGGCCGGTGAGGGCCAAGATCGCCTGTTCCTCTGGGACCAAGGAAAATACCGGGACATCACCACCTCGGCCGGGCTTTTGGGAGATCAAGACAGGAGTGCCGGGGCCGTCTTCGCGGACCTCGACGCGGACGGGGACCTCGATCTCTACGTCGCTGCCCACTCCAGTCCGGGCGCTCGGCGTTCACGCCTTTGGAACAACAACCGCGACGGCACCTTCACGGACATCGCCGAACGAGCCGGCGCGGCGCTCCCGGGTGCGCAGTGTTTCAGCGTGATCGCCGCCGACTTGGATCGCGATCGAGATGCCGACCTCTTGGTGTTGACCGAAACGGGTCCGGTCGTCCTGCGCAACGATCGCATCTGGCGCTTCGTCGATGTCACCGAGTCCGCCTTCCGAGGCAAGCGGCCGCGAGCCCGCAGCGCCCTCGTGCACGACGCCAACGAAGACGGATTCCCGGACCTCGTGCTCAACGAATGGGAGCCCGTTCAATCTTCGTTTTGGAGCGGCGAGGCGCGCCTGTCCTTTGCTCCCGTCGGAACGCCGGTGGAAGGCTCGGTGATCGCCGCCAGCGCCGACCTCGATCAGGACGGAAGCCTCGAAGTCGTGACGATCTCCGCCTCGGCGCTGTCCTCGGTGCACCGCTTCTCGGGCCCCGCGCCGATCAGTGCACCGGTCCAGGGCCCGCCCCGCCCCGCGGGGCTGCGCGCGGCCTGCGTGGTGGATCTCGACCAAGACGGAGTCGCCGAACTCATCACCGCTCACGCGGGGCCCGGGCTCGCGAGCTCGGCGTGGACGGGAGTGCCCGCCGGCCAGTGGATCGAGATCGAACCCCGGGGGGTGCGCGAAGTCGGCAAGATGCGGACGAACACCGGGGGCATCGGGGCGTGGATCTCGATCACCGCGGGTACCACCACACAATCCCGGGAAGTGATCAACCAAAACGGCGGGCTCTGCGGACCGCCACCTCGCGCTCGTTTCGGGCTCGGAAGTCACCGGGAGGCCGACTACGTCCGCATCGTGTGGCCGGACGACGTGGTTCAGGGGGAACCGATGGTGCCAACCGGTCAGCGCACTACGGTCACGCAGGTCTATCGCAAGGGATCCTCGTGCCCCTTGCTCTTCGTCTGGAACGGGGAGCGGTTCGAGTTTGTCACCGACTTCCTCGGCACCGGCGGCCTCGGCTTCTTCTTGTCGCCCGGCGTGTACGCCCCTCCCGATCCGACCGAGGATGTCCTGATTCCCACCCTTGTTCCGAAGGACGGCAGACTCCACCTGCGCATTCACGAACCCATGGAGGAGGTCGTCTATCTGGACCAAATCCAACTGTTGGAAATCGACGCCCCGGCCGGACTCACAGTGATTCCGGACGAACGCCTCGCGGTCAACGCCCCCGCTCCGGACGGCCGATTCATCGTGTTCCGCGAGGCGGACCGCCGGCTCCCGGTCGGCCTGCGTACCCGCCAGGGCGATGCCGACCCAAAGCTCCTGCACGCCGTCGATCGCCGATACCAACCCGGCATCCTGCCGGATCGACGATTCTTGGGCTTCGCGGCGCCCCAGGAAATCGAAGTGGATTTTGGGTCCGCCCTCCGGGACGCGCCGAGCGAACTCCCCCTCGTGCTCGTACTCGACGGGTGGGTGGAATATCCCTACTCGCACGTCAATTTTGCGGCGGGTCAAGCGGGCCTGCAATTCCGTGCGCTCTCGTTGGATGTCGAAATCCTCCCCGGCCAATGGGAGGTCTTCGCCGAGGAGTTCGGCTACCCCGCGGGGATGCCCCGCACCATGACGCTCGACGTGAGCCGGATGCCGCGTCATGGCACCGGCCGCCTTCGATTGCGCACGAACATCGAGCTCGGGATCGATCGTCTTGCGCTCGTGACCGATCTCGGCCCGGCATCTCTGACCATCACGACCCGAGATCCCGAACGCGCGGACTTGCGGCGTTCGGGTTACCCGCGCGAGTACAGCCCGGACGGAGCCGAACCTCTGCTCTACGACTACTCGTTGATGGACCCCGCCATCGACTTCAAGAATTTGGAGGGTGACTACACCCGCTTCGGAGATGTGAGCGCCCTCCTCCCCGCGTTCGACGATCGTTACGTCATCTTCGGGAGAGGCGAGGAGATCGCGCTCGAGTTCGTGGCATCCCCGCCGACGGCCGCCGGTCATACTCGCACCTTCGTGCTTCGCACGGCAGGCTACTGCAAGGACATGGATCTCTACACCGCGTTCCCCCACACCATCGAGCCCTTGCCTTTCAAAACGATGCCCTCCTACCCCTACGGGCCGGGGCTTTCCTTCCCGCGCGGAGAGGTTTTTGAGCGCGACGCCCGCGAGTTTCACACTCGCCGGCTTCGCGGCAGCCGCATGGCAGACTCGGACACGAGATGAATCACCGCCCTTGCCGAAAACGGTAGCGACCCATGCCCTCGCCCGCCGCCGCCTCCTCTGCGATTGGAACAAAGCCCGCACTCAGACTGCTCATGGGGCTCGCGGCCAGCGCGATCTTGGCGTGGGCGGCGAGTGTCAAACTGGAAGGTCCCGGTCTCGAGTACGACGAACTCCATCAAGCCGCCGCCAGCTTCGCGTGGGTCGGCGAGCCGAGTCGTCTCTTCAACGCGACGTCGATCGGGGGGTACCCGCTGCTGAACATGCCGTACAGCGGGGCGATCAAGACCACGCTCTACGGGCTCTGGATGCGCCTGTTCGATCAGCCGTTTTCGGTCGCGAGCTGGCGCTGGCTCGGGATCCTGCTCGGTGCTCCGGGGCTTGTCTTTCTCGCGGGTTTAGCGGGACGCCGGTTGCGTCCGCTCGCCCTCGCGCTTCTCCTGCTCGTCACCCTCTCCGACCTCAATCTCTTTCACTGTCTGCGGCACGACCGCGGCCCAGTGGCGATTGCTTTTTTGCTGCGCTGCCTCTTCCTCGGGATTTGGCTCGGGCATCCCCCGAGATCGGCCACTCCTCGCACCACGTTTTGGCTCAGCCTCATCGTGGGCTTCGCGATCTTCGAGAAGCTCAGCTCAGCCGTGCTCCTCATCCCCTTCTTCTTGCACCTCGGCTTCGAGACGCCGCACCGCTTTGCGCATTGGCGCGCCGGGTTTCTCGGCGGAGTCATCGGGGGGTCCCCCCTGCTCCTCGCCAATCTCGTTTCCGTCATCAAGGGACGTGGATTGGTTTCCATCGCGAGCATTCAGGGGGAGAACCAGCAGTCCTTCGGAGGTGCGCTCGAGTTCGCCTCGGAGTATCTGTCCGTGGGGCAGGGCCACTGGGCCCGCCACGCCATGATGGGGATTCCGCGCACCGGGCCTTGGGGGTGGATCGAAACGGGCCTCATTCTCGGGTTGGCCGTCCTGCTCATTGCGCAGTTGGCGGCACGAAGCCCGGAGGCTCGACGCGGCGGGTGGTTGGCCCTGTCGTGGCTTCTCATTGGATTGGGACTCTTCTCGCTCCCCGAGCGCTCGGTCGAGCACCACTGGATTCTCGGCACGCCGTTCCTGATCGCGGGGGCCGCGCAGGCGCTCACCCACCGGCACTCCTGGTCAACCATCCTCTTGGCCCTCGTGCTGGCCCTGCCCTTCGTGCGCATCCCCGCCGCACTCGAAGCGGCGCAAGGCGTTTGGCAAGGGAAGACCTCACCGCGGTGGTCTCCGTCGCTCACCCGGCTTGGCGAATTGGCGGCGGCAGCGCCGGAGTCCACGGTCTTCTTGGCTACGGAGTGGGGACTGGCGACGCAGATCCACTGTTTCAATCAAGGTCGGACCGGTCGCGTCTACGAGGCCTTTTGGACCCATCGACCCCTCGATCTCTCCAAGGTCCTCCTCGGGAAAGAGGAGTTCTATTTGGTGGGCTCCCGAGGCATTGACCACATACCGGCCGCCCAAAAGGCCAAGAGCCGGGAGCAACTTCAGTCAGTGGCGGGCTTCGAGCGGGCGCCGCTCGAAGCCGAATACGCCGCCCTCACGGATCTCGAAATCGAGAAATTCGTGCGGATGCCCTGAGCGCCCCCGGGGCGTGATTCAGTTCTTCTTCTTGCCGGTTTGGGCCTTCACGCCCTCGATGGCGGCCCGGACTTCCGAGGCGTCACCGAGGTAGCGCCGGTCGATGGGCCGCAGCGCGTCGTCGAAGCGATACACCAGCGGAAATCCCGTCGGGATGTTGAACTCCGCAATCTCGTCCTCCGACATCTTGTCGAGATGCATGACCAAGGCCCGCAGGCTATTGCCGTGGGCCGCGATGATCATGCGCTCCTTCTGCGCGAGGAGCGGTTGGATGGTCTTCTCGAAGAAGGGCACGACGCGGCGGCAGGTGTCCTCGAGAGACTCCCCGCCGGGAAGGAGCTTCGGATCGAGCTTCGCGTAGCGGCGGTCGGAGCACGGGTGATCGGGGTGGGTCGGGGGCAGTTGGGGCGGAGGCGTGGAGAAGCTGCGGCGCCAGATCTTCACCTGCTCCTCGCCATGCACCTTGACCGCCTCCTTCTTGTCGAGTCCGGTCAAGCCTCCGTAGTGACGCTCGTTCAAAATCCACGTGGGCGTGATGGGCAACCACATCTGATCGAGTTCGTCGAGGGCGATCCACAGAGTGCGGATGGCCCGCTTCAACATCGAGCAGTAGGCCCGGTCAAAGAGGAAGCCACCTTCCTTGATCAGCCGCCCGGCCCGGCGCGCCTCTTCCCTCCCTTGATCCGAGAGGTCGACGTCCTTCCAGCCGGTGAACTTGTTTTCGAGGTTCCACGCGCTTTGCCCGTGGCGCACCAACACGAGTTCGATCATCGAGGGACTCCCACTCGAAAGCGGCTTCGCAGCCAGGCCAGCCCTGCGGAGGAATTGCCGGATTTCGCGCGTCTATGTTCGCAAAGAGGACGTCTTTCCCCACGCTCGGTCGGGCCACAAAACGACGGCGAATCCACCCTGTAGAATCGCGGTCGGCGCCGCTCCGGCCCGGGAGGTCTGTTGCTGTGAACACGAAGTGGATCCTGGTCGCCCTGACCGTCTTGGCAGTCGGAGCCGCGATTTGGTGGCTTTGGACCGGAGAGTCAAGTCGGTGGCCCGGGGCGAAGCCCGAAGTCGATCGATTGACCAGCGCCTCGCCGGAGACGAGCTCTCCTTCCCCGCCGCCCGAGGGTCCCGGAACCGGGATCGCGTCGCAGCCGTTTTCTCCCGCCACCGATCTTGCGGAGGGGTCGCGACGCTTTGCGGGCCGAGTCGTGGACATCAACCAGGGCCCCGTCGCGGGAGCCAGAATCCTGGTGATGGTGGCCCGCGACCAAGGACGCCCCGCCACCCACCGCAGCGGATTCCTGCGCCCGACCCAAATGGAAGTTCAGACCGACGCGGCGGGGAGTTTTCGAGCGGCGCTCCCGCCGGAAGTCAGCCATGTCGATGTGTTGGCGGACAAGCCCGGACTCCAGACGGCCCGCAAGCTCGACGTGCGCGTCGAAGAGCGGCCAACCCTGATCCTGGGGGCTCCATTCACTCTCTCCGGCGAAGTCGTGACCTTGGAGGAAACGCCAATCGTCGGGGTGCCCATCCGCCTCCGCATGACGCTCGACCGCATTCCGTTCGAGCGCAGCGTCGTCTCCGACACAAAGGGTCGCTTCGAGCTCATCGGGGTGCCACCGCCGGAACAGGATCGCGGTGGCCAAGCCCACCTTTGGATCGACGACCCACGCTACGCTCCGCTGTGGCGAGGACTCAGCTCCGAGCTGACGGTCACTCCGATGGGGCGCTGGTTGCGCGTCACCCTCTCGCCCGGAAGCGCGGTCGAGGGGCAGGTTTTCGCCTCCGAGACCAAGCAGCCGGTCGCCGGGGCGAAGGTGGCCCTTTGGTCTTCGGCGGGGGTCCAAGGCACATCGGTGACCAACGACGGCATGGTCAGGAATCCGTGGGGCAGTCGGATCGTCGAGACCACCCGCAGCGACCCCGAAGGCCGCTTCCGCTTCCTGCGCATCCCTCGCCAATTGGCGGGTGAAGGCATGCGCGGTCAGGGGTGGATCAGCGTGAACACGCCGAGTGGGCCCATGGCGCGGTTCGGCGGCGTCGTGGCCTCCGCCCCGGGATACGCAAACGGAACGGCGGCGGTGACCCTCGCCAAGTCGGACGGGGAAGTCCAGAAAGTGGAGATTCTTCTTCCCCCGGCGTTGGAGATCGAGGGACGAGTCGTGGGCCTGGGCGGCCAGGGCGTGGGCGGAGTGCGGGTTCAGATCACCGCCCAGGATCCCAAGGGAGCGAGTTTCGGATCGCATTGGTCGAGGGGGGTTCCCGGTGAGCCGGGGGAGCTCGGCGGCTTTGTCATCACCGACGAGGAGGGCCGCTATGTGCATCGTGGAGTTCCCCCGCCGCCGAGCGGGAGCGAGACCCTCACCATTCATGCGTGCACCTGCGATCTCGGCTGGGTCCACGACCAAACCATGAACGTGAGCTTCCGAGGCGGATCGTCGTTGAAGGTGGAAGACCTCGTGCTCCCCTTTGCGACGGAGCGGCGCCGCGGCCTCGTGCACGACGAAAATGGCGCCCCGATCCCGGGCGCCCTTGTCTACGGCGGCCTCCCCCCCATCGCCGCGACCGACCGCGATGGACGGTTCGACATCGGCTGGATCGATCTCAAGGCCGCTGAGGGCTGGTCAACCATGCCCCAAGCTCGAGATCGCAAACTCAAGGCCGGGAACCTCGCCGTCCTCTCCCCGGGCTACCTCGTGAAGATCGTGAGCGGGGAAAACCCGGATCTCGGGACGATTCGCCTGGAGCGTGCGCACACGCTCAAGGGGCACGTCCGAGACCGCCATGGAGTGGGGATCTCCAACCTGACCATCAGCCTGAAGCCCAAGCCCGATCCGGCCGACGCCGGGGGCTGGAACCCGCAGGTGCGGACCAGTGGCCCGCTGGGCGAGTTCGAGTTCGGCGAAGTGCCGGCCTTGCCCGCGACCCTCACCGTGCACTCGGTGGGTGATAAGGCCCCACTCCACCAGCAGGACTTGGAGATTCCATCGGCGGACCTGGCCATCACGGTGACCATGCCGGAGCCGAAAGGCACCATCCGGTTGCAGCTTCGCGACGCCCACGGAGCCGTGGTGCCAGATGTCGGGTGGACTGCCACCGCTTACAGCGACGGGATTCCGCCAATCCAAGGATCCAGTCGAGGCCCCGGGTTGATCCTCTTCGAAGGGCTCGCCGCGGGCCGCTACGAGATCGCATGCCAAGCGCCCGGAAAGTCGCGCCCGCCCGCGGCCTGGGTGTCCGTCCATGAAGGCCGGGAGACCCCGGTCGAAATCCGGACGCTTCCGGGCTCGGCGGTTCGAGTCAGAACGAAACTCGCGGATGGGTCGCCGATTTCCGCAGACATCGTGCATGCGGTCCGGGCCCTGGACACCACCCCGGTCATCGCCCAAAAAACCGGCGAGGGAGAGTTCGTCTTCGAGTCCCTGAGCGAGGGAGAGTGGGTCATCACCGCCAGCAAGCGCCAAACGCAGGTGCACGCGGCGACTCCGGTCCGGCTTCGGCTGCCGCGCACCTCCCCCGTCGAGGTCGATATCACGCTGGAAAGCGCGGTGCTTTTCAAGCTCAAGGTCGAAGCGAACTTCGTGAACCCGCTACCGCAAGAGTCGGCGGAGCAAGCCCGGGAAGCGACCAGGGCCCGTTTGGCCGACTTGCACATCATGGGGTACGACGAGTCTTCGGGTCTCGTCGGGTGGGCGGATCTCTCCCGCACCCACACGGGAGGAGGAATCGACTGGGAATGGTCGGCTCTGCCCGGGCAGTTGCGCCTCTTTGCCATCCGACGGGGAGTGATCCTCGCCGAAGCCGTGGCGACCGCTCCCGGTGAGTTGCGATTCACGGTCCCTATTCCCTGAGGGGTCCTCGCTCCTCCGATGCGCGCTCCCCGAATGCAACTCGGGGTCAGTTCAGCGCGGCAGAAAGCGAAACGACTTCAATTGGAAGACTCCCGGATCGTCCAGCGGATCGAAGCGGAACAAGAATGCAATCGCCTCCGCGCCGTCATAGGGCGGAGTCTCGAGGTGAACGCGGTAGCAATGCGCCGCTGATCCCTTCTCGAGGGGAATGCGCACGCTTCGGGCCTCTTCGAAACCGTGGTCGAACGGGCCCACCCAGTAGAATTGCGCCTCGCAGCGCGTCTCATCCGGAAGTTCATGGGCGAGTTCGAATTCGAAGCCGGCCAAGCCGCTGCGAGGGTAGACCACCGGCGGCCCGAGCAGCGCGGGATCGGTGCCGGTGCTCGTGAGTGTCCAGGGTGAGGCGGCCGATTCGACCAAATCCTGAGCGAGTAGGAACTCTTCCCGATCCGCCGGATTGGCAAACGTCCACGCGAGCACCGGAGTCGGCTCCCGGGATTCCAAGCGATGCCGAATCCGCATCACCGTCGCGACTCGTTCCGGGTCCGCAGGCCACAGGCGGCGAAGTCGTGCTTGCAACTCGGCGGCCGTGGGATCGGGAGCATTGGCCACGTACAGCTCGGGGACTCCTCCCTGGAGTGGATAGCGATGCGCAGCACTCACGAGTGCGTCCGAGTCCCAGTCGAGGGCGCCTCCGGTCTCTGGGCAGCGGAAATGGTCCGTCCACTCCTGCCAGGCCAAAGAGCGGCTCGGGGGTGTTGCATGAGCGCATGCCGGGCGGAGGACGGCTCGCAAAATTTCATCCATCGATTTCTTGGGCGGACAGAGAGCTGCGGGATCCCTTAAATCGAGAATCAGCGCCCCCGTGCCATCCCGGAGCGTCGGATCGGCAATCGACCCGATCATCCACGGGCCGATGACTTCGTCCGGAACCGGCTGCTCGGGCGGGCGGCCTTTGGCTTGCGCCCGGACCCGGACCGCCGGGTCGAGGATGGCCTTGAAGTCGTCGACATGGAAGAGGTTGCGCTCGACGTGCGGAAAAAACGGGGCGCGGTGTTCCAGGACCGCCTCCCAGTCGAGCCGCACCTCGTCCGAAGTCACGATGAGTGCTTTCTTGGCAACGCGTTGGAGCTCGAGAATTGTCTCGACCGGGAACTCCACATGCTCGAGCACTTCCGAGCAAACCACGACGTCGAAGGCTCCGTCCCGGAACGGCAACCGTGCGCTGTCGCAGGCGACGGCGTGCACTCCCAGAAACTCGGCGGCCCGGGCGCACGATTGGGCCGACAGGTCCGATCCCATCACCTTCATTCCGAACAACTCGCGCGCGTGATGGCAGAGCAGCCCTTCGCTCGCCCCCACGTCCAAAAGCGACTCTGCGTCGAGTTTGGCGAGCACGGTCAGAATCTGGAAGTGTCGGGCGGTCGCGTAATTGTGTTCGACGATCGGAAAGCCCTGGCGACCACGGCCGAACAGCGGCTGGTGCGCCAAGTGAACGCCGGACTCGTCTTTCCTCTGGTAACGCTCTTCGAGCCAGCGGCGGGTGAACCGGGTGTAGATGCCCAAGTGGAGGACTCGCTCGGGGAGCCTAGGAAAGACGCCTCAGTTCGAAGTCTGCTGGCTCTCTTGCCAACCCGCCCAGGTGGCGGCGACGCCGGCGAGGAGGGCGAGCCACGACCAGAAGGTGCGACCGACTTCGACCATCTTCGAGAAGAGCTCGCGGGCCTCCGCGGGAACATCCGAAGTGCCGACACCACTCGAGTCCAAGAGAAACCAAACCGGACCGATCAGCGTCGCAACTCCGGCCAAACCCAGGAGGAGGAACTTCCTGGCTCCGGGTGGGAGCTTGGCTTGGGTGGAGGATCGCAACCCCCCCGAGAAGAAAAGCACGGCGGCGGCTCCGGCCAAAATCAGGCAGACAATGCCTTGCCAGCCATCGGTCGCCGAGACGCTTTGAGAAATCATCGGGGCCTTGATCTTGAACCAAGGCATGAAGCAAAGGACTGCCAGTGCTCCGCTGGCCACGACTCCGACCTGACGGTGGAGGGGCAGAGCTTGGAGCGGATTCGAAGTGTTGGTTTCAGCCATCGGATGTCCTTTCGGGGATTGGCTACGGTACCACTCCCTCCTCTGCGGTGACCAAGTCAGGAGGTTTTGGAAATCGCGACCGATCGCCCCGGCAGGGGAATCCGCGCCACCGCGAAGATCAGGGCTGCGCAGGGCAAGAGGGCCACGCCCGCCCATCGGAGCTTGTAGCCGGCTTCCGGTTCGACGAGGAGGTGGCAAACGAACACGGATATCGGCCCCCCGAGGATGCCGAGCCACGCGAGAGCTGGCACCAATCGCTCCGTGAACTCGCGCGGCAGAATCGCCCGCAGAAAGCCGCGCGCGCTCGGAAACTTGAGATAGAGAAACACCAAGAACGCGCAGTAGAGCAAGAAAAATTGCTGCCAAGAGTAGTAGTCCCAGTACTTCCAGCGCTTCCCCCACTCGAGCTTGACGCCGACCAGCCACATCGGACCAATCCAACGCCCCCCGGGCCAACCCCAGAAGCAGAGCAACCCCGAAAGGAGCGCCGCGGCTCCGATCGCCACCGGGCTCCCTTCCAATCGCAGATTTCGGTTGGACAGTGCCATGCCGGGGAGCCTATCCGAGCGCGGGGGGCCAGGGCGAGCCTAACCCGCGAGGAAACCGGCGAACACGATGTCGGCGGTGTTCGGGTCGATCACGAAGGTGTGGCGCACCCCGACTCCGAGGACATCCTTGGTGGGTCCGATCATGATCACGTTGGAGCCCAGCATGGAGAGCTGGAAGGTGTCGAGGATGAAGCCCCAAGTCGTCAACGGAAGGGTGGTCGTCGTGAGGACAGCCCCGGTGCCCGGGTCGCGGCGAATGAAATCCAGGCTGCCCGATCCGAAGTTTTGGTCGATGCACCATAGGGCGTCGGCGATCGGGTCGTAGACCATCGCGGCAGGCTCATTGTTGAAGAGCGAGGTGAGCACCGCCCAATTCGAGGTCGCCGGATCGTAGGTGTAGAGCTCGCCGGCTCCGCCGAAGCTCCCCACGAGAAGACGATTGCGAAACAGATCGAAGGCGATGGTGTTGACGAAGCTGAACGGCGGCAGGCCAGGGGGCAGCGGAGGAAGCGGAGACGCCGTGAACGTCGAGAGGTTCAGGAGCGAGGGGACGCGGTTATCGAGCACGTAGACATTGGGCGCGGCGTCGAAGCAGTAATTGGTGATGCCTCCGAGGTTCACGAGCGGGGGGGTGATGGCGCCGAGCGGATTCGCCGCCACGAGGCTGCTCGCTCCGGGCGCAAACGCGGGGGGAACGAGGATCGGGTAGTAGACTTGGGGCAGGAAGGTGGACAACAAATTGCCGAAGGTGCCGGTATTCAATGCCTGACCGAGGGAAACGGCTTGAAAGAGCACCCACTGGTCGAGCCATTCCTGGTCCCCGGGCCCGACCTCGAATGGCGTGGCTGGCGCGGTGTAGTCGCCAGTGAAGGTGTTGGGGAGTTGTCCAAAACGGGTCAGGCACTGCGCCGCGATATCGACGCGGCCCTCGAGTTCGTAGGGCAGACCGTAATAAGTCCCGTTGGAAAATTGGTCGATTTGCGTCACCGGCACGCCGGAGGGGACTCCGATGAGAACTTGCGGTTCGTAGGAGACGACGACGATTTGTGCGATGGACGTGCCGGGAGGCAGCGGCTGAATCGTCCATTCGATCGGGTCGTACGCGTTCAAGAAGAGTGTGATCGGGCCGCCCACCCGGGTGATATTCAAAGTGGCGGTGGGCATTCCCACCGGGTTGGGGTTAGGCTGACCTTCGTAGAAGGAAACCGCGAGGACATCGGGACCCGCATTCGGAATCACGACCATGCCCGCTTGATAGGCCTGCAGGCTCGTGACGACGTTCGTGATATTGGAGGCCGCGGCAAGATTGCCGAGACCGATCTGGTAGTTGGCCTCGGCCGTCAACTCGCCCAGGCGCGCGGTCAGCCGGGCCGTGGTCGGCCGGGAATCGAGAGGATCAGGAAGAGCGAGCGACACCACATTCTGCGCCGCCAGGGAGGGCAACAGGAACACGAATGCACACAACCAACTGCGACCGGACATCGGAGAACTCCGTAGGGAGAATTGTGAAGGAGGGACAGCGACCACGGGCGAGTTTGCCGGGGCGCTCGAAAACTGCAAAGCAGGGGCTGATTTCACTCTTCATTCCTGACTTGGACATGATTGCCCCATTCGACCCCGACGGCCATGAACCCGGTCAAAACCCCTAGATTTGGGCGGTTTCGGCACCTGGGGCTGCCCTCGGCCCGACGTGACGATTCGGGAGCGGAGAGGTGATCAGTAGGCCGTCGGTGGCGCTTCGTGACGGGGACCTGGGCTACGGGATCTGGTCGCAAGCGGATCTGGTGATCCGCGTTCCCATGAATGGTGGCGCGCACGTCGCGAAGGGACGGTGCGCTTCGACATCAGAAGTGGCACGCACGTCGCGAGGGGACGATGGGACGGTGGGAACGCGGATCATCAGATCCGCACGCTGCCGATGGAGGGTCGAGGCGGGGCTTGGGAACGGAAGTTCCGATGCGAGCCAAAGGGTCGCTCTTTTGTTCCAAGAGGGAAGTCGGGAGCGGAGAGGTGATCAGCGGGCCGTCGGTGGCGCTTCGTGATGGCGACGTGGGCTACGGCATCTTGTCGCTGGCGGATCTGGTGATCCGCGTTCCCATGGGTGGTGGCACGCATGTCGCGAAGGGACGATGCCGTTCAACATCGGAAGGGGCACGCACGGCGCGAGGGGACGGTGGGCTTCAACATCGGACGTGGCGCGCAGGTCGCGGGGGGACGGTGCGCTTCGACGTCGGAAGGGGCCCGCACGTCGCGAGGAGATGGTGGGCACACGCACCCGTCTCTTTCTCACCGCGAGAGCGAGATTCCGCGCGACTGAATCGAGCCCAGCGCCTCGAACTTGAGGTCCAGGAGATCCAGATCAGGCGGAAGCGCAATGACCACCGCGCCCTGCGCCGCAACTGCTTCGACCCGAATACGGTGCACGCCGTTGATGACCAAGAGCAGGTTGTCGATCGCGGCTCCGGACCCGCGAATGAAGATCGCCTTGGCGCGCGTCGACTCGGGAAGTCGCAGATAGAGCGACTCCGCTTTCCATATGTAGTTGGTTCGGGTCGGCCCGGGCGTGAAGAGATCGAGCAGTCGCGGATCGCTGCGGCCGCGGAAGAACACCGTGCCCATCATTTTCTCGAGCTTGAGCTCGGCCGGCCGAACCTTGGCCGCCGCCGCATCGAGCACTTCCGCGCTCAATTCCACCCCTGCGGCGGTTCCGAGTTTCCGCCCCAACTCGCAATGCGCCCGCACCCGCGTTTGGTCCGCCTCGCTGAGGATGGCCAACTTCACGCCACCGGCCCCGACCAACCCGGAGGCATCCGGACGCCCGAACTCGAGCGCCGTCGGGTCGGACGACAGAGTCAACGAGAGCGCTCCCCGATCCGAGATGCGCCCTTCGAACGTGAAGGCCTGGAACGGCATCTCGGAGAGATCGACCCCCGCCCCCTTCACCGTCATGGCCGACTCGTCCACTTCAGAAGACTCGATCCACCGACTCATCAAGACGCCCGACTCGCGCACGATCGCGGAGCCTCCCGCCACCCGAAACGGACTGAGCAACGGAAGGAGCCGAGCCCGCCGCGCTTCCTCGGCTTTGCGCGCCGCTTCCTCGGCCTGCGCCTTGCGCGCCGCCTCCGCCGCGGCTTGAGCCTGCTCGCGCTCCTTGGCCGCCTTCTCCTCCGCGGCCCGTCGCTCCTCCGCCTGCCGGGCCAGTTGCTCCTCTCTCCGTTTCGCCTCCGCGGCCTGCCGCTCCCGAGCCACTTCGGCGGCCGCCGCTTGCGCCGCCGTCACCCGCTCCTGGTAGGACGCAAGGGCGGCCTTGGCCTCCTCCGAACTTTCGTCGGCGCATGGTTGCAGTTTCGAGAGCGGCCAAAACAGAGGCCCCCGCTCCCCCGCACTCTCGGTGGGCCGCTGATCCGCCTGTCCCATGGCCAACACGCGGTATTCGAATTCGATCTTCTGCGCGACGAGGGGATTGCCACTGACACCCACATCCTCCAGCTTGGCAATCAGCGGCTTCAGCGGTTCGCCGTCACACTCCGCGTTGACATTCCACTCCCCCGTGCCCTCGTGATGCATGGCCTCGATCGAGCCGGTGAGCACGAGTTCGTCCCCCTCGCCAACGATCGGTCTGATCAACCGCTTCCCGTTCACCTCGAGCAAGAGGAACGCGTGGGCCTCCTTGAACTCGAGCTTGGCGGACCAGCGGCCCAACTGTGCCTCGATCCCGAGCAATTTTTGCATGTCCTTCTCGGGCGACTTCCAATCGCTGGTCTCGATGTCTTCGATCGCGACCTTGCCCCCCTCGATCGCAATCGCCCGGCTGACCGCTCGCCGAACCGCCTTGCCGACCTCGGCTTCGACCAACTCGCTCGGCGGTGACTTGCCACACGCCACGAACAAAACCGAGAGCAAGCTCAGCACGAACCAACGGGTCTGGACCATCGAAATACGCTCCTGCTTGAGATTCGCGACACGAAGTGCGTCGAATCCCGATGCGCAGGACCCGTCCCGAACCCGCAAAGAAAAATTTTCGACCCGGGCTACCGGGCCGGCGCCCCCAGTTCGTCGACCAGGGCCTTTGCGCCCTCGACCCAGGCCCCCCCGCCCGGAAACGCCGCCGCCAAACGCTCCACCGCCCGCTCGGCCGTCTTGATGGCCTCGTCCCGTCGCCCCGCGTCGCGTTGGGCGTGCGCGAGGGCCGAAGTCGCCTTCGCTGTCAACACGTGGGTCTCCCCCAAGTGTTGCTCCAATTCCCGGAGCAACGATTCAAACCCCTCCCGCGCCCGGTCGATCTCCCCCGCCTTGCGGACACAGGTGAAGTACCCGTACTTGGCTTCCAGAGTGTCGTGCGCCACCCCGCCGAGCAGGCGCGTCCGCCGCGCGATGATGTCCTCGAACACCTTGGCTGCCTCGGCCGCCCGTCCGAAGTCGGCTTCCAGGCTCGCGAGATTGGCCTTGATCGTCAGGGTGTTGAAGTCGTCCGCCCCGAGCAGGCTCTCGGCCAGTTCCGCGGCCCGGCGCAGGTACGGTTCGGCTTCCTTCTTCTTGCCCAAGTCCTGAAGAGTCGCCCCCACATTGTTGTTCAGGATGAAGAGGGCCGACTTGGGCGTGTCCTTCGAACGGGTGCCTACGGCCAGCGCCTCCTGCAGCATGCGCAGGGCCGCCTCGGCCTGCCCTTGGCCGTCGAGCACCAACGCGAGATTGCTCAACACTCCGAAGAGGCGCACATCGCTCTCCGGCAGGAGCCGTCGGTAGCCCGAGAGGGCCTCCTCGAAGGACGCAATGGCCATGGGCGCCTGCCCCAAAACTTCTTGCACCGATCCCAGGGCATTGATCGCGTCGTAGAGCACCGGGTCGGAGTGCCCGACGACGCGCCTCGCCCGAGGAATGAGTTCACCGAGCGCCGCCTCGGCTTCATTCGACTTCTGTTGCCGCACGAGCAAACTCGCCATCGCGATCTCGGAGTGCACCACTTCGACCGAGTCCCGGCCGTGCGCGGGCAGCCGTCGCGCCAGGGCCTGCTTCAGGTGATGGTCCGCCTTCTCGAATTCCCCGAGTTCGGCAAAGAGGTCCCCGAGGGTGTGGTGGATTGCCCCCGCCACTTCGGGCCAGTCCGCGAGCCGCTCCTCCACCAGGGCGCTCGCCCGCAGCAACATCTGCTTGAGATTGCCCTCGCTCCCCAAGTTCTCGGGAGACGCGATGCGCAACAGATCCTCGGTGAGGAAAGCGTTGATCCGCCGCTGCGCCGCCTGTTGATTCAGCGCCTCCCGCCGCTGCCGCTCGGCTTCTTTGAGGCCGAGGGCCAGGCCGACGACGCCGATTCCCAGGGCCACAACAAGCGCGACGATTGACGCAACCAACAGGCGATGCCGCCGCACGAACCGCCGCACGAGATCCCACTGCGAAGGAGACTCGGCCGCAATCGGTTCGGAGCGCAGCGCCGCCTCGAGATCCGCCGCCAATGCCTGGGCACTCGCGTAGCGCCGGCTCGGCGACTTCTCGAGCGCGTGCCCGACGATGGCATCGAGATCGCGCAAAAGCGGGGGCGCAATCCTCAGCGCCGCCAACTTCCGGGAGCTCGGAGGCGGAGGAACGTCCTCCCGAATCCGTCGGAAGATCTCCGGCAGATCCCCGCCCGACGCATCGATCGGCGGCTTCCCGGTGAGCAGTTCATGGAGGATCGCCCCGAGCCCGTAGACGTCGGTGCGCACATCCGTCGGCGACGGGCGCGTTTGCTCCGGGGCCATGTAGGACGGGGTTCCGATCGGATGCCCGGCCGTCGCCGGGTACTGTCCGACGAAGGTTCCCGCCACCGGTTTTGCGATCCCGAAGTCGAGCACGTGCGGCACGGATTTCCCGTCGCGCTCCGACACCAGCAGATTCGCGGGCTTGAGGTCGCGATGAACGACACCCCGCTGGTGCGCGTGCTGGATCGCCTCGGCAATCGCGATGACCAGCCGCAGGCGTGCGGCCACCGGAAGGGCGCGCTCTTCGCAGTGTTGCGTCAACGGGACCCCGTCGATGAACTCCATCACGAGGTACGGCAAACCCTCCGCGGTCCGGCCTACGTCCAGGAGTCGTGCGATGCCCGGATGGTCGGTCTCCTCCAGCGCCCGCCGCTCGACCTCAAAACGTGCGGCGAGTTCCGGGCTCGTGGCGGCGTGGGGCACGACCTTGATGGCGACGCGCCGCTTGACCGGCTCTCGTTGTTCCGCCAGAAACACTTCTCCGAACCCGCCGCGCCCGAGTCGACGTTCGATCCGGTACGGGCCGATGCGGTCCGGCAGACGCGCTTCGAGAAACTGGGGTCGGTCCGGGGCGGTGGTGGCTTCGGGATCCGGACGCCAGGTCGCGTCGTGCTGGAGGAGCGATCGCACCTCGGATCGGACCCGCTCGTCGGCAATCGCCGCGAGCGCTCGTTCGCGCTCCTCCCCGGGGAGTTCGCGAATCCGCAGCAGGTGCTCGGAGATCTCGGAGTGCCGCCGTTGCGCTTCGTTCATGGGGGTCCCGTGCTCGAACCGAGTTCGCGGCGCAGCCACGCACGCGCCACCGTCCAATCGCCCTCGACGGTGCGCAAACTGACTTTCAGGGCCTCCGCGATCTCGCTCATCGCGAGGCCGCCCATGACCTTAAGCGTCACCACTTCGGCCTGGCGCTCCGAGAGCGCGCGCAGACGTTCCAGGGCCTCGTCCACCGCGACCATGTCGATTTCGAGCGCGCGGCGATCCGGCGTTTCGTCGTCGAGCTCGACGCGCAAGCGTTCGCCGCCCCGCTTTTCGGCCGACCGCTTGCGATGGTGATCCACGAGCACTTGGCGCATCACCCGCGCCGCCAGGGCCAGATGATCGGCGCGACTGCCCTCGGGGAGCCGGGAAGGTCCGATCAGTCGCAAGTAAACCTCGTGCACTGCCTCGGTGGGAGCAAGCGTGTGGCCCCGGCGCTCGGAAGCGAAGGCTCGTCGAGCCACTTCCTTGAGCTCCGCGTAGAACCGCGTGGAGAGGTCCGGGGGAACGCCAGACATGGCTCATTAGTATCCGAAAGGTGGGGCAAGGTTCGAATCAGAAATCGGGTTGGGATCCCGCGCCCCGAAACCGGCCGGAAATGCGCCTCTTCGCCGCCGGTGGCAGCAGGAGAAACGCGAGCCACCCGCAGAAAATCCAGGCTCCAACCCCGAGCGCTTGCTCCCACCACGCTCTCGATGCGTCGGTGGCTCCCCAGCGGCCGATCAGGGCGAGGAACAACAAGACCGCGACGTGCACCCCGATCTTGGGTGGCAGCTCGACTCCCTCCCCTCGCCAGCGCAGAGCCACGAGCGTCCCACTCAAAAGCAACAATTGCCCGAGAATGGCCGCTGCCCCAGCGCCCGCCAATCCCCAGTGCGGTACCATGGCGAAACTCGTTCCCCAAAGCAGCGCCTGCGCGGCCACGTTTTGGGCGACGTGGAATCCGAGCCGCCCCTCCGCCACGATGAGGGCCTGGTAGGTCCCGGCGAGGATGGTCAAGAGCTCGGCGATCACGAACACCCAGACCGACGACGCCGCCGGCAAGAACTCCGGCTGATAGAGGACATGAATGCAGAGTTTGGGCCAAAGGAGCACAGGCGGAACCAGGGCCAAGGCCAATCCGGTGAGCACCGTCTGATACTGGTCCGCCGCGAGCAAGCGCTCGGCCACCGTACCGCCGCGATTCATCTGGGGAGTCAGGAGTACGGGATGGGCGGCTCCGATGACGGACCGCACGGACAACGCCACCCCCACTGCGGCCGCCAAGTAGCCGAGGGAAACCCTGCCCCCGGAATCCGCGATGATTCCATTCACTTTCAGGGCCACCCACGGCGCGAGGAAGGCCAGCGCGAAGAGCACGACGGCAAAGCGCCACACTCCGCGTGGCACGCCCAAGATCTCGGAGGCCGTCGAAGGCGTGGAAGCGCTCGGGACGGGGTCCGAGGCCTGGTCGGACTCGCGCCGCCGCAAAGTGCGCCAGCCGGCAACCACCATCACCAAGGTGGCGATGAGCCCGCCGACGACCAGTCCCCGAAGTCCGCCCAGCCAAGCGCCGAGAATGCCCGAGATCGAAAACAGGACGGCTTGCAGCGCCGCGTACGCGAGGGAGCGCTTCGGCTGGCCGCGGGCCGCAAACGCGTTTTGGACGAATGGCAGGAGCACCAGTCCGGGCACGCTGAGAAATCCAAGGCTCAGCAACCACGGGTCGTGCGCGAGATCTTCGTTGAGAACTCGGGGCGCGATGCCGACCCATCCCACTCCGACCACCGCGGCGAGACCCGAGGTGAGCAACAGGACTCGCGCCATCCCGAGGAGGAGGCGCTGGAAGCTCGATTCGCCGCTCTGCCAAGCTCGCGGCAGAAAACTGAGCGCGGCGAACGGGAACGAGAGCGCTGCCGTCTGTGCGAACACGGCGAGGAGGCTGTCCAAGACTCGTAGCTCGCCCGCGCGCTCGGGGCCGAGCAGGATTGCCAGCACCTTGGTGCGAGCGAACAGCACCAACATCGCCACCGCTTGCAGCGCCCCGAGGCCAAGCAGGAGGCCCACGCTCGACTCGCCACTCGAGGCCTCAGTGCGGCGTGCGTGGTCAGGGCCCGGTGCCGTCATGGGGCCGCCCGAAGACTCCACCCCTTCGCCAAGAGATCCAGCACCGCCGGATTCGCGTCGTGGTCGGTGTGGGCATGCAGCGGATTCACGACGAGCCCGAGGATCGAGTTGGGTTCCACGTGCATGCTGATGTTGACGGCGCTCAACTGAAGGCCGTGACCGCGGTAGCGCGCCAAGAATTCCGGCGACACCGGGTAGGTGAGCAGGTCATTGGGGTCGCTCAGGGCGAGGATGCGCAGGCTGCCGATGGCGGGACCACCGGAAGGAGGATGCACGTCGTCGGCCGGGTTGGCACCGAGTTCGAGCAACGGAAGCGGGTTGGCGAGCATCCACACCGGCACCTCGCGGGCGCACATCTGCTTGAAGCACGCGAGATCCTCGGGCGAGGGCTCGGCGGCCAAGGGCACGTCGGCCCCGCATGCACGGGAGGAAAAGCCGATCATGGTGTCAAACAGGATCCGGCTGCCGAGGCTCAGGCCCATCGCGACGAGCCGGTCACGAGGCGCCTGACTCTCGCGGAGTATCCGGCGCAACGTCAACGCGACGGGGCGTTGGATCTTCGTGCGATAGCCGCCGACGTAGAGGATCGGGTCGGCAAACTTGTCGTTGATGAAGGAGCGCTTGAGCTCCCCGTTCAACCAGATCCTCCGGTCGGCGTAGCGGGACTCCGAGTCGAAGGCGAGCAACTCCCGCTTGACCTGATCGACCACCGGCGACCAGGTAACCTCGTAGGCCCAAACCCTGGGGGTCCCGTCCTGGTCACCGAAGGCCTCGACGCGCAGGTTTCCGAGGGGTGCCTCACCCGCCCGGAAGGACTCTTCGAGCTGCACGCCGAGGGGAACCAAGCCACACTGACGGAACACGCGGTTTTGGAGGGTCGAGCTGTAGCCAGGGCCATGGTGTCCCATCCCGTGGACCACGAGGAGGCGCACCATTCCCCCCTGGGCCCGTGCTTCGTCGATCCAAGACTGGAACCCGGGCACGTCCGCTTCCGCCGCGATGGGCTCCTCGATCCTCTGGACGAAGTTCACGCAGCCGGTGAGCCCGAGCACGAGCATCCCCATGCCCAATCCCCGACGGAGACGACCGCCCCGAGCCTCGTTTTGCATGGCTGGATGGTACGTGACCCGCGGCCAATTCCGCTGAATCCCGAAGCCCTGGACTCCCGGCCAGGCCTCGGCGCTCCGAGGCGCTCCCGCCACCTCCCGCCCCTCGCGCTCCCCGATCCGACCCCAAAAAAAAATTGGGCCAGAAGGACTAAGCCTTCTGGCCCTGATTCGCTTTGCAGCGAGGATGACGGGACTCGAACCCGCAACCCCCAGATCGACAGTCTGGTGCGCTAACCAATTGCGCTACATCCCCGTACCTAGCTCTGGGGGAGCAAGGAGCGACGATGATAGGGCGCCCCCCGAGACTCTCAAGGGCCCCTCCTCCAGTCCAATTTTCCGCCGGTATCGCAGACTCCGCGCCACCTGCCGCTCACTCAGAGCCCCTCGCTTCCGAGTCCGGTCGAGCCATCAGCCACCTGAGCTGCCGCCGTCATCCGCGGGTTTGGGCCAACCCACTTCTCCCTCCGACCGACCCCCTCTGAGTTCGCTTGAGCCCACCACCGGTCCATCACCCGCAAGACTCGCTCCGCCCGGGCCCCATCCCCCCGACAGTTGATCCATCTCGCAATTGTCGTCATGAGGAACCATCGCCCTTCCCTCCATGGGTTCTGCGTAGTTCTCTGGCCTGGTCATGAGGCTGTGCCTTTCTCCCCCCTGGCATGCGAAGTCACGCCGTTGCACACGACATCGACGTCGGTGCCAAGCGGATCTGGTGATCCGTGCTCCCATGGACTGACGGACGACTTGTCATTGAACTGGAGAATTCTCGCAGGACTATGCGAGCCCGATGACAGTTCCTTGATCATCGCTCTCCACGACGAAGGTGGGCCTCGACAGGAAGGCGAACCTTCAGATCCACTTCGACAAAGGGACCGATCCCGAGCGGTCCTCGAATCGAGTTCCGCTCATGACCCCTACTCGCCCCGACTGGTGGCGATTCCCGCGAGGTAGTCGAGCGCCCAGCGCTCGCCCGAGGCAAGTGCTGTGCATAGGTACCGAAGTCCTTCGACCCGAGCCGCCAGCACCGGATCGGCGATCACGCCGGACTGTTCTATCGCGAGAAGGGCATCCTGATACTGGCCGAGGAGGAGGTGGGCCTTCGCCTGCACGAGATGCTCCGAAGGCGTCCGAGGCTGTCCGTTGAGGAGCCCGCGCAGCGCGGTCCGGTGCGCCTCGGGCGCCAGGGCGAAGACCACCGGCTCCTCGAGATTTAGGCGGGTCCCGTGACTGAACGACTCGACCGTCCACGAGTACCGGCGTGGGCGACCGTCGGGCATCGGCAGCCGGCCGGGCAGGCGGGTGATGATGACGCCCGACCCATCGCGAGCCGAGTCCTTGACCTCCCACGAGTGAACCTTCTCTCCGAGCTCGTCGCGGACGACAATCCGGTAGTCGACATGAGGTTCGGCGGCGCCACGGAACCGGAACTCGGGCTCCGGGTCGAACGTCAGGCCCGTGGGACCGAGGGCCTCGGAGACTCCACTGCGGAGGATGTGCTTCGCCGCTAGCTCCAGAGCCTTGACCTTGTCCACCGTGGCGAGGGCCACCATCTTCTTGAACACCTGGGCGTCGCCGACGGCGGTGCGAGCGCCGTCGCGGAGCGAGTCATCGGGATCCCCGGCCGCGAAGAAGCGCGCCACCGCCACCATTGACTCTACTTTGCTCCCTGGGACCCACGTGAACCAGAGGACCAGCACAATCGACAAGAGCACCGCGCCAACGCCGATCGCCGCCGCGGCGACCTTGTTCCGGCGGCAGAACCGCCAGGCGCGCCCGACGGCAGTGACCCGGCGTGCGGTGACCGGCCGGAGAAACCTCACAGCCTCCAGGTCGTTCGCGAGGTCGGCCGCAGTCGAGTAGCGCTTGGCCGGATCCCGCTCCAGACACCGGAGGCACACCGCCTCCAGATCCGCATTGACACGCGGGTTGTAGCTTCGAACCCGCGGCGGATCCCCCCGCGCAATGCGGTTCAGGAGCGCCTCCTTATTCGAGCGCTCGAACGGTCGGCGAAGCGTCAGCATCTCGAAGAGGATCACCCCGAGGGCGTAGATGTCGGTGCGTCGGTCGATGTCACGCACCCGCCCTTCGGCCTGCTCGGGAGCCATATAGGGGATCGTCCCAATCAGCATTCCGTCCAGGGTGTCTCGATCGGCCGCCGCGATGTCGAAGTTGACCGCCAGGCCAAAGTCCAGGATCACCGGGTCGCCGTCGGGTTGGATCATGATGTTCCCCGGCTTCAGATCTCGATGGACGATCCCGAGCTCATGCACCTCGTGCATCGCCCCTGCTATGGTCTCCACGGTACGGATGAGGATTGGCAGCTCTCCCGGGGCCAAAGAGCTGCGGATGGGCCTGGACTCGGCCAAATCGCGCTCGCGAGATTCGCCCCCGCCGTCCGACTCCCGGCCCAGGCTCAACCACCAGGTGTCCCCCGCCTGCGGGCCCGGCTTACGGCCCTTCGCCCGCTCGATCACCTCGTGAAGCGTCTCACCCTCAATGAAAGGCATCACCACGTAGAGCGAGCCGCCTTCCTCGACGACATCCAGCACCGGGCACACGTTCGGGTGGCTCAGGCGCCCGCCGGCGCGCGCCTCACGGCGGAGCCGACCCAGCGCTTCCTTTCCGCTCAACTCGGTCTCGGCGGAGAACTTCGTGGTCTTCAGCACCACCTTCCGGCGAATCGTCGGATCTTCGCCCAAGAACAGTCGGCCCATCCCCCCGCCCGGAAGCTCCCCGAGCACCCGATACCGTCCGATCATCTTCGGGAGGACCGTACCCTGCGGCCCCGGGCGCCGATCTCCGCCCCCCGCGTCTGCCGGCTTGGGCAGAGTCGGCTCAATCTCGGTATCAGCGTCGGTTCCTGGGCTCGGCAACCCATCTCCGCGCACGACAAATTCTCCTTGGGCGGCGAGGTACTCCGCCCGGAGCTCTTCGTGCCTTTCCGGCGGACACCGCCGCAGATAGTCCTCGACCGGTCTCAGGTTCCCCCGGTCCGCATCGTTCCAGATCTCCTCCAGAAGCGCATCCAATCCATCCGAGCTTGGTGCCATGGCGGTCAATACCTCCTCTCGTCAAGCGCGAGTCTACGCCAACCGGGACACGCCGCTTCAGGCTATCCATAATCCCTCCTCCGCCGCCTGACGCCCCGTCTCTGCCGGATCCCCGATCATCGCCCACCCGGCCGGACGCAGCACGCCGAATCGGCCGCCCCGCCGGGGTTCCTCACCTTGCGCAGCAACACAGTTGGCGCGGATGCTCCTGCTCCGGAGATCGCGGGCGATACCGGGTGCAGGCCCTCTGGGAATGCGTCCATCGAATCTGCCGTCAACAGACTTCGAAATCGAGAGGGGACCACAGGGCCAGCCGCCGTGGTCCCGTGCGCCGCGGCGTCGGCGAAGTTTCCCCCCCGAGACCCGCCTATGCAATTCTAGGGCCACCGATTCCGCCGGTCTCCGCGACTTTTGTTCGTACCCCCCGCGCCTCCCGCTCTCGACGCCCGACTGCCAATCTGGCAAACTAACCCCAGAGGATGTCCCGGAGTCCGCGCAATCCGCGCTTGAGGTGGTAGCTCGTTCTCAACTCCTCCATTCCGTCGTCCCTGCACTCCGTCCAGATGCAAGCTCTGCGACTGGGCCTCATGGGCGCTGACCAGGGATCCGCGATGAGAGAAAACATCATGGCTGCAACAACGACTTTGACACAACGGGTTTCGGCTCTCGGCCTGCTCCTTGCGAGCGTGATCTGCGCCCAGGACACACCGCCCAACGTGCTTCCACCAATCCTCCAGCCGGACATACCGATTGCCCTCGCGCTCGCACCCAGCGACCCCAGTCTCCCCGGCAAGGGCCCATCGAAGGCCCTGCTCTGCGAAATCACCCCTTCCGGCCCTCTCACCACCGCCTTCTTCTTCGCCGAGTCCAGCAGCCTGGACCTCTTCCTCCGGGTCGAGGATGCCCAGACCGGCAAGCTCCTTGCCGAGGATGACAACAGCGGCGGCGGGAAAACACCCTTCCTCCAAATCGAACTCCGGGAGCCCCGCCGCCTTCGCGTCATCGTGGCCTCGACCCTCCCCGACCAAGCCGGCGTCGCGATCGCCAACCTCCGTCTCGCCCACGAGACCAAGGAGACGCTTTCCGCGCCCGAGATCGCCAAGAGCGCCCTCGCCGATGCAGACTCCCGATCTGCTTCAGGAGACCATGACGGCGCCCGGAAGTTCGTCCGCGACGCCGTCCAGCACCTCCTGGACATCGATGGGGCAACGACCAGCCACAAACTGCCCGACGCCCTGTGGAGCCTCGGCCTCAGGGCACATGGCCTTGGCGAATTTCATACGGCCCAAGATGCACAGGCTGCCACCCTTGCATCGAGATCCCGCACCCTCCCGGACAACCACCCGGATCAACAGAGGGCACGGCTGAACCTGGCCAGCACCATCGGGACCCTCGGCGATCTCAACTCCGCCAAGGCGCTCCAGGAGAAGGTCCTGGAGGTCTTCTCACGCACACTCCCTGACGACCACCCGGACCTCCAAATGGCCTGGCAGAACCTGGCCGCCACCCTCTCCGCCCTCGGCGACCTCAACTCCGCCAAGACACTCCAGAAGAAGGTCCTTGAGGCCAGATCCCGCACCCTCCCGGACGACCACCCGGACCTCCAGACAGCCCGGGGAAACCTCGCAATCACCATCCACACCCTCGGCGACTTCATCTCCGCCAAGGCGCTTCAGGAGGAAGTCCTCGAGGTCTTCTCCCGCACACTTCCAGGCGACCACCCGCTCCTCCAAGCGACACGGCTGAACCTCTCCGCTACCCTCATGAGCCTCGGCGACCTCACCTCAGCCAAGGCGCTCCAGGAGAGGGTCCTTGAGGTTAGTTACCACACCCTCCCAGACGACCACCCGCACCTTCAGATGGCCCGGGGAAACCTGGCAAACACCCTCTTCAAGCTCGGCGACCTCAACTCCGCCAAGGCGCTTCAGGAGAAGGTCCTCGAGATCAGATCCCGCACCCTCACTGACGACCACCCAGATCTGCAGGCGGCACGGCACAGCCTGGCCTCGACCCTGTACTCCTTCGGCGACCTCGTCTCCGCCAGGGTAGTCCAGGAGAAGGTCCTTGAGGTCTTCTCCCGCACACTCACTGACGACCACCCGAACCTCCAGGCGGCTAGGGGGAACCTTGCCGTGACCCTTAGAGCCCTCGGCGACCTCAACTCCGCCAAGGCGCTTCAGGAGAAGGTCCTCGAGATCAGATCCCGCACCCTCACTGACGACCACCCAGATCTGCAGGCGGCACGGCACGGCCTGGCCTCGACCCTCTACACTCTCGGCGATCTCATCTCCGCCAGGGTAGTCCAGGAGAAGGTCCTCGAGGTCTCTTCCCGCACACTCCCGGACGAACACCCAGATCTTCAGGCGGCGAGAGGTAACCTCGCCGTCACCCTTAGAGCCCTCGGCGAACTCAAATCCGCCAAGGCGCTTCAGGAGAAGGTCCTCGAAGTCAGATCCCGCACACTCCCTGACGACCACCCGGACCTCCAGGCGGCACGGGATGGCCTGGCCTCCACCCTCCTCAGAGTCGGCGACCTCAACTCCGCCAAGGCGCTCCAGGAGAAGGTCCTCGAGGTCAAATCCCGCACACTTCGTGACGACCACCCGGAGCTCCAGGCGGCTAGGGGGAACCTGGCCGTCACGAATGGAGCCCTAGGCGACCTCAACTCTGCCAAGACGCTCCAGGCGAAGGTCCTTGAGGTCAGATCCCGGACTCTCCCGGACGACCACCCTGACCTCCAGGCGGCGCGGGGGAACCTGGCCGCCACCCTCAAGATCCTCGGCGATCTCAACGGCGCGAGAACGCTCCAGGAAAAGGTCCTTGAGATCTGCTCCAGGACGCTTCCTGACGACCACACGATCCTTCAGGCTGCGCGGCTAAACCTCGCTTCGACCCTCTCCACCCTTGGCGAACCCAACTCCGCCAAGGCGTTCGAGGAGAAGGTCCTTAAGGTCCGCTCGCGCGCATTATCTGACGAACACCCGCACCTCCAGGCGTCGCGGCAGAACCTGGCCATCACGTTCGCGAGGCTCTCGGATCGGAGACTCGCGGCCATTCTCCGAGCGTACTTGCAGGGTGCGAGGCAGCAGGGCCGGGCGTGCTTCGGGGTCCTGACCTCCATTCAAACGTTGGCAGCCCTCGCGGCAAGCGAGCCAGCGATGGGGACCATCTTCGGCCTCGCGCGCCTCGATGATGAGGGTCGTGTCGAGTTGGTGCGTGACTCAGCGAGCACCGTCCTCTCGCGCCGGCAGGCAGCACTCAGCGGACAGCGTCTCCTCCAAATCATTGCCCTCGCTTCCGGCGCCGATCGTCAGAGGATCGAGTATGCGCGGGTGCGCCGCGAGGAGGCCTCGGCCCGCCTCTCCAGGGTGACTACCGCGGGTGAGACCGACGACCCGAAATTCGACGCGGTGCGCGGGGAGCGGGACGCCGCGGAACGGGCATTCTCCAATGCCGTCCGGTCCCTGCCGGGGGCGGCGGAGTTGCTTTCCGATGTCTCGATCGAGACACTCTTGGCCGCGCTGCGGCCCGAGCAAGCGGTCGTCATTTTCTTCCGGTACACGCCCTGCACCCGCGACGCGGTGAAACAGATACTGACATGGCATCCTCCCCGGTACGCCGCCTTCGTTGGCCGGCCTGAACAGGAGCTGGCCTGGATCAACCTCGGTGATGAGGATGCGGTCAGGGATCGCTTGGAGACCTGGCTGGGCCAGATCGCAGTCGGGTACGGCGACTCCGCCCATGATGCGGGGTCGAAGCTCTTCGATCTTCTGATCGCGCCACTGATGGCAAAGATCGGCTCGGCGCGCGAGTGGCTCGTCCTCGCCGATGGCGACCTTCACCGCCTGCCACTCGACGCGTTGCCGGAAGTTGAAGGTGTCGTTGGCGATCACCATCGGGTGGTGTTGGTCTCAGATATTCGGGAGCTCTTGCGAACTGCCCCTGCAGCCAGTGCGGAGGCTCCCACCTTCGTGGGATTAGGAGACGTCGAGTACGACGATCAGCCCTTGAGCGAGCAGGCGGCCCCTTTCCGAGGAGCGGCCGCCGACGAAAAAGACCAGACTCACTTCGGCTCCCTCGACTCGACCGGCCCGGAGATCGAGGAGATCTCAGAGGTCTTCAAGAAGGCCTGGGGCGACGACGCCAAGGTCCGGCTCCTGAAGGAGCGGCGCGCCTCCCGCCGGGCTCTCGAGATCTTCGGCCCCAAGACCAAGTTCCTCCATCTCGCGACCCACGGCTATTTCGAGCCTCTCAAGGTCCCGAGCCGGGCTGCCTCCGGCTTCCTGGATTCCCAGCTTGGCTTCGGCGTCCGCAGCTCCCTCACTTCGGAGGTCCACGCTCTCTCCCCCTTCACCCTCTGCGGCATCGCCCTCGCCGGCGCGAACCTCCCTCCCAATGTAGTCCACCGCATCGAGGGGCGCATGACCGGCGCGGAGATCGCCGACATCGACCTCACACACTGCGAGCTTGCGGTCATCTCGGCCTGCCACACAGCCAAGGGCGCAGGCGACCTCGGGCCAGCCATCGCCTCATTCCAGACCGCGCTCCACGCCGCCGGGGCCCGCTCGGCGATCACGGCGCTTTGGAGAGTCCCCGACGCTCCCACCAAGGAGCTGATGGTCGACTTCTACCGGAACCTCTGGCTCGCAAAGATGAGCAAGGCCGAGGCCCTCTGGCGAGCGAAGTGCAACCTCCGCGAGGCGAAGAACAAGGACGGAACCCCCAAGTACAACCTCCGCGACTGGGCGGCGTGGGTGCTGACTGGGGATCCGCGATGAGAGGACCACCACTTTCGATCTGTAGGGTCTCGGTTGTCGGCTTCATCCTCACAAGCGTTCTCGGCGCCCAGGACGGGGCGTCCAGTATGTTCCCTCCCACTCTTACGCCGGATACAACGATAACCCTTGCGCTCGCATCCAGCGACCCCAGTCTCCCCGGCAGAGGCTTATCGAAGGCCCTGCTCTGCGAGATCACCCCTTCGGGACCCCTCACAACCGCCCTCTTCTGGGCCGAGTCCGGCAGCCTGGACCTCTTCCTCAGGGTAGAGGATGCCCAAACCGGCAGGCTCCTCGTTGAGGATGACAATAGCGGCGGCGGCAAGTCACCCTTCGCCCAGATCGAAACCCGGGAGCCCTGCCGCCTCCGCGTGATCGTGGCCTCGACCCTCCCTGACCAATCCGGTGGAGCGATCGCCAACCTCCGTCTCGCTCACGAGACCCATGAGACGCTCACGGCTCCCGATATCGCCAATAGCTCAATCGCCGATGCCGATTCCCGCTCTGCCGCAGGAGACCATGACGGCGCCCGGATGCTAGTCCGCGACGCTGTCCAGCGCCTCATAAGGATCGACGGGGCAGCGACCAGCCACAAGCTGCCCGAAGCCCTATGGAGCCTCGCACTCAAGGCTGAGCAACTTGGCGATATCGACTCCTCCAAGGCGCTGCAAGAGAAGGTACTTGAGGCGAGATCCCGCGCCCTCCCGGACGGCCACCTAGATCTCCAGGCGGTACGGCTCAGGCTGGCCATTACGCTCAAGATCCTCGGCGACTTCTACTCCGCCAGAGCGCTCGAGGAGAAGGTCCTCGACGTCTTCTCCCGAGACCTTCCGGACGACCACCCATACGTCAAGAATGCCCGAGGGCACCTGGCCAACACCCTTGCCATCCTTGCCAACCTCAATTCCGCAAAGGCGCCCCACGAAAAACTTCACGAATTCTCCACCCGTACCCTCTCTGACGACCGTCTTGACCTCCAGGCGGAACTGGTCAACCCGGCCGACTCCCTCAAGAACCTCGACGAACAAGGCACCGCCAAGGGCAAGATCCTCGATCTCCCGCACACCTTAAGGCTCCAGGAGAGCGTCCTCGAGAACAGATCCCGCACCTTTCCTCTCGACCACCCGCACGTCCAGATCGCCCGGTACAATTTGGCCGTCACCCTCGCGAGCCTTTCGGATCCGAGAATCACCGCCATTCTCCGCGCGTTTCTGCAAGGTGCGAGACAGCGGGGCCGGTCGTACCACGGGGTCCTGACCACCATGCAAACGTGGGCGGCCCTAGCGGCGAGCGAGCCAGAGACGAGGGCCATATTCGGCCTCGCGCGACTCGATGCAGAGGATCACCCCGAATTGGTATGTGACTCCGCCGCCACCCTTCTCTCGCGCCGACAGTCGGCCCAGAGCGGACAGCGCCTACTACGGGCCATTGACTTGGCCTCCGGCGCCGATCGTCAGAGGATTAACAGTGCGCGGATGCGCTGCGGGGAGGCCTCGGCCCGCCTCTCCAGGATCACGATTGCGGGTGAGACCAAGGACCTGAAATTCGACGCGGTGCGCGGGGAGCGGGACGCCGCCGAGCGGGCGTTCTCCGATGCGCTTCGATCACTGCCAGGAGCGGCAGAGCTGCTGGCCGATGTCTCGATCGGGACCCTCTTGGCCGCACTGCGGCCCGAGCAAGCGGCCGTCATCTTCTTCCGGTACACGCCCTGCACCCGCGACGCGGCGAAACCGCAACTGACCTGGCATCCTCCCCGATACGCCGCCTTCGTTGGTGGGCCTGGACAGGAGCTGGCCTGGATCGACCTCGGGGAGGACGATGCGGTCAGGGATCGCTTGGAGACCTGGCTGGTCCAGATCGCAGACGGGGATGGCGACTCCGCCCGTGCTGCGGGGTCGAAACTCTCCGATCTCCTGATTGCGCCGCTAACGGCGAAGATCGGCTCGGCTCGCGAGTGGCTCGTCCTCCCCGATGGAGACCTCCACGGCCTGCCGCTCGAAGCGCTGCCGGAAGGCGAGGGCGTCGTCGGCGATCACCATCGGGTGGTGATTGTCTCTGATATGCGCGAGCTCTTGCGAAGTGCGCCCGCATCCGATGCGGAGACTCCTACCTTCGTGGGCTTTGGAGACGTCGACTACGACGATCAGCCCTTGAGCGAGCAGACGGCCCCTTTCCGAGGAGCGGCCGCCGACGAAAAAGACCAGACTCACTTCGGCTCCCTCGACTCGACCGGCCCGGAGATCGAGGAGATCTCAGAGGTCTTCAAGAAGGCCTGGGGCGACGACGCCAAGGTCCGGCTCCTGAAGGAGCGGCGCGCCTCCCGCCGGGCTCTCGAGATCTTCGGCCCCAAGACCAAGTTCCTCCATCTCGCGACCCACGGCTACTTCGAGCCTCTCCATGTCCCGCAACGGGCGGCCTCCGGCTTCCTGGATTCCCAGCTAGGCTTCGGCGTCCGCAGCTCCCTCACTACGGAGGTCCACGCTCTCTCCCCTTTCACTCTCTGCGGCATCGCCCTCGCCGGTGCCAACCTCCCTCCCAATGAAGTCCACCGCATCGAAGGTCGGATGACCGGCGCACAGATCGCCGACATCGACCTCACGCACTGCGAGCTTGCGGTCATCTCGGCCTGCTACACCGCCAAGGGCGCAGGCGACCTCGGGCCGGCCATCGCCTCGTTCCAAACTGCGCTCCACGCCGCCGGGGCGCGTTCGGCGATCACGGCGCTTTGGAGAGTCCCCGACGCTCCCACCAAGGAGCTGATGGTCGACTTCTACCGGAACCTCTGGCTCGCAAAGATGAGCAAGGCCGAGGCCCTCTGGCGAGCGAAGTGCAACCTCCGCGAGGCGAAGAACAAGGACGGAACCCCCAAGTACAACCTCCGCGACTGGGCGGCGTGGGTGCTGACTGGAGACCCGCGATGAGAGGAAACACGATGGTTGTGCCCGCAATGAGAGAGACTCCCGTGCCTATGCCATTGATCTGCAAAGCCTCGGTTCTCGGCTTCCTCCTCGCAAGCGTCCTCGGCGCCCAGACTGCGACGTCCAGCGCGGCCCCATCAACCCTCGAACCGGATAAGCCGCTATCCCTCGCGCTCGCACCCAGCGACCCTATTCTCCCCGGCAAGGGCCCATCGAAGGCGCTGCTCTGCGAGATCACCCCTTCCGGCCCCCTGACCACCGCCTTCCTCTTCGCCGAGCCTAGCAGCCTGGACCTCTTCCTCCGGGTCGAGGATGCCCAGACCGGCAAGCTCCTTGCTGAGGATGACAACAGCGGCGGCGGGAAGACACCCTTCGTCCAGCTCGAAATCCGGGAGCCCCGCCGCCTCCGCGTCATCGTGGCCTCGACCCTCCCCGACCAAGCCGGCGGAGCAATCATCAACCTCCGCCTCGCTCACGAGACCAAGGAGACGCTCACGGCTCCTGAGATCGCCAAGAGCGCCCTCGCCGATGCCGACTCCCGATCTGCCGCGGGAGACCATGATGGGGCCCGGAAGCTCGTCCTCGACACCGTCCAGCTCCTCCAGGAGATCGACGGGGCAACGACCAGCCACAAGCTGCCCGAGGCACTCTGGAGCCTCGGCCTCATGGCGAATAGTCTTGGCGAACTGCACACGGCTCGAGATGCATGGGCTGCCACCCATGCATCGAGATCCCTCACACTCCCGGACGACCACCACGACCTTCAGAGGGCCCGGGGGAACCTGGCCGCCACCCTCTCCACCCTTGGCGACCTCCACACCGCCAAGGCGCTTGAGGAAAAGGTCCTCAACATCAGATCCCGCACACTCCCGGACGACCACCCCGACCTCCAGATGGCCCAGGGGAACCTGGCAATCACTCTTAAGACAATCGGCCTCCTCGGCTCCGCCAAGGCGCTTGAGGAAAGGGTCCTCAAGATCAGATCCCGAACACTCCCGGACGACCACCCCGACCTCCAAATGGCCCGGGGGAACCTAGCCGGCACCCTCAAGACCCTCGGCGACCTCAACTCCGCCAAGGCGCTTGAGGCGAAGGTCCTCAGTGTCTTCTACCACTCCCTCCCGGACGGCCATGCGCATCTCCTCGCGGCCCAGGGGAATCTGGCAATCACCCTCAAGGCCCTCGGCGACCTCAACTCCGCCAAGGCGCTCGAGGAGAAGGTCCTTGAGGTCTTCTCCCGCACACTCACTGACGACCACCCGAACCT
>CADEGH010000044.1 GCA_902826835.1 uncultured bacterium | reverse complement strand
CCCTCGATCGTGCCAGGGTCGTCCTCGTAGACCGAGGCCACGTACTCGACTGCCTGGATGACGGCGCGCTGGTCCGGGCTCGCCTCGATCGAGGTGATGCGCCAGCTCTGCGTGACGGTCGTCGAAGGGCCGATCGCGTAGAGGTCATGACGCGCGGGGGCGACCGCGAGCGCGGCGCTGATCGGAATGTCGTCCCCACTGACGTAGGTCCCGGCCGTCGGGGTGGCGGTCACAAGGGTGGGCGCCCCGGCCACCACCACGCGCAGAACGACGGTCCACGCCGGCGAGGCTGGAACGGTCACGTCCCGGTCGAGGCGAATGGTCGTCGTCGTGCAGCCGGCGAGGACTCGGCCGCTGGGGCTGCCAGGCAGAACAGTGTCGTGCGCCACTCGCGCGACGCTGCCGATCCGCACGGCCAGGCCCTCGATCGACGTCTCCCACGTTGCCGCCCACCGCACGTCCTGGGCGACGTTGAGCGTGTACTTGGCTGCTCGGTAGGCCCGCTCCGGAGTGACAACTCCGGCGAGGCTCATGTCTTCCCTCACGACCTCGGTGCTCTCCCCCAGGTCGTCGAGCTGCGCGAGATCGCTGTCGTAATCCAGGCGACGATTCCGGTACTGGATCTGCACCATGTTGGCGCGGCGCCGCAGGGGCAGGTAGCGCTTTCGGAACCCGAAGGTGTTCCCCATCGTGAAGAGCTGAGTGGGACTCGCGGCCCGCTCGATCGCGAAGAAGAACTTTCCGTTCCTCAACACGACGGTGGAGCGGCACGATGCCATCACCTTGGCCAACTGGTCCCAGAGGCGGCCAGGAGAATCAAAGTTGTAATCGAACTCCCACCGCTTGTGGTTCGTGCCGCTCGTCGTGAGCGATTCGTCGCAGTAAGCGGCGACTTCCTGGAGACTGGGGAGGTCGACATGGTCCAGCGTGTAGAACGCCCCGCCCGCAAAGATGGGGTTGGTGATCAGCTCCAAAGAGACCCACGCCTGATTCGCACTCCAGGCACGGGTGAAGGTGGGCGCGGTGAGGCTTGCGCCCGTGTCCAGAATCGGAACCTTCTTGCCCTTGGTGATGTTGGTGATGTTCGGGATCGCTCCGCTGAGCTGCCCGGTGTTCAGTAGTTCGATGGCGAGAAGCGCTTTACCATTGCGCGCAATCGATGTCCCGCTCGCGTACTCGTTCACCGCGATCAGCGTCGAGACCGAATAGCGGCGCTGCATGTTCTCGTCGTTGTCCGACATGCGGGTGATGCGGATCTCCCAGATGTCGCGCACGAGACCTTGCCGCTTGATCGTCCGCGTGTGGTCGGCCTTCTTCTGGCTCGGGCCGTGCACCACGACCTCCACAATTTCTGTACCCGGCTGGTTTTTCCTCTGATACCGCAGCGTGTAATAGACCGAGTACGGTTCCTCGTCCCCGTCGGTGGCGTCGATCTTGTAGAGACCGATCGGGTAACGCACCTGGAGCGCGAACCCGTCGACGGGCTGCGTCGTGGTGTACAAAAACGTCTGGTCGTTGTTGGCGATCGCGCTCTGGCCAGGCACCAGGGGCGAGGTCGCGCGGAGGGTCACGGACTGCCCGAAGGCTGTGACCTGGTTCTCGAAGCCGGGAATCACCGTCTGCCTGGGCTTGCCGAGGCGCACACTAATGCGCGCGGTGGGATAGGCGCTGATCGGGTTCCCGTCGATCGCGATCAGGTCCCCGACGATGGAGGACGCCGGCAGCCGATCGCTGTCCTGGCTGATCCCGCCAATGCTCTCGATCTCGCCCTCGCTAATGCCCAGCAAGACGAAGAGGGTTGATCTGAACTCCGCGTCGACCTCAAAGAAGGTCTGGAGGAACTGGCCCCCGACCCGGATCTCGCCGAACACCACAGGGATCGTCGTGCCGTTGGCCACGGTGTTGCGGATGCCGTCGAGGTTGAAACTCGGCGAGGCCTCCTCCGTGGTGCTGTCGAGGCGCGGCTGCTGGGGGGCAGCTACGAGGGTAGCCAATAAGCCCAACCCGGTGGCAATGAAGATGTTCCCGATGAAGGCGAGAGTTCCGCCGCTCAATCCAGTGGCGGCGATCAGGGCAGCCGGAACCGGGATCCTCGGCGCGTTCCAGCACACGACCTCGGCCGCCTCGGGAATCGGATCCCCGACCGCCGCCTGATAGCCGTCGACGGTCCAGCGCGCGCGAGAGAGCCCGCCCGCGAGCAGCTCGGTAATGGTTGTCCCCTCGCTCCAATCGAGCTCCTCTGCGCGCACCCCGGTCATGCCAATCGGGTCAGGCACGAGCACGATGCGGAACCGCCGGCGGGCGGGCGGAAGCCATGCCGTGGTCGGAGGCTCCGCCCGAAAGAACCCCACCACGTGGCGGGAGTAGTCGGCAAGTTGCTCTTTGCATGCCGTCCCTCCCTCGAGGATGTGAAGCACCTCGGTCCCAGAGATCAGCGTGGCCACGTGGTCCGGCGCCTGGCCGCTCAGCCGCATCAGGACCGCGTCCCCGGGCTCAGGCGCTTCGACGCGCGCCCAGGCTCCCAGCACCGGCGGATCGGCCACGGTGCGGCCCTGGCGCCGCTGGAGCAGCACGGCGAGGCCGTAGCAATCCATGCCCTCGCGCGTGCGCCCGCGCTCGAGGTAGGGCACCCCGAGGAGATCCACCCAGATTAGCCGGTCCAGCTCGCGCGTGGTCACAGGTAGGGACCTCTCGGGATGCTCGGCTCCCCGCCGTAGTGGATCGGGTGGCGGCGCGGCAGGCCGGCGGCCTCCTCGTCGTCGCCGTGCGCCACGCATCCGTTCGAGCTGAGCAAGCTCCGGTCGCATGTCGCCATGGCACCCGCGCGGGTTTTGTTGTAGCCGCAGCGGTCGGCCCCGTAGACCAGGTCACAGCGGTTGCGCTGGAACCTGCGAGCCGGGAATGGAGCCTCAAGCGGAGAGACCGGGCCAAGCCGGACCACCACCTCGAGGTCGCTGGCTTCGGCGTCCTCGATCTCCCAGACGGACGGGCCGACCGAGAACCCCAGGTCGGACGTCGACACGAGGATGCGGGAGAGGCGCCGGCCGAGAACCCCGCCGTCCTCCTCGAGCCTGGCCTGTGCGGCCCTGTTGACGTTGGAGATGCGCAAGGTGAGGGTCGGAATGCCGCCCCGGCTGTCCGCCGTCTCCGCGCTGCGCCCGATCGCTGCCGGCTCGTAGGTGACCGACCCCACCGTGATCTGGCTCGTGTGCGCGCAGACGAACATCGCGTGCGTGTCGCTGACCGGGATCGTCCAGCATTCGACCCAGGAATCCCCCGAGTGGAGGAGCTGCGCCTCGAGCTCCAGTTGTGGGGTCCAGGTCAAAGGGCCTCCTCGATCACGTACTCCATCCGCGCGAACGCGGGATCCCACTGAGTGATCTTCAGCGCGCCCCCCACCCAGGTGCCCGAGCGGGTCACCCCGTCGTCGCAGGTGTAGAGCATCGGCGTCTCAATGTGTGCGAGGAGGAACACCCGGAGCGTCTCAGCGTCGGCCGTGCTTAGCGCCGAGTGTCCGACCCTCCACAGCCGTCGGCCCTCCTGGAACTGCGCCCAGGTGTGCTCATAAGGCGCGTCCATCTCGGTCCCGATGGTGTGGAACCGCATGTCCACCTGCTCGCCGATGTCCGGCGTGAAGGGCAGCGGATCGGCCGCGGTGCCCTCGCCGGCGATGCTGACCGCGGTGTAGGTGATCGGCGCTGAGAACGCGGGCAGCTCTTCGGGAGCATCCGGCGTGAGGTCGTCCCACTGCGCGTCATCGAACCGCAGGACGTCGGTGGCACCGTTCCAGCCGGCCGCGGTCAGGACCTCGAAGCCGAAGCCCCGATAGTTGGCCAGGCCCAGCGGAACGAAGTGGTCCGTGGAGACGAGCCACCCAAGGTAAGTGCCGTCGATCCAAGTCTCGTGCACCAGCGTGGTCCCCGGATTGGGGCAGGCTGCCGCATTGTTCGGGTTGGTACAGGGCTGCGGCCGAACGCGATACCGCAATGTGTGGGGGTTGCCGTCCCAGGTGAACCCAGTCGCAACATTGGTCGCGCTTGTCAGGACGAGATAGGCCGTGAGCGAGGAGTAGTAGCGCAGCTCCCATCGATTTGCAGAGCTCGCGTACACCAGCCCATAGCGGCGGTAGTCGGTGCCCGAACGTTGAGCGCGTAGGAAGATCCCGACCTCCTGCACGGTCGATGAGGTCCGGATGAATCGGGCTCGGAACTCCCCCCAGTTCTTCCCATGATCCTGGCCCGTCCACCGCAGCAGCCCGCGCGAGCTCGCAGCGAACGTCGTAGCCGTCCGCGCGAACTGTCCGTCGGCCGCCCAGGCGTTCGTGCCTCCGCTACCCGCAGGCGCTCCCCACCGCCCCGAGGGCGAAGTGGTGAGGTCCGCAGCCGTGCGGTTGAAGAGGTCCTCCAAGATGACGGTCACGCGCGCGCCCCCGCCATTGCGCCGCGCACCTGCATGTTGCCGTGCAAGAGCTGGAGCAGCGGTCCAGCTAGTGCGTTCGGGTCGCGGGCGACGAGCTCTCGATAGCTTTGCGCGTCGATCGCGTTGATGTTGTTCGTCACGTTGAGCGTGATCCCGCCTCCTCCGCCTGCCACCTCGTGTAGCCGGTGATTGGGGATGATCTCAGTGCCCGGAGGAAACCGCGCCACTTCCGGCCCGCGCTCCCCGACTACAACCGCGCGGCCTCCGGGAGGACGTCCGCCGCCGGCGAACCCGAGCAGGCTACCGATCCCCTGGGTGAGGTTGCCTCCGAGGAGGTTGCTCACGACGTTCAGCCCCAGGTCGAGGAGGGACTCAAGCAGGCTGCGAAGGTCGAAGGTCTGCGTCTTGAAGAAGTCGAAGAAGGTCGACTTGAAGATTCCCTGGAGTCCGGTTGCGACCTCACGCCCGGCGTCAAGGAAGTTGTTCATCTCCGCGCTGGCCTGGCGGAACCCATCCGCGAAGGCCGCTGGCATGTACTCCTTGGCGGTCTCGGCGGCGGCCTCAAGTTCCTCGCGCGTCTGCTTGATCTCATCCTGAGCGGCGGCCGCAGCTTGCCGCATGGACGAGATCAGCAGTTCGGTGGTCCCCGCTGTCAGCCCGCGCTCCTTTGCGGAGAGCCGGAGGAAAGCCTCGATCTCGCTGAGCCGCTCCTCTCCAATCGCCTCGTCGAGGGCCTCGTCTACGCGCTGGGCCGTGACCCCCAGGGCCTCAAGCTGCTCGCGCATGCCCTCGTAGAGGCCTTCCCCACTTTGGGTGCTGTACTGCCCGAGCTCGAGGAACTGGCCTTTCTTCAGTGTGAACAGCTGGCTCAAAACTTCGCGCTGGTTCGTGAGCGCAGTTTCCAGTTCGGCGTAGGCCTTGGCTTCCTCCTCGGCCGCCTTCCGGCTCGCCTCGCGCTCCTTCTGGATACCCGCCATCGCGACCTTGAGCACGTCAAGGGACACGCCTGCGCGCAGTGCATTGCCCTGCATCCGCGTGAATTCGAGGTTCAGAGCCTGGTCGTCGACGAGCTTGTCGCCGATCTCGCGGAATTCATCGAGGCTGGTTCCTGCACGCTCCAGTGCGGCGCCCAACTCCCTGGCTGGGCCCTCGGCCGCGGCATCACCCCACGCGGCTTGCACGTCGGCCAGGCCCTCGCGCAGCTGCATCAATTGGTGCGCACTCGCCGCTCCGGCCTTGCCTACTTCGAAGAGCTGCTTCTGGAGGAGGGCGGCTTTCTTCTCCGCCGCGGTCATGGCCGGGTCGATCAGCCCCATCGACTCCGCGACCCAGTCGACCCCCTTGCCCAGATTGGTGAGCCCTTCGTTGATCGCACCCTGGGCGGACTGGATCGCGCGGCTGTCCGCGGCGATGCGTTGGATGATGGAGCCCAGTTCCTTCAGGCCCAGGAACGCAGCGCCCATCTTGAGCGCGTGCGACGTCATCCCGGCAAGGTGCTTGCCGGCCTTGCTGGCCTCGTCGCCAACCTTGCGCATGGTGGTGGCCGACTGCTTCTCCGCCTGCTTCATCCCGCGGGCGAAGTCCTTGTCGTCCAGCGTCAGGCTGGCTTCGATGTTGCCGCCGTCATTCACTGTTCAGCTCAGCGTCGCATGTGTCCACGAGGTCTTCCCACCATGCCGTTTGGTCGAGCCAGCCCCCGGCCACCGGGAGCACGTGGTGCTGGCGGAACCGCCAATAGAGGCGCACCAATCCGGCGGCGGCGGCGGCTCGTACGCGAGGACACCCAGTCTCGATAACCCGCCCCGAACCCGAGCACATAGAGCACGACCGAGACCGCCCCCCGCAGGAGCAGTCGTCCTCGATCATCGCTTCGCACGGGTTCGTTGCGCATTGGTGCTTCAGCCGGCCGCCGGAGAGGGCGGCGGCCGTTCGGAGTTTTTTCGGTCGACCACTCCCAGGCGTGAGAGTTCCAGCGCCCGTCGTGAAATGGCGGCGACGTCCGCGACGGGGAGGCCGTCGATAGCGCCCGTGTCCGGGAACTCGACGGCGGCGCCGCTCTGGTCGGTGACACCCTCCCATCCGACCAGTGAGCACCTGGCCAACGGAAAGAGCTTGGCCTGGTCGAAGCGCACCGTCCCTTCGGCGTCCGCCTCGCAGTTGGATAGCAACTCCATCCACTCACCCGAGGTGATGGGCCGCAGGATGTAGACCGTGCCGTCCGGGCGAACTAGCCGATCTCTCGTCTTCGGGTTGATGAATGTGGCCATGCGATCAGGCACTCAGCGTGAGAACCAGGGAATCGTTGCCGGCGTTTCGGTTCAGGCTCATCTCCGCTTGGGCGATGAGGAGTCCGCCGCGGTTGCCCTCACGCACGCCTTCGAACTTGGCTCTGGGAGCATCGAACTTGATGTTGTTCAGGGCGGCCTTGCCGGAGAGGGTGCCGGTCGTGATGCTGAACTCGTGGTCGAGCCGGAGCTGCTCGAGGATGGCGAATTGGGCAACCGTCATCTGTTCCGGGTCGAAGCGCAGCATGGGCTTTCGACCCGTGATGCGGCAGCTGCGGAATCCCATAGCGGCATTGCCGTCGGATCGCAGGTGCAGGACGTTCCCCATGTCGATCTCGAACGTCTCCAAGATGGCCTCGGCCGCGCTCAGCGCTTCGGTGGCCGGGCTGACGGCCGAAAGCGCCACAGCCGCGGAGACGAAGTGGGGCAGGTCGCGCGCGTTGCTGTCGTAGGTCGGGGACAGGAACGAGGAGTCCGTGGGGGCGACGTAACCGCCTTCGAACGTGAAGGCCGCGACGATTGGAGATCCCGCCTTCATGCGGAACACGACATTGCCCCTCGCCCCATAGAGCCGCCGTCGGTATCCGCTGACGTTGGTGGCAAGCGAGAGGCTCGGGATGTCCGCCGGCGAGCTGCGCAGGTTGATCACGTGCGCGGCCGCGCCTCCCCCTCCGGTCACCGCACTGAGCCCGCATGCGTCGATGAGGGTGTACCAGGCCGGGAGGTCGGTCTGATTTTGAGCATACAGATCAACCTCGAAACTGAGGCGGCCCCCTGCGGCCCGCCCCTGGCTGGGCCACGTGTCGAGGTCAGCAGTCCGAGTCTCCCTCTCTGTCTTGGGCATGATCACTTCGAACGCCGGGTTGCGTGCGAGGATCTTGGTGTTCCCGACCAATGGATCGTTGAGGGTGCCCTCGGTCCCCTCTTCCAGGGCGCCGAGTTGAACGAGTTCTGCGAGCATTAGACTTGGCTCCCCGGGTTGGCGTATTGGGTCCGGTACTGGACCCGGAATTCCACTATGGTCATGAGGTGAGGGGTTGCGGCTTCGGTCACCCCGTGCTGGCTGCCGGTCCACCACGAGTTCAGCGCATAGCCGCCCTGCACTCGGTCGGCGAGCACGGCGCGCTCGATGTCGGCGGCGATGGCAATGAGCTTGGTGTCGCTGGCCGCTTCCTCGCGCACGTGTGCGACCACGCGCACGGTTGCGACGCGGTACGTGATCCCGCCGGAGTTGCCGCCCGCTTTCCGTCCACCCACCGCGGCGTCCTCGTAGGGTCCGTCCTGCGGGCTGGTGAGGCTGATGGTGATGTTGGCCGATCTGCCAGAGGGTTCGATCTCCTTGCGCTCCACCTGGCCCACCGTGTGGCTGTAGGTGGCCCCTGCCGTGATGGCCTGGAGCCTCGCCTGAATGCTCTGGAGGATCAGCTCCCGGATCGGCGTGTCAGCCATGTGGGTCCTCCCGCATTCGGATCGTCATCCTGCGATAGGGGCCCTTGAGGACCTGGTACGTGATCCCGTCGTCCACGAAGCGGGCTGAGATCGTGCCGTAGCCGGGGATGGTGGCGCTCACCGGGACGGCGGCGCCGCGGGCGGTCTCGACTTCAGCCACGAGGGTTGCGACTTCCGTTGCGAGCGGGATCTCATAGGTGAGCGTGAAAATCCTCGGCACCGCGCCGGGGAACTTGCGCCGGCGCTGCACCACCCCAGCCGATGCGGGGGTCGCAATCACGTCGACGAGGTACTCGACGTCGATGGGAAAGGCCACCGGGTCGAGGTTCATGCCGAGCTCCTGATGCGCTCGACGGCGCGCCAAATGTAGGGCTTTGCCTTCTCTGCGTAGTAGGCCCTCCACGCGGGGTAGAACCCCAACCGCGCCTTGACCACGACGAAGCGCACGAGAAGAAACATCGGGATGATCTGGATCTGACCGCGGATATTCGGCACCTCGCGCACGAGGAGCCACGTCTGGGGCTTGCGGCCCGGGATGATTTTCAGGTCGGAGTACTCGCAGGGCCCCTGGCGCTGGTAGCCAGCCGCCGTCCGGGCCGAGCGCAGAGGGATGGCCAGGTATTTGCCGGAGCCGCACTTGGAGGCGCGGCCATTGGCGAAGATGGTGCCGCCGTACTCAAGGAGCCGCGCGCGTCGGCCCGGCTCCCCGTAGAACCCGGTGAAGAGCTGGGCCTGTGTCCCGGTCACCTTCACGTGGTGCCCATGGCTCCGCGCGAAGGTCCCGGTCTTGGTCGTGACTCCCGGCGGGCCGCTCAACCGCGACTCCCGGAAGTGAGTTTTGAACCCCTCGCCCACCTGCGCCAGGATGATGGGCTTCTGGCGCTGCCACTCGGCCAGGTGCCTGGTATTGGCGAAGCCGAAGCCGTCTCGCTTGAGCGTGATCGCTGGCTTCACCAGGGGCCTCCCACGCACTCGTAGGGCCGGAGGATGTCCCTGACGATCTTCAGCATCTGCACCTGGTCGTTCCAGCCGACCGAGATTCCACCCATCCCCTGGTTGGAGTTGTCCAAGGTCGCGCGCCGGCGGAACTCGTGCACACACTGGAGGACGCACGCGCGGACCAGGTCAGGATGAAGCGTCGCCAGCTCGGAGGTATTGGACGCCAACCCTCCGGTCCAGGTCACGCGGAGCACGCCGTAGCCAGAGCTCACGCGCGCGCGATCGAAGCGGATGATCCCGAGGTCCGCGTCGACGTGGTAGCTCGTTGCCTCGCGGATCGTGTCGTCGGTGAACTCTCTGGAGTAGTCCGACTTCAGTACGAACGGCTCAGCGAGATCGACCGGGTAGGCCGGGAGGCGGGTAGCCCGCGCCCCCGGCCTGACGTCGAAGTCCTTGGTGCGCGCCATCCACTGAAGGTCGCGCCCCAAGTACCGCTCAAAGTGCGCGCTCACCCCCCGGACGATGCTCACGAGGAGCGCGTCCGAGGTGGTGTCACCTGCTTTGATGTCCCCTTCCAGGGCCACCCGCAGGTCTGTGAGGTTGCACAGTGCGAGCATGTCGGTGGATCAGTCGGTGAGGGTGGCTGCCAGGGTTTGTCCGGGCGGAGGCTTCAGCGGCGGCGTGGTGCTCAGGGCGGTCACCCCGACCACGACGTCGTGACTGGTCCCCCCGGCGGAGACGACCTTCGCTCGGAAGTTGCTCGCCCCGCTTTCGAGGTTGACCCGCACGAAACTCGTGGTGTTCGCCGCCAGTGCCGTGAAGACGTAGTCGTCGCCGAGCTGCGTCTCATCGCCCATGTCGGTTTCATGCCCCGAGAAGATGCGGAGGGTCAGGGCCACGGCGGGGTCGCCGACGGTATAGGCGCCGACCG
Source organism: uncultured bacterium (assembly GCA_902826835.1). Classification (GTDB taxonomy): domain Bacteria; phylum Planctomycetota; genus RBC034. The sequence continues at coordinate 29,203 of CADEGH010000044.1, read as the reverse complement.
AGACGAGGAGGGTCGCGTCGCGCATGCCGTTCGTGCGGTGCGTGCTGCCGACGACGGTGGTGTTGGTGGTGATCCGAGTGGGCGGAACCAAGGTTCGCGCCCAAACGGTTTCGTGTGCTGTTAGGTCCATGGGTGTCTCCTGCTGGTGTTCGTGTGAGGGGCAGCCGCAGCTAACCCGCTGGGATCACGTGTAGTTGACCTCGTTCGACGCCACGATGCTGGCCTGGCGCAGGACCAAGGCGTCGAACGACGCATTGGCCATGATCCAGTGCAGCCCGTCGAAGAAGGCGGACTTGCCGGTCGTCGGGTCATAGGCCACGTCCGAACGCCGGATCTCGATGCCTCCGAACATCACGTGGAGGACGTCCTGCCAGCGACCGAAGGCCGCGTGACAGAGGGACCCGGTGGCCGTATAGCCAGACTTCACCAGGTTCGTCGGGAAGGTCGTGGCCGTGACCCAGTCGTACCCGGTGAGCTCCGCGATCTTCTGGCGGCTGAGCGGACCCGGGACCACGTACTGGTTGGCGGTGTCCTTGCGCAGCTTGCGGAACGCCTTGGACGTGGTGACGAACTTCGCCCCCTGGAGGGGAACATTGGCGTCCTCCAGGACGCCCTCCCAGTCGATCGCTCCAGCGATCGTCAGGGTGTTGGAGCCATCGGCCAGGTTGTAGTCGGTCACGTGCTGGAGCGTGCCTTGGAGGTGGAGATGCGCGCCGCTTGCAGCGCCATCGCCCACGAAGATCCCGGTCGGCTCACGCTCGGAACCCTTCCCGAAGAACGTGAGATAGTCCATCTTCTGGGCGATCTGCTCGGCCAGGTCTCGCTCCATCATCTGGTCAATGTCGGGCGTGGCCGTCGCGAGAACCTCGCGCGTGTAGCCGGCATACCCCCCGACGCGATGGGGCTTGGCCTCGCGGACTTCGAATGTGGGGTTGGCGTTTCCAAGACCGGTCCGGCTGCCTTCAGCAATGCTGCCAACCGCAACCGTGGTCTTCTTGGTCAAGAACGGAAGAACCCCGCCCATCCCCGTGATCTTGGTGAAGCCGAGCTGCTGCCCCACCAGCATGGCCCAGAGGATGTCGTAAAAGCCCTTGATCCCCTCTTGCGGCACGAGGAATCCGCCCTCGCTGCCCACCATGGTGTTGTTGATCGCGCGCACGCGCTCGTCCTCGGTGAGGAACTGCATGCGCTCTTCGAGGATCTTGGCCCTCTGCTTGCGCAGTTCCTGCGAGACCTCGTACTCGACCGGCGCGATCTCCTTCTCGCGCCCGCGGTGGTCGGGCATCGTGGCGAGCGCGATGCGGGCAAGGGAGTAACGCCCCTTCTTCTTGAGGTCCTCGACCTCGGGGAAGGACAGGCTGCGGTCCTTCACCGACTTGGCCGCGGCCTCGAGGGTTGCGATCCGCTCGCGCGCGTCCTTGAGGTCCTTGCTTTCCTGCTCGGAGCGCTCGACCTTTTGGCCGAGGGTCTCGACGACCTTCTCCATTCGGGTGAGGAACTCCGCGTTGCGCTTGTCGTGGTCCGTCCTATCGAGCACCGGCGCCGCTGTTGCTTCAGGCATTTGTCTTCTCCGCTATTGTCAAGAGCTTCGCGTACACCGCCTCCGCCGCGGCGACGATTGGGTCCGCCTCAGGCGACGTCGCCTGAGCTGGTTTTGGTTGAAGGGTGGCAACCCGCTCACCGAGTGCCACGATTGCGTCGAGCACCTCGCCGAGCCTGGATCCGAGCTCCGCGCAGTTGGTCGCGATCCACTCGGCGATTCTCTTCTCCATCGCTTGGAGCGGATCCGCGGGCGGCGCCATGAGAGCATCCGGCATGGAGAACAGGTCTCGGGCCTGGCGCTCGCCCAGCACCCCGTCCTGCACGACACGCTTCAGGAGCGCATTGGGATCGGCTTGGCAATTGACAATGGAGACCTCGGTCAGTCTCCAGCGCCGGCCGATCCAGCCGTGGCGCGGCAGACCGTACTTCACCAGCTCCGCGGCCGGCGGAGTCCAGTCGACCTCAAGGAAGTCCCACCCGATCGACATGGCCCCGAAGCCTGCCCAGTCCATGAAGCGCAGACAGTCGTCCGCGTCCTGCGAAACTTGGGGCGGGGCAAACTCGACGTCGCACTCCCAGCCGTCCGGCTGCGCAATGCGGCGCCATGCGATGACGCGACCAATGCCGCGTTCCTTGTCCCGGTGGGCCCAGAGGACAACCGGGCGCGGCATGAAGGCGGAGAGGTCTAACCCATCGGGCAGCAACACCCCGCCGTCGGTCGCTACCGCCGAGGAAGTGGCCACGAACGTCCGCACGCGGGAGGCGTCGCCCTCCGCTCTGCGGTCCATTCGCACATTGATTAGGGCTCGGGTCTTTTGTGGCATTAGAGCCCCTCGATGATTGCGAGTGCTTCGCAATCACAGTTGATGATTTGGTCGGGCGCGCCGCCGAAGAACCGGGGGTGCGGGAGTTGCGTGACTGGGAACAACTCGCCGAGCGCCACGATGTGTCCGTGCTCCGCGCGGTGGTCGTCCCTGGTGCCTTCGCCGAGGACGCTGGCCCACTTGTGCCGTTGCACCCCTGCATCCTGCATCCCGGCATGGCGGGCGGCGGAGGACGCCATCCCGCTCTCGGTGCGCGCAACCCGGAGGGAGCGAACCGAGTCTCCTTCGAAGTGATCCTTCAGGCCAAGGCGGATGTCGTCGATACCCTCGGCGTCGGAGATCCCCTGGATGAGCTTGGACCGAATCGCCTCAATCGTGTTCGTGGGCACGTGCTGCACGAGGGCGCCCAGCTTTTGCCCATGGAGCTCGAGGAGGCGCGGGCTGTTCGCGTCGATGCCCGGAGACTTGAGCTCCTTGGCCAGCCGCTTGATGGAGAGGCGCTGGACGTCGCGCAGCGGTTCGTCCATCCCATCGCGCAGGGCCTCGGTCCAGCGGACCCGGCCCTTGAAGATCTGGGCCACGTCTTCCGGGGTGAGGATCCCGGCATTGGCCTTCACCATGCGTTCGAACTCTTCCAGAACGTCCGAGCTGAGCTTCCGGTACCACTTGCCCATGACCCTCTTGAGGATCGCGAGCAACGGCGGATTGACGGCGCGCGCCCACATGGCGGCCAGGTCCATCCCGTAGATATCGCGCGCGAGTACCGCGTAGACGGCGCGCGGGAGCTCCTCCTCGGGCGGAAGTGCAGGTTCCGCCGGCGCGCCTTGGATTGGACCTGGCTGCTGGGCTGGAGTCTTTCCCCCTGGAAATGGCGCTACCGGCGGGTCCTGTGTTTCGCTGTCGCCCTTCTGAGCGGCCGCAGCCGGGTCGATGATGGCGGAGGCCTCGGCATCGTCGACCGCCGGGAAGGCCACCTTGATGATGGCCTTGGCGGTGTCGGCCGCGAGCTCCCCGAGCTGCACCTTGGCCGCGATGTCGACCAGCCCGGCCACTTGGGCGCCATTCATGGCGGTGTCGGATACAGCCGCATCGGGCGGCGGGGCCGCGTCAGGCGGAGGCGTCGGCGCTGAGGATGATTCAGGATCGTCCTCGTCCACACCGGAGTCCAGGCCGGCAAGCGGCCCGCCCCTGATGTCGGTCTCCGGGTCCGGCTCGAAGCCCAACCCGAGGCGCTCATTGACCTCGTCACGGGAATAACCCATGTCGAAGTACACTTTCCCGGCCGCGCTCTTGCCGGTGAGGTCCTCGCGCAGGGCTGGCACCACCGATAGGTCGAACTCGCCGTAGTGCTTCCCGCCGTCCACCATGCGGAACATCTGGGACCACAGCGCGTCCTCGATGTCGCCGAGCCAAGGGATGATGGTGTTCTCGATGAACACACGGCTCTGTGCCAATGCGGTGGCAAACTGCAAGTCGTCCGTGATGCTCAGGATGTGCTTCGGCACCCCGAGCGTGACGAGCATCTCGTCGCGCGACATGCGCCGGTATTCGGTGAACTGCGCGTCCTGATGGGTGCTCGAGTTGGGCGTGTAGGTGGTGCCGCCGTCAAGGAGCAGGGGCTTGTGCGCATTGCCCATGCCCGCGTATTGCTCCTGGACCCACGCCAGGAATCCCTTCTTCTGTTCGGGGCCAAGCTTGGCTGGGTTCGTGAACACTCCACCCCGGCTCATTCCGCTTCGGAAGAACAGCCGGTTGAACTCGGCGGCCTCATCGTCGCCGGCGATGCTCGCGGCAGCAGGGCGGGCGGGCGCGAGACCGCGGTGTGGTGCGGCGGGATTGAACAGCTTGAAGTGAACGAGCTCTTCCGGTCGGTAGAGACGGTCCCCGTAGCGCCACCGGTGCGGGCGCCTCGTGACCTTGCTGACCCCGTCCTCTCCGCGTTCATTCACGGGGCTGAAACTGCTGCCGTCCTGTGGCCACAGCTCCGTGGGCATCCCGTCGGTGAGCTTGCCGTCAGGACCTATCTTGATCCAGAAGCACTCACCAGATTGGGCCTGATGGATGATGGTCGCGGCCCACACCTGGGCCCGCGTGAGGTCGGGGCACGGCGAGTCAAAAAGGTCGACCCATGGGTGATTGTCGACGGGCTTCTCGCCGCGACCTGCGGCCCGCTTGCCCATCCACCTTGCAAGGTCGGCTGTGTCGCCGCGCTGCTTGGGACGCTGCCCGCTGTAGATGCGCAATGGCACAGACGCCACGGCCTGGCCGATCGCCCGGGTAGCGGAATAGAACCAGGGGTTCGTGATGTACGGGTCCTTGGGGACGGAGGTGTCTCCGTCCCGGCCGTGATCCATCAGCATCGCCTCCTCGAGCGAGACGATGCGCGGTGCTTCGGTGCGCTGCCCGCCGCTGCGCAGGATGCGGCCGCCGCCGCGTGGAATCTCTATGCGCCTGGTTCTCATGCGCTGGTGATCCCAAAGCCGCCATTGCCTGCATTGCTCACCGCAATCACCACGCTGTCGCCCTTGTCCGGGCTTCGGCCGAGGCGCTTCTTCACCGCGTCCTTTTCCTCGGCCCGCCATACGCCGTTCGGGATGGTGTAGGTGGGCGAGCACAAGTCGGCCCGCGTCTCGGGGAACCGCTTGGAGATGCGCATCTCGCCGCGCTCAATTAGCTTCCCGGCGATGTAGTGCGTCTCGTCGCGGCGGTTCTTGAACACCATGCCGTCGGTGATCTCGGGCCAGTCGCCCGCGGGAGACTCGGCGTTGTTGACCTGGTCGACGTCGAGGCCTCGTTCTATGCAGATGTCGGCGATGGGTCCGCCAAGACCGCACGAGTCCACCTTGACGTTGTGGGGCGCGACTATGCCCCACTGCTGGCGCAGGGCGATGATGCGGGAGGCGGATTCGGTCGCAGGGGCCATGCCCCACTCCTCCTGTTCCTCGAGCTCGCCGTCGACGAGCAAGGACGCCACGCATTGGTCGTCCCCGTATCGAGCCAGGTCGACGCCCATGCGTCGCCCCTTAAGCAATGGATTCACGACCGGGTTAGCGCAGCCCAGGTCCAGCCAGGAGCGCGCCACAATTTGATTGGTGCCGCTGTCGGGGAATTGACCGCGCACCCGCGCCACGTAGCGAGGGTCCTTTGCGCCCCACCGCTCAAGCCGATCCTGCGCCCATCCGCGAGTGATCGCGCCCGGGTAGACGTTGCGCCCAGTGACCACGTTGGGGTGGTCCATGCCGTCGATCTGGATGACGTAGAACTCGTCCCCATGGGCGAACTCGAAAAACCGACCCGAGGTCACGAGCGGATTGCCCATGACGAGTAGCCGACTCTGGGGCGCCGTGAGTAGCGACTCGAGCGCGTCCCACTTGTCGCCGTCGTCGAGGGCCTGGGCTTCGTCGATGACGACAAACACCTGATCCCCGCGCATGCCTTGCAGACTGGACGGATCGTCCGCCGTGGTCAGCACAGCATCGTGACGGTGGCCGATCTTCCAGTAGGTCTCCTGCATGTCTCCCCCCAAGGGAGTGCGGGAACGCGCCCACTGGTCCATCACCTCGGCCCAGATGCCGCGCCGGATCGTGTCGAACCTCGGGCCGGTCACAATCACCCGTCCACGCGAGTTCATCAGCAGCCATTCGATGATGTCCGCGGCGGCCTCATTGGTCTTGCCGACGCTGTTGGCTGAATAGGCCAGCGTCTTCTTGTGGGCGCGGATGCTGGCCCTCAAGCGGCGCTGTGCGGACCACGAGCGACGCCCAAGCACGTGCTGGCTGAACCAGCCGGGATCGGCCTGGCATCGGCGCTTGAGCTCGCGCGCCTCCTCAACCGTCCCCAGCATCGGGATCTCCTTCGGTTGAGTCGTGTTCGTCTTCGTCGGTGGTGTCGCCCTCGTCCGCACCCTCGGCCTTGTCCGACGCGCTGAGGAGCTCGGCGAGAGTGAGCCCGCCCGTGATGTGGTGGTGGCGTCGCAGCACCCAGCCCGCATGAACGCCGAGGTAGAAGCGGGCGGCCGCGAGACGCACCGGATCCTTAGTCACAGCCAATTGTCCGGCGTGAAGAATCAGCCCCTCGACCCCGGCCCGCTGCGCCTTGTAGGAAAATTCCGGGTCTTCCTTCAGCTTGGCCTGAAGCGTGTCCCGGTGAATGCCGACAAAATCCGCAGCTACTTGATGGGTAAGCCCGATGCGCAGAACGTGCAGAATCGCCGCTTCTGTGTCTGCGGTCCACTTGGTTGGCCGCCCAGCCCCGACACGCGGCAAGCCCTCTGCCTCAGCCAGTCGAGCCTTCACCACTCGCCGAGCCCTGGCCTTGCGTGCCGCCTTCTTGCGCACTGCGGTTCGAGCCTGGGGCTTCTTCCGGCGAGGCTTGGCCATGGATCAGCCGCGGGTGTTACGCGGGGACTTCTGGACGCCTTCTGGCAAGGCCTGCGCCTTGCCGGTGGCTTCGAGCTCGGCAACCTTGCGCTCCAGCGCGTCGCAGCGATCCGCCTGCGCCTTGCCGGTGGCTTCGAGCTCGGCAACCTTGCGCTCCAGCGCGTCGCAGCGATCCGCCTGCGCCTTGCCGGTGGCTTCGAGCCGTTCCATTTCGTCCGCGATCAGATTCAGGCAAAGCCCGAACTTGTGCACGAGCGGGTTGTCAGGGCTGGACTTGGCGAGGTTGCGGATGCGCGTGAGGTCCATGCCCGCAGTATGCGGCCCGCCGGGACACTGGCGGCGCGATTGCGTTCCCGGTGTGCCTGAGTGCTACCGAGGGAGCCAGACGAGGCCCCCGTCGACAAGGAGGATCTCGCGCTGCCGGGGCGCGACCCGGCGAGCCGCGACCCACTTCTCGCGCGCCCATCGCTGGACCGTCTTCTTGTTCCGCTTGACCTTCCGGGCGACCTCCTCTTCGGAGGCCCACTCTTCCCTCTGCTTCGTCATGATTTGCCCCCCAACATGGACCGCAGCTCGGCGATCCGCGCCTTCGATTCCTCGAGCGGTACGACTTCGCCATCGGGCTCCGTAGGCGCTGGTCGCTCGACCACTTTCAGGCGCTTCGCTTGCTGCTCCCGCAGCCGCATGAGCACTGCCCCGGCCCGCGCCGGGAAAACGTTGATCGACCATGCTGCGTCGACCAGGAACCGGTCCCGCCATTCGAGGTAGGCGCGGATCGTGCGCTCGCACTCTTCGAGTCGAGAGTCGCAGGCTTCGAGCAGGGCTGACCAGGCCTCCTGGTGCTTCTCGGTGAGGCGCTCGGGCGGTAGGCGGTGCAGCTCGGCCCGGAGGCGGTTCCACGTGCGCTGAAGGTGCGCGTCGAGGTCGTCGTCCCGCGGTGGCGGAGGTGGTGGTGCCGCGTGCTCCGGACAGGCCGGGCCCGGGTTCGGGTTCGGCAAGGGCGATAGCCCGTCACACACACACGCCTCGGCGCCGTCGAGGGGACCGGTGAGGGAACCCGCTGCCGGAGGTGGGTGTGTGTGTGACGGGTGACGGGTGACGGGTGACGGGCGACCGCTATGCGAGTCGCTTAGCGATCGCTGGGCGTCGCCGTCGGTGCCATCGGTGAGCGATCGCTCAGCGCCCCACCTGTTGGCGTTCGTGGTCTCGGCCCCGCGCCGCTTCCGGTCTCGGTTAGCGATCGCTATCTGACGCTCGCGCTCGAGACGGCTTTGGGTGAATGTTTCGGCTTCGGCGTTGAGGATCAGGCACGGCATGACCTCTGGCCACACCTTGCGCACCTCCCGCTCCGGGAACCCGAGGATCCTCGCCAGCGTGGTCAGGTTGGTGCCGAGGGGCCCACTCCACCACAAGTGGCACAGGATCTTGGTGTAGACCCCTACTCCCGCGGGGGACATGGCGGCCACCCGGGCATCGCTCAGGAAGTCCGCAACGTAGAAGTCCATGCGCGGCAACTTGCCGTCGTCCCTTCCACCCTTCTTCTTGCTCATGGTGGTCTCAGCGCGCGAGCGCCGCCTCCCCCACGTCGGTGAGTTCCCAGCCCATCGGATTCGCCCGCCAGGTCACCCACCCGCGGCTGAACAACTCGCTCAGCATCGGCTGTTCGTGAGTCTGGATGTCCAATCCGGACAGTCGCACGGCCGCCCGGATGCGCTGCAACAGGTCGCGCTCGGCTGCGCTCAGGTGTGGCATGGGCCCTCCTTCTCCGGCGCCTGAGCCTCCGCCGGTTCTGGGTCGGTACCCTCTGGCAAGCGGATGGGATTCGGCCGCGTGGCCTGGATCGATCGCGCCAGGAGAACCGTGGCGATTGCACGAACCCGGGCGCTCGGGTGGGTCTCGGCGGCCACCCGCAGGAACGGCTGCGACTGGAACGCCACGGTCAGCAGGGTTTGTTGCGCCTCTGCCTCGCGCTGGCGGGCGAGTGCCCGGGTCACTGCGTTAGTCATGGTCATCCTCCGCCTTGTTCAGGCCGCCAACAGAAAGGCAGGCTCCCCCGGGGATCAGCTCCCCGCTGCCAGCGATGGCAAGAGGAGACCCAGAAGAGCCTGCCGTTGATGGTTCGAATATCTCTTGGACGAACCTGGAGACCCTCGGGATCTTACGTGCATCTGGCCTGGGCTGCCCCACGACGACTACGAGCTGGGTCCGAGCCCGTGTGATGGCCACGTAAAAAAGCCGCCGCTCTTCCTCCTGCTGCTCCGGGGTCTTGGCACGCTTGTGCGGCCATGCGCCCTCGTCGACCTCGGTCACAACGACGGTGTCCCACTCCAGCCCTTTGGCACCGTGAGCCGTGGAGCACTCGACTTGGGCGCGCGGCTTGTTCGCCACGCGGCGTTCGGCCACGACCTCGCGGTAGACCAACCATGAAAGGAAGTCCTCCAGCGTGAGCTTGGGATCGTCCGCGAGCCATTCGGAGACGCGCCCGTGCGCGATCTCAACCAGACGCGCGCGGTGATCCAGGCCGTTGAACCGATAGATCTCGCAGAGTTCCTCCTTGGCCCAGTCGGCGAGGGAGGCCAGGTCTGCCGATCGGGTCAAGCCCCGCCAGTTGAGGACCTCAAGCACTGGCCGGTCGTCGTTCACTGCGACCTCCCGGGCATCGGCGAGATGGTCGGAAGTCAGCCTCGCGAGCTGGTGACTCAAGACGAGCTCCGCGGCCCGAGCGTCGGAAGGATTATGGCGAGCGCGCAAAATCGCGTGAAAGGCCCGGACGGCGGGTTCCCTATAGAAAGGCCGCTCGGTGCTGATCGTCTCAGCAGGAATGGCGGCGGCCCGCAATGACTCCATGGCGCGTTCTACCCCCAGATTGGTTCTGGCGATGACGCCTACGGACCGACTCGCAGCGGCAGCCTGCCGGACTGCGTCTACCCAGTCCGTCTCCATCGTCATGAGACGCACCCGACCCGAGAGGCCGGGCCGAGGTCGTAGCACCAATCCGCATTGTTGGGCGGCATAGGTGACCACGTTGTTCGCTGCAGCGACCACCGCGGCGCAGGATCGCCAGCTCTGGGTCAGCAGGAATACCTTGGATCCGGCGCGCGCGGCCGCGAGCGACAGGAACTCGTTGCTGGTCCCCCGGAACCCGTAGATGCACTGCTGCTCATCACCGACGACCACGGTCTCATCCGGCCCCAGAAGGAGGTAGAGCATGGACTCCTCAGGGGACGTGTCGTGGTACTCGTCGACGATCAAGATGCGGCAGGTGTAGGACCACCGCGAATGAAGTTCCGGATTCTCAGCCAGCACGCGGCAGGCCAGGTGGAGGATCTGATCCATGTCGACGACGTTGGCGGACTTCAGGTCCGCCTCGTACTGCTTGGCAGCCGCGATTGCGGACGCGGAGTGACGCAGATCCGCGTCCTTCAGGGAGGTCCGCAGATCCTTGACGGCGTCCTTGATTGCGGCCTGCGAAACTCCGTAGATGCCCGCGAGCGCCCGCCGGACGTCGTCCTCGTCGGCTTCGTCGTAGATGCCGAATCCTGCATCCATGCCCAGCCGACTCGCGCCGCTGCGGAGAATCTTAAGCGCGAGACTGTGGGAGGTGCCGTATGTGATCGCTTGCCAGCCGACCTCCCGCTCGACACGTTCCCGCAGCTCGCGCGAAGCCGCCCGGGTGAAGCTGATGGCCGTTATGCACTCCGCGGACCGGCCTCGCTCATTGAGGAGATTGCTGATTATCCCGACCAGGGTGGCAGTCTTGCCCGTGCCTGCGCCGGCGCGGATGACGCGATGCTCGGCCCGGCTGTGCACCGGGGCGAGCTGCTCGGGGGTGAGAGTGACGGTGCTCAAGACTCACCTCCCGTTGCGTGGTCGGGGACCGCTTCGACGGCCGGGGGCTCCGGCACCCTGATCGCTCCTTTGAATTTCCCGCGGATGTGTGCTGAGTAGAAGTTGCCCTTGCTCTCGCTGCGAAGGAACCTGGCCCACAGCTCGGGGCTGACTTCCGGGTAGGCCCTCTGGGATCCGTCCTTGCGGAAGGTGAGGAGCAGGATCCCGCTGTCTCCGTCGTAGCTGACCTCCGAGAACAGGCTGGAACCTGGGGTCTTGAAGACGCTGGTGCGCATCAGAATGCCTCCCCATCGTCGATTGCCATGGCTCCGGCGAGCTGCTGCTGCAACGGCCGCGGCCGCACAAGTCGGTGGGTGGCCCAGCCCTCCACTTTGTCAGCCGGCGGGTGACAGGTGGCGACCAGGATCGAGGCGACTCCCGCCGAGTCGAGCTGCGTGAGTGCGCGGAGGAGCGCAGCCAAGCGCTCGTCGTCCATCTCGGCGACGTCCAGCGTGAGGATCTCGCACTTGGCCCCCTGCAGGCGGACAAGCGCGAGCGCGAGGGCGGCCATGAAGCTCCACCCGAAGCCCCCGCCGAGCGCGCGGAACGGGACCCATGGTCCGCCGGCGGCGGTGCGGGCGGCGATGCCGATGCCCCCCTCCTGGAGCGGGAAGTCGAGTTCCCACCCCGGGTTCATCTCGTGCAGAAGCTTGCTCGTCTGCGTGAGAATCGGCCCGGTGGTTGCCGCAATGGTCTCGGTGAGCTGCTCACGAGCGCCGGCCTGGAGGCGCCGAAGCGCTTGGGCTTGCTCTCTAAGCATCTCGGCCTTCGACGCGGCTTGGATCCGATTCGTCTCGTGCGTCTTGGCCCGCTCCTTGGTCGCGATCCTCGCGTCCAGGCCCTGGATCTGGCTATCGATCGAGTACTTCCGCTTGCCGAGTTCAGCCAGGTCCACAGGCGGCGGTGCGTCGGCTACGGCCGCCGCGGCCATCCGCTGCTGTTCGATTTGCTGGTCCAGATGCCGGGTTGCGGAGCGCTCCTCTGCTTCGATGCTGGCGATGCGTTCGCAGAGCGCGGTCATCTTGGGCTTGATCTCGGCGCACTGCTTCTGCCACTCGGCACGCGCGGGCGCAGCCGCGGCGCCGGCCTCTTCCTGGAGGCGCTTGACTTCGGCAAGTTCCTTGGCCTCCAGATCGTCGGCCTCCTTCAAGAGCTTCGCTCGCTGCTCTTCGGCTTGGGCGCAGGCCTCCCGTGCCTCGCCGTCCGCCTTGACTGCCTGCGCGAGGACTTGGCGTGCTTCGGTCGCGGCACTCTCTGCTTCTGCCAAACCGGTGCTGTTGCAGTGTTCCGTGACTATTCGCCCCAGGGCTCGCCAATGCGCCGACCCGATGAGAGGTCCGCCCTGGAACTTGAAGTCACCCATCTCCATCACCCACAGGAGGGCTCGCGCCCTCGTCCAAGGGTCCGCCTCCAAAGACTTGAGCCGCTGCTCTGCCGCCTCGACTCGCAAGTGCAGATTGGCGAGGTCGGGACGGTTCGGGGTGACTACCTCCGCGGCCAGGCTCCGCAGCTCCGCCACCCGCTTCATTACCTCCTGGTCGGGCTCCCACGTCTCGACGGTGGGCTCCACCGGGAGGCGCAGCGCGGCCAGTTCCGCGCGCAGCCCTGGGAGCTTGGCGGACGCAGCCATGGCCTCCGCGTGCCGGGCCCGAGCCGTCGCCAGCTGGGTGACGGAGTTGTCGAGATGCAGCCGCTTCTCCTCGCGGCCCCTGGCCTCCGCGCCCGCGCGGCTGTGCTCTGTGATGAGCGTCTCAAGCTGCTGTCGCAGTTCGGCGCGCTCCTCGCCGAGGCTGCGGGCGGTGCCGGGCCCGGAGTCCTCCTCACTCTTGGCGCTGAGGGCTTGTTTGACGAGTGCCTCCTGGGCGCGCTGATCCTGCACGACGGTCTTCAGTGACTCTTCCAGGACCGTGGCGGCCCGGTCGATGTTGGCCGTGCTCGTGTCCCGCGGCTGCCACTTCCGGCGGATCAGGTCGGCGGCGGCCGGCGGAACCTGGTCCTTGGCTCCGAGCCTGGCCAGGAACGATTCCGCGGTCATGGGTGCGCCAGTGGCGAACCGTGCAAGGAACTCCGCTCGCTTGCCCGGCGTCATGCCGACGAACTCCGCCGGCGAGAACACGTCTGGGACAAGACCGACCTCGGCGAGGATGCGGGCCTCAGCCTCCTGCTTGCTGCGCTCCCCCTTGCCTGGGACGACAACCAATTCCGTGGTCTTCATCGTCGCACCGGAGAGATCCAGCGTGCGCGTGATGGACAACTCGCGGCCCGCGTTGTCCTCGAACACGAGGGTTACGGACCCTTCGGTGGCACGGGCAATCTCGAGCGAGGCTTTGGGCCCGCGCTCCGGGTCGCACCCGAACAGCCCGATGCGGATGGCCCGCAGCGCGGTAGTCTTGCCGGCGTCGTTCTCGCCGGCGAGGAGGGTCCGCGGGGACACGCGGATGTTGAGATCCTGGGGCCCGAGGCCCGTGCATGCGAGGTGGACGAGTTTCACTTGCCGCCTCCCTTCTGCATCGCCTGGCGCTCGCGCAGGTTCTCGATTGCGTTGTTGATCGCGTCGACGAGGCGGCCGGCATCGGCCGCCGAGAGTGACGCAATGGTCGCGCCATTGGGGCAGAACTTCGCGCGGAGGTCATCGGCGAACGGTTTCCCTCCGTCGAGCTTGGCAAGTTGCCCGAGTGCACCGGCTGCGAACTTGTGCGCATCGGTCTCACCGGCGTCCTCTGTGCCTACGTCCTGCATGCCCTCCTCGCCCACTTCTTCTTCGGCCTCTTCCTTCACAACGTCCGCCTGTCCAAGGTCCTGGACGGTGGCTTCGGCCATCATGTCCTGGCCACGACGCAGTTGGTCGATCAGCTTGCTTTCCACCTTGCCGGCGTCGTCGATCCAGCCGAGCGCAGGGATCGTGATCCAGGCCTCGGTGATTACGTCCTTTTTCCCTTTGACATCTCCGCTCGGCCAGTACTCCGTCCTCTCCTCCCACTTCACCTTCACGGTGCCTGATCGCAGGCGTTGGCCTTCGCACCCCGGATGCGCACGGAAAAGCCGCCGCATCAGGATCGTGTGTGCGATGCGAGAAAAATCGCGCTGTCGCGAGATGTAGTTCTCCATGAGCTTCCGAACTCGGTATTCCCGGAGGTCCAGGATTGCGCTGACCAAGCCGGGGATGATGGGGATCTCCAGCATGTCCCGTGGCAGTGGTCTCTGGACGCTGGCTGTCGAGACGATCTGACCGCAGTCGGTCCAATTGCCGACCGCCGGATTGACCGGCTCCTCGAAGTCTCCGCCCATGCCCTCAGCGTCCTGCCCCTTCTTGGGCCGTCTCTTTTGGGGTTTCCTCCAGTCGCAGAGCTTCAGCGCGCCGAGGTAGAGCCAGTCCTTTGGGCTGAAGAAGAACGTCTCCTGAACGATGCGCACGGAGCCGAGCAGATCGCGCCCGATGAGCGCACCCCGGATGTAGATCCCTTCGAGCACCTTGAGCTTCGGGCCCTTGGGATTATCCGGATTGTCCACGTAGCTGTAGACCACGTGGGGGTTGGGCTGCATATCCCCTTCGACGGAGACCTCCGGCATCGGTACGAACTGGAGCCCATTGACCTTGTTGAGCTCCATGTACCCGTCTGCGGTCAGCATCCAGTCCTCGCCATCGTTGATGGAGAAGATGTGCCCCTTGCTCTTGTAGAGCGTGACCTCGGTGGCCACTCGAGGAAGTCGGCCCCCGCGCGAGAGGATCAGGTCCGATGCTGCGGACCGCAATTCCGGTGCTGCGATGCTCGGCACGATGGCCAGCCCTTGGCGCGGCGCCTCGGGCTTGGGCGCGGTCCGCGGCTTCTCCGCCACAGCGGTGGCCGGCGCGGCGGACCCCTGGACTTCGACGTGCTGAACTGAAGCCTCTCCTAGAGGCGCATCGGACGGTGATGGTTTCTTGACAGGCATGGAATCCTCGCTGATCAGAGGAACACGGCCGCAGCGGTTGCCGCGGCCAAGAGCACGAACAAGGCCAACTCCCAGGGCGACGAGCAGTGGGAGGAATAGGGGTTGTGGGGTCCGGCCAATCCGAGGGGCGAGTCGGAGTCCAGGTACTGGATCACGAGGGGTACTCCTCGTCGACGGGTGGGAGGTTGCGGAAGGAATGAGAGCGGCCGTCGGGGTAGACCTTCTCGACCCAGTGCTCCTGACCGCCGCGGTGGATGGACTCGTTCCGGGCGACTGTGTCCGCGCGACCCATCCTTTTGTAGCGGCTGCGGACCCCTCCGGAGTAGACGACCGCGTAGAGAATGGTCCGCTGCCCTCGCATGGCCAGGCCCTCCGTGACGATTTGGCACGCCCCGGACTGGTAGGAAGATTCCGGGGAAATTCTTGACGGTTCTTCGCCCAGATGTCGTCTTGGTAGGGAAAGCAGGGGCTTCACTTGGAGCCTCCCGATTCGACCAGCTCCATGCTGAGTCCGAAGAGTCGGGCGTAGTCCGCGATGCGCTGAGCCGGCATGTCGATCTCGCCGGACTCCCACCGCCTGACGGTGTTCGCGCCGACACCCAATTCCGCGGCCACCCACTCAATTTGGCGGCCCGCTGTCATCCGCGCGCCAGCCAGCCGCTTACCAATCGGTTGTTGATTCGACCGCCGCGCGGTCCCGTGTTGCGTTCCCATGTCGCGAGTGTAACCTTAGGCAAGGGAAGTGCAAGCGAGTTTTTTTATGACCCACCATCAGCCGAGCCGGGAACAAGCGATTCTGAACTACCTCGAGCGCGAGTTGCCGCGCGAAGTTGCCATCGTGCGCAGGCGCCACCGTAGGCGCTGGGCCTGCACCGTCTTTGGGATCTTTCTGATCTGCGGACTAGCGCACTGCTCGCTGGCGACGCATCCCACGGCGATCGAGATGCACACCGCCTGGCATGAGGGACGCAGCGCGGACTACCTCGGGAGTGCGTTGGCCGAGGACCCGCTGGGGGATCCGGAGCGCGTCACGGCAGCTCTGCGCATCGTGGGGACGGCGGCCCCCGAGACCACGGCACGGCCCTGGATCATCCGTGCGCTCTACCACCCAGACAGGCTGGTCCGGGAGAATGCCGCGAAGTGGTACGTTTTGCGTACGCCCAGGGACCAGGTGCCCGCCGATCTGGCGCCGCTCCTAGATTCCCTGCAACCCCGGTGACCCAACCATGCCCGCGTTCGCCAATTGCCCGTCCGGCCCAGTGGCTCCCGGCTCGACCGTCGTGCTCGTCGGGACCTGCGAGAAGTGCTCGGACACTTCCTGCTCAGTCACGAAGGGGGGCGCGCCCTTCCCCCACACTTGGAAGTGCGATGGCGGCGCGTGGAAAATCACGATCCAGGTGCCAGCCTGCGAAGCGTCCGGGGACTACATCATCGGGGCGACAGTCTCCGAGGGCGGAGCTGTAGCTGCGTGCGACGTTCTGGTGAACTGTCCGTAGCCGGCGGCGCGGCCGGAGTCTCGACCGGGTCCTCTTGCTCTGCATGCCAGCGAGAGATGATCCAGGTTTGCACCGTGCGCTTCTTGGCAGCCGGGGCAATTTCGACCGCTCGCTCGGCGATGTCCGCAACTCGACGGCTGCCCATCCTGCTGTTCATCGCCTGAAGAGTGAACAGCCACTTCGCCTCCAAAGCCCTCGCGGAGGGCCATCCGGCAAAATCAACCAGTGCGCAGAACTTCTCCCACCCCAGGCTTTTGGGTTTCCCTGCCCCGAGATTCTGAGTCACGGTGGACAGGTGAACCCCCAGGTGTTTCGCCAGGGCGGTTTGGTTCCCGGCCTTGGCAGCCCCGTCGGCCATGAGAGAGCGGATGGTTTCGCGGTAGTCCAAGCCGTGGACCTTACGCGCTGAATAGCGTTGGCCAACGCTACTTGCACTTCCCTTGCCTTGGCGTACACTCGGTGCATGGGGAGAATTTACGCACGCGGTTGGGCAGAAATCGGAAAGCCACTGGATCTCACGGCGGCCGGGGCGAGGGCCAGGGCCGCCAGCGATCCGAAGTTCAAGCGACTGATCCTCAAGGACAAGAGGAGTCGCCAGGTCCTCGCCAAGCACGCGGCTCTCCGCAGGTACAAGCGGGCCAGCGTCACCCCCCTGGCCAGCGCCAGGAAGCGGTCCCGGGCTAGGGGCGCTCCCGCTCCCGCTCCCGCCGCGGGTCGGGCCGGAACAGGATCCCCATGAGGCTGAAGGAGCAGAGCATCGGGGCGAAAGCCGTGAATGCGGTCGCGAGGAGTGCAGCGATTGCACCGGGGGTTTTCGGTTCCTCTTTCAGCATCGACCCCCAAAAGCTGACCCCGACCAGCACCAGGCAGCCCAAGACCAGCAGTTTCATCAGGTTCGTGACGACCATTCGCACCTCCGTTGGGGGGGCATCATACAGGAGGCGGACTCAATGGCTCTGAAACGTTTCGAGGCTCAATCCATCCTCACCATCGACGGCGCGAGAATCGCCGTCGCGCTCCAGCAAGCAATGGACCGGATGCACGCGGACTGCGAGGACCGCCCCGCCGTGGCGAAGGCGCGCACCGTGACGCTGACAGTCACGATGAAGCCCCGCGTGGAGGAAGGCGAGCTCGACAGCATCAACGTGACTTTCGGAGTCAGCGAGTCCGTGCCCAAACGCGAGAGCCGCAGCTTCAACATGGAGAAGCGCGGGCGCGGAATCTTCTTCAACGAGGCGAGCCCTGACGACGTGAAGCAGGGGACCCTCGACGAGATGGCAATCCCGAAGGGAGGGGTGAAGAATGTTGGCTGATTTTCTGAACGCGCTTGTAAGTCTCGTGCGGAAGGCCGATGCCACTGAAATCGTCCAGGTGAAGGGGAGCCCGCGCAAGTTCTGGCTGCGGCACGGCGAATCGTTGGAGGAGCACGCATGCGATGCGCCCCTGCGCAACTCCACGCTGGCTGCGTTCGGCGACCTCATCCTCGCGATCAAGGACAACTCCATTTGCCCAAGCCCCGAAGTCTACTTTGACCCCAAGGGAATCCGGGTCTGGTGCGATAGCCGGGATCGCCTGGAGTTCCTCAGCTTCCCGTTTAAGTTCAGCGCCCGCTTCGAAGCCCTAGCCGCGCTGGTCTCGCCGAAGAGCTTCAACCCCAAGGCGGCCGTGCAGTGGCTCCGCTACGCCATCGCAACCCCCGAGGCCGAGGCGGTGGCGGCTCTCCTCCGGCAGCTCGACTTCCAGCGCCTCCAAACCGGCAAGTCGGACATCAAGCACGGGCGTGAGTCGCTCGGGCGCTCGGTGGAGTGCTTCGTCCAGCAGGCCGACAGCATTCCGGAGTGGTTCGACGTCCGGGTCCCGGTCGTCATACAGGCGCCCCTGAGCGAGATCCAGGTGACGTTTCGAGTGGGGCTCACCCTTGACCACGAGACGCAAACAGTCGTCTTCCAACTGCCCTCTGACGCGCTCGCCAATGCGACGGAGGCTTTCCTCCGCGGGGTCGGCGCGGCGCTGGCGGAGGCTGAGGTGGGTGCTCTCTGCGGTGTGCCATGAGCGAGTGCAAGTCCTGCAAGCGTGAAATCCTCTGGGCGAAAACGCCCAACGGGAGAGCGATGCCGCTGGACCCCGCGGAGGTCAACCTCTGCGAGGTGCAGCCGGGCCCGGATGGTCTGGAGATCGTGCGGCAGGTGCGGGGCCACGTCTCGCACTTCGCGACGTGCCCGCAGGCTGGGCAGCACAGGAAACCCCGATCATGACCGCCCCCAAATCGAGGCCAATCCTATTCAGCGGCCCCATGGTCCGCGCAATCCTCGACGGGACGAAGACGCAGACGCGGCGGGTGGCTCGCATCGACGATGAGTCTTTCTCCGACGCCTATGTGCAGTACGGCGACGGGCACAGCGGGATCGGCGCTTACGTCGGGGAATCTGAATACCCTGATGACGGATCGGTCTTCGTGCAATGCCCCTTCGGCGCCCCCGGCGACTTGCTTTGGGTGCGGGAGACGTGGCGAGTCCACGGAGGTCAGGAATACGAATACCAGCAGGATCGCGCCTCCGTCATGTACCGCGCGGATATGGATATGGGCACGCTTGATCTCGATTGGGAGTGGCGCCCCTCCATCTTCATGCCCCGCTGGGCCAGCCGAATCACGCTTCGTGTGGAGTCGGTGCGGGTCGAGCGGTTGCGCGACATCGCCGCCTTGGACTGCATCGCCGAGGGATTAGACCTTCCCATCGGCATCAATGAGTCCGACCTACTGAGGGGCAAGGCGCCTGCCGGAATGGATTTGCGGCTGAGGTTCGCCACCGCATGGGATTCGCTCCACAAGCCCGGCAACCGCTGGGAGGACAACCCTTGGGTTTGGGTGGTGGGATTTCGGAGGGAGTCCCCATGACCCCCCTCCAGTCCTTCCTCTGCTGGTCGGAACTCGCCGCGCTCGTCGACCGGTGCCTGCTCACCATGGAGGCCGCGGCCGCCACCCTGCGCCTCTGCCAGGCCATGGCCAAGCCCGCGACCCAGGTCGTCCCGGTGGGCGGCGGCGCCATCGCGTACGTGGGGAACACCTACGCGCGCATCGAATCGACCGGGCGGCTGGCCAGTTGGACGAGGGTGGATTCATGAGCAGCGAGCGCGGGAAATTCGGGGAGCCGTGGAAGCTCGCGCAAAAGAAGTGGAGATTCCGAGTTGGGCTCAACATCGTCCGCACTGGAATGCGCGGCCCGATAGGGCTCGAATCATCCAGGCGCGCCGTCGCTTGCGTCAACGCCTTCGATGGCACCAAAGACCCGGCGGCGGAGCTGGCCCGGTTGCGAGCGATTGAGGCCGCGGCGCGGGACTACCTGTGCAGCCAAACCCTTCCGGACTTGGTCCTCGGGACTGGTCGGAAATACCCAGAGGAGGCCCTAAGGAACCTCCACGACGCACTGGAGAAGCCCCGATGACCAGCGAAGACGCATTCAATCGAGCCATGGAATACCTCTGCCGTCCGGAAAGCCAATGGCTCAAGGCCGACGTGATCGAGGCGCTGGTGCATCTCCGATCTGCGGCCCTTGGTCGATCCACCGAAAAGCACGGCGAGATTCTCTCGCTTGCCTCCGGGTTCGCCGACCAGATCGCCGCTCTGGAGCGGGAGAACGCCAAGCTCAAAGCCGAGCGCGAAGACTGCCCGACGTGCGCTGGCGACGGCGTGATCTTCGGGGTCACCACCAAGGCCGAGGGCGAAGATTGGGTGGAGCGTGTCGATTCTGAATCAATAGATCCCTGCCCCGAGTGCGAAGGCACGAAGCGCTCCCTGGTGGCGAGGCAGAAGGCCGAGATCGCCGCGCTGAAGGAGGCGGGGCGGAGGCTGGACAGCCAGATGAAGCTATGCGCCTGGACGTGGACGCATCGCGAAGGCGAGCACTACACAGGCGTGAGGTTCAGCGACATCAGTGCTGAGCGCGACGCACTCCGCGCTCTCTGCGCCGAGGACAGCGGAGGCGCTGCTGCGGGCACCGTCCCCGTGCCTGCCACTCCGGCCGAGATGCCAGCGGACCTCCACTTCGACGATCTCATCAATGGAGACAAGAAGATAGCGTATTGCCATAAGACCGACAGTGGAGAGCGGATCATTAACTTTCCGTACACGCAATATTCTAAGAGGAAAATGGAACTCCTCGCCAAGTGGCTCCCCGGGGCCCGGGCGTGGCAGAAGGAGGGGCTGTGATCCCAACGCGCTGCCCACGATGCGGCGAACCTGTCGGCCGAAGTGCCAATGATGGCTCGTTCTACCTGAAATGCGGCTGCGTATTCTGCGAGGAATGCGAGCAAGTCACGGAAGACGGGAATTACGCCGATTCGCGCGGGCCGCTTTGCGCTGAGTGTCTCGCGGAGGTTTCCAGGGCGGAGGCGCAGGCGTGATCCTCGTCGGCGATGCACTCACCGAGCTGCGCAAGCTCCCCAGCGAGTCCGTGCACTGCTGTGTCACAAGCCCGCCGTATTGGGGAGTCCGGAATTACAACGCACCCGGTCAGATCGGGCTTGAGCCGCGGATCGAGGAGTACTTCGACCGTCTTGCCGCTGTGTTCTCCGAGGTGCGCCGAGTACTCCGCGTCGAGGGCACCTGCTGGGTGAACATGGGGGACAGCTACTCGTCGGACGCTTGGGGCGGGTCGCCGGGGGCGGTGACCCTCGAGGGTGGACGACGGAACCTCGAAGAATCCAGGCGCGCCCGGACTGGCCCGCGTCTCCCGTTTGGCCTGCCCCCGAAGAACCTCATCGGCCAGCCCTGGCGCCTGGCGTTCCGCCTGCAGGCGGACGGTTGGATCCTGCGAAGCTGCATCGTCTGGCACAAACCCTCGCCCTGCCCGGAGTCGGTCAAGGATCGCCCGACCACGTCGCACGAGTACGTCTTCCTGCTCTCTCGGAGCGAGCGGTACTACTACGATGCGGCCGCGATCTCCGAGCCCTGCGCTGCCGAGCGATCGAACACTCCAGAAGACCAGGTCCGGGCCTCCAACGCGCGCCGGCGCAATGCTCCCCGGCCCTACCAAGCTCCCGGCCCCGCAGTGGCCAAGATGCCCGTCGGCCGCAGGAACAAGCGATCTGTCTGGACAATCGCGTCTGACCGCGGTGCTAGCAACCACCCCGCCGCCTACCCTCGAGGCTTGGTCCGCCCGTGCATCCTGGCCGGCTGCCCGCCAGGCGGCACCGTCCTGGATCCATTTCTCGGCTCGGGAACCACGGGCGTTGTCGCCGACGAATTGGGTCGCCGCTGGATCGGGATCGAGATCAGCCCGACTTACGCCGCGCAGGCGCTGGCGCGCACCGCGGTGAGACAGGAGCGGTTCGCATGACCATCCCGCCACCGAAAAAACCCCGCTGCGTCTTCTGCCGAGGTCCCGGGCTCCTTGTCGTCAACGGCATCGGAGCGCGTGGGAACCGCGTCTGCGCGCCGTGCTTCGCTCAGTGCATTGCAGGAGTGGTGAAGCGATGACGTGCCACGTCGTGCGAAGTCTTGCGGAGGTCGAGGAACTGCGGAGCGCACTCGACAAGCTGTGCAGCCCAGGCGCCCAACCGAGCTACGCCGACTGGGTGCGGGCGCGGAAGCGGGAGCCAGGCTTGTCGGTCCTTGAGTTCGTCAAGAGGGAGAGGAACAGACGATGAATGCGCCGAAACGAGCCTTCGAACTGATCGTCACCATCGGCGCCGACACTTGGGCGGATGCCCTGGTGGAGATGGATCGCCTGGCCGATCACATTCGTGAGCACGGGCCGCGGTGCCACGTGGTTTCGGGCGGCTGTTCCAGCGGAGCCTACGTGGATATCCGCCACGACCCGACGATGACTCCCGAGCGCTACGTTGAGGAACTGACTGCCTACCTGAAATCCCGGCGAAGGAGCGAGAACACGTGAGCCAGCCAGCGCACACCGAAATCCTCTGGGGCTGGGAATCCATGGGCGCCGCGCTCGGACGATCCCGCGAGTGGGTCCGGCTGCGCAGTCAACCTGGCGGGATTTTTGCCGACCTGGTCAAGCGCCAGGGCGCGCACCCGTTCGCTCTGCGCGCCGCCCTCATTGCCCGGCTGATGGAGACGGGAGCCGAAATCGGTGCAGAGCCACGGCCCGGGCAGAAGGCACCAGCCAAGCGTAGTGCTCGTACGCAGTCCTCGGCGAGATCCTGAGCAGCGCCGCCACGTCCTCGATCGAGCCGCCGCTCTTCACGATCATGGTGGCCAGCCCATGCCGGGCCCGGTGGAAGTTGATGAGGTCGCGCCCAATCTCCCGCCGCATGTTCTCCAGGGCGGCTGCGTGGTACCGGCCCCCGTCGATTCGCGCGACGATCGGACCCTGCCTCTCCCGGGTCAGGGCCCACGCTCGGAAGTCGTCGTGCAGCGGCAGGGTTGCCTCGGCCCTCGGGGTCTTCCGGCCGTCGACGTAGATCCTCCTCGCCTCCAGGTCGACGTGCGACCAGTCGGCCCGCACGATCTCTTCCCGGCGGAGGCCCTGGTAGATCGCCAGCATGTAGGCGGGTTCCAGCCGCGTCCCCTTCACGCGCTCAAGCGTGGCCGCGATCTCCTCCGGGGTGGGGGCCACCTTCTTTCTGGAGCGGTCCTTGGGCGCGTAGGCCCCGATGGTCGGGGAGCTCTGCGTGTGCCCCCGGACCACGAGCCACCGGAAGAAGCTGCCGAGGGAGGTCTTGTACCGGCGGCATGTGGCCGGGCCGACGCGCGCCTCAAGGGCCTCGACCCAGGCCGTCACGTCCGCCTGGCCAAGGGTGCTAAGCCACCGCTTCGCGCCGGCGTGCCTGGCGAAGTCCATGACCCGGTGCAGCTCGTCACCCCACCTCGCCGGCTTGGCGTCCCGCCGGGCCGCGTATAGCTGCACGGCCTCCCCCACCGTGAGGGTTTCCCGCGGCGCCCCGCCGAACTCCAGCAGGCGCGCGGCCGCCAGTCGATTGGCTGCCTCCTTCGAAGTCGCGCCCTTGAGCGGCTCGCGGTGCCGCTCGCCCTCGACCGTGGCATCCACCCACCACACTTTCCCCCGCCGATAGACCCTCATCGTGCCCCCGTCTGCGGCACAACCGCGGCACAACCGGCCACCCGGGCGGAGGCACGGCACAGTTGGAGGCCCGGTCGCGCAACAAAAATGCCCTGGAAACTCAGGGTTTCCAGGGCAGAGCGGGTGAAGGGACTTGAACCCTCGACATCCACCTTGGCAAGGATCTGGGGGGCGCCATTCTCAGTGGTATTTAGTGGCCAGTTGGTCCGCATGGTGGCACATTGCGGCACACTTTCGGCACGGCGTCAAGCCGCACGGCACACCCTGGGCGCTTGAGCGTTGCCCAAAAAGTTGGGCCCCGGGCCGTTGCTTCGACCCAGAGCCCCATGGAACTATCCAGCGCCCAGATTATCAGCTTCAATGAGGCCGCGCTACAAGGGGCGCGGAGAGTTGGGAGACCAGCGCCTCCTTCTCGATCAGCTCGAGCTTCAATGAGGCCGCGCGGTTTCCCGCGGCGGAGATTCGGAACCTACACCGGAGGGGGGACGCTACCGCGCCCGCTTGCCCAGCAGCGGGTTCAGCGCCTTGTCGTGCAGCACCTGCCCGCCCAACCCCGCCGCGAGGCCGCCAAGGACCACCGCGAGCCACGGCACGCCCTCGCCCAGGCCCGAGCACTTGGCAGCCACGGCCAACGCCAGGCCCGCCAGGAGAGCCGCCAGAGGCTCCCGGCCGGCCATCCACAGCGGCGCCGCTACCTTTGCCGCGCTCACCACGAGCAGCACGAAGGGAGACAGGGCGATCCCCACTCCACCGACCAGTTCCGGGCTCACCGCGGGCCCCTGACCAGGCCGACCACAGTCGTGATCAGCGACGGCAGCAACTGCTCGATCGCCACCCGCGCGGCCGCGCGCTCCGCCTCCGTGAGCTCTGCCAGGCGAGCCATGAGCGCATCGGTGGCAGCCCCGTCGACCGGTTCGTACCGGCTCCCGAGCAGGGCTTGGGAAGTGGGGCTGTTCCGCCCCGCCGGGTCGTCCGGCGGGACGAGCATTTGAAGCGCCTTCAGTGCACTACTCATCGGGGGTCACTCCTCTGATCGCCGCGAGGATCTCCGCCCACCTGCCGGCGCCCGCGTTCCGGGCCCGCAGCCAGTCCTGGATGACCTCGTTGATCTTCTGTGCGCGAGCGACGTCGGCTTTGGCCGACCAGTTCTCCTTCATCTGCCGGACCTCCTCCTCCCCTTTCTGCCGCTCCTGCACTGCCCACTCTTCGATCGGGCCCAGCGCCGCCAGGGGCACCGCTCCGTTCACGCTCGCCTGCACCCACTTCAGCAACTGGGCGTTGGCGACCAACTTGTCCTGAAGCGCCTTCCGCTCGGCCGTGCTCAGCTCGAGGTAGCGCTCCCACTGCTTCACGCTGTTCGCTGTGACTTCGCTCTGCGCCTGGACCAGGAGTCCCACCTCGGGCGGGATCTCACTGGCGCAGCCGGTCAGAACGAACGCCAAGACCAGGATCGCTCGCATGCCTACCTCCGGAAAAAGAACTGCACCGCCGCGGTGGTCGCGATCACACCCGCGGTCGAGAGGATCGCCCACATGCGGTTCTGACGCGCAAGGTCAAGCCGCAGCAGGGTGACCTGCTCCGTCACTCGATCCATCGCGGCCGTGATTTGCTCAAGCTTCGCCTCGTGGTGCTCGCCCTGGGTCTCCACCCGGACCAGACGCTCGCGCCACGGAGCCCAGTCGACTGGGGGGGTGCTCATGCGCCCACCTCGCCAGCCGCGCGGAGAGCGGCCAATAGCTGGAGGGGATTCCTGGCCATCTCGTCCGGGATGAACTTGCAGATGGTCTGCGAGACCGCCCCGTACTTTTCGAGGTTCAGCTGCGTGAACTGCGCAGCGGGATCGGGTCGCCAATCTGGGTTCCCGGCCGTGCCCGCGTTGATGTAGCCCTGGGCCGTGCCGACCTTGAACTCTGACAGCCCCGCCGGGATTGAAGTGTAGTTGCCCGCGACCGAGTGGTAGCGGATCCCCGATCGCATGTAGAGCTTGGCCCGCGCCAGGAAGGTCGCGGCCGCGGCCGCGTGCGCAGTGTCCCGCAACGCCTGGTAGGCATCGCTGAGGTGAGCGATTGCCGGCCACAGCATCAGGACGTTGCCGTTGGTTTCGATGCTTGCCCCGGCGTAGCTGCCGGTGAACGGAGTCGGGGCCTGAACCTTACTGCCCAGGATGCAGGTGACCCCATCGCTCGGGAAGCACTCGGCCATCCCTTTGAGACCAGAGGGAACCCAGGTCTTCTTGATCTGCGCCAAGGTTGTCGGCGGATTACCGACATCGGCGCCCATAATGTAGTCGGCGTTCCGCTTCAGCAGCGCAAGCACCGCGGCATCCGTCGACCGCGAGGCCCACACGTACTCGGCGATCGCGCTTGAGAGGTGGCCCGTTTCCCAAGTCTGGGTGGTCCACTTCGGATTCCCGCTTGTGGCCAAGATAAAGCCCAGGCCAGAGAAGTCGGTGGCGACCCCAGAGTCCAGCGCGTGCGCAGGCACGTAGTTGAATCGTTGGTCGACCGGGAGTGCGGCCCCTGTGGAGAGGTTCAACCCGGACTCAAGCCGGCGGTAGCGCTCAATCCCAGCGGCCGCTTCGGCGAGGAACGTGCGTCCCCCAACCCCCACGTGCGCGCCGAATATGCGATGCGCGTGCGCGAGGGCGAATATCCCCCGGCTGCACTGGCGATCACCGCTCTGCCCGCTCCAGTGGGCAGGAGAGCGATTCGACTGCGGGTGAGTGAAAAACATCGCAGTCCAAAGCGCCGACTCCCGCGCGAACTCGTCACCGGTGATCAGGTACCAGAGCACCCGACCCCGGATCCAAGTGTGGCTGGCCCCCGGGTAGAAGGGCCTGGTGCCGTGGTAGTAGCCCTTTTCCCAGTATCCGCAGCCGCTGTAGGAGTCCAGCGGCACCACCGTATCGGTCGTCGAGTCGAACCTACCCGAGTGAATGTGCCCCTGCGTGAACGACCACGTGGCGTGGTCGCGCCCGAGAACGTTGAGGAAGCGAGGATCGCCTGTCCTCAAGAAGTGCAATCCCCAAGTCTGCACCGGATCGTAGTGCAGGTTCGACCAGCCCTCGGCAGAGCCCCAAGCCGTGTCGCCCCAAGACCACTTCCCCCAAGGTGGCATGGTCGCATTCGGCGATCGCTCGCCGCCGCGGTACCAGCCCGGCCAGCCCATCATCAGTGCATTGGATCCAAAGCCTCCGACGCCTGTTGCCGGGTCGACCGAGGCGTCATCGATGAGGCACTGGGCCCACCTCTCGTAGCGCGCGAAGTCGCCAGCGTGGGTGGATCCGAGCTGCGCCTGTGTGAGGCGCTCGCAGTAGTCGATCCCCACCGTGCGATTGGTGCGGTACGTGCTCGGCGTGCAGCTACCGATTACCAGAGTGTTGGCGCGCTCGGCCGCTGCGGCCACGTCGTCCGCGCTTGCGGTGAAGGTGGCATCCTCGAAGGACAGCTCGAACTCGTGCAGCATTCGCCGGCCGCCGTCGATGCGGTAGTAGAGCTCGTCCTCGGCGCTCGTGGCCAGGCCGGGACTCCACTTGAAGCGCCAGGGCCCAGAGGCGCCGGTCCACTGCCAGAGGCCGCCTGGGCTCTGCACCGTGACGCCTGAGCCAGGGAGCGGGGCCGGTGGCGCGCTGGGCTTGCTCTCGGCGCTCGGCGGAACCGAACGGTCCGGGTAGCCCAGGGGTGCGAAGTCGTTGGCCCGATAGGTTAGGCCGGTCGCCGGATTGATCCCAGCCGGCAGAGCATTCGCCGGGGTCGTGCCACCGATCCACGGATCGTGGGAGAGCGCCCGATAGCTCGGGCCCTTGTAGAGCGAACCCGGAACGAACATGCCTATGCGCACGCGCCCGGTCGCCGCGTCCGTCGCGAGTGAGGATGGGCACCGTTCGGCGAACCTCGTCACACCGACCAGGACCGAACCGCTTGAGCCCTTGACGCCGAAGCCTCCCGGGTAGAGCCCGGTGCCGAGCAGCGTGGGCGAGCCCTCGTTTTCGGCGTAGGTGGTCCCCTGCTCGACGTAGCTGACCAAGTGCTCGGTGCTGTAGCGGTAGCCGGTCGGCGTCGAAACAATCCGGCGGTCCCCGGTCTTCGTGGTCTGTGCGCGGACCTTCTGGACGAGCGAATAGGCGGCCGTGCTGAAGGCGGCGTTCTTGCTGCGAACCGTGTGCGTGCCGGAGCTCGGAGGCAGTGCGAGGCTGAAAGTCAATTCGTCGATGTACTTGCGCCCGTCGTGCCCGGTCTCACTCCCGATGCTTGTGGGGTTGAAGGCGCGATTCGGATTCTCGATCGTGAACCGCACGAGGACCCGCTTGCTGCCGGTGCTGAAGTACCATCGGCAGGTGTATGCCAGCGCGCGGCCGGTGGTCGGGTCGACTCCGTCGAAGCCAAGCTTCCCCGTCTGCCTGACCACAGCGGCCACCGTGCTCGACCACTCGACTGCGGTGGAGACGTTGGTCGGACTCCGGGCCCCGTCGCTCAAGGCGCAGTAGAGACTTCCGGCACCGTTCACAACCGTGGCAGCCCCAACCGTGACCTGGTTCAGGAGGTCGAAGGTGGTGGTCGACATCCGGAAGCTGGCCGCCCCGGTGTTCACTGTGATATGCAGGCTCGAGCTCGCCACCGAGAGGGTGCCTGTCACCGCCGGCGCGACGCCGATGCGCAGGACGTAGTCGGCGCGGCCTCCCGCGGGAATCGTCGCCGGGAAATGCGCCTGCACCCAGGAGATTCGCTTGGTGCCGTCGTTGCGGGCACCGTCCCATCGCGCGAGGACCTTGAACCCCGACGCGATCTCGACGCCGGCGGCGGTCTCCACGCGCATCGTAGCGGTGTCGAAGGGCCCGGAGTCCACCGGGAAACTCACGCTCGCTGTGACCACTTCGGCCACTGCGGTGGTGCGATCGTTCTTGACGCTGAACGGGCAGACTGTCGTTGACGGCGGAGGCGCCAGGGCCGCGACGGTAAGGTCCTGCGTCGCGGTGTGCGTTCCGCCTGGCCCGGTCACCGTCAAGCGCACGAGCCAAGAGCCCACCCCGTACACGCGCGCGGGCGGGTCCTCAAGCGCGCTGGTCGTGCCGTCACCGAACTCCCACAGGTAAGAGGTGATAATCCCGGAACTGGTGTTCGTGAACGTGACGGTCAGCGGGCTATTGCCCGAGGCTGGCAGAGCGGTGAAGGCCGCAGTCGGCGCGACCGGCATCGCCTCGACGTTGACGCCCTGCTGGGCGCTGTCGCTCCCGCCGAGATTGGAGACGGTCAGTGTGATGGTGTACTCGTCGCCAATCGAGGCGTCGTAGACGTACTGCCAAGTCGCACCGTCCAACCGCTCGACCGTGTCCCCATTGCCCATGTCGTAGATGCGACGGGCGATGATGCCTGTGCTGGTGTCCTGGATCGTCACGGTGAGCGGCACGTAGCCGGTGGTCGGGGTGACGATGAGGCCAGCCACGGGCGGATCCACGGCGGTGGGCGGCACCGCGGCCACCCCTTCGACCTTCACGCCCGAGATACATGCGACTGGGAATGGCATCAGTTCGGGATGAGTTTGGAGAGGACCGTGACTCGCGTGGCGTTCGATGCGCTTGCGGCCACGCGCAGCCTCTTGGCCACAGTTTCCGACTCAAGCCCCCCTCGGGTGGTGTACTGCTGCGTAGCCTGATTGGCCTTGACTCTCAGCGTGAGAATGACGGTGCCGCTTGTTTCCTCGATTACTTGGATCGTCTGATCCGCATCGGAGTCGACGAACAAGTCCGTGATGCGCGCCCGCTGACTGGCGCTGGGCGTCCCCGTGATCCAATGATTACCGGTGCTTAGATCCCCGGTGGCGTGCAGTCGCGTCGTCGTGCCGGTGGGACCGGCGTCCGTGACTGAGCCAATCTCTTGCGTTCCGGCGGCGAGCGTCGCCTGCAAGGGCACGGAGCCTGTGATGCTGACTTCCTGAGGCTCACCGGCGGGAAACTCGACGACCGCCGCGTCGCCCTCAGCTTCTCCACGCACGCTGACGATCAGGGCCCCGTCGGATCTACACGGAACAAAGATGAGGTTTCCATTGTCATCGCGAACAGCTGCGAGCAGTACTCCGTGCTTGCCAGACGGAGACGACGCAGC
>CADEGH010000043.1 GCA_902826835.1 uncultured bacterium | reverse complement strand
CGTGCGGATCTGGTGATCCGCGTTCCCACCGTCCCCACCGACCCACCGACCCACCGACCCACCGACCCACCGACCGTGTGCCCCAACCACCGGGTGACCTTGGGGACTCGGGCGTGGTACGGTGGCGTTCATGAGGCGGAATTGTCTGCTGAGCCTGCTCGGACTCCTACTCGGGGGCTGTCTGCCCGAGGCGACGCCGGCGCCCCCGGCCAACCCTCCGCCGCTCGCTTCCGACGTGGACGTTGCGGTGGAGCGCGGGTTGCGCTGGCTGGCCACGGCGCAGACACGAGTGGGAGCGTGGGTCGGAGATGTGGGCCACAAGCGTCAAGACAGCTACCTCATCTACGTTTCCGCTGAGGATCAGCGCCAGCGCGGCCGGGGCCATCCTGGCCTCACTGCGCTCGCTGGCCTCGCCTTTCTCGCCAACGGTCATGTGCCGGATCGCGGGCCCCACCACGAGGTGCTCGCATCGGCGATCGAGTACCTCCTGAGCTGTGGCGACGGCTACGCCTACGTGACCGACTGTGAGACGCGCATGTACAGCCACGCTTTCGCGGTGCTGTTCTTGGCCCAAGTTCACGGCATGACCCGGAGCCGGGCCGCCGAAGTCGCAGAAAAACTCCGAGACTCGACGCGCTTCATCGTCCAGGCACAGAATCGGCACGGTGCATGGAGATACGCCCCCGGCAGCGACGAAGCGGATCTCTCGGTCACGGTGTGTCAGGTGCAGGCGCTTCGGGCCGCTCGCAACATCGGCATCCCGGTCCCGAAGTCCACGATCGATCGGGTGGTGGACTACGTGCTCGAGAGTCGCATCGAGTACGGAGCCGACGCCGGCGCGTTCTACTACAAGATCCACGGCCGAGGCGCGCGCACCCGAACCACCTTCGCGGTCAACGCCGCCGCCGTGACGAGTCTCCACTCCGCCGGCATCTACGACGCGAGGCGTTATTCCCGCGCCCTGGAAGTGATCGAGACCGGCTACGACGAAGTCTCGCAGTGGTACCCGAACCACTTCTATTTCTGGTACGGGAACTACTACGCCGCGCAGGCGATGAACTTCGAGGGCGGAGAGAAGGGTGAACGCTACTTCGCGAAGGTGACGCGAGATCTACTGCGCCGTCAGCAGCCGGATGGAAGCTGGCACAACGATGTAGGCCCGGGAGACGCCTTCGCCACTGCCGTCGCGTGCTTGATCCTGCGCGTGCGCCTCGGATATCTCCCCATCTTCCAAAAGTGATCGCAAACCGCACTCCTCCGGCGGCAAATCGGGAGGTCAAGTCGGGTCGAGGCTCAGCCGATGGTGGAAGTTGAACCTCCCCCCAAACCCGAAAGCGAGGAGATCGCATGTCGACCTCCCAGATGCCGATCCCTCCGGTCTTGCGCACCACCAATGCGGCGCTGCGCGAGCTGCCTGCGTCGTTCGTGAGAGTACGCAAGGCGCAGGACCCGACGGTCGTTCCCGACCTCGTGGGCGCGAGGCGCGAGCACGCGGCCTTGGGAAACGCGCTCGTCCAGGCCGGTTTGTCAGTCGAAATGCTCGCGCCCGTGGATGGCAGTCCGGAGTCTCCCTACCTGGCCGACCTCTTCATTCCCGTGGGCCGCCGGTATTGGGTCAAAGGCCGCACTGACTCGACGCTGCGCAATGAGGAAGCAGGGGCGATCTCTCGGCGACTCGATCCAACCCGCACCGTGCACGAATTGCCACCAGGAGCGCTCCTGTCGGGTTCGGATGTCGTCCGCGTCGGCAACACTCTGTGGGTCGGGATCACCGAGCGAGCCAACCAGGCGGGAGTGGATTTCCTCTCGTCGGTCGCCGCCCTCGAAGGGCTGGAAGTCGATGTGGTCAGCGTCCGTGGCGATGCGCACTTGCTCGGCGCGGTGACCGCTCTTCCGAATGGCTCCGTTCTGCATGCCGCCGGCATTCTCCAGCGCGACGCCTTCCCGGGAGTCGAGCGTGTACTCGCGGCGGAATCGACCGGAGCCTCGGCGATCGTGGTGGAGGATCGGTTGATCGTCCCCGAGGAAGCCCCGCGAACCGCGAGCGTGCTAGCCGGCCGAGGGTACCCCGTGATCTTGACGCCCACGGCGGCGCTGCTCGGGGGGCGCGGCGGGCTCGCCCGACTTTCCCTGCGCTGGTGAGGTGCCAACGTCGATCCGCGCTACTCATGAAGCGGGCTCGGACACCCGAGGGTGGCCGAGCCCGTTTCGCTACCGCCGGCTGAGGACGGTCTTCTGACTTCGGCAACCCTCAGTCGCCGACCATCTCTTCGAGCGAGAACCCGTCCGGCCCCTGGCGCAGGCGGTCGAAGGCCGAAGCCTCGATCTGCCGGATGCGCTCGGCGCTGACTCCGAGCATCTTTCCGATCTCCGCGAGGGTGTGAGCTCGCGAGCAGTCGATGCCGAAGCGCAGACGGAGGACCAAGCGATGCCGATCGGGGAGGATCTTCAGGCTGTCGCGCACGAGGTTGCGGATGTCTTCCTTGATGACCGGGTTGTCCGGCTGCAAGGCGTTCTTGTCGCCCACGAGATCGCCGAGACGGCTTTCGTCTTCGGGACCGTAGTCGAGCGAGAGCACGGGCCGCGCGACCGACGGATTCGAGAGCATGTCGGTGAGGCGGTTGCGCTTTTGCTCGTCGCCGATGCTGGACGGATCCTCGAAGGCCTCCGGATCGTCCTTGGCCACCTTGCGGAGGCTTTGAGTGACGTTGACCGGCAGCCGGATGGTGCGGCTCTTGTCTTCGAGGGCGCGCAGGATGGCCTGGCGGATCCAGAGATAAGCGTAGGTCGAAAACCGAACGCCGAACCGCGCCGAGAACGACTCGGTGGCGCGGATGAGTCCGAGGTTGCCTTCCTGGATGAGTTCGCTGTAGGCGAGGGGGCCACCATCGAACTTGCGCGCGACCGACAGAACGAGGCGCAGGTTGCGTTCGATCAGCGGCCGTCGCGCGGCTACGAAGAGGTCCCGCTCGCGGCGGATCTGCTCTTTGGCGGCTCGGCCGCCGGCATCGACGGAGGAGTCGCGGTAGCGCTTGAGCGGGCCCGGACGCAGACCGACGAAGAGCAGTGCACCGAGCAGACGGTCGGTGTTGTTGCTCTTGCTGATCTGGAACGGGCGACGCTTACGGCGTTCGACGTGGCGCTCGAAGATGCGATGGAGACGCGAAACGTGGTCCTCGCTGTCCTCGCGGCCGGGTTTCGGCTTGGGAGGTCCGGGGACCAGCGAACGAGCTGCCATCTCCCCGGTCTTCCAACGAGTGAGGTCCGACCAGATCGTCTTCAAACCGGCTTCGGTGCCGAGAAAGGAGGCGATCCAGCGGTTGCGCGCGAAGATCAGGTCACCGAGGAGCAGGTGCTCCTCTTCGGGCTCTAGGAGGTCGTGCGATCCGACATCCTTGAGGTAGATGCCAAGGGGATCGTCCGGGCTCGGTTCGGCCGACTCCAAACGCCGGTTGCGGGCAGACTCCGGGCGGCGACGGACAGTTCCGTCGTCGTTTTGGATCATGAGCTCGAGCTCGGCGGGGTCGTCGACTCCAATGTCCATGTCGTCGCTCTTGCGACCGCTGCGAGGCTTGGTTTTCACGATCGTCGTGTCCGTACGAGGGGACGAGACCTAGTCATCCGTCGCCTGGGGCGGTCGTCCCGGCCGCCCTGGGCATGAGCATGGTTCAGAGAATCCGACCTGGGTTGCATTACTGCCGAGCTGGGGACTGGCCCATCTCGGACGACCGGCAGGGGCGAGCATTCTCGGCTCTTCCCTCCCCATGTCAACCCGGAGTTGGATTAGATCGAAGGTGGGCACGAGGGGTCGGCGTTTACGCCCTTCCCTGGTTGCCGCACCCCCAAGACCATACCCTAGCTTTCGAGGCCTGTCCAACGCGAATTCCCACGGCTTTTCAGCCCAGAAATCACGCCTTGACCTGGTCGCCAAAGCCGCGTGGGAGGCTTCGCCGCCGAGGTCATGCACTGAAATTGGGGCTGAGAAAAGACCTGGTCCGCTCCAAGCACTCAAGAGAGGTACGGCTGGCGAAGCGTTTCGGCAGCCCGGGCTTTTTAAGTATTTCCGAAAATTCCTCGGACCAAGGTCATTCTTCGGCCGCCGAGGACCGGGGTCGATCCCGCAGGTCTTCCAGTTCCACCGCCAGCTTGGCCCTCGCCCGGTGGATCAGGGCCCGCACGGCTGGGACGGTGCGCGAGCTTTGGGCCGCAATCTCCTCGTAGCTGATCCCCTGGAGGACGTGGGCGCGGAAGGTCTCCCACTGCTCCGGAGTGAGCTCTCTGGCGGCCATTTGCAGACGCTCCTCGCACTCCCGAGCCAGGGTGTTGGCCAGGCCGTCCTGGGGGGGCTGCGCGCACCCAACCGGGGTCAGCCGGCTTGGGATTCTTCGCTTTTTTGCGCCGCGCGCTCGGGCGGCCATGCGGACACGATTCTCGGCGATGGTGGCGAGCCAGGCGGAAAAACCGGCCTCGTCACCCTTGAACTCGCCGGACCCGAGCCAGGCGCGGTAGAGGGTCTCTTGGACCACGTCCGAGGGGCGCAGGTCTTGTTGCACTTTGCGGCCGAGCCGGCGCGCTGCCCACCGACGCAGCCGGGGCAGGGCGTGAGCCACCAAGTTCTCGAAATCGGACCGAGGTTTCTTGTTCACGAGTTTTCGACTCCCGGCTCGGCAGCGGGGCCGCGACCGAGCCCTCCGGAGAAGCGGCAGACCAACGGGGCTTGGAGGCAGAGTCCGAACCTCGCCGCAGTGTCACGGGCGGGGTGTGCGGATTTTGGCGAGCCCTGATCAGCCGCGACGACGGATGTCGTCCAGACTCAAGGCCAGGGCGGCGCGGGCCCGGCTCAAGAGCATCCGGGTCGCGGGAACCGTGCGCCCGAGCTCGAGGGCAACTTCCTCCACCGGACGTTCATCCAGGAGGATGGCTTCGATCACGAGTTGGTGCTCCTCCTTGAGCTCGGAGATTGCGGCCTCGAGCGCCCCCACCTTTTCCGCATCGATGGCCAACGAGCTCGGGGTTGGTGACGGTTTGTGGAGCGAACGCGCCAGGACCGCGAGCTGGGAGGGCCGGTCCGGAGCCTTGCGTTTGGTCGCGCCGAGATCCCGCGCCTGCTTGCGCACGGTGTTCAGGAGGATGACCCGCGCCCACCCGACGAGCTGCTCTTCGTTTTCACCTTCGAAACGAGGCAGCCTGCGTACGACCTCGAGAAACGCCTCCTGCAGGAGATCCGAGGGCCGCAGCTTGCTCTTGAGCTTCGTGCCGGCGAGACGTGTCAGTTCCGGGCGCAGCTTTTCCGCCAGGCGATCCAAGACCACCTCCAAGGCCTTGGCTTCCCCGCTCTTGGCCTGGGCGAGCCGAGTCCCGAAGTCTGTGGCCACGAGCGCCTTGCGAGGATTCATGCTTGGATCGTAGCCTCCCTCCTCCGTACGAAGAAAAGCCACCGAGCTCCGTTTTTTTTCCGCGTTGCGAGCCTTCCCCGCCCTCCCTCCGTTGCCGTTACATTCCGTGAAGCACTGGACTCCGAACCGCGTGGCCACACCTGCCCCGTGGCAAAGAACCAGATGGAGCCTCTCAACATGACCCGTTCGCTGTTCGCCCTTCTCCTCCTCACCGCCAGCGTCCTGCCGGCGCAGGCGGTGGGTTCGATTCATCTGTCTGTCTACCCCAACGGAGAAGCCTCTGAAGAAATCACCCCGGATTCCGCCGGCGTGGAGATTCTCATCGGCGGCCTCACGACTCGCTGGGGCATCGTGGTTGGACACGTCAATGTGCCAAAGGCGACGAGCCCTTCTCAGGAGCTCTTGGCCTACATAGGCGCCGTGTACCCGTACATGGTTCGTCCCACGAGCGGGATCCCCGCTTTCGTCACCGCGGAGGTCAACGAAGTGCTCGCTGCTCCGGGAGCTGGCGCTGCGAATGCGGTCCAGCTTTGTCAGGACTTTGTTCACACGACGTCGCTGCCGAATTGGGCGTTCGAGGTGGCCCCGCCCTCAGGTGGTGATACCTCGCTGTGGGAACTGGCTCCTCCCCACTGGAACTACGGTTCCGCGCCGCCGATGATCGATTGGGCGCAAGTAGGCCTTACTAACGAGGAGCCCACGACGATCTTGGATGCATCCAAGCTCGCGAGACACATGATCGCGTTCCAGGTCCAGGCTTGGACCGGTGTCGATACGGATCCCAACTCGCAGTTGGTCGACGATATCTGGACAAAGTGTGAGGCTACCGGCGATCTCCAGATTCACCTCGCGCTCGTGACTTACGCCGCCGCGAATCCGGCCGACCAGCTACCGCACCCGGTTGCGACTCCGACACCGAATGCGCATCCCAACCAGGTGGGTACTTCCACGGTGGTTATTATCCGACTGCCTGGAACCGACCCCGCTCCACCGGAGGCCGTCTTCGCTCGATTCGATCTCGACGGGCACGGACCCAATCCGCCGACGAATCGACCCTGGTGGTATTTGGGCGCCGCGACCAGAGGTCTCCATGTTCAGCTCCTCGATGGGCAGAGCTTCCAAACGGGGACCGTCCATGTTCGCTTGAACACCATTATATCGCCCTTCTACGTCGACATCCCTGCTACGCTGAATACCTCCAGCACCCTACCGAGTGGCGGGCCATTCTATTCGATCGTCGTGCCCGGGGATGCTACGTCGGGAATTTCGGCAGTATGGGCACTGCAGGGCGGTGTTCCAACCCTGTTGAACTTGCAGACACCCGTGACGGGAATCGGGCAAATCTACTTCCAATACTTCCACGTTCCGCAGTGGTGGGATCCGGCGAACCCGACGCCTTGAGCGCGTCGATCGGTATGGCTGACATTCGGAGATCGATCGCGCGTGGAACACGAACAGCGTAGAGACGTCCTTCTCTCCATTCTGGAGAGGTGGTACGAGGGCGCTGAGCTGGGTGAGCCGCCGGCATTGGAAGAACTGTGTGCGAGCAACCCGGATCTCCTCGACACGGTACGAGACTTGATCGCCGGAGAGCAACGATGTGTCGAGGGGGGGCAGGCTCCGGTTGTACTGGAGGAAGCGGACGGAGTGCCGACCGTCATTCCCGGCTATCGCTTGCTCTCGATCCTCGGGGAAGGGGGAATGGGCAGGGTCTACTTGGCCTATCAAGAGTCCCTGCGACGTCTGGTGGCGGTAAAACTCCTCCGCACGCGAGCCGTTGAACCCAGCCGGATCATCAGATTTCGCAGGGAAGCGGAAATCGTCGCGAGTCTCGACCATCCGAACATCGTGCCCGTACTGGAGTTCGGGGAGGTCGACGGCTGCTTATGGCTGGCCATGAAGCGACTTCGTGGCGTGCCATTGTCGGAATTACCGAATCCACTCCCTTGGAAAGAGGCCGCCGTGATCGGCGCGGCAATCGCGCGCGCGCTTCACGTCGCGCATTCGGTGGGGATAATTCACCGCGACGTCAAGCCCAGCAATATCATTCTCGACGGAGAGACTCCCTGGCTCTTGGATTTCGGTTTGGCCAGGGGTGTCAATGATCCAACGCTGACCAGTGAAGGCCAAAATCCGGGCACTCTGCCGTATATGGCCCCCGAGCAACTGAAGGGGACCCCGGTTCTCGATCCCAGGACCGACATCTACGGCCTGGGTTGCACCCTCTACGAGTTGGTTGGCGGTCGCAGCCCCTTCGGATCGGAGCGGCCGGAAGCGACGATCCACTCGATCCTGTTCGAAAATCCCCCCCGACTCGATCTGCGGGGGGCCGGCCGGCAGTTCGAGGTCGTACTTGCCTGCGCACTCGAAAAAGACGTGTCGCGACGATACGCCTCCGCTCTACAGCTCGCCGAGGATTTGGACAGTTTGGTGGCAGGTAGTCCGATCAAGGCCAGGCCTCCCGGGGTCGCCAGGCGCATTGCCGATCGATTCCGAAGGAACAAGGCGGCATGGTTATCCGGCGCAATCCTGCTGACTTTGTCAATGGCATTCGCCCTAATTGCTCTGGACCAACGATCGACGAACCTTCGCAAGCGTAGCGAGGAGATCCGGAGGATTTCGGCTGCGTTGGAGGCGGAGGAGTGGTATTCGGCGTGGGACCGTGCCGACGAAACTTCGTTCACCGGAGCCGATATCGACGAGTTGAAAGCACTGACCAGGGCTGCAATTGACCGCGAAGAACTGCTGGATTTCTTATGGGCGGACTTTCGGCACCAAGACGTGAATCACCTCGACGAGTTGTTGAGGAGCCTCGATGCTGCTCCGCCGAATTTTGTCGCGCAACCCCTGACCTCACTGTCACATTCACTAGCGGCCCTCTATATGGGCAGACGCGACAATGCGAGGGAGCTGTCGGAATCTCCGACTGTGAAGAATCGCTTTCCCAGGGCTGCCAGCATAGTCTCCAGACTCGCCTCCGGCCTTCCACTCGAATCGCTCCTGAATCGAGTTCCCGCTTCCGACGCGGTAGACTGTTCGCTATCGGCGTTGGCCCTCCTCATATCGGAGTGTCCCGCGAAAATAGTCCAGGAGGAGATAGAGCGGGCATTGAGGCGAGATTCGACCAATGCACGTGCACTGAAGCTGCTGGCCCACGAGTCGACTCTCCTCAACAACTTCGACCGCGCGGAGGAAATATGGAGGGGACTCATCAATCGTCCGGATGTCGGTTTTGAGGTCCACCTCGGCCGGTGGCAGACGGCCTATCATCGTGGAAATCGCGATCTCGCGGAGAAGTGCCTCGAGGCCGCTCTGGAGACCAACCGCGCTCGCCGGCGGCCGGCATCACTCATGATATGTGCAGCCCAGATCATTCATGCGATTCGATACTCTCCGGAAATCGTCGGTAGGCTCGTGTCGGATGGCTACGTTGCATTCGGAAGGATCGATCGTCTCCTGTTCCTGGATGGCTACCGGCTGGGACTCGTCGGTGATGTCGCATCGGCTCGCGCTCTGCTCGAGGAGTCACTGAAAGTGTCGCGCACGCCTAGGAGCCGCAGACAAGTCGAAGCGATGATCATTAATTACGACTTGGCGGATTGGCTTCAGGTGCCAGCCGAAGAGAAGCGCGAGAGACATTCGGAAATCCTGGATCGAGCAATCACTCTCGCGGATACGGCCGAGACTTCCGGAGATCATCGCGTCGCTTCGATGGCATACTACGCCCAGTATGTCATACTAGAGTACTCGACCGATGTTTTTGCGGCCCACGACTGCCTGAAGAAGGCGATCACGCTCGATGATCAGTCGATTGAAGCGACCCACGCGTGGGTCAAGTGGATATTTTACGAGATTCTCGTCCGGGGGAAATTGAAGATAGCGCCGGTCGCGAACTCAACCGCATTCGGTGCACAAGGGGCCGAGGCCTTCGGAGCAACGATCGCCGAGGCCAGGGAGTGTGCGTCCAAGATCTTGACCCGCCTTCAAGCCGAGGGCGCGGCGGATAGAGGGGCGTTGTTGGAGGAAATGCTGCTTTGGGATGCGGTCCTGGCCTGGCAACTCGACGATCGCGATTCCGCAGCGCGGCAGGGAGCAAGCGCGTATCGCTTGGCTCGTGCCCGAAGAGGCGGAGAGCTCGACTTCGTGGGAGGAGTGCTGGAAGCGCTTCGGAAGGAACTGGGTCTCACTCATTGGACTTCCGACGATCCGTGAGAATCCTGCTGACTGTCGACTTGTCCAAAGGAGGCTCAGGGGACGGATCTCTTCCGAAAACCGATTCCTCTGTAGGAGCGGCTCGCGACTCGACCGCCTGGGCTTCGTTATCCCACAGCACCCGACGCATGAGAGGCGGTGCAGTTGTCCCCCCTCTCACATAGGATGCGCGGGAGAAGGTGCCCACGGGGGGCACCACCGGTCGGGTGAGCGCGGGACTTGGAGAGTAGGCTGAATCGCATCAGGTGGGAAGTGCAGAGCGGACCGCGCGCGGCTCTCAAGAGATGCCGCGGCTTGGTCGGGGCCGGAGATGGCACGGAGCCCTCGCTGGTTCTCGTGCCGAGCGGGCTTTTGCGGGAGCAGGTCAGCGCCGAGATTTTGCGGGTGGCGGCGGGTGGGGTGGCGTTGGGAGTGCGGGTAGTGACCCCCTGGCCGCTGGCCGGCGAAGTGCTGATGCGAGCGGGTATTCCTGTCCCGGAGGGTGGCGTCCTGCGGTCGATCGCGCTGCGGCGAGCGGCGCTCGAGGTTCCGCGGTTGGCTGAGTTGGTGCGAGGTTTCGAAGACGGCGGGGGGTTGCTCGCGCAGAGCCTGGGCGACTTGCTCAGCGCCGGGCTGGATTTGGAGCGACTCGCTACGGCCCTGGCGGCCGCGAACGGCCTCGAAGGCGAGGAGTCCAGCCGGCTGGAGTCGATTCTCGAAGCCGGAGTGAGTGCGGCTGAGCGGATGACCGCGTGGGGAGTCGGCGGCGCCGATGCCCTGCTCAGCCGGGCGAGCCGGGCACTCCGAGAGGGGGTCAAGCTGCCTACCCGCCGCGTCATCGTGACGGGATTCGCCGATGCCACCGGTCGACTGATCGAGTTTTTCGCGGCGCTCGAGTCCCACCACGAAGTCACGATCATCTTGGATTGGCCGACAGAGATTCGGGGTCCCGAGTCATCGGCGCGCGCGCCGGCCCGAAGTCCGACCGCGATCGAGACCTTCGCGGCCCGTTTGGCAATACCGATCGAGCCTCCCCAACCCGCGCCAAACCCTGTGTCGCGGACCCTCGTCCGTGCGATCGATCCCGCGAGCGAGCACCGCGAGATCGCGCAACGAGTGCGCAAGAATCTTGATGGGGGAGCCACCCCGGAACGGATTGGCGTCGTCGTGAACAACCCCCGGGAGGCTGCGGATCTCGGGGCGGAGCTCTCGCTGGTTGGCGTCCCCTGGCAAGGGCAGGACGGCCCTCCG
The DNA here is from genome assembly GCA_902826835.1 of uncultured bacterium. Taxonomy (GTDB): domain Bacteria; phylum Planctomycetota; genus RBC034. The sequence continues at coordinate 29,752 of CADEGH010000043.1, read as the reverse complement.
GCGACGACGGCCGAGGGAAGAGCGTCGCTCGCGTGGCTGAGTCTGCTAGTGGAGGGTGGCGAGTCCGCCGCCTCCACCTGGTTTGCGGCCGGGGAGGCCCTGGTCGAACCCGGCTTCGGGTTGGTGCGCGCCCGCTTGGCCCGCGCCTTCGCGGAGCGAGGAGCCACTTCCCTCGAGTCCCTGCCGAACTTCGAAGCCACGGCCTTGGCCGACGCGGATGAATCTCTCCGCCTCGATCTTTGTTTGGGCGGGGGAGGGAGTGGGCGCTTCGAGAACGAGTCGGTCTCGGTCGAGGCCTTACGAGGCGAGATTGCCCACATGCAGGCCTTCCTCGCCGCGACCCGGGAATCCGGCGACGCCCCCGCCCCGGTGTGGAAGCAACGGTTCGAGCAGGCCCTCGCTGCCCACCCCGCCGCCGCGCCCGATCCGGTGAAGACGGCCATCCGGGACCTCGGTCGCCTTCCTTCGCCCGAGCCGCGCCTCTCGTCGAGTGAAGTGCGGGTGATCCTCGAACGCTCGATTCTCAGTCAGGCGACGCCGGCGGGAGACACGGGCGGAGGCGGCGTGCGCATCCTGAACCGTTCGGTGGCCCGCGAAGCCACGTTCGATCATCTGTACCTGATCAGTCTCGTTGACGGGTCCTGGCCGCGCCAGGGATCGGCCGACCCGTTCCTCACCGACGCGATGCGTGGAGTGCTTCAGCCGGGGCTGCCGGGTCTGCATCTCCACCGCGAGCGCTTGGCCGAAGAACGGCACCAGTGGCTCGCCCTGCTATCGGCCGCGCCGGACATCGTGCTGTCCTACTCCGAGCGGGATGAAGACAACCGTCCGCTGCGCCCGTCGCCATGGGTCGAAGCCCTCACGTCGGCAGGCGCGCTCTCCGAAACCGTCTCGGTACCAACCGGCGCGATGGCGTACTTGGAGCGCGCGCGGCAGCAGCACTACGCGCTGCCAATCGGCGCCCTGCTTGGTGAAGTGGGTCGACTTCGAGATCGCCCGCTCTACGAATCGGTTCGGGAACGATTGCGTCCATCGATTTGCGACGGCCAACGCCGTGCGCTCGGACGACTGATCGACCCCCATCTGCGCGAGCACCATCTGGAGTCCGCGCGAGCCCATCTCGGATGGGTTCTCGCTACGGCGCTCCCGGGCAGTGTGGCTCCGGCCGAGACGCTCCACGTCACCGATCTCGAGAAGTACGGCAGTTGCGGCTGGCGGACTTTTCTCGCGAAGCGCCTCCGGTTGGGGGAAGCTCGGACCACCGCCACGCTCGGGGAACGCTTGGACGCCGCAGTGGTTGGAACCACCGCGCATCGGGCGCTCGAGTTGCTCGCCGCGAACCCCGGCTCGACGAAGGCCTCGGAATTGGCCATCGAAGCGGCGATCACCGCGGCGGCGCAGGAGGCCACGCAAAAGGTCGGTTTGATCGGCCCCGGCTACCAGCGCGCGCTGGCGTTGCGCGTGCGACCGCTCATTGACGAGGCCGTCGACCTGTGGGCCGATGACGATTTTCCGACCGTGATTTCCGTCGAGTCGTTGGGCCAAGCTCAACTCGGCGGCGCGACCATTCGCTTCCGGGTCGATCGCGTCGATGACCTGAAGGGGCGCCGGCGATTTGTCGACTACAAGACCGGGTCGGCCCCTTCCGGCAAACCGGAGAAGTTGATTGCCAAGGGTGAGTGGCTGCAGGCGGGCGTCTACGCCGCCTCGGAGCCGGGCGCGATCGGGGAGGTGCAGTACCTGAAACGAGCGAGCCGCGCCCGCCAGGCCAAGCGGCTGTTCGTCGACCCGGTGTCCGACGGCCTCTTGCCCGCGTTGGAGGCTACGGTGCGACGGCTTCTTGCAGGCCGCGCCCACGGGGTCTTTTTTCCCCGGATCGAAGAGCCGGACGGCAGCGGCAATTTGGCCTGCAACTATTGCCCCTATTCCGCCGCCTGCGTACTCGGGGACAGCCAACGGCGGGGGCTGCTTCGCGACATTCTCAGTCAGCCGGCCGAAGCCGATCCGCGGACTCTCGATGCGGCGGTCTTGGCAGTGTCCCAGAACATCTGGCATCGCGGCGCCTCTCCATTCGAAGTCGAGGAGGACGACGCGTGACGGATGATCTCCGGATCGATCTCGGCGGCGAGGCCGAAGACCGCCGCGCTCGTCACCTCGCGATCACTGAGTTCCGCCGTCCCCTGTTGGTCACGGCGGGGGCCGGGAGTGGCAAGACCTCCACCTTGGTCGCGCGGGTATTGGCCTGGGCCATCGGGCCGGGCTGGGCCAAGCATGTGGCGCGGGCGCCGCTCCCCGAAGCGGGGGCCGAGGAACTCTTTCGTCGGATCGTCGCCGTCACCTTCACCGATCGCGCCGCCGGCGAAATGCGCGAACGCCTCTTGAAGGAACTGGCCCGACTCGCGAACGGCGAACCGGTGACCGGGCTCGAAATCGCGACCCTCCGCATCGCCCCGGACGAAGTGCGCCGGCGCGCCGGCACGCTCTCGCTCGCGGCGTCCCAGTTTTCCGCCAGCACCATCCATGCTTGGTGTCGCGCCTTGCTCGCGCGCTTCCCACTCGAGGCGGGAATCTCGCCGGCGTTTGTCGTCGACGCGGACGGCCTGGAACTCCGGTCGTTGATCGACCGCACGGTGGCGCGTGCCGCAGCGACCGCGCTCGCCGATCCTCCGTCCGAGGACTGGATCACCCTGTTTGGTGCGGGGTTCCACGAGGGCGACATCGCCCAGGCGCTCGAACGGTTGATCCTCGCTCCGGTTTCGGTGGCCGAGTTGCAGAGAGAGCGGTTCTCTCCCGCGGTGGCCCGCGACTGGGTGAACGCGGTGCTTCCGTTGGTGCTCGCCTGCGCGCAGCGATTTTCGAAAGTGGTCGGGAAAGTTCGAAGCAATGATCGCGCCCTAAAGCTCCTCCCCGAATTGACCGCCCTCGCGAGCGAACTGGCCACGGCCGAAACCTGCGACCAACTCGCCCAGATTTGCGCTCGCCCGGTCGCCCTGCTCGCTTCCCCGAAATTCGAGAAGCTCTCGGCGACGGCGCAGGCAGCGCTCGGCGAGGACGACCCCATCGCGGCGCAGCGCGACTTTGATCGGGTTTTGGCCCGGGTGAAAGAGAGCGCATCCCTCGATCCCCAGCCATTCCAGGCCGCGCAACGGGTCCTCGCGCCGCTTCTCGCATCGGTCGAAGCGGCCCGCGTGCGCCAGGGCATTCTCACCTTCGCCGATCTCCTCCAGGTTGCGCAGTCGCTGCTCGAAACCAATGCCGCAGTCCGCCAGACCGTGCGCGGCGAAATCGACCAGCTCTTGGTCGACGAGTTCCAAGACACGGATCCGCGGCAGTACGCGATCGTGGCATCGCTATCGCTCGGAGACGGTCCGGCGCCCGGTCTCTTCCTCGTAGGCGATCCCAAGCAGAGCATCTACGGCTGGAGACAAGCCGATCTCCTGGCCCTGGACGACTTCGCCGATCGCCTCATCGCCGCGGGTGGGCAGCGCCTCGAACTCAGCGTCAACTTCCGATCGGTGCCGGGGATCCTGGACGAGGTTGGTCGGGTGTTGCGGCCGATCATGAGGGAGGAGCGAGGACTCCAGCCGCCCTTTGTGCCCTTGATCGTGAGTGAAGTCGGACTGGCGCGCGCGCGGCGACCCGCGGTGGTGGGCCCGGCCGTGCGTTACGGCGTGGCCTGGGAGCTCGAGGACCCGCCGATTTTGGCCAAGACTCCGGCGCGGGTCTCGCGCCAAATCGAAGCCAAGGCGGTGGCGCAAGCGATCCTCGAGGCCCAAGCCCAGGGAGTCGCGTTCGGAGACCAAGCCATCCTGTTTCGGAGCACGAGCGCCCAGGAGCACTACGCTCAGGAGTTGCGTCGCGCCGGGGTGCCATTCACGATCGACGAGCGAACTTCTTTCTTTGCGCGCCGCGAGATCAAAGACCTGGCGGCGCTCCTGCGCTGCATCCTCGATCCGACCGACATGATCGCGCTGGTGGCCACGCTTCGCTCGCCGATGGTGGGCGTGCCGGATGCCGCCCTGGAGCCGCTGTGGAGAGGGGGCTTTGCCCGACTCCTCGCGGAGGCGGAGTCTCCGAGGTTTCTCCGCGAAGGCGAACTGCGCGACCTCGTTCGGGGGGCCGAAATCGAAGCTCGCGGGCCGCTATCAACGGGCCCGACACCCCCGTTCGCAGACAGCTTGATCCAGGCGGTGCAGGACCTCTGCCTCCTGAGGGAGCGCATCAAGACCGATCCCGCCCCGACGTGGATCGCCGAGATCGAGTCACGGTTCCAGCCGAGGGAGATCGCTTACTCACGGTCCTTGGGCGAACATCGGGCGGTGCTCGTGGATGCGTTCTTCCGTCAGCTCCTCGGCAAGTTCGATCGCGGCGTGACGACTCCGGAACTGCTCGACTGGCTGAACGGGGTCGAATCCGATTCCGCACTGCGGCGCGAACCCGCCGTCACCACCATGAGCGAGGACGCGGTTCCGATGCTCACGATCCACAAAGCCAAGGGGCTCGACTGGCGCATCGTTTACCTCGTTGATCTCGGGCACGCGATGAATCGCAACGTGCTCGGCGACCACGAGGTCTTGCGTACGCGGTCGGGCGCCTGCGAGCTTCGGCTCTTCGGCTTTGACGGGGGCTTTCTGTCGGAGGAGCGAGAGCGGGCGCGGGCCCGCGCGCGTGCCGAGGAGGTGCGCACGCTCTATGTGGCGATGACCCGAGCCAAGGATCATTTGGTGTTGCTCGGTCGCGATCCCAAGCACGAAACCGCGGTCGACCAAGTGCCGGCGCTGTGGGAGCTTCTATCGGAGCGGGAGGAATCCTGGCCGGCGTGGAGCGATCGATTCCAATCCGAGGAAATCTCCTGGCTCGACGATCACGGCGTCGAGTTCGGATTTGCCCGCCGGTGGCTGGCCGAAGCCTCTCCGCTTCCCGACGCGCCGCGAAGTTCGGTGGCCCTGGACGGACTGATCGAGTCCACCGCCGCCTTGGAAGCCGGACGCCACACTCGTCTTGAGCGGATGCAGACTCCACGGTTCATGGCGGCTTCGTCCTCCAAGATTGCAGCGGCGGATTCCGTCATGAGGGAGGACTTGGTGGCCGACGACCTCCTCGTGGTCTCCCGCCGCCTTTCCGCCACCGGTGAATCCGGCGAGCACCTGCCTCGCGAAGTGGCCCGCGCGGTAGGCACCGCTGTGCACGCCGCCCTGGAAACCTGGAATCCCGCCGATTCCCCTGCCAGCGCCCTCGCCACCGCCCGTCAGCAAGCCGATCTCGTCCTCCGCTCTCTGCTCGCTCCCGTTCATTTGGATGCGGCTCGACCCGAGTGCCATCGTTGCCTCGGTGCCTTCTTCTCCAGCGAATCCTCCTCCCGGATCCGCTCCGGCCAACTCCGCATCCTGGCTCGCGAACTTCCCTTCCTCCTCACCCCCTCATCCACCGACCCCGCCCTCCAAGGCATCCGCGGCTCCATCGATCTCCTCCTCGAAGAATCCTCTTCCGGCAACCTCATCGTGGTCGACTACAAAACCGACCGCGACCCCGCTCCCACCGTCCACTCTCCCGAATCCCTCGCTCCGTTCGCCGCCACCCCTCCATCCCCCCACGCCGCCCAACCCTCCCTCTATCTCCGCGCCATCCGCGCCGCCTACTCCACCCGCCCCCTCCACTTCGAACTCTGGCACCTCTGATTACAGATGAGTCCTGGCGGACCGGCCTATTCCTCAGGGATAGGAATGATGCGGAGCGGTTATGTCACGAGACTCCTCCGTCATTGGACTTCGGCGGTACGTCCTTGAGGCCGCCTAGCTTGCCGATACTGAGCGTTTCGTCCGGTCCACCTCAAAACCCGTGCCTCTCCCCATCGCCGTCTACATCAACCCACCCAACGAGATCTACCGGCAAACCCACCTGGTAGTTCAGGGGTCCTCATCCCGCGCTGTCTCAAGTACGTTGGCACCTCCCGCGGACGCGGTGGGCGGGAGGGGATCGGACAGGTTGTATGCTTCCGATTATCTGGAGAGTCGATGGTCGAACGCGTACTCTCGGACGCTCTTCACGAGGATCTTGCGCGCCTCCGGGTGTTCGGGATTGATGAGGTAATTATTCTTGAGGCTCATGACCGCGGACGGGACCTCGAGTATCGCGGTTCGCTTCTCCATGAGCCAACGAGTCCCGAAATCCTGCAAGGCGGAGGGTGCCGGAGTGGCATCCGAATGGGGACTCAAGTCGGTAGCCTGGCAGAATTCCATCGAAACACTATGATGAATCGTGATCTCGACGAGGCAATATTCCGGTGGAGCGAGTCCGACGTCGAAGTGCACGAGAATTTCGAGCACGGCCAACGATGGAGTGGCTGAGGTGTAGACGATGAGATGGCCCTGGTGGTGCCAACGACCGCCTGCGTAACGGCCTCCCAATCCCGAAATGAGGGCACTGCGTGACCCTTCCGCACCAATCTCCAGGCGGTGGTCAACTGTAGATTCCAAATTCGATACGGTTCAGCATTTCCTCGACCATTCTCGTCCCGACATCCGTGCTGAGGAGCGCGAGGGGGACCTGATCAGAGAGGGCTCGATTGGGAGTCTTCAACCACTGAGCGGCCTTCTCCTGCGAATCGAAGACTCGAGAGGCATGTACGAGGATCCTCGCTATCCGGCTGATCCGATCGGACTCTTCAGGGCTGAATCGTTGAGATTCCTTTCTCCGGGCCAAGGTGCGCTCGGCAATGCCGAGCGCAGCCGCAAGCATGCTGACAGGGGCGACGATGCTGGCAGCAAGGAAGGAAAAAGCGCCGAAGCCAAGGCCCTTGTTCACCGCGTTCAGGAGTTCCAGTGAACCAGCGGTAGATCCACTCACCTTGGTCTTGATGCCTAGTAGGCGCTTGATCTCGGCGTCTTGATCGAACGTAGGGTCCTTTGCCATATGTGCAGTCTATTTCCGCCACATGGGAGAGTCACCGGGGAAACGGCACGACGTTGCCCACGGGGAGTTGCCTATGTCTTCCGGCTTGTCGTGCGCGTAGTCGCAGATGTAAAGGCCCGGGAGTGCGCAGGGGTGATGAAATGAACCGTCCATGGGCTCGCCGCGTGAGTTCGGCGGTGATTCAATGATGGAGGCGGCTGGTCACTGACGGCGGAAGTCGAAGATGGAGGGGTGGGGGAGGGGAGGGAGGCGGCGGTGGGCGAGGAGGAAGCTGCGGGCCTCGAGGAGTTCGCCGAAGATGCGGTAGCGGGAGGTGGTGTGGTCGAGGTAGTGGACGCCGGGGCTGCCGCCGGTGCCGATGCGGGCACCGATCATGCGCTCGACCATGCGGGCGTGGCGGAAACGGAAGATGCGGAAGTTCTGTTCGAACTCGATGAGCGCGTCGATGAGGGTGCTCGGCCAGCGGAGGAGAGGGGCGGTGCGGTAGGAGGCGATGAAGACGAAGGCTTGGTGGGCGCGGTTGCGGGCCGGGGTTCCGCCTAGGAGATAATTGCGAGCATCGGTGAGCTGGGAGCGGAGGCGCAAGCGGGCATCGAGGCGCTGCGAATCGGCCAGATTGGGATTCTGATCCTGAAACCCCGACTGTTCGTCGACGTAGCGTTCGAGCTCCGCGAGGTAGGCGTCGGCAAAACCTGGAAACCCCTCCTCGATCGGAGTGCGGCCGAGCCAGTCCAGGAGCGCGGCGTGGAGCGTCATTTCTCCCTGAGCGGACTTGAGCCGCTCCTGCTCCGAGTCGGTCAGTTTGGTGGCGTAGGCGGTGCCCTCAAAATCGACGCGCAGGTTTTCGGGCAGGCCGGCGAGGATCTCGAGCTCGCGGAACTGCACCGATTGGAATCCGGACGCTGGAATGATGAGATCGCGGAAGTCGAGGAAGGAAGTGGGGTCGATCGTCTCGACCACCCGCCATTGATGCGTCGCGACCTGGAGGATCTCGTTGACCCGATCGAGCGCGGCCACGACCCGCGGGATGTGCTCCTCCGGGACCTCGGCGATGCGGCTCCCCTGGCTCTGCCGCCCGAGCAAGTCCCGCGCGAGGCGCATCTCCTGCAGGATGACTTTGAACCAGAGCTCGAAGACTTGGTGGACCACGATGAAGAGAAGCTCGTCGTGATGCGCCCGCGGACGAGTCTTGGCATCGGGGCGATCGGAATCGCGGAGCTGCGCGTAGTCCGGCGGATTCTGGGAAGACAGCAGGCGGTCGAGTTGGAGATAGGAGCCGTAGCTGACGGTGCGTGACGGATCGGGCGATCGCATGCACCCATCCTATGAATCGAGAGGAGCTTTACAGTCCGAAGGTGAGGGAAAGCGCCGGGGTGACCGAGAAACCACCGGTGGCGAGCGGGTCGACCACGGCAACCTGCGTCGCGAGGTCCCAGCCGCTCCCGATCGGATGGTTCAGGAGCGGCAGGGCGACGGTCGCCGTTCCCGTTGCGTCGGTCGGCGTGGTCAAGACCGGATTGAAGCCCAGATTCGTCAACGCTTGAAGACTGGTCGGCTCCAGGTGAATGAAACAGCCGTTTCGGAGGGGGATGCCAATCGGCTGGACCGTGGACGCCAAGTACCAGTAAGCAGTGGCCCCAGGGGGGGCGCCCAGGACCGACACCGCGAAGTTTGGATCTCCAAACCGCGGCGGGCCGTTCGTGACGAGAGTGGGGGAGCCGAGAGTCGGTCCGCACGGTGAGCCAAACGTCAGCGCGACTGCCGAGACGGGCGTCGACAGCGGACAGGCCAGGCCCCGCGGGAAAAATGGCGTCGGAGCGTTGATCACCCCGAGCGAAGTTTCGACGCCGGTCAAGACATCGAACAGCACGAGCCGTCGAGGAGCGTTCGAAGTCACCGCGTAGAACATCGAAGTCCCCGGGATGAACGCCATGCCCGACATCGAAGTGGAGAGGGAGTAGAAATCGACCCAATCTCCCGTCGTGAGATTGAAGCCGCCCACCGTGGGGCTGGGGCCGCTGCGGCAGCCCCACAAATTGCCGAGGGAATCGAATCCGATGGACTCCACCCACAGGCCGATCGGCGCGGTGGGATTGATGTGCACCGGATTGCCGCTCACCGGGATGTGAGTGAGGAAGGTGATGATTCCGAGCCACACCGTGACGGTGTAGTAGCTCCCATTCGTGGGATGCCGGGCCAAGTCGTCGATGATCGAGGGAGGCCCGAGAGTGGTGAGCGGGACCGATCCTTGGTCGCCACGGGCGAGCTTCCAGATCTGGCTGGGGGGCTGGGGAGTGACCAGCGGCCCGTACTCGATCGCGTAGAGCTCGGTTCCATCCGAGGTCAGCCCGCCGATCCCGTTGGCAAATGGAAGGTTGTCGGCCTTGGCGGCGATCAGGCTCGAAGGGTCGATCCAGTAGAGCGAGCGCGTGCCCGCATCGATGGCGTAGAGAAAGGGCGTCTGGGCGACTCCGATGGAAGCCGTCATCACGAGTGACATCAGAAGGAGATATGAGCGCGCGCGGTGCATGGGCCGAAGTGTAGCGATGAACGCACTGTCAAGTCCAGTGCAATTTTTTCGGCCCGGCGCGGCGCGGGATCACCGCCAGAAGGAATTGAGCACGAGTCGGAAACTGCTCCAGCTCTGCCGCCGAAAGTGCGGGCGGAACCCGAACAGGGTGACCGAGCCTTCACCAACCTTGACGGTGGCCATCGCCCCCGAACCGGCGATCGCATTTTCGCCTTCCGCCCACCCCGCCGCCCGCAGACCAGTGGCGGGATATCGCAGTGGCATGACGAGGTCCGCCGACTCGCGGGTTCGCACGAAGGCGCGACTCCCACTCCAGAAAATCGAGACCTGCGGGCCTATGCCCGCGGTGAGCGGGTGAAGCCCGGCGCGTTCCGCCCACAGGGAGGAGCCCGGAATGTTGAAGCGCTCGGCTGGCTCCGCCTCGCTCTCTTCGGTCAGCACCCGATTGCGCGTCGGCCGCCGCTCCACCGGCAGATCGAACACTTCGATGGCGAGTCCACTCGAGTCTCCCGCCGCCACCAAGACACCTCCGGACTGGGTGAAGACCCGCAAGGCCGAGATCCCATCCTCGCCAATGCCCCCGCGGAAGGCCGCCGGCACACGGGGATCCTCGCGACCCAGGACCAAGTCTTGGCGGCTGAGATCGCCTAGGAGCAGAACCTCCACCTGGCCGATCAGGTCGCCCGACCGCAGGTCGTGATTCTGGATCAAAATGAACGGCCAGCCCATCGCGTCGAACCAGGATCGCCACCAGCCTTCGTCCATGGTCCCGAGATGGGACACGTAGAGACCGACTCGTGCGGGCCGGACGGGAGTCGCGCCCGTCGGAAGCGAAGCGTCGCTCGGAGTGATCTCGAAGTCGCCATAGCCTGCGCCTTCGGTCGAATCGAGGCGTCGCCCGACTCGAAGGCCCGCCTGCGCCGCCTCGCGCGCCACGCGGTGACTCGCCTCATCGGCGGCACTCAGCCTCCATGGAAACGGACGGAGGCTTCGCATGACTTCGAACTCTGGCGGCTGACGAAGACTGCCCGCCCGAACCTGATCGGGGGCGGAGGCCGGCGCCGAATCGACGGCCCGCCCGATCGGAAGGTCCATCAAGAGCGCCAAGTTGTGCGCGGTGACGTCGTAGGGTCGTCTCAGCGCTCCGTTTTCCGTGCGAATCTCGGGATAGGGCGTGGACTCGAAGAGAGCTTGCACCCACGGATAGAAGCGCTGCCCGCGGCGCACGATGGGGCTGCCGATCGGGAACTGCCGCCCGTCAATCGTGCAGGCCTCCGTCGTGAATTCGACGGCAATTTCCCCGAGGTCGAGAATGCGCAGCAACTCCCCGAGGGCGGCGAGCCGGGGAGTGTCGCCAGCGATCACATACGCTGCCGGCGTCGCCGAAGTCGCCGCTCCTTGAACATGAACCTGGCGGAATCGCTCGAGCCACGCCCCGCGAGTCTGCGCCGCTTGGAGCACGACCAAGCGGGCCGCCGCCTCGGTGTAGCGCAGCACGTCCGCGAGCGCCCAGCGACCACCTTTCCAGGGCATCGGCTGATCAGCGCTCGCCTCCCGGGCCGGGCCGCGCGGCGGTGCCTGGCGCTCGATCGGATCGGCTCCGTCCGCGGATGCCACTTCGGTCAGGAATCGCACACCGCCGTGGTAGTGCATATACGCCCGGGAGGGGCTCCAGGCGTCGAATTGTCGTCGTGACCAGGCGCCGTGCAGCCCTTGATCCAGAAGTCCCTGGCGGACCGCACTTCCGAGTTCTTCGAGTCCCTGCTTGAGGAGAGGCGAGACATTCGGTTCGTAGGGCTCTTGGTAGGGGGGATGGAACATCCGCGCTCCCCCCGCCCCCATCTGGTGCTGATCGACCACGATCTGCGGGCGAAATCTCCGGTGCATTCCCAGGACGGTCGTGATCGACTCCGCCTGCGTCAGCATGAACCAGTCGCGATTGTTGTCATGCCCGACGTACCGGTGATAGAGCCACGGCATCGGGGCATTGCGCGTCTTCGGATCCCCGTGATGAGCCTTCCACCACGACACGAAACGCACGTAGCCGTCAGGATTGTGGCAGGGACTCTGGACGATGACGACGTTTTCGAGCGCGGAGATCCATTCCGGCGCGTCCGTGGTCGCCAAGAAGTGTGCGAAGTTCATCGCCGCTTGGGTCGGCCCGACCTCGGAACTGTGGATCGACGAATTGACGAGCACGAAGACTTTGCCGGTCGCGATCCAACGTGCCACTTCCTCGGGAGTCCCCTGGGTGGGATCCGCGAGTCGGTCATTGATGGCGCGCAGTTCGTCCAAGCGTGCGAGATTACGGGGCGAGGAAATCACGGCGAGCACGAGGTCGCGCCCCTCGGTGGTCTTCCCCGCGACTTCGACCTGAACCCGATCCGAGGCCGCATCGAGCGCGCGGAAGTACTGCACGACCTCGGGGTAGTTGGCAAGTCGGCCATCGGCGCCCGGCTTGAATCCGAGAGTCGACTCGGGGGAGGGAATTGGGGGTGCCGCTTCCTGCGCGACGAGGACCGGGATGGCCAGCAGCAGCCAGACCAGTCGGAATGAAACCGCGCGCACGGGTTACACGTCCTCCAAAGTCGCGACGCGGCCGCGGTTTTGGGTGCGGAGCCACTCGAGCAGAGGCTCGAAGTACCGGAGCATCGGCTCGGCGCTGATGTCGGATCCGGTGGTGGATCGCAGCAGCGTGCGCCAGTCTTCGGTCGCGCCGGGCGCCAGAATGCTGCGCAAGAAATCGCCGACGTCGCGCCGGCCGAAGTAATTCGTGTCGCGGGGATCCTCGTTCAAGAGGTTGCGCGCGATGTGATCGTGCAGTTGGAACAGGATGATGAAGGACAGGGCGTAGTCGTAATACTGCGCGGCATCATCGTTGATGTGAGTCTTGGTGGCGGCATCGCAGAGATCCGCCGCCCGTGGTCCGGGTGGCACCACGCCCTGATAGCGGCGAGCGTATTCCCACCAACGTGCGTTCCACTGGTCTTTCGGCAGGTATTCGGCGTAGAGATCGTGTTCGAATCGGGTCATCACCCCGGCGGACCAGGGAATGAAGACGACAAAGCTCAGAGCTTCTTTGAGCAGCGTCCGAATCGCGTCGGGGCGCTTGTCCAACTTCAGGAGACCAATTCCCTCCGCGAAACGAGGCTGCATCGCGGCCAGGCCGAGGAGCGAGCCCACCGCCTCGTGAAACGCGCGATTCGCTCCCCGCCGCAGGATCGGGGGCACGTCCGGGCGTGCGTAGCAGAGGTAATAGTAGATGTGCCCGAGTTCGTGGTGCGTCGTCTCGAACCACTCGGCATTCGACTCCACGCTCATGAGGCAACGCACGTCGCGATCGAGATCGCAATGCCAGGCCGAAGCGTGGTTGTTCTTCTTCCACTTGGCGTCGGCGGGCGCGGGGTAGAGCGAGGATTTCTCCCAAAAACTCGCCGGAAGGGCCTCGAAACCCAAGCTCTGATAGAAGCGTTCGGCCTGTTCGATGCAGTAGCTCGGCGGCTTGCTGCGCAGGGCTCCGTCGAGGTCGAACCCCTCGACTTTCACCATCGATGTCCAGTCCTGCGCCCAGCGGTTCGGCATCCAGTGGGCGGGCAGTTGATCGGGAACGGGTTGGCCGTATTGCGCCGCGAGTTCGTGCCGCGCCCAAGTGTGCAATTCCCGGTACAGCGGTCTGAGTTCGCGCACGAGGCGGTCGTTCAATTCCAACATCTCGGAGCGGGTGAGTCCGTACTCCGAAACTTGGTACGTGAAGAAGTCGGGATGCCCGAGGGGTCGCACCGTGGCGTTGCGCAGGCGTTGAAGGTTTTCGAGGCCGTCACGCAGCGTGCGCCCGACTTCCTTCGAAGCGGACCATGCACGCTCGCGGCGGACCAAATCCGTCTCGGTCTTCAGGATCTCGTCGAGGTCGTTGGTCGTGACTTCCTTCCCGTCGAGCTGGAAGGAGTACCCGAAGAGCTTCTCGGTCTGGGCGGTTTCGGCGGCGATGCGCTCCTTCACGAGGTCCGCGGCGTCCTCGGGGTTGTTGCCGGCGTCGTAAAGGATGGCCTCGAGACTGCGCACTTGGAGGTCCGTCAGAGCGTCTCGCTGGTCGAGGAGTTCCCTCGTCTTACGAACCACCGCACTGCTGCCGGTGTACCGAGCCTGGGCTTCCTTGGCGGCGCGCGTGCGCTCGGCGTTCGTGGAATCGCCCTCGACGATGTAGGTGTTCGAGCGCCACTCGGCCTCGGAGGACTCGGTCCACAGGTGCTGGTATTGCGCAGCGTACTCACCGAGGAATTGGTCGGCCTGGGCGCGAATCGCCGCGGTGTTCGGATCGGAAGCACGATCGTGGCGGCATCCCATCGACATGGTTAACGCGGCCAGCAGCAGGAGGGCCCGGATCTTGGGCGCGGTGGGCAGAGAGCTCGGGATGCGATGTCTCATGTTGAGGGGCATCATAGTCAGGGTGGGAACGCCTGTCGCCCTGGAACTGGCGAGGGCCAAACCGAGGTTGGTTCGAAGGCGCAGGGCGGGGGACGAACTGCTAAGACCCGCCGATGCTCCCCTCTTCCGAGCCCCCTTCCGCATCGACCTTCCTCGCGGCGTTTTGCGGTCGCTACGAAGCGGAGAGGGCAATCCACGAGCGTCGGGAACGCCGCTTCGCGCGGGTCGGAACCGCCATTCTCGTGGTCGGTCTCCTGGCGCTCTTGGTGGCGGCGGAAACGAAGGGGCTCCCCGGATTTGTCTTGAGCGGGCTCGGCCTGGGCGCGGCGATCGCCACGATGGTGTCGCTCCGCGAAGCCGCGGCGGGGAAACGTCGAGAAGCTGATCGTGCCCTCCTCGTCGTTCGGGATTGGCAAGCGCTGCACGATGAAACCGAGCGGCCGGGCGCCTTGCCCGCCACCGCCGAAATCTCCGCGGCGCATCCCTTTGCCGGCGACTTGGATTTGGGGGCGCCTCACGGGCTTCTCGCGCGGCTCGAATTCGGAGGAACCGCGCTCGGCCGCACGCGGATGCGAGCGTGGGTGTTGGAGGCGCCTTCTGACCAAGGGCCCGCGCGCCAGGCGGCGGTGCGAGGACTCTGCGGGGCTTTGGCGCTCGAAGAACCGCTGCTCCAGGGGTTTCATCGCGCCGCGTCGCTCCGCGCGGTGGCCGACCGCGTGAAGCGCGAGGCGGCCCTCGAAGGACTGGCCGCCTGGGGGCAGGAGGTGCCGACTCCGCCGGCACCGTGGCGACGCTGGTTTCACGGCAGCTTGAGCGTGATCGGGGTGGCATCGCTCGGGCTCGCGATTGCGGGGATCTTGCCTTGGGCGGTCTTCGGCCTGGTCTACGCGCTCAACTACCTCGTTTTGGCGCGCGAGGAGGAGGCGGCCCGCCTCGATGGCGCGCTGGCCGACTTGGCACCACTGTTACCCGACCTCTCGTCCGTGGCTTCGACAATCGAAACCGCGTCGGTGACCGCGTCCGAGCTCGTGCGACTTCAATCAACCCTCCGGCAGCACGGAGGAGCTTCGCGCGCCCTGCTCTCTCTGGCGAGGTGGAGTGAACGACTGTCCTGGCGGCGCAACAAGTTCTGGGTCCTCAGCTTCGACGTCATCGCGCTGGTCGATCCGCATTGGGTGGCCGGGGTTCACGCCTGGCAGCGCGCGCACGGGCCCGCGCTGGCCGAGTGGCTCGGCGCTTTGGGCGAAGTGGAAGCGCTGGCGGCGTTGGCCCGACTCGCAGCCGCCAATCCGACGGATGTCTGGCCACAGTTTGATGGAAGCGGGCCGAACTTGGTCGCCGAGGGACTCGCGCACCCGTTCCTGCCACGGCGGAGCCGCGTCGGAAACGACCTCGAGATTCGGAACGACCATCGTCTGCTCGTCGTGACCGGATCGAACATGAGTGGGAAGAGCACCTACCTGCGTGCGGCCGGGCTGGCGGTTCGCTACGCCACGCTCGGACTCCCGGTGCCTGCGAAGAGTCTGCGGATCGGCACCTTGGGCCTCGCCACCTGTATGCGGGTCCAGGATGAACTGGCCACCGGCGTCTCAAGGTTCCAAGCGGAGGTGCAGCGTCTGAAGGCCTGTCTCGACCTCGCGACGGAAGTTCCGCAGACCTTGGTCCTCCTCGACGAAATTCTCTCCGGCACCAACTCGCGTGAGCGGCACTTCGGGGCGGTGGCGGTCATTCACGAACTCGTGCGGCGGGGCGCGCCGACCATAGTGTCGACGCACGACTTGGGACTGGCTCAAGCTCTCGCGGCCGAGAAGGTCGCGACTCGGACGGTGCATTTCCGAGACCTCGTTCGCAACGGGAAGATGGCGTTCGACTATCGTTTGCAGGATGGGCTCGTCCCTTCGACCAACGCGCTGCGTGTCATGCGGGAGCATGGCATCGCGGTTCCCGCCGCGCCGGGAGAGGGAATTTCGAGCCCCGTCGCCGCCGAGCTCGACCGAGCGTAGGAGACATCGATGGCCCTTCCGCGCACCTTGATCGAAGTTTGCGTCGACGACGTCGAAGGCGCACTCGCCGCGGCGCGCGCCGGAGCGGATCGGCTCGAATTGGCGGGGAGCCTGCGCGAAGGCGGGATTTCGCCCAGCCTCGGGCTCGTGCGACGGGTTCGTGCGCTCGTCTCGATCCCGATCTTTGTCCTTCTCCGCCCGCGGGGTGGCGACTTCCACTACACCCCGGACGAACTCGCGGTGCTCGCCCTCGACCTCGAAGCGGCTCGCGACGCCGGAGCCGACGGCTTCGCCATCGGAGCCCTGCGTCGCGATGGCCATCTGGATGTCGCTGCCCTCGAGCGACTCGTGGCTCTGAGCGGCGGCCGCCCCCTCACCTGCCATCGAGCCTTCGACTTCACTCCGAATCTGGAGAAGAGCCTCGAAACCCTCGTCGGATTGGGCTTCTCCCGCATTCTCACCTCCGGTGGTGCGCCCCGCGCCCCTGAAGGACTTCCCACGCTTCGCCACTTGGTGCAAGCCGCCCGCGGTCGCATCGGAATCCTCCCCGGCGGCGGCATTTCACCTACCAACGTTCACCAATTGGTGACCTCGACCGGTGTCACCGAAGTCCACTTGTCCGCCACCGACTGGCGCCCCTTCGATCACCCCGTGCCCCCCGGCCTTTCCGTCAATGGCTCCCCCCCTCCTCCCGGCTCCTGGACCAAACTCACCAGCGCCCCCCGCCTCGCCCAAGTCCGCGCCGCCCTCTCTCCCCCAGCCTGACCCCAGACGCCTCGTCGCCACCTCGTGCCTTCGCGCTAGGGATTCCGAGCGAGTCCCGTGTGGTTCAAACTCTCGAAAGCCAGAAGTATCGATTGATCTATAGTTTGTGCAGCTATGAGGTAGACGGGGTTCATCCGAGGTGGGCTCACTCCCGCCACCGAATCGCCCTGCCAGGGGAGCCTTCTCCAGGGTCGACGTAAGTGCTGGCGGGATCGGACGTTCGAGCGTTTGAGGCGGACGGAGTGGAGGAGTGCTTGATCCGAGCCGCTCAGCGCGATAGCATGATATCATGGCCCAGTTGATCGTTCGAAACGTCGAAGATGAGATCCGCGACAAGCTCCGCGAGCTTGCCGGTGCGCACGGCCGGTCCATGGAGGAAGAGGTCCGGGAGATCCTTCGCGCGGCCGTGCTGCGCGTGGAGCTGGAGCCAAAGGACGGCCTCGGCTCTCGGATCGTTGCGCGCTTCAGGGATTGCGGCCTTCGAGACTGCGAAGAGATTGAAGAGCACAAGGGGCAGGCGGCCCGGTCTGCCGACTTCGGACCATGATCGTCCTGGATACGAACGTGGTGTCCGAGGTCATGCGAGTCAACCCCGACGAAGCCGTGATCCGGTGGCTCAACCGCCAGCCGGCTAGCTCCGTGTGGACGACCGCGATTACGCTCTACGAGGTCGAGTTCGGCCTGCAACGTCTTCCCGGAGGCAAACGACGCAGCACGCTCGAGGCTCTGTTCCGGGCAATCATCGCTGAAGAGCTCGGAGGGCGTGTGTTGTCCTGCGATGCCAAAGCCGCCCTTGCCGCGGGGGGGATCGGCGCAGCGCTCCAGGCCGGCGGCAAGACTGTTGACGTCCGGGACCTGCTCATCGCCGGCATTGTGCGCGCCCGCCAGGCTACCCTGGCCACGCGCAACGTGTCCGATTTCGAGAACGCATGCGTCGTCATCAACCCCTGGGAAGACGCATGAGCCCAGGACATCCCACTTGACCGAAAGGAGATGCTCATGACGGTCACCGCCGACGAGCATCACGCAGCGCCGGGCGCTGGATGCGATTCAGGTAGATCATCCACCACCTGAGGCATGTCGGCGTCATCCCCGGGGAGCGAGCGGATGCCAAGGATTGCAGACCGTTTTCCTTGAGCACCGGAACCCACCGAACCACCCGACGTTTGGTCGGCGCCAACCGCATAGAACCGGACTCTTCGTACTTGGAATTGACCCTCATGCGCCACGATCGCTGACGGCGATCCACGATACAGGATGCGCTCACCGGGCGGGTTCAGAGTTGTTCCAGCAGCAGGGTCAGTTCCGCGGCGTCGCAGTAGTAGAGGGCGGGGTCGGCGGCGAGGGCCGGGTCGCGGGAACCGTCGAGGATGGCCAAAAGCGGCGGGGCGAGGGCGCGTAGATAGGGCTGCTCGTTCGGGTCGTTGGTGTAGGCGGTGAGTTGGGCGCGCAGTTGTGGTTCTTGGGCGACAAGCAGGGTGCGGGCTTCGGCAGGGAGTGGGGACGCGGGCGTGGCGGGGTCTTTGGCGGCAATGATGGCGCGGATGAGGCCGCAGAGTTGCGCGCCGGCGCCATTGGTGATCTCCCAGCCACCGCGGCGGGCGGAGGCGTAGGAGGCGATGGCGTTGGCCCGGGCCTCTGCGGCGGCGGCGGGGTTGCCGACGGCGGTTTCGAGGGAGCGGAGGAGGTTCCAGGTCTTCCACGGCTCGGCATTGGGGCCATAGGAGGCATTGCAGGCGAGGGCGCGTTGGAGCTGCTGCCGCGCCTCCGCGTGGCGGCCGAGGGCGATGAGAGGGATCGCCACGTTGATGCGAGAGCGGCCTTCTTTCAGGGGATCGGCGGTGGCAGGGGCGGCGCGGATTTCGGCGGCCTGGAGGTGAAAGGCCACGGCGTCCTCGCGGCGTCCGGGCATCCGATTGTAGAGGATTCCAAGTTGGTCGAGGCTGTCGGCCTCGCCGGGCTTGTCCCCAGCCTGCATACACATGGAAAGGGAGCGCAAGGAGGCGGTCTCGGACTCCTCCAGGTGCCCTGCGTCCTCGTGGACCATGCCGATCTGGTGCCAAATGGTCGAGACCGACCGTGGCTCGCCCAGCGCCTCGAAGGTCTCGCGTGCTTCGGCATAGGCTTTGAGGGCGTCGTCGTGGCGGTGCTGAAACAGGCGCACGGTGCCAAGCTGGAACTTGACGGTGGCCACCTCGCGCAGGTCGCCACGCGCATCGTTCAGCTTGATGGCTTCCTTGTATCTCCCCGCTGCAGCCTCAAGATTCCCAAGTTCGCGCAGGCAGTCGCCTTGTTCAGTCACGCAGGCGGAGGCCATTGCAGCTGAGATCCGACGGTTCCAGGGATCGACCATCGTCTTGGCGAGGGAGTCGAATCGCTCGCGTACGGTGGCCAGGCGGGCGAGGGCGGCGCGGGGATTGCCGGACCACTTGAGCGCACGCCCGAGAGTGAACAGGGCCAGCGCGCGGTCGTAGCTGAGTTCCGGAAAGGCGTCGTCGGGGGCGGCTTCGCATTGGTCCCCCAGGGCCTGGGCGGCACGGGCGGCCTCGGCGAAACGACCGGCGTCGAGTAGGCGATCGATGGTGGCATCTGCCGCCAGGAACGCGGCGTGAGTGAGGCCGCGGTCGCGCTGGTCGTCATGGAGGCGGGCGGCGCGGGCGCGGATGGCGGCGGCTTCGGCGAGGGCCTCCCGGCGTCCGAGCTGGGAGAGCAGGCTTTCCAGGTCGGTGGCAAAATCAATGACGGCCTCCGGGGTGGCGTGCGGCAGTACGAGGGCGGCGGGGCCAAAGCCACCGGCGGACGGCTCGGCGGCGGTCATGGAGCCGCTCCAGACGCGGAGAGCGGAGAGCAGGTTCGGCAGTTCCAGCAAGGTGAGGTGCGCGGCAAGATGGGCGTCCTGGCTCTGCTGATGGTTCAGGAACCCTGCCAGGCCGCGATACGCCTGTGCCCAGCGGGTGCGGGCCTGGGCTTCAGCCTCGCCGCCCTGCTCCCGCAGTTCTCGCAGCAGCGCCGGGGCGAGGGCGGGATCGAAGCGGAGGAAGGGCACTTTGAGCGGAACCAACACCGCCAGGCCGACACCCACGAGCGGCGCTGCGACTCGAAGAATGTCCTCCGCTGACGCAACGGTGAAGCCACAGGTCATCGCCATGTGCTGAACAACGCAGCCGCCTTGGAACACCCCCAGCGGCGCGAGCTTCCCACGCACCTCCGCGGGCAGCCTGCGGAGGGAAAGCTCGACACTGGCGAAGAGGGAGCGTTCGCGTTCGCCGGGGTAGCGGCGTTCGAGGTCGGCCATGATTTTCCCGACTTCCTCCGTCGTGGCGCGGAGGCCGCGGGTGGCCAGTTCCGGGGTGAGGAGGACGAGGCTGCGGGCGTGGGCGTGGACGGTGGTGACGAGGGCGGCGATGTCCTCCTCCTTCTCGGCCCGCAAGTCCTCGACGCTGACGCCGCCGCCTGCATTGGCCGCGAGCACGCGGGAAACGAGTTCCATGCCTTCATCGGGGCTGAGGCGTCCCACCTCGATGAGATGGGCGCGGTCGCCGAAGGGGGAATGCTCCGGCAGGGCCTCGCGGGAGGTGAAGACCAGCCGAGTGCGCGGGGCGAGTTCGCAGAGGCGGGCGCAGACCTTGAGAATGGCGGTAAGCACCTCCGCATCCGATGCCCGTGCACCGGCGGCGGCGGAATCCGCCGGGGGCGGAAGGATGGATTCCATGTTGTCCAGCACCAGCAGTGCGGAGCGAGTGCGGAGGGCGGCGGCGAGGGCGTCGAGCGCGTGGTCCACCGTATCGGCGCGGGCGGCGAAGTCGGGCACGAGCTGTGTGCCCCATTGCGCCAGCACGGCGCGGGCGGCCTCGGCCGGGAGATTTTCCACGGTGGCAAAGGCGGCGTGGCTGGCGCGCCGGGTGGCGACGAGCCAGCGGCCGAGTTCCGCCGCGAGCGCGGTCTTGCCCTCGCCACCTTCGCCGCGGAGGACGACGAAGCTTTTTCCCGCCTCCACCATGAGGCGCTCGGCCGCGAGCAACAGGCGGCTGCGACCGACAAAGGAGTGTGGCGGCGGCACCGGAAGATTGCCGGTGGCCAGGGCTCGCTCTTTGGCCAGTTCGTGACGGACCTGCTCCGGGTGCGGCGGCGCGGGCAGGACCACGGGGTCCGCGCCATCCTGATAGAGCACGGGCACGAACCAGTCCTGCAACTGGAGCGGCGTGCGCTGCATCTTGCCCGGTTCGTCGCCGCGCGGTTCCCAGCCCCAGCCACGCTGGCGGTGGCGCTCGAGTTCGCGCTGCCCGGTCAGCATGGCCGCACCGACTCGCTCGCCTTCCGCGAGGGCAGGATAAAACGCCGCCGTGAAGCGCCTCGCGGTCTCCACCAACACGCTGTGGCTCATGGCCACCACGGACGCGACGCCGTTCTGGAGCAGGCGACCGGCCACGGAGGCCTCCGGGTTTTTCTCCGCCTGCGCGGACTGACAGGCGTCCAAGAAGAAGATGCCGACTCCGCAGTGGCGCAGCTCCGAGCCGAGGCGGTCGGCGGGGACGACTTCGGCGCGGCGATAATGGAGCTTCGCAGTGTCCTCCGGATGCTCGAAGACGAGCGCGCCGAGGCCGTTCACCTTGTCGAAGACGCCGTGGCCGTCGAAGTGGACGATGTGAAACGGGCGGCCCTTCTTCAGTGCGGCGCCTAGCTTGTCGCACAGTGCGGGAAAGGTGGGCGGCGAGAGGATTTCATACTCCGCGAGGTCGCCGAGGGCATTGAGTGCCTCGGTGAGCGGCTTGATGGAACTGCGGTGGTCAATGAAAGAGATGCCGTCCGCCTCGGGCCGGGCGCAGACGGCGAGCACGCGCAACGGGGCGTGGCGCGCGGACTCGGGCAACTCGGCGGGATTCTCGCCGCCCGGCAGCGAGCGGCGCACGCGCACGCCGATGCCATCGTGGAAGAGATAGCCGTGGCCGTCGTGAAGGAGTTCCCAGGGCAGGGCGAGGAGTTCCGTGGCGGCCTCCTGCTCCGTGCGGTGCGCGGTTTTTTCCTCCTCCGTGGCCGAATGGAGCAGAAGGCGCGCGGGCGGGGCCTGCACGGTGAAGCGGCGGTCGCTCCGCGCCGCCTGGGCCTTCCAGGCCTTGACCGGATCTGGCGAGTTGGGCTTCGCGGAATCGGGCGCGGGCAGCGTCGCCCACAAGTCCTGGCCCCATTCCGGCAGGCGGGCCTCGATGCCGCGCGCGCGTTTCGCGAACTCGCCGTAGGGCGTGAGGAAATAGCGCTCAAGATAGAAGCGGAGTTCGGTGGCTTCGATCCTCCCCAGCGGCGCGATGAGCGGGAACTCCGGCGATTCCGCCGCGGGCTCGGTCGCGTCCGGCGGGTAATAGGCGAGGCTGGCCGTGGCGGCGGGACGGCGCACTTCCACACCCTGAGCATTTTTCACCAACTCAAAGTGGGTCGCGCGCAGCCGGAGCACGAGGTCCGCCAGCGGCACCGCCGGACGAGACTGTCCCAGGTCCACCAGCCCGCCGCCTCGGCCTTCCAACGCATCGAGCAGCGCGGGCAGCAAGGCATCGAGTCCGCCGGGGCCCTCGGGCACGCGGATACCGATAAGCTCCGCCGGCCAGTCCTCAAGATCGGCGGTGGCGGCAGGCTCGGGCAGTTCGAGAATCTCTCGCAGTTGAGCGGTGGAGGATTTCGGCAAGTGCAGCGGAATGACGCGCTTCCCCTGCCGCCTGGCGTAGCGCAGTTCGCGCTTCACCCAGTGCGAGCCGGTCGCCTCCGCGCTGCCTACGGCGATGACGGTCGGCGCGCGATCGAGGAAACCCCTCACGTCATCCCGTAGGTTGTCCCCGGGGATGAACTGCGAGTCCTCCAGCACGGTGTAGCCACGGCTTTCCAGCCGCCGCTTCAGAGCGGCGACGAAGGGGTCGTTCTTCGACGTGTGAGAGACGAAGATTGGCTTTCCAGGCTCAGCGCTCATAACGCCATTGTGGCAGTGCGTGGCGGATTGTCCAAGCACGAAGGACCCGCAGAGGTTGGAACTTCAATGAGCGCGCAGGCCGGCGCATCAGTCCCGAATGCCAACATTCTTCACTATCGGATCGGGACTACGCCACCGTGGGGTTCAAGCACTCGAACGGCCGACTTCGTTGGGCACACACGGAATTGGCGGGACATCCGAAGTAGGCAAGCGAGCACCAGAGCTCTTCAATCATAGCGCGCGAAGGAATGCCGGCTCATGTTGACCTCCGCAGCGTCCATGCGGACTGCATTGAGCGCCGAATTTGTGTGTGAGTTCGGCTCTCTGGCGAGGCGAGGTGGTCCAGGAGTTCGGAGGCGAGGATCTAATCAGTCGCGATTGCGGCGGAGCTCGAGACGGGAGCGGATTTCGTTGCGGCGTTCGCGGAGTTGTTCGAGGCGGGCGTGCAGGGCGGCGGGGTCGTGAGGCTCGCGTTTGCCCTCGACACCTTCGCGGTGCTCGCGAATGCCTTCGACTTTTTCGCGGCGGGAGCCGTCGCGAGTGCGAGCGGGAGGGGTCTCGGGCTTGCCGTGTTTCTTCTCGTCGCCGCCACGGGCCCGGCGTTCGACGGGCGGTTTTTGGCGCTCGCCGTCCTCGCGATTGCGGATGCGTTCGCGGATGCGGCGGCGCACAGGCCCTTGGCCCTCGCCGCGTTCGCGCAGGCGCTCCCGCACCTCGGCCCGTTCGGATTCGTCCAGCTTCCCGTCGTGGTTTGTGTCGAGGCGTTCGAGGATGCGCGCTCGGACGCGTTCGCGATCAGGGTGGCCACCGGGGCGTTGCGCGAGGGCGCTGGAGGAGAAGAGGGCGAGAAGGGAAACACCGAGAGTGATGGGCAGGATTTTCATGGTTTGGTTCCTTGCGTTCGTTGCCCCCTTTACGCGCCGCGAATCCTCGTCTTTCGACGAGAATCCGCGGCCAATGAGGACAAATCGGCAAGGAAATCAGCGGAGTTTCGACCGCCCTCCATCGTAGGCGGCGCCGCGTCGGAGCTTGCGGGCGCTCAGAGCACCTTGCGCTGGCGCAGGGTGTCCAGGAGCTTCATATCGATCTCGAGGTCCTTGCCGAGTTGCTCCAGGCCCTGTTTCGCACCGGCCTCAAGCAGCTTGTTCAGCACCGAGTCCTCCGGGGCTCGCTCGGGAGGCTTCGAGCGGGGGCTCGTCAGGCCGACGTTGCGGGCCAGTTCCGTGATGATGCCGCCGGCGATGTACTCCTCGAGGGGAAGCTCGATCAGGCGGAACTTCTCGAACAGTCTCTCCCACTCCCACGGGGGGAGGCGTTCGGCGACGATGGGAATATCCAGGATCCACTGGATCATCGTGCATTGGGGGGCACGGCGACCGAGCACGCCGAGAGCCTCTTGGCCAATCCAATAGGCCGGTGAGCGGAAATCGATTTCGACGATGGCGGCGTCCCAAATGATGGACCACCAACCGAAGTTCCGCATCTCGCTTTGTCGGGCGGGAGGCGAGAGCCAGACGCCGCAGTTGAGGAAGTACGCGTCGATCACTTTCAGCGCGGCTTGGCCGGCCGGGGTGGCATCGAAGCCAGCGTATTCACCCGAAGGATTTTCACCCGTGAGGTTGATGTCGAACCAATGGTGCCAGGTCGAGTCGGCGAGAATTCGACCGACATCGACACTGTGGCCGTTGTAGGCGGAGACGACGCCGATCTCCTGGCCGGCCTTGGAAGCCGTGGGATCCTTGATGCGACCCCAAGCGATGACCTCCGGCTTTTCCTGATATCCGTTCTTGGTGGGCCACATCGCATCGCCGGCGGCCACATTGGGAGCGATCGCTTCTCCTTCGTGTTGGTGATCGGGCAGGAGAGTGATCGGGCCATCGGGCCCGCAGAAGACTTGGTGCGGACGAGAACGTCGACGGAACACGGTCGAGGGGAAGAGCGGGTAGCGCTTCAACCGGATTCGCTGCGGACGATCGTCCGACTGCTCGATGAATTCGTAGGCCGTGTCGGCGTCGGCGCCTTCGACCAGGGTGGTGTTCCAAGTCGGCGGCGAGCTCGGAGGTGCCGGATAGAGGCGCATCTGCCCCGCGCGGGGAACCTGACCCGCGATGCTGCGGCCGAGACTGGCGTGGTCACCCGTGACCAGCACTCCGCCGAATTTCGGCGCGGCCATGAAAGCCTGAAGCGCGGTGACCTCCGCCGGTTCGAGCTCCGGGGTCGAGCCGATGCCGAAGAACCACACCTGATCGTAATCGTTGAGGTTGAGGTCCGTGAGCTTGCGGGCCTCCTTGATCGTGGCGGAGCTGTCGCCGTCCCGATGCACCGTCGTGATCTGGAAGTCGACGTAGGCGTACGATCGCGATTCGAGCAGCGACTTCACGTAGGTCAGGCCGCCGAACGAGCCGCCGTCGAAGCGAATCGACGAGCCCTCGGCGTACATGAGAATGTGAACTTTGGATGGGCGTCGCCACCAAGGAAAGCGGCGGTCCCAATCGATACGCTTCCATCTACTGTGTATGGAGTCGATCAGTTGTTTGCGGACGGAGTATGGCCAATGATCCATGGCGGGTTAATCCTCCAATTTATGACCAAGCGGAGAAGGGCGACTGTGGGGAGCGCCGCGACGGTCGCGACTCCATGGACAAAGACGACGTCTGGTCCGGATTCCGTCAAGAATTTCGAGAAAGCCCGTTGGCTAAGCCGTCAACGCGAATGTTGCGGGCGAATGATGAGAGTGAGGCTGATCAGATTCACGAGGATGTGGGCTACGGTGGGCGCGAGCAGGGTTCCGCAGTGATCGTAGAGAGCGCCCAGGGCGAAGCCGCCCACGAGAGCGGAGAGAGTCCAAGGTAGGAACACCCGACTTGGAATGAAATGAACCAGCCCGAAAACCAGGCTGGCCGGGATCCACCCGATCCACGGCTGAAGGACACCGCGGAAGAACATCTCCTCGGCGGAACCCGAGAGCAGAGACACCCAGGCGATCTGCCGGAAGGTGAGGCCACCCAGGACGCGACGAAACTCGGCTTCGAGCCGCTGGAACGGGGCGGTGAAACGGCCGAGGAGGTGGGACACGGACGCAAAGACCAGGGCCGTGCCAACGCCGAGGCCGAGATCCAGGAGGTGGTTCTCCCAGGACTTGGGCCGTCCGGGTAACGAGTCCTGCCAGAACAAGGCCAGCACGGCCGAGACGAAGAAGAGAGGCAGGTAGACGACCGAAGAAGCAAACGGCACCGGGACGGGATCCCCGATCTCGGCGCGGAGTTCGGGATCGATCAGGCGCTCGATCTCTTCCTCCGGTGTGTGATGACCCATGCGGGTGAATGGTAGAGGAGGTCTTGGGGTTCACCAACCGCCATCGAAGGCGCGGCCCCGACGTGTCGACCTGGTATGTCACCAGTGAGACGGACTTCCCGATTCGAGCCGACGCGGGCTGCGGCCCGACCCCTTCGATTGCGATTCGGGAGCCATCGGCCCGATACCGCCCAGATCAATCGGGATTGGCTGATCTCAGGGACAGCGGGCAACGCGCGACTCCCGAGGCTCGGTCGATCCGATAGGATCCGCCACCATGCACTTGCGAGACACTTCGAAATTCTTGGTTGGAGTTTGGGCCGTGGCCCTGGTGCTTGCCCCTGACAGGCCGGCCCAGGATGTCGCCAAGCTCGACGGCGTCATTGCCAAGGCCCGTGAGGAGTGGAGCGTCCCCGGTCTGTCGGTGGCGATCGTCAAGGATGGGAAGGTCCTCCTTTCCAAGGGCTATGGCGTCCGGGAACTCGGGAAGCCGGAGGGCGTGGACGGGGATACCCTGTTCGCCATCGCTTCGAACACGAAGGCGTTCACCGCGGCGGCGGTGGCGATGCTCGCGGAGGAGAACAAGCTGCGCTTCGACGATCCGGTGCAGCGGCACCTCCCGTGGATGCAGCTTTACGATTCCTGGGTGTCGGCGGAGCTTCGGGTCGACGATCTTCTGTGTCACCGCAGCGGGCTCGGGACGTTCAGCGGCGATCTGTTGTGGTGGGGCACGCCTTATTCCCCCGAGGAGATTCTGCGACGGACGCGCCATCTGAAACCCGCGGGCCCGTTCCGCGCGAGTTACGGCTATTCGAACTTGATGTTCCTCGCGGCGGGTGAGGTGATAGCCAAGGCGAGTGGAGTGAATTGGCAGCAGTTCATGAAGAGTCGGATCTTCGATCCGGTCGGAATGAGCCGGACGTTGACGTCCGTCACGGAGCTCGCCGCGGCAACCAACGTCGCGACTCCGCACAAACCCACGCCCGACAAGATCACAGCAATTCCCTGGTACAACTGGGACTCGATGGCGGCGGCCGGGGGCATCATTTCCAGTTCGGGCGACATGGCGAAGTGGCTGATCGTCCAGCTTGAGCGAGGTCGCATCGACGGCGAGCGCCGCTTGTTCTCGGAGGCTTCCTCAAGGCGCATGTGGCACCCGCACACTCCCATGTCGGTGGGGGAGGCGTTCCGGAAGCGCAGCCCGACGACGCACTTTCGCGCTTACGGGCTCGGTTGGGTGCTCGCCGACTACAAGAGCCGATTGACCGCCTCGCACGGTGGCGGATACGACGGCATGTACTCGCACGTTCTGATGGTGCCCGAGGAGAAACTCGGCATCGTCGTGTTGACCAACAGCATGACCGGCATCGCACCGTCGCTCGCGAACACGATTGTCGACGAATTTCTCGGTGGGGATCAGCAGGATTGGCTGACTCCGGATCTCGAGCGCGACCGGGCCGATCGCCGTGAGTTCTACGAGCGCATCCGCAAACAAATGGAGCCGAAAGCCGCGGGGACGAAGCCGAGTCGATCTTCGGATGCGTATGTGGGCAGGTTCCGCTGCCCGATGTATGGAGATGCGACGGTGGGGATGGAAGACAATCGACTCGTGCTGAGACTACTCCCTAACGCTTCGCTGGTGGCCGATCTCGAACACCTCCACTACGACACTTTCGTGATTCGCTGGCGTGCGGAGTCGGCGTGGTTTGCCGAGGGCACGCTCCAATTTGTCCCGAACCGGGACGGCGATTTTGTCCAGTTGAAACTGGACGTTCCGAACGATGATCTGTGGTTCCACGAGCTCGAGCTGAAGCGCGTGGCTCAGTATTGCTGATCCCGACTTAGATTCCGATTCCGCTCAGGAAAGGCCGGCGATCGACCCGTCGGGCAAAAGCCGCATGGTCTCTGACGCCGGGATCTTGGGCAGGCCCGGCATGGTCATGATGTCGCCGGCTTTGGCGACGACAAAACCCGCGCCGGCCGACGGCGTGACTTCGTTGATGGTGATGCGGAAATCGCGGGGACGACCGAGTTTCGTCGGATCGTCGGTCAGCGAGTATTGCGTCTTGGCAATGCAGACTGGGGTATTGCCCAGGCCGATCGATTCGAGGTAGTCGATCGCTCGGTCGGCAGCGGGGGCGAAGTTCACGCCTTCGCCGCCGTAGACCTTCTTGACGATGGTCTCGATCTTGGTGCGGATTGGAAGGTCTGTCGCGTAGAGCGGGCGAAAATTGGCGGTTTTTCGTTCCAGCACGTCGAGGACCTCGCGCGCCAGGTCCTCGCCACCGGCTCCTCCGCGGGCCCACACGTCACAGAGGACAACGCGCACGCCTTGTTGGGCGGCGTACTCCTGCAACATCTTGATTTCAGCCGGCGTGTCGGCGGCAAAGCGGTTGATGGCGAGCACCGGGGGCACTCCGAATTGACGCACGTTGTGGACGTGGTGGTCGACGTGCTCGAGTCCTGCCCGCAGCGCGGTGAGGTTTTCAACCGCGAGCGACTTCTTGTCGGCGCCCCCTTGCATCTTGAGCGAGCGGATCGTGGCCACGATCACCGCAGCTTCGGGCATGAGGCCGCCGGCGCGACACTTGATGTCGAAGAACTTCTCGGCCCCGAGGTCGGAGCCGAATCCAGCCTCGGTGACGACGACATCCGCGAGCGCGAGGCCGGCGCGGGTCGCCATCAGCGAATTGCAGCCGTGCGCGATATTGCCGAACGGACCGCAGTGGACGAGAGCCGGCCCGCCCTCGAGGGTTTGCACGAGGTTGGGGCGCAGGGCGTCTTTGAGGAGGAGCGCCATCGCTCCCGCGACCTTGAGATCCCCGGCGCGAACGGGCTTCCGGTCTTTGCTCGAGGTTGCGCCCACGACGATGCGAGCCAGTCGTGCCTCGAGGTCTTCGCGGCTGGTCGAGAGGGCCAAGATGGCCATGACTTCACTGGCGGGGATGATGACCCAGTGTTCTTCGCGCACGATCCCGTCGGCGGTACCGCCCAGTCCGATGATGGCGTTGCGGAGGGCCCGGTCGTTCATGTCGATGGTGCGCGGCCAGGTGATGCGGCGCGGATCGAGATCGAGCTCGTTGCCTTGTTGGAGGTGATTGTCCATCACCGCCGACAGGAGTGCGTGGGCGCTGGCAATGGCGTGGAAGTCGCCGGTGAAGTGGAGATTGATGTCCTCCATCGGAATCACCTGCGAGTAGCCGCCGCCCGCCGCGCCTCCCTTCACGCCGAAGACGGGGCCGAGGCTCGGCTCGCGCATGCACAGGATGGCGTTGACGCCCAGGCGCCGGAATGCCTGCGTCAGGCCGACGCTGACTGTGCTCTTGCCTTCGCCAGCCGGCGTCGGGTTGATCGCGGTGACCACCACCAACCGGCCGCGGGGAGGCCGCGCCGACAGCTCCAGGGGAAGCTTGGCTTTGTACTTGCCGTAGAGGTCGATGTCGTCCGGCGAAAGCCCGATGTCCCGGGCCACGTCGACGATGGGGCGGGGTTTGGCCGTCTGGGCGATCTCGATGTCGGAGGGCACGGGGGACTGGGAAGGGACGGATTTCATGGGTGCCTCGGGCGCGGGGAGGTTGTTCCTATAGCAAAGCTTGGCGTGGGGCCGGGAGGTTCAAGGACCCGGGGGATGCTTGGGAAGTCCGGCGGGACGGTGGGGCGGTGGGAACGCGGATCACCAGATCCGCACGCTGGGGATGGGGGGCGAGGAGAGGCTTAGGAGCGGAAGTTTCAATGCGCGCCAGAGGGGTGTTCTTGTTTTCAAGAGAGGAGTCGGAAGCGGAGAGGGGATCACCAGGCCGTCGGAGGCGCTCCGTGATGTCGACCTGGGCTACGGGCTCAAGTCGCAGGCGGATCTGGTGATCCGCG
>CADEGH010000042.1 GCA_902826835.1 uncultured bacterium | reverse complement strand
GGCGGATCTGGTGATCCGCGTTCCCATGGGGGGTGGCGCGCACGTCGCGAACGAGTGGGGCGCGCACGGCGCGAGAGAACGGCAGCGCGCACGTCGCGAGCGAGCGGGGGCGCGCACGTCGCGAGGGGACGGTGGGACGGTGGGAACGCGGATCACCGTATCTGCACGCTGCCGCCCCCCTCTCCAGCTAAGATCCTCACCGCTGTGATGTCGAGGCCTGGGCCCTCGGTCGAGAGCGCGGCCTGACTGCCGCGGACTCGAAGGCCAATGACCTTCTGATGGGGACTTCCTCATGAATTTGCAAGCCGTCTTGGTGAACCTCGGGATCGGTGCGGTCGCGGGCTGGATCGCCGGGGTTTTGATGAAGGGCCGGGGCTTTGGCCTCGGCGGCAACATCGTCGTCGGCATCGTGGGCGCGTTCGTGGCCGGACTCCTCCTGCCGAGGATCGGAATCAACCTCGGGGTGGGAATCGCCGCGAACCTCGCACACGCGACCTTGGGAGCGCTCGTGGTGCTCTTCGCGGTGAGCGTCTTCAAGAAGTCTTGATGAAGACGACGGCGACCGGTCGGTCGCCTCGGTTCAGGAGGCCAAACTCGGGAGGGGCGCGACCGAATGCCGCCGCCCCTCCGGGGCCATCCCGCACTCAGTTATTGCCGGACGCGAGGGACTTCATGAGCTCCTTCGCCTTGTCATCGAAGCCCGTGCCCTTGGCGCGGCCGATGAAACCGGGAAGGTCCTTCTTGGCCTTCATCGCATCCGAGGAAGCCAAGGATTCAATCTCCTTGAATTCACCCTCGGCGGCGGCGATCACGCCTTCTTTGGCGAACTTGACACGAGTCGCAATCGCTTCGGGCTGGCCATCGCCGCTGAACTTCGCCAGCGCTTCGATCGCCTTCGAGTAGTCCTTGGCCTCGCGAGCCGTCTTGGCAGCGGCTTCGGCGGTCGAAAGCTTCTCGAGATCCTTGCGCGCGACCCCCTTGCCATGCTGCTTCACGAGCTCCTTGCGAAGCTCCTCGCAGGACTCGGAGATGCCCTTTCCGCTCTGGCCGCCCGACATGCCCTTCCATTCCTCGCCCGTGTGCGGGTTCACAATGGAGGTGTAGGGGATCTTGCCGGTCTTGTTGAACTGCCCCGCGGGCGAGCGATTCAGCGCCAACATCTCCTCGTAGGTGAGGTTGGGCCAATTCAGCATGTAGGCGACTTCTTGGCCGGACTCGTCCTTGGCCATGAACGCTGACGCCTTGGGATCCTGCTTTTGGACCGCTTGGTCCAAGCTGCCAATGGCGATCACTTCGACGGTGTTCTGCTTCGCGAACTCGACATACTTCTTATTCTGCATCACGGCAGAATGCATGCCCCAGCAGGGGCCTCAGTAGAAGCCGTGGCTGTGCACCACGATCGGCACGTTGAGAAGTTTGGCCTCCTCGAGCGCCGCGTCCCACGTCTTCGCGAAGGTCACGGTGGCCTTCGGCTTGTCCTTCGTCACCGGCGGCTTCGGGCCGCCGCTTTCCTGCGCCAGAAGCCCGCTCGAGGCGAGCGCTCCGGCGAAGAGCACCAGGGTCAAGATCCGCGACATGAGCACCTCCTAGGGGAGTTGGGGGAGCCTGCCGGGGCTCCCTGATTCAACGATCAAGCTGGCCGATTCGGCCGGAGTTCAGTTCCAAAGCCCAGGAACCCCGGTCGGCCGCCCGATTATTTCACTCGACCAGGTCAAAGACGACTACCCCGTCAAGTTTGAATGAGATTGATTCTCAGTTCCGGATGGAGTAGATTCCGATGTCGGAGTTGCCTCCGAGACCTCCCATGATCGTCTGCCACTGCACCGGATTCACCGACCGCGACGTTCGCGAGCTCGCTCGCCGAGGCGCCCGCACCTGCGAGGAAATCGCCTCGCGCTGCTCTGCCGGAGCCGGCTGCGGAGGATGTCGCCCCCTGCTCGCCGAACTCCTCGCCGGGTGCGGCCAGCACGCGCGCCAGACCGAGCCCCGGGCCCGCGCGGCGAATCCAACCAACTCGGCTCCCTGAGCCCCCACCGCCTTTTCCCGAGCCCCCCTTCGTGGGTCCGGGGTCGGCGCGTACCATGCGAGTCCAACCCAAAGGACGACGCATGAAGGGCGATCCGGAAATCATCTCCGCTTTGAACGATGTGTTGACCGCCGAGCTCACGGCGATCAACCAGTACTACATCCACTACAAGATGTGCGAGAACTGGGGCTACAAGAAGATCGCCGCCGCGAAGCGTGGAGACGCGATGGAGGAGATGAAACACGCCGATGAACTCATCGAGCGCATCCTCTTTTTGGACGGCATCCCCAACATGCAGCGGATGAATCCGATCCGGGTCGGCGAGAACGTGGTCGAGCAGCACGAGGTCGACCTCGCGCTCGAACTCACTGCGGTAGCCCGGCTGAACCACGCCACCGAGCTTTGCCGCGCGAAGGGCGATAATGGCACGCGTCAACTCGTCGAGCGCATCCTGAAGGACGAAGAAGAGTCCGTGGACTACCACGAGACGCAGCTCAGCCTCATCAAGGATCTCGGCAAGGAGCGCTATCTCGCCGAGCACATCCACGACTGATGTCGGATTTCGACCTTTCCGACTCGTGGCGCCTCCTCTACGCCAGCTTCCAAGACACACCTGAGGGCGCCCGCTGGCGCCAGCGCCTCGGCGCCTCCGCAGATGAGGTGAGAGAGCTCTTGGTTCACGTGTTCGGGCGGGACCTTTGCCAACCGCCCGACACCCTCGATCGGGAGCAGATCGGGGCGCTCCTCACCCAGATTCTGCCCGGCCGCCTCCAGGGCCAAGAGCCCTACCGGACCGACCTCGTCGACCTGATCGAGGAGTTCCTTCTCCACGTGACCCGCGAGGTCGGCCTCAGTTCGGCCTGGGAATGGTCAAGCGCCGTGGACCAGCATCGCGCCGGGTACGAGGCGGCTCTGAAGAATCCCGGGCGCGCGGCAGTCGGAACCTCTCCGCGCCGAACGCCGGACCGTCGCGCCGCGCCCAAACTCGGCCGCAACGACCCCTGCTTCTGCGGAAGCGCGAAGAAATACAAACACTGCTGTGGAAAACCCCAGTGATCTCGAGGGCCGTGCGGCCTTCGGCGGGTTCATCGGCCCGAAGCGGCTGAAGAGCCTCGTCAAAAACACCTCGCCCTGGCAGTTCGACGGCACCTTCCCCCCCGAGGCTGACCGCCCGGCGCGCCGGGACGCTCGACTCATCGAACTCGGCGACCATCCCCTCGGCTTTTGGGCGATCCTCCAAAGCGAGAGCCACCCCGAGGCCTGCGAAACGCCGACGCCCGAGCAGTGGACCGACTACTTCGCTCTCTGCGTGGCTTGCCATTTTGCGAGCGTTGCGTCCTTCGTTCCGACCGATGTGGACACGAAGATTCGCAGTCATCTCTGGTTCCAGGATCGCCCAACGGCCGAGCATGACCGCATGCGCGACTTTGCGCTGGGCCTCGCCCGCTGGGACATCACCGGCATCAGTGCGCGCGTCGTCGACGTCGACGGGGCCGGCCCCGTATCGGGCCACGACGGGGAGCGCCTCTCGGTACTCGGCGGGGCATACCTCGGGTGCTTGAAGATCGAAGATCAAAACGGCGCCGAGGCCGTGCTCGCCGCGATCGAGGCCGAGCTCTCGCGTGAGGCTCAGGCGTTCGACACTCTCGTTCGCAGTTACGGGCGGGAGCGCGACCTCTTGATCGTCGCCGCGGCGATGACCCACAACGCCGGCGACCTCGACCAGGGCTTCTCGGCCGAAAAAGGCAAACGCTTCGGCGCCGATGCCAAGGCTGCCTTCGGCCGCCTCGCCCACGACGAGCCCAAGCGATTTGGCGGTGCCTTCATCAAAGCCGCCGCGCTCTACAAGGACATCCTCGCGTCCGAGGGACATCGGCACTATCCGTTGCGCGAGATCCGCCCGCTTCGGGCCCATCCTCGCCTCCTTTTGCCCGTCGGCCCCTTCTTCGACCAGTGGGGGGAAACCCTGGCCACCTGGCCGGAGTGGGACCTCTGCACGCGCGCTCACGTCATCGACGGCGTCGTCCAAGCCTGCGGCCGGGTAGCGGGACAGAAGGGCTACTACCGAGCCCTGGCCGGCTTCGATCGGTCTTTCGGCGGCGGGCTCGAATCGCCGCTCCTCGTGCGCAATTTCGGCTCGGCCACCCGCCGGGACCTCAAGGATCCCGAACTTCGCCAGAAGATCGCGGTGCGGCGGGAGTCCTTCGAGTCGAGTCTCGGAAAGCAGGCGCGCAAAGTCCTCGCAAGCCTGCGCTGACCGGTTGATGGGGGCCCGTTCAGTTCAGCGTCCGCGCGGGCGTTCGAACCAGGACCCGTAGGACGTTGGTACCCACAACCCGCCAGCCGCAGCGCTGGGGTTCCGCCATCAGGCGTCGGGAACGATGTTGCCCTTCGCGTCGTAGCGATAGACGCCCCGGCCCGACTTGCGGCCGAGACGCCCTTCCGCCACCAGCTTTTCCAAGAGCGGGCTCGGCTTGTAGGCCGGATCCTTCAGAGCTTCGTAAAGGGCGCGGAGGTTGTTCAAACGCGCGTCGAGTCCCACCAGGTCCACCATCTCGAATGGACCCATGGGATGGTTCAGGCCAAGTTTCAGCGCTTTGTCGATGTCTGCCGCCGACGCCACGCCCTCCTCCAGCATGCGGAAGGACTCGTTGCCGATGAGAGCGTTGATGCGAGAGGTCGTGAAACCCGGCGACTCTTTGACCTTCACGGTCTCTTTGCCCATGCGCTTCGCGACGTCGAGCGTGGCCGCGTAAGCCGAGGGGGAAGTGTCCGGCCCCATCACCACTTCGATCAATTTCATCACCGGGACCGGATTGAAGAAGTGGATTCCGATCAGGCGCGACCGATCGGTCAGGTCACGCGCGATGGCCGAAATCATCAGAGTCGAAGTGTTGGTGCCGAGGACCGCATGCGAAGGCGCCGCCGCCTCGATCTTGGCAAACACCTCGCGCTTCAAGTCGATCTTCTCGGGAATCGCCTCGATCACGTAATCCGCATCCCGGACGGCGTCCGCCAGGTTGGAAGAAAGTCGCAATCGCGCTTTCGCCGCGGCGGCCGAAGGAGCGTCGACCTTTCCCTTCTCCACCAACTTCTCGAGCCGATCCGAGATGGCGGACTTGGCCTTTTGCACCAACTCGTCGCTGATGTCGTAGAGGGTGGTGGCAAAGCCCGAGGTCATGGCCGTCTGGGCAATGCCCGCGCCCATGGTGCCCGAGCCCAGGATCGTGATGCGTTCGAGAGTCATGAGCGATTCACCGGAAAGAGTTGGAGCGCGTTTTGGCGGAGGATTTGGTCCTTCGCCGCCGCGGAAATCGGGAGTTCACGAAACGCCGCGAGTTGGGCGGCCAGGGATTTCACCCCGGGAGAAGGCCAGTCGGTTCCCCACAGGGCTTTGTGGGCGATGTCTTCGAGACGCGGGAAGTACTCGAGCAAGTTCTTGGGCGGCATCCCCGACACGTCTATGTACAGATGCGGGTGCCTTCGCGCGAGGAAGAAGGCCTCCTCCATCCACAACGGACGGCCACCGTGCGCCAGGATCATGCGCAATTCGGGAAAGTCGACCGCGACGTCGTCGAGCACCAAGGCCTGCCCGAGGCGACTGCGGGCGCCGGGAAAAATACTCGTCCCGGTGTGGAACATGATCGGCAGCTTCGCCGCTTGGCAAGCCTCGTAGACCACCGCGAGCTCCGGACAAGAGCCGTCGCGGTAGGCGTCCGGAGACAGCGCCTGATGAGGTGGATGAATTTTGATCGCATCGAGCCGGTAGTCGGAGACGACCCGTTTCATCTCCTCCCGCACGTCCGCACAGGCCGGCGGATGGACACCACCGAACGCGAGCACGCGGCCCGGCGCGCGGTCGCGATAGTTCCCCACCCAAGCATTGACCTCGTGGGTGAAGCCCATGATCTCGGGGGCGACGTAGTTGATGAGGCCGACCCGCCCGAGCCCGACTTCGTCGAGATGATCGACGAGAACCGCCGGGTCCTTCATCATCCGTTCGATCAAAGGATAGTCCTCGCGGCCCTTGCGGATCGTCGCGAAGGTCTTTGGGTGCATCATCTCCCACGGTTGGATGTGCACATGGATATCCGTGGGCAGATCGTGCCAGGCCGTCATCAGGGTCAGCCCTTCTTCCGCTCGAGGAACCGGGTCATCCGCTGCTTTTTGTCGTCCGTCTCGAAGAGGATTCCCTGCGACAGCACCTCGATGGCCTGGTGCCGCCGATCGACCGAGTTGACCGCCGCGTTGAGCGCGACTTTGGCGAGCCGGACCGCGAGGTCTCCGTTCTTCGCGATCTCGCTCATCATGGCGCGCGCCTCGTCGAGCAACCGGTCGTTCGCGACGACGCGGTTCAAGAGTCCGATGCGTTGCGCTTCGTCGGACTTGACGAGGCGACCCGTGAAGATGAGTTCCCGCGCGAGCCCCGGCCCAACCGTTCGGGTGAGTCGGTGGGGCGCTCCGGCGCCGGGAATGATGCCGAGCTTGACCTCGGGCTGACCGAGCACCGCGTCTTCGGTGCCGATGCGGATGTCGCAGGACAACGCGAGCTCGCACCCCCCTCCGAGTGCGTAGCCCCGAATGGCGGCGATCACCGGTTGCGGGAAGTCCTCGATTTCTTGGAACAGGCGCGCGTTGATGGCGAGCATCGCGTCTTCGCGAGTGCGCACGAGCAGTTCGGAGATATCCGCGCCCGCGACGAAGGCCTTGTCCCCCGCGCCCACCAAGATGAGCCCGCGAAGGCCGGGCTTCGTGGCCAAATCGTCCAAGGCTAGGGTGAGATCCTGCACGAGCGCGAGATTGAGGGCATTCATCACTTCCGGTCGAGACAGGGTGATTTCCGCCCAGCCCCCCGGATGATGGGAGATCGTCAACGTCGAGGTGCTCAAGTCAGGACTCCGGGTTCAAAACGACTTTTCCAAACGTGGCCCGCGCTTCCAAAGCGGCGTGCGCTTCCCGCGCCCGCGACATCGGAAGCACCCGGTCCACCACGGACCGCAGAAGACCGCGGGAGAGGAGATTCCAGACCTCGCGCATTTCGCCCATGCCGCCCATGGTGGAGCCGAGGATGGAGAGGCTCTTGAAGAAGATGAGCCTCAGATCCGCCTCGAGTTTGGGGCCTGAAGTGGCCCCGCAGGTGACGACCGCTCCACCCTTCTTGAGCGCCCGCAAGGACGCCCCGAACGTGGCTTGGCCCACATGGTCGATCACGATGTCCACGCCGCGCTTTTCGGTGATTTCGCGGACTCGCTTCAGGAAGTCCTCACGCTGATAGTCGATCACCACGTCGGCTCCGAGAGAGCGCGCCTTTTCGAGTTTGGCCGGATCCGACGCGGTCGTGAAGACACGCGCGCCGTAGAGCTTCGCGATCTGGATCGCGTAGATCGAGACTCCCGAGCCGGCCGCGTGAACCAAGACGTCCATTCCGGGGCGGATGGCGGCCCGATGGACCAGCATGTGATGCGCGGTGAGCGCGGCGAGCGGGAAGGCCGCCGCATCCTCGAACGAAAGCCCTTTGGGCATTGGCAGCAGATTGCGCGCCGGAACCGCCACGAATTCGCTGCATGTTCCGTCGCGCGTCTCGCCGAAGATCCCGTACTCGTGCGCGAGGTGGTGACGGCCATCCAAACTCTCACTCGCCTCGGGGGCCGCGAAGCCGGGCGAGATCGCGACGGAGTCGCCCACCTTGGCCTGAGTCACGAGACTGCCGACCTGCTCGACCACCCCCGCACCGTCACAACCGAGGATCATCGGCAGTGGGAACTTGTGCCCTTCGACCCCTTTGCGCACCCACACGTCGAGGTGATTCAGGCCCGCCGCCTTCACCCGCAGAAGCACCTCATCGGGGCGGATCTCCGGCACCGGCCGGTCCAAGATCTCCAGGGCATCGAGGCCGCCGTGAGCGCGGACCATCAGGCATTTCATAGGAACTCCGGGGATGAGCCTACGGGAGGCGCTCCCGCGGGTCGGCCATTGTAGGAGCGACTCCCCGCGAAAGAAGGCGCCAGACCCGTCGCTCCCCGAATCCCGGCAGCGCCCGAATTCCACCAAAACCTGATACCTTCCCCGACCTTCCGGAGAGATCCCTTGGACTTGCAGACCAGGCACAGATTGATCGTCAGCGATGCTCGCAACCAGAGCGCAGTCAAGGACGCCTCGGTCGCCCTCGTCGCGACCTCCCCCCCCTACCCCATGATCGAGATGTGGGACGAGGTGTTCGCGGCCATGGCTCCGGCGTCCGTCGAAGCGCTCCGCGGTGGTAGGCCGCGTCACGCCTTCGAGCTCATGCATCAGGAGCTCGATCGAGTCTGGGCCGAGTGCCACCGGGTCCTCATTCCCGGCGGGATCATGGCTATCAACATCGGGGACGCCACGAGGACCGTCGACGAAGAGTTCCAGCTCTACCCCAATCACGCGCGCATCCTGCAGAAGCTGATGGCCCTCGACATGGCGGTTCTCCCGGACATTCTCTGGCGCAAACCCAACAACTCACCGACCAAGTTCTTGGGGTCCGGAATGTTGCCTCCGGGGGCGTACGTCACCTACGAACACGAGTACATACTCCTGGCTCGCAAGGGCACGAAGCGGGCGTTTCCCAAGCCGGCGGACAAAGCCCTGCGAGGACGCAGCGCCTACTTTTGGGAAGAGCGCAACGTGTGGTTCTCCGATCTCTGGATGAACCTCCTGGGAGTTCGACAAAAACTCGAAGCCGAGGCGCCTCTGTTCGCCGAGAATCCGGGCGAGCTTGCCGCCGTGGACGAAGATCTCCGCGAGCGCAGCGCCGCCTTTCCGCTGGAACTCGCGCTGCGGCTCATTCGCATGTTCTCGGTCGAGGGCGACTGCGTCTTGGACCCCTTCGTCGGAACCGGCACCTCGATGCAGGCCGCCGCGATCGCCGGCCGCTCGTCGATCGGGCTCGACATCGCGGCGGCGTTGGCGCCGTCGATCGCGCAATCGATGCGGGCCGCACCGGGAATTGCCACCGGTGACGCCGAGCGCCGCCGGGCCGCGCACCGCGCCTTCGTGGCCGAGCGTGTGGCCGCCGACAAGCCTCTCAAGTATGAAGGCAGTTGGCTGAAGGAGCCGGTCATGACCCGCCAAGAAATCGAAATCCGCTGGCCCAACTTGCGCTCGATCCGCTCCGATCAGCCGCTCGAGTGGATCGCCGCCTACGAGTAGCGCTCAGCGCGGCCAGACGATCCGGCTGATGAGCGGCAGATGATCCGAGCCGCTCTCCGGGCCGACATCGATCGCCGTGACCGCGAGCGGAGGTTCGGCGAGGATGTGGTCGATCGGAATTCCAAGGACCCGTACGAGGGGGGTCGATGGCCAGGTTGGCCGAACCCCCAAACCGCGCCGCCCGTCACTCAATCCACTCGTCGCTCGGAAGTATCGAAAGCTCTCGGACCAGGGCGTCAAATTGAAGTCGCCGATGACCAACACGGGCTCGCGTGACTCTCGAATACTGGCGCTCAATTGAGTGAGAAACGACTGGTTCATCCGAACCGAAGTCGAGGAGAGCGGCGGGAAGGTGTGCACCACAAAGACCCGCAGGTGCCGCCCCTCCACGTCGACCACCGCTTCGATTTGCGGGAGGTCCGAGCGCGCATATAGGAAACGGGACTGCACGATCGGGTGGACAGAAGCGAGGGCAATTCCCGTAGTTCCCGGTGCAGGCTTGGTGACCCAGTGCGGATAGAGGTCCCGAGCGCGCTCCTGCACCACTTCCAGCTCGGGAGTGAACTCCTGGATTCCGATCAAGTCGGGCTTCGTCGACTGGGCCCAGGAAAACAAAGTGTCGGTCGCGCCTCGTCCGCACAGGAGATTCACCGAGGCCACGGTCAAAGGAACCCCACCGCTGAGCGGCGGGGGCACCGCGGGAGACGGCAAGTCGAGGAGCGGCCAGACGAGATAGACGGCGCGGGCGAGGACGATGACCAAGACCAAGGAGAGCACGTGCCGCTGCCACCAGATGGCCAGAGGCAGCCCCGCCAGCGCGATCCAGCCCGCGGCCGGCGTCCAATGGACAAACAATTCGAATTCCCAGCTCCCGCGGCCCCAATAGCCCATCCCGACGGAGAGCGCCATCGCCCACAGGCCGAGGAGGATGCAGGCCCGGACGAAGCGCAGGGGCCAGGGCCAGCGTCGCCCGTGGGCAACCGGTTCGGAGCTCGAACGAGCGAGCGGCAACGAGGCCGCAGAGAGTTCAGCGGACATTGAGAAGCACGGAATTCGCGATGCGGAGCTGGCTTCCCTCCAGGGTGACGCCGCTCAAGGTGACGCGCACCGGGCTTGAGAGGCCACCGGCAATCGGGAGAGAAAACGCCGCGGCCGGCGTGGTCGCGATCAACGCCGACGGGTCCAAGGGTACGAAGCTGTTCGAAAACAGGAAGAGCCGCGGATCGGCGGGCGACAAAATCGGCGCCGGGAAGCACAGCGTACCGATTCCGGGGAGCAAGGTCTGATCAGCGGCGAGCGGAACCCCGATACAGAGGATCAAGTAAGAGGGCGACGGCGCGGAAGCGAGCGGACCGGGCGTGAAGTCGATGGAGAACGGAGCCCCCACGGCGACATCGACGCGACGAGGAGATGCGCCGCTCGAGCCGCTGATGCGAAGGACATCCGCCTGTCCACCCGAGCCATTGGGCACCGTTCCCGCCGCACAGGCGCCGAGGTGCGGACCGAAGGAGACGATCGACACCGTGCCGGTCGAAGATCCTCCGACATCGGCGACCGGGGCTCCGGCCAACAGCTCGGGATAACCGTCGTTATCGCCGTCGCCGAAGTAGCCGATGGAGCGCCCGAGGAGGTCGGTGGCCAAAAGCCCGTGCAGGGACTCGAAGCGGGTGCCGGAGGCCCCGTCGAGGAGCGTCACACTTCCCGTGTTCGACGCCCCGATGTCGGTCGTCGGAGTGCCGACCAAGACCTCGGACACTCCGTCTCCGTTAAAATCTCCGGCTCCCACGACGGCGTAGCCAAACGCGTCGGCGGCCACCAAGCCACTCGCCGTCCACAGGGGCACGCGGGTCGCGCCCGAGTACAGCGTCACCGACCCGGAGTCCGTGGCCCCCACATCGGTGCGCGTCGCCCCGATCGCGAAGTCGGTCACACCGTCGCCATCCGCATCGTCGATGAATGCGACCGACTGGCCGAGGCCATCTCCCGGCCCGCCGAGGATCAGGGCGATCACGGCCCCGCCCGCGCCCGAGAGGACAAACACCGCCCCGGCTTGCTGCACACTCGTCGAAGTCGGAAGTGTGCCTCCGAGCGTCGAAAGTCGCGCGGCAACCAACAGGTCCGGAATTCCGTCGGCGTTGACGTCGTGCCCGCCCGCCACCGCGCCACCAAAGTCCTCGTTCGCGGCCAAGTAGGGCGCGGCGGGGAGCGGGGGATTCACGGTGCTGGCGTCCATCACGAACATCAGCGCTCCCCCGGCGCCGGAGTAGACGGCCGCGGCATTGCCGGTCGAGGCCCCGACGATGAGATCCGGAACACCGTCCGGAATTGCGACAAACACTCCACCCGAAACTTGTCCGACGTCCCCCGCGCCCGCCACGCTGAACCCGAAGTTCGAGCTCGCAAATCCGCCGCTGCCACTCGTGATCGTGAACAGGGGCGATGCCGTTCCCGTCGACCACACTTGCACCTGGGGCGGCGGTGGCACCGCGCCCGGCACGGTCGGCCCAAACATCGGAGCGCCCACCGCGACATCATTGCGGCCGTCGCCATCGAGATCGCCGACGTTGGCGACCGACCGGCCGAGGGCCTGCAGGTTCGTGGTGCCGGTGATCTCGAACAGCGGCTGCAGCGTGGCCCCGCTGATCACCCTCGCCTTCCCGACCTGCGCGACCGTGGCCCCGACAATCGTGGGATGCGGCGCGGGCCAGCTCGGTGACCCCACGATGAAGTCGGGGGCTCCATCTCCATTGACATCGCCGAGCCCCGCGAGCCCGTTTTGGGACGCCATTTGTTCGGGCGAGGTCGGCCCGTCGATCGTGGCCAGCACGACCGGAGCCTGCGCCCCCAAACTCGCGACCAACGTCAGAGCAGCCAAGAAACACAGGCTTCGCATAGGCAAACCTCAGCGCGGGTCGTTCCGACCTCGCCCTCCCATTACACACCCCTCGCCCGTTCCCGACAAGCCACCCAATTCCCGCCCCGCTCACCGGTGTGAGGGTAATTCCCCCCGGCCCCGATGGCTAGGGCGCCCGGTGAGGAGACGCCGAATGGGGCTGGGTCGAGGTCCCGGCGGGGAGCGCCGGGAGTGAATGCGCGATCGGGAGGCCGACGGTGGCGCTCCGTAACGATTTCCTAGACTACGGGGTCTGGTCGCAGGCGGATCTGGTGATCCGCGTTCCCATTGATGGTGGCACGCACGTCGCGATGGGGCGGTCGGCCGGCGGGACCGCGGATCACCAGATCCGGCCGCTACCGATGCCCCGTACCACCACCCCCAAGAACCGAAGTTCCGCCGCCCTCCCACCCCTCTCCTCGCGCGCCGCAGCCCTCCCCACGCCTCTCCCCGCTACGATCCCCCCCATGCGACTCCCGAGCCTTCTTCTCCTCTCCCTCCTCTGCTTCGGCTGCTCCAGCTCCCAGGACTCCACCTCGCCCTCGGTGACCTGGGCGATCGCGATTCACGGCGGTGCCGGGACGATCCCGAAGACTCTCCCCGCGGAGCGCATCGCCGCCTACGAGCG
Organism: uncultured bacterium; assembly: GCA_902826835.1. Classification (GTDB taxonomy): domain Bacteria; phylum Planctomycetota; genus RBC034. Next base: position 28,267 of record CADEGH010000042.1, on the reverse strand, counting down.
CTCGCTCGAGGCCGCCCTCCGGGAAGGCACTCGCCTCCTCGCCGCCGGGACCGACGCCCTCGTCGTCGCCGAGAGTGTCGTGAAAATCTTGGAAGACGACCCGCTCTTCAACGCCGGCAGGGGCGCCGTGTACACGAACGCCGGGACCCACGAACTCGACGCCTGCATCATGGACGGGCGCGACCTGTCGTGCGGCGCGGTCGCCGCCGTACGCACGGTGCGTCACCCGATCGAATTGGCGAGGCTCGTGATGCGCAACACGCGGCACATTCTCTTGGCCGGAGACGGCGCCGAAAAATTCGCCGACGAAATGGGAGTCGAGCGCGTGGCCAATTCCTGGTTCGACACGGACTACCGACTCCAAATCCTCCGCGAGGTGCAGGCGGAAGAGGCAGCAAAATCCCATCCCTCGACTGGATACGGCACCGTGGGCGCGGTCGTTCGTGATGCACGCGGCCATCTGGCGGCCGCCACCTCCACCGGCGGTCTCACCAACAAACGCTTCGGCCGAATCGGCGATACTCCCTTGGTCGGCGCGGGCAACTTCGCGGATGACGCCACCTGCGCCGTCTCCTGCACCGGCACCGGCGAGGTGTTCATGCGGCACGGAGTGGCCCGCGAAATGTCGGCGCTCGTGCGCTACCGCGGCGCGAATGTCCAAGATGCCGCGCGCGAAATCATCCACCAGAGACTCAATCCCGACGACGGCGGCCTCATCGCCGTCGGCGCGGACGGATCCCTCGCCATGGAATTCAATTCCGCCGGGATGTACCGCGGCGCCGCCAACTCCACCGGCCGTTTCGAAGTCGCCATCTGGGAAGCGCCCTGAACCCGCCCGAGTCTCAGGGGCCGGAAATCGTCGACATCAACCAATCACCACCTCGATGACATCCTCAGGTTCGCCACCAGCGCAGCGGCTTCGCCTTCGGGTCCCGTCGCACCAGGCCCTTCGCTTCGAGATCGAGCTGCACGGTCTTCATCCACCAGAGGGACTTGGCACCACCGGGGAAGAGTGCCTCCGGCAGATGGGGGAGAATCGCCAGGCCCATTTCGCTCTGAGTGAGACCCGGCGGTTTTTTCGGCAGCGCTTTCAAGAGCGCCTCGCGGGCCGCTCGGTATTTCTCTGCGTTCACCCGGGTGCGAACTCCCGGCGTGTTGACGTTTTCCACCTCGATCATCTCGGGGTTTGGCATGGGGACCATGATAATCGGGTGTCCGCGGCTGGGTGAGACGCCGCCGTACCACGCGCTGGGGGTGGTTATTGCCGGGGAATTACGTTCGGGAACCCGCAGTGAGAGCTTCCGTCTTCAGACCTTCGCGAATCGAATTCCGGGGCGGGGGCTCTGGCCAAATCGGTACCAAACGGCCGAGCCAGTGCGCCTTGACATGGCGTCGGAAGTACTGTTCGTGGTCCCACTCGACTTCGGCCATCGTCAGCAGGATCGGCACCATGTCGGCATGACCGGCAGCCTGCGCAAGCCCGGCCGCGACGGTGTACTCGCCGATGTTGCTGCGCTCGAGCTTCCCGGCTCCGTACATCGGGATGAACCAGCCGCCGACCCGGCAGAATGCGCTGATGGATCGCCCAATGACGGACATCTTGAATTCCAGCCAGCGACTCGGAGTTGCACCCAGCGCCTGCAGCAGTGCGAGGTTGTTGGCGCGATGTTCCCACTCTTCCCGCTCGATCTTTCGAATCTCCGCCTTGACCCTCGGGTCGCGTACCGATCGGGCGTGCCCCTGATAAGCGTACGCAGCGGCTCGTTCGCCGGAGTAGGCCTGGCGCAGAAGTCGAACCAGAGCATCCTGGGCCTTCGTCATGGTTCGGTGGCCTCTGGTGCAGCTTACGTCACCGAGCATCTGGGCCCAGGGGCGGGTACGCGGTCTCTTCACTGGTAGACTCCGCGGATGCGAGGTCCGAGTCGGTGGGCGCGATTCCTCGTTCGCGGGGCAGGGATTCTCTTTCTCGCCGTAGTGGCGCTGGAATTGGGTGCGCGCATTTGGCTCCGCCGCTGGGCCAGCGAGGAAGCCTTCGCGAATTTCGGCACGATCGCCGATCTCCAGGAACGCTCCGGAAACTACGGTCGGTTCATCGTGCACCGCCACCTCGGCTTCGCCCTGACCCCCAACTACCAGCGGGACAAGAATCGCCACAATTCACTGGGATTCCGGGGCGAGGACATTTCGATCAAGAAGCCCGAGGGGACCCTCCGAATCGCTTGCCTCGGAGGTTCCACGACCTACGGCGAAGGGGTCGCGCACGATTACCGCCTGTCGATGCCGGCGATGCTCCAAGAGCTCTGCAGGGCGGACGGTCACCGCGTGGAAGTCGTCAACGCCGGCTGCCCGGGCTACACCTCGCTTGAGTCCCTGATCAACTTCGAGACTCGTGTGCTCGACCTCGCCCCGGACATCGCCATCATTTGCCACGGCATCAATGATGTGCTGCCCCGTTTGGTGTGGCCTCCGTCGGCCTACGCGGGCGATCTGTCGGGATGGCTGCGCCGGGACGCCACGAGCATGATCCCAGACTGGATCGAGTCGTCGACCCTGGCTCGCATCCTCCTCGTGAAGAGTGGGCGCATCCAACCGGCCGCCAGTCTCCTGCGTACGATCGGCAATACGCCTCAGACCTGCCGAACCTTCCAATTTCAGACCCAAAGACGGAGTGGCCAGTACCCGCAGGGAGTATTCACCGACACTCCGATCGAAGCCATGCTCGCCGCCAATCCCCCCGTCTACTTCGAGCGGAATCTGCGCAACTTCGTCGCCGTAGCCCGGGCTCACGCCGTGCTCCCGATCCTCGCCACCTTCGCCTACTCCCGGGAGTTTCCGGAGCAGCCCTACATCGGGCACCCGGCGATTCAGGGCGCAATCGACGAAACCAATGCGATCATCCGACGGCTGGGAATCGAGATGCAGGTTCTTGTTCTCGACTTAGCGCCTCACCTCCTTCGGAAGTCCCTTTTCACGGACGGCGTGCACTTCACCGCCGAGGGCAACTTGGAACGAGCCAAGTTCGTGTACGAAAGCCTCGCGAGCCAGCTTTCTGCCCACCCACCTGCTCCGCGGTAGATTCGAGCGACATTTGGCTCGGCCAGTTTCCGGGAATTGCCGGCACTTGCTTAGGTACATTGGGTCGCGGATAATGACAGCGCACACTGTCCCAAAGATCACCCCATGCCTCGACCCGACCGGAGCGAAGAACGCAGGCTGGCCATCAAGCCCCTCTTGGCCCGGGCCTTCTCGGAGCTGGGCTACCGGCGCGCGACCACCGCCGCGTTGGCCGAGCGATGCCAAGTCCAAGAAAAGGCCCTGTTCCGGCTCTGGCCCGACAAACGAGCCATGTTCTTGGCGGCGCTGGAGCAGGTCTTTCTCGAATCGCAGAAGGTCTGGAGCCGGGTGGCCGAAGACCCGGGCGACCAAAGCTCCGCCGCGGAGCGATTGCTCGGCTACGAGGCGGTCCATCACGGTGAGCAGCGCCTCTACCGCATCATCTTCGCCGGCCTTTCCGAGACCGACGACCCGGAAATCCGCGCGTCCCTCGCCGACCTCTTCGGCCGCTTCCACGCTCTGATCGAGTCCCACCTCACGGACCACCGATCGAAAACCCGCCAAGGGAGCGCCATCGATGCCGAGCTCATCGCCTGGGCGATCGTGGGACTCGGAACCGTCGCCAACATCGGCCGCGAATTGAACCTCCTTCGCAAGCCCGCACGCTCCGACCTGTTCCGCAAAGTCGGCGCGAGGCTGCTCGAGGGCCCCTGATCGGGCTTGTCCGCCCCAATTTTGCCAGCAATCACTGTCTCAACCGCCAGACTCCAAGTCCGGAGATTTCCCGCCATGACCATCACCCGATCGATTCTCAACCCCACCACCCTCACCTGGGCCCTCCGGACCCTCTATTGCGCCTGGGCCGCCTTTTGGGCCTGGTTCGTGATCATGGCGTCGTCTTGGGAATCCCCTGCCCCGCCCTGGTGGATCCCCGCAGCCTGGCTCGCCGCCCTGCTCGCGTTGGGCTTCGCGACCTGGCGCTACCCGCTCTTGGGAGGAGTGGTCCTCGCCGCCCTCGGGGCCTTTTCTTACTGGTATTTCGCCAACTCGGGTGCACGGGCGTTGCTCAGCTTGCCAGCCATCGGACTCGGGCTTTCCTTCGCAGCCTTGGCCTGGTTCCGCGACCGCCCCCCATCGCCCTGAGAACCGGCGTCGGGGCGCGCCAAATTTCGAGAAAAACTCCTGTCATCCCCACCGCGCGCCCGCCGCTCTTGGGTTCAGAACCAGGATCCTCCCCCTGCGATCAGACTGAACCGGTGGAGTCCTCCGAGATGGGCAGGCCCGAGCCTGAGGAGTTTTTGAGCATGGCGGCAAGAGTGCATGACCATGGGTCATCGAGTCCGACCGGCAGCTTCCTGCCGGGCGGCCTCTGGGCTCCGTGGCGAACCGCTGCGGAGGCCTCCGCATGAGCGCGAAGAGCTTCGATGCTCTCGTAGTCGGAGGCGGCCCGGGCGGCCTGGCGTGCGCTTTGGAACTGCGCCGCAAGTACGGACTTTCGGTCGCCGTCGTGGATGGCCGCTGCACCGAGCGGACGCGCCCCGGCCAGAGCCTATGCTCCGCGGCTCGCCCGATTCTCGAGTCCCTTGATGCCTGGACGGTATTCCAAGGCCTCGGCCTGTCTCCAAGCCCACCCACTACCGCGGCGTGGGGAACCTCCGATTTGGAAGCGCAGGACCACCTGACCACTCCCTCTGGTCGCGGCTGGCTGCTCCAGGGCAGCGGATTCGATCGACTCCTGTCGGAACTGGCCCGCGAGGCCGGCGTCCTCTGCCTCGGCGAGCGCGACGTCGTCGACCCCTGTTTCGAGGAAGGACGCTGGATCACTGCGGTGGGCGAAGAGGGAGCCATCCGGATCAGCGCGCGCTTCTTGATCGACGCCACCGGACGCAGCGCGCGCGTCGCTCGGCAGTTGGGAGCCAGCCTCCATGTGTTGGATCGCCAAGTGGCCTTGGTTGCCACCGTGCAGACATCGGCGGTCCCCGAACCCTCCACGCTGATTGAGACCTTCCCCGAGGGCTGGTGCTACTCCGTGCCGGCGCCGGACCGAACGCTGTTCGTGGCGCTGCTCACCGACTCCGACCTGGCTCGCACGATGGAGTTTTCGGATCCGACTCGCTGGCTCGGCTTCTTGAAGTCGTTACCCCACACTGGGGCGCGCGTGGCGAACGCCGCTACTCCGCATGCAATTCGTTCGGCCCCTGCACACTCGAGTCGATTGAACCGCTTTCACGGCACGGATTGGATTGCCGTCGGGGATGCGGCCGCCGCCTACGACCCCCTCGCCGGAGGAGGCATCGTCCGGGCCCTGGATTCGGGCATCCGCGCGGCGCGCGCGGTCCACGAAAAACTCGCCCACGAACGCAGCGAAGAGTTAGCCGAGTACCAGGCCTACATGACCATTCAGTTCGAGCGTTACGCGAAGAGTCGGCGAACGACCTTTCAATCAGAGCCGCGTTTCCAAACCGCGACCTATTGGCAGCGCCGGCACGGGGTCATGGCTCTCGATCCGTTGATAACCTTGACCCACGTCGCCTCCGCTCCGCTCCCGCCCTGTCCTGCCGACCTTTTGGACATCGATTTTCGGCTCTTGCTCGAGTCGGCGGAGCGTCCGCTCCCCGCCTACCAAATCGTGTCCGCCCACCTGGCCAAGCGTCACAACGATCCCGAAAACGTGATCCTCGCCCTGCAGTGGTTGGTAACCAACGGCGCGTTGCGCAGCGCCTGAAAACCTGGCGGGGCTGCCGAAGTGAGGCCACATCAGGCCCTCGACCCTCAAGGATCCACCAGCACTCCATCCAGAACTCGCCCGAGTTCGGTCGTGGTCAGGTTTCCCACTGCCGCCACGAGAATGGGCCCGCGCTTGCTGAGCCAGTACGCGGGTTGACTCGAGTTCGATTCCGTCGGCAAGTAGATGGGGCCGAAGGCGAACCGATCGGGAGACCCCATGCCGGACTCCGCGGCGAGAAACACGGAGACATCCGCGCCGCCAACGCGGATCTTCACCACTCCCAATGGCGCCTCGTTGAGCTTGCAACAAGCCGCCCCGACCACCTCCAGACGCGACTCGAATTCGGAGCGGAGCGGGGCCTCAAACGGAAGTCTCTCTTTGAAAAGCCGCTGGATGCCGGGAATCGTCTCGGTCCCGGCGACGGTGGCCAGCTCCCCGCTCCAGATTCGCTGGTGCTGATCCATCAGACTCCAAGCGGTGGATAACGCGGTGGGCCAAGACTCCATGAGCCGCTCCAGCTTCCGCTCGATGATCCAGATCGTCGCCGCTCCGGCGACCAGGAGCAGGCTCGCGGCCATGATTCCGACTCGCAACCAGCGGCGTGGTCGAGCGCCGACCATTGGCTCGGGCGGTGAACCGGCGGTAAGGCCCCCCTCCCCGCTCATTTCGCCGAGAGTTCCGCGATGCGCGCTTCGATTCGCGTTTTGATGCGCGCAGCCTCCTCGGCCGGAAGTCCCGGAGCGGCCACTCCTGCGCCGATCTTCTCGATCGCGATTCCGAGGAACGTACGCGCGCGCTCGCGCATCCCCCCGGCGGCCAGGGCCTCGGCGTAGACCATCAACCGACGATGCGCCCCTTCGCTCGTGCACGGGCAGGGTACCCGGTTCAGATTTGGGCAGGCCAGGAGTTTGCCCTCGCCTGCACACGCGGCGCACTTCCTCTGTCCCTTGGTGCACCCGCGACAGGGATTGTCGCCGCGCCGATCACAAAGGTCGCACGCTTGGTCGTTCGTGGCGTTGATGCCACTGGAGCCGATCCTGATTTTCCCGCAGCCGCCGCAACGCGGACATGGCTCCCCGCCGGTGCCGCGACACTTGAGGCACGCGGTCTTGCCGTCCGAACCGCACGCTCCGCAGGGTCTCGGTCGGTGTGATTTGGTCACGCATCGGCCGCAGTCCCGTGCAGCCTTACCCGCACACGCCAAGCAGGCGTCGCTCTTCAGTGGCACCACTTCACAGCCCGGACAGGGCAGCCGCTTATGGCCGGCGCAATCTGCGCAGGTTTCCTGGAGTTTGCGAGTTCCGCCACAGGCATCACACTTGGGGCTGCCGCGACAGTCTTGGCACGCGACCAAGCCCTTATTCGCACAGAGCAGACACGGGGAAGTGTCTCCGTCACTCCAAAGGGTTCGGCCCCCGTAGCAGGTCGGAGCGGGGCAGTCGACCTTACCGGCGACAAAGGGCTTCTCCTTCGGCCGTTTGTCCTCCGGCGTCTTGTCGAGCGACGCGGTGAGTTTGCGCACCAGTTCGTCCAGGGCTTCCAATTGCTCGACGGTTGTCCCGAGCTCTCTTGCACGCTCAGCCAGGTCGGCTTTGGCCATGGCCGCGGTCCGGGGACCACACCGAGCGCAGACCACCGGCTTTCCGACCCCGCAGCTCCGACAAGCGAGATCGATCGCCCCGCCCCCTCGACACGGAGGACAGGGAATCGTCTTCGTGTCGAGACAAAGGGTGCACCGGCTCGGAGGTTGCGCGAAGATCGCGCGGCCCGAAACTCCCGTCCCTGAAAAGAAGACCATCACCAGGCAGAATGCGGGGAGTCGCTTCGTCATGAACTCAGTGTAGACACCGACGCCCTCAGTGGACAGTCACGATTCCCGGCAATGACGTGCGAACGCAACGGCGTACGCAAGTCATCAAGGCGGGCCCGGTCCGAGCAGTGCAACTACCAGGCCCGCAATCACTTCGATCCCAGGCGACTTCGGCTCAGGGAACCGTGAGCTGGGATGGTTGCGACGCGGCGAATCCATCCGGATGGGTGGGATCGACGTTCACCATCTGGACCGTAGCGACAAAGGGCCCGGGAGGCGCGGTGAAGTTGATGGTCGAAGCTCCGGGGAAAGGCACCGAGAAGGAGGGTGCTCCCCCGCCCACCAGGAACAGGAGCGGCGCGCCTAAATTGACGTTGATGAACTGGCCCGCGCCAGTCTGCAGGGCGCCTCCCCCGAACGGAACCACGGGAGCAAGACTCACGACGGCTTCCCACGGCAGTCCGACATTGGTGCTGGCCAAGTTCAATGCGACGGCGCCTCCACTCGCAACCACCGTGACGGCCGCGGAACACGCGCTGCCGGTCGCGCCGTTCAGGTTCAGGGCCGAGGCGAGGTCGTTGGTCTCGAACAGTGGTACCGCGCAGCCGGATTGGTCGGCGCCGATGTCGATCCCGGTGGCCGGGCGTGGGTCGCCGTCCCGGTCGTCCGTCGTCACGTAGGTCTGCGAGTAGGAGATGTAGGTCCCCGGGATACAAACCGAAGTTCCGGCGCCAATCGCCGGAGAGGTCGGCAAGAGGTGGATGTCGAAGGGGGCGGTAGCGTTCACGAGCTGAGGATCGGCTTCAATGGAATTGCCATCCCAGTTGGTTCCACCAGCGGCGGGGATAATTCCGGGGTTCGCGGCGAGGAAGCTCTGCCAGGCGGCAAGCGAGCCGGTCACGAAGTTGGGAGCAACTCCCGCTTCCATCCCGACCGCGGTGCCATTGGGGGCGTAGTAGACGTTGTAGTCGACGTCGTTGACCTGGAGGATTCCCGGGGCGCCTGCACCCGCGCCGTAGAGGATGCAGCTTCCCGTCCCAGTGTTGATGACGATGTTGTTGCGGAAGACGTTGGCCCGGCTCCAGGTCGTGAGCGATCCCAAAAGCACCCCGCGAGCGGTGGTGTTCACGATGACGGTGTTGTGCAAGAAGATGTTGCCGTAGCTGCTGAGGTTGATGTTCATGCCCAAGCCGCTCGGTCCGCAGCTATGCACGAAGCAATTTTCCCACAGGTTGTCCGCATCATTGCTATTGAAGGGAGCGAGGACGCTCGAAGCCAGGTTCTTCCCGTCAAACTCGCAGCGGCGGAAATTCGTGCGGTTGATTTGCTCGCTGCGCAGTGTGTATCCACCGCCCGCGAAGCGGCAGTCCTCGAAGTTGCAGTCGTTGCTGTAGAACACACGAATCGGAGAAATGGTGGTCGAGGTGGTCGCCGGAGCATCCGCCACGATCCGCCGGAAGTTGCAGAAGGTGGCTCGGAGGGTGCTGGTCCCGAGCACATACAGGCCATAACGAGTGAAGTTGCGGATCTCGATGTTCTCGAAGGTGAGATAGGCCTGGGCGTTGTTGACCAGGAAGGCGTCGAGGGCCCCGCCGGCATCGATGACGGCCGGCGCGCCCATCGCGATGAAGGTGATGGGCGAAGCCGCGCTGGTGCCGGCGATCGTCGGAATGCTCACGACCTCGTTGAACGTTGCCGAAGCGACCGTGAAGGTCGTCGGCCCAACCCCCACGATGCCGGCGCCCAGCGCGGTCACCGCATCCGCCCAAGTCTGGTAGTTGGTCCCACCGGTGGGGACGGTGGGGTCGATGGTGTAGTTCCCGACCGGAAGCTGAGCCGAAACGGAAACGGTGAGGGCGAGAACGCTCACCAAGAGGACACGAGGTTGCAGGGTCATGAACTTCTCCAGGGCATGAAGGGAATCGACGTCCCGCGGGGTGAGAGCGCCGCCAGGCACGGCCTCGCTCGCCACCTCGGGGGGAGAGGATCGCAAGAGCTGGGACGGCGAGTCTCGGGCTTGAGCCCCCGATCTGTCAAGGCCATCTCCCACGAAGATGCCGAAGGACTGCTTCGGCCAACCCGTGCATTCCCTCGTCCTCAGGGCTTCCTTCAAGAATCTCGGCAATACCCCAATGAGGTTTCTCCGGATCCCGCCGTGCGTCGGGGCCGTGGATCACCCGATCTGCTCACTACCGGTTCCCATCAACCGCCCCTTCCACTCCCCGTCGCCGTCGCACACCTCGCGCCCCCCGGGACCGCGGATCACCAGATCCGCCCCCTACCGACATCAGACAACCACCGCCTTCCACGCGAAACCGCCCACCAAGACACTCGCCCCCTTCCACTCCTCCCCCGCAAACGAGCCTCCCCGTCCAGCCCCTCAGAAGCTGGCCCCCCCGCCTCCGGGCCCTAAACTCCACCATGCGGGCCGACCCACCACCTCCCGGACTCTCGGAGAGCGAGGCCATCCAGCGCCTGCGCAAGGACGGTCCTAACGAACTCCCCTCGGGCCGCCGCCGCCGCCCCCTCGACATCGTGCTCCACACCATGAAGGAGCCGATGTTCCTGCTCCTGCTCGGAGCGGCGACTCTCTACCTCGCACTCGGCGAGCCTAGGGAAGGCGCGACCCTCCTCGGCTTCGTCGTCATCACCCTCGGGATCACTCTCATCCAGGAGCTTCGCTCCGAGCGCGCCCTGGAAGCCCTGCGCGACCTGGCCCCCAAGCGCGCCCGCGTCGTCCGCGACCGCGAGGAGAAGACGATCCTCAGTACGGAGGTGGTGCGCGGCGATCTTGTGCGACTCGCCGAAGGCGACCGCATCCCTGCCGACGGCCGAGTTCTCGTCGCCAACGAACTCGCGACGGACGAGTCGATCCTGACCGGCGAATCCGAGCCAGTGCGCAAACTCGCCGCGCCGAGTTCGCCGCATGTGCCGCCTGGAGACGACGCACCTCCTATCGTCTTCGCCGGAACGATGGTCGTGCAGGGCCAGGGGGAAACCATCGTCACCGCCACCGGCGCTCGCACCGAAATTGGCCGGATCGGCCAAGCCCTCGATTCGGTCGAAGAGGCCGACTCGCCCCTCCATCGGCAGACCGCCCGACTCATCAGGGTCTTGGCGCTGGTCGGGGTCGTCGCGAGTTCGGGCCTCGTTCTCTTCGAAGGCTTCAAGCACGGCGCATGGATTCCCGCCCTGCTCTCCGGGATTGCCCTGGCGATGGCGCTGCTCCCCGAGGAGTACGCCGTCATTCTCACCGTGTTCCCCGCGATCGGCGCGCGCCGCCTGGCAAAGTCCCACATTCTCACCAGACGCCTGAGCGCGATCGAGACTCTCGGCGCGACCTCCGTCCTGTGCGTCGACAAGACCGGCACGCTCACGCTGAATCGGATGAGGGTCGCGGAGCTTTGGGCCGGGCATCGCGCCTTGGACCTCACTCCCACGGAAGGTGAAGACCTGCCGGAGCACTTCCACGAGCTTGCGGAGATCGCGATCCTCGCCAGTGAAATTTCCCCCTTCGATCCGATGGAGCAGGCCATTCACCAGGTCGGGCAGCGGGACTTGGCCGGCACCGAACACCTCCATGCCGACTGGACCCTGGTGCACGAGTACGCGCTCACCCCGGAACTCCGCGCCATGTCCCACGTTTGGCGGGCCGTGGATCGACCCGAATTCGTAGTCGCTGCCAAGGGCTCCCCAGAGGCCATCATCGACCTATGCCACCTGACGCTGCCGCAGTCCGCCCCGATCACGGAGGCCGCCCTGCGGATGGCGAGCCGCGGGCTGCGGGTCCTCGGAGTGGCGCGCGCTCGATTTGTCGGCGAGGCCTGGCCGACGCACGAACACGACTTCGATTTCGAATTCACGGGCTTGGTCGGCCTCGCCGACCCGCTCCGACCGATCATCCCCGACGTCGTGCGACGCTGCCGGGAAGCGGGGATCCGCGTGATCATGATCACCGGCGACTTCCCCCGCACCGCGCAGGCCATCGCGAGACAGGCCGGAATTCCGAACGACGATGTTCTCTCGGGGGACGAGCTGGCCGGGATGGACGACGAGTCGCTGAGGCAGCGGCTGCGCACGATCGGGGTCTGCGCCCGCATCGCGCCGACGCAGAAACTCCGCATCGTCCAAGCCCTTCAGTCCGCCGGCGAAGTCGTGGCCATGACCGGCGATGGAGTCAATGACGCGCCCGCACTCCGCGCGGCCCACGTGGGGGTCGCCATGGGGGCCCAGGGCACCGACGTCGCTCGTGCCGCGGCGTCCTTGGTCCTGCTCGATGACAATTTTGCCTCGATCCTCACCGCCGTGGAGGGAGGCCGTCGCATCTTCGCCAATCTCCAAAAGGCGATGTCTTATGTGTTGGCCGTCCACGTTCCCCTCGCCGGATCCGCCCTGATCCCGAGCTTGCTCGACTGGCCCGCGCTCCTCCTTCCTCTGCACATCGCTTTCATGGAACTGGTCATCGATCCGTCCTGTTCCCTCGCTTTCGAAGCCGATCCGGCCGAGCCCGATGGGATGCGCCGATCGCCACGCCTCGTCACCGACCCGTTATTCAGTCTCCGTGCGGTGGGTCGAGCCCTCCTTCGGGGCAGCGTCGTGCTGTTCGCCGTGCTGGCCTCCTTTGCCTTCGCGCGCGGATCCCATCCCGAGGCGGAAGCCCGCGCTTTCGCCTTCGTCGCCCTGGTCATCGGCAACCTCGCTCTCATTTTCGCCGAGCGCGCCGGCCGCGCGAGCCTCCTCGAGTCCGTGCGTCGGACGACTCGCACCCTCGCCTGGATCACCGCCTTGACCTTGTTTGCCCTCGCCCTCGTGCTGTACGTCCCGTTCCTCGCCGCCGCCTTCCGCCTCGTCGCTCCTCCCCCCACGTCCCTCCTGATCGCCACCCTCTTCGGCGCCGCCCCAGTCATCCTCCTCGCCGCCTTCCAAAGGCCACGCCCAATTCCCAATCCCTGAACCGTATCGGCTCGTCATTGGCAAACTCAATTGTCACGCCTGAGCGTGACAATCCGAACGGGCAATCTATTTGACACGAGCGACGCTGCCTCTACGCTGGAGTCGTTGTGTTCCCACTTGCCCCTACTTTGGAGACTTCGAGTCATGAAATCGCCTCATTGGATCCAGGCGCTCCTGTGCGCCGCCCTGTCCGCGATGCTCTCGGCCCAAACCGTTTCCATCGCGGTTCCCTACATTCCCGGGAGGTCCTTCGGACCCATGCCGGTTCCGATCGACACTCAGCTCGATCAGGACGAAAAGACCTATGCCGCCGCGTACTGGGAACTCCTCGAAAGCGGAGGGATGAACTCCTCGCTCATGCAGAGCTTCGTCCCGACCAGTCCGCTCTGGAACGACTTCGGCTCGAACTCGCAGTCGATGGACCACGACCCGTTTGCGGAGGGTCGGTACATCTTCAGAAATCTCTACGCCCACCGCCTGCAACTCGATCCCCTCGCCGGGCCGTTTGTTGATGTCGACGAGCTGGTCGCCATCGACCCTTGGGTCTACGCGCAGTGGCGATTCTGGACTCTCACCCACCAAGTCGTGACCTCGGCCGCCGTCGATTCCATCGCCCACACCAACCATGTCAACGCCATCATCGAGGCATTGACGGTAGGCTTCGAGTGGACCACCGGAGGGATCCCGTTCTTCGACGACAGCGTGACCATGCTCGTTTCGGAGAACACCAAGAAACTCAAAGGCAACCCGGGAGTGGCTCCGCCCAATCCGGTCAACGTCGGCGGACTTCCCGCGGCCGTTCAAGCCTGTGACGCCCGCATCCGGGCTGCCGCCGGTCGCCTCACCGGCTTCAACGGCCTCTACGACGCCGACGGCGGTTGGTGGCTCGGGCATAAGGGCTTCGACTGCGACGACTTCGCGGATGCGATCGGGTCCTACACCATCAAGGGGCAAGCTGGAATGACGGCATGCACGGTGCGCGTCACTTGGACGGGAGGCAACAAGAAAGGCGCCGCTCACCGCATCACCAAGTTCTCGTGCGGTGGCTATTACTGGCTCGTCGATGCCCAGACCGGCGCAGTCTCCGGGCCGCACCAAAACGGCACGCCCGTGGACGGCCGCCCGGTGATCGGTGGCTATGATGTGGACCAGACCAAACCGGTCATCACCACCGACGACTGCCGCGCGCTCGGGAGTCGGCCCGGCCTGTCCGAACCCCCGGCCTGGTACGACTGCCAGGCGCAGCTCGACCGCTTCCAGCAGATCACCAATCTCGATCCCGCCTGCTTCCACTGAGCCACCCCATGACCCTCTCCAGCTTGCGAAGCGCCGGACTTCTCGTGCTCGTCCTTGCCATGCTCCCGATCGTGCGCGCGCAAGCGCCTCATGCAACCATTCCGCCGGAGATCCAGGCTCTTCGCGACCGGGGATTCCACCTCGCGATTCCTGGACTCGATTTCATGGATCCGAAGGAGAGGGCGCGGCTACTCGGCTGGCTAACCTTGGCGGTCGATCACGTAGCGAGGCTGGAAGGGGCAACACCCGCGAGACGCCCACGATTCGCCCTCACCAATAACCGTGAAGAGCGTGAGCATTTCGATCCTCACACTCCCCCGCAGGACTTGTACCCCTACGCACCGGCACGATCGACCAAAATCGGTGACGAGCCGACGCCTTTGCTCGTGATTCCTCGCGCGCTGAGTCTGGATGCGTTGGCCGAGAGAAAGCGCGAGCAATTCGACGCTGCTCTCGAGCGCCATCGATCGGCGAGCGCTTTGGAGTTCACTCCTGCGGCTCTCGCTGATCATCTGGTTCTCGCCTGTCCGACGCCCGGACCCGATCGCCAGGGACCGATCACCAATCCGCAACTGAAACGGTTCATAGACGTCGGATTGCTGGGGCGCGCCATCGTGCGCCCGGAGCGCGTGCGCGAAGTGAATCGAGCCCTCGCCAAAGCCGAATCCACTCTCCTGCGTCGAATCGATGTCCTCGGTTTGACTTCCGATCTTTATCTATGGCGCCAGACCGCCGGCTCCTCCGATTCCCTCGAGTGGGCAATCCCGATCGCCGATGCCCTGGGCGCGGCGCGCTCCTCTCGACCCACGATCGATTCCAACCACTTCACCCACTTCGACAACCACCTGACCCTCGGAGCATCCTCGCATGCTCATCCTTCGCTCCCCCGGAACGTCTTGCCGCGCCCACTTCCCCCTGACGACTCCGACATGCCGATCTGGAAGCGGCCTCGCGAAGTATGGGCCGATTACCGTCCCCAAGAGCGGTTTGTCCTCACGCGTCCATGGCTGTCCCCGGCAACCCCGCTCCGCGTCGAACGAAGCCCCACATGGGAGCCCTTCATGGAGGACATCCGGTGTGTTCCCCACCTGTCCAAGCCCACCGATGCCTCCACCATACTCCAGTGGATTCTCCCCCTCGATTGCTCTGCCCTCCAACTCATTGACGCGATCGGCGCGTATTTCGGAGTCGACGCCCTCCCCCTCGCCCGCACCCAAGGCTGGCTGCCCCGCCTCGAATCCGAGTTTCATTCTCAGAGATAGCCCAGCCCCTTCCTGCTCCCTTCGTCGGAACTTCGACGTTGAGCGCCGTGAAGAGGTTCGGCACGCGGCTACTCAAAGCCATCGATGACCGGTTCACCGAACAACGCACTGATCTCGATGTCACCGTCGTGCGCTATCCCGTGAGTGCACCGAATTGCAACGCCCCCCGTAGAGGTTCGTGAAGTTGATGACCGAGGAGTGCCTTGAGCCAGTGATTGTTCTCGACATCGCATTGCTTGATCGAGTCGCCAGCACTCATTCCAAGGCACTGACCCGCGTGTGGTGCAAACGCTCGAACGTGATTCCAGACCAGCACTTACGGCGCCGCCGGGGTAGCCTTGTGCAGCCATGAAATCGCTCCCTCTCCCCGCCCAGTTCCTTGTCCTGGCCCTCGCCGGTTGGCTGAACCGACACCAGCAGGACGCTTTGGACTACCTGCGGGAGGAAAACCGAGTCCTCAGGGAGATGCTCGGCAAGGGCCGGCTCCGGTTCACGGACCACCAGCGCAGACGCCTCGCGATGCGTGGTCATGCACTGGGACGCGCTCTCCTCGCTGGCGTCGCCACTTTGGTTAGTCCCGACACCATCCTTGCGTGGCATCGAAAGCTCGTCGCGAAGAAGTGGTCCTTCCCGACCGGCCGCCACGGCAATGCCGCGGAGATGAAAGCGATCACCGGCCACGTCGTCCGGATGGCCAAGGAGAACCCCACCTGGGGCTACGACCGGATCCAGGGCGCGCTTGCCAATCTCGGTCACACCGTAGCTCCGAACACCGTGCGGAACATCCTGCGCAGGAACGGAATCGATCCTGCCCCGGAGCGCGGCAAGCGAACTTCTTGGAGGACCTTCTTGAAGGCTCATGCGTCGACCATCTTCGCCGCGGACTTCTTCACGACCGAGGTCTGGACGCTCCGCGGGTTGGTGACGCATCATACCTTTTTCGTCATCCGCCATGCTACCCGGGCCGTGGAGATCGTGGCGACGACGGTGAACCCGAACGGCGTCTTCATGGCCCAGGTCGCGGACATCCTCACCGACCCCGAGAGTGGCTTCCTTCGGAACTCTCGGTTCCTCATCCTCGACCGTGACTCCAAGTTCACGGGCAGGTTCACCGAGATCCTCAAGGACGCCGGGGTCGCCGTGGTGCGCTGCCCCGCGAGGGCCCCGAACTGCAACGCCATCGCGGAGAGGTTCGTGAAATCCATCAAGGATGAGTGCCTCAGGCGGATGATTTTCTTCGGCACCGCTACGCTTGACCGCGCTCTCTCCGCTTATTGCTCTCATTATGCTCAAGAGAGAAATCACCAGGGTGTCGGTAATCAGCTCATCGCTCCGGCCCAACCGGTCGGGAACAAGCACGGTCGCGTTGTCCGACGAACGAGGCTCGGCGGCATGCTGAGCTTCTACTTTCGTCGCGCCGCGTGATCGGGCAGTCAGTTTACTGAATTTCACTTGATCATTTGGAGGTCGGAATATGCCCGTGTCGGATGAGCGTGTCCTATTCACGAGCTGAGTAGCCTTGGCAGTTCTTGGGAATTCGGTCATTCGGGAGTTTGAACCACACGCGGTCGCGTGGTCCGCCGCACTCGACTCGGCGGGCTGCTGAGCTTCTATTTTCGTCGTGCCGCGTGAGCGGGCAATACAGCTTCGACGATTTCTACCTCCGGTTCGCGCTCGGAGTGTTCCCGCGTCGTATGGCTGCCGCTGATTTTCGAGAGCCGTGGTCCCGGTATTCGGTGGAAACTGGGGCATTCGACGGTTTGAACCACACGGCGTGGCTTGTTCACGAGCTGAACGGCCGCAGCATTTCTTACGAATTCGGGCATTCGAAGGTTTGAACCACACGCGTTGGGTTTGAACCGTTCCCTGAAAGACCACCGGCATCCGCACTATGCGACACGGTTATCAAAAACAAGAATACTACGGATTTCGTCAATTTGAGTCGATGGAGGTGCGAGCAATAATTTTGTCACCATTCTAGCCAAATTGCTGAATACAATTAGAGATGATCCGACTGGATCTACCGCAGCCACGGAAAATATAATGCGGCATGCAGGTATATCTGCGCAGTTTTTTAGCGTATGTGAGGCCGACAGGATTACAGCATCCACTAACTCTGCTGGTAGGCCTACGTGAGGCGTTACAAAACTACTATTTGCTATAGACCCGGAGAATTGCCGACTGGGACTTTCAGAAACAACTTGCACTGTACACAGCGCTTCACAAGGTTCCAGCCGAGCACCTAGTAGGCCATAGTACGCCATGGCTCCAACAGGGAGCACATATTCGACGGCGACCATACGAGGCCGGAAAACCATCACGTTGCTCAGGAAGGAGCATTCAGTACTAAAACAAGAATCCATCTGAGCCTCGGACGGCAATTCTTCATCCCATATACGAGCCTTGGAAAAGCCACCCAAGCAGAGATTGTGTATCACTTAGTAATCCCCCAGAACTTGCTCCACCCCTGACTGAAATAGGAAGGGAGGGACTGAATCACCTCAGGCGCGTAAACGCTGAAGGGGGAGACGCCATACTTCGACAGGGCAGCAGCGTGAGCTACTTCGTATCCGACTCCTCTTGCCATTAGTGTCGCTTCTGAAAGCTCGTGCAAGTAGAAGCTCGCGTCTGCTCCGGAGACGCGGCGACCTTGCTCCATTGCCGTTCTTAGCCGACCGACCATGGCAGTATTTTGGGGATGATCACCGAATTGACTGAGGTGAGACTCCAACTTGCCTAGACCCTTCTCTGATACACGTACTTCACGACCGGAAAGTCGCCCGAGTCCATTACCATTTGTTGCTGACCCCGGATTGAAGGCCCCTGTAGCTCTTCTTGCAACGCGTTTCTTTCCAATCTTTTCGCCCAGCTCCTTGATACCGAACTTGACGACCTTCTTGATGCCACCGACGATGCCACCGGTTGCGTAGTCATGAGCGCTGCTCCACAAGTCCAGTATCGCAAGATCTTGTTTCCAGCGGAGTTCTCGCAGCTCCTCCTTGAAGAGATTGGTTCGCAGACGATGAAGAACTTCCCTTTCCGGCTGCTTCGTGAGGGGATCGTGCATCGAATCCCAGAGTAGGTCGCGCTTTTCCTGAAAACTCAGAGACCCCCATCCAAACCCATGATCGAAGTTCATGTAAGAGAACTGGGTAAGGACATCTAGATCCAAGGTTCCAAAACCGCCTCCCATTCGCAGTCCAAAGTAACCTGAAATCTTGCCGAACTCAGCGATAGCAGTGGCGCCATTTTGCAATTTGACAGCGAGAGACTCGCCCGGTTTCGAAGCTCCCGCCCCTGCCTCTTTCGCGGGAGTGGGTCCGTAGCCAGTCGGATCGGCGAATCGGTAAGGATTCTGGAGGTGGTACGCGTAGAGATTTTGGCCGGCGGCTTCGCCGAGCGGATCGCGACGCAAGAAGCGGCCCAGATTGGGGTCGAACAACCGCACGCCCAGATGGTAGAGGCCAGTGTCGGACGAGTAGGGGGCTCCCTGGAAGAAGAGCGAGTTGTCCTGAGTGCTAGAGGATAGAGGAGTCCCCGTGACCGAGTGGCGAGGCAAACCGTAGGGATCGATCGACCAGCTTTCCAAGACTTGCGCACCGTCGTGGACCCCCGTGACGTTGCCAAACGCATCTACAAAGAGGAAGTCGTCGGTCGGCCCCGCTGAGCGATGCCGCCATATCCCGAAGGGACCGCGAAAGAGATCTTGGGTCGTGCCACCCTTTGTGAGGGAGATCAGCTCCTCGTCCACATAGCGATAGCGCTCTTCCGCTCCAAACAAGTCAGTCCGCCGGATTATGTGGTCACGCGGGTCATACTGATTGAGGGTGTAGACGTACCCCGCTGAGGTCATGGCCACGAGGCCGAGAGGGCGGTCGAGGGCGTCATAGCCCCATACAACAAAAAGAGCACCTCCGGCATCTCTAACTGACTCACCTCCCTCGCCGGTGTAGCTGATGGAGCTCCATGGGCCGAAGGATGTGCACTGGTTCAGGGAATTTGTGGTAGGAGTTACAGGAGCTGGTAGAGAAGTATCAGTATGTGTGGTCCAGTTGTCAGCGGCATCGTGGGCCCACGTCTGAACTCGACCTCCTGAGCCGAAGTGCGTAAGACGATCGAGAGAGTCGTAGCCAAGTGATGTGATGGACTCCGATGGATAAGCCAGTTCCGCAGTGAGATTGCCGCGGAGGTCCCAGGAGTAATCCGCACCCAGTCGATTGGTTCCGGATGCAGGCGTGAACAGTTTCCGCGTGATTTGGTTGCCTGCGTTCCTGGTGAAGCTCAGGGAGCCTCCCCCTGCAACGTCGATCTCCGTGTACCCGTCGAACCCAAACGGCTTTGCGTTTTCTGCAATTGGGCGCTCAAGGTTAGTACCCACATCCGCAGTCCAATTCGTTGGTCGTCCTCTCGTGTCGTAATCTAATCCGATCGTGAGGCCCGACGGCCAACCCAATACACTGGGGCGCCCGGTCGTGTCCAGACTGACAGTGAATCGACCATCCGATAGGCCATCGATGAAAAGATCGTCTTCGACAAGGGTGCCGTTCGATGTGCGGGACTGTTGATGCACGACAGGAGGCAGGCCCTCTACTGCCTCCGAGATCGACCAAGGTCTATCGAGAGCGTCGTAGAGAAATCGGCGCTCCACGTCGGCCATAGCACCGATCGCGTTGAGTTCGACCAAACGACCCATGGTGTCGTAGGTGTGGGTGCGGACTACTCCCCCTGGGGTCGTGTGGCTGATCAATAGATCGCGGATATCGTAAGTAAATATCTCAGCCGACAGATCCGGATGCACCTTGGCCGCCAGTCGCCCCAGAGCGTCGTACTGAAGCTCGTTCTGGTTTCCTTTTGCGTCCGTAAACGTCGCCAGGTGCCCAAGGATCGTCCACGTCTTTTCGTGCGTGCGCTGGACCCCCAATGACCCATCTTCGGTTACACGCCTCTCCCTCCCGTAGTTATCCCTCATCGTGACGAGGGAATGACCGAGTCTGGTCTTGAAAATTTCGTCGCCTCGGGCGTTGTATCGTGTCAACGTATCCACCCCGAGCTCATCCTGCGTCTGTTCCACCCAGCCATAGGGGCCATACCACAGTGAACGAACTGTCTGTTGAGAAACAGCGGAGGATCCGCTCGTGTGGTCCCGATGGGTGCGAAGGACATGCGGCCTGCCCAACCCGTCTCTTTCGATGCTTTCGCCCACCAGATTGTCTTGACCTACCCAGGTCGCCACGACGCGACCGTGAGAGTCGTAATCAGTCCGGGTCATGGTCCCGGAATCTCCAACCCTCACGCGAGTGACCTGGCCATGAGGGCCATAGCCGCTAAGCGTCTGAAAGAAGGCGGGACTGGCTGGCACCACGGTTCCCGTAGCACCATCAATGAGAAAGTGCCCTTCAGATTGGTCGATGGGCCGATCCAGTGAGTCGTAAGTCGTGGTTGAATGCGCGACCACTTGGCCTGTAGGCGACTTACGCACCTGCACCGTCACGCGATCCCACGGATCATAGGAGAACTCCGTACGCCCCCCGTCTGGCCGCACCGATGCCACGAGATTTCCGTACCCGTCGTACTCGTGGGTCGTCACCACCGGACCAAGCGTGGATCCCATCGGTGAGGGCGATTCCTCGCGTATCAATCGTCCCAATGGATCGAATGCGTATGTCCAGATGCCCTGAGGCCCTCCCTGGCTATCCCATCTCCAACGCGCGACGAGATTCCCGACGCTGTCGTGAGTATTCTCCACCCGAATTCCAGTGGGCCCGATACTCGCGGTCAGGCGCCCCTCGGAGTCATAGGCACTCGATGTTGTCGAGGTTTGGGTGCTACCTTCAAATCGGTGTATCCGGCTCTCCGTGAGCAAGCGATCCAAGGGATCATACGAGCGGACCCAGTCCAGATCCTGGGCGAGGCTGGCACCGTAGCTAACCGCGCCCGTTGAATGGAAGTATGGACCGCGTCCGCCGACCGGGCGGCCCCCCAAGTCGTAGTAAGTCTCGCTGGCTATGCAGTTTCTTGGTTCGCCGGAAGGCGCTGGTGCCTTCACCGAGATCGTGCGCAGGCCCCGAGCGTCATACTGGTGGGAAGTGACGGACCCGTCTGGGGCGGCCACAGAGAGCAGGCGCCCAGTCATCGGATCGAAAGTGAAAATGCTTGCGTGGTTCTCTGTCGGGATCGCCAACGTGGAACTGGCGGGATATCCCGCTGTGTAGGTGACCAAAGACCATGGTTTTTCATCTTCCTTAAGACCGGTGACTTGGCCGAACTCGTTGTACTGCACGAAATGCCGGGGTGTACGATAGGCACCCGATGCATTCAGGTCAGGCACCTCGAATACAAGCGGCTGGTCATACCTCGCTGGCAAACCCACAGATCCAAACAACACGCCCCCCAATTGAATAGTCGGGAACGCCTGGAGGTCTAGATTCAGATCGCCAAGACCCCATGAACACCCGGCAAGGTTGAGATCGAATCCAGCAACCCCGAAGAGGTCCTGGGTTGTCTGAAGTGCATGCTCTTGGTGAACGTACATCGCGGTGAATGGCCGTCCACCGGCATCCACGAATTGACTCACCTGTTGGGATACAGGGTCGTACTGAAACGTCTCGATCCTTACTGGAGGCTCACCTAATCCGGTCAACGAGGCAAAGGTCCTACGCTCCAAGAGGTTGCGTTGCTGGAGGCGGTCAGGATTTTGGAAGTCGTAAATCAGCTCAGTCCGCAACCTTGGCCCACTCGTGAAGCTCGTGTCTGTAGCTACTATTTCCTCCAACAACCGATCATCGTCATCGAAGACTCGCTTGGTTACGTGCCACTCGAATGGCTCCATCGATGGACCATCGGGTAGGAAGTCTCCATCGTTGTCTCGCCTGACAGATACTTCCTTTCGCAGCAGCGCACGATTCTCGCCGAGGATGAACTTCGATACGACTCCTTCGGGAGCCCTCATCTCTGTCAGGAAGGCAGCCTCTTGACCGTATGGATCCACTTGTACAGGAGTTGGCAAAGTGCTGTACTTGAAGGCCGTCGTTCCGCCCAGAGAAGTCTGGCCTATGACGCGTCCGAAAGTGTGGAGATCCTGGGGATTGGTTCCGTAAGTGACTTCAACGAGCGGCGCCTCAAAGTTGCGAGCTATGGAAACAATCTTGTTGTTGAGGATTGACCATGGTTTCTGGACAAAACCAGCCGGATCCTCCAACCATTGATAAGCCTCAGTCGGGCGTCCGGTAGTGAGAATTCCGATGCCAGCTACCCCGACGTGTTCGACTGGCGCCTTCTGGACGCTCAGCAGTGTATCGCGATACCAAACCTGTGACGGCGGGGAGTTCGCGGGAGGATTCGGGGGCACTGGCAAACTGTAGGCTGCCTGGTCGTACTCGTAGGATATTTGAACTCCGCCAGGCCCCGTGATTTCAGTTACGAGATGGCGCTGTGGGTCGTAATGCAGAGTGTACTCGCGGTGAAGCGTATCCACGATACTCGTCACCTGACCCCGCTGGTTGCGTCTGAAGACTATGGCATTTCCATGGAGGTCCGAGACTTCCATGAGCCACGATATCATGTATCCACCTGCCCCTGGAACATAGACAGGTGGACCAAATCGATAAACGAGTCCCCCTGGTTCGCGGTAGTTCCAAAAACCGCTGACCTGGCATTGCTTGGTCGGCCAGCGATCCAAGCTCATCTTCCCGAACTCACCCAAGAGTCCTTCCCAAAGGGATTCACCATTAGCATTAGTTTTCTTGCAAAACAGTGATCGCGTTCCGTCACCACGGTCCATCTCGATGAGGTCGTCACCTACGTACCGACCAATGATGAGTCGCATGTCGAGAAGCGGCGCGGACCACCCCACCCCGAACGGGCCCGTGGCCTGCCGCAGGCTACTGTAGTGCCTTGTGATACGAAGATCGACACCCCTTCCTGGCACATGGAGGTCTTCACACTCGTGTATCAATGCTCCGCTGGCCACGTCAACGGGGTCACCTGCGGTTGTCGTCAAGTCGGGTTTCTGCTTGAGGATTGTGAACGTCCCCAGTTCTTGAAGCTCCCCCGACGCGTCGTAAGCCCGAATCTTGACTTCGACACTCGTACCATTGTCAATTACTAGATTCTTGAGTGCTGCGCCACCACTGAACGCCAAAGCTTGCTGGTCTTCGAAGGCTTTGAGAATCCGCACGACATCCGGATGATTTATTGGTAATCCGGTCGCACCACTGACTTTTTGCTTCGCTAGTTCATTTAGAACTCTTTGTGTACCCACGACTTGGCTTGTGGCTGTGTCAATTGCTTCCTTAAGTCCGAACAGGAAGCTAAGGTACTCTCTTCTTGAATTCGCTTCGGACTCGGGGCCTTCGGCTTTGCTGTGAATGCCGATCAGGACGTCGGCAAGCAAGCCGCCGAGACGCCCCAAAGCGCTTACTTGTTCAGCATGTTCGCCCCGGGTGATAGCGACCGTTGCTTGATTGAAGTTCTGTATAGCTTCATTTAGGCTGTTCTTCGTGGTGTCAAGCTTCTGGGCAGCGGCTGCCACAACATCTGCGACGGTAAATTGACCAGATGGGGGAGCCAAATCCATCTGAGAAGATCCAAGTGGGCCAAGGAACGATTGCGGATTTGCGTCTGGAGGTAAGCTGCCAGGAAGGAGAATCCGCAGTGCCGCCTCGAACCCTGCCGGATCAGTTGGCAAGAGCCCAAACAGATTGATTTCAACGGGTTCGGGAATGCCACTGAACCACTTCCCTCCGGCCGGAAAGCTGCCCAGCGAATCCGGCACAGGAAGCACGCAGCCTGGCGGCCAAGCGGTTGGAGTCGTAAAGCCCTTCGGAGTGGCGTCCAGCACGCCCACAATTCCATCACCGTCGATATCGTGCAGCAGCGATGCTTGATAGACAGCCGCAGCATTGCTCCCGGCGTTGATTCTGGCTTCCTCCAGCTTTGCCTCGAGATCTTCAGTGGGATCCGACCACGTGCAGATCCCGTCATTGTCATCGTCCCAGCACACCGGAAGTGGATGTTCCGGGCAAACGTTCGGGCTCATTCCAAAGCAATTTTCATTTGGGCGGTATCCCGGCTTGAAGGTGAATCCGCACTCTCGATACTCTTTGTAGCTGCCATCGCTCATACGTACGACCGGAGGCAGACCAGGTTGACCATTCTCCATCCGCCACATTGGAAGCCCAGCGCTGGCCAGGGGCGTCAATGCTGTCCAAGTCACAGTTGTTGCAGAGGAGCAGAACAATTGCATGCATTGCCCGCCCCCGCCCTGGGGTGGGCCTAGTCCGAATGGCGGCGTGAAGGTTGCCGGGTCTGCCAGCCAAGCCTCGACAGATGGCGGCAATTGTAGAGGCGCCGGGTAGGTGGGGCAGACCATGATGCTGTGGGGCGGGTTGCTCGGCTGAGCCTGAGTGAAACCGAGCTGAGCCACGAAGGCCAAGACCGGCAGCATCAACCGGATGCTCTGGCACCTTGTGGGGAGATTGCGCATGGTTCCATCACCGGGCCGCGGGGGCCCCCCGGTCAAATCCTGGGACATATCATTCTCCGTGCTCGGGCAACCTGAGTGCATTGGTTGAGAAGACAGGAACATCGAAGAGGTTCGCACCCCCCTGCGCTCAGCGCCGACGAGTTGCACCCCAAAGTGCGCCCCGAGGGGATGGGCTGAAGAGTCACCAAGGGAGGGGGCAGCAGCCGTCCGGCACTGCCAGGTGTTCGCGTGGGGATCAGGTCGAATTCCTGCGTACGTTTCACCACAACCCTAAAACGCTACCTGGAGCGGTTTGGGTCAGAATTCCTGAAATTTTTTTCCTCACCGAATCCCGTCCGAGAGGCACCGAGCCGATCGCCCGCGGTGTCGAGGTTGATTCCTGAACGAAGCGGTCCGCTTCGCCCTTGGAGTTCGATCGTCACCGACCCAACCAAAGAGTCACGCTCCGGCGGCCGAGGTCCTCCGTGCTGTCCGATCGGGGTGCAGGAGCCCACGTGCTGCACTCAGGTGGCGGGCCCGTCGACTGCCAACGCGGGCGACCAGGTTTCGCCGTCTCCGCCGCCTCGGCCTGGGCTTGGACGGTCGCGTTGCCCGCGCCACGGGCGCCCGGGTTCGCCCCTGGGACGAGCTGGTAGGTGACGCGGCTGAACGCAGGACCGCGGGTGACCGGTCCCAGGGGGGCGACGTTCGATCAAGGCCCGGCGGGTGCGTCAATGTCCTATCGATCCCCCCTGCTCTACCCCCTCGAGTGCGAAATCGTTTCGTTACACGCGACAATCTCCTCGCGAGTTGAGGGCGAGATATGAGAGCCGAGAACCTGCTGTCCGAGCTCCGGCGCCGAAGGGTCGTGCTGAGCGTTCATCGGGATGGTGGTCTCCGCTTCAACGCGCCGGAGAGCAACATCCCTACGGATCTCATGGAGCTTGCCCGGCGTTGCCGCGACCAACTTAAGAGGCTTGTCATCGAGGCCTGGTGGCCCCCCGACTTCCCCCGCCCAAACGTGATGTCGCTCGGCACGAGATTCGGCGCCGTGGCCACCACGGCGGCCCTGGCGGCGTTGGGCTGCGACCTCGCGGTCAGGACCCCCACCTGGGAAGAGATCTTCGTGGTGGCTCTCCAGTTGGAAGGGGGTGACCCATGAGCCCCGACCTCCCCTGCCCGCATTGCAATCACCAATGCCGCCCAGTCGCGGAAGCCTGGGTGCGTTGCCCGTGGTGCGGCTGGCACGGATCAATCAACGCGACCGGAGGGCCTCGGCCATGACCATCACCGATTTGAAGTTCACGGTGGCGGACGCCGCCCACCGGGCGAGCGGCATCCTCGGTTGGATCCGGGTGACCCTCGCGGGCGCGGTGATTGTCGATGGCATCGCGCTCCGGCGGTCGCTCGACGGAAGTCTGGCGATCACCTGGCCGAAGCAGCCGAACGGGCGGCCGGTCGCGAGCCCGGCGAGCAGCGAGGCCAGGAAGAAGATCGAGAACGCCATCCTCGAGGCGGTGGCCACGCACCTGGAGGCCCAGGCATGAAACCGAAGGGTCAAATGGACCTCCGCGTTCGGGTCGAGGTGGGCGAGGAGGATCCTCGGGCGCTGGAGGCCGTGCGGATCATCGTCGGTCTTCTCTGGCGGAAAGAAGCGAGCTTGATGGGTGGGAAAGAACGTGGCTCTGTGTGCGACGAGCGGGGGCCGAAGACCGCCTCCGAGGGAGATTCGACATGAAGATTGTGCTCTACTTGAGACGCTCGACGGATCGGCAGGAACAATCGATTGGGGACCAACGGAAGGCCCTGCTCGACTACGCCGACCGGAACGGCCACGAGGTGGTGCGGGAGTATGTCGACGACGCGATATCGGGGGCGATGACCGAAGACCGGAAGGAATTTCTCCGGATGGTCGAGGACGCGGGAGCGAAGCCCCGGAAGTTCTCGGGGGTGCTTGTCTACGACGTGTCGAGGTTTGGACGGACCGGACAAGACGAGGCGGGATATTGGAGACACACGCTCTCGAAGGCCGGGGTCGAGGTGTTGTACGCCGCGGAGGGGCTCACGGGCACGGACGCCGACGACTTGCTCCGTACCTACCCGGTGAACCCGCGGTCGATTGACCAGTTTTGCCCGGCATCTTGGGTCCCAGGAGATTCACGATGTCGAACTTCGAGTCCGTGGGTGCGAGGGCGAAGCATGCGGCGCGCATGCGCGCGTTGGTCGGGGAATTTGATCCGGAGCAGGAAAGCCAGGTCGGCTTCTGCAGGCGGAGGGGCCTGAGCCTCGCGACTTTCCTGTACTGGCGGAGTACACGTCCGGCCACCCCATGGAAGCGGGCAGACGGTGACCCTTCCCGGTTGATCCGGTCGATCACTTTCTGTCGGAGTTGAGCAAGCCGAGCGGGATTAGTTCGTGTTCGCGGTAGAGCGGCGTTTCGCCTGGGCCCATGCCCAGGGGGTCAGGGCCGCGAGGTCGGCGTGAGGGGAAACTCGTTCGAGGACATCGGTCAGGTATTCGTGGGGGTCGATGTTCAGGGACTTGCACATTCCGATGAGAGAGAAGAGATCCGCTGCGACGCGGGCGCCTCGCGGTGAACCGGCTACCCGCCAATTGTTCCGGCCGATGGCCACGTTGCGAATCGCGCGTTCGCTCGCATTGGTGTCGAGTTCCACGTCGGGATCGGAGAGGAAGACCAGGAGGGTCTCCCACTGGTTTTTCATGGTGGTCAGGGCTTTGCCGAGATGGGACTTCGGCAGAATGGAGGGGTCCTGCAATAGTTCGGCCTTGTACGCTGCGATGCGGGCGACGATGCGCGTCGAAGTCTTGGCGCGGGCTCTGCGGATCAGCTCTCGCGCTTGATTCGGGTCGAGCCCTTTCTTGCGGATCCACTTCTGGATCGCGCCTTCCAGCCGCCACAGTCCCTGCATGAGGCCAATCATCTTGGTGGCCTCGACGCTTCCGTGGTCCTCCGCCGCCTTCCAAGGGCGCCGGCAGTGGGACCAGCATCCGGCGCGCAGGAGGCCCAGATTCTTGACGACCTCGTCGTATCCGGCGTACCCGTCGGTCTGGAGCGTTCCCCGAAAGTCCCGCAGGATTCCGCAAGGAACCGCCTTCCCCCGGGAGAAGTGGAACTCCATCAAGACCATCTCGATGGTGGCGGGGTGGCCAAGGGGTCCGATCCGTGCCCGGTACACCCACAGAAAGCCACGCTTCGTTCCATGGCCCTCTTCGGCCACGACGGTGAGCGGCGTCTCGTCCATCTGCAGGTGGGAGGCGGCGAGCATCTCCTTCTGGCACTGCGCCAAGATGAGGCGCCCCTTCTCCGCCACCACCTGCACCATGTCCCCCATGGTGGACTTCGGGAGGTGGATGCCCTGGCGCTTGAGGATGCCCTCCAAGCGGTCGAAGGGGATGTGGTCGCCAAATTTGCAGACCGCGAGGTAGGCGTAGGTGGCCGTGGTCCACTTCGCACGGTCGACCAATCCCGGAGGCGGCGGCGCTCCGACCTTGACCTCGTGCCCGTGGGGGCAGCCGTATTTCTTGCGGACGTGGCGCTGAATGGTGATCCGGATCGAGGAAATGTCGCCCCGCTCCAAGACGTCCCCTTCCCCGATGGGCTTCATCGGCGCCTGGCAGGTGCTGCAGACGCGCTCCGACTCCGGGACATCCGTGGTCGTGGTCTCGCGCGGATGCTGCTC
>CADEGH010000041.1:11136-41525 GCA_902826835.1 uncultured bacterium | reverse complement strand
AGCGGTCGGAGGCGAGGATGGGATCGGAGGGCCGTCGGTGGCGCTCCGTGATGGTCACCTGGACTACGGGCTCTTGTCGCAGGCGGATCTGGTGATCCGCGTTCCCATGGGGGGTGGCACGCACGTCGCGAGGGGGCGTTGCGCATCGACATTGGCGGTGGCGTTTATGGCGTGAAGGGGCGTTGCGCTTCTACATCGGAGGTGGCGCGCACGTCGTGAGGGGATGCTGGACGGTGGGGACGGTGGGAACGCGGATCACCAGATCCGCACGCTGCGGATGGAGGGTCGCGGGGAACCTCCAGAGCGGAAGTTCCGATGTCGCGCTCTGGGCTGCACCCTGCCTCGTGAGAAACCAACCTCAGGCGGCAACTGTCTTGAAACCCACCGCCGGTGGTGGCGCGCACGGCGCGAGCCCCGTCGAATCCGGGTGTATTGGATCAGGTGCGCTCGCAGGCGATGTGCCAGCCATAGGAAAAGGTTGGAGCGTGAATTTTCGCCAGCGCACGGGTCGTGGTCGTGAGGAGCTTTCGAGTTCGAGGATGACGACTCAACCAGGTGTAACTCTCGCCGATCAGGCTCGTGTGATGAACAGAGAAACCCGACTCGCGAAGGAGGCGTTCCAGCGAGCGTCGACGAAAGCGCTGGATGTGCGGCTGTGGCTCGCCCTTGCTGATGCGGAAGACCAGCTTCCAGAGTTTGTAGAGATTGTCGGAGAGCGACCATCCATTCGGGATGGCCACCAGGAAAGGGCTACCCGGGCGGAGTATTCGGTGAATCTCCCGGACGAGCTCACGAGGAGCTTCGACATGCTCCAAGACATGCATGCACACCGCGGCATCGAATGAACCGTCGGAAAACGGCAGTTGTCCGCCGTTGAGATTGCAACGAATGCGGTCGCCTGGCGTGGTGGTGGGCATGAAGTCTCGGTCCACGCGAACGATCCAGCGGGTCCCCGATTCCTCCAAGGTGATCGCGGAGGCACTGTCGATTCGGCTGCCTGGACCACTGCCTACGTCGACGACTTGCGCGCCCCGGAGGCGGTCATAGAGCGTCGTTGCGGAGGAACTCGTCACGCCCGAAACCTATCACGGCAAACGCTGTCTGCGTTGGGGGGCAAGGGGGCCGTTCTGCGTGGAAGCGCTATCCACGACGAACCGGGCGCGCCCGGTCGATGTCCGACTGCTGATCGCGGACGTGTTGGTGCCGGAAAGGAGACGGCGGCCCCGGCGAGCACTCGGGAGCAGCCGCTTGGGTTTCGTCGGCGGAGTAGGAAACGGCTCTGAACGGCATGACCCGTCGAAAAAATCCTCGAAAGGGGCGTCAGATCCGTGCTGCTCCGGCCACCTACCTGAGTGGAGGCGCATCATGAACAAGTTTTCCGTCCTTTCTTCAGTGGTTCTTCTTGCCGCTTTGACCCCAGGGGCGGCTGCCCAAACCCTCGTCCTGCACAACACCCTGGGCTCCATGGCCGAGGTCGGAGCGAGCGTGGTCGGAAGCAACTTCGGGCTGGGTTCCCGCCCCATCGCGTTTGTGGATGCTCCCGGAGGACGGGCCATGACCGTGGCGGTCGCGGGTGCCGGGAATGCGCCCGTCCTCTTGACCGGCCTGCCCTCGGTGATTTCCACGGAACGGGGCACCGTCGAGTCCGTGTTCCAAATGACCGCGCCTCCGGTCGCCAACCAATTCAATCCCTATCTGCTGTTCGACGGCGACTTCGGAGCCGGCTCCGGAATCGGCCTCGAAGTGTGGAACACCTACTCGGGCACGACGGATCTGATCGGATTCTTGGAGTTTGGCGGAACACGGGTCTACGCCGTGCCGCTCGCGTTTCCGACGCGCCTCGGCTATCCGATGGAGGGCCTGGCCAGGCGTTGGTTGCATGCGGCACTCGTGTGGGATCGGAACGGAATCGACGGCTCTTCCGACCGCGTTCGGGTGTATCTGAACAGTGTGTTGGTCAGCGCGGCGGCCGGGAGCGGCTGGGGAATGACGGTCGGCAATACGGCCGAGATCGGGGGCGCCAACGACTGCTGCCCTCAGAACAAACTGCATTACGACGACATCAAAATCTGGGACTCGGCGAAGACGGCGTTCGACATTCCGATCAACGTCTGGCTGCAATCGCTGAACGGACCCGGCTCCGTCACCCTCAGCAACGGCGGTGCAACCTCCGGCAACTTCTGCTTCAACGTGATCTCGTTGGATCCGGCCAACGCCGGCCCTGGATTCGGATCCGGAGCCTTCTTCGGACTCCACGTCTCCTTCCTGGATGTCGTCACGCAGTTCACGACGCCCGGGGCGCCCTTCCTTGTGACCGCCGACTCCCACGGGGGCCAGAGGTTCGATCTGCCGCCTGGATCGCTGCCCTCGGGACTTCTCCTCGCTTCGGTAGCCCTCGAACTCCTCCCCGGCTACACCATCGCCGGCGCCTCTCCGGTGGTCCTTCACACCATTCCCTGATCCGCGATTCATCGCCGTCATCGCCAATGAGACCGCGGATCACCAGATCCGCCCGCCACCGCGCTCGCGACATTCACTTCCATGACAAGGCGATACGAAAGCCGGCATCGTCACTCCGGTGATCAGCATGCTCGATACGTCGCGCGGTCAATCGACAGGCCATCAGGGAGGAGCGCCAGCCACCGCCCCGCAGGACTCGTTTGAAGGGGTGTCCGCCGGTGCGGAGACCGGAGTCCTCGGCCAGCGGAAATTCGTTCTGCCGAAACACCGCCGGATCCGCGCACCACTCCGCGACATTGCCTGCCATGTCGACCAACCCGCAGGAGTTCGGAGCCAGGGCCCCGACTGGCGCATGTCGACAGAAACCGTCGTCGATGTCCGGCTCGCGCCGCCAGTCCGCGGCGAGGCCCATCACTGCTTGCGACTGATCGGCCAGATTGATGGCGGCCGCGGCGTCGCGGCGGAGGTCCCCATGCGGCCAACGGCCCTCCGAGCGCCCGCGCGCCGCCGCTTCCCACTCCGCTTCGCTCGGCAATCGGGCGCCGAGCCGTCGGCAGAACTCCACCGCTTCGCGCCACGAGACACTCTCGACCGGATTGCAGAGCGTGACCGTCCGTCCGCCCGTGGTCCATCCTTCGTAGTAGGTCGACGGAGACTCGCCCATGACGCGCATGAACATGGCCTGGGTGGTCTCCGTCTTGGCAATCAAATAGGGACGAATCGTGATTTCCACGACCGGCGATTCCGCCTCCCCCGCGTCGGCGTCATAACGTGGCGAATTGCGATTGGTGGCCTCCGCACCAATTCGAATCTTGCCGCCGGGAACGAGTGCGAAGACGAGGGCCGACTCCGGACCGAGTTGCAAGCTTCCGGCCGACGTCCGGGTCGGGACCTTCCCGCTGGCCGCTAGGGCAAATTCCTGAAGTTGGCTCCTGCCATCGGCCCCGAGCGGAACCAGACCACGCGGCCGCTCGTGCGGCAAAGTTTGAAATCGCCCGTCGGCGGCTAGCGCACGGAAGACTGCTCTCCACAGATCCGCATCCACGCCGGCGATTCGCCTCGCCTCTTCTGCGGCTTCCTTAGCGAGAGCATCCACCCGGGCGGCGTCGACTTCGAGGCGATGCAACTCCTCCGAGAGGGTGAGGCATTCCCGCAGCCGTGCCTCGCTCGGGTCGTCCAGCCCGATTTCCGTCGAGCTGTCGAGTGCTCTCAGGATCGAGAGCCGCTCGGCAAAGGCCTCCGCCGCCGCGGCCTCCGCGTCGGCCGTGCAGGCGTGGGCGCGGCGCAGGCGCTCCGCATGAACACGCGCCACTGCGACGGCTGCGACGTAGTTCTCATCCGCCGGCACCGCCGTTCGGACAGCGGGCGCGCTGCGAACGAACGCATGGCCTGCGGCACGCAACCGCGACCAGTCCGATTGCCAGCGAGCGTACTCTCCGTTCGGACCGAGGGAGCGAGGATCGGGCGCGCCGAACGCCGCGGCGCGCGTGCGCAGGTCCGCGGCCTCCGCGCGAAGGGTGTCGAGACTCGGCTCGTGGTCGCCCGGGCGCAGGGCGATGGTCCCGAGCCAAGCCACGCCTACGAACAGGGGGAGTGCCACGGCTGCGATGCGCCGTTGGCGGCGGGTGAACGGCGCCAGCCGAGTCCGCGGCATCTGACCGCGCGCCACCCGCTCCAGGTCCTCCGCGAGTTCGGTGGCACCGGCGTAGCGATCCTCCGGCCGCTTGCGCAGCGCCCGCCGAGCGATCCTGACCAGGGGCGCACTTCCCGGTGGCAATCGCGGGAGGTTACGCGTGGGGTCCGACTGCAGCACCGCCGCGAGAGTGGCATCGCGCGAGGTTTCCTCGAAGGCGCGGCGCCCCGACAGCGCCTCGAGGAGCGTGGCCCCCAGAGCAAAGACGTCGGTGCGACCATCGATCGGGCCGAGGTCCGGCCGGACCTGTTCCGGGGCCATGTAAGCCGGCGTGCCGCAGCGGTTGCCGGTGGCGGTGAGGGCCACCCCCGCGGCATTTTCGGCCTGAGCCATCCCGAAATCGAGGAGGACTGGGGACCCGCCGCCATCGATCATGATGTTGGCCGGTTTGACGTCGCGGTGAATGACGCCAAGGCGGTGCGCGTCCGCGAGCGTGCGCGCGATCTTGGCGAAGAAGGACGCCACTCCCGGCCCGTCGTCGGCCACTCGGCCCCCACGGTTCAGGCGCGCGGCCAGGGTCTCGCCTTCGATGAAACGCAGCGCGATCCACAGCCAGTCTTCGTTTCCCCCGGCGTCGAACACCGGGCAGGCTCCGGGCAGATCGAGTTTGGCGGTGACTTCCATCTCGCGCAGGAATCGCGAGCGGGATTCGGGATCGGCGGCGGGCCCGCCGCGGAGAACTTTCAGCGCGACCCGACGCCCGAGTCGTTCGTCGAGGGCGAGGTAGACCGTTCCCTGGCCACCGCGGCCCAGGGTGTCGACGACGACGTAACGCCCAAACCGCCGAGGCGCGGAGGAGGGCTCGGGGGAGTTGAGGAGGTCGAACTCGGCGCCTACGACCACCTCGTATCCGGGGTACATCCGCTGGTACTCAAGCCGGGTGCGGGCAATGCCGACATCGGCGTCGGCATTCCATCGTTCTAGGAACGCGGCGCGAATGGCGGGATGCAAGTCCTCGGGGGGGGCCGGGGTGGACATCGCGGGTCCGAGCTTAAACTCCGGAACGAATGCCCGACCCGAATCCCGGGGACGCTTCCTCCCTCACCACGCAACTGCTCCGCCGCGCTCGGAGCGGAGAGGCGGCGGCCTTGGATCTCGTCGCGGCCAGGTTGCATCCCTTGGTGCTCGCGATGGCGCGCCGCCGATTGGGAGCCGGACTCGCCGCCGCGACCCAGGTGACCCCGGAGGATGTCGCTCAGGATGTATGGGCGATCGCCTGGTCGCGGCTCGCCGAGTTGCCGGAGCGGGACGGCCGCTCCACCCCGGTGATTCTGCGCTTTTTGTCCACCACCCTGCACAATCGCCTCCGGGAGCTCTCGCGGGCGAGGGCCCGGCGCACTCCCGCTACCCCCCTTTCCGGCGCGCTCTTTGGGCTCTCCGATGGGGCGACCCGGGTACCGTCTCGGGTGGAGGCGACGGAGCGGCAGGCGCTGGTCTTCGCGGCCCTGGATTCGCTGGACGCGCCGGACCGGGAGCTGATCTACCTGCGGGGGATCGAAGGCCATGCCTACCGGGAACTGGTGGCGCTCCTCGGCGCGGAGGAAAACGCGCTGACCCAGCGCTACCGCCGCGCCCTGGCCCGATTGCGCGAAAAAGTGCCCTCGAGCGTCTTCGACGAGTTGGACCCCGAGTGACCCGGCCGGGGGGGCCGTGGCTGCCCAAGGTGCGTCCGCCGGGAGCCGTTCGGCCTGAGTCAGTGGGATCGCTCGGGACCTCTGACCAGGACTAGCCGCCTGCCGACCGGCAAGCCCGGCTCTCCGGTCTTGGGGGCGGGCGCTACGATTTCCGTCGTTAGCGGGCGGATCTGGTGATCCGTGACCGCAGGCTGGGACCGCATCCAAATATATACACTTTTGTAGTTATGCATTGTTGTATATATTCGTGCCGTGTAGGATGCGCCCATGCGCAATATCATCGGGTCACCCGTCGAAGGCGACAGCTTCTTTGACCGACCGGCGGAGACTGCGCGGTTGCGGCGCGATCTCGACACGGATGGCAAGGTGCTGCTCACCGCTCCGCGTCGGGTGGGCAAGACCTCGCTGGTCCTGAGGGTGTGCGAGCTCGAACGAAAAGCCGGGACCAAGGCCGCCTTCTTGAACGTCGAGGGCTGTGGGGACGAACTCGGATTTGCGGAGAAGCTCCTTCAAAGCCTGGGCCAGGCTGGGCTCCATGCGGAACTGGGGGAGCGAGCGCTCGGCCTACTCCGCAAGGCGCGCCAGACGATTGGTGGGGTGAAGGTCGCGGCCGACGGGATCGACATGGAACTCGGGGCCCCGGAGGATTCCGACCATCGCAGTTTGAGCCGCGCCCTCGAGAGTGTCTTTCGAAAAATCGAGGACTCGGACGCCACCGTGCTGATCGCGATCGACGAGTTGCCTGAGTTCCTCGTCAACCTGAGCCGGAAAGAGGAGGGGCCGGAACGGGTGCGCCGCCTCCTGCATTGGCTGCGGAGCTTGAGGCAGACCTACCGAACCCGGCTGCGCTGGATTTTCCTCGGAAGCGTCGGGCTCGATGCGTTTGTCGAGGAACGGGATCTCGGAAAAACGGTCAACGATCTTGCGGTGCACACGCTCGATGCCCTACGGACCGAGGAGGCCCACGAGTTCCTCTCCCGCCTTGGTGCGAGCAACGGACTCCCGCTCTCGGAGCCGGTAAGGAACGAGATCCTCGCGCAACTCGGGTGGGCCCTGCCTCACCATCTCCAGCTCATGTTTCACACGCTGCGCGACCTCGGAATCAGCCCGATCAATGTGGCCTCGGTGAGTACTGCGCGCGAGCGCTTGCTCTCGCCCGATCAGGTGCGCCACTTCGACACTTGGCGCCAGCGTCTGAACGAACAATTGACCCCTGATCACGCCGAGGCAGCGCGAGGGCTACTCGGCGCGCTCAGCTCGGATCCACAGGGTCGCACTCGTTCACAACTATTGGCGGTCCTCATGGCAAGCCGACCGGGCGCGGATCCCGGCGCCGTCGAGGATCTGCTCTCGAGCCTCCTGCTCCGTCTGCAACGCGACGGATACCTCTTGGAGAGCGACGGCCGCTACGCCTTCCGCTCTTTCCTTTTGCGCGAGTTCTGGCATCGCCGCGAGATCAGGTAGCCCATGGACAAGGCTCCGCCCCGCCTCGCCCCGCACCAGCTCTCGCTCTACAACCCCGGGCGACTGCCGCCCGAACAGATCATCGCCGCGTTTGCGGCACGTCGGCCGCTCTTGGCTCGACTGCTTTCGGATCTGTCCGCCGAGACCGAAACAAGTCGGCCACAGCATCACCTGATCATCGGTCAGCGTGGCATGGGCAAGACGATGCTTCTCGCCCGCATCGCCGCCGAATTGCGGACCGACGCGGTGCTCGCCGCGGCCTTCATCCCTCTCGCCTTCGTCGAAGAGCAGTACAGCGTCGACCGGTTGTCCAAGTTTTGGCTCAATTGCCTGGATTCCCTTGCCGACGCCCACGAACGGGCGAATGCCAAGACCGAGGCGGCGGCCATCGACGAAGAGGTGGCCCGCCTCACGCGCGCGCAATCCCGACAGAATAAAGACGACCAGCAGAATGCGCAGGAGTCTTTCCGCACCTTCACCAAAGCGGCCGATCGCACCGGCCGCCGACCCGTTCTCCTGGTCGACAATCTTCAACTCGTGTTCGAGCGCCTCTCGCGGGAGGAACAGCACAGCCTTCGCGAGATCCTCATGAGCCCCGGCGCGCCCGTCCTCATTGGCGCGAGCCCGAGTCCCATTTCCGCCACCGAAGACTACGGCGCCGCCTTCTACGACCAGCTCAAGACGCACTACCTTCGCCCCCTGGAAGAGTCGGAGATGCGCGAACTGCTCCTGCATCTCGCCGACGAGGCGGGCCGCGGCGATGTCCGGGAGCGGGTGCTGAAACATCCCGGGCGCCTCACCGTGCTTCGCCAGCTCACCGGAGGAAACCCCCGCACTGTCCTGACCCTCTTTTTCCTCTACGCCGAGGACTTCGCCCCCCGCGTCTTCGGCGACCTCGAAGGCCTGCTCGACCGTACGACCCCCCTCTACAAGGCCCGCTTCGAAGAACTCACCGACCAACAGCAAATCATCGTCAGCGCCGCCGCGGGCCATTGGAATCCCATCACGGCCGCCGCCCTTGCCGAACTCTCGTCTCTTCCCGCGGGCACCATCACCGCGCAACTGGATCGTTTGGAAAAAACCGGGACGATGGAGCGGGTCCCTCTCCACGGCACCACCAGCATCGGCTGGCAGATCGCCGAGCGCTTCTTCAACGTCTGGTTCCTGTTCCGCAGCGCGTCTCGTCGGCAGCGGCGCGAGATCGAGTTCCTCACGCGCTTCCTCGAGAGTTTCTACGAAGAGGAGGATCGCACCCGGCTGGCCCGCTCCATGATGTGCGAAACGCAGATGAGCCCGGACCGCTACCTCCTGAGCCGAGCGGTGGCATCCACACTCTCCAAGCCGGCCTTGGCCGAGGACCTCGAGCGCCACGCGGAACTGCTCGCCTTGCGGGAGGAGGCGGAGGCTGCACGGCGCCGAATGCGCGAAGTCCTCGACCTCGACGCGTTACCTCCGGCCACGCTCGCTTTTGCCGAATTGCGCCGACGGCTAGAGGCGCTCGTGCCGAATGATGCCGGAATTGCACCATCCGAGTTTGCCGACCGAGTGCTGAGCTCCCGGTCCATGTTCATGAATGAGGAGCGCGAAAGACTGGCTGCCCGCCCTTATCGCCTCAGCGTCGACGAAATGAGGGCAGTGCTGGGTAGTATCGCTGCGTCGAAAAATCAGGACGTCAGTCGCTATGGTCGGGACGCTGTGTCGTGGTTTTCCGCGCGACTCTCCGGCGGTCAGCTCCGGAGCCTCCGCGATGCAGAGGATTGGAACCGCACATTTGTTCAAGCATCCTCCCGATCCGAGGTTCAACTAGCAGTCGAAAGTATCCCCGGTGATTTCGGTCTCCACCTCAGTTCGACTTCCAAAGCCTGCATCGCGGCGGCGCTACAACCCACAGCATCCGCTACGGCCGATGACATGCACAATTGGGGTTACTACCTCCACGTGAAATTGGCGGACTATTCGCGCGCCGAAGCGGCCTATCGCGAAGCCATCGCCTGCGAATCATGCTCTGTCGAGACTTGGAATGGCCTCGGCAACCTGCTGCAAGACCATCTATGCCGGTACGAGGAATCTGAACAAGCCTACCGCAAAGCTATCGCCTGCGATCCAGAAAATGTGGAGCCTTGGAATGGCCTCGGCAACCTGCTTAAGAACCATTTGGGCCGCTACGAGGAATCCGAACAGGCCTACCGCGAAGCCATCGTGCGCGACTCAAAGGGTGCCATTCCTTGGAACGGGCTCGGCAACCTGCTTCAAGTCCATTTGGGCCGCTACGAGGAGTCCGAACAGGCCTACCGCGAAGCCATCGCGCGCGACCCAAAGTATGACTTTCCTTGGAACGGGCTCGGTAACCTCTACGCCGATTGCTTGGGGCGCCCCCAGGATGCTGTAGATGCCTATGTCAAAGCGCTCGAATTGTTCCCAAAAGACGAAGCTGCGTTGCAAAATCTTATCTTTCTTGAGCGGGATGTTCTGGGCGATGGGGTTTCTGCACGGGCTCGGATGGAGGAAATCCGAGCTCTACCAAGGCACTATTATCCTGACACCAGGTTCCTTCACGAGAGTCTTTTCGCCGCGTACGATCTCAACTGGGGCCTTGCCCGAGAGGCACTGGGGCGAGCGTTAGATCTGCGCAAAGACGGATTCCAACCGAACACCACGGACGACTGGCTACGCGCAACCGCGGTGCTAATTCACCTCGATTTCGGAACCGAACTGCTCGACTTCCTCGACGAGCGTGGAGAATCCGCGCGGTTGCGGCCATGGGTCGAGGCCATTCGGGCGGTTTTGGTGGGCGACGAACGTGCGCTGCTCAACGTCGCCCCGGAAGTGCGGCCGACGGCGGAAAAGTTGTTCCGGGGGATTACTCTGCGACTGGAGAGGCTCCCCGAAAAAACGCGGCGGCGTACCCTTCCCAAGGACGCCAAGAAATCGGGCAGGAAGGCGCGGCCGAATTCTTGAAGCCCGCGCGATTGGGTTGCGCTCGGAGTAGGGAAGGGCGGCTGGTCAGAAGGTGCGGACGTATTCTAGTTGCCAGCGAGCCTCGTGGATTTTTTTCCGCATGGCTTCGGTGAGGGGGACTTCCGTTCTGGTGGTGCCGCGAAGGAGGGTGAGGCTCTTGGTCGTGGCGGTCAAGAGGGGGGAGCGAGGGTCCTGGTCGGAGGTCGGCAAATTGAGTTCTTTGCCATCGATGGCGATCACGAGGTCGCCCGCTTTGACCTCGGAGCCGATTTGATCGTCGGGATTTCGAATGGTCACCATGATCGACAGTCGAGGTTGAGTGCGTAGATCGACCTGGAGGCGCGTCGGGACATGGAAATAGGCTTTCCCGACGCCGGGGGCTTCGATCTGGTGAAGCCCTTCCGTCAGGAGGGGAAAGCGCGCCTCGCCATCGGCATTGAATTTGGAGGCCGGCTCGTGGAATCGATGCATGTCGTCTGCGGCTGAATAGACCGACACTCGCTCTCCGGCGTTGCCACCGACCACCGTCACGGTTTGAAGCTCCGGCACCTTCAACTTGTAGACGTTGTCGCCCGGGGCGATGTCAATGATTGCGGTCGAGAGAGGAGATGCCATGGACCCGCGCGAAGCGAGCGTCAGGATGACGCGGGCGCGACCCGGCGGAAATGGTCCGTGGCGGGAAATTGGCGGGGTCGGGCCGTCGTGGATCGCGTTGTTGTGGAAAATCCCGCTTCCTTCCACATGCTCGACAACCTGAACGCGCAGCTCGCGGGCGATCGCCTCCGGGATCGGCGCCTCCAGGTGCACCTCCACGGTGGCGGCCAGAGTGAACCGCAACGTGGCCTCCATGTGTTGACCCAGCGGAACCTCGGCAGTCACGGCCGCGTAGAGAGGGCTACTGGCTTGGATCGAGTACTTCACACGACCCTGTGATGACCCCTTGCGCATCGCGAGCACCTCGGACGGCAAGGGAATCCAAATCCCGTCTTGGCCGATCTTGATCGGACTGACCGTGGTCGTCGACGACTGCTGCGGGCTCAGGAGGATCGACTTGAGCTGCGGCCTTGGCACCGGCTTGCCTTCGGGGTCCAGCACGGTCACGACCACACACCCGGACCGAGGCGTGGCCGCGATCTCGATGTTCTTCTCCACGAATCCGGAGGCGACATCCACCTCGGAGACGTTATCGACCACCCCGCCGGAACCGCGCGTAGCCACGCGCCACCGGCCGGGTTTGAGGTCCCGGATTTCGAACGAGTCGCCCGTCGATTTGGCCAGGATGGCCTGGCCCCAATCTTCGGAACTTGCCGGAGCCGGCTCGTTGGCGTTCATGACTAGCACGGAGTGGTGCGAGGCAAGTTCCCCCGGCGGAAAAAGGAGTCGGCCGTAGATTCCGAATGCCGGAGCCACCTCGATCTTGATGGTGCGGGGGGAGCCTTGGCCCACCGGGAACTGCGTGGTGGCAGTGCAAGTCCAAGCTTCGTTCCCCGAGAATTGGGCGCGCGCCGACCAAGTCCCGTCGACACATTCGATGGTGGGCGATTCTCGGCTCCAAGCCCAGGTGTGAGTCTTGAAACTGCTTTCGCTGGTTTGTTCCTTGAGCTCGAGCATCGCCGCCTCAGGGGCTTTTCCGTCCGCGCTGACCAACTCCACCGTCAGCACTTGAACCGGAATCCCCTCGATCTCCAGATTCGCGGGCACCGAAACTCCGGCGGAGGGAGCCCCCACGGACATGCGATAGCCCGCCAAGTACGCACGCACGCGGTAGCGGCCCGGCGGCATGTTCTCGATCGAGAAATTGCCATCGCCATCCGTCACCGTCTCGAATTCCTGCGACCGGCGCAATTTCACCGCCGCCACGGCCAGGGCGACGTCGTCTTCGAGACTGAGTCGGGGTGGCAGCGCCGTGGATGCCAGGCGCGTCGTCAACGACGGCTCGACGGCACTGGCGCGGATCACGGCGCCAAAGAGAGGTTTACCGACGCTGTCGGCGGCACGGCCGGTGAGAGTGGCGGAGCCTCGCAGGGGCGGCGTTTCCGCAAGCGGAGGGATTTTGAGCCCGGAGTTCGACAACTCGGCGGACGGTACCGCGAGGGTTTGAGTGCGTTCGAGGGGCGCCGCGGTGCGGTTCGAGGCTTCCTCCGGCGCAGAGGATCGGGAATTGGATCCCCCACCCAAGACCCAGTAGACGACCCCACCCCCCAACGCTGCTCCGACTAAAAACCACAGTGGAAGTGAACGCATCGACGGCCTCCCTGACGCGGTAAGGCGAGGCACTGTCGCGACCCTGCCCGCCTACGAAATGAAATTCACGCGATGCTCAGAGCAGGTACGACGTGTCGTCAACTCTGCATCGCGCTGGGCAGCTTTGGCGTTGGCTCGATTGGAAATCGACGCTGCCGACGCCGGACCCCCACGCTCTCGTGAGGCTCGCCCGCCATGTCGAGGGCGACACCTCTCTGCGCCCGATCCTACTCGAAAAGAAGCTGGCGGTGGGATCAGAGCTGCGAAGTCTGGCCCGCGGTGTTGATGGGCAGGCTCATCTTGCCGAAGGGGGTGAGGGCGCCGAAGGAGGCGTCGAGTTTGTAGGCGGAGGTGGGGGCGGTGGGCAAAGGGCCGCCGCGGCCGAGGATGCGTAGGGGGGCACTTTCGCCGGGGCCGAAGGTGCCGGAGGCGTTGAGCTCGCTCACTTGGAAGATCACGCCGCCAATGGCCACCGTGGCGACAAATCCGTCGAGGTCGAGGGGAAACTCGTTGGGGTTGCGGAGTGTGAGTTCGAAGGTGGCGCCGCCTGCGGCCGAGGTGGCCCTCAGGGACTCGATGAGCGGAGCGGCCGGCATTGGGAACTCGCCGTGAGTGGTGTGGAGCAGGCTCTGCTTGCCGCCGGCACCTTCGACCTCGGCGCGGATATCGGCGGCGTACGGCACCACCATGCCCGGTCGAGTGCCCTGAACCGTGCCCATCACCTGCACGAAGGGGACGGTGACCACGTAAGTGACGAGCACGGATTGACCCGGAGCCACGGTTTCTTGTCGAGCGCTCCAACCGTCTCCGAGCACGCGCGATCCGCTGCGGATTTCATGCGCCACGGCGGAGATGCGAAGAGGACTCGCGGTGGGATTGGCGACGGTGACGCGGAACACTAGGTACAAAAGGTCGAGGCCGACTGAATCGAAATCGACGGCCACTTCCGGAATCCGGGGTTCGGTGGCCGCGGGGAGGGTGTTGCCTAAGCGGGCCTTCGCCTCGGGCGCACGTGGCGTGGCGCTCTCGGTGGATCGCGCGGGCTCGCGGTTGGGTCGGCGAACCGGGCCCGACGAGCAGGAGATCTGCGTGAACAGAACCAACGCGGAGACAAACACGATCACCACTCGACTCATCAGATGCGAGCCTCCCATAAAAAAAGGGGGCGCCGCGAGGCGCCCCCTTTCACTCCACAAACCTCAAATCAGTGGATCACTGATAGAAGCGGGTGGCCTCGGTCTCATCGACCGAGCGACCGATGCGGTCGGTCTGCATCTTGACCTTGAAGCGGACGTCGCCTTCCTTCAGGGCCTTGACGCGAACCTTCCACTCGATGCGGGCCTTCGGAGCCAAGCGAGCGTAGGGCTCGAAGGCGATGGCCTTCGCACCCGCCTGCGCGCCGCCGGCGACCGCAGTCGCGCCGCCGCCCGAGAGGTACTGCATCTCGTCCTCGAACTCGCAGCTGATGCGGATGTTCGAGTCGTCAGCCGAACCCTGGTTGGTGACGGTGATGGTGTAGGTCACGTCGGTGCCGAGCTGGATCGGATCCGGATCATCGACGACCTCGAGGAGAACGGCCGGGATGCCTTCGAGCATCATCATGGCCTCGGCGTTCGCATCCGCGGCGCAGTACGCCTTGGCGCGAGCCATGTTCTTCATCTGGCCGGTGCCGGAGTTACGAACGGTCAGGTTGACCTTCTTCGAGGCGCCAGGAGCCATGTTGCCACAGTTCCAGACGACCGTGTTGCCCTGGAGGACACCGCCCTCGCTGGCGCTCACGAAGGTGGCGCCGGCCGGGAGCATGTCTTCGATCATGGCGTTGCGAGCCTCGCCGTCACCCGTGTTGGTGAGGGTCATCTCGAACATCGCGTTCGAGCCGATGAAGCCCTTCGAGGGGGCGGTCTTCGTGAGGGCGAGGACCGGCTGGCGAGCGATGGTCGTGGTGGTGTTGGAGCGAGCCTCGACGCCGTCGCCGAGCGCGGTTGCGGTGTTGGCGAAGGTGCCACGCTGGGTCGCACGGCACATGACCGTGACTTCGCGGGACTGGTTCGGTTCGAGGGCGCCGACCGGGACGCTGATCTTGGTCTGGCCGTCCTTGGTGGTCATGCCAGCCGGGAGGTCGTCATTGACGGTCACGTTGCGGATGGTGCCCGAGCCGGTGTTCGAAACGACGAACTTGACCGGGATGTCATCGCAGGTGAGGACTTCGGCGGGAGCGCTCTTCGTGATCGCAAGGCGAGGATCGACGACGCGGGTCGTGCAGCAGACGACCGAGTTGTAGGTCACGCTCGCGCAGTAGCTGATGTTGCCCTGGCCGCTGGCGACGCCGGTCACCTTGATGACCTTGGTTTCGCCGGGATTCATGCGGCCGAGACCCCAACCACGGCCGGCGCTGACGGGCGGTTCAGAGCCCGTCATGCTCCAGGTGCCGGTGGTCTGGTCCATCACCTGGACGCCTTCGAGGGCGTTCTGGGTGAGGTTGGTCACGCGCATTTCGGTGACGTAGGGGGTGTTCGCCCGGACTTCGGAGGGCGACATGATCTCGAGGAGGACGGCGCTGGTGGCGCGGTCGCCCGTCGGGAAGGCCATGGAGGCGCGGCAGACATCACCCATGCGAGGCGGCTCGGGGGCGGGAGCCGGCTTCGCCATGGGGGCGGGGGCCGGAGCCGGCTCAGGAGCGGGCGCCATGCGGGGAGGATTGCCGTCACCAAGGTGACCGGACTGATCGCGCCAGCCCACTCCGGGGATCCAGTCGCTGTGAGCGGCCCGATCCGGGTGCGGGTTGCCGTAGTAGCGGGTGTACCCGCCTTCCGTCTCCGTCGTATTGACGTTTCCGCTGCCTTTGCAGCCGACCAACGCGAGAGTCGCGCCGAGCGCGAACACCAGCATCTTGACCGTCGCAGATCTCATTCCATTCTTCTCCTTGAATCCAGGCCCGGCCGGCCGAGAGACCGACCTTAAGGGCGCTTCATGTAAGCACCCGGGGAGGACCCATCAACGTGGCAAAAACTCACTTCACTCATTCAGGCGGCCACGGAACGGCGCCAGGCCGTCGAGCCGTCTGGAACTTGGACAAGCGAAACGATGAGATCGGCGAAAGGAGCTCTTTCGCCTAAGGATCTTGCACTCCCCCCACTGCGGAGCGAACGGGACCCCATCTCAGTTCCAGGAAGGACTTATAGAAGCCCCACCCGGACGATGTCTCGGCCAACCGCCGAAGAGGCCCACCGGGGGCCCCGTCGAACGATCGGCCCCCTTGGTTACCTCAGAACGATCTTTTCTGCAAGGGTTTAGCCAGAAAACACCCTTCCCTCGAGACTTCTATTTGACATGGTGGATGAGATGAGGGCTGCGATCGGCGCCTCCTCGGCCGGGCCACTGGGTCGGACGGGGAGGCGAGGCGCAACCCCAACCCCAACTTCGAGCGGCGGCCTTTGGAGCAGAGGCCCCCCCTCCCTGAGATCACCCTCGATGACTTCACGTACCGCTGAATCCGCTTCTCCTCGCAAGAAGCGGTCGTTTCTGGGTCGCCTGATCAAATGGCTGTTCATCATTCTGATCTTGCTCGGGCTGGCGATTTTTTTCGTCGGCCCCATGCTGATCGGCAGCATCGGCAAGCAGGAGCTGGAGAAGGCCCTCGCCCAGAATTTGAACGGGGCCGCCACCGTCAAGGAGCTGAAGTGGTCTTGGCCCGGCCAGTTGACCATCCGCGGGATCGACGTGCGCGATGAGCGGGGGAACCGGGTTCTCGGGGCCCCGGAACTCACGGCTGAAGTCGGCCTGTTGGACGCGATCCGCGGCAAGTACCGCGCCGCGGTGACCCTCGAAGCCCCTGAAATCACCCTGAAGCAGGGGGTAGATGGGACCTGGAACGTCGCCACCCTTGCCAAGGCGGCGAAGGCGGCGACGCCCGCCCCGAAGGCCGCTGACCCGACTTCCGGCGGTTCCAGCCCGGCGCCCGCCGGCGAGCCGGTCAAGCTGCCCACCGTGTTCGCCTCCCTTCGGATCAAAGACG
Source organism: uncultured bacterium (assembly GCA_902826835.1). Lineage (GTDB taxonomy): Bacteria > Planctomycetota > RBC034. The sequence continues at coordinate 25,057 of CADEGH010000041.1, read as the reverse complement.
GCCGCCTTACCCTGATCAATAAGGACGGAGTCGAAACGAAGTTCGACCGCGTCGACCTGAATTCGACGGTGGACCTGCCCTCGGCGCCGGTGACTCTGGTCGGTCGTGTCGCGGGTGACCGCGTGGGCGAGATCGCGGTGGACGCGAGCCTCCAGATCAACCGCGGCGACTACCTCGACCTCGAAGGCCTCTCCGGCAAGCTTGGCTACAAGCTTGAGCGGATCGACCTCGAGGCCCTGGCGCCCCTGGTCCGGGCGTCCGCTCCCGTGACCACTCTGGCTGGGCGCATCAACGGCGCCGGCACCTACGACCTGCGTGGCGGGTCCAACATCAACGGCAGCGGCGGCATCCGGATCGAAGGCCTCCGCGTCGACGGCCCGGCCGTCGGCGGTAAGCCCCTGGCCCTCAGCCTGTTGGAGCTGAAGGACGAGCTCGTCCTCGATCCCCAAGGGACCGGGACGCAGAAGATCACCCTGACCGCCGACCGAGCGCTCAAGGGAACCGTCCAGGGCAAGACCACGAAGATGGCCTCCGAGGCCGGCAACTTCGAGGCGAATTTCGATGTTGAAGCGGACCTGAACGAACTCGCCAAGGTGGCGCCGGGCTTCGTGCCGCTGAAGCCCGGAGTGACCCTCCAGGGCATTGCGAAACTCACCGGCCAGGGCTCGGGAGCCAAAGTCGCCGACGGCCTCGGGGCCGCGGTCATGGACCTCTTGGTCAAACTCGACCGGCTGGCGGTCAACGACGCTTCCGGTCGCCCGCTCCCGATCGACCCGGTCATGGATCTCACCGCCAAGGCCAAGCGAGAGGCCACCGGATTGGTCCAGCTCGACCAGTTCGATCTGCGGATGGGCAAGGTCGTCGCCTCCGGGGCGGGGAGCATTGATCCCGCGAACAAGGCGGTCGGGAAGTCGCATTTGACGGCCGATGCGGACTTGGACGACTTGGCCCGCAAACTCGGCTCCTTCATGGACCTGCCGTTTTCCTTCGGCGGCCAGGTGAAGATCGCGAGCGCCCTCGAGTCCGCCGGCGACTCCGCCGCCGCCGCGAACACCACCGTCAACGTCACCGGCCTGCGCCTCCAAAACATCGGCGGCAAGAACCTGGGCCCGCTCGACCTCGACCTCAAGCAGAAGGGCGTCGTGAGCTGGGCTCCCGGCGGCCAGAGCACGATCGAGCAGTTCGAGCTCGATTCGCCCCTCGCCAAGATCAGCGCCAGTGGCTCCATCAAGGACGCCACGGATGCGGCCAAGATGGCGGGTGCCTTCCAGGTCACCGGCGGCGTGGATCTCGCGCGGGTCCAAGCGACGCTGGGCGATTTCCTCGCCGGGTATGAACTCGCCGGCACGAGGCTGAGCTGGCAGGCGGACGTGTCGGTCGCCCCCGATCGGTTTGCCGCCAAGGGCAATTTGGACGCGCCCGACCTCTTGGTCCGCGGCCCGAGCTTCGGACCGGCCGGGGCGCGCCTCACCGGCGGCGCCGTGAAGTACGACCTCGACATGGACACGAAGTCCGGTCTGCTCGACCTGCGGACGATGGAAGTCGCCACGACCGCCGCCACCGTAAATCTGCCGGAGAAGACGCAGCCGGTGTCGCTCCGCGATGTCGTGATCCGCGCGGTCGCCAAGAAGACCAAGACCGACCTCGACATCAGCGACCTCTCGATCCAGAGCAACGTCGCCCGCGGCTCGGGCAAGTTGAACGCCCGCGGCCTCGGCGAGCCCGGAATGGCCCTCGACGGGCAGTTCGACTTCCAGGGCGACGCGGGGTCGCTGCTCGAAGTCGCCCGCGGGTTTGTCCCCGGACTCGAGACGGCGCGCGCTTCGGGTGGTTGGAACCTGAAGCTCCTCGCCAAGAACCAGGGCAAGACGACGCAGATCACCGAGGATCTGCGCCTCACCGGCTTCTCCCTCGACGGCATGAAGGCGGGCGACAAGGTGCTCTCGGTGCAAAACGCCGACATCGCCTTGGCGGCCAAGGCCGACCTCGACGGAGCCGGCGCCGGCGCTCTCGACCTGCGCGAGACCAAGCTCACCGCGCCCGGGGTCGATGTCTCGGTGCAGGGCCGCTCGGTGGGATTCCTCGGCGAAGGGAACACCCTCCAGAACGCCTATCGCCTGAGTGGAACCGTGCAGCCGGGCGAGCTCTCGCGGCGGCTCTCCGCCTTCCTCGTGGGGTACGCCGCCGACGGCCAGCCGTTGACCTTCAACGCCGACCTCGACCAGCGGGGCGAGGTGCTGACTGCCAAGGGCAACGCCCGCACCGCGGATCTGCGCATCACGCTGCCTCCCGATCCGGCCGCGCCGGCGGGTACGCCGGCGGCCACTTACCGCACCGTGAACCAGAAAGACCTCGACTTCAGCTTCGACATCACCCAAAACCAAACCAAGGGTTCCGAGCGCACCGACATTCGCGATGCGAAGTTCCAAAGCCGAACCGCGCGCGCGGAGGTTCGGGGCAGCCTCGCTGGCACCGAACAAGCGTCGGCCGATCTCAGCGGAAGCGCCAATCTTGAGTTGGCCGACCTCGTGCGCGACTTGGGCGCGGCGATCGGGCTTTCCGGATACGACCTCGGCGGCCGCACTCAGGCGACGTTTGCGATGAAGGGGTCGGGCGGCGCGCTCGTCGTACAGACCAACACCGCGATCGACCAGTTCCGCATGGTCGCGCCAGGCAAAGACGGGGCAGCGCCGGTGACGATCACCGAGCCTCGGATCACCCTCGATGTCGACACCGACTACGCGTCGGCGACGCAGAGCGTGGTGGTGAAAAAGGCCAATGTGCAGTCCGGCTTCCTGCGAGGCGGCCTCGGCGGCAAGATCCTCAACCTGAAAACGGCGCCGGAGTTCCAGTCCTTGGTCGGCGACTTCACCTACAACCCGGATCGACTCGGTGCGGTCATTCGCCCCTGGTTCACCGGGAAAATGGCGGGAGCCCAGGACCAACAAATCAAGTTCACCTTGGACGGCAAAGCCAGCGAGACCGATTGGATTTCGGTCCTTCGTGGTTCGCGCGGCGACGCCTCGTTCGGCCTGACCTCGATTTCAGTGGGCGGCTTCACCCTTGGCGGTGATCTCAAGGCCAACGTCAAGGACGAAAAGGTCACTTCCGATTCGACGCTCGGATTGAACAACGGCGTGTTGGCTCTGAAGAGCAATCTCGACCTGCGCCGCACGCAGGACGCGGTCTCCACCGTGAACCTGTCGCTCGCGAAGGGCTCGGCGAATAGCGAACTCGGTCCCATCCTCGAGCTTTTGTCACCGATCTTCGCGGTGGCGGGCGGGGAGGCAGGCAGCCTGATCCAGGGCTTGCTCGACGTAAATCTCGACCTCAGCTACAAGGGCATGCTCGACCAGGCCGAACTCGCGAAGGGCTGGGACGCCTTCCCGAAGCAACGCATCGACGGCAGGGGCCGGGTCGCCATCAACAACTTGGCGCTCCAGGGTGGGATGCTGGGCGGGCAGATCCTGAACACGATTGGACTCGACAGCGGCGCGCTCGGCGCGATCGCCCTCGATCCGATCGAGTTCACCATCACCCGGGGACGCCTCGCGTACGACAAGCCGCTCGCCATGATGCTCGGAGGAGTGGCGACACGCTGGACGGGTTCGATCGGGCTCGACAAGACGCTCGACATGGCGTGGGAGATCCCGATCACCGACAAGATGGTCCAGAAGAACTCCTTCCTCCAGTTCTTCCGCGACACCCCGTTGCGCCTGCCGGTCGGGGGCACGACTTCGAGCCCGATCATCAAGGTCGAAGACGTGTTTGCCGACCTTGCGAAACAGGCGCTGCAAAAGCAGCTCACCGGGGCGGTCGGAAACAACCTCCCAGGTGGGATCGGGAACGCGATCGGCGACCTATTGGGCGGGAACAAACCGCCGACGGCACCGGGTGGAACCAATCCGCAGGGGAATCCCGGCGGCACCAAGCCTCCGGCCGGAGGCAACAATCCGCTCGGCGGCATTCTCGAAGGGGTTCTCGGAGGCAATAAGCCGCCGGCGCCGCAACCGGTTCCGCCGCCGGCGCCTGCTGGCAACAATCCCGCGGGCAATCCGCCACCGGGCACCAATCCGCCGCCTCGTCCTACTCCGACCACTCCACCGCCCAGCGATCCGCTCGGTGGTTTGCTCGGTGGAATTCTAGGCGGCAATAAACCCCCTGCGCCGGCGCCTGGGCAGCCGCAAGGTCAGCCCACTACGGGTCAACCCCAGGGTCAACCCCAGGGTCAACCCCAGGGTCAACCCCAGGGTCAACCGACGACCGGCCAACCGGTGCCGCCAGCTCCGAAGCCGCCCACGCCTCAGGGGCAGCCGACCCCCAATCAGCCCGCGGCCCCCCAGCCGTTCCCGATTCCCATTCCTGGCTTGCCCCAGCCCCAAGGTCAGCCGCAGCCGATTCCGCCCACGCAGCCGACCCCGCAGGGTCAGCCACAGCCGAATCCTCCTGCTCAACCCACTCCCGCTCCGGCGGGCACACCTGCGCAACGCGAAGCCCAAGCGGCGGGCCTCTTGAACCAAGCCGACGCTCTCTACGGCGAACGCCAAAAGGCCGAAGCGGCCGCGATCTACCAGCAGCTTCGCAGCCAGTTCAACACCACCGTCACCTACCTGACCAACCGCGCCAAAATCGACCAACGCTCGCTCGAGCGCTGAACCCACACCGGGCGGCCGTGGCCGTGTCGAACCCGCGCTTGATCGCCAACTCGGCCTTCAAATTGGACCGAGTCGGCACCCACTCGGCGAATGGACGGAGCGCATCGACTTCTTGGTGTCGCCGGGTGCCCGCGACCCGGAACCAGCACCCGCGGCGCAACCTCGGCAGCGTTACCTCCGGGTGACGGAGCGGGAAGAGGGGACGTCCAGCGGCGACGCGGTGATTCGCTGAAAACCAGTTGATTCGTGAGGGTGGGAGGGCCAAGGAACTGAGTTTGCGGTCAGTCCTTCGAGGACCGCTGCATGACATTCATCCGAGTATGTTCGCCAATCTTGGTTGTGTGCGCGCTGGAAATCGCCGCCCGAGGGCAGAATCCGATTCTGAAGATTCTGGATGAGCCCCTCCCCGCAAGCCTGGGAGCCGTGGAAGTGGCAGCGGACTTCGACAATGATGGTGATGTCGACTGTTTGACCGACGCAGGGATCTTTCTCAATGATGGTCAAGGTCGGCTCAAGGCCGCCCCCGTCCCCGTGCTGGCCTACCGACGAAACTCGATCGTCGCCGCAGACTTCAATGGCGACGGGCTCGTCGATGTGGTCTCGATCGAGAACACCCTGACACCGCGCGTCGAAATCAACCTCGGCAGCCTGGCTTTCGCCACCCTGAGTGGGGCGTTCCCGGCACTCCCGGCCTCCTATGTTCCATGGCCTCCCCCTGCGGCTTGGGGGCTCTGCGCCGGAGACATCGATGGGGACGGCGATGTGGATCTTCTTGCTCAGGTGAGGCTGCCTACGGGTTACCATTCCAGTTACCAACCGGCGGCGCCTATTTTGCTGCTGAATAATGGGACGGGGATTTTCTCGGTGGCCCCGGCGAGTGTATTTCCGACCGGGCCCATTGCGTCCGATGGTGGACTATTGGCCGATTTTGACGGGGATGGTGACTTGGATATCGCCCTCGGCAACTTCGGGGGCATCGGCGCGCAGCCGATCACCGTTGGCTGGAATGGAGGAGCTTCGTTCACCTTCACACCTCTCTCGAGCCCTGGATTGATGGGCATGACGAGTTTCACGGAAGGCGATTTCAATGGCGACGGTCGACGAGACCTCGTCGTACTCAGCCAATCTCCCGCGGGAAAGCCGGTCTACGGCCTTCGCTTTGGGACCGCGGTCGGCCTCGCTTCGCCAGTGATTTCTCCGGCACCGGATTGGGGGCAAGCCTTGATTCCCGTCGACCTCACGGCGGACGGACGAGACGAGTTGCTTGCGGTACTGGGGCCATCAGGCCTGGCCTTTGCCCATGCCGTCTCTGCTTCGGGATCCATCAATTCCCCGAGCGCGCCACATTGGGGCGTTTCGGTGCCCTTTCCAGTCGGCAACTGGCGAGTTGGTCTGCGCCCCATCGCCGACTTCGACGGCGACGGAGACCAAGACGTGTGCGTTCGATCGTCAGGATCTTCGGCGATGCTGTGGAATGACGGCAGCGGCTCGCCGGTCATGGCGACCGGGCGCGTCGCTGGCACCGGCCACGGTGCGGTGCCGGCAGTCGGAGACTTTGACGGCGATGGCGACGCAGATGTGGCGCGCTGGACTAGTTCCACGACGCTCGGCATCAGTTTGAACGATGGACACGGCTTCTTCTCCGCAGGAGCCTCCACGACTCTCTCGGTTTCGAACAGTGCGTTTCTGAGTCTTCATCCGTTCGACCGAGATGGGGATGGGGACTCCGACCTCTATGTCGCGCGCAGCCCCATGAACACCTTCGGCCTTCCGGGGAATCACTTCCTCCTCGATTGCGAGGACGGTGAGTTTACCATCGCGAGCACGCTGCCCGACTACGGCCCGGTGGCCGTAGTGCGCGATTTGGATGTCGACGGAGACGGCGACCCTGACATCCTCCTTGGCAGACGGGCCGTGGCAACGTCCGCAATCGGACCGGCTGGTCCAATGCTGCTCCTGGTCAATCTGGGCGGGTCATTTGCGCCCGCCACGCCTATCGGCCTGGACCTCGCGACCTACGATCTCGAGATCGCCGACTTCGACAGAAACGGAACTCTCGACGTGTTCCAACTGAATTCCACCTATGGGGCAGGAGGCACATTTTCGGTCCTCTACCTCAATGACGGCACCGGAGTCTTCACCGCATATCCCCAAATAGCCATCAGTGGATTCTTCGCCAGTTCGGGAGACTTGAACGGGGACTCGCTTCCGGATCTGATCGTGGACGGTGCCGTCTGGTTCAATTCAGCTGGCAGCAGCTTCGCGATTGGGCCCTCCCTTCCTTCCGCACTGACCGCACCCGCCGACCTCGTTGACCTCGATCGAGACGGCGATCTCGACCTCGTCGAGACGCCGGCGACGGTGATGATCAATTCAGGAGGCGGCAGCTTCGGGCCCCCGGTGTACGAGACGGTGCGTTATGCGACCCCACCGTTCTATCCTGGCCTCGCTACTTCCGTGGTGCTCGACCTAGACCTCGACGATGACCAGGACGTGATCGGAGGTGACGGCAGGATTCACTTGAACACGGGAGTGCAATTGGCACTCGGCGCGCGGGCACGGCCTGGTCGACCAGCGTCCCTGGAGCTATACGGCACACCGGGAGGGCTGTACTTTCTGTTCGCATCCACGGCAACCGCGGACATTCTCCTTTCCCCCTCTGGCCGTGCCCTCATCGATCCGAGCCTGGCGCAGCTCATCCGTACCGGGACATTCGCGGCCCAGGGCTTGGGCAATGCGGGCATGGACACTTTCGAATTAATCGTGCCCTCGATTCCCTCCTTGGTGGGGCAGAGCCTCCACTGGCAGCTCATCGAATCCAGCGGTCGGCTCTCGAACCGCGCAACGACGACCGTCGCCGGCTACTGACGCGGATCAACACCACCGTCACCTACCTGACCAACCGCGCCAAGATCGACCAACCCTCGCTCGAGCGCTGAGCAATTCCCTGCCTCAACGATCCCCCAGGGTGGCTGAGCGGGCCGCTGGGGTTGCTTTTGTGCAAATCCGCAGTACGATTGCGGATATACATGTACATTCGCAGCTTGGGTGCGCAGAATCTATTTGCCCAGACCTGCTTTCTGTTTGGGCCCAGGCAGACGGGAAAGAGCACGCTCCTCCGAGAGCTCTTTCCGAAGGCGCCGTACTACGACCTCCTCCGAGCCTCCGAGATGCGAAGGCTTTCGGCCAATCCGGAAGTGTTCGGCGAAGAGTGTCGCGCGCTCTGGCATCCGGGACAGCCCCAATCCGCACCGATCATCGTCGACGAGATCCAAAAGCTGCCGGAACTCTTGGACGAGGTGCACTCCCTGATCTCGCGATTCGGCCTGAAGTTTGTCCTCACCGGTTCTAGCCCCCGGAAGCTCCTGCGCGGCGGGGGAAACCTCCTCGGGGGACGCGGAGTCCGTCGTCAACTTCTGCCCCTGACCAGCCACGAGATTCCGGATTTCTCCCTCGATCGTGCGCTGAACCACGGGCTCCTACCGCCCCACTACGAAAGCTCCGACCCCGGGCCGCTCCTGGACGCCTACGTCAGCAACTACCTGGGTGAAGAAATCATCGCGGAAGCCCTTTCGCGCAACCTTCCGGCATTCCAACGAGTGCTTGCGGCGGCCGCCTTCTCGAATGGTCAGACCGTCAATTTCACGAGCATCGCCCGCGACGTGGGAGTAGCCGCCAATACCGTGAAGGGCTACTTCGAAGTGTTCACGGACACTCTGCTCGGATCCTGGCTCTCGGCTTGGCGCAAGAAGTCCAAGCGCCGGATCGTCGAATCGCCGAAGTTCTATTTCTTCGACGTGGGCATCGTGAACGAGCTATCGCGCCGGGGGAGGCTCCTGCCAGGCTCCGTCGAGTATGGCGCGGCGTTCGAGCACCTTGTCCACATGGAACTCCGTGCCCTCGTGAGCTACCGGATGCCCGGTCGCGAATTGGCCTACTGGAGGACCTCCAGCGGATACGAAGTGGACTTCGTCCTGGGTGACGGCGAAGTCGCGATCGAGGTCAAATCGACCGAGAGCCCCACGAGTGACCACATGAAGGGGTTGCGAGCCTGGAGGGAAGAGAACCCGAAGTCTCGCGCCATCCTCGTCGCGAGATCTCCCCGGGCCAGGAGAACCGACGACGGTATCGAGATCTTGCCCTGGCATTCGTTTCTGAAATCTCTGTGGGCGCTTGAGATCTGAGCGCGGACCGATCGGGGCGACTGCAACCGAAGGCCGCAAGCCAACACCTGACTCCTGGCTGCCCGCCATCCTTCCGAGGTCAGCGGTCGGGATCGACCCAGGGCCTTATCGTCGAATCGTGTTCCCTGGATCTCACTGGACTGATAGGGATGCGAGCGTGGGTCCACCCCATCGCGGGATCAACCGCCGTAATAGTCAGCCATTCTCGCGCGGGAAAGCCGGTCTGCGAAATTCGATTCGGAGCCGCGGTCGGCCTGGATTTGCCAGTGACTTCGCCGGCACCGGGTTCTGGGTAAGCCATGATTCCCATGGGCCTGACGGAGGACGGGCGCGACGAGTTGCTGGCGGTACTGGAGTCCTACAGCCTGGCCTTTGCCCACGCCGCCTCCGCGTCGGGGACCATCAATTTCCCGAGCGCGCCGCATTTGGGCGTCACGGTGCCCTTTCCAGTTGGCAATTGGCGAGTTGGGCTGCGCCCTATCGCCGACTTCAACGGCGACGGAGGCCAAGGCGTGTGCGTTCGATCTCTATGATCTTCGGCGAAGCTGCGGAATGGCGGTAGCGGCTCGCTGGTTTTGGCGACCGGACGCGTCGCTGGCCCCGGGCATGGTGCGGAGCCGGCAGTCGGAGACATTGACCGAGAGTTCACTCCTCATCACCCTCGGCCTGTTCGTAGGTCTTCCCGGATTCCAGGGCGGATAGGCAGAAGCGTGCACCCTGATTGTCGTTGGGGTTCAGCCACAGCAATCGGGTGAACGCTACTGCGGCTGCGCGCGAGTCTCCGAGGCGCCACGAACAAAGGCCGGATCCGTGCAAGCAGCGCAGGAATGGTCGGTTGTCGATGAGGCCCCAAGGCAGCACGCCGGCAAAGTCCTTGCCGAGGGCGAGTTCGGCGATCGAGACGGCCACGCCATAGTGAGCGAGGGCCTGCTCGGGGAAACGGTCGAACTCGATGTTGCCGAGGTGGGCGTGGGCGTCCAAGCAGCGTAGGTCCTTCTCCAGAATTTTCATCAGTAGGCTGTAGGCGCCGCTCGAATCACCAGCTTGGGCCAGGTCCGCTGCCTCGACGACGGCGTCAGCGTCCGCCGAGTCGACTTCCGGGAGGACCTGTTCCATCTCGAACATGGGCCGTCTCCCCCGCTCGATCATGGGGACGGCCCACGCCGCAAGGGACTTGCCATCCCTTCCCCAGGACCCGATCGCCGGGTCCCAATATCCGTGTTCGTGCAGGCGGAGCGGAACGAGTCCCAGTTCCGTGGACTCGAAGCGTCTTCCCTGGATTTCGCCCGCAATGTACGGATGGCGTGCATGGGTCCACTCCCGCGTGGGAATGACCGAGATGATGGAGCCTGGCACCTGCTCATGCACCGCTGCTCGCAGAGTTACCTCGTGATTCGTGCCAAGAACACGGCAGCGCAGCGCGTTCTGTTTACAGGCGAGCACTACCAGTTCGATCGGCGCCCCGATGACGATCTCGCCGCGTGTGACCTTGGCACGGGCGGTGGATGCCGCGCTGACCACCGGCTCGGCCGGAGCGGGATCATCGAGGCCGAGCCAGGCCCGATACCGAGAGAGGAACGCCGCTCCCGGCGTGCCAGAGGGAAAGCTGGCATCCGCGAGGCCGATGACGTAAGGCCGATCGCTGCGTACGCAGGTGAGACGCAGTCCAGCTCGCGGGTGTCCTGGATATCCGATAGTGACCGCGGTGACGGGCTCGCCGACCACGAAAGCCTGCGCGGGTAGCGGGACTTCGTGCCTCGCGTCGGCCTCCCACGCGCGCAGAGTTTCGGCGTCGGACATCGTGCCAGCGCCAAGGTTATCGAGGCTCTCTTTGGGTTGCCCAGTAGGGCGCGGCTTCTTTTTGCTCATGTCGGTTCCCGGGCTCGGAGCGTAGCGCAAATGGACTCGTCAGGCTCGCGCGGCTGCTTCGCGCGGTGGCGTTTTTCAGGAAAGGAGATTTCGCAGGTCCGTTTTGTCGGTCGCCTGGACGGACGCTAAGGTCCTGGGGTGGAACCGGTCGTGAACAAACCAGTGGGCCGAGTGCGACAAGTGCTTGCCCTTCCGTTCCGTCGCCGACGGTGGATTTTTTGGTTGGCCGCGCTCCTGGTCTTGCCATGGATTTGGATGCGCTGCTTCACCCCCGAGGTGGGGCTCGTAGTCCTACCGGAAGTTGCGATTCCGGAGCGCACGAAGGTCTGGGTCGTTCTGCTCGATTACCACAGCTCGATCGTGATCGAGCAGCCACCCGGCGCGGGCCTCGGTCAGCCGGAGGCTCCGCAGGCTCCTTACGTCGAGTACGCCTGGGGCGATCGACGCTTCTACCAGGATTCCAATTTCTGGCCGCATGCGCTCGTCGCCGCCGTCTTGTTGCCGACCGAGTCCGTCACTTATGTGCGCTCGCATTTCGTCAGCCCCGCACTCGAGTTTCAAGGTCACACCGTCATTGCGATCGAGTGCGACGCCCAAGTCACGCGGCGACTGCTACTCGCCCTCGAGGCCAGCATGCTGCGCACCTCGACCGGTGAACGCGGCCCCCCAAATCCGAAGGCGAGTGGTTATCGCGGCCGTTTTTACCCCGGCCGTGAGAGCTACATCTTCTGGTCCAACTGCAACCGCTGGACCGCCGCCCGTCTGGCCGACGCTGGGCTCGACATTGCACCCACCGGCATCGTTCTCGTGTCCCAACTCTCTGCCCGCCTCACCGCCCTCGAGTCGCTGCGCTGACGCGTCACGGCCGTGGAAAAAAAGGCTGTCACGGGAACGAGAGTCGGTCTCCCTGGTGAGTGGAACTCCGTCGGCATGAGTTCCGAAGAACTCACGAAAACAAGTGGCTCTATGGACACGATTGTCACGGTTTTGGTGCCCAATCGACCCAATAGTCACGATTGATGGTGGATTTGCAGTCGGAATAAGAGTGATGATTTAATCCCTGCTTTTCTCGTGAATCGGGTGCCTAATGAACGGTGCCTTGCCCGATCCGATCAGGCGACCATGGCGCCGCCCGGATTCCCCTCGCAAGGAAGGTCTATTGCGGAGATTCCATCATGTCGATCTTCCATTCCTCTCTCGCGGTCTGCATGCTCGGGGCGGCTGGCGCGCTCGCCGGGCTTCTTGGGGGCGCTCCGAATCAGGGGCTCGATCCGAAGTTGGATCAAGTGATCGGGGGCGATTTCGCGGATCCGGAGCCCATCGATCCGGTGCCGGTGAGGTACCCCAAGTGCGTGAACGCCGGCCTCAACTGCTTCGAGTACCAAGGGCGTCATGGAGCCTGCGGCAATGCCAAGACCGTCTGCGGTCCTTGCCCGACCACCACGTCGGGATGTCTCGCTGGGCCTTGCTCCAACGAGCAAAATGTCAAGGAATGTGCCGAAGTGGAGAACCGCTCGCGTTGCAACCCGATCGGAGAAGGTGTCATCTTGTGTGGCACGGCCTTGCAAGGAAGCTGCACCGTGACGGTGACGGATACGGGGGCTGTCTGTGCCTACAACCAAACGACCACTCCTCCTACGCCGATCACCACCCACCTTTGCACCGGTGGCAATTGCAATCCCGGTACGGGTACCACGCCCTGCTCGGCGGTAACCTGCAATTGACTCCATGAGCGGGGCCGTTCGTCGTCGTTCGGGCGGCCCCGTCCTTTTCATCACCCACTGTGAGCCCATGGTCATGAGCCCTGCCTCCGCTTGGAATCCCCGTCGCTACGCGCCCACGATTACAATACTCCCGTCCGAAATGATGGGAGCAGGAGCGGCGAGAAGCTGCGGTGAAGAACCAAGGGAGCTCCCCACCGGACGTGGGTGATCCCATGAGAACCGTTGCCCTCTCCGTGATCGTGGTTGCTGGCCTGGCCTTTCTCGTCTGGAAGTGGGGTTTTCCTGCGCCTTCGGACAGTGGGACCGCACCGAATTCGTCGATGTCAACGCCCGCTTTGCCGCAGCCTTCGTCCTCATCAGACCCCGCTTCGCCCGTCGCGGCGCGTCCCTTCGCGGCAGAGCCCCCGGCCCCCGGGACTCCCCCCGAATCCGAAGTGGGAGTGATCATCCGCGGCCTCGTGACCGACACCGGAGAGCGGCCGATCGGTGGCGCCAGAGTCGCCTTGGAGATCGAGGGCAGCTATCGAACGGCACGCACCGATGCCGACGGTCGATTCAAGATCGAACGACTGCCTCGATTCCGTCGCGGCATCCTCCGGGTTCGTGCCGATGGTTTTCAGGCGAGCCGTCGGGAAATCGACGGCCATTCCCTCGCTGACTTCCATCTCACTCTCGCGCCCGCCAGAACTTTGAATGTGAGCGTGCGCATCGAAGGGCTCGCTGACTCGGGCACGACAGTAGCGGCGCTTTCACTCCAGCATTTAGGCGGTGTCTTCCATTCCGAGCCGGTCACGCTGCAAGCCGGCATCGGGACTTGCATCTGCGAGGACCCTGGTGAGCCCACTCTCACCGGGATCCTCAGGTTCTCCGGACTTCCGCCCGTTTCGGCCGAAGCCCCCGTGATGGAGATTGAATCCCGTCGCTTCCTCCCTCTGAACTTTGCTGCTCTCCCCCTTGCTCGCCTGCTTTTGCGCACAGCAGAGGGACCCTTGGCTTTGCAGCCGTTGAACACCGTGCGGGAGAACGGCACGGTCGGAGTGTTGATGACCGACGCGCAGGGACAAGCGTCCCTGTTCTACGACCGGGCCGCACCCGCCGATGCCACCCAGGCCGTTTGGAGCGCCGTGGGTACGAGCGAGCCGGTGGCCTTGTCCGAGCTTGCGCGAACTCCACTTACGACCATCACATTGGGCGAATGCCGTACGCGCCTCGTTCTGTCGGGAGCGACATCGGAACGACGAGCTTCGACCGAGGTTCGATTGCTTCCGAGCGGTGCGGGCGGCTTCTTCACCACCCAATCGGAAGACACTCTGACCGTCCACGTCGTCCCCGGTCTCTATTCCGTTGCGGTCTCCGGCTCCCTCGGCCGCCGCCTGATCAGCCTGCGACTCGGTGAAGTCCGCACGGTGGATCTCAATGTGACCCTCCCCGTCGCGCGCTTGTTCGGCACGAGTGGGCAACCGGGTCGGCTGCACTTGGAACCGGATGG
>CADEGH010000041.1:0-11036 GCA_902826835.1 uncultured bacterium | reverse complement strand
GCCCTCGAAATCGCCGCGCTGCGTTTCATCGGCCGCGCACCCCCGACCGGTGAGACCAAGACCCTTCGCCTCCCGGATCCGGATGCCGCGTTCGAAGTGCGAATCGCCGATGCGGACGCCGGATTCGTCGCTCGCCACGCCCTTGGTCCCCTGGGTGACTGGATCATGCACCAAGAAGTTGCCGACGCCGCCGGATCGCGTCTCCGTCTCCAAGGCGACCCGCTTTCCCATGTGCTGGTCGTCGAAAATGAGGACGGAATCGGCACTCTGCGCTGCGTCCGCAATGACGAGGGATGGACCACCGCGGCTGACCGCGAGATTCCCCGCGACGCTCTCGCGCTGGAGCAAGGCGCTTTGGCGGGCCGGCTCTTTCTCAAGCGGGTGTCCGGCCACGACGTGGCTCCACTCCGGATTCGCAGCGGGTGGTCCGCGCTCTCGCGCCTCGCCTCTGCCCTCCCCAGTTCTTGCGGGTCCTTGTTTGCCGTCGAATCCCAATCCCCGACGTTGACGATCCATGAACGTGAGATTCCTCCATGATGCTCCGGTGAGCCGTCACCCGCCGGGCGCTCTCGTAGTCCTTGCGCGCAAGAATCCCGTTAGGGACGATGGACCTGCCCACTTCGTGGTCGCGCGACCGTCCGCAAATGGTGAAGTGGTGCTCTACGACCCTCCGTTCGTGGTCGGGCGGATGCCCTGGCATGAGGCAGTGCGTGACGCCTTGCCGGTCATGATCGAGTGTCGGCCGAGGCCGTGGCTCACCCGCTACGCCTGGGCGTTCGTGGTTTTCGGAGCCGTGGGCGCGGCGGGTGCCTGGGTAGGTCGCGGGAGAAGCCGAGCGATAAGCGGTGTGGTCCTGCTCTCCTGTCTCTGCGCATGCTCGGAGCCGGCCGAGTCGGACCAGAGCGGCGGCCTCGTCATCGAGCCTTCTTCCACGATGCGCATCGATCCGAAGTTGATCGGCAAGCACACCATCGAAATTGCTCTCGTGAATCGGGGGTCAAGCCCACTCCGGGTGTTGGACGTCCTCCCGTCCTGCGCCTGCGCCGGCTACTCCTTCGATCGGAGCACGCCGCTCGCGCCAGGGGAGCGGCGGACGGCGAAGATCGAACTCCAGATCTCCACCGCGTCGCGCATCGTCGCCATCCATTTCCGCACCGATCAAGGGCCTGGTGCCACCCTCTCCATCGATGTGCCACAGGGCATCGTCAACGGAGTCCGCCTTCAACCCGAGATCGACCTCGGACCGATTCCCCTCGGAATGCCTGCCCAGCACACGATCAAAGCCCAACTCGAGCGCTGTGCGCGCAGGCTCGCCGACCTGCAAGGGCGCACCGGATCCATCAACTGGCGGAGCGACGAGTCGGCCGTGCTCAGGATCCAGCGTCAAGGTGATGACTTTGTACCGGCCGACCGACTACCCCTCGATCTCCAGGCGCAAGTCACGATCACGCCCATGCGCCCTGTTCCGGGCGAAGCCAAAGTCTCGCTCCTCATCGGACTCGTCACGCTCGACAGTGCTTGTCTACACGAGGCCGATCAAGGACCTGCCGTGGCTGCAGGTGGTCTCGGGGCAGCCGCTCGTGACCGCGGAGAAAATAGGGGAGGACCTCCGGATACTCCTTCTCGCCGACGAGTCCGTGCGCAGCGCCGCCGAGGCTAAGCGAGCCGTGCTCGGCCTCGTCGGCTTTCGTGTCACCCTCCGGAGGATCGAGAATCTCTATCGCGTTGTCAGAGTGGAGCACGTCGAGACGGAAGTCTTGCCACCACGCTTTCAGGACTACGGCAATCCGCCACCGAATCCCCATCTCCTCGAAGACGGGGATCGGTTCTTGTTGATGAATCATGTGCGTTGCGGCATCGGACGCACCGTCGACTTCGCCGACTTCACGAAATTCGGCGGAGGCGTCTTCCCCCTGGCTTACACCGTGAAGCAAAACGTCGGGAGCTACGGGTCACGGATTGACCGGTCCACCTTGCGCGCGCTTCCGGCTTCCGAGGCGGCCGAAATTTCGCTCTCCCCACCGAATTTTCTCGGGCCAGTATGGCGCTTCCATGACGCGCGTACAGGGCGAACGAGCTACGGAAGTGGAAAGTCGCAGGACCCGGATCGGTTGATCGCCAACATGATCGAGTTTGGCAAGACCTACGACCCGGTGCCAATTGCCACACCTGGGCTGTTGCGACGGAGTCTCGATGCGTTCGCGATTCTGCCGATCGCCGGGGCCCTACTGTGGTGGCGCCGCCGCGCGGCGAGGCGACCGCGTGAGCGCGGCATGTCCAACGCTCACGCTCGGGGTGCGACGTGATGGTCCCTCCGGCCGCGCGGTGGTTCCCAGTGCAGGCGTACCCGAGCCCACGGCGATTGGTGAGTCTGACTCTTGCGGCCGTGGTCGCTCTCGGCTTTGGAGTGGCCCCCGTCATGAAGCTCCAGGGCAGGCGCGCCACGGCGGAGATCCTGCGGCTCCACATCCTCGGGTCCTACGGGTGGAACCCACACCCAATCGCCATCCTCTCGATCGTGACCTTGGTGGACGCACTCGTCGTGGCTGGAGCGATTCTCGCCGCCAAGTGCCCGAAAGCCCGCACTTTCCTCCTCGTTAGCGGCGGTGCTCTGTGTCTGCATCACCTCGGGATTTGGGTGCGCGGCCAGGGGAGCGATTGCGGATGCTTCGGTCCGCGTGCCGAAGGAATTGGATTCCTGAGCCCGCTCTTGGCGGTCCTCGCGTGTGTCCTCAGCGTCGTGACGCGACCACCGAGTGGCCGCGCCTTCGGTTTCGTGACCGGGCGACGCAGCGTGGTCGTGCTCACCGCGATCGCCGCACTGCTCACCTCCACCTATCTCGTCGCCTCCCTCTCCTCGGGATCTCGTGTCGCCACCGTCGCCGAGGGCATCCGGGACCGGGACTGCATCCTGTTCCTCTTCAGCCCCGCCTGTGAACATTGCCTCGAGGTCGCCTCGCGGCTGCGACCCCCCTCACCGGAAAGCCCTCGTCTCCTTCTCGTCACGGCCGACGAGCTCGGTCCTACGGACTCCTTCCAAGCCATGCTTCCGGCGGGATTGGAAGTCCGCAGTCTTCCCCTTGCGCTTTGGTACTCCCTGCTGAAGGTACCCCCGCCCGGCTACGCGCACCTCGATTCCGCGGGCCAGCTCCAACTTCTCTCCGCTCTTCCGCCCACGCTGTCGCGGTGAGCGGCGATGGAAAGATGCAGATTGGACAGCGCCGGAAGAAGACGAATCGCGCTTGCCCATACCGCCATCATCCGAGGTGGCTATCCATGACTTGCCTGCGGGGGCCGACTCCAGTGTATCGATCTTCAACTCAATGGCGCACTCGTTGAGCCATGGAGGCTGAACCATGCATGATTTGCGGGAAGATGGCAGCACCGGGGCAGCCGTCGAAGAGCTATCACTGACAGAGCCGAAGATCTCCGAAAACAACGAAACGGGCCCGCGACTGTCATTCGACCTGCAGGGGCAAGAGCTGGCGCCGTGAACATTCAGATCTCCGTTAGCACCAGCAAGTTGGTAGCGATGGGGGTGAGCCCATAGGACAGGTAGACCCCTTGGAAGATGAGCCTACTGCCGGGGCCTCCGAAGGATGGCAAAGTGAAAGTCGAGACGAGACCAGGGGGCTGAGTTTTCAGTGGCAGGATGATGAACGATGGAGCCAACAAGCCGGCTAGCGAGAACCCGTCACCGACCGTGAGAGCCGTGATCCCGGAGGAAGCCGCACTCGGGAGAGACAATGCATGAAGGGATCGATACTCGGGGATGTTGAATGTGTTGCCTGAAGGCATGGAAGTCCCAGCGGGGACGACATTGGCGATCATGATCGCACTGGATCCCGGATTAGTCGGTGGGGTGGAGTATTGTATTGAGAGACTACTGCCGGGTGTCCAAATGGAATTGACCGAGCTGTAGGGTCCACCGTTCAAGCTTGCAGTGATTGAGGATTCCAATTCGGAGGGGAAACCCAGTAGCATGTCGAGTCGATGAAACGTGAAGTGATCGGGAGTGCCTTGCGTGAGGACCCCGAGCTCGCTGAAGGGAGGGGCCGACGCTGGCCCGTGGGTTGGCCCCGTACGCCCTTGAATGTAACAGAGTCCCCCACGGGCGCTGAATATCCACGGTCCCGAGCCAGGTTTTGCCGCCAACCCGAATTTACGCCCGGTCAGGAGGCCGGAGATGGTGTCGAGTTCGAGAATTTCTGGCCGGCTCGCGGGGGTTGGCATAGAACCGCCGTTTGCCCACATTCTTCCGTTCTGAATGTTCAACGCTAGCCCGCTCACAGACCACCCTGGTGAGCCTCCGACTATCGAACGTAGGAGACTCCCCGCGCGGTCCACCTCAATGAGCACAGAACCACTATTGGCGATCCAAAAAGAGCCGTTTCCCTGCGCGCCGCTCGGATCGTATTCAAGGGCCGTCACGATTCCCAGGAACGTCTGAGCGGGGACCGGAAATGTGCACGCTCGGGGGCCGTTGGCGGCCATGATGATCTGGCTGCCGGTCAGATACACCGGCACTCCGGAGCTCATCTCGTAGCAGTGGATTCCCAACTCGTCGCCCCAAAAGAGCTTGGTCCCCCCCGCGTATCCGTCGGTCGCACCATCGCGATGTCCTATGGCCAGCCCCGCCGCTCCTGGTCCCTGAACCGTCGTTCCCACCAGGACTCCGTTGGAATCGAGGGCAATAATCGAATGCGGGGGAGAAGTGGACGCGCCAATGCCTCGGCGAGAAATGTAGGTGCGTCCGTCTCCAGGGTAGTACTGAATGCCAATCTCTGCAGTGCCCCCGGTCAGCGCATTGGTGTCGACGGGCCCGCGAGTGATCGTCCCGAGGCCAGCGTCGATCCCGTTTTGGCCAACCTGCGCTAGGCAGGGCAAGGTAAGGGCTGAGCACAGGAGAAAGCGCTGAAGAGGCTTGAACCTGCCAAGGGAGGTGTGCATCTTGCCGAGCATACCTGCGTCGGCGAATTTTGTGTCATCGTATCCAGGAGTTTTCTTGGGTTTGCGAAGACTTGATCAAGGACGTTCCCTATCTGGTCGTGAGCCTAGGGCATCCTCCATGGTGTCGATGCAGCCGCGGTACGGTGCGGGGAGGAATGCCACGACTTGCTTGCCGACCACCCTCAAGAGGGAGATCGGCGGGCGACCACGAACTCGGAGTCCGCTGGCGCTTCGAAGGTCCATTCGAAGGCGAAATTGGCGTTCCAGGTCCGGAGGGCTTCGAAGATGGGGAGAAACTCCGCCAATGTCCAGCAGTGATAGTGAATGGGATAGCCACTCTCGTGGAGTAGGCGGGCGAAGAAGTCGATGTGCCGCGGCTCGTGGAGGCCGTTGACGTAGCGGGCGAAGTCCGCGCAATGCTGGCGGTCGCGGCGATGGCGTTCCGGGTGCTGCGTGCCTTCGCGGTGATCGGCCACGAGGTGGTCGACCGACGTGGCGGAGCGGCGCCGGTCGAAGGTGTAGCGTCGATCGGGCACGATGAGGACGAGGCTCCCCTGGGGTCGCAGCAAGCGATGCCATTCGCGCAACCCACGCAGAGGATCGGCCAAGTGTTCGATGAGGTGGCTCGTCAACACGAAGTCCTGCGATAGATCGGGGAGCACCGCGAGGTCATCGGCGGGAGCCAAAATCTCCGGGACTACGACCCACTCCTTGGAATTGTCGGCACCTGGGTACGCGAGCTCGGCTTCGTCCCGCGAGTAGAGATCGACATAGCGAACGCGACACCCCGCCGGCACTGCGAGCGGGCTGTGGTAGGCGCTGATCTCGATTCCTTCGCCACGGATCCGGGCGATCGCTTCCTTGCGATGCACGCGCGGCCTCATGGCTTGCCCCTCGAGTCGGCGTTGGCTGGTCTGAGCATCCCCTGCCGCCCGGCAAAATCGAGAAACATGCCGATCCAGCGGTCACTGAATCCGAGATCCCAGGTCTCCTCGAGCAGGGGCCGAAGCGCGTACGTCGTCGGCGCCGCGGGCTGAATAGCGCCGAACAAATCGGGGCTCAGCACGGTCGTTTGGCTCGGGTCTTCGGCATCGTGCAGGGTTGCGACCCCACGGACGAGATCTCCTGCCCGGTCCACTTCGAGGAGGCGCCAGAATCGTCCTTTCCAATAGGTCGGTCGACGACGGTCTCCGTGCTATTGCTGGAGGACCCTCGCGCGCGCGGCTGGCGATGCCCTCCGCGGCGGAGGGCAGACGTCGATGCAATGGGTACTCGAACTCACGCTCCGCGCGATGATTCGGAATTCGCCAATGGCAGCGCCCGGGACGCGGGGCCGGCGCCACCGGGACGCTCGGTCCTGGGAACCACCCCGGGAATGCGCGCATGAACTGCTGCGCCAACTCCCCGATGGTCGGACACACATTGTCACCCAGGTGATAGATCCAGTCTCCTTCGGCCGCCGCGATGGCCACGCCGAGTGCAAAGTCCTCGCGGTGGAGGTAGGACGGCGCGTCGTCGGCCGCGGATTGCGCCATGGCGTCGGGGATGGCCGCGAGCTCCCCGAGCCAGGCATCGAGCGCTCCCCCCTCTTCGTCATCGAAAAGCGGCCCCCCGCGCAGGATGACGAGTTCGAACTTCTCTTCGTCTCGGATCTCCAACAAGCGCTGTTCGAGCGCGAGGAACGCGCGGCCCTCGGAAGTGATGGGCCGAGCCGGTTCACCCTCGAAACGCAGGTCGCGCCCGGGGCCCAAGGGGCCGACCGCCGCCAGGCTCGAAGCGACCACCACACGTGCGATCCGCTCCCGCTTGCGCGCCGTCAGGATCGACTCCGCAAAGTCACCTCCAGCACACTCACTCCGCAGGCTCCCCTCCTCGGGAACCGCCACGATCACATCGGTGGCCTGACCCGGTGCCGCCAGTTCGTGACCAACGATCAATAGGGCATCAAACACGGCCGAGGCCAGCCGGTCCGCTCCGAGCAGGGGCCGCACGCGGCGGGAAGCAACCGGCCGCGATAGAGGAGAGGGAGGGCGATCCAGAGGATGTTGACCGAGTATGGTGATTCGCACCCGCGGGCGTCGGACACCCTAACCTCGACCGGCGTTGGCCTGGGATTACGACCGCTACTGCGGTGCCCGGATTTTCGGCATCTCATCGTCCGGAATGTCGACCGTGAATTCGAGTCCATCCCCTTCCGGCGAAAGGCCAAGACTCCAAAAGACTCCGGGGTGGCCCAGATTGAGTTTGAGAGGATTGACGACGGTGTCGTCAAATGTCATGACAAATGACGACTCTGCCGACAGTCTTACCTCCATGAATCCGTCCTTCCCCCCAGTTTCCCGAACCTTGGACCCGGCCTCGCTCTTGGCCAAAAAGTCGCACTTCCTCTTTGGGCCGAGGCAAACCGGGAAGGCCTCGCTGATCAGGGACCGACTGGGCGCCACTCCGCACTTCGACCTCCTCGACACCCAAACCTGGCTCGAGTTGAGCCACGATCCCTCGTTGCTCGGAAAGCGGATTCCGAAGGGGCAATCCGAGGTCGTGATTGACGAGATCCAACGCCTTCCGGAGCTTCTGAACGAAGTGCATCGCCTGATCGAAGATCGGAAAATCCGATTTCTGCTCACGGGGTCGAGCGCGAGAAAGCTGCGTCGGGGGGGAGTCAATCTGCTGGGGGGAAGAGCCCGAACCAAGACTCTGCATCCCTTCACGGCGTTCGAACTCGGGAAGAGCTTCGATCTCGACAAGGCCCTGCGATACGGCGCACTTCCTCCCGTGTGGTTCTCCGATGATCCCACTGCCGACCTCTTGGCCTACATTGGAATCTACTTGAACGAGGAGATTCGAGCCGAAGGGGCGGTGCGCAATGTTCCGGCGTTCTCGAGGTTTTTGAAAATCGCCGCCCTCTGTAGTGGCACGATTGTCAACTTCACGGCGGTGGCCAGCGATGCCCAAGTCCCGCGGACGACCATTCACGAGTATTGGTCGATCTTGATCGACACCCTCCTGATGCACGAGCTGCCGGCTTGGCGCAGCTCCGTGAAGCGTAAGCCGATCGTGACCTCGAAGCACTACCTGTTCGATGTCGGGCTCGTCAACGCGATCCTCGGTCGAACCTCGAGCCCGGGAACTCCGGAGTACGGGGCCGCGTTCGAAGCGTGGGTGTTTCATGAGTTCCTAGCGTGGCGCGACTACCGGTCGACGGAACCGTTGAGTTTCTGGAGAAGCACCTCCGGCTACGAGGTCGACTTCTTGATTGGTGACCACACCGCGATCGAGGTCAAGGCCAAGTCCACGGTCGGCAGCGCCGACCTGAGGTCTCTCCGGGCAATCGCCGACGAAAAGCGATTCCAACACCGCCTCTGTGTCTGCCTCGCCTCCCGTCGTCGCGATGAAGACGGCATCACGATCCTCCAGTTTTCCCAGTTCGTCCGTGGGCTCTACGACGGCGAATTCGGCGGCGCATAGTGGTCCGCGGCATCGGTAGGGTGCGGTTCTGGTGCTCTGCGTTCCCACCTGAAGCGCCTTCCAGCATCATTTTGTTTTCAGGGCTCGCTCAAGATCTGCCACAGTCACGACCAGGTGGAGATCGGGAACGGGGCCGGTACTTGGGATGACAAAGGTCGACGGCGTGGGCGTGATCCCGATACTCCTTGTGGCCGTTTCCCCAAGAGCGGAGTGGAAGAGTCGGATCGTGGCGGGTCCTGCGAAGAGCACGGGAACGACCGCGGACCCATCCCATTCCAGGGGGGTCTGCCGGAGAAGTTTGGGGAGAACCGAACGAGATAACCGTTTCCAAGTCGTTTCCTCGGGAAGGATCATCACCGCCCACCTTCCCTTGGCCGGCGGGATGGCATCGAAGGCACTCGGAACGAAGACACGCATGGTCCGGCAGGGAACCAGCCGGATCGTCATACCGCTTTCGACGGCGATCGACGGAGACAGTTCGTGCCCCGGACTGCTCGCGACCGCACGGAGCTCATCCGGCCCCGCCCATAATTCGACCCATCCCTCGGTATCGCACTCCAGCGGACGAGCGATGGGGCTCTGTGCGTTCGATGCGATGAGGACACTCTTTTCGAGAGGATTGTCGCCCTGATCGGTGACCCTCACGCGCAGCTTTCGCATGGTGGTTCGCAAGTCGAGGGGGTTGATGCGGGGATCGCGACAAGCTTGGGCGGACTCCACAATCAAATCGGGAACTTCGAACAGGGTAATGCCATCGAGTTTAGTCGCGGTCACGGTCAACCGATAGCGACCAGGCCTAAGATCCTTGAGTTCGAAGGGACTGGACTGGGCCGTCAGTTGTGCGACGTGGACCTGGGGGGGGACCAGCCCCTCGCCATCGTCCAGGCGCGCCTGCACCCACAAGGGCAGAGGTTTCTCCTGGGGCGGCGCCAAGATCATTCCTTCAATGGACCCATCGTTACTGAGGAGGATGCGAATTCCGGTGGTGCCGGTTTCGACGATGCTCGGGGCGCTGGTGCTTCCTCGTGGACGACTCGCGGTGACGCTGAGCCGATTCGCCACCAGGTGTCCGGCGATTGTGAAGGTACCGTCGGACTCGGTGTTGACCGAGACCGGACGACCCAGCGGTAACCTCCGCCCCGTGGTCAGTTCGGGTTCATCAACGGCGCAAGTGACTTCGACATCCGGGACCCCGATGCCACGTTCGTCGACCACGATGCCCGCAACGAGGATGAAGGCCGCGCGAAGTCGAAGTTCTCCCAATTCGAGGTTCTGGCCGGGAGCCGGTGGTGTCACGTCTGTCTCGGTCATCGAACCATCAGGGAGAGCGAAGACCATGCGCTCGAAGCTAGCGATGTCCTCGAAGAAGGGGTGGTCGAGCGGCAGATCGAGCACGCCGGTTTGATCGGTGCGACACGGAATGGTCCCGAGGGATGGGAACGCGTTCCCCTCGATCGAATCGCGACGCACGAGGATGCGGCGGCCGACAATCGGGTCACCCTCGGGAGTGAGGAGCCGCACGCGGAGACGAGGGCCTTGGCGATCCATGGTCACATCGATGGAGCGCAATTCGCCGACCGTGGTCGGGCCATCGACTTCGATTCGCGTCATCGCGTAGCGGCTGCTCGGCCCGATTTCGACCGCGAGTCGAGTGTCAAGTCCCACATGGTCGAACAGCGCCGCTCCGGATTTCATGATCGTGTTGCTTTGAACCTCGAGGATTCCCCGGCTCCAGGCGCGCTGGAGCGGAGGCCGAGGCTTGCGATTGAGAACGGAGACTATGACTGGGATGGACTCCGCAATCGGTTGCTTGTCGGGCCCGATCGCTCGGACGCGGAGCTTCGCGCTATGGGGAACGCGTAGGCGAAGCACTGCGGGCTCGGGGCCACAGACAAACTCCACTTCGGTGCGCTCCGTGGCCAGGATTCGGGGTCTCGCCAGGATCGTGGCTCCGTGCGACAGGCGATTGACCGGGCAAGGCGGGACTAAGCCGGCACGACCCGCGCTGGATACGGTGACGGTTTGGTACAGAAGGGCTCCCCGGGCGCCAGGAGTGTCGACCTCGAAGTCGACTCCGAGGTGGTTGACGGGATTCCCGTCGGGGTCGATGGCCTGGAATTCGAAATGCTTGGGGCGGTACTCCTCGGAGGAGAGGAGGGGCGCTGGATCCGCCTCCTCGAGGTCTTCGTCTCCCGCAAATCCGGCTTTCGCCGGGTCGACAAATTTGCGACTCTCCACTTCGGTTTCGGGTTGAAGCTCGGGCTTAATCGCGAGTGGCGTAACCACTTTCTCCGGAACGGCCGGATCAGAGGTAGGCCGATCCCAGGACAGCCAAAGGACCAGGGCTATTCCCATCAACAAACCAAGTCCGCCTACGATCAGTTTCATCGCCGCTTCAGGATAATCGAAATCCGTACTCGCCGATAGCCAAGCCGGTCAGCCCGGCTTCTCGTTTGCCTACTTTTTCCACCTTCTTTCCCATTCCTACGGCTCGACGAAAGCCAGCGGCGGGGGGTTGGCGAGACGGTGAGACGGTGAGACGGTGAGACGGTGGCGCGATGGCGCGGTGGGAACGCGGATCACCAGATCCGCACGCTGCGGATGAGGGGCGAGGCGAG
>CADEGH010000040.1 GCA_902826835.1 uncultured bacterium | reverse complement strand
GTGCGTGCCACCCCCCATGGGAACGCGGATCACCAGATCCGCCTGCGACTTGAGCTCGTAGCCCAGGTCGACTTCACGAAGCGCCACCGACGGCCTCCCGATCCCCTTTCCGCTTCCTGCTCCTCGTCTGAAAGGAAGAGCCCGCCTTTGGCCGGCATCGGAACTTCTGTTCTTGAGCCTTACCTCTTACCCCCATCGGCAGCGTGCGGATCTGGTGATCCGCGTTCCCACCGTCCCACCTTCGCCTCCCAACGCACGCTCTGCCGCTCTCTCCCGACCTGCGCGCCCCCGCTGCCTCCCGACGTCCGCGCCACCGACCTCGCGACGTGCGCGCCACCCCCATGGGAACGCGGATCACCAGATCCGCCTGCGACTTGAGCCCGTAGCCCAGGTCGACATCACGAAGCGCCACCGACGGCCCTCCGACCCCCTCCTCGCCTCCGACCGCTCCCATTGGCGCAGGGTGCAGCCCAGCGCGCTCCATCGGAACTTCCGCTCCGAAAGTTCCCCACGCCTCTCCATCGACAGCGTGCGGATCTGGTGATCCGCGTTCCCGGAGGCGCGTTACTTCCGACGGGTGTAGAGGTGCTCCATGAACATGAACTCGCCCATCGGAGTGCCCATGTACATCTGGAGAAGCTGTTGGTCCTCGCCTTGGAAGGTCATGACCGATCTCCAGTCGCACATGCCGTCGCCCATCATGCTGGGGCCCTTGCCGGTGAGCGTCATCTTCTTGCCGCTCGCGTCCATCGTCCCCTCCATGAGAAAGAGAAAGTGGCTCATCGAGTCGACCCAAGTCATCCGGTAGACCTTGCGAGTCGGGTCAAAGCCCATCGTGCACTGGCCCACGAAGGGCTGCCCGAAGAACTCACTGCGGAAATCGGAAACCGTCCAGAACCCGCCGATGGCGCGAACCGTGTCGACCGCCGTGCCTTCCATCGCCGGTTTGCCCGGCTCCATGAAGTGCTTGGTCTTGACATCCCAGACCCCGACGCTTCCGACCAGCAAGTTGTGTTCAGGACTCGGGGAGCACATTCCTTCGTTGGACATCGTCGTTCTCCTTGGACTTCGAAAAGGACCGGCGGCCACCGTCCAGCGGCCGCTCTTGAGGGACGGGGAGTGTACTGGACGGGGGGGACAAACGGACCACGGGCCGGATGGACCGACTGATTCGCGGCCGGAATAGCCCTGTCCCAGGGACCAGCCGCGCAAGCAAGGGTCGACTGGGATCAGACCGACAATGAACTTCGACCAGGCAATCCGGCGGCGCGCCCCCCGTGTCCCCCCCATCGTCTATGCTTCGCGCAACCAAGGAGACTCATGACCCACCCCAAGGATCGCACGGTCTCTCCCCCTTCGCTCGAAGTGGCCACCCAGGTTTCCTCCCTGGGCACAATGTTGCTCGCTCACACCCGTGCCGGCGTCGCCTGCGCTCTGCTGGGCGACGACGAGCTCGCGGTGAGAACGGAACTCTCCGAGCGCTTTCCGGCAGCGCGATTCGAGCCAGCCTCCTCGGACTCGCTGGGCCTGTTGCGCCGCCTCATCGAGCACTGCGAGGCGCCCCGGTCCTCGTTCCGGCCGCCTCTCGATCTGCGAGGCACGGCGTTTCAGCTTCGTGTCTGGCGCGCACTCCTCCAGATCCCCATCGGCCGCACCATCACCTACTCCGATCTCGCCGCCTCGCTCGGGATCCCCTCTTCGACCCGCGCCGTGGCGCACGCGATTGCCCAAAATCCCATCGCCGTGATCGTTCCCTGTCATCGGGTCGTCGGCAAGTCGGGCGAACTGACTGGCTACCGCTGGGGACTCGAACGCAAGGCCGAGCTCCTCCGCCGCGAAGCGTCCACGCGACCCGCACACCCCGCGTCTCATCGCCCCCACCCCGAAGTCCTGTTCCTCGCGTCTTGACTCTGATGGCGTCCAAACCCAAATCCACACCGCGAACGGGTGCGCCACGATCGGCCGCTGCCTGGATTCACCGGGCCGCGCCCGAGCTCTCCGGCGCCGCCGTTCCCGAACGTGCTGAGTTCATGGCTGGCGGCTACGCCTCGTCCTCGTTGAAATTCCTCGGCGTTCCAGTCCCCGCTCTGCGGTCCTTGGCACGGACCATCCATGCCGACCTCAAAGCCGGGCCGCCGAGCGAAGTCCTCCAGTTCGCGCTCCTCGCCATGGACTCTCCGTACCACGAAGTTCGCCAACTTGGCTACGAAGTGCTCACCCGTTCCAAACCCGCCCTCGCCACGATCAAGACCAAAGAGCTTCGCACCCTCATCACCGGGCTCGACAACTGGGCTTCGGTCGATGCCTGCGCGGTCCTCGTCACCGGGCCGATGTGGCTCGCGGGCAATCTGCCGGACAAGACGGTGCTCACCTGGGCCGCCGCCCAAAACCGCTGGCACCGGCGCCTCGCCCTGGCCTCGACGGTGTGCCTCAATACCGCGGCCCGCGGCGGCCAGGGCGATTCCCCCCGAACCCTCGCCGTCCTCGCTCATTTCACCGCCGAAACCGACCCGATGCTCGCGAAGGCCATCTCCTGGGCACTCCGAAGCCTCGTGCCCCACGACCCGGCGGGGGTCCAAGCCTTCCTCGTCAAGCATGAAAAGACGCTGCCGGCCATCGTGCGCCGCGAGGTCTCCACCAAACTGACCACCGGCAAGAAAACCGCGAAAAAGCGCTGAGTTCGCGCGAGAGTCAGCCCGCTCGCACCATTCTAAATTCGCTCCCGCACGCCCCTTTGACGGCCTCGATTCAGGCCCACCCCGTTCCGGGATAGAGTCCGCCAGATGAGCGGCGCTCCGGATCTCTCCATCGTCGTCCTCTCGTGGAACACGCGGGAGCTCCTGCGGGAGTGCCTCACTTCCCTCCGCGCGGGACGGGGTTCGTTGTCGGTCGAAATCGTCCTCATCGACAACGCTTCCTCGGACGGGAGCGCCGACATGGTCGCGGCAGATTTCCCCGAAGTCCGCCTCTTCCGCAACGCGCACAACGTGGGCTACGCCATCGGCGTCAACCAGGGTCTCCGCGAGTGCCGGGGGCAGCGCCTCTGTCTCCTCGGTTCCGACACCCGCGTTTTTCCCGATGCGTTGCAGCAGCTCGTCGCCTTCCTCGATGCCCATCCGGACGCCGGAGCCGTCGCGCCTCGTTGCCTGAATCCGGACGGGTCGGATCAGCGCGGCTGTATGCGCTTCCCGTCCCTGCGCACCGCCCTTTGGTGGGACACCCCGCTCGCGGCTTTCTGGCCCAATTCCCGCGAGCTACGCCGGTACCAGATGAAAGACTGGGACCACCGCGGCACCCGCCAAGTCGACCAACCGCCGGGCACCTGCCTCATGTTCCGGCGCGACCTCCTCGAGCGCGTCGGCTACATGGACGAACGGCTCTGGCTGTTCTTCAACGACGTTGACTTTGCCCTGCGCATCTGGCGGACCAAATCGCCCATCTGGTACGTCGACGAAGCCTGCATCTACCATCACCTCGGCAAGTCCACTTCGCAGTTCCAAGACTTCGCCCCGCTTTGGTACGCCAATCGCATCACCTATTACCGCAAGCACTTTCACCTCATCGGCACCTTCCTCACGAAGTCCCATCTCGTCTACGTCGCCTTCCGCGAATGCTGGCGCACCTGGAGCAAAGTGGCGATCAATCGCGAATCCTGGGCTTACGTCCGCATGGTCTTCTCGCGTATGTGGAAGATCCTCGTCTCCGGCTGACGTTCCTCCATGCGCATTCTCCATCTGGCCCATCTCTCGAAGGCGGAATGCAACGGTGGCGTCCAGGAGTACGTCCACGGAGTCGCGAAGCGGGCGCAGCGACTCGGGCACGAGGTCGCGATCTTCGCCGGCTCTCTCGCCACCGCCCCGTCGGGCGGCGTCGAGTCCGCGAGTTTTGAGGGCATCCCCGTCACCACGGTGCATCGCACACCCCACGAACACTTCTCGGGAGACTTCGGTAGCGACCGCATTGGACAAATTCTCGACCAGACTCTGACCGCCTTTCAGCCGGACCTTTGCCACATCCACCACTGGCAGGGGCTCACCAACGACATCGTTCGTCGCTGCGCCGCCTTCGGAGCGCACACCGTCGTCACGCTGCACGATCTCTACACCACCTGCGCGCTCTTCTTCCGCATGCGTGTAGACACCGAGTCCTGCCGCTCCGACCTCCCCCTTTCCGACTGTGCGATGTGCCTGCTCGGCGGTTTTCCGGATACCGGCCCCGTCGCCATGGAGGCGATGTTGGCCTCGCGCCACCGGCAATTGCAGCACGAGCTCCTGTCCGCCGACGCGGTGTGCACCATGAGTGCGTACATGCGGGAGCGTCTCCAGACCGTCCCCTACTTCCGTCGTCACGACCTCGAGGTCCTGCCAATCGGCGTGATGCGGGAGCACCTTGACGTCGTCCCGGCTCCGACGCCTATTCCCGGCCGGCTCCGTATCGCCAATTGGGCGGGGATCGCCCCTCGCAAGGGACTCCACCTCCTCGTTTCCGCCCTCGCGAACTCCGCCCACGTCGACGCGTTCGAACTCAGCATCTACGGCGGTGAGTCCAACGCCGCCTACGTCGAGGACCTGAAAGCTCGCGCCGGTCGTCTGCGATTGCACTGGCGCGGGGCCTTCTCGGACTCCGCCGCCCTGTCCGCGATTGCCGCCAGCCACGATCTCGCCGTCTTCCCCTCGCTCGAGGAACCCTACGGCATCGCCCAAGACGAGGCGATGCTGCTCGGCATGCCCATCCTCGTGAGTGATCAGGGGGCTCCCAAAGAACGAATCCTCGGCCGCGGCGCGACCTTCACCAACGGCTCCGCCTCGGATCTGCGGGCGCAACTCGAATCGCTGCTGGAGCGACCGCAACGAGTGGCCGCGATGCGCGCTTCCGAATCCGGCGCCTGGCACGTTGAACGCCATCTCCCCGAGCTGTTCGCACTCTACGATCGGGTTGTCGCCACTCCGCGGCACCTTCGACTCGGCGAACCCGCGGAGGACACGGCCGAGGCCCTCCTGGCAAGAGCGAGAAGCCTCCGCGCTCAGGGAGATCTTCGGCGCACGATTCTCAATCTGAACCTTCTGCTCGACCGATCGCCCCATCATCAAGACGGTCGCCTCGAGCTGGGTTCGGCGTGGCTGGACCTCCGGGAACCGGTCCGCGCCACCCACGATTTCGACGCGGCCATCGAGCTGGATCCGAACTCCGCCTCGCTCTTCCAATTGCGCGGCCGCGCTTGGATTGCTCGTGGCGATGCCACCATCGCAATCGGCAATTTGGATCGGGCCCTGGAACTCGACCCGTCCTTGGCGGCGGCCTACGCGGATCGCGGCCTCGCCTGGCTCATGCTCGGACAACTCGACACCGCAATCGCCAATTTGGATCGTGCCCTCGCCTTGGACCCGGATTACGCTCCGGCCTACCTCCATCGCGGTCGCGCGTGGCTCGGCAAAGGGGACCCACAAACCGCGCTCGGCAACCTCGACCGCGCGGTCGAACTGGCTCCCACCTCGACGGAAGCCTTCGAAGTGCGCGGCCAAACCTGGCAAGCGCTCGGAGCCACCCAAGTCGCGATCGAGAGCTACTCGATGGCCATCGCCATCGATCCCCGCCGCGCCTCCACCTATCACCTCCGCTGCCTGGCACTCGAAGCCTTGGGCGACCACCCCCGCGCTGCCCGTGATCTCCGCCAGTTTCACCTCCTTTCGTCCGTGCCCCGATCCCCCTTCGTGACCCCCACTTGATCCGCGCCCTCTCTCCGCTCACGCTCCAACCGCCTGCACAATTCCGAGCCGATTTCCTCCCCAACGACCGTCAGCACGGTTCCCACCAAAGCCTCGAAACGATTCAGTCTGATCAGAGATGGGGACAATTGGCTTCGAGATGCCCAGCTGCGAAGTGATTGACAAAGAAATGCGCTGGGTGTAGGACTCAGGGGCGCCCGGAAGAAGATGGCGGTCGGGCGTGCGTGCGTTCGCCAATTCGGTGGACGGCGGTCAGCGAAGAACGGCAGGGCTTGACCATGAACGACGACTCCCCAGCGCAGGCGCCTGCGGCAAGTCCACCCTCCGAACTACCGAAAATCGGCGAGGACGGAGCCCCCATCCGAGTCCTGTCGTTCTCCGGGGGAGGCTTTTCCACCGCCATGCAGCTGGGTGTAGCCCACGCCCTGATCGTCAGTCGACGCAAAGCTCCCGACATGGTCATCGGAAGTTCCGGGGGCGCGATCAACGCGGTGGCGCTGGCGGAGATTTATCAAGCTGGCGCTGGATTGTCCGGATCAGCGAGGTGGAGTGCTCGGCTTTCCCGGCTTCGGGGACTCTATCGCGCGTACACGGACGCCCCCGGTCTCATCGTACAGAAGTATACCCCTGATCATTTTCAAACCGAGATCGAGCAGCCGCTCAAACCCCAAGATTTGCCGATCCACACCAAGGAGGAGAAACAGCACCGCGCCGAAGCTACTCGAGCTAAGGCCGGATTGATGAACTTGTACAACACTCTCATCGACACGAGCATCTCATTGAGCACGCTCACCTTGGGAGTGCGCAGGATTTTGGGAATTCGTCAAGCGCTGGGAAGTCCGCAGCGGCTGGCCCGATGGGCCGGGGTCGCTGTCGAATTTTTCCAACTTTGGAATCTCCTCGGGCGCAATCTGTGGCGGCTCGCTCCGCTCGTTCCCCATTATCTGGGTGCTCTCGTCAAGAAGCAACCGCGCAATACCAAGGGCACGACCGCCGCCGGGATAGTTTTCGGATCACGCGTGTGGCGATTCGGATTCGGTTTGGTTTCTCGCACTCTCTGCTTTTTTCACCTCGGAGCGATTTGGGGCCTGGCAGCGATCATCATGATCTTGCCCCATTTCCTGGTCGGCCGACTGGCACTGGCCTGCTTACCCGCAAACTCCGCTGATTCGACAAAGCTGATTGCCGTTCCCCTCACCGGATCCTTGGTGATTGCGGGTCTGGTCGCGATCTCCGCGGAAGATCACCTTCGGAGTTTCTGGCGGAGCGTGCGTTCCTCCGCCGCGTTCATGACGATGCTAGCTTGTTGGTACATACTTTTCACCGCACCCTGCAAGGCGGTTTTCGGTCTCATTGACGGCAGGTTCGATCCGACCTGGTTGATAGACACCCTACTCGATGCCCCGGCTCTTCCTCACTGTGTCCTCGCGATCGGAATGCTAATTCTCGCTCTGGTGAATATCGTCATCACTTCGCTTCGTCGACAACGGCTCGCCGGTGATTTGCTGAAGCAGTTCTCCATCAACGCATCTCTGTTCAACGCTCAACCTATTCGAGACCTGTTGATCCGCCTCATCGATCCCGAGTACTACGGCGAACCCGAGATGGGAAGGTTGGTAGAGAACGCCCTCGGACGAGCCTCGTCCCTCATCGACAACGAAGGCCATCGCGCCCGAGCACCCAAGACCTTTGACGCCTATTCCAACGAACGTGCTGACCCTCCGATCCATGTGGCGGCTACCGCAGCCAACGTGGGATCCGGCCGGGTGGTGGTTCTGGATCGCAGCGTGCCCGTCGTCGATGGTCTGTTAGCCAGTGTTTCCGTGGCGCCTTTTCTACCCGCGGTCATGCTGGAGACCCCTCGAGGCAGCGAGTACTACATCGATGGCGGCAATTTCTCCAACGAACCGACGCGGCCGCTTTTTTCCCACCTTCGCAAGGCGGTCCTGGTCAATCGCGAATCGAGTGCTGTCCACATTTTCAGTGTGTCACCGCTGCCATACAGCAAGACCGAACTGGGAGACCCACGGGTAGCGGAGGCCGGACGCGACCTGTCAGGGCTGATCGCCATCGCCCTGCGGGCTCGCGAACTCGAACGATTTCGAGACGCGGCCCTCGAGCGTCGATTGACTGAGCTGCAAACCCGGGCTATGCCGAGCCGAGGCTCCGTGGTGTTGGATCTCGTAATACCGAGCTCCGACGGTTCCGGACGCAAGGAGACCCTGTTCCGAACTTGGGTCTTCCCGATCGAACCCGAGCAACCCCTGCGGGTCAACGAGCGGGTCCTCGGAGAGTCGTCTCCGGAAGGCCGCAAGAGTGTCGTCTCCGAAGCCATCGCCGATGGCTGTCGAGTGACCCTCCAGCGGATTTTCTCGGATGAGCTCGGCAAGACCGCCGCGGCGGGCTCGCCGGTTCGCTGCTGGGACCTGATGGCCCGATTTCCAAGCCTAGGCGACCCCGCGCGTCTGGCGGAACTCACTCCTCCCGCTCACTCCTCGAGCTCCGGGCCAGGTTTGCCCGAGATCTGTTCCCACTGTTGGGTGTTCTTGGCCGGAGTCAATGCTCTCCCCGCCGATTCGGCCCGCGAGCGAGCCCAGAGAACTCTCATCGTGCCACCCGCCCATGAGCGTCAGCCGAGCCCGGGGAAATGGCCATCGGAATTCGAGGTGGACACATGGCAAGAACCGGACGGGCTGCGCAAGCCTAGGCTGGAGGGGCCGCCACCTGCTCCGGACTCGAAGTGGCCCGTCTCCCGGAGCAATCCCAACCAAGTCGATCGGAATCGCTCTACCGTGAGCTTTCTGTTCAGTGGCGGGGTCTTTCGAGGTGTGTTCCAGGTTGGCGTCTTGAACGGTTTGAGCGAAGCGGGTCTGAAACCCGACGTGGTCGCGGGTGCTTCCGTCGGGTCGATCATGGCTGCTATGGCCGCCGCGACTTTTGCCAGTTCGGCCCACCAGACACCACTCCAGAAACCACCCTTACCTGGCGGAGGAGGCCAGATTCTCAAAGTCGCCTCGACCTTCCTCGCCATTGACCGCTTGGTTTTGACGGATCGGTTTTCGAACTTCATTCGCGGCTTCACGGTGCGCGCCGCGGGCACGAGATTCTCGCTGCGCCAGTTCGATCGAGTCTTCCGGCGCTACGACGGTGGTCGCCTGGGCACGTTTGGAAGCGACTGCCGCTCCGTGCTGGCCGGTTTGGAGCGACTGACGTACATCACCCCGCTCGAGCAGCTCCGAATTCTCGAGGCACTCAAGACTCAGCAGTACTCGAAGGCTCTTGGTTTTCTTCGGAGCGATTTCCAAAACTGGCTCGACCGCGCCGGGGTCGGCCTCGAGGTTTTGGGAGCTGAACCGTTGAGGCTCCTCATCTCAGAGCTGGTCTTGCCGAATTTGACGCAAGCGCCCGGGGGCAAGTCAGTTGATTTCAAGTCGCTTCTCGATCGCGGAATCGCGTTTTTGGCCACTGCGACGAACTTGACCGCCGGGAGACTCGAGATTCTGGGAAGCTCCCAGTTGAGCGCATCCGACCAGACTCCGGATCTTCTCGAGGGGCTCCTGGCCAGCAGCGCATTTCCTGGGGTTTTTAGGCCTCGCCAAATCGAGGAAGTTGTTCCATCGTCCCGTTCCCGAGGGCTCATCATCGACGGTGGAGTCATGGACAACCTGCCTCTGGATGCGGTGGCACAGTTCCTCCACCAGGCTGCAACCCACGCTGTCATCCCGGCCCGGCCTGAGCATCCCCACTTGCTGATCTGCGCTTCCCTCCAGGAAAAGCCGGATCCCATTCTGGACGACAAGTCGCTGAGTCGCATCCGCGAAAGCTGGCCATTGTTGTCCCGTCGCGCCAAGCGACTCGGCTACAACGATAAGCTCAGCGTGTTCCGGCGGGTCCAGAAGAATATCCGGGCGATCGTGGATGCACGGGAGGGGATGCAGCAATCTCCGATTGCCGAGCTCGAGTGGACACCCCTCAACCTCGACGTTTTGCCGATCATTCCCAATTGGCTGTGCGGGACCTTCGCCTTCCACCCCATGCTCGGGTTTCGGGAGAAGCGTCAAGCCGAGAGCATTGCTCATGGTTGTCGCACCACTCTTTTCGCGCTTCGAGACAAATTCTTCGAAAATCCAGACGCCGCTCGAGTATGGGGCATCAATTCCAAAAAAATCCCACCTGCTCATGCCAAACCCGAAGCTCCGGAATTCGGGGGCTCGGCTGATGCGGGTCAGTGCTGGTGGCGCAATAACTGCCTGTGTCCCTTCAGCAAGACAGGACAGAAGGCCGCAGGCTTCTCGACGCGCGAAGAATCAAGGACCCAGACTGCCCTGGACCGGATTCACAGTCTCTGCCTTCGACCAGAGACCCACACCGGGTCGTAGCGGACACGAAGCGAGCGGTTCGAGAGTGTTGGACGTCCGAATCCCGGACCGGACTACCGCTCGCTCCCCTTCGCGTGTCAAGGACCTCGAGTGACAAGATCTCTGGGCCTAGGGCTTGGCCACTTGGCCGATCCAGAGCCGATTGCCGTCCGGGTCTTTGATGCGGAACTCGCGCATTCCGTAGAAAGTGGTCTCCAGAAGCGGCAGTTCCAAGCCTCGTTCCAGGGCTCGACGGTGAAAGTCGACAACATCGTCGGGATACAGATAGACCACGGCTGAGCGCGGGGCTCCGCCTCGCACAGCGATGGACTGGTCGAGCATGATCTGCGCCTTTCCGCAGCGCAACATCGCCCATCCCCAGGAGTCGTTTTGCTGAGCCACTTCGAAGCCGAGCTTCTCGTAGAACGCGACACTCACTCCCAGATTCCCCACTGGCTGCATCGGCACGATTCGATCGATCATGGCTTTCTCCAGGCGGCCATCTTCATTCATCGATCGCGAGATCCAAGATGATGCGTCGCCCGTGTCAGCGATAGGATCACCCCCGATGCAGATTCCCGAGTACTGGGTCGAAGCGACGGTCGAGGGCAGGGTCAACCGGAAACGGCGGGTGGTTCGGCGCTATGGCTGGTCGGAGACCAGTGAGGCCGAGGCCAAGGCGATGGCCGAGCAGCGGGCCGCGGCCGCGTGGTCCGATCTTTTGGCGGGGCGCCGGGTCTCGGGCCGGGAGGCCAAGCGACCCTACGGTGGCGCCGGGTTTCCGATTCGAGAACAAATCCTCCGACGCATCGGCTCCATCGTTATCACCCGCAATTCCTACGGCGCGCACTGCCTGAACGAACCGGATGTGCTTTTCGCAGATTTGGACTTGGAGCCGCGGATGCCGGCCCTGGTCGAGCGACTCTTCGATGTCGCGGCCTTCGGCGGAGCGGTCGCGGCCGTTTACTTCTTATTCAAAGCTAAGTACGGGGGTGGCTACGGAGCGTGCGGCCTCAGCGCTGCCGCGATCGTCTCCGCGATCGCAATCCTGATCGTTCGGGCCCAACTTCACGGCCTGGCGTCCGTAACCGCTGCGACCTCCCGTCGGATGCTGAAGCGCGTTCGTAAGGTCTCAGAGAGTCTCCCCGATTCTCGTTGGGCCATCTACGAGTCGCCCGGCGGCTTTCGGGTCATCGCACTGCATGCGACATTCGACCCACGCCACCAGGAGACGGTGCGCCTGCTCCAGAGCCTCGGCTCCGACCCCGCCTACGTGCAGATGTGCGAAATGCAGGCCTGTTTCCGCGCGCGCCTCACCGGCAAGCCCTGGCGCATGAAGGTGCGCAAGTTGGTCCCGCGGCCGGGGGTCTGGCCGATTCGCCCCGAACGGCGGAGCGCGTTCGACCAATGGGTTACCGAGTACGAGGCGGCGTCGGCGCGATTTGCGGCCTGCCGTTTCCTGGAAGACCTGGGGGACGGGCGGATCCACCCCCGCTGCGCGGAAGTGCAGCGCTTGCACGATCAACTGAGCCGAGCCAAGACCACTCTGCCTTTGGCCTGATTCCGGTCGGTCGGATCGCTCCGGCGGCGTCGCGAGTGCGTATGCTGCCGCGACCATGGCATCACCGCCGCGTTTCGATCGACGAGATTTCCTGGGTCTCGCGACCGTCGGGCTTTCGGGCGTCGGGTGTGCGGGTTCACTCCCGAGCGCGAGTTCGTCCGGCGCGGCCGGCGAATCGGAGTTTCTCCTCGAACCGGGGCTCGTCTACTTGAATACCGCCGCAATCGGCCCCACCCCGCGTCGGGTGATCGACGCGGTTCACGCGGCCTCGCGCGAGGCGGAACGCAACCCGACTCAATTCGCTTACTTTCGAGGCGTGGAGGCGATGGATGGCGTTCGCGCGCGGTTGGCCCAATTTGTCGGAGCCAGGACCAGCGAAATCGGACTGACCTCGAGCACCACGGAGGGAATGGGCTTGATTGCCGGCGGGATCGAGCTCGAGGCCGGCGATCATGTGCTCACCACGAATCACGAACACGCGGGTGGCGTGAGCGTCTGGCGACATCTCGCCCGGCGACGAGGCATCGTGGTGGACGAAGTGGCCCTGCCGGTCGGGGAATCGGAGCCCGCTCGGATCGTCGACCTCTTTGCCAGAGCCCTGCATCCACGAACCCGCGTACTCAGCGTGAGCCACGTTCTCTTTGCGACCGGCGTCACGATGCCGATTCGTGCCCTCTCGGACCTGGCCAGGGAGCACCGAGCGCTCTGCGTCGTCGATGGTGCCCAAGCGCTCGGCAATTTCCCGATTGACCTCCCAGCTCTCGGTTGTGATGCCTACGCCGCCGGTGGTCACAAATGGCTCTTGGGCCCGAAGGGCACCGGCTTCCTCTTCATCTCGGAGCGCGCCGCGGACCGGATTGCCCCCGCCGCGTGGTCGGACGG
Organism: uncultured bacterium; assembly: GCA_902826835.1. Lineage (GTDB taxonomy): Bacteria > Planctomycetota > RBC034. Next base: position 31,343 of record CADEGH010000040.1, on the reverse strand, counting down.
TCCCGGCGCTTACACCGCGTCGACCGGCGTCCGCAATGCGTCGGCGATTCTCGGCTTCGGCGCGGCACTGGACCTAGCAGGTTCGCTTCCTCCCTCCGCCTTGCCCCGCCGGCTCCAACTCGCCGAGCAGCTCGACCAAGCCCTCCGCGGGATTCCGGGCATTTCCGTCGCGAGCCCTCCTTCCGTCGCCCGCACTACCCCCATCGTGACCTTCTCCGTGCCTCCCGGTTCCGATTCCCGCTCGGTGCAAAGTCGACTCCTAGAAACCCATCGCATCCAGCTCAAAGCCCTCCCCGCCCACCTCCCTTCTCCTCTCCCCCGCTGCCTCCGCGCCTCGATTCACGACTTCAACTCCGCCTCCGACGCTCGGCGACTCGAGACCGCACTCATGTCATTCTTGTGAATCGGCGCCGCGAGGCGGACGCAATCGGCGGGTTCACCACATCACCTTGACGGTGGTGAGTTTTCGAAGCAATCGGTCCTTGGAGAGGAGCGGGGCATTGAGGTGCTGCGCCGTGGCCACGATGAAGCGATCGGCCGGATCCGAGTGCATCGACAGTTCTTCTGCAGCTATCGCGATGACGGCAGTAAGGGGCGCGCATACGACTCGGGGGAGCGTAAGCACTTTTCCGACCCAGTCTGCAGTCGGCATTCCCAGCCGCACTCGACCTTTCCGGGCAAGTAATGCGACTTCCCAGAATGCGATGCTCGGAATGCAAAGCTGCACCTCATCCTCCAAAAGCCTGGTCGCTTTCTTGCTCAGATTCTCTTGCTCGCCTGTCCACCAAATCAGGACGTGAGTGTCGAGCACAATCATGCTTGGGGCCCTTCATTCGGACCCCAATCGGCAATTTCCGAACTCGGCGACAAGAGTTCCTTTTCAGACACCAGAACGCGGCTGTGCTTGCGCAGTTCGGCAAGCATCTTGGATTCTGTTTCGGCTGGGTCGGGCATCGGAACCAACCTCGCCACAGGCCGACCTCGTTTGGTGATGACAATCTCGCAGTGCTGGGCTTCAACCTCATCCAGCATCGCGAGGCAGCCTTGCTTGAACGCACCCGCCGGCACAACTTTGCTGTTCATGGACATTGTCCATAGACTATACGCTCCTGTTGAGGTTGCCGCCAGAGGCTGAGCACGGTTTCCCCAAGTGTAGGATAGGGCTCCATGTCACGACTCGCCGCAACCGGATTCAGTGCTTTCTTGACCTTGGGAAGCCTTGCTGCCCAAGTCTCTTTCCACAGCGTGGCCGCTTTCGGGGACAGCCTGATCGACAACGACGTCATGATTTGGGCTCCGAAGCTGGCTCCGCTCTACGGGACGGACCCGATCGAACTCTTGGTCGCCAAAGTCGAGACGAGCCCGAAGTCGCTCGGGAGCTACGCGGCGGGTGGGAGCACGATCGAGAGAATCCCCTCTCAGTTCCTGCGCTTCCTCGACGATGTGGCCGCCAAGAAACGTCCGGATGCGACGCTCGTCAGCTACACCTGCGGGAGCAACGATTTTCTCTTCAATCTGCACCGCTTCTTGCCGGGCCCCCCGGGCAAGTTCAAAAGGGCCGACCGGCTCCGCAACGAAATCGTGGACACGATCCAGGGGCATGTCTTGGCCTGCCTCCAGGCGAAACCCAAAGCGTCCGTCATCCTTTGGGGGATCGCCGACCTCACCAAAGTCCCGGGCTGGCCCCTCGCGATCACCAAGGAAGGCAAGGAGAACGTCCGTCTCCACATCGAAGCGGCCAACCAGCGACTCGCTGACCTCGGCAAAGACCCGCGCGTGCTCTTCTTCGATCTCAATCAACCCATGCGTGAGGTGTTCGCGACTCCCCCCGTCATTCTCGGTCACAAGCTGGAGCTGCCGCCAGCGTACGGCCGTCAGATCACTCTCTTTGCCGATCCCGTCCACCCAAGTTCGGTAGCCAACGGCATTCTCGCCAACTCACTCATCGACTCCGTGAACTCCAAGTGGTCAATGAAGATCCCGAAGTACTCCGACTCCGAACTCGCCCGCTTCGCCGGCCTGGACCCAAAATCCCTCCCCTCCGAACCCAATCCCGAAGGCGCCGTCCCGGCCGGCCGCTGAGCGCGGGTCGAATCGCGAACCGTGCGAATCAGAAGTGCACTTGCAGTGGCGCTTCGAAGGTGTGGGGGCCGAAGGCGATGGTGATTTTGCCAGTCGCGGGATTGGCGGGATCCGAGGCGAGGGAGATGGTCAGTTCAGTAGCGGCGGGAGCGTCTTTGACGGCAGTCAGGGGGACGGAGATGCCGCCCTTGGTCTGCGCGGATTGGAAGGCGTCGAGCTTTTGTTTGCGGACGTCCGCCGCATCGAGCACGGTGAGAAGGACCTGGCCCTCGGCGTTCTTTTCGAGGGTGAGGTAGTAGGCGTTGGGCTCGAAGCGGGTCGCGCCGATGGTCACGGCGACGTTGGTGTCGAGCGTGGTCCAGAAGTCGGAGCCGAGGCGCCAACGCTTGCCGACGAAGGCCGGGGACTCGGCCTGCTTTTGGTACTCGTCCTTCCAGGCCACGGGGCCATAGTTGATGAACAGTGCGTGGACGGCGCGGCCGAAGTACGCCATACGGGACGTGTGGCGCGGCGGCGACTGCACAAACGGGGGTCGGATGCCGCCGCCCTTGCCTTTGGCCGCCCGAATCGCCGCGAGCGACTTTTCCCAGCGCGGATCGGAGCGCAACGATTCGAGGTCGGTGTCCCCGACGGCGGTTTCTTCGTCCGCGAATCCCACGCCGATCGCCTTTTCGAGGGACGCAAACGCGTCGTCTTTGCGACCCTTCAGCGCGTGCACACAAGCGGCGTTGTAAAAGCCGATGTTCTGGGTCAAGCCGGGGATCTTCGCGGCCTGCTCATGGGCGGCGAGGGCTTCGTCCAGTTGCCCCTGTGCGTGGAGTGCATAGCCGAGATGGTGCCAGGCGAGCCCGTTCTTCGGCTCGAGCTTGACCAGTTCGGCGTAGTGCTTGGAGGCGTTCGGCCAGTCTTGCGTCTGCCAGGCGGCCTCCGCGAGTTTGCGAACCGCGTCGAGCGCCGGGCCGGGTTCTTGGCCCTTCATCGGCGGCGGGAAGATGAACAGAGCCAAAGCGAGAATGAGCGTGCGTTTCATGTGCGTTCTCCCAGGGGACCCTATGATCGGGCCTCGCCACGACCAGGACGGGCGCGAGGGACCTACGGGACCAGCCCGCGACGAATGGGCCCGCCCCGGGGACGAAGTCACGGCGCCGGGTTCGGCTCGGCCCACAGCACGACGGTGCCGATCCGGTCCTGGCGGGAGAGCTTGCGAGCGTAGGCCCGCCGGAGCACGGTCTGGCGCATCAGCAGCTTCATCCCGAGGTAGCCCCGACCCCGCTCGTAGCTGAGGCGCAGGATCCGATCGCGCGGTTCGGACCACAGTCCGAGGACCCGGAACCCCATGCGCTCGACCAACGCGCGCAGGACCGGCCGCGAGAAGGTCAGAAGATGGCGCGGAACGTCGTACCCGATCCACGCGTCGCGAAGCCGTTCCGCCTCGGGCGAGTCGTACACCGGGACGCCGATCGCCAAAATCCCGCCGGGCGCGAGCAGGCGCTTCGCCTCCGCCAAGACCTTCGGGGGCGACGGCAGGTGCTCCAGGACGTGCCACAGGGAGATCGCGTCGTAACTCGCCGGCGGCAGATTCAGCGCCTCCAACTCCCCGTGGTGACAGGGCACCCCGAGCCGCGCCCGCACGTCCGCGCACACCTCGGGCACCACGTTGGTGCCTTCGATCTTCCAACCGAGGGACTGCATCGTCTCGAGGTACGCACCGCCGCCTGCGCCGACGTCGAGCAGCCGCCCCGTACCGCGCCAGGGCAGGAGCCGATGCTGATCGTTGAAGCGCGCCAACGCCTTGCGTCCGTGGGCGAGCCCGCTCGCAGTCGACGCGCCCGCCCCGGCCTCCGGGTAACCCCGATCCGCGCTCAGCACCGCCCGCAATTCCGCCGAAACCCGCTTCGGCCGGTGCGATTCGTTGTCGGAGTACGACCGCTCGCCGCACGGTCGGTAGTACCCGACCAGAGTCTCTCCCACCGGCCTTGGCGCGAGGTACCTCACCTGGCAGTCCCGACACTCGACGATCGCAAACTCCCCGGGGTGCCCGAGCAAGCGGTCCGGACAGCGCTCGACCACCGTCCGTCGCGCCGCGGACGAACAAAGCGGACAGGGAGCATCCACAAACTCCCCAGGAACATCACCCGGACCGATCATGCCGGATGGTACGGCACCCCCCGCCCGAGCGCACGGGTTCGAACAGGTCTGGGCTGGGCGACCTCTCCTTTGGTCGGGCCAACGGCATGGTGCCTCCTCGATCATCTGGAGAGTCCCAAGCCCTGCATTTCGAGCGCTCGGCCTCCGCCAGGTTGGGGACTGAGGTGGGTCGCTTCCGTGCCATCTGCGCAGACAACCTCGGCGCCCGGGCAGTACCTCACCGAAAGTCCCCAATCACCAACAACCACGCGCTCCCTCCCCATTCCCGCATCCTTGCTCTAAGATCCGCACCAGCGGCGGCGTAGAAGGCCGCACCTCCCGATGGCAAGCAATCCTTGGAATAGTCTCAAGCGGCGAGCGTTGGCCACGAAGGCCAGGAAGTGGATGCGCGCCCGCGCTTCACCCGCAGACCCCGAGGGGTTCTCGACTCTCTTGCGGTCCACGAAGCTGGACGCCAACCATCTCGACCGCTTCCTCCGACGGATGGAAGTTCCCGATGAATCCCGGCTGTCCGGAGCGTTGATTGCGCTGCTGAGCCAAGACCAAGAGGTGCAAACCAACTTCGTTCACTCGCGCGAGTTCGTTCCTGACTCGGCCGGTTGGGACATCGAACAATTCATCACAACCTACCTCGTCTTCATGGCTTGGGACTTTCAGTGTCCATTCATGAAGGCCACCATCCGGGCCCTGACCGACGATCCTCCTGAGCATTGTCGATTCCTCAACTTGAAGGGCCAAGACGATCTTTGGCGCAATCTCGAGAAAGCGATTCGCGCCGCCGATCGCACAATCGCCGTGGTCGACGAGTGCAACGCCAATGTTGCTTACGAGGTCGGTTTTTCTCTCGCGGTTGGCACTCCGGTCGTCATCGCGGTGAAAGACAACGCGACCGTAGGCCGCGCCTGGCACCACGGCAGCGCCTTCATCTCTTTCACGCGGGCGGATTGCGCTAATTCCGCAGAACTACGAGCCATCGTCGCGTCTCCTTCCGAAGTTGCCTTTCCCCGAGTGTTCGATCCTGGCACCGGTGCGCTCTTCCTCCATCCCAACAGTCGGCTCAGTGAGAGTTTTGTCACCCTGGCCAGTAAGCACTGGGTCGGGCTCACCACGAAGTGTGCGTTCGATCTCCCGTGTGCCGACCCCCCTCAGATCTTCAAGCGGTTTGATCAACTCCTCTGGGCCGTGTTGCCCAATCCTCCGACCGCTGTGAATGGGTTCTTTCCAGACCGCGACGGAGACGCCAACCGCACCAACGCCTATGTCGCCGGATACGCCATAGGCAGCGGCGTGCCCGTCACCATTCTCCAACTCGATCACCCCCATTGCCGCAAGATCGTCGATCTCGGACGAGAGCCGATCCTTTTCAAGGATGACGAAGACTTCCTCGCCGCGATCACCGAGGCCAAATCCGCCTTCGCGGCGCGCCAGAATGCCCACACAGCGGCGGCCTCGGCCCCCATTCCATCCGCTCCCGACTCACCAACCCTCCTCCGCCACTTCCGCCAAGCCATGCGCAGCGACCACGCCTCGCTGCACGGCGCTTTCCAGACGCAGAGCATTGAGCGCGTGGTGAAGCTGAGCATTGCGCGCAAGAGCCAGGATACCGATCTCTCGGAGGCGGAAGCCAGTCGATTCCGCGAGCACGACTTGGGTCGCCGCGTAGCCTCAACCCTGCGTGAGCTCCTTGAGTCTTACTCGGTTCGCGGCGAAGAACCGCACTACATCCTCTTCGGAGCTCCCGGCGCCGGAAAAACCACCACCCTGCGCCGCCTCGTGTACGACCTCGCTCAGGAACCCGATGGCCCGATCGGCCTATTCCTGCACGCGGGCGAGTTCGCCCCTCCAAGCTGTGACCCCTTCGCCACGGCCGCCACTTCGATCGCCCCGGTGGCGGGCCAAGACTCCGCATCCCACCTGGCGACGGAGTTCCACCGCCTCGCCAAGGATTCCGACCGCCTCTGGGTGTTCGTCGACGGCTGGGACGAAATCCACGAAGCCCGCGACCGCGCCGCCGCCAACCTGAGAAAATTCGTCGAAAGCCACCCCCGCCTGCGCATCGTGGTGTCCTCGCGCGAGACCGAACTCTCCACCTCGAGCTTCGGCAAAACCTTCACCGCCTACGAACTGCAAGGCCTTTCGACCGACGAGCAAGAGGCGCTCCTCCGCGTCGAGCTAGGCGACGAAGCACCCCGAGTACACGGCGAAATTCAGAAGCGCCCCCTCATCCGCGCCATGGCGGGTTCCCCTCTCATCCTCACCCTGCTCAGCCGCATCTGTCGCGACGGAAGCCCCGTGCCCACTCGCCGCACCGAGCTCTACCAAGCGGCCATCCGCGCCTACCTCGGTCGCACCTACGAGAACGACTCCGCTCCCCGCCTCAACGAAACCGAACGACGCCTCATCGAAAAAGTCCTCCCTCCACTCGCCTTCCTCTTGCACTCCACCAACGAAGGCTCCTGGTTGGAGGACCGGCTTCGTTCGATCCTCGACTCATTACCCTCGCCTGATGCCGGCCCGACCGGAACCGCCGAACGCGCCCTCCATTCACTGCGCCCCGACATCGAGAAAGTCTTCGGCAACTCCACGGAACTCCTGCGCTTGATCCACCTCCGATCAGGCCTCCTAGCCCCCTCCGGCGGTTCCGAGAAGCCATGGTCCTTCCTCCACCGTTCCTTCCGCGAGTTCCTCTCCGCGCAGTGGATTCAGTCCGCGGACATCAAGAAGTTCCTCGGGACTCGGCCCGACAAGAAGCAGGAGGAGGGGCGCACGAATTGGCTCTCCCAATGGGCCGAAGTGGTCACGTTCCTCGTTGGTCAGCAGTCCAGCGCCGCCGCTCAATCCAGCGTCCTCGACCTCTTGGCCGCCTCCGGCTCCGACGTGTTCTTCCGCGGACTCTCCGACGCGCACCTCTTGTCTCTGCCCACGGTCCTTGATCTCTGGCACCAACAGGAAGAACGAGACGGCGACGACCTGATCCCCCTCTTCGAAAACCGCGTCGGTTCCAACGGACCGCTGGCCCTCGGCAATGAGGTCCTCCAGTGGAAGAAGACCCACACTCCCGCTCTCTCCCTCCAGGATGAAGGCTGCCTCCTGTTTGCCCTCGAAACCCAAGTTGCGCCCCACACTCCCGAAGCCGAATCGCTCCGTTACGCCTTCTTCCTCCACCGCCCGGTTCCCGCTTCCTTGCAGATCGAGACTTGTCCCATTCCTCCGGACGGCCGCCCCTTCGAGTTCCTGATGGGCAGTCCGGAAGACCGCGGCCAAACCCAGGAGCACCCCCAGCACCGGGTCCGGCTGACTCCCTTCCGGCTCGGCAAACGCACGGTCACCGCTGCGGAGTTTCAACTCCTACGTCAACCAAGCGACCACCCCCGCGCCACCTCCCCGAGCCCTCCCGCTACGCGGCTGTCCTTCTGGGAGGCCTACCTCTTCTGCCGCTGGATCGGCGGCAGCCTGCCAACCGAGGCGCAATGGGAAGCCGCCTGTCGTGCTGGCACCAGCACGGCCTACTGGTGTGGTGATGACGACCGCCAACTCAAGCACTATGCGAACTTTGGAAAGGGACCCAGCGGAAAGCCTCGTGTCTCGACGACCCAATCCGCCAATCCCTGGGGTTTGGAGGAAATGCACGGAAACGTGTGGGAGTGGTGTCTCGATCGCTTCTCCGTCGACTCCTACCAGCTCCGGGCATCCCGTGGCCTATTGACCGACCCTCCCGGCGCCCCAACCGGCTCCGTCCGGGTCGTCCGTGGCGGCAGCTACTGGAGTGACGCGGACTGGTGCCGCTCGGCGTACCGCAGCAGGAGGAGGCCCAGGAGCCGGGACGTCAGGCTCGGGTTCCGGGTCGCCTTCCCCGCCGCCCCGAGCTTCGATACTTGATCATTGAGATATGTCCCCGGTCGGCAGACCGGAAGCCAGGCCTTCCGTCACACTGACATCCGCTTCCGGTTAGCCGACCTCTCATTCCGGTTGGCCAGCCCCATCCGTCCGTTCGCATGCCGACTGCGCTCGGCTCACCCAGGACTTCCACCGCCGAACGAAATGCGACTGCGTTCCAATTGCCAATACCCTGCCTCCCCCGCGCCAACCCTTCGTGCATCCCCCCCTCATCGCGCCTCCCGCCAGGTTTCCCGGCTCCCTCCCATGGCTCCCCCAATTCTCAGCCTCCACACCCCCATCCCCCTCTCCCGCACCACCACTCCGAAGAATTCCCGCTGCCCTCTTCCCCAACCCATTCCTCCCTCTCGACTTCCCATCCCCCCTCCCTCCCTGCCCTCACCTTTCCTTTGGCGCAACTGCGCCATTGGACCCGCCCTCGTGATGGCGCAATTGCGCCACCTCACGCTGGGCGTGATGGGCGTCTCCAGCCACGGTCTTCGTACCCAGCCATTTCTCGGGTTGCCCCGAACCCCCGGTCGGCCTCCGATCCGTTGACCGCACGCCGACAGAGATGACACCTCGCTTTCGGGCCCCGAAAGAAATCCGATCGACGACCGGCCCGGGCGGACATGTGCCCCTCGAAGGGACAAGCAGCGGACTTCCCGCCGAGCTTCAGTCCCTCGAGGAGTACCATGGACATTCCAGTGAATACGAACTTTTCTACGAACGTGAATCTGCCAAGCGGGATCGCGAAGGTGAAGATAAACGGACTCTCGGTTCCGTTCGGCATCGCCCCCAACGGTGGGGATGAATACAACATCAAAGTGGATGGGCAGCACGTAGGGCCCGTCGGAGCGGTCTTGAAGATCTTTGACGACCAAGGCAACGAAGTGGCCGCGTTCAACATTCTTTGAGTTCACGAAGCTCGGGGTGCCGGCGGCGGGCACTGTCAATCCTCAAACTCCGCAAGAGTGGGAGGTGGCGGTATCAGCCGTCGGCGCCCCGGGTGCTCGGGGAACGGCAGCTCATGAACCAGCCTGGTACCCCTCACTGTCGATTTCGCCTCGATATCCGGGCTGCTGCAAGGTGCTTTGAATGACGCCACCAAGGCGCCCACTCGGTCCAAAACGCCTGATGCCCCGCCACACCGTGACGATTCGACACGCTTTCCAAGAAAACTCGGAGAATTTTGACCCAATTAGGCACGGGCGACGTCTTGGTGGTGCATCAGGTGAAACCTGGTGCCGAGTCCGCGACCGAGCTTCAAGCCTATGTCATCCCCTGGTTCCCCTTCCTTGGATCCGGCCGCCTTGAGTTCGGCCGCGACGCCAAGGACCGCACTTTCGGAAGCGCATACACCCGACCTCCACGATTGGTTGACTTGTTACTTCCATTTTCGCGTACCCGCCTTTCTCGCATCGGACATCGACGACTTGATTCAGGACGTCTACCTCAAACTCTCGGGTCACTCCGACTGGAACCGGCTGGCTGCATCGACCGCCCACTCGGTGCTCGTCGACCGCATCCGCAGCCGTAAACGGCGGATCGAGCACGAAAAGTCGGCGGCGCTCGACCTGCGGACCTTCCAGTCGTCCATCGACTCGCTCGACGCACGTGAAGACCTTGCCACGACCATCAGGACGCTCATGAGTATCGCGCAGAACCAGGACGAGCGAGAGCTCGTGCGCATAGCCATCGAGGCCGCTCACCGGCTGGGTCGAATCGTGCCCGGCACGCTCGGAATCGCCTGCGGTCGTTCCGTCACTTGGGGCAAGCGCACTTGGGCGGACTTGCTGATTCGTCTCGATGCAGCACTCTCCAAGTCCGAGAGCTCACTATGACCATCAAGTTGGACGACGTCGACCTCGAAACCCTCGAACGACTCTCGGAACGGCTGGATTCCAATACTGGGGCCCCCGCGATCTGCGACATGGTGCTGGGCGACCCCGAGGCTTCCCGTAACCCGGCGGTCTATGCACGTCTGCTGTCGCGCCATCAGGCCTTGCTGAGGGGATCGAACGAGGTGCCCGCCCGGAGAACCCGGCGGTGGATTCGCCATCCCGTCCTGCTGGCTGCTGCCGTGGTCGCCATCCTGGTTTTGGTCATTTGGGACAAGCCCTTCGCGGCGCCGGCGTCTGCTTCGCCCACAACGAGCCGACCGGTTTCCTTCCGAGACTATTCGCGCGAAGGGCTCGTGAACTTCGCTTTGGACGGGCTGAACTGCCCTTCGGACCGCATGGCCGTCTACTTCGAAGTGTGCCGCGAGCAGCGGGTCACGGAGGCCATTCCAATCGCTCTGCGCAATTTGGCGGCCGCAAAAGACTTGCCCGGGATGTTCACCCCCGCCGAGATCACCAATGCCCGCGCGTTGATCCGATCTTTCGACGACAACCAGATCATGCGGGCAGTCGAACGAGCGTCCCATATTCGCTTCGCTCCTTTCAATGTGGCGGACTTCCGAAGGCTCTGAGGGGATTCCGGCCTCACTTCGCACGCGTGGTCGACCAGCAAACAAGACCTCATTTCACGATCATTGGATCCGATAGGAATTGCAATAATGACTCAAGAAACTGATGAGCTCATCAAGTTGTGGCTGGGTGGTGATCGAAAAGTCGCCGACCTACTGCTCACGAACCTATTTCCTTTGCTCAAAGCACGAATTATCAAAGTGCATCGCAAATTCCCGATGCTAAGCAATGAAACCTCCCCGACGTCCTTACTCGATACTTCCCTCCGAGAACTCAGAAAAATCAACGGAGCAAGGCTCGCGGAGGATTCCACCACTGAGAATCTCGTCCGTTACGTCGTCGGCATCGCAAAGAACAAGGCACGCAACAAGCAACGAGGGATGCTGAGAAGGGAGAAGACGGTAAGGTCGGCGGCAGGAGGCCAGAATAAGCAAGTCGATATCTTGGACCCAAGAGAGCTGGATCCTTGGATCGATGAGTTCCTCGACTCTATTCCTGATGAAATCGACAGAATGATCGTGACTCTCAAAATGAATGACGATACCGACACTCGTATCGCCAATAAGTTGCAACTGAGACTCCCGGATGTCAAGGCGAGACTTCGCAAACTCAGGGCCGAACTCCGTGAGTTTCTGGACGCTTAGTCGCCAGTTTGTCCTCGTCTCATCCGAATTCGTTCGAGCCCAGCAGCAGAGGCGCGCTACCAGTGGATCACGACCAAGACAAACTCCTCACCGCCATCGATAACCGCCTGTTCGATTGCTGGGAACAACTTCATCGACTGGAGTACTGCGCCAGCGAGACTCTGCTCGGAGCGAATGACGAGATTAAAGCCGCCCTCTACAATTACTTCCCTCGCCTCTTGGCCGGCCTGAATGTCGTGGCTCTCATCGGCTGTGGGGATCACGGCCGCGCCTACTGGTGCGAAGATCCCATCGGGAAAGAACGGCGAATCGTCAAGGTCACCGGGCGTTCGGACTTCGCAGTTCTCATGAGCGAGTACCCCCTCGACGAGGCCGTCACCGAACTCAACGAAGCACACTCGGCGGAAGTCCGAGTCATCGACAAGCTCAGCACGAGCGCGTGGCGTGATCGTCTCGCGGTTTCTTACCGCGTCGCTCCGACCAAGATCCGTGATGGCTCCGAGAGGGGCTGGCTCTTCATCGTTATGGCAGCCGAAGGAGACGAAACCCTGTCGGCTCATCTGCGCACCCTGGATTTCGAGAGTCCCGCTCCGGGACACCTCTTGCGCCAGCTCCAATACGCACAGGCCCTGTTCCATGCAGTGAGAGAGCTTCATTCCAAGGACGTCATTCATGCCGATCTAAAGCCGGACAACATCGTTGTCCGATCGCAAAAGAGCGAGGACAAGCCAGGGATCTGTCTCATAGACTTTGGTTCGGCGCGGATTAGGGACTCCGCGAGGCCTCATCACAACATCGGCATGAACACTCCGGGTTACGCTGCCCCGCAGCCGCCGGATGCCCTAGCGAGGATCGCAGATTTTCCCGACGACATCTGGAGCCTCGGCTGCATCTTCTACGAGCTCATCGTCGGCAAGCGGGCATTTCCCGGCGGGACCCCCGACTCGGGAAGTGTCGAAGCCCTGATCGAACAAGCGATGAGTGCGTTGCCGCCCGGCTTGCCGCCAGCGGCGCACGCATTGATTCGCCACATGTGGCGATCCGATCCGAGGTCCCGCATTCGGATTACGGAGGCTACGCAGAGAATCGACGAAATTGTCGACTCCCTGGTGACACCTGGTCCACCCGAAGGACAACCGGCGACGAATGGCGTGGCGAGGATCGCGCTCGACCGGACGATTGATGATTTACCGGTGGAGAAACCAGTTCGAAGCGCGAGGCCGTGGATCATCGCATCGGCGGCGGTTCTGCTTGTTTCCTGTATTGCCCTGTTCTTGCGATATCAAAGCCCAGACACCGACCCGGGCAGGACGAACCACCCGATGCCCTCGGATGTGGAGACGAAGAGCCTGTCGGACGTGCCCGCGAAGAGTTTTTTCGGACCAGTGACTTCGAAGGTCGACAAGTTTCTGCTCTCTGAGACCCGCCGAGGGGGATTGCCCTGGGCACGGGAGTCTGAAGGCCGTGCGCGGGAGCTGTTTCTCGATTTTCTGGTGAAGCGACACCAATTTCTACCCACCATTGCCGAGTCGCATATCGCTCTCATCGAGTCGACCACTATCGACGACGAAACCCGCTTGTGGTCCGTACCCTCCCGCATCGAACCGGCGGAGCTCATTCCGCCGCCAGTTTGCACACCACGCCGGGACCCTGAAGGAAGGGTCATCGGATACGACGTAGTCGTTCGATGGATCGGAACCACACCACCCGGCAACGATGTTTTGCCTCGCGTCAAGGGCCGCGCCCTGTCTGGATTTCGGTCATACCTCGAATCCCAAGGATCACTGACGTCGGAGGATATTGGCAAACTCGTGGCCGGCCTCCATTTCGAGTCATCGAATTCACAAAATCCGACTGAATGGTGTTATTCGGTCGTGCTTCCTCATTAAGGAACTACCGGAGAATTCTCTTGCGAAAGCTCATGAGCTGGATTGTCATTCTGTCCTTCACGGTCGTGTCGGGAGGTTGTTCCCAATTGTATGACGCCTTCGTCAAGCCCAAGAGTCCAAACTCGACCGAGGGCTCGAGCGCCGCGCGGTCGGAAGTTCCGACTACCAAGATCGAAGGCGTTTCGATCGCCCGCGCCATCGAGCTGAGGATGGAGATCGACAAGTTGGGTCCGGCTCCGACCGTTCCGGAGCCCTTTGTCAAGGTGGAACCCGAGCCTCCGGTCACGATCAAGGCGTTTGACGGCCAAAACACGGTTTTTCAGACAGTGGTCAATGACCAGGCAACGCAAGTCGCGCTCATTGCGGGAGTGGAGGGGTCACCTGCCTCCGATATCGGGAGTTCGAGCATCTCCCGGTTGGTTGCCGACGCCTTTTCGATTCCGCTCCGAGCGAAGGGGGTGAAGGTAGCAGAGGTCGATTATCGCCATTTCAGTGAGAAAGAACGCGAGGCTGTCATCGAGTCCACCTTGCGTCGTCGGAGAGATGCCTCGGATCAGGAAATCTATCGGTGGACTGTCAATATGCAGGCCCCCGTCGACTACTACCTGATCATTCACGCCGATCCTCTGGCCGGCGCCACGAGCGGCCTGAGGCCAGCTACTTACCGGCAAACCTACAGCTTCCACGAGGCGGAGTGGGCTGATTACGCTTCGCTCAGGAGCGAGTATCTGGCGGCGGTCGAAGTCCGTAACCAAGCGGTATCGGCGTACGAAGCCGAGGCTCGCAACGTCGCGGCGGCGATCTTGGCGGAGTTGAAATCCAAGAACCGATCCTCGGACATGGCTCTGTTGGATTTCGACACGCTGTCCGATGATCTTCGAAGCGCCCGTATGTCCCAAAGTGTCAAGACTCAAATCGAACGCTGGATCAACCCACACGGTCACGCGGGAAGGGGAAGCGCTGGTCAAGCCCAGGCTCTAGCGACAACGGGAGGATCCGTCAATGCCGCAGGCATTCCGGCCACCACAACCGGAGATATGCAGGCTTTGATACGGCAGAGGATTGATGCGGAGCTCCGGGGTGGAGTGGCAGCACTGGCTGATCAGTCCAGAACGGAGACTTCCGCGACGCCCGAAGTCGTGCGCGTTTCCCGGAGCGAACTCCCGGAGACTCGCGAAGAGGCCATTATCTACTGGCAGAAGAGGAACAGGATCGCCAAACAACTGGACCCGGCCGACCCTTCGCATCAGCGGCCTCAGCAGTTGATAATCGACGAGTCCTCCTATTCCTATCAGCCACTCGAAATGACGGTTTCGGCTCGGCTCATCAAGAGCAGCGAAGTCGTGTCTCAATGGTCGGGAGTGGTGACGGTGCGAGCCTCTTCCCTCGCCGAGGTGACCACCATCGCGGGAGCCGCGCTCGTGGAGATGATGCTCTCCTCCTCGTCTCGAGTGCCAGTGGCAACACTCCCAAGTGGATACTGATTCTTGATCCGGGCGGCCATAGTGCCACCATCGGCTCCGAAGTGGCTCTTACCACTGTCTCCTGCCGACCCTGCGGACGAACCGCCTCGTCGATAAACAAACCAGAGTCAGGACTTTATCTGCCTCTGACCTTTGCTCAGCCTGGTCGGAACCAACCGCGGTCTGCCGACCTGGGACATATCTCAATGATCAAGGATCGAAGCTCGGGGCGGCGGGGAAGGCGACCCGGAACCCGAGGCTGTCGCTCCGGTTACCGGGCTCCCTCCAGACCCGGCGCGCCGAGCGGCACCTGTCCGCGTCACCCCTGCAGCTTCCGCCACGGACGACCTGGACAAAGTCGCGGGGCCAGCCGCAGGGGTCTTTCGGGCTGCCAGCGGAAGCAAGTCCCGAGTAGTTCCCGCGGAGGTTATCCAGACACCATTCCCAGACGTTCCCGTGCATCTCTTCAAGGCCCCAAGGGTTGGCGTGTTTGGGGTCTGAGGGGTGGGTCCGGTTGCCGGAGTTCCCGGCAAACCAACCGTACCTGGGCAGGAGGGACGGATCGTCCCCAAACCAGTAAGCGGTTTGGGTGCCCGCGCGGCAGGCACCTTCCCATTGGGCTTCGATCGGAAGTGATCCCCCGAGCCAGCGGCAGTAGAGGTAGGCGGACCACCAAGATACAGACGTGACCGGATGATCGGGGGTCTGCTCTTTCGGCACCTCGGAGTCGGGGGCGGTCTGACGAAATTGGTTGAAGTCCCGCCAGGTGACAGTGCGGCGGGCGAGCCGAAACGGCGACAGTCGAACCGTGACCTGCGGATGTTCGTCGCCATGACCGACACCGTCCGGACTTCCCAAACGGAATTCGAAAGGCTGGCCATTCGGGGGAATCGCCACGAGGTCCGGGGCGGGGGGGCCACCTTCCGGCCAGAGGCCGCACCGGGTGAAGAAGTCCTGGCGATCGGGAGAGTCACCGAGGTCCTCAAGGGCGCACCAGAGGAGGCCGAGGTTTGGGATGGGGAGTTCTGGGCGAATCGCGGAGTTGAGCAGTTCCTTTCGTGCGGGTGGCGCGAGGTCCCAGTGATCGAGGAGAGCGGAGAGTTCTTGATCGTTCCACCCCTCGAACTGGAGAAGGTGATCCAACAGTTGAGCGGGTTTCAGAGCGTCGATCGCTCGGATCGTGCGCAGCGCGAGGGGAGGACTCTGTTGGCCCAGGGCGGTGATCACCGGGGCAGGATCGGCAGCAAGGCCGGCATACAGGGCAAAGACTTCGCCCCAACGTTGGGGGTCGGGGCGGGCCGCGGCGGTTGGAGTTTGCCGCGACGCCTTTGCTCTCTTTTTCTCCTTCGCCTTCCGCTGGTCATCCGGCGAATCACGTTTGGCCTTCTCGTCAGCCTCGACTTCGGCCAACCATGTCTTCAGATAACCCAGGACTTCCGGCTCGGGACGAGAGGCCAACTCCTCCGCGGCGAGAAACTCCCGGAGGGAACGGTGGAGATAGCGCCAGGGCAGGTTCGGAGCGTCATGGGGACCGAGGATGCCGGAGTTGCGGCCCATGTCGTCGAGGAAGCGGTCGTTGGTTTCCCAATTCTCTTTCACCAGAAAATTGGTGCGCGGGTTTCGTTCCCGCAGGGTCGTGAGCACATCGGACAGCGCTGACGGCGTCCAGGCCTCGCCCCCCTTGGTGTGCAGTTCGAAACTCAGAACTTGCAAGAGACGGCGCGCGCTTTGAGTGTCGTGGACTCCTTGTTTGTGGATGCCAAAGCCGCGGCGAAGGAGCAGGGTGACGACGGTGTCGTAGAGCTTGGTGCGAGTCTTCGGAAGCTTGGATTCCGAAAGTGATGTGTCACGGGCCACCACCGCGAGCAGGGTCAAGAGCAACGGGCTCTGCGCGAGGTCGGCGAGCGCGGGATGGCGGTCGATGTGGCTGCGCACCTCCCTGGCCAAGGATGCGTCCAGGAGGTTGTGCAGTAATTCATCCTGGCGTGTCCCCGGAAGTGGCTGCACCCGAACTCGGGTGTAGTCGGTGGGGAATTCACTGCGCTCGAAGGCGATCGAACGGCCACTGACGAGGATCGGCAGTTTGCGGTGCTGGTCCGCGTAGGCGGTGATTTCACGCACGATGTCATCGGTGCGGCCGGAGTCCACTTCGTCGAGTCCATCCAGGAAGAGCACCGCGTTTCCGGTGTTGATGGTTGCAGCCAAGCTCTGAAGGAGCACTTCGGCCCGGGGAGTTGACAAAGCTTCGGCCCCCAGGAACTCCGATGCCGCCGCGGCGAGGGGTTCGAATTTGCCCGAGGTGAGTCCGGCGAGGGGGAGGAAGATCGGAATCCGCTCATTCTCCTCGGCCAGCCGGCGCGTCAGCGCGCGGCAGAGGGTGGTCTTTCCGGCCCCCGGATCGCCGACCAAGAGGATTCGCGGTGCGCAGGGTCCGGCCGTCTTCGCCAGCAACAACGACTCGAGCGGCACTGGGGTCGAATCCAGCGGTTCATGGTTCTTCGGACCCTCGGGCTCGATGATCGAGGTGCGCCGCGGAGTGTTCGCCACCTCCAACTGAACGAACACATTCTTCAAGAGCAGGTCGTTGGCCCCCACAAAGTAAGGCACCAACTTCGAGTGCCGGTCGATGCAGTGTTTGCCATAGGCGGCGAGGGCTTCGGGAGGGGTCCAATGAGGTTCCGCGATGGAGGGGGTGGGATTCAGCTTCTGGTGGTATTCCGTCTCAATCAAACTGGCGATCGCGGCGGGCGACAGGCCTTCACCTTTCGCACCTTGCAGGTCGAGGAAGCTCGCGTCGGAAGGAAGTTGGTCCATGTACACGATCACCATCAGGCGGCGCGGATCCTTCGACCGAAAATCGCGGAAGCTCTCGATCTCCGAGCGCTGGTTTCCCGACGGCCCTTCCGGAACGAGCGCCGCCAGACACCGGGCTTTCTTCAATCCCTTTTCCAGGGACTCGATCCAGCGGTCGGCATTTTCGATCGTCTCCTCGTCGAAGAACACCCGAAGATTCTTTTCGTGGAGGATCCTCGCCACTTCCCGGGTCAGGTCACGATGTGGCTTTCCCGTGAAAGACAAGAAGAGATCAAAATCGAAGATGTCCATTCGGTGCGGCCCTTCCCGTGACCGGGTGTCTGGTGGTTGCGCCCCGGAACTGATTCATTGTGCAGTCTGAAGCTACCGCCCCCCGACTTGACCGTCGCGGTACCAGTGGTTTTCTTGGGGGGATGCTGCGCACGGACAAAGTCTGCACGATCCGGTGCAGGCTGTCCATGCTGTCGAACTCAGTCGTGCACGGTGAATCGTGAGCCACTCTCGAAGTAAGGCAAGGAGGTGCCGGTGAGGTCGGAGACTTCCGGGTCGAGTTCGAGGAGACGTAGGAGAGTGGTGCGCGCGAGGCGATCGGCTCCGCCTTCGGAGGCGAGATCGGTGGTGAGCAACCGCAGGGAGTCTGGTTGCCAGGGGGAAGCGCTGAGCTTCACCACCTGAGATCTGGCCACATGAGGAAAAATTCGCTCCGGCCGCCAAATCGGGATGATCCAATCCGAGAAGCCGTGCAGGGAGGCGGTGGCGTAGAGAGTTTTCGGGCGATGGGTGGCTTTGCCGGGAAGGAGTTTGGCCGCAAGCCGGAATAGGCTGACGAGGATCTCGGCGATGCAGAGGAGAGTGAGCTGTCCGCGGATTTGGGTCAGATTCAGGAGAGTAGGATCGATGCGGTGGGGTTGCCAGGTCAGGTCCTGCGCGCCGGTGAAGAATTCGAGGTCGCCATTGCCACGGAGCTCGAGGTAGCGCCCCACCCGACCTTTTTCGACCATCCGAACGCCGGAGGCCAGAAACTCGCTCCTACGCTTGACGGATGCTCCCGATTGGTGCGACCACGACCACCCCAGCGGGCGAGCAATCTCGGACGGGGGGTTACGGAGGAGATTCTCCCACTCCTCTGGAGGCGAGGGCATTGCTGCTTCGATCGGCGGCACGCGGCGGAGAGTGAACGCGAAACCAGCAATGGACCCGAAGCGCTTGACCCAACGATTGTGGTGGGCGCGGGCCTCGTCCAACTCGCCCTGGGTGGACGCGCGACGGGCTCCCGAATTCACGATTTCGTCGTAGCTCAGAGCGTGGATGCGGGCGTCTATTCGCCGCACGAACTCACGGGTATTGCCGAAGCGGAGACAAAACGGACGTGACGCGTCGGCCACCCCCCGGATCTCGATGCACAGGAACCAACGCTCCATGGGACCCACCGGGATCAGGGCGAGGCTGGCAGGATCCGGCAGTGGTGTCCCTACGGACAGGTGGGGAACGGGTTCGATGGCGTCAAGGAGCAAATCGCGGAGGCGGTCGAGATGGGCACGGTCCTGGAGACCCAGCGGATCGAGGGACGTCGCCACGCTCGCGTGCTCCACGAGCCCAACCCAAAGTTGGGCCGGCTCGGAGCTTTGGCGGTTCAGCAACGCTACTACGCCGCGCGCGAGCGCACGGCGTCCGTCCATGGTTCGCAGGGTCTCGGCCGCCTTGATTTCGAGGGTCTCCGACTCGCGTCGCCCGAGCAGGAGGTTCGGGTCGTAATCACGGGGCATCGGTCAGGCTTCCGAGCGTGGTCGGCACGGCGTGCAGGGCGCAGAGAAACTCGATGAGCGGCCAAAGATGCACCACGACTTCGCCACGCCGAACGCTTCGACGCTCGTCCCCACGATGGACGAGAATCACGCCCGTGTGATGCAGTCCCTCGGCCGTGCGGGCCAGCCGCGCTACGTCGGGTTCGGGATTTCGGGTCGCCTTGACCTCGATGAGAAGCGACTCCTCTCCCAATGAGACGCGGAAGTCGATTTCGGAGGAATCCCGAGCGGAACGATCATGGCGCCAGTAAGTGAGATCAGCCCGATTCTGGTGGTCGCCTTCAAGTCGAGCGACCCACGATTGGAGGTGCCGCAGTACGAGGGTTTCGATCACCGGTCCGTCGTCGGACGAAAGCCCGTACGCGGTGGCGAGGGAATGGTCGGCCGGATACGCGCGCGGATATCGGTTCTTCCCGGACTCCGGGTGACCGCGACGGTCGGAAGGCGGAATGCTCAAGATGAGCTCGGCGAGCTCCAACGCCTGAAGCCAGGCATCGGCCGTATCCCGCTTCGCACCGACTTCGTTGCCGAGCTGGGCCGGGTTCAGGACTTGGCCCGGATGTCGCACGATGTGGAGCCACAAACGAGCCAAGGTGGCGCTTTGGCGAACCCCGAGTCGGCGAACAACATCCCCTTCGAGGACATAGGTCTCGCAGAACGAACGCAACTGGGAGGAGATTCCGGCCAGATCCGCGCGCCAGAGCGATTCCGGGAAGCCGCCTCGCGCGAGATAGCGCGCGAACTGATCGCGCAGGTCGAGCCGCTCCGGGTCGAACGCGGCATCCCCGGACGCCACCTGGACGAACTCCGGGAAGGTGAGCGTTCCGAGGCGGAACACCTGCACGCGTCCGAGCAACGTATCCGCCGCACCACGACGGAGTTCCGCGGTGCCCGAGCCAGTAGCCAACATCCTCAATGCGGGAGAAATATGGCGATGGACAACTGCGCGAAGGAGCTTGTCCCAGTCGGCGAGAAACTGAATTTCGTCGAGGACGAGAAGAGTTGGCTGGGTTGGATCAATCCGCGGAACCAGAGCCACAACGACGGCCTCGGGGGTGACCCCGTCGACCAGACGCTCCTGGAAGTCCACGTAGCAGAAGTTTCGCGCCGGAATGTCCGGGAAGCGAATCGCAACTTCGGCCATGACCTGTCGCACGAGAGTCGTTTTCCCGACGCGTCGCGGACCAATGAGGAGGCCGGCCCGTTGGTCATCGCCGCGCAACACAGACTTGAGCAAAGGCTCGAACGGCCACCGTCGCACCGGTAACCCCGGCACAGCGAGCAGGCTCTGATCCTCCCACCACGGGTTCAGGCGGAGGAGAGCGGCCTCTAAGAGTTGTCCGTCATACTGGACGAAATCGGTCATTCTGATCCAGTATATCGGACGATCGGTGATCACACCTCAGGTTTTCTCATTTCAACCAGCAGATCGTAAACCGTTGCAGAAGAATGACTTGCAGCTCCATGCTGCGTTCGATCGTGCGCTTCGGGGTTTCGTTTCGCCAGAGTCGCCGGGGATCCGGGCGAGGCCTCCTGGCTCTGACCGAGGTGGGCGCCAGTCTCGCGTCCACGAAGATGACGAGGAGTGACACACGTGCGGCTCCTTCCGCCCGCGGAAAGAGGCCGGTTGGTAGTCGCCTCGCACACGCCTTCCCATTTTCTTTTTGCGCAACTGCGCCAAGGCGCCAATCATCACGGACTCACGTGAGTCCAAGCAGGTAACCGGGAGTTTCAGATTTCAGGCTGCGGTCACCAACCGAAACTTGGGTCAAAGCACGCACCACCAGGGGGTGGCGAGGATGTCGGGGGTGAGCCAGGCGAGGGTGGAGCCGGTGTGGAGGAGGAGGGCGGCGCGGGAGGAAGAGCCGTACTCGCGGCGGAAGATGTGGAGGTTCGAGGTGTCGGAGAGACGGGGACGGGGGCCGGCTTTGATTTCGATGGGAATGAGTTGGTCGCGATTCTCGATGACAAAGTCCACTTCCTCGCCGTTGGCGGTGCGCCAGTAGTGGAGATCGGCGCGCTCGAGGCGTGCATCGCGCCAGACCAGGAGATCCTGGAGGACGAGGTTCTCGAGATGGGGCCCGGATGGCTCCGCGCCGCCCGACAGATGCAGAGCGAGGCCGACGTCGGCCCAGTAGAGCTTCGGTGATTTGATGAGGCGCTTGGTTCGATTCACCGCGTAGGCAGGAAGGCGGATGATGAGGTAGGAAACTTCGAGGAGGTTCAGCCACCGGTGGACCGTGGGTTGGGGAATGGCGACATCCCTGGCGACCTCGGATTGGTTGAGCAACTGGCCGATGCGAAGACTCGCCACGCGCATCAACCGCCGGAAGTCCGGGAGCGAAGAGATGGGCGACAAGTCCTGGAGATCCCGTTCCAGGTAAGTGCGGACGTATCCATCGAACCAGATGCTGCGCTCTCGTGCGGTTTTGAGCTCCAAGGCCGGCGTGGGGTAGCCGCCTCTTTCCGCGAGTCCTCGCCAGTCTTCGGCCTCTTCGCGAGCGGTCGACAGAATCTCGAGCCACTCCGAGTCCGGCGCCGCGATGAGTTCCTCCCAACGGCCCGCTCGACCTGCGCCCGCCTGTTCTCGACGCGTCATCGGCCAGAGGTTGAGATAACTCGCTCGGCCGGCCATCGACTCCGAGACTTGTCGCATCATGAGCAGATTCGCGGAGCCGGTCACCAGAAACCGTCCGGCTTTTCGCTGGCGGTCCACCGATCGCTTCATGGCACGCAGCAGGCCGGGCTCGCGTTGAATTTCATCGACTGTCACCGGATCGCGGCCGCCCAGAATACGCTCGGGTTCCTGCCGGGCGGCTTCCGCCACATCGAGGTCGTCGAGAGAGAAGAAGCTCCGCTTTCCCGGAACCAGGTCGGAGACCAGAGTGCTCTTTCCCGTCTGCCGAGCACCGGTCACCACCACGACCGGCATGGTGTCCAGGCGTTCGAGCAGGGCGGCTTCGGCCGCTCGGTGCAATCTATTCATGGCGTGAATGATAATCATTCACGGCGTGAATAGGCAAGAAATTCTCAGTTTTTCCTGCGGAATTCAGGTGGTTGGTGCAGGTCGTCCCGTGGTTGAGGAGCCCGGCACGGATCCCGCCGATCCGGCCTCGTCATTGAGACCCACTCTGACCCGCCAAGCGGGACTCAGAAGAGAGGGGCGTGGGAGGGGAAGAGGGAGGGGGCGAGGTGGAGGTGGTGGGTGGCGGTGGAGAGGAGGTGGCGGAAGTCTTGGGTGGGGCGGAGGTCGCCTTCGTCCAGGTTGGTGAGAGAGGGGTGGGGGGCGAGAAAGCCACCGGGGGTGCGGGCACCCCAGAAGAAAGCGGGGCCAGCGGAGCCGTGATCGGTGCCGCGGGTCCCGTTTTCGCGGACACGGCGGCCGAACTCGGAGTAGATCAGGACGAGCACGGAGCGATGCCAATCGGCGGCGTGAAGGGCAGCGAAGAAGGCACCCAACGCGGAATCGAGGCCTTGGAGAAGCGGAGGGAGAACGGCGTCTTGACGAGCGTGCGTGTCGAACCCGCCGGTTTGCACGAACACCGCGGGAGGAACCAGGCCTTGCTCCAGGAGACGGAGCACGTCGCGCAGGGGGCGCCCGAGCGGAGTGTCGGGGAGATCGCGGGCCCAGCGGCTATCGCTGCGAAGTACACGATCCAGCCGCTCGAGAATGTCCCGGGCCGCTTTGGCCTCGGACTGGTCCTGTGGGGTGCCAGCCAAAGCGTCGAGGCGCACGAGATCGGGATCGAGCAGGCGTTTGCGAATCGTCTCGTCGACCGTCAGCGAAGATAGGTCGGCACTCGCGAGCACCGAAACAGGATGACCGCGGAAGGCCTCGACCAAACTGCGCGACCCGAGCGCGAGCGAGGGGAAATTCGCTCCCGCGGGCGACGTGGGCAGCGCCCTCGCCAACCAACCCACCGCGCCCGGCTCCGGGTGCGCATCACCGGCGTGCCAGCGCGCCAGGCTTTCAAAGTGGCTGCGATCAGGAACAGGCATGCCCACCGCGGGCACGATCGACAAACGACCAGCCTCGAACTCGCGGTGCCACTGCCCGAGCGAGGACGCAAAACCCCATCCATCGCGCAGCGGCAATGTTTGGCGGGTCGGGAGAGCGAGCAATGGACGCGCCCGCTGATACTCGTCCTGTTCGGCGGGCACGACGACGCTGAGACCGTCCAGGCCGCCGGTGAGTTGAACCACCACCAGCATCGGGGGACGATCAGCCCCACGCTCGCCGGGGAGGCCGAACCAGCGAAGCCCCGACGGCAACACCAGCATCCCCTGTGCGGTCGACTTCAAAAACGTCCGGCGGTTCAACATCGTCATGCCACCTGGAACCAGGGATGGAGGAGGACCGTACCCACGACCGAGGAAGTGGCTTCGGACTTCGACTTCCGCGCCAGGCGCAGAAGGAGCGCGAGTTCGTCGGGGGGCGGGACGCGCCCCAACACCGCCTGGGCCGCCGCGGTGACGCCTTCGAGATCTCGGGAAACCTCGGGGGCCGCCGCGCCCGCTGGTTCGCGCCCGCGCTCCGCGAGGCTCGCGAGATAGGACCGCCGCGCGAGGAGCGAGGCCGGACTCCGCCAAGCCGCGCCTCCTTCGTACCCCTTGACGGAAGGGGCATCCAAGAGGGACTGGCCCATCGCCACCAGATGCCGCGCCCCCTCGAGAGGTGGCAGGATTCGACCGAGGGCCAAAGACGCCGCCACCACGAGATCGACCGGACTCCGCGTGAGCGCGAAGCGATGCGCGGATGCAAAAAACAAATCGGAAGTGAAGAGCTCCCGGAGCACGGCGCGCAAGTTCCCGGACTGCGCGACGATGAGCCGACCCACCGCCTCGATTTCGGGTTCACCGGGTGCATCAGTGACAAAGTGTCGCAGCAGAGCACGCCCGAGATGGCGGGCCGTCCCGGGATGCTCCACCGCCAGGCGCACGATGTCGTCGCCACTCCACGCGCCCAGGCGGCCGAGGAAGGTCTTCGATCCGTCATCATGCGCCGCCGGCGAAAACTCGAAGCGGTCGTGGCGGATGCGGTAGCCGGTGAGCGCGCGGGCCGCCTCCCGGATGTCGGCCTCGCTGTAGTGCCCAGGCCCCATCGTGAACAGCTCGAGCAATTCGCGTGCAAAATTCTCGTTCGGACTGGCTTTGGTGGAACGTTCGAGATCGAGATAGCGGATCATCGCCGGATCACGCGTGATCGCCTGCACCAATGGCAGGAACGGCCCCGGGCCGAGCCGCCGCAAGAGTTCGATTTGTTCGACGAGGAAACGCCCGCGCTGCACTTTGCTCAGCGCACTCACGAAGCGGTTGTGAAAAAAGAGGGTGAGACGCTCCCGCAACGGCTCCGGCGAGCCGAGGATGCGATGGAGCCATGCCGCCGCGAGGACCTCCACGTCCTCGCTCGCTTGGACAGATGCCCCGATGGCGGTGGCCTCTTCCGGTGCGGAGGGTTCGGCACCGCCGAGTAGCCGGTCGACACTCGCCGCGAGGCCCTCGCGTTCGGTGCGCTCCCTAAGCTCGAAAGTCGGGAAGAACGCGGTGCGCCGGAGGAAATGATCGACGTCGTCCCGAGTCGGGTCGCGGGAGAGCGGCGGCAGCGTGCGGGAAACGACACCGACTGACGAGCTCATTTCCCATCGACTCCGGTCGCGGCGGCGGAATTCGGAACGAGCACGACCTCCACGGAAGTCTGCCCGGAATGTTGGTCGATCGCCATCTTCAGCCGCGAGAAGGGCTCGAACAATCCCACGATCGACTGCAAGTCGGTGCGCGCTCGGTCGAGCGACTTTCCCTCTTCGAGAGCGTTCCGCGCCGCGAGAAACTCGAGGTTGCGCCGGAACAGCGCGCGCGCCGGCCCGAGTTCGATCTGCAACGAGTCGACCGTCCGGCGGGGCTCGGTCCTGCCGGCTCGCGCTGCGACCACGACCGCCCGGACGACATCGGGATGCGACCCGAGGATGAACCGCCCCTCGGTGCACGCGAGCGCAATCTGCAATTGCCCGCGTGGATCGCCAGGCCCGTTCAGGTGATGGTCGAAGTGCCGCGCGACGTGGATGCGCACTCCGTCTTGATCCGCGCTCTCGAGCAAGAACCGCGGCTGACCCATTCCGCCGCGTTCGATGTTGGCGACGCCGATGATGGACTGGAAGGTGAGGATCAACTCGTCTTCGAGCCCGGAATCGAGAAGAGGGATGACGATCGCCACTGCCGGGAAGAGCGGATCGGCTTTGGACTCGATCGAAGGAGACAGGGCGTAGAGGTCGAGGGTTGGACCGAGTGCGGCCAAGAGGTCGTCGTACGCGAGCTCGCCGAGAATCGTCTCGGCTTGCCCCTGAAATCGGGCGAGCGCCTCCCGCTCGGCGGGTTTCGCCAACTGCTCCCGCGCGGCCCAAAAAAGCTGCGCGTTCCGG
The DNA here is from genome assembly GCA_902826835.1 of uncultured bacterium. Classification (GTDB taxonomy): domain Bacteria; phylum Planctomycetota; genus RBC034. The sequence continues at coordinate 5,735 of CADEGH010000040.1, read as the reverse complement.
GTCAGGCTGAGGCGCGCCAGGGCATTGGGCAAGACCAAGAGCGGAGGCGCACTCTTCGCGGCCCGAAGGAAGGCGTGGGTGTCCGGAAGGTCCGTTCCGGGCGCCATCATCGCGAGTCGCCACTCGGAGTCGAGGGTCAAAGCGCCGCTGACCCAGTCCGCGCGGGCCGCCGTCTTGAGCAGGTGGCCGAAGAAGAACTCCGCTCCCAAGTCGTCGGCCTTGCCCACGGCCCCCCGGAACACCAGCAGTTTTTCGAGATCGACGTGAAAGCCCAGCCGGGGTCGGGTGTGCTTGGTTCGATACGTGGAAAACGACGGGACATCGGCCAGCGAGGCCCCGGACTCGGGCCGTTCGATGGCTTCTTCGTGGTTGCCGAGAACCACCCACTCTCCCTCGGGGCGACTGAAGATGGTCCCGGGGAGATGGCTTCGCAACTGGGTCAGCAGTCCGCGGTGATCCTGCGTCTTCACCACCGCCGTCCAGCGCAGCGGGCGGAACACCCCCCCTGGGCGAACTCCCAAGGCAATGTGCTCGACCGACAACTCTCCGAGGGCTGCGACCAACTTGCGGGCCGGAGCGGGGATCAGCGGCCAGAGCGGCTGGAGGGCAGGTGCTGCCTGAGCCTCCCTCAGGAGCGCCGGACCGTCCTGGAGCTCCAGGAAAATCACGGCGTCGTCCGGGAGCGATCGGGCGGGCTCCTGAGCTCTCAGAGCCAGCGCACAGAGAATTGCCACCCCGAGGGTCTTGGCCATAACGAGTCTCGGTGGGAATGGGATCGAACCAGAGCGGGAGCGTCCGCCATTTTCGCCTCGGCATTCGGCCCGAGGCCAACTTCTTGGGCGCGAAAATTCCATGAATTCGGGTGAATCCCGGGGCCCGGCCTCGGCCGAACCCCACTCATTTTTGCGGAGAATCCGCGGTTTCGATCCACTGCAAAAGGACGGCGGCCCGCGTCAGGGGGTCGCCGGTGCGCGACCGCAGGACCAGCGGGGGACGCTTGGGATTGCGGGGATTGGCGGTGGAGTTGTCGAACAGGGCGGTCAGGCGGAAGCGGGTCCCGGTGGGAAAGGACCGCGGACTTTCGAGCGTGAGCGGGCCGCGCCAAAACGGATTCCAGTGCGGATTGCGGTAGACGACATGGACGCTCGCGCTGGGCAGGAAGGATTTGAGCTCAAGCAGACGCACCAGCGGCGAACCGACCGGGTAGATCGCATGGAGTTCGGCGGCGGCGGGCAGCACGACCTCCCGGCGGACGATGTGGCGGGGATGGTTCGCGGGCACTTCGAAGTCGCTGAGCTCGACCGCGGACGAACGGACTCGGAACGAGGCTGACGCCTCCGCCGGGTGGATTGCAATGGCCACCTCGAGTTGCGTCCGCACTCCGTTCGGGCGCACTCGAAGACCGAGGAGCCACTCGGAGTCCGGGGCGACGGCAAAACTCGCGGCGGGGGCCGGCAGGGAGTGGACCGCCTGAGGGGCATAAGCGGCCACCCATTGGGCGTCCCCGCGGAGAAGTAAGTTCCAGAAGTCGGCTTCGCCCAGCGCCGTGCTTGGCAACTTCGCTTTGGGAACCATCGTCAGGATCAGTTCGGCGACCACCGAGCGGTCCGAGAACTCGAAGGTGGCCCCTCTCAAGGAGGAGCCCAGGCCCGAAGGGAGCGCGGCGGCACGCAAGAACATGAGGTCGTCCCCGTGCCGGGGCACCTCGAAGGCGCCGAAGCTCAGCCGGGTCGCGGCGGATGGTGGGTCTGCCGCCATCGGGACTTCCGAACCGGTCGGCTCCGGCGCGGTCCCGATCGGGCCGCCGGCCCGCGCCCATCGCAGGATCGCCTGCTGCTCGGGGATTGGCATCCGGCGATCCCCGACGAAACCGAGCCCGTCTCCGTCCTCGGGCCACGGGGGCATCATGTGGCTCGCCACCACTTCGGCGATGTCGGAAGCAAAGGCCCTCGCCTTGCGCGGCGTCTCCAGGGACATCGGCGCGGCCCCGCCCACCCGATGGCATTCGGTGCAGTGCTTGGCGAGGAGCGGCTGTACGTCGCGTGCGAAATCGAATTCGGACGGCGGCTCGATTTGGCGGGCCGCCGGCAGCACGCAGCCCGCGCCCGGGACCTCAGGCTGTTCGACAGGCTTCCCACCGAGAACTTCTTCGAGCGCCAAAGCGAGGTCGCGTCGACCCGCCTCGGCGGTGCGCAGCTCCCGCGTGACGAAGCGCTCGAAGACCCGCCCGCGATAACGAAGGCGACGCTGCTCGTCGATCACGATGCCAGTCGGGACTTTGACCACGCCCATCGCTCGGCCAAACGCGGCGTCTTCGTCGATGGCGATGTGCGTGAGATCGAACTCACGTTCTTTGGCCCAGGTGCGGATGTCGTCTGGGTCCTCGCCGTGGCCGTTGACCAGCGCCCACGCGACGGAATGACTTTGTGCCCAGGCCGCAATGGCCTTCAACTCGGCCAGCGCGGCGGTGGTGGCCGGGCAGCCGGTCGAAAACCAAACGAGGTAAAGGAGCTTGGGCGGCGCCGAAGTCGGTGGCGGCCACGGCCGACCCTCCAGATCGGCGAGGCGGACGTCGGGGCAGCGCTCGCCGACCCGAATCGGGCCGTCCGAAAGCGGCGCTTGCGCCAGCGCGGACGCACCCCACCACAGCCCAAACAACCCCAGCACCAACCCGCGGACAGTCCGCTGCACGCCGGGCGATCGTCGGACCGGAATTGGCGAGCTTTGGAGATGAGTCGGGCGACGGGCCATCGGCTCCCCAGTCTATCCTCGGAGGGGGACACTCTGCGCCCCTCGCGGAAGCGGCTACGATCCGAGCCCTCAGGAGAACCCTCGATGCGCGTCCTCGCTCGGCTCGGTTTCGGAGTGGCGGCCCTCGGGCTGCTTTTTGGCTGCGGAGGCTCCGACCAATCCGGCCGCCCGAAGCGCATCGCGATGATCCCCAAGGGCACCAATCACGAGTTTTGGAAGGCGGTCGAAAAGGGCGCGAAGCAGGCCGACCAGGAACTCCCCGAGGTCGAGGTGATTTGGAAGGGGCCGCCGGGTGAGGGGGACGCGCCGGCGCAGATCGGCGTCGTCGAGGGGTTCCTCGCCGAGAAAATCGACGGGATCGCCCTCGCGCCGCTGGATGCCAAGGCGCTGGAGAAGCCGGTGCGCAGCGCAGTGCAAGCCGGAGTGCCGGTCCTCATCTTCGACTCGGGGCTAGCCTCGGCGGATGCGCCGATCGTCAGCTATGTCGCTACGAACAACCGCACCGGGGGCGCCCGCGCCGCCGCCGCACTCGCCAAGGCGATGGGCGGGCAAGGCCGCGTCTTGGTGCTGCGCTATGTGCAGGGTTCCGAAAGCACGATCGCCCGCGAAGAGGGTTTTCTGGAGGAGATCAAGAAGCACCCGGGAATCCTCGTCGCAAGTTCGGATCGCTTCGCGGGCGCCGACGAGCGGGCCGCGATCGACGTGGCGGAGAACCTGCTTTCGAACTTCGGCGAGGGGCTCGGCGGGATTTTCTGCTCGAACGAGTCCACCGCCTCCGGCATGCTCACCGCCCTGAGACGGGATCCGCGCGGGTTGGCCGGCAAGGTTCAGTTCGTGGGCTTCGATTCCAGCGCAAATCTCGTGCAGGGGCTGAAGGACGGGGTCATTCACGCCCTCGTGGTGCAGGATCCGGTGGGCATGGGGCGCGAGTCGGTGCGAGCCCTGGCGCAGGCGCTCGCTGGCAAGACCGTCAGCAAACGCATCGAGACCGCCGAGGCGGTGATCACGAAGGAATCGATGACCACCCCCGAACACGCGGCGCTGCTCAACCCCTTGGGCCCGCAATGACATGGCGGAGGTGCACTCGAGAATCTCGCCGCTCACCCGGATTGCGCGCCTCGGGCCCTGGCTCGGTCTCGGGCTCGTCCTGCTCGGTTTCTCCGTTTACGGCTGGGTGGTCAAGCCGGACACGCCCTTCCTCTCCGCCTACCGCGGGGCGCTGATCGCAAAACAGGCCGCGATCGTCGGGCTTGCCGCGATCGGAATGACGCTCGTGATCATCGGCGGCGGGATCGACCTGGCGGTCGGTGCCCTCTTGGCCCTCACCTCCGTCACGCTCGCCCGGCTGCTGACGCCGGAATGGGGATGGAGTGCCGGGCTCGCCACCCTCGCCGCTCTCCTGGTCGGCCTCCTCGCCGGGGTGATGAACGGCGTGCTCGTCACCCGCCTGCGCCTCGCGCCCTTCATCGTCACTCTCGGCACGATGCTGGTGTTCCGCGGCGCCGCGGAGCTGATCGCCCGACAAAGCAAGATTTCGGCCGCCGCTCCCGAGTGGCTCACGGGTCTGCTCGACCCGCCGGCGCCGGGCAGTCTCCAGTTTCTGCCGTCCGGAGTGTGGATCGTGATCGCGCTCGGACTCGGATTCGCGGGGCTCCTCCGGTTCACCGTTTTCGGCCGCGCCCTCTTCGCGATCGGGTCCAACTCCGAAGCCGCTCGGCTCGCCGGCATCCGCGTCGGCCTCGTGCAGACGAGCGCCTACGCGATCGCCGGGCTCCTGATGGGGTTGGCGGGCCTCTTCGAATTCAGTGTGCTGAACGGCCAAGGCAATCCCTCGAGTGGCCTCGGTCTCGAACTCGAAGTGGTGGCGGCTTCGGTCATCGGCGGAGCGAGTCTTCGAGGCGGACGCGGGAGCATCCTCGGATGCCTGGTCGGCGCGGTGATGATGACGGTCTTGCGCAGCGGTTGTGTCTACGCCGAAGTGCACGACGCGACCCAGAAAATCGTGATCGGAGCCCTCATCGTGTTCGCGGTCGCCCTCGATCGCTCCCAGCGGAAGTGAGGTCATTCATGGCGCGCATCCTCGGCGCAGTGTTCATGCTCGCGGCGTTTTGTTCGGCTCAGGGCGTCGATCCGAAGCCCCCGCTCCCCTCCCCCACCGTGGATGAGGCGTTGCAGGCGAAGCTCGCTGCGCTCATCAAGGATTTCCGCGGCGACGTGGGGGTTTACGTGCGGCACTTGCCCACGGGTCGCGGCGCGTCGATTCGGGCGGACGAGCTCTTCCCGACCGCGAGCCTGATCAAAGTCCCGATTCTGCTCGGCATCTACGACAAGATCGACAAGAAGGAGCTCGACGAAGGCGCCAAGTTGGTCTACGAGGAGAAGCGCAAGTACGCGGGCGAAGACCTCCTCGGCTCATTCAAAGACGGCGAGAAAATTGCCCTCACCAAACTGTGTTTCCTAATGCTCGCCTTCAGCGACAACACCGCGAGTCTGTGGCTGCAAGAGCTCGCGGGAACCGGCACCGCCATCAACGCTTGGCTCGAGGCGCACGGTTTCGGGTCGACCCGCGTCAATTCGAGGACCCCCGGGCGCGAAAAAGACCGCGAGGCCTACGGCTGGGGACAAACCACGCCGCGCGAGATGGCCGAACTCCTCGTTGGCATTCGCGAAGGCCGCTTCGGGGCAAAATCCTCCTGCGAGCGCATGCACCGCTTCCTGTGCAAGACCTACTGGGACGAAGAAGCGGTGTCCTCCATTCCGCCGTCAGTGCAGGTCGCGAGCAAGCAGGGCGCCGTCAACCGCTCCCGCTCGGAGGTGCTCCTCGTGCATGCACCCAAGGGGGACTACGTCTTCTGCGTGATCACCAAGAATCAGGAGGACCAGTCGTGGGAGAAATCGAACGCCGGATACGTCTGTCGACGGTTTCTCTAAAGCGCGGAAAAGCGGTGCGCAAGCCCGCGCAGTGCAACGGGGACCTCTCCTTC
>CADEGH010000039.1:3564-47298 GCA_902826835.1 uncultured bacterium | reverse complement strand
GCAGGCGGATCTGGTGATCCGCGTTCCCATGGGGGGTGGCACGCACGTCGCGAGGTCGGTGGCACGCACGTCGCGAGGGCGGGGGCGCGGACGTCGGGAGAGAGCGGCAGCGAGCACGTTGGGGGGCGACGGGGTCCCTCGACATTGGCAAGCGCGCACGTAGGGAGGGCGTGTTGCGCGCGCTTTCGTGGAGGCCCGGGCAGGGCGCGAAACCGAGAAATCGATTCGTCGAAGACCTACTCGGTCTTAATCGGGCGTTGATCCGTGAGGCCTAAGGTTTCGCGTCGAACCAAGTCTCCTCACTTCCAAACCCCGTTGAATCAGTCCTCACATCAAGAGTCCATTAAGGAGTTGATGCCGGTGAAGAATCCAACTTTCGCGTGCGCCGCATTGGCGCTTGGTCTGGCCGCGCTCGCGGCCCCCCTGACCGCCCAGCCCGTGGTCCTCGTCAACAGCAATATCGCCGTGTCCACCACCTGGACGTCGGCCAACATCTACGACCTGCAACAGCAGATCTACGTCCTCCCCGGCGCCACCCTCACCATCGAAGCGGGCACCATCGTGGCCAGCACCGCCAATGTCGGTGGCAGCCTGGCGGTGACGAAGGGCGGCAAGATCTTCGTCCGCGGGACGCGCACGAAGCCCGTCATCATGACCTCGACCGCGGACCGCGCGACCTGGGTCGGTGGCAACCCCCGCACCGGCACTTGGCGCGAAGCCGCCAACGAGTGGGGCAACCTCACCATCATGGGTGACGCCTACATCTCGGAGGATGCGGTCGTCGGCAACACCGCATACCCGAACCCCTGCAACGTCGCTCCGATGGAAGGCCTGATCGCGCAGGTCGGCTTCGAGTCGCGCGTCCTCTACGGCGGCGGCAACGACGACGACGACAGCGGTTCCATCTCCTACCTCTCCCTCCGCTACACCGGCCGCGTGATCGGCCTCGGCAACGAGCTGAACGGCCTCTCCCTCGGTGGCGTCGGCCGCGAGACCGACATCCACCACGTCGAGATCATGAACAACGTCGACGACGGCATCGAAGTCTGGGGCGGCAAGGTCAACCTCAAGTACTTCTCGATCTGGAACATCGGTGACGACAGCTTCGACGTCGACCAGGGGTGGCGCGGAAAGGCCCAGTTCGGCCTCATCGTCCAAGGCTACAGCCTGAACGCCGCTCAGGGCTCGGGCGTGGGCGACAACTGCTTTGAAACGGACGGCGCCGAAAACTCGCACTACCAGCCGGTGACCACCGCCACGATCTACAACTGCACCGTGATCGGCCAGCCGATCGACGGCGACCACGGCACGGCCTGGCGCGACAACGCCCGCGTCCAGTATCGCAAGTGCATCTTCATGAACCTGGGCGAGCGCGCGGTCGCCTTCGACAACATTGACGGCGACGGCGGCTCGGGCTACGGCTTCGCGGGCACCCTCTCGTGGGCCGACACCTGGACCACGAGCTACACCGCGACCAGCACGATCAACGCCAGCGGCGCCCCCACCTGCACTCCTTCGGGTCCGGTGACCCCGAGCACCCCCGCCGCGCTCTACACCGCGCAGAGCTCCGGCACCCTCGCCGAGATCACCGACTCGATCTTCTTCAGCAACCTCAACGCCTCCGCCTACACCGAGGCCAACAATCGTGCGGTGTTCGCCCCCGCGAACAACAACGTTTTGAACCCGGCCACGATGCCGATCACCGCGATCACCCGCGGCCCGAACGTCGTCCGCGGTGGCAAGGTGATGCAGCCGGTGATCTCGCTCGATCCTCGCCCCGCCGGTGACGCGCTCACCGCGGTCGGCGTGACCCCGAACGACGGTTTCTTCTGCCCCTCGAATTTCCGCGGCGCGTTTGCCCCCGGGACCAACTGGCTGTGCGGCTGGACGGCGACCGAAGCGTTCGGCATGACCACCACCTCGACCCTGCCGATCGTTTCCCTCTCGCAGAGCGGACCCGGCGGTCTCCTCACCATCAGCAACTGCGGTCTGATCACCGGCGCCGAGACGTTCAACGCCTTCACGATCAACGATCCCTGCCCGGCCGGCATCGGCTCGGGACCGCTCCTCGGCCTCTGCGCGAACCTGCCCACCACCTTCCAGTTCCTCGTGGATCAGCTCCTCACGCCCCTGAGCCCGGCCAACTTCTTCCACTTCCCGGCCCCCGGCGCGATCACCGAATGGCCCGGGCTCCCGATTCCGGCCGGACTCACGATCGAAGGGGTCTGCCTCCAGGTGAACCCGATGAACGGCATGGTCCTCTCCGGGCCGGTCGAGCGCATCACCACCCAGTGAAGGTTCTTTTCTCCCTTGATCGGGCCTTTATCGGCCCTTGATCGGCGCCCCCGACCATGAAGGCCGGAAGTAGTGCGCAACAAGCCGACGGCAAGGTGGCGTGAAGCACCGAGCCGTCGGCCTCCTCCTTCCTCCCGCGAAACCCGACATGCCTCCCTCAACTCCCAACCTCACTCGGTGGATCTCCGTCCTCTCCCTGCTGGGGTTGGGCGTGCTCGGGTCGTTGGCCGGATGCACAAAAAACCCGCGGACGCCGGCGGAGCCTCCACCGCTCGCCCACGCACTGACCGACGCATCACGGCCCGCCTTCCAGATTCAGCTCCTGGATCTCGCCTTCGAAACGGCCTCTCTCATCCCCAACGATCCTCACCACAAGGACCGGGCACGCTTTCAAGAACTCGTTGCCTTGGCGAGCCTCGAGCTCGGACTTCCGAATCGGGCGCGCACCCAGATCGCGGCGATTGAAAACTGGCGTCGTGGCGCCGGCTACGCGGAACTCGCCGAGTACGCCGCTCACGCGCAGAACATCGAAGAAGCGGAACGCGCCCTCGCAACCGCCCGGGAGATTGCCGACGCGCCGCCATCGAATGAAGTCGAACAGGAGTGGAGACGTGACCGCATCCGAGCGTTGATCGCCCGCACGGAATCAAGCATCGCCAAGGCTCGTGAAGGCAAATTGGTTCGGTCGAGATTGGGCGAATCGGAAGCCGCGGCTCTCGAGGCCGCCAAGGCGCGTGCCATTGCGCCGGACGATCTCGAGTCCTACCTCGTCGCATTGGAGCGAGGACTCGTCGCGGCGAGCTTGGATCAAGTCCAAGCCACCTTCGCCGCCTACACGACCCTCCACGAGCGGTTCTACGGCGATGCACCACGTCGCGACGATCTGGCGCGCCGTGTCTCTACCCACTATGCGCAGCTCCCCGTTCAACTCCGCATGGAATCGACGCTGCGCATGGGAGAGACCGCGCTCGCCCACCAGGACAAAGCCGGCGCCAATCGCTACGCGCAGACCGCCCGCGAAACCCTGGAGTCCGCGCGATGGCTACCTGAGCACAAGATCCCTCTCCTCGCGCAAGTGGCCGCGCTGCGGCATCGGGCCGGCGACCTCGAACTGGCCACGAAGGAAGCGGAAGAAGCGCGGGCCCTATTCGCTCACGAGAGACTCCGCATCACCGACATCTACCGCGCGCGCGCCCTCCGGCCGCTCGCGGAGGCCCTGTACACGATGGGAGACCGGGATCGCGCGACCCAGGTCTATCGGCTCCTCCTCGAAGAGGGCGCGGTCAATCCGAACTCGCGCCCACGCGCCGAGGATCTCTGCGCCACTTGCGTCTCCATGGCGAGAGTCGGTTTTGAGCCCAGCGCCGAAGTGTGGCGCGACCTCCGCGCGTCGCGCGCCGCCCTGGGGAGCCCGTGGTGAGCGGTCGCACGATCCGCATTGCCTTCCTGCTCTTGTCCACCACTCTGTGTGGATGGAGTCAGGACGCTCCCGGATCGATCCGCGGCCTGGTGATGGATGGCGACTTCGCAGCGCCTCTCCCAGAAGCAACGATCACCATCTCGGATACCAACCAAAAGGTGATGACGACGGACCAGGGCAACTACGTGTTTCCGTCGGTGGTCCCCGGCACTTACACGCTCGTCTTCTCCAAAGACGGGTACGCACGCCAAGTCCGCTCCAACGTACTGGTCAGCTCGGCCCGCCTCACGGAGGTCGATGCCACGCTCACCGGGGATTTCACGGACATGGAGGAGTTCGTGGTGGAGAAAGGTCTGGATCTCTCCACCAACACCGAGGCCGGACTCCTCAATCTGCGTTTCGATAGCCCGGCACTGCTCGACTCCATCTCCTCCGATCTCATCAGCCGAGCCGGCGCGAGTGACGCCGCCAGCGCGCTGCGCCTCGTGTCGGGCGCCTCGCTGCAAGACGGGAAGTCGGCCGTCATTCGTGGCCTTCCCGATCGTTACGTCAGCTCCCAATTGAACGGGGTGCGTCTCCCCTCCGCCGACGAAGACAAACGGGCGGTCGAACTCGATCAATTCCCCGCCGTGCTGCTCGACAGTCTCCAAGTCAGCAAGACCTTCACTCCCGACCAACAAGGCGATGCCTCGGGAGGCGCGGTCAACATCAAGCTTCGCGGAATCCCCAAAGAGGAGCTTTTCTTCCGGATCTCCTCGCAGCGAAGCTGGAACACCCAGGTCTCTGGCGAGGATGACTTCCTCAGCTACGACGGCGGCGGGGTCGACTTTTGGGGACGAGACGGAAGCGAGCGAGGACCGCAGCTCGACCGACTCGGCGCCGAATGGCTGGGCGCGGCCGGGGTATCCCGGGACGAACCTCCCACCGACTACAAATGGTCGGTGACCGGAGGCGGCAATACCGATCTCGGGGGCGGATGGCGGCTCGGCGGCCTCGGCAGCTTTTTCTATGAGCGCGACAGCGCGTTCTTCAAGGGTGGCATCGACGACTCGTTGTGGGTGACGACTCCAGGTGGTGGATTGACCCCGCAGTACGTGCAGGGCGCTCCTCAGCAGGAGGACTTCCGCACCCAACTCTTCGACGTCACGCAGGGCTCGCAGTTGGTCCAGTGGGGAGGATTGGCCGCGGTCGGAATCGAATCCGACAACCATCAAATCGGCGCTACCTACCTCTACACCCGCACGGCCGAAGACGTGGCGACCCTCGCCGAGGACACCCGGGGCAAGGAGTATTACTTCCCCGGCCACGATCCCTACGACCCAAGCACCCCGGGACACGAACAGCCGGACGGGGCTCCGTACCTGCGGCTCGAAACCCTCGAATACACCGAGCGCACGACCGAGACTCTCCAATTCCGCGGGCATCACCGTTTCGAAACGGATCCATGGGGAATCTTGGGTTTCTTCGAAGCTGAGTCCGTCGAAATCGACTGGTCTGCCGCGTTCAGCACCGCCGACCTCCTGCAACCCGACAAGCGTCAATTCGGGTCCGCCTGGCGTCCGGCGCGCGAACCGATCCCCGGCTTCATTCTCCCGGCCACTCATCGTCCATTCCGTCCGGCCGCCAACATCAACCTCGGCAACTTCCAACGCATCTTCAAGACCATCGAGGAAGAGAGCGAGCAGTACGCCTTCGACGTGAAGCTCCCGTTCAAGCAATGGAGCGGGGACGAGGGTTACCTCAAGACCGGCTACTTCAGCGACTCGGTCAAGCGCTTCTTCGACCAAGACACCTTCCGCAACGTCGGGGAGCCCGAGTTCGAAGCTCCGTTCGAGACGTTCTGGAGTTCGGTGTTCCCCTCGCAACCGCACCAGATTCTCGAGTCCGAATTCGATGTCGATTACACGGGCGAACTCGACGTCATGGCCTGGTACGGAATGCTGGAGCTGCCGCTCACGAAGGAACTCAAGCTGATCGGGGGCTTCCGCTTCGAGGGCACGGAACTCTCGATCATCAATGCACCGGAAGATGAAGCCACTTGGTTCAACCCGGCTTCGAACCTGATCACCGAACTGAATCCTGGCGACGCCGACGTCGCCTTCGAACAAGACGACGTGCTGCCGTCGATCGCCCTCGACTACCGACCGATCGAAGGCCTGACCTTCCGCGGCGCCTACAACGAGACGATCGCACGTCAGACCTTCAAAGAGATCACACCCATCTTGCAGCAGGAGTTCCTGGGCGGTCCGATCTTCATCGGAAACCCCGGACTCGGAATGAGTTCGGTCAAGAACTATGACCTGCGTATCGACTACGTCCCCCTTCCCGGCGGTTTGCTCTCGGCGTCTTGGTTCCGCAAGGACATCAAAGATCCGATCGAGAACGTGCAGAGGGTCGGCACGTTCTCCTTCACGACGGCGGTGAATTACCCGGAGGGGGAGCTTTCCGGATTCGAGTTCGAGGCTCGACAAGACCTCGGGCAGGTTCTCGATGAACTTGCGGGTTTGACCCTGGGCGGCAATGCCACCTTCATCGAGTCCGAAGTTCAACTCCCCGAAGACGAGATCGCCGGCTTCAATTTGCCCAACATCCTGGCGCCGATCAGCTCGCGAGACATGACCAACGCCCCCGAGCACATCTTCAATCTCTTCGCCACCTACGACCTTGAGAGTACGGGGACGCGGGTCTCCCTCTTCTACACCATCACCGGCGACACCTTGCTCGCGGGAGCCGCGCAGTCGAACGGGAACTTCGTACCCAGCATCTACGCGAAGGAGTTCGGCACGCTGAATCTCAGCGTCGACCAGAAGATCGGTGATCACTTCAAACTCCAATTCCAAGCCAAGAACCTCACCAATCCGAAGATCGAGCGGGTCTACCGCTCCGAGTACATCGATCGAGACACCCTCCGCAGCTCCTCCTCCGCAGGAGTCGAACTGTCCTTGACCCTCAGTGCGGAGTTCACCTTCTGATCCCCGGGGCCGCAGCCCGGGGATTCTGAGATTGTCCTATGCCACCATTCCTCTCGCATCCGAGCCGCCCCTCGCCGACTCCTCGAGCCCGTCCGCTACTGATCATCGCGACACTCGGACTCTTGCTTCCGGTCGGGTTGCGAGGCCAAACCGCGAGCCCGCCAGGCCGCGTCGCCGACGCCCGCCCGACCTTGGAGAAATGGGTCGAGACACGACGCCTGATATCGCACGAAAAGCGCGATCTCGCTCTCAATCGGGAAACGCTCAAGGAACAGATCGGGATCATCGAGCGCGAGATCCAGGCGGTCACGACTCGCATCGAGGAGGCGCGCAAGAACGCCTCCGAAGCGGACCAGAAGCGGGCCGCCCTCCAAGCCGATGTGGACAAACTGAAGGCTGGCGAGGCGGTCCTTCTCGAAGCCCTCCTGAAATTCGAACAGAAGGCCCGCGAGCTCATGCCGAAGCTGCCGGCGCCGCTGGCGGAGACGCTCGCCCCGTTGGCCCAACGCCTCCCCGCGGCCGGTGCCGAAACGAAGCTCTCGCTCGGTGAGCGCTACCTGAACGTGGTGGGAATCCTCAATCAAGTCGACAAGTTCAACCGCGAGATCATCGTCAAGACGGAAATCCGGTCCCTGCGGGACGGAACCTCGGCGGAAGTCACCGTGGTCTACGTCGGCATTGGTCAAGCCTATTACGCGAGTGCCAACGGCAAGACGGCCGGTATCGGCTCGCCTGGTCCTGCGGGCTGGACTTGGTCGCCCGCCGACGAAGTGGCCACCGACATCGTGAGAGCCATCGCAATTCTCAAGAACGAACAGCCCGCCGATTTCGTTCGACTTCCCATCAAGGTGCAATGAGACCAGGAACTTTCGCCATGAACCAACCATTGATCGGCTTCCTGGTCTTGATGATCGCGCTCGTCCGGGGTGGATTCGCTCAGGACTTGCCAACCGCTCCGGAGCCTCGCCCGTTCGAGCGCGCGACCCAGGACTTGCAAGCACAACTCGAGGCGAGTGTCGCCGAGCTCACGAAACTGCGCGAGCAAATCGCGGCCGAGACTTTGCCGCTGAGTCGCGAGCTGGCTCGGCTGGAATCGGAGTTGGTGCGAGTACGGGCTCAATTCCAACAAGAGTCCCGCGACCTGGACGCCAGGCTCCTCGAACTCAACACCCTGCGCGGCGACATCAAAGCCCGCGAGGATCAGGGGGCCTTCCTCGGCAACATGTTCGGGGAGTACTTGCGCAATTTCGAATCCCGCCTACACATTGCGGAAGTCGATCGTCACTCGGCCGCGATCACGAAGACGCGAGCGGCGATGGACAAGGAAGACCTGTCCAAGAGCGAGCTCTACAAGGAGCAAGCGGCACTCCTCGATACGGCCCTCGGGCGGGTGGACGAAGCCCTCGGCGGCTCGCGCTTCGACGGTGACGCGGTCGATCGCAACGGAACCGTACACCAAGGAACGTTTGTCTTGCTGGGTCCGATGGCGTTCTTCCGTTCGAAGGACGGCACGATTGTCGGTACCGCGGAGCCCAGGCTCGGCTCGATCAAACCGGCGATCACCGGCTTCGGCAAGCTCGAGGACATGTCGGCCGCTTCCAAGGCCGTGGAAGCCGGCGGCGTGGGAACGATTCCGTTCGACCCGACTCTCGGCAATGCCCACAAGATCGAAGAGACCAAAGAGACGCTATGGCAGCACATCTTGAAGGGCGGCCCGGTCATGTGGCCCATCCTCGGGATGGCCGCGGCCGCTTTGCTCGTCGCCCTCGGCAAGTGGTTGCAGATGCTGCTCGTGCGCAAACCCAACCAACGGCAATACCGGACCCTGCTCGCGGCAGTCGCCAACCGGGACGCGGCGGCGGCCAAAGCCGCGGCTGATCGAGTGGGTGGGCCAACCGGCAAGATGCTGGTTCAGGGAGTCGAGCACATCGCGGAACCGCGCGAGCTCATCGAAGAGGTGATGTACGAGACGGTTCTCGACACGAAGCTCCGTCTCCAGCGTCTCCTTCCGTTCGTGGCGATCAGTGCCTCGTCCGCTCCCCTCCTTGGATTGCTCGGGACAGTGACCGGAATCATGAACACCTTCAAATTGATCACGGTGTTCGGAACCGGGGACGTCAAGACGTTGTCGAGCGGTATCTCCGAGGCCTTGATCACCACGGAATACGGCCTGATCGTGGCCATTCCCTCGCTGCTCCTGCACGCACTCTTGAGCCGCAAGGCCAAGGGAGTGATCGAACAAATGGAAAAAGCCGGGATCGGCTTCATCAATCAACTCAGCAAGACTCCCATGGGCGCCGACGCCCCCCCGGAACCCCCGCGCGGCGTCGATGTCGAAACCAAGACTTCGTCTCGAGTGGCACCCTCGACCAGCGCCGCCGCAAGGGTGGCGGAAGAGCTCGATCTCGAGTCGACTCCGCTCGCTACGTTGCGCGCCCGGGAACTCCAATACGCGGCGGCCGCCCGGCGCGTTGCCGAGCGCACCCGCAGTGCTGATCACGGCAAGGAAGGCATGGCCGCATGCTGAACTGGGATTCCTGGAGCGGAGCCGCGCAGCGCCTCTGGGAAAGGGCTGTGGCCATTTGGATCGCGGGGGACTGGGGCATGGTGGCGATTGCCGTCGATGCACTCGTCCTCTTCGGGATCGGCACCCACATCTGGCTGCGCCTGCGGGAGCGCAAGTTCACCTCGGTTTCCGAGCGGGTCTGGCGCCAGTGGATTCTTCGCCCGGAAGAGCGACGAGGACCGGTGGGAGAAATTCTCGATTTTGTGACCGGTGAACCCACGATCGAACAAACTGCCGAGTCCTTCGCCGGCCTCCGCACGATCGAGGAGGCTCCGTTCACCCGCGATCTCAAAGTCATGAAGATCTGTGTCGGAGTGGCCCCTCTCCTCGGGCTCTTCGGCACGGTGACGGGCATGTTGGCGACCTTCGGCGCTCTGGCGACCGGCGGGGGCGGCCAAAAGACGATGGGCATGATCGCGGAGGGAATCTCGGAAGCCCTCATCACGACCGAGACGGGACTCGTCATCGCCCTTCCGGGGCTCTTTTTTCAGTACCAATTGTCTCGACGATTCGAGCGGTACAAGGCGTTCCTCTCGCACGTGGAAACGGTCGTCACTCAGCTTCAGTACCGAAAACTGAAGGGTGCTCGTACCTCGGAGATGCACTATGTCGCGGTTTCGTGACTCGGGCGGTGATGACGGTGGCGAGGGTGGGATCGACCTGTCGCCGATGATCGATTGTGTGTTCATTCTCTTGATCTTCTTCATCGTGACGACGACCTTCGTGGAAGAAACCGGAGTGGCCGTCGACAAGCCGCAGGCCGCCTCCGCGTCCAGCCTCGAGAAGACCAGCATTCTCATCGCGCTGACCGCGGAAGGAGCGGTCGTTTACGGCGGAAAAGACATCGGTATGAGCCTCGTCCAACCGCTGATTCGGAGAATGCTCCAGAAGGAAGACCTGCCGGTCATCCTCCAGGCCGACAAGGCGGCGCCGTCGGGCCTCCTCGTGCGGCTCATCGACGAGGCCAAGTTGGGCGGGGCTACGAAGGTGAGTGTCGCTACCAGCACCGCAAAGAGCTGAATCATGACCAAGCGCAGACCGGGAAACTCGACCATGAACCTGCGGCAGCAGGACGTGGTGAAGCGTGGGTGGCGAGGTTGGTTTCACGGCCTCGGAGTCCTGGTGGGTGCCACCGGCTCCACCCTCGGTCTGTTCATGGTTCTGCCGTTGATGGAGAGTTTGACATCAACTCCGGCCCCGGACTTGGCGCTTCAGTCGGTCGACGCGGTGAACGTGCCTCCTCCGCCTCCACCTATGGAAGAGGAGCCGGAGAAAGAACCCGAGCCGGAGGAGAAGCCACCGGAGTTGGAAGAGAAGTCCGAGCCCCTGGATCTCGCGCAACTCGAACTGTCGCTCAATCCCGGGGCGGGGGGTGGCCAAGGCAGTGGAGTCGGGCCAGCGATGGCCAAACTGGGGGCCGTGGACGGCGCCACCGAGTCCGCGGGAGA
The DNA here is from genome assembly GCA_902826835.1 of uncultured bacterium. Classification (GTDB taxonomy): domain Bacteria; phylum Planctomycetota; genus RBC034. The sequence continues at coordinate 36,597 of CADEGH010000039.1, read as the reverse complement.
CTCGCTGTTCTCATTGGCCGATCTCGATCAGAAGCCCCGAGTGGTCTATCAAGCACCGCCAGTCGTGGATGCGGCCATGAAGAAAAAGGCCCCCGCGACCGTACACGTGCTGTTCGTGGTTGATCAAAGCGGGCGGGTGGTCAATCCACTCGTGCAGAAGTCGACCGATCAGCTCTTTGATCGGGCCGCGTTGGCGGCGGTCAAACAGTGGAAATTCGAGCCCGGAAAGCGCAAGGGGCAGCCCGTGCGGTTTCGGATGCGCGTCCCCATTACTTTCCCTGCCGGATGAACTTTATGTTGCTGCGATCAGCTTCCCTCTGTGCCCTCGCGATCCTGCTCGGTGGTTGCCTCTCGCAACAGAAGCACCGCGACTACCGTGCGACCGAACCCGTCGCGCGGGCCAAACCCGACACCGTCTCCGAATTCCAATCCTCCGCGGTGAAGGAGAATGCAGACGGAAACGGAAATGCGGCCTCGACGGTCGCAGCCTCGGGATTCGACACTTCGAACGGGATCGGTGCGATCTTCCGCGACCCGAAGTTCCAACAGCGATTCGCCGAGAGTTACCTCGCTGAAACCGAGATCGAGCCGAGGGTGACGGTCGTCGAGCGGGAACAACTGCAGACGGTCATGCAACTGATTTCCGCCGAACAGACGGACGAGGCGATCAAAGTCTTGGAGGGATCGCGGTCCGACCTCGCCAGCGCGGTCTTCGACATCACACTCGGGAACTTGTACTTCCAACAAGAACAGTTCCCTCAGGCGCTTCCCGCCTACGAAACCGCCGTCGCGAAGTTTCCGAAGTTCCGCCGGGCCTGGAAAAACATCGGCCTCATTCACGTGAGGACAAGCGAGTTCGCCAAGGCCAGCAAGGCCATGACCAAGGTGATCGAACTCGGCGGCGGTGATGCCCTGACGCACGGGCTCCTCGGTTTCTGCTATGAGCAGGTCGATAATCAGCTCTCGGCCGAGTCCGCCTACCGCCAGGCAATCCTTCTGGATCCCGACACCCTCGATTGGAAGACCGGTCTAGCGCGGAGCCTCTTCAAACAGCAGCGCTTCCCTGAAGCGGTGGCACTCTTCGACGGTCTGATCGCCGCCAATCCCGACCGGGCGGATCTGTGGCTGACCCAAGGCGAGGCCTATGCCCGGCAGAACCAGCCACTCAAGGCCGCGGAGAACTTCGAAATGGTGGATCGTCTCGGCGGTTCCACGGCCGAAAGTCTGACCAACCTCGGCGATATCTACGCCAACCAATCGTTGTTCGACATGGCCGTCGATTCGTACTTGCGGGGCCTGCGCAAGGACCCGGAGGCCAAGCTCGACCGGGCGGTCCGGGCCGCCAAGTACCTAAGTGCCAATGGCGCTGTCAGTGAAACCAAGCTCCTCGTGGAAGGAGTCACGCAACTTCGGGGCGACCGACTGTCCCCCGAGGAACGCAAGGAACTCCTCCGGGTGCGGGCCCGCATCGCGGTGGCGGAGGGCGCCGGAGAGGAAGAGGCCAAGGTTCTCAAGGAGATCGTCGATCTGGATCCGCTCGACGGCGACGCGCTGATCCTCCTCGGGCAGCACGCCGGACGAACCAACGATCCCGAGCAGGCGATTTTCTACTACGAGCGCGCTGCCGGCATCGAAGCCTTCGAGGCCGACGCCAAGGTGCGCCATGCCCAACTCCTCGTCGCCCAGGGCAAGTACGCCGCCGCCCTCCCACTCCTCCGCCGCGCGCAATCGATCAAACCCCGCGACAACATTGCCGAGTACCTCACCCAAGTCGAAAAGGTGGCCCAATCACGCCAGTAGGCGGCCTCGCCTCTGCGCCGTGGCAGAAATTCGGTCGGCCCATTCGAACTGCGTAATTCCGCCTAGCCCCGAGTTTGGATCTCAGGGAAATGCCAAAAGCAGGGGGTTGGAGGCGGCGGAGGGGGAGGAGCCCTGGAATGAAACGACGCAGAGAGAGAGCTCCTGTTGGGAGAGGAGCGTGGTGGTGGACGGCGGAAGAGACAAGGGAATGCTGGTGCGCCCGAGGGAATCGAGGGAGCCGAAGACCAGGGGGGCTCCGGGAAGAAGGGCAATTTCGAATAGGAAGGTGGTGAGCGGATCGAGATTGATGGGTAAGTGGGGCGAGCCGGGAACAGTGAGGCCGGGCGAGGATCCGGAAAGCGAGTAAGCGGCAACCCAAAGGCGCAGCGCCTGGGCGGGGCCGAAGTCCACGGCGAAGGTCGCGGCGAGGCCGGCTGGACCCAAGGTCCATGCGGAAGGTGAAAGTCCGCCACTCCAGAGGTTGGCCTCGCTCAGGGACGAGACGCCGCTGAGAATGCCGGTGAGCCACTCGCCGCGGCCATCGCCGGTGACATCCGTCAAGCTCGCGATTCTGGCCGGTGTGCCGGTGATGATCCGATCGAGGACGGAGACCCCGGTCCGAGAAACGGCCCGCACGCGCAGACGATCGAGTCCCGATGCACCGCCGGCAAAGAGGACTTCCTCTGCGCCGTCACCGTCGAGATCAAGAGCGGTCTCCACTCTGAGTCCGATGCCCTCGCCGATGGACGATCCGACGAGGAGGAGGAGGGGCATGGCACTCGGGCCACCGCCCGCATAGAGAGTCACCGTTCCGGCATTGGTAATCCCCATCGGGTCTTCGAATCGGCGGCCCACGGCGAGATCAAATCCGCCACTCGGATTGGCGATGAGCGCCATCTCCGGGAGCGAGGCGGTAGCGGGCGCGGAGTGAAGGAGTGGCGGAAAGAGTGTGCCGGGTCCTGGTACCACCGCAAAAATGCGCCCGGACAGATCGGCGGCGTAAACTGCGCCTCCACGGCCCACGAGTTCTCCGCCGAAGCCAGCGAGGGCAATGCTGCCCTCGGAGTCTCCGAGCGGAGTGCCCGTCGAGGAGACGATGGTCCGCACGCGACCCCGATCATCTGCGCCGAAGCGGGGTTCCGCCACCACGAGATCCGCCCGCCCATCTCCGCTGACATCGCCGATGAGTTGCATGGCTTTTCCGAGATCGCCGAACGCTTCGACGCCGTCTCTCGTCCACAGTACGGACCCGGTGGCGCCGGAAAAACAGAACACGCGACCCTGCCGATTCAGCGTAGTGGTGTAATGCGGAGCGCCGACCGCGAGATCCGGGACGCTATCTCCATTGACATCTCCGAGCCCGACCACCGTCTCGCCGAATTGGCAGAGAAACTGATCGCCGAGGAAGACCCGGATGAGGGTTCCGGTGCGACCGCTGAAGACATGGACCTCCCCGGTCGCGGCGGGATAGGGCCCGGTCGGGGCCGACACGGCAAAATCCTGATAGCCGTCACCGTTGCGATCCGAGAGCGGGAAAATGAAGCTGCCAAACTGGCCGGAGGTTGCCGGAAGTAGGTGCTCGATGTGGAGGTGGGGAGAGATTTCTTGGCACAGTCCGCCAATCGCCACCGCGAATAGAATCGGGATGAGCCGGAGAGAGATAAGGCTGCGCATGGTGATTTCCTATCGACCTCGCGCCGCGTCAATGGCAGCGCGGTGTTTCTTGACCAAGGCCACCTCGGCCTCCTTTTCGGCAGGCACCGGAATCGACAGGTCGAGGTGGTGCAGGGCGACCGTGACACGAGCATTGACGACTTGATGCTCCAAACTCGTGATGCCGAGCTCCGTGCAGGCTTTCTTGCGAGCGTCGGCCATCACTTGGACCGAACCGTAGGCGTCCTGACTGCCGCGGGCCATGCGACCGGCCGCCTCGACCTTGCACCAGTTTTCGATGTCCACGTCCCGCAGGGGACCGGCCGCCCGGGCATGGATGTCGCCGCCAAATTCTCGAAGTTCGTTCAGGCTCTGTGTGGCCCGTGGATCGTCGACTACGCGCTTCATCACTTCTTCGAGATTCTCGGGATCGGGGTCAGGTGAGCACGCGGGGAGGAGCACCACGGCCATTCCGAACAGGAACAGTAGGCATCGAGTAGGGGTCGACATGGATGATCTCCGAGTGGGCCACTACCCGAGACGGAGTCGTGCTCTCAGGGGGACAGACTTTCCGGAGAATCAGTCAGCCTGAAGAAGTCGAAAGACCTTGCCGAGCCGACCGAGCGCTCGGGCGGAGGCTTTTTTGGCGGCGTCATAGGAGATTGCCAGCCGCTGGGCCTGGTTGTCCAAGGTGAGTCCCTCGGAGTACCACCGCACGAGCTCACGATCGCGTTCCGGAAGTGCCGCCATCGCGCGGGTGATCAGCGTGACGGACTCTTCGCGCTGTGCAGCGGTACCCGGTCCGGTCAGGTCGGCCAAGGGAAGAGAGTTGCCGAGGTCGCGCGCCGCGCCGGAGTCGGAGTGACTCAGACGGAGGACACGATCGGAGGCTCTCCGCAAACTGGCCCACCAGTCGACCCGATCCCGCAGATGGTTCTCCGCAATCGCCAAGAGCCAGGCGGTCAGCGAGCCTTCATGGTCCTCGCGCAACGAATCCGCGGCGCGAACCGCTTTCCCGAGTACGTCCTGCACGAGGTCGTCTTCACTATCCTGGCGTAGCAGCTCGCCGGCGTGGGCGCGGAGCCAGCGTCGTAGTTGCGGCTCCGCGGCCAATATCCGTGCGAGAGCATCGTCCCGGCCGCTCATCGCCCTTCCTTCGGCTGCAAGACCACGCGAAAGCCCGTGGCAGGGGTCCTCTGAGCCGGCGGCATCCAATGCACGGTGGTGGCGCGGAAAGCGTGGGGATCCGACTCGAGCCAGGATCCGCCGCCGAGCGCCTGCTCGATTCCGGCTGGACTCTCCCTCGAGTCCCGCAACCACTCCTGGACATTGCCAGCGAGGTCGTAGATGCCCCACCGCGATTCATCGAGAGGGTGACTCATCACTCGCGCGAGTGCAGGGCGCTCGCCGGTGAAACGCGAGACGATCTGGCGCGGGAGGAATTGCGCGCCAAATCCGAAGTCCGCGACGTTGCCATGGGCGCGCAACCACTGGGCCCGGGAAGGCAACGCGTATTCCCAGTCGCCGAGAGAGCGTGATTCCGATTGGTTGCGCCAGTGCACGTAACCCAGGGCATCGACGGCGGACACCCCGGCGATCGGCAGCTCGAGATCCGCCGGATGGGAATTCTCGAAAGTAGCGCTGAAGTCCGGCTCGCGCGGGGTGTTCGGACCGGCGGTCGCGCGGCGATATTCGAAGTATTGGGCGCGGGTGACCTCCGACTCCATCATCCAAAACGGACGTTCCGTGCAGGCGGGTTCATCGCACGAAATCCACTGAAAACCTGGCCGGTGACGGTCCGCCGAGATCAGGGCGGCGTGTCGAGTCACTCCGTCACTTTCGGGGACGAGGCCCTGGTGAGGGACCTGAAAGAGAATGCGTCGATCGAGGTGCCCGGCCATTCTCGCCCACGCGACATAGCGACCGGGAAAGATGGCGTAGTGGTTCAAAGGAGTGACGCCGATCCGATTGCCCGGTTCACACGGCATGGGGATGAGCGTCGGCCGCCAGCTCTGATTCGGTTGGTGCGTCCATGCCGCCGGTCGGCCTTCGAGAACGGCCCGAAGATCGGTTCGGACCGCCGGTCCTTGCGTCCAATACGCGGGATCGGGGAGCGCCGCAAATGCGGTCGCATCGGGGGAGTGCAGCAAGAATCGAGAATCGAGCGTTCCGTTTGCTGAGTCGCGGAGCCGCCACGCCGGGCTGCCTTCCCGGATCGTGTCGCTTCGAACGGGCACTCCGACCGGCACATCGCGGGATTCCCGTTTCGGGTCGAGATCGTGGAGGTCATAGAGGCGAAAGAGATAGATCTCCGCTCCCGGAGGATCCGTGGTGAGCGTGAGAGTGCTCTCGCCCAGCACGCGACGGCTCGTAGGTCCGCCCGGATCCTCCTTCAAGATCAGATCGCGCAGGTGGATCGCGCCCTCGCGGTCTTGGGTTTCGACCGCCAAAGCCCATTTGGCGAAGCACCAATCCAAACGACAGATTCGAAGCTCCGGGGAATTCGGATCGAGGCGTTCGGCGACGGCGATGGCATCCCGGGCGAGGTCTAAGTCCAACGCACTGCGGAGTTGCGACTCGACGACTTCACTCCGCACTTGCGAGAATCGTTCCGCCTCCTCCGCGCTCAGCCCTCGGTGTTCGCTCGACTCCCGGAATTTGGCTAATTCCCGCTCTGCATGACGGCGCTGATGACGCAGGGCTTCGCAGGCCGCAGTCTGCAATTGTGCGAATTTCACCTGTTCGGCGGCGGATCGCTCCCGATTGCCCCGCTCCCGACGGTCTCTCCATTGTTCGACGCCGAAGAGAGTGGTGACCAAGACCAAAGTGGCAATGATCGAGGCCGCTAATCGCGGGTGCCTGCGAATCCACCACGCCAATCGGCGTGCGAGGGGGGTCCGACCTCGGTGAATCGGTTCATGATTTCGAATTCGCGCCAGATCGGCCGCGACGTCGGACGCGGTGCGGTAGCGAAGTTCCCGATCGGGCTCGAGGCAACCATTCACCAGGCGACCCAGGTCAGGCGACAAGTCGGGCCGCAGGCGCCGGAGGTAGGGGTACTCACCGAGTTCGGTCGCGGTGGCCAGCGAAGCGTGGTGGCGGGTCTCGAAGGGAAGTCGGCCAGAGAGGGTTTCGTAGAGACTGGCGCCGAGGGACCAAAGATCGGTCCGGTGATCGAGCAAGTGGGGTTCGGTTCGCCACTGCTCGGGTGAGGCGTAGGCGGGCGAGCCCAAGAAGCCCACCGTGCGACGGACGAGTGGAACATCGCTGCGGGCGATTCCGAAGTCGACGAGGCGCGGCCGATCCTCGTGATCAATGATGATGTTCGCGGGTTTGACATCGCGATGGACGATCCCCGCCGCATGCGCCGCGCTCAGGGCCTCCGCCACCCCCTCGAACCAACGGAGAACCTGGGCCTCCGGCAGGGGTTCGGCGCGCTCCCGACTCTCGGTAATCCGATCGGCCAGAGTCTGGCCGGGCACGTACTCCATCGCCAACCAAGGCACGCCACCTTCCACTCCGTAGCCGAACACGGGGACGATTCCCGGATGCCGGAGCGCCGCCAACGCCTCGGCCTCCCGCTTCAGGCGATCCTGGGCCGACGGTGAATCCGCGAGTTCAGCGCGCAGGATCTTCAGCGCGACCGCCCGCCCCAGGCTCTTTTGACGCGCCAGCCACACCGAGCCCATTCCTCCCGCCCCGAGCGGTCGAATCAGTTCGAAATCCCCGAACCGCTGTCCCGCCACTCCGTCTGGCCGGATCTGCTTCGCCCGCGCTCGTTCAATGCACTCCATCTCGGCCAGGAGCTCTCGGTCGCCCTGACCTTCCTTCTCCCAGAAGTCCCTCGCGGACGCTCCCGTTCCCAACAGCAGGGTGTCCAAGAACGCATCGAGGCAGGCTTCGCGTTGCTCCTGATTCACCCTATGACCGTACCATCGGAGGGCCGGTCGGGCGCCGCGGAAGTTCAGAGGCGCAAAGGTCGAGCGGGCCAGTATCGTCTCCGATGCCATGGAGCGCTTTGGGTTTGGTCTTGGTCGCAGCGTTGATGCACGCGGTATGGAATGTCGCCGCGAAGAAGGCCGGCGGCGACGGCAAGTTTGTCATGATCGGGGCCGTGCTAGTCGCCGTCCTCTGGGCGCCGGTGGCCATCTACGCGGGCCTGGACGAAGTCCCCGGTTACGGCCCGAGAGAATGGGCGGTCATCGTCGCGAGCGGTGTGGTGCATGTCGTCTATTTCAATGTCCTGCTGTGGGGCTATCGCGTTTCCGATCTGACCGTGGTCTATCCGGTGGCGCGCGGGACCGGGCCTCTCCTCACGGCCCTCTTGGCGGGACCCTTGCTCGGCGAGCGTCTTTCACCGGTCGCCGCCTTCGGAGTCCTCGCGGTCTGTGGGGGAGTGTTCCTCGTGGCGGGGGGCCCGCGCATGTTTGCGCGAACCCTCGATCAAAAGCAGCGGGCTCGGGTCATTGCGGGAGTCCGTGCGGGAGCTCTGACCGGCGCCTTCATTTCCGGCTACACCCTCATCGACGGTTATGCCGTCAAAGAGCTCGGCATCTCGCCGATCATCATCGACTATTTCGGCAACCTCCTGCGCGTGCCTTTGATGCTCCCGCTGGTGCTCCGAGATCGCCCGGCCTTTGTCGCCGCCGTGCGCACCCAGTGGAAGCAGGGCTTGATCGTCGCGACGATCGGGCCGCTCGGATACGTCCTCGTACTCTACGCCGCGAAACTCGCGCCGCTCTCCCACGTGGCGCCGGCTCGGGAAGTCTCGATGCTCTTTGCCGCCCTGATCGGAGGAAAACTCCTCGGGGAGGGTGACCGCGCCCTTCGTCTCGTCGGCGCGGCGTGCGTGGCGGGAGGAGTCGCGAGTTTGGCGCTTGCGCGCTGAGTCGGTGGGAACAGCCGCCCTTGCCCGCGCCCGGCGAATGAGGGTGGTACCCTTCTGCCAGTCCCCGGTGCCTCCGGCTCGGGATGGTCGAACGACACGATCCCATGGCCAAAACCGCCTCCGTTCTTCTCCTGGTATTCAGCCTTCTGATCGGGGGGTACGCAAGATTCTCCGGGCTCGAATACGGTCTGCCGTTGAAGCTTCGGGTGGATGAGGATTACTACGCGTTGGTCGTCGCGAACATGCTCAGGACGGGCACCGCCGATCCCGGGTTCTTCGCGTACTCCTCCCTTGCCTTCTACTTGCCACTCGGAGCGGCGTGGGTTCAATACCAGTGGACTCGATGGGTGGAGGAGCCCGAGCCCCCGGTCGCCTGGAAGGAGATGGTCCAAGACGAGACCTTCATGATCCGGGCCCAGCGGCGCCTCGCGGCCTTGCTCAGCACGATGACCATCCTGCTGGCCGCGGGTATCGGCTCGCGTTTGGGGGGGCGTCCGACCGGTGCGATCTCCGCGCTGATTTGTGCGATCGCTCCGATGGCCGTGCGGCACGCTCACTTCGGCGTGGTCGATACCACCGTCACCTTCTTCTCCACGCTCGGCCTCTGGGCCATTCTTCGGGCCGACGCCCGAAAATCGGGGCGTGCTCTGGGGTTGGCGGCAGTCGCCACGGGCCTGGCGATGGCCACCAAGTACACGCCCGTGGTCTTATTGGTTCCCCTGGCATGGGTGGCGTTTTTTCCGCGGAACGCTGCCGATTCACCGGAGCACCGGGGTCGCTGGTTACGCTTCATCATGGCGGTGGGTCTAGCTTGCCTCGTGTTCTTCGCCGTCGCCCCCTACACCCTGATTTCCTTCGCCCGTTTCCGGGCTCACCTGCTGGATACGGAGGGCGGATTTCGCGGCCTCGCGCAGGCTTACTCGAAGTTCCAGCCCATCGTCTGGGAGGGTCTGAGACTTGGGCTGACCTGGCCGGTGGCGCTTCTGTCGATCATGGGAATGGCACTCGTGCTCTGGGCCCGATCGCGACCGGGAAGTCTGGTCGTGAGCTTCGTGGTGGTTTCGCTCCTCAGTCTCATTCCGGGCGGTAAGGCCTTCCACCGCTATGCGCTCCCGCTCGTGCCGGCGCTCTGTGCCCTCGCCGCGTTTCCGCTGGTGAAGCTCACGATGCGATGGCGTTTCATCGGAATCCCGGTGATCGCCGCCGTCGGCTTCCTCCCCGCGCTGCAATCGCAGCGACTCGTGCGGTTGTTTCGGACTCCTACGACTTTCGAGGAATTCAGGGCGGACGCCCTGTCGCGATCCGCCATGGAGCCGCAATTCGTATTCAGTGATCCGAGCTTGGAGCGCCTACTTCGACTACCGGCCGGTCGGCTACGCTCCTTCGATCCGCCCGCGATTCTCGCTTCGACCTCGCCTGTTCACCTCGTCCAGCTTGTGGAGCCCACCTTGGAGGGCGCGGCTCCGACCATTTCCCGCGCCGCGTGGGAGCGCCACGCAGTCCTACGTACGGTGAGTACCTACACGCGGGACGAATCTGCCGCGTGTTCGTCGATCTTCGAGCGCGCCGATCTCTGTTACTTCCCGGTGGTCGCTCCGAGGCACATCGCGCGAGCGGGGGCCACGCTCGAACTGATCGAGATCGTGCCTCGTCCAGATCGTCCTCGGACCCTTCCCCCGCCGAGTCCTCCTTCCACGGTGCTCGCCGCGGTTCCGGATCTCGAGGTCACGGCGATCGTGGCTACTTGGAGTGCCACCTCCGATCCGGACTGCCTCGGTTACTACGTGCGCTGCATTCAGGAAGGCAAGGTCACGACCACCGACCAATTCTTGGCCTCGCCGCGCCAGACCTTGTCCAGCGGCATCACGCATTGCGCCTTCTACGAACTCGCCCCCGGCTCCTGGCGAATCGCGATCTCCTCCGTCAACGCTCTCGGCGAAGGACCCCCCTCCATCAGCTCAGCGGTCGTGATCGCGGACCGTTGAACCCAGGGAACCCGCGATCCCTTACCACCGCGTCTCCGCCCGGTATGCTGGCCACGGGGCGCGGCCCCCATCGAAGAGGTGCACCCGGAGGATATCGCCTGGATGCTGAATTCGTTGACGCTCCACAACTGGAAAAGCTTCGGAACCAGTCGCAACCGGCTCCAGTTCGGTGGCCTCACGCTCTTGGTCGGACCGAATGCCTCCGGCAAGAGCAACGCCTTAGATGCTCTGCGCTTTCTTCAGGGATCCGCACTCGATTTTCCTCTCGGGGACGTGCTGCGCGGGCGGTGGGAAGGCCAAAGAGAGATCTGGCCGCCGATTCGCGGGCAGGTCGTGGAAGCAGCGCGGGGCAGCGAAGCCGTGTTTGCACTGGAGAGCGATTGGCGGGTTTGCGTTGACGGTCACTACTGGAAATGTCACCACAAACTGAGGGTCGATACGTGTGGCGAGGTCTTGGTCGGTTCCGAAAGTGCCGGGTATGGCATGAGCACACCGGTCTTTGACACCGAAGCACCCAGCATTGGAGCCTCCGGCGGCCCGCAACCGGGAGGGTCCATCAAAGTTGCCCTTCGGGCCAAAGGCAGTGGCAAATCGGAGGTCAGGTCGTGCTTTGCCACCCGGTCCCTGCTCGGCCAAATCTCAGACGGTGGGAGGGTCGATCCACAGGGGATTCGACAGATCCGGGCGCTGCAGTCCAAGCTGCGAGAAGTCGTTTTTCTGGATGTCCAGCCGGCTCGGATGCGGGAGTACAAGCCCGAGAACATTCCGTCGCTCGGAACCTCGGCCGAGAACATATCCCCCAAGCTCAGCGGTTTGAGTGACGAGCAGTTGGCGTCGGTACTCGAGTGGGTTGGCGAGCTGAGCGCACCGGAGCTCGAATCCATCGAATTCGATCGCACCCAACTGCGGGAGGTCATGTTTTTTCTCCAAGAGAAACGCGGAGGCAGAATATCCGCTCGCAGCGTCTCGGACGGGACGCTTCGATACTTGGGGCTCGTCACCGCGCTGACCACCGCCGAAAAAGGCAGCATCATCGTTCTGGAGGAACCTGATGTCGGCCTCCATCCTGCGCGCATTCACTTGTTGGCCCGCCTGCTGGAAACGACCACCGCGGAGCGCAAGATTCAGGTCATCGCAACCACGCATTCCCCGATTCTTCTGGCTCATCTCGGTCCGGCCGCCCTCGCGGACGTGGTTGCGATGGACCGTGGACCCGATGGAGCCACGGTCTGCTCTCGTATTGGTGACCTCGAGCATTTCTCCACGCTGAGAGACAGCAAACAACTGGACCATCTCATTTCCACCGGCTGGATCGAGAGGGCGCTGTGAAGGTCCTGATCATTCCCGAAGATCAGACGCTTGACGGCTTCGTGGCGTAAAGCTCAAATCCCTGATGGGCCTCTGTGATGAGGTTGCGCAGCTTCGAGAGCGAATCCGGACATTCGTTCAAGGTCGGCGTGGCGCTGACTGACACGGTGTTTCGCGCCTGAACTTCAGCTCAACGGTCTCGAGAGTGAGCGGAGTCCCCCGTCGAGGCCAGGAATAGCCTGGAGTCTGCGGAGCCGGGTAGGTTCACGCCATCACAGCGTGATTTCGTTGGCGCTCGGGCCGACCTGGCCGGCGGGTGCTTGGCTTTGGCCGCTCGCGAAGTCGTCGTCGAGGGCGGGCCGCAGCGTCTTGAGTCTTCTTGGTTTTCGATCGGCGATGCGGCGTGTGGCCTCCGCAATCGAGCAGTCCCGCACATCGACGGGCAGGACTCCGGTCAAGGCTTCGTAGAGGATCACGCCGAGTGCGTAGATGTCGGCCCGTCCGTCCACCGCACTTTTCCCCTCGGCTTGTTCCGGGCTCATGTAGGCGAGAGTGCCAATGACCTGACCCGTCCGCGTCATGCGGGCATCGAGAGGCTCGTTCGCCACGACGTGGGAGACACCATAGTCCAGAATGCGCGGAGTGCCATCGAGGCCGACCAGAATGTTCGAGGGCTTGAGGTCGCGGTGGACCACGCCGCGTTGGTGCGCGTGATCCGCCGCATCCGCGAGCGCGGAGAGAAGGTTCGCGACCACCCCGGGATCCCGACTCCGTTGCTGGACAAATTCGTCGAAGCCGACGCCGTGGATCAATTCCATCGAGAGCCACGGGGGCTCGCGATCACCGTCGCCTCCACTGGCGGAATAAACTCTGGCGATCCCGGGATGATCGAGTTGCGCGAGGATGTCGGCCTCGCGGCGAAAGCGTTCTCGTTGCTCCTTCGAAGGGAAGTTGGCCCGAAGGACCCTCAACGCGACTGCGCGGCGCGGGTGGGATTGCGCGGCCTCCATGACGATGGCCATGCCACCCTCACCGATTCGCTTCACGATGTGAAAGTCGCCGAGCTTGCTGCCGAGTTCGAGCGCCGGGCCGGGCGTTCCTCCGACTCCGAGGGCATCGAGGGCCGAAAAACCACTGGCGTCGTGGCGGAAGACGGCGGCGATACGGGCGTGCTGCTCCGGGGTCACGGCGAGGGGGACTCCTTGAGTCGCGTGCTCAGCCAAGCCCGAGCGAGCCGCCAATCCGACTCGACCCTCGCACCGGTCAGACCAAGCACCAGTGGCCAATCGCTCGTGGATGCCGGTTTTTCCACTGAGTCTCCCCGCGGGAGCCTACCTGCCATTCTGCGAATGCGACCAAGGCGTTCCGCTCTACACAGAGATCTCGTATCGGGGGGAGTCGCGCAGGGGGGAGTGACGTTTAGGCGATCGACGCGCCCCGGGAATCCGTGAAGGATCGGCACGTTTCGCGATGCACCCGACAGCACCAACAGTTACGCGCTTGGCCACTCGAGGGAGTGGGACTGGGAGGACGCCGGTAGGCTCGACAGGGGCACTGTGCCGGGTGTATCAACTGCCGGGGACGATCTTGGAAGCCGGTTCACCGATGGTCTTCTCGTATCCTTCCCCATCCCACTCCCAGAAAGACCACTTGCTCTGGGTGATGCTGTACTGCCAGTACGTGCCAGGATCCACCAAGTAGATGTCACCAGTGGTAGCGATCGTGAAGACACCATCGACGTAGCCCCAGGTGTAGTACGAGTAGCGAGGGTTGGCTCCGCCCGGGTTCTCGATGAAGGTGACGTTCCAATTGTGGTCAACGCCATCTCCGTTGATGACATCCCAATGTGGCACATCACTCAAGGGGATCGGGTCGGACAGCCGCGGTGCCACGTGTGGCAAACGAGCGTCGGCGACGGAAGCGAGCATCACGACTCCCGCGAGTGAGGCCAACAGAGTTTTCATGGTGGATTCCCTTTTGAATTGTGAAACCAGTTTCGGTCAATCGGGCTCGGTCCATCTCGATTCTGCTCTGCGGTTTCGACCGCCGAGCAAGGAGGGGAGGACGTCACCCTTCATCCCAAGTCCAACTCTGTCTGGCTTGTAACTGCGGAATCCGGGCCGCTCCTCAGGTCTAGCCACAAGTCCCCAATCGAGGGTCGCCGCCGAGAGCTTGAGCCAGGACCCTGCCGATCGCGCTGAGGAGAGGGCGCACTCCGCGCAGGCGAGGCGGGAAACCTGGAGAGGATGCTGGACTCAATCTATCGGGAATGGGTGGCTACCCTCTCGATCCGAGCGAACCGGCCCGCGTCGAGAACGATCCCCGGCTCGTCATCAAAGCCGATCCCTTCCGCCCTGGCAACCAGCGAATCAGCACGCGTCGGCTCCGAGAGCACTGATGGCGGATTGGGCTCCAGAACCGCGCGGATGCACGCCCGCAACTGATCGATCAGGCGATGATCGCTCTCACCTTGCCTATCGTCGGGAACGAGTCGGTGCAGTCGAACTTCACGATCCGGCGCGTGCGAGTGAGAGCTTTGCCCAACCCCACCATGCACCGTACCGCCTTTGGGTGAACAGAAGGCTTGGCCGTAAGCCCCGCCACCCCAAGCATCAGGATAGGATTGATAAACTCGCTCAACACCACCGAAGAAGCACCCACCCCGGCACAGGGGGCAATTGCCCGCGTGAAGGAGAGGGTGAGGCAAGGCCTACGAGGGTGCCGTGGACGCCTGGGCACACTATGATAGCGTAGGTGAGGTTTCGATCCTGCTGGACTGGGCGGAGAACGTAACTCCATGAAAAACATCCAAGAAACCAAAGACACCGATCTCCCGGACTCCATCGCGGCCATGCGCCGCGCTGCCGAAGCGGCCCGGCTGATTGCAATCCAGACCGGTACGAATCTCATCATCGTGAAAAACGGCAAACTCACCCGAATTCCGGCGCGGGCACTGCGTGAAGCGGCACCAAGCTCCGACCGCTGATATTCGTGATCGAGCAGAATCAAAAGCGACCGGGCAACACTTTGTGGAACAGATATGAACGAACTGACCCGCTTCCACGAGGACATCAGGGCCATCCTCGAGCAAGCTCGAACCAAGGCGCGCTCCGCGGTGAACTCGGCGATGGTCGAGGCGGACTGGCTGATCGGCCAGCGCATCGTGCAGGAGGAGCAGCAGGGCAGTAGCCGTGCCGCCTATGGCGAGAGGCTGTTGGCCAACCTCTCAAGGGCGCTTTCGGCCAGTTTTGGCAGGGGCTTTTCGTACGCCAACTTGCGGAATTTTCGGCAGTTCTACCTGGCCTATCCCGACTGGGAGATTTGCTACACAGTGTGTAGAAAATTGAGAGCGAGATGCGGCTGATGCACGGGCGTAGCCACGAGCGGTTCCGATCCGACGAACCGGACCAAATCACGCCATGACCGAAGAGAATCCCAAACCGCTTGGCAACACCCTTTGGAGCATCGCCGACCAAATGCGCGGGGCGATGGAGGCGGACGGCTTGCGCGCCTACCCGCGTACCACCCTCTTTCTGCTTTTCCTTTTGAATGACTACGGGAGGGCCCGTTCTCCATGACCGATCTCATTATCTATACCACTGAGGATGGCGGGAGTCAGATCAGGCTGCGAGCCGAGCAACAGACGGTCTGGCTCACCCAGCTCGAGATGGCGGATCTGTTTGATGCCACCAAACAGAACATTTCCCTGCACCTGAAGAACCTCTTCGAGGATCGGGAGCTCAAGGAGAGTGCAGTTGTCAAGGAATCCTTGACAACTGCCGCCGATGGCAAGGGCTACCTGACCAAGCTCTACAACCTGGACGCAATCCTGGCCGTGGGCTACCGCGTGAGATCGAAGCGCGGAGCTCAGTTCCGGCGCTGGGCTTCGACGGTTCTGAAAGAGTACCTGATCAAGGGTTTCGTGATGGACGACGAGCGGCTGAAGAACCCGGACGGCCGCCCGGACTACTTCGACGAGATGCTGGAGCGGATCCGGGACATCCGGGCCTCCGAGAAACGTTTCTACCAGAAGGTGCGCGATCTCTTTGCACTTTCCAGCGACTACGACACAACGAACAAGGCCACGCAGGCCTTCTTCGCCACAGTCCAAAACCTCTTGATTTTTGCGGTAACGCGGAAGACCGCCGCCGAACTGATCACCGCTCGGGTGAATCCCATTGATCCGCACCTCGGCCTGCTCACTTGGAAGGGAGACAGGGTGCGCAAGTCGGACATCGTCGTAGCTAAGAACTACCTGACCGAAGACGAGATCGATACGCTGAATCGACTGGTGGTCATCTTCCTCGAAACCGCCGAATTGCGCGCCAAGAACAAGCAGGAGACGCGCATGGCCTTCTGGAAGCAGAACGTGGAT
Source organism: uncultured bacterium (assembly GCA_902826835.1). Lineage (GTDB taxonomy): Bacteria > Planctomycetota > RBC034. Next base: position 20,588 of record CADEGH010000039.1, on the reverse strand, counting down.
CAGATCATCACTTCCAACGGGTTCCCCCTCTTGACTCATGCCGGTGAGGTCAGCCACGAACAGATGGAGCAGAAGACGAGCGCCCTCTATCTGGAATATGACAAGCAACGCAAGGTCCGGGAGGCGAAAGCGGCTGATGCAGCCGACGAAGCCGACCTCAAGGCCGTCGAGAACAAAATCAAGCGACGCCCCAAGAAATGAACGACACCAATCAGAAGCAACTTGGCAACACCCTTTGGGGCATCGCCGACCAACTGCTGTCAGGGAACAGTCAAAACCAGCCACCCGTGGTCGAATCAAAACCAGCCAGTTTGAGCAGGGGCGCGAAACGGCCTGCTGGGGCGCCCTCCTTCGGGGGTGCTCAATGTCCTTTCGGTGAGCGGTTCGTCGCGTGGGTCAACTCCCAGCGGCTTCGGCCAGCAGGGCGTCGACGTTGGACCAGAACTCTTTCCAGGCCTGGGATTCAGCCAGAGGAAGGGGCTTGAGGTGGAGCGGGTCGCGGAGGGCGTCGAAGGATGGGTCGTTCTTGATGGAGTCCAGCAGGCGCTGGAGCGGCGCGCCGGCGATCCGGTCATCGTGGAACGCTTCCGTGAGGAACCGCAACTCCTGCTCGAGCCAGACGCGGGCGCTCCCGCGCCACCTGACGCGCTCGGCGGCATCAGCGGGCGCGATTCCCGATCCCTTGGAGACGGACGCGGCGGCACGCGCCGCGAGGTAGCGGAACCTCGGGTTCTTGGACTCAAGCAGCCCCGGCTCGGAGTCAAAGGCCTCGGAGAAGAGCTGCGCCGCGAGAAGCTGGTCCGCATGCTCAGCGGCCACGACGGCGAGCTCCGCGCGCTCCCGAGGGGTTCTCGGCCCGGTGCTTCCCGCTCGCACGGCGTCGAGCCTCGCTTCGATCGCCAACGCCGCCTGGGCGTCGGCGATCCACCGCTCGATCGGGATCGAAGGTTCAGGCTGTCCGGCCAGGGCCGCCGCGGCGCCTTGGAGTTTTTTCAGGCCGGCTTTCGCCTGGCCTTCGGTCGCGAGGATGCGGCCGAGCCAAGCTTGGACCGAGGGGTCCTTGGGGACCAAGACCTCGGCACGCCGCAACGGCTCTGCGGCTTCGGAGCATCGTCCCGATTCGAAAAGCAGCCGGCAGAGGTCGATGATGCGCGCGGGATCGTTGGGCGCGAGCTCCGCGGCACGCCCCAAGGCGACCAGGGCCTCGTCGATCCGCCGCGCCTGGATGAGCGCCATGCCGAGGTTCGAGTGGGCCTGCACGTCCTGCGGCGCGGACGCGACCGCGCTTTGCAGGCTCTGGATGGATTCCTCGGTGCGACCCTGCTGAGCGAGCACGACGCCCAGCGTCATGTGCAGCAGGCTGTTGCCGGGCTCGACCGCCAGGCCGGCTCGAAGTTGAGCCGCGGCCGGCTCGAGCCGCCCCATCTCCGCCAAGAGCCGGGCGAGATTCAAGCGGAAGTCGGCGGAATCGGGATTGAGCGCTATAGCCGTGCGGAACGCAGCCAACGCTTCTTTCCTGCTCCCGAGCCGGGCGAGCGCCGACCCGAGATTGCACTGGGCCGGCGCCGAACCGGGTCGGAGCGCAAGGGCGCGCCGGGTCGGCTCCAAGGACTCGGCCGGCTCGAACGACGCGAGCGCAAATCCAGCGATGAGGTTCGCGCCATAGGAGTCCGGCCAGTGGAAGAGGAGGTTGCGAGCCTCCTCGCAGGCAACCGTCCGGTCGTCGAGCGCCGCGCCGGCCCGGGCGTACTCGAAATGGAAGTACGGCCGCTTGCCATCGGCGCGATGAATCGCCTGGCGGAGGAAGGGTAGCGCCCGGCGCCAGGCCTGGGCATCCGACGACCGGAGCGTTTCGCTCAGTCCGGCCAGAAAGAAATCAATCGCTTCGCGTTCGGGCGGTAGGTCTTTTTCACACTCCAAGGCTTCGTCGCTCCGGTGGAGGATGCGCAAGGACTGGATGCGGATCCGGAGCAAACCCGCGGAGCGGTAGTTGGCGGGCCGCCGTTCGTCGAGAGCGCGCAAGGCGTCGGTCGGCTTCTCGAGCCGGAGCAGGGCCATCGACAGACCGGCCAGCGCTTCGTCCGAGCCCGGCTCCAGCGCCAGCGCGCGCGTGAAGGCGGCAAGGGCCTGATCGAAGGTCTTGGTCGCGAGCGAGAGGTATCCCTGCTCCAGCTCCTGCCCGATCTCGGCCCGGCGCTGCTCTTCGCGGCCCCGCTCGAGCTCCGGCCAGTGCTTGTTCAAGTAGCCGGTCACGGCGACGAGGGCGATCAAGGTTCCGGCCAGCACTACCGCGAGCGTGACGGACGCCACCAGCGCTTTCCGGCGCCGCGTGAGAAGGCGCAGCCGATGGAAAAGAGTCGACGGCCGCGCCTGGATCGGGGCGTGGGCGAGGAACCGGTCGAGATCCGACCCCAGCGCCGCGGCGGTCTGGTAGCGACTCGCAGGGTCCGGATCGATGGCGCACAAAAGGATTGTGGCCAAGTCCCTCGGCAGGTCGACGAGAGCGCGCGCCGGCGGCGCGGGAAGCCCCTTTTGGAGGGCCGTGAGAGCGGTTGGAAGCGACATACCCCGCAGGTCGTGGGGGAGTCGCCCGGTGGCCAGCTCGAAGCCGATCACGCCCAGCGCATAGATGTCCGAGCGGGAGTCGATTCGGGCGGCGTCCCCCTGGGCCTGCTCGGGGCTCATATAGGAGAGGGTGCCGAGGATCTCGCCGGCGAGCGTTTCCGGGCGCGTCGCGTGTGCATCCTCGCCGAGCGCCCGCCCCACGCCGAAATCCAGGATTTTCGGGGAGCCGTCGGCCACCACCAGGATGTTCGCGGGCTTGAGGTCGCGATGGATGACGCCGCGCTCGTGCGCGTGGTGCGTGGCCTCGCAGAGCCGCGACAGCAACCGGAGACGCGCCGCGAGATCCGGTGCAGACTCCGAGGCCCAGTCCGAGAGCGACTTCCCCTCGACGAACTCCATGGCGATGAACGGAACCGGTTCCCCGGGCCCCACGCGCGCTTCGAAGACGGCGGCGATTCCTGGATGCTGGAGCCGCCCGAGGAACTCGGCCTCGCGCTCGAAGCGGCGGAGGAATCCGGCCTTCAGCAGCCCACCATGCAGGACTTTCACGGCGACCCGGCGGCGCGGCTGCGCCTGCTCCGCCTCGTACACGATTCCCATCCCGCCGCGGCCGAGGGCGCGAACGATCCGGTAGCCGCCGATCTGAGACGGCAGCGGCGCTTCGATGTCGTAGTCCGGCGATTCAGCTTCGGTGATCGCTTCGACCATCAGCCGCAGCGGCGCGTCGGCGGGTACCCGCGGATCACCCTCGTAGCGGAGGAGTCTCTTCACCTCCTCGACCACGGTCGGGTCGCCGTCCGCGGCCTCTGCGAGAAAGCCGGGGCGGTCGCTCTCCTCTAAGTCGAGGGCCTGGAGATAGAGCTCGGTGACGTGCGCGTACTCCTCCGGTCGCATGTCAGGGTTTGTCCGCAGTCTGGCGATCGATTTCGCTGAGCAAGAGCGCCCGCGCCAGCGCGAGCCGCCGCGTGACCGTGGCGCGGGAGAGCCCGGATTGGCGAGCGAGCTGGTCGCCCGTCATGCCCCCGAAGTAGTGCCACTCGACGAGCTTCACGAGCTCCGGGTCGTGCGTTTCGAGCCAGCTCATCGCCTGATCCAGCGCGAGCAAGTCGACGTCCGCGGCGGACCCGCCGGCGGAGAGGCCGCTGAGGGTGACCTTCTGCCAGCCCTTCCCCCGCTTCCCGGCCCGGTGGCGTCGCGCGTGGTCGGTGAGCACCTGCCGCATGGTGTGCGCCGCGAATCCCAGGAGATGGCCCTGAGTGATGTCATCGCGGCTATTTCCAAGCAGCCGCAGGCAAGCCTCATTGACGACATCCGTCGGCGACAGCGTGTGGTCCTTGCGCTCGCGCTCGAGGTAGGCCCGGGCGATCTCGAGCATGGTGTCGTAGACCTGGGCAAACGCACACTCCCGAGTGGCCGGATCGTTGGATTCGAGATTGGTGACGAGATCGCCGCCGCGATCTTTTGCCGCATCAGGCATGGGGAATGGTCCCTTGGGACATCCCGAACGATACCAGTGTGCTCGAGGTCCACGGCGGCTCAGAAGTCCTTGAAGTTGGCGGCCTCGCCGGTCGCGCCCGTCGCGCCGCGGTAGATACTGAATGTAAAGTTTTGACTACCGCCGACGCCCCCTAGTCCGCCTCCGGCTTGGACGTAGGGCGAACCGACATTATTGATGAACGTCGGGGAGCTGCTTCCGGCACGGACGACGGACCAGCTCGCGCCGCCGCAACCGCCCCCGCCGCCGCCGCCCTGGCCGGCGTCGCCGCCATCGCCGCCACTGCCGCCATTGCCGCCATCGAAGGTGGGATAGATGGAGTAGCGAGTCCCTCCCTGTCCTCCGTTACCGCCGCTGCCTCCCTGACCTCCGGGAGCGCCGTTGCCCCCGGTTCCGCCCTGGCCCCCGAGGCCGGAATGGAATTGGCACGCGTCGAAAACCGGGCTGGAATTCACGAGCCATGCGGCCACGGAAGGAGCTCCTTCCTCCGCACCTTCACCGCCGGCGCCACCCGTCAGTCCTCCCTGACCACCCCCGCCACCACCGCCGCCCGTTGCATAGCCAGCGCCGATCTCGATGCCGGGGTTTCCCCATCCTGTGGCACTACCGCCACCGCCGCCGCCGCCACTGCATCCCGGATTCCCGGTCGCGCCAGCGAACGCGATATTCGGCCGCCATCTGAAGTTGGAGTTCAGGTATCCCCCCGGCGTATTCGTCGCTCCGCCGAATCCAGGAGCACCATGGGCGCCGTCGGACCCGATCGAGCCGTGATACCCGCTGGGGAGGGTGAGCCCGAGGCCGCCCGTTGGATAGTTGCTGTAGGAATCGGCACCGGCCCCACCCAAGGCTGTCGGACACGGACTTGCCGAGGTGCCGTTGCCGCCGGACCCGCCATTGACGTAAGTGGGTGAATAACAGAGACCGCCGCTCGTCGTGCACAGAACCCTGCCCCCGATTCCACCGGAACCGGCGTATCCGGGCCCGTTTCCGCCGACCGCCGCGGCCTGCGGGAAGACGTTCGCGCCGTATTGGTCACCGTTCGCGCCGCTGCTTCCGTTGGCTCCGTTGTTCCCGGATGCCGTCGAGGAGAGACCATTTGAGCCCGCCGCACCCGTGCCCGACTCGAATCGGCAGTCATTGAACACGAGTTCGTTCGAACAATCCCGAATGTCGACAGCGACCGAGGGCCGGTCATTGGCGTTCCCCGACCCTGGCGGCAAGCCGTCCGCAGAGACGAAAATCACATCGTTGATCGACATGGAATCCGTGATGCCCGCGAAGCTGGTGCCCCGATGGGAGGAGGAGACGGTAGTGGAGAAGTTATTGGCGTATTTCACCCAGGTGACGGGGTTGTAGCGCCCGTAGAGGTTGATGGGTTGGTCGAAAGTGAGGGTCTCATTGAAGGTGCCGACCGCCAGGAAGACATTGTCGCCCGGGCTCGCGGCGTTGAGCGCCGCGGCCAGGGTGTTGAACGGTGCCGTGCGAGTCCCCGATCCTCCGGAAGGGGCCACGGGGTTGGCGAACCACGACTTGGAAAAACGGAACAGGTGCGCATCCGTGGCTGCATAACCGGTGGGGCTGACCGGCGTCACGGCGACGCCTTGGGACCAGAGGTTCTGGGTGAAGAGCAGCGGAGCGGTCCCCGCGAACTGGAACCCGGTCGCCGGCAACAAGGTCCCCGGAATCACCACTTCGTAAGGCTGGAAGAGGTCGATGTGGAGGTCTGGCGCTCCCGGAACCGGCGCCGGCGTCACGCCGTCTGCCGGAAGCTGGACCACCCAGAAGAACGGCGCGTTGACATAGGCGCCCTCCGGAGACTCGAAGCTGAAGTTGATGGCGTCGCCGTTCCGGATCGCCTTGTCGCCGTTGAGATCCAAAGGCGCGCCGCCGGAAGAGGAGGAGAGCTGGAGGTCAGCCCCCGTGCCGGGGTACGCGGAAAAGACGGCGCCCGCTCCGAAGACCACCGTCCCGTTGACCGCCCCCGAGCGCTGGCCGGTTCCATCCACCAGCGGATTGGGAATGGCCGAGTTGCCCGGGCCATCGTCGCCAGAAAAGACCAGCTCGAGGCCGGGCATCTGCCGGAGCGCTCTCGGCTTCGCCGCGTTGATCTCGGAAGTAGAGCGGCGCAGGCTCCAGACGCGGAGCTCGTCGATGGTGCCATTCCAACCGTCCGAGCCGGGAACGCCGGGGGTCCCACCGACCCTGAAGTTGGCATTGGATTGGACGAGCGTATTGCCCGCGAGGCCGGTGACGGAATCACGCAGGACTCCATCCACGTACAGCCGGAGCACTCCCGCCGTGCTGTCAAACGTCGCCGCCACATGATGAAAACCCGTCCACAGGGCGCTCGGCCAGGATACCGTCCTGGTGACGTTTCCCGGATTCAATTGCGCCTCGAAGGTCAGCACCCCGGCCTGGTTCTTGAAGAGGTACGAGTTCGGCTTCTGGACGAGGACCTGCTGAGCGACTCCGGTGAAATTCGTGGAAACCCAGGCCTCGATCGTGAAAGCAGTGCTGTTCTGGAGAGCCGTGCCGCCCGAGGGCACGGAGAGCCATCCGATGCCGTTGCAGGCGAGGCCGCCAGACGAGTAGGTCGTCTGGGCCGCCACGCCGGATGGAAGAACCAGGGCCACGAGCACCCCTGCAAGCCACGCTGATTTCATGATGTGTTTACTCGAGTTTCGTCAAGATCCTTGCGACACCAGGTGCCGCGCGGATCGGGGTTGTCTCTGAACGGGTCGATGCGCTCGAAGCGCATCCCTCGAATCGTTGATCAGGGAAACACCTTGGTGATGGCAACTGCTCCGGCCACCCCGGCCTGGCCATTCGATCCTCCACCTTGGGCAAGTCCGGCGGCGCCGCCGGCTCCGGCGATGCCCGGAGTCAGCGTGTTCCCGCTTGCGGCTGCGGTCAGTGCCGGCGGTGCGCTGCTCCCGACCCTCACGACGCACCAGCTCGCTCCGCCGCTCGCGCCGCCGCCGCCGCCGCCCAAACCGCCGTTGCCGCCGTTACCACCCGCACCGCCGTCGCCTCCCTGGATCGGGCCGCCGCCAGTCAGGACGCTGTAGGTGGCCCCGGCGCCGCCGGTTCCGCCCAGGCCGCCCAGTCCGCGAAGGCCGCTGTTGCCGCCGCGTCCGCCCGCGCCGCCGGCGCCGGCCAGAAAGATGCAAGTCGTGAACGTGGGAGAAGCGTCCTGAAGCCACGCCGCTACGGACGGAGCTCCTTCGCGCCCGCCGCCGCCGCCTTGGCCGCCCTGGCCGCCTTGGCCTCCCGCGCCGCCGCCGCCGCCGCTCGCGTAGCTCAGGAATCCCGCGCCCACGCCGCCGCCCCCGCCCCCTCCGCTCCCCGGGCAGCCGACCCCGCCGCTCGCGCCGGAGGTCGCGTCATTCGGTGTCCACACGCCGCTCGCATTGACGAAGCCTCCGGGGGTGTTCGTCGTGCCGCCGGCGCCGTTCGTGGAAGAGCTGGCGCCGTTGTTCCCCGGGTTGCCATTGGGTGCGGAGCCCGAGATCGCGGCCGAGTTCCCGGCCGTACCTCCCGCCAGAGTGCCGCAGGCCGCCGTCGTCGCCGCCGTGCCCGCGACCCCGTTATGGCGGACGAAGGACGTGCAACCGCCGAAGATTCCGGTTCCAGTGCATTCGAAATAGCCGCCCTGGCCGCCGGCGCCGGCGCTGGCGGTTCCCATGCCGCCGAGGGATTGGACCACTGGGAAATCGAGCGGAGTGCGGCCCTCCTCGCCGTTGCCGCCGTTTGCACCATTGATGGCCGGCCCCGCGTCGGATCCGTTGCTCCCCGCGGCACCGTTGCCGGCGCGAAAGAGGCAGTTCTCGAAACGCAGCGATGTGGAGCAGTCGCGGACGACGATGGCGAAGGAAGGACGATCGATGAAGGCCCCCGTGCCGACGGGCACGCCGTTGCCGGAGCGGATTTCGAGGCCCGAGACGGTCGTCGGGACCGTGATGTTCGCAAACGTCATCCCGCGCTGCGACGGCTGGATGATCGAGCGCGTCGCGGTCGGCGTCCAGGTGACTGGGTCGTAGCCGCCGCGGAGATGGACGGCGACCCCCAGGGTGGCGGTCGAGATGTAGGTGCCGGTCGCCAGGTAGATCGTGCTCCCGGCTTGCGCGGACGCGATGGCGGCGGGCAGCGAGTCGTAGGGGGCCGCGGCCGTCCCGTTCCCGCCCGCGGGCGCGCTACTGTTCACGTAAATCGCCGGACGGAAGCGCAGGACATGTGCGTCGGTCGTCGCCCAGCCGGTCGCACTGGCGGGCGAGAACACGGCGCACTGCGTCCAGAAGTCGAGGTTGGAAAGCGGCGGCGCGTTGCCGGTGAGGGACAGACCGCCTTGGGGGAGCGGGTAGTACTCAAGGAGCGAGAAATAGGGCTGTAAGAGGTCGATCTGCACTTCTTCGAGTCCGGGATACTGCACGGGATTGACGCCCCCCGGATGGAGCTGACCGACCCAGAAGATCGGAGCCCCGTCGAAGGTGCCGGCGTGTGAGAGGAACTCGAAAGCGATCGGCCAACCCTCGCTGACCGTCTTGTCGCCGACATAGTTCACCTCCGCGCCGTTCACGCCGGTACGCAGGGTGAAGTCCGCGCCGGTTCCCGGGTGGGCCGGTGCGCACACCATGCCTGCGCCATAGGTCACGGCGCCCGCCTTGGTCAGTTGGTGGTGGCCCGACTGGTCCGGAAACGTCGCCGGCACCGCCGCTCCCTCTGCGCCGTCGCCGGCGAGCGCGACCTCGAGATTCGGCACGTGCCGCAGCGCGAGCAGGCGATCGATCGCGATTTCGCTGGGGGTGCGCAGGCGGCTCCAGAGGCGGACCTCATCGAGGACACCTGGGAATCCAGACGTCCCTGGAATGGGCACGACGCCTCCGATTTCGAGGTTGGTCGTGGATTGGACCAGGGTCTTGCCGGTCAGTCCGGTCACGGTCGAGACCTGAATCCCGTCGATGGCCAGCCGGAGGGTGCCGGTGCTGCTCTGAAAACTGGCGGCGACATGGTGGAACGCGCCAGTCCAGTAGTTGACCGCGAGAGGTGAGGTGACATTCACCGGTGTATTGCCCGGATTCAGCCACGCCGTGAACTTGTAGCCCCCGGAGGCGCTCAGGCTGAGCGTGTAGGATCCCGACTTCTGGAGCAGGATCGTGTTGGCCATGGATCCCGCCGCCGAAGGCGCCGCCCAGAGTTCGACGGTGAATTCCGACGCGTTCTGCAGCGTCGGCTGCGACGGGATCGCAAGAAACGAATTCCCATCAAAAACGAGACCGCACCCGGGGCTGCTGGTCTGCGCGTCCGCCCGTAGAACCAGCGTCCCGATCACTGCCAACACCCAAGCCAGTTGCTTCACGGCCGGACTCCGGAGGTAGAGGGTTCGATCCATCGCTCACCCCCGGATGCGCACGCCTTCCCCGGCTGGCTCAAGATTCTTGCCGGAATTCTCCTCGGCGCTCCTTGGAGCCTTGGCGCCAGAAACCGTGAGGGATCGTCACGGACAACCCGGGGCCCCGCACCATGGGCGCCGGGCTGGGAACGGTCAGAGATGAGGGGCGGGGCGCGGAGGGAAGGGGGTCAGAGCAGGCGGGAGCGTTTGCGGAGGAGCCGTTCGAGGCCGAGGAGGCCGAGGAAAAGGCCGGGGAGGTAGCGGAGCCAGGGATGTTCGACGTCGCGGATGTTCAGGAAGCGACGCTGGCGGGGGATTTCGACAAGGAGCCCATCACGAGCGGCGGCCTCGTCAGCTATCTGGCCATTCGCTCGAGGCGGTCCTGGTCGTCCGGCGGGATGGCCGTCCCGGCAAACACCGAGAAGCCTGAATGGACCCAGGAGAGAAGGCTCTCTCGGAAGCCGTCAGATAGGCGTTCGGCTTCATGGAGTCGATCGAGGACGAGCCTTCTGAACTATTCGGTGAGGACGGAGGTGTCGAGATGGGGAAGCAGCACGAAATCTCCGGCTGGAGCAAGTAGGCCATCTGTCGCAGGAGCATGGAGGTGCGGGTGGAAGTTGGCGAAGGACCCGAAGGTCTGCAAACTCGCCACGAAGCCAGGCACGGCGTCTCTTGGTCCGAGGATTTCCTGGAAGCAGGTCCTGACTGCCTCGTAAGCGCAGCGCGCAAGCAAGCCGAGGAGACGCCGGTCGCGCTCGAAGAGGCCGCGGAGCGCCTTCGGGATAATGAACACGAGGTGACGGTGTGGGACTGGTGCGAGGATCTTCTCCAGGAGTTTCTCCGCGAAGAGCGCCGAGCGTTTGGCCTGGCAGGACGGGCAGAAGTTGCGAGAGCCACAAGAGAATGCGATCAAGTGTTCGCCCTTGCAGGAGGGGCATCGAAGCCGGGCGAAGCCATTTTTCAAACGTCCGCAACCCAGGAATGCCTCGGCCCCCAGCCAGACAACCGAACGTGCAGGCCCAGATTTCGGCTCGAAGCGTTCCTCGTGAGCCGCGACGTAACGGTCGAAGTGCTCGTCCAGGATCCGATAGAACGAGGAGCGCTCGGGATGCCTTGGCCGGTAGACTGCGGGTCCTTCGGCGATGAAGGAAAGCCCCAGTCCTAAACCTGTGAGACTGGCTCCCCGGATTGAGACCAACTGCGTGAGGAGGTACCGGCCGCACTGCGGGAAGGGATGCACGTTCCGCCATCAGACCCGAATCGGGGTGACCACGACAAGGGGTCGTGGGATCGGCTCACGACGCACAGCGATGGCGAGTGCCAGGGATGGCTGAATCTTGTGCGGAAGGGCGGCGTTGACTGCGACATAGTCGACAGAATGATCTGGGGCCTGCTGGAATGCAACACTGACGATGCGACGTTCGCCGCCAAGTTCGGTAGCGGCGTCACCGACCAGCAGGTGGGCCAGGTACATCGCCGCAACCTCTCGCTCGAAGGTCACTTCACCGCCGCCCGTCGCGTACGGGCTCGTTCCTGTCGGCAACGTGCCGTCCTTGGCGCCCTTCGGCACTGCCTGGTTGTCGCTAGCCCCCATGAGCAGATCTTGTCCCAATGTTTCTACCCGACGAATCGGCGATCCTTGGATGAATCGAACCGATTCCTATTTGGCGCGGAGCGGTCGGCTCAAGCTCCAGGGACGTTTGGCGGCCATGGCTTGCCCGAGGCCACGGCGGGGTGCCGCGGCTCCCCATTGGGCCTGCCGTGATCAAGCCGCCATCCTTCGATTTGCCCGAGAATAGCAAACGCGGATTTGCGGCGCTTCGGGTCGTCCGGAACCATCTTAAACAGGCGCGTGCGGAGGTCATTCGAGGCGCGCGCATGCTGGGTGAAGGCAATCGTGTTCTGACCGTGCGATCTTCGTTCAACAAAGGCGCCTTCAAGTTGATCCCAGACGCCTTGCGGCACGGGCGACGGCTTGCTGTCGTCGATGAGGCTGAGGTTCGCGGTAAGGGCTTCGGACGTGCCCAGCCAGTCCATGACCTTCGAGAGTATATGGCGACTGAGTTCAGGGAGATCGCGTTCGCACAACCCACGCAGTCGCGCGGCAACAGCGGGTTCACGCCTGGCGAGTTCCGTCAGGCGTGCGACAAGCACATCTTCGCCGTAGGGGCGCCTCTTCAAAACGACGTCGGTGCGAAAATCGGGATCGACGAGACCAAGGAGAAAATCGCGCGCTCGCGGCGTGTCGAGTGCAGCAAATGCACTAATGAAATTGTCCTCGCAATGTTCGAACGTCTGTGCATCGGCGGCGAGCTCGTATAGCAAGTCGACGGCAGCACGGGAGCGGCTTTCGCCGAGGGCCGTCAGAATCTCGCGAAGATCGTAAGCGTAAAGCCGCCTCTTGGAAAGGACCTCGCGTATCCTCGCGATGCCGGCGGGAACGTCATCGACAAACGCGCATAGGGCAAGAATGCGGCGCAGAAGGTACTTGTCAGAGTCGTGCATCCACTTGTCGGTGCGTTCGAGAAGAGGATCGAGCAGCGCGAATGCGGCATTCGCGGGCAGAACGACGCTGGCCATCGACAATCGCTCGGCAGCGTCCAGGCGTGTGTACTCGTCGTAGTGTCCAGGGACTTCAATCGCGTCGATGACCGCTTGCGACGAAGCGCGGCCGTCGACCGCTGCGAGAGCCTTGGCGATTTCCTTCATCCCTGGATCCGGCTTGCCGTCTCTGGCCTCGTCGCGAAGGCGTTTGATTTCGGCATTGAGGGCTGCCGCGTAGCGCTGGCGCCGCTCGTTGTCAGGTGGCGGTGGATTGCGGCCTTCGCGGGCAGCCCACATCAATTCGTATCGGAAGGTCGTGTTCCAAGTGCGCTCCGGCTTGAGCAGAAAGTCGCGCGCCATCGCCGTTGCGACGTCGGACAGATACTCGGGCTCGGGAAGAAGGTCGATGAGAGCCTGATCCGTGGCGGGCGCGTCGAGGTGCAAAAGGGCCGCGATGTGCCACCTGGCGTAGCTCATGCTGCCGCCATTGCCGAGAGGGCCGTGGTCGCCGGCCGCGCGCGCCGCGCGCCCGCGACGTACCCGTTCGATATCGGCGCGAATCAGCGTAAGAAGGTCCGTCAGGTCCTCAGGTTTTCCGACTTGTGCAATCGACGACGCGAGGTTGGCTTTTTCCCTACCGTTGAAGTCGTCCTGGCGCAGTACCACGTCGAGGCTGCCATTCAGGTAGTCGCGAAGGCGAGCCTTCTGCTCGGCGTTCGTGATCTCCAGGGGGGCCTCGTTGGACCGCGCAACTCGGCTGAGAATGTCTGCGGCCACCTTAATGTCGAGGGCATCTCCGGCGCTCACGGAGTCGAGAACGCCTGCGACAGCGATGTCGTGAGGCAATGCGCGGAACACCGCCTCGAGCTGGTTCATCACCTGCCACTCGAATTCGTGGCGTACCTCCGGATCCGCGTCGATTTTCCGACGCAGATCGCGGAATTTCGCGAATATCCGCGCGGCGAGCTTTGCGTCAGCGCCTGCCGCAATGACGGCGATCATCCCGTCGAAGTGCTTATTCTTAAGGTCTTTGGTTTCAAGCCGCTCCAGGTATTTCTCAACGAGACGCGCTGGAACGACGGGGGCAAATTGCATCCAATGCTCGCGCGAATAGAGAACGCCTTCGGCGACTTGCACGGCGACCCACTCGCTCGCCCAAGCTGGATCAGCCTTGCGCAGGTATTCAAGCGCGGGCTGGACGTAGTAGGACTCAAGGTTGTGCATGTCACCGCCCGGGAGAGCGGTCATCGCATCCTTGACGACGCCGTCGAGACCTTGCTCGCCCATCCGGATGAGTTCGAGCGCGGTTCTAAGCCGCGCGGGTTGGTCCGCGGTGCTGTCGATAAATCTCCTAAGCGCCGCGACGGTCCTTCCCCGAAGCGCGTCAGGGATCGCATTGGGGTGCTGACGCGCGAAATCGGCAAAGGTTTCATCGTCCATGCTGTCGAGGATGCGGATGACGGCGTCGTCCGAGCGGGCCCATAACAAGCTTGATGCCGCCGCCTTCTTGACGGCGCCGTTCTTGTCGGCGGCGGCGAAGACCGCAATATCGGGTTCGAGGCGGTAATGAAGCAGCTCGGAGACGAAGTCGGCGCGGACTTCATCGGGCCATGCGACGACTTGCTTTTGCCAGTCGGGCCCGAGAATCGCTGGGTCAATTTCGGGCCAAAGCCGGTACGCATGGAGCCTTGTCCGCTCTTCTGTCGACGAAAAGAGTGGTAGAAGGATGTCACTGAAGTCCTCGGAGCCGGTGGCTAGCATGGCCGCAAGTGCACATTCCCGGTAGTGACGGTCAGGAAGGTCGTATATACCGCGGAGGCGCTCATCCATCACCGCGCGGACTTCCTTCCACACCGCGGGGCCGCAAAGCTGCGCAAGCTCGCCGGCGAATACGGCATCGACGGCGAGCGCCATCTCGATGAGTATGCAGCCGGCTTGGACATTTTTCCTGTTGGCTCCGGCATCCTCCGTCTGCTCGGAAATCGTCTCGGCGATCATGCGCAGCGGTTCTGCCCAAGCCGGCTCATTGATGTAACGGACGATGAATTCGAGGACCCTTCGGCCGTCGCCATTCACGAGGCTCACAAGCTGCGAACGGAGATCGGTTGCGGCGTAGTACTCCTGGAGTTGCTGATGCTCGAATTGAAACGCCGTCTGTGGATACTCGACACGTTCGAGAACGTGATGGGCAGTGAGCGCCGTGAGAACGTCACGCGCAGCCACCTGCCTGATGTGACCCTGGTCGGCGGGGTCACGGGCGACGCGGCCAACGAGGTTGCTGGCGTCTGCGTCGGACAATGAGACAGTGCCGCGCCGCGTCATCTCGGTTGCCAGAACCTTTAAATAGTCCGCTTGACGGCCAAAGATCGGTTCGGCCTCGAGAGCGTTTCGGTGTTCCTCCCGTTGTTCTTGTACACGGAGCACAGCTAACAGCACGCCGATTTTCGTGGATGGAATCGCGGTGCCCGCTTCAAACAACGCCGCCACTTCCGAGAGGATGAAGGGCGAGCGCGTCAGCTCGTCGAGCGCTGCGTCGGCATCGATCCGTCCACGCAGCTCAGACGCCCTCCCTGTAAGTCGCACCGTCAGATAGTCGGAGCGCTGCGTGCGGCGAAGCCGCTCAAGGCGGAGCCGCAGCGCTCCCGGCAGCGGCGGCGTCAGGTGGTGCGTGCGCGTGGCGACGATGATGCCCGCGGTCGGGAAGTCCCGCTCGAGTTCGCGCAGCGCAACGTCTGCCTGCGTCGAGTTGGACTCCGCAATCTCGTTCCATCCGTTCAGCAAAAACAAGAACGGCTCTGTCTGCTGCACGCGCGCGAGGTCGGCGGCGGTGAGGCCTTCCGCCTGGAAAGCCGGCATGCCGGCGATGAATTCGAGAATTCTCCGGCACGACGACGTCCACGCCGGCAGCTCCACGATGAATGCGGTGCCCGAAGCACGGGGGCGTTGCGCGAGCTGTATCAGCGTTGTGGTTTTTCCGCGGCCGGCCGGGGCCTCAAGGACGATGCGGCGGCTCTGCGAGAGGGCGCGGTCGATGTCCTTGAGTGCGTAGCCCTCAGCGGATTGCGCGCCATCGGCATCAATGCGGCGCGCAGTGAGGTCGATGAGGGGATGTCCCTTCGTTCTGACAGCCCATGTTTGAGCAACGGTTGCCGCCGCGCGTTTCGTCCGGGCAATGAGGTCTGCGACCACCGGTTCGACGGCGACGTGGAGATAGAGATGGCTGGCGCAGAGCTGGGCGTTCTCGGGCATCAACAGCGTCGAGATGATTTCCTCGCGCTCGATGATGTACAGTTCGAGCCCGTAGTCCTTTCGGATCGCTTGTTCCCACCTCTTTCGGTCGGCATTTCCGACTTTCGCCGACGTCACGAAGAGAAGCGCTCGCAGGTCGGCAAATTCGGCCTTGGCTTCCTTGGCGTCGTCGGAAACCTTCTTGAGTGTGGGCGTGACGGATGCGGCGAGCCCCTTTCCGATTTTCTCTGGCGTCTGGCTGGCCGGAGCGTGGGCGTCGAGTCCGAAGTCCTTTTTCCGCTGCCGGGCGATGAGTTCCGGCCAGCGCTTCTTACCGAGTGCCACGGCTAGTCCCTGAAAACGCATCCCATTCTCTTGCGAGACGAGTTCGTCGAGTGCCCTCTCGATGTCGACCCTCAGGATAGCCATGTGGATTCTTGCGCCTTCACTCTCGCGTCATACGACGATGGTCAATCTGTTGCCGCGCCCTTCCAGGGCTCGCCCGGCAAGTGCACGATCAATTGCGACGAGACAATGGGCGCTTCCGCTTCCGGGTCCCATTTGTAGCCGTCCGTGAGCAACGGGCTGATGTCGGCGAGGAAGGCCGGGTCCTTCAGTTTCTCCGCCAAGTTCTCCTCGAAAAGCGCGCGCGTGATCTGGTGCTGGTCATGCTCCATGTAGCGCAGGAAAGACTTGACGACCCGCTCTGGATCCGCGATTCCGCTAGTCAGCGCCGTCGCTAGGTCGAACAGGTCCCGGCCCGCCTTGCGCTGGTAGAGAGCACGCATTTTGGTGCCGAGGAGTTCGTCAAGTTCATAGGTGTGGATATCGCACGCGCCTTCGAACCAGCGGGACGAGACCGTGAAGGGAATTTCCTTGAAACCGTACACGGAAAAATGCTCGCGCGTGTTCGTCTCGACTTTCAGTTTGAGTGCCAGCGGCGGCGAGTCCTCGGACGCGAACCGGTAGACGAACGTCACCCGCCCATCTGTCTGTTTCCACTTGGGCTTGCCGAGCCACGGGTCGAGGACGCCGCGCAGCGCCCCCATCATGGGTCCGGCCGCTTCGGCCTTTGTCTGTACCAGGTCGATGTCCTCGGAGTAGCGCGCGGGCGGCGTCAGATGCAGTTTGTAGAGCGCCGTGCCGCCGCGGAACGCGAGCGCCTCATGCAGTAGCGGATTGGAGAAGATCTCGACCAGCGCCCGGCTGATGACGAGGTCCTGTTCGACCTGAAAGTCCTGCACCCATGGAGCGCGACGCCGCCATTCAGTGATGTAGTCGCGCGGAATCACAGGTCGGTCTCCACGGCGGTGTTGATATGGAGCTTCCAGTCGCCATTGCGCTCGAGCCTGGACGCGCGCGCGCGCTGCTTCGGCGCGTTCGGCAGCAGCAGCGCCGACTCGTGTGCGCGCGCGCGCACATATTCTTTGAGCGGCGCGACGCGGTCGGCGGCGCCGACGTGTTCAAGCAAATAGCCTAGGCGCTGCGCCCACGGGACGGCGGCGGTGGCGGCGGCGGCGGCGAGCTTCTGGGGATCGATCTTTTCCGCGAGTTCGGACAGCACCGTCGCGACCTGGTCGAGCCCGCCGGACTGATGCTGGTAGCCGACGAGATCCACCGCGGTGGCTTCGGGGGTAGAAAGGAGCAGCGAGCCGCGAGGAGTGTTGAGGGCCTGCACTGGAACTTCCCGCAGGCGCTTGCGGGTCAGGAACGCGACGCGCACTTTGCCGCATTCGATCGCCAGGCGCCGTTTTTCGAGGAAGACTTGGAACTCCTGCGGGCGCTGGTGCGCGGCCCCGGGAT
>CADEGH010000039.1:0-3554 GCA_902826835.1 uncultured bacterium | reverse complement strand
GCGGTGAGAAGCCGGGCGTAGTACGGCATCGCGAGCGTCTTCATCAGCGCCGGGATGAACTTATCGGCGGGAAGGCAGCCAAGCGCGCGGTATTCAGGCGGAACGATGACGTAGAAGCCGCGCGCCGGCGACGCGATGGCCCCTTGCTTCGCGAGCCGGTTCAGTGCGACGTTCGCTGCCGCGGCGGACACGGCGAGCGCTGCCTGCGCTTCAGCCGAACTGAACTGGTAGCGACCCGACGCCGCCAGATGCTCGATGTACTGACGGGCTCTCAGAGGGCGTTGTCCCGGTTCCATGCTCGCAAAATAACACTATGCGTTGCTTTGCGACACCGAATCCGGACGTGTGCCATTGAACTCTGCCAGTTGCGGAGATCGTCCAGTCTGGCCGATACGTCCACAACGCCTTACGAATCAACAACTTATGCGCTTGCGGCCGACACTCATCCATGCAACAAATTGATTCTATTGAGCTTGGCGGCGTGGCTCCCCGAGGGCTACCCTCTTACGAACTTCTCTCTGTTTTCGGGCATGGTCGACGGGGGCCAGGATGCCATGGAATCAAGTCGGATCGAGGGTGTGGCAGCCATGGGACGCGCCCCGTCCCCCGGTGTTCGGTGCCACGGTCGCACGACTTCGCCCCTGCCGCGCCCCGCCCGGCGAAGGGACATGGAGACGTGATGACCCGGTGACCGGTCGCAGGGGGAGCTACGTTGGATCGTGGCCCACAGGGGGGTTCCGAGAGCTGCGATCCCCCGGTACTCGGTGGAAACTGGGGCATCGAGAGTTGGAACCACACGCGAGGCTTCACTTAGGGCGAACCAGCACGACGGACTCAGTCTCGGAAGTGAATAGAGGCGCAGCATCCAGGAGCTCGAATCCGCTTGAGGATAAGCCAGCACCCACGGGTGACCCTAGAGGGCTGACGGAACGAACGCGGTAGGCACCCTCGCGGTCCACGAATCTTCTGGCTCGGCCGCTGCCATCCGTCCGAGTCCAATCGAAAGCCAAGGGAACCACCGAGCCGTCCGCTTCCAGGCGGTCGAACTGAACGAGCGCACCCACAATCGCTGCGCCTTCCGCTGACAGAATGCGTACGGAGATCTGGTGCCGGCGAAAGAGCTTGACTTCCACAGGCGTCTCCTGGCCCTCCAAGAGTTCAATCCTGTGCACGATTTCCTCGCCCCGACCACCCTCAAGCACGAGACCCAATTCTTTGAGGTTTCTGTAGCGCAGGACTACCGATCGGCTGTGGCCCACGTCAGCAGTCGCAAGCCCATCCTGGGCCGTGATCAGGAGCGCGAGTAGGCTGGTCTCGCCCGTTGTCATCTGACCGCCGCTCGTGACGGCGGCTTCCAAGCCTGCGACGGGCACTCCGCGATCTGTCGTGGCGCGCAGCGACATGCGGTTACCACGCCGCACCGTCAAGTCGACGCGCGCCTCGTCGGCACCCTGGGGCAATGTGATGCGCGTGATCTCTGACTGGAGACCACGGCTTGTCACTGCTCGTAGGTTCCAATCCCCCGGCTCGATCTGATCCAGCGTGTACGTACCATCCGATTTCGAAACAGTGCTCAACCTTCCCTCGCGCAGCGCCAGAGCCCGCTCGCCACTGAATCGCCGAGGGTCATCGTCCAGCACAACTTGCACCTTAGCCCCGGAGATCACTTCCCCCTGTGATTCGAGAACTCTCCCCGTGACGCGGCCGAGCCTTACCATCGGCAGGTCGACTGCCGCAGTATCTGTCGGCCTAACAAGGATCTCTAATGCACTTCCGATCTCCACGGAGTAGGCTCTCCGTGCGTCCTCGCTGCCGCTCAGAACCAAACCGGAGAGGGCAGACCGAGGAGGCCAACGCGTCTGGACTTCGTGCGAGTCCAGCGTGAAGAGAGTCCCCTTAGCCTCAAGCCGATGCCACCCTGGAGCAAGATCCCCGAGCTCGAAAGCACCCTCCTGATTTGAGATCGTCTCGGAACGCCGAAACTCCTCCCGTGCCAGGGCGAGAGACTGCGCGCGAACGGTGACACTTGGCACGCCATTTCCGGTTCGGGAGTCAATTAAGCGCCCGACGATTTTGGCACCATGTGCCACCGGAATTCGAAGCGTGTTCACGGCGCCAGAAATCACCGAAAACAAGCCGAGATGACCTCGGTCACCCTGCGCCTGAGTCCCGTCGACGTACCATTTCTCGTCGAGCAGTTGGACCGCGACCTCGCCCTCGTCAGGGACATCGGCAAGTTCAAATCGCCCTCCAGCCTCCGATGCGACCCGCAAGGACACGGCCGACGTCGGAAATTGCAGAAGAACTTGAACGGGACGATCGATAAGGCCAAAGGAAGGGGGAACGAGCTCACCACGAAGCGCCTTACCCTGACGGAGCGCGATTATCTTCCTCCCCGCCGCATCCGTCGCGAGATCACGAAGCTCCTTGATTACTGCGGGGGCGTAGCCGGACCGGGAGACTCGCGCCCGACAATGTAAGCGGTCAAACGCGCCCGCAGATGCGCTGATTAGGAACGTGCCATCCGGGGCAGTCGGCGCCCGAAGCACCACTCCCTCGCCGCCAGGCTGCCGGCTTTCGAGTTTGATCAGGACCTCGGCATCGCGAATCTCGGCATCGCTCACTGCATCTCGCGCAATCGCAGTGACGATATTGTGGGGAGGGACTGCTACTTCGAACGGATCCGTCTCGCGCTCGCCGCGGATTTCGAAACGATCGCTCGCATGGATGAGCGCCCCGCTTCGGCTGGTCACTACGAAGTAGTGGCCGTGGGGGAAATTGCCTGCCGTCGCCAATCCCGCTGAATCCGTCTGGATTTCCGACAATGGAAACAGCGGCTGCCACGAGATGCCAGAGGACTCGCTGCCCCTTGCGGGATCAGGCGCTGCGAAGATCAGGACTCCCCAGCCCTCGAGAGCTTCGCCGGTGTGCGCGCGAAGTGAAATGCGGAAGTTGGCCTTCTCTCCTTGACTGAATAGACTTGTTGCCACCGAGTCGACCTCCTCCTCTCGCGTAGCTTCGAGCGCGGGCGGCGCAGTGCGAGTGGAGGAGGTCGTACCTTGAGCGCCGGTTTCACCCGAAGGTTGCCCATGTGCCTTCAGAGCGAAGTAGATGACCCCCGTTACCAGCAAGAGACCGCCAAGAACTAGGGCTCTTTCACGGACATTCGATCTGGGCTGGGAAGGCATCGCTAGTAGATTACCAGAGTCTCACCTCCGGTGCAGGGCGGTTCCGGATCGATCGTGATGGCAAGCAAGTATCCTGATGTCGCAACCGCTACCGGCACTTGGGGGTCAAAGATGCTCGAGGACATTGCTGCGATCCCCGCGCTCCCCAAGTAGTTCGAGTTTATGGGAGAGTTGGGGTCATATTCGTAGAATCGCACGACGAACGAGCAGGCCGTATCATTGAGGTATCCGTCGATCAAAAAGGATGGCAAGTTCAAGGAGTGGGGAGGGGTGTAGGGAGCCCCCCCTGCGGTAGCCAGGCCGTAGACATTTGAGCTGCTCCCCAAATTTAGGACCACCGGTTAAGTAAGGAAAACCATGGTCATC
>CADEGH010000038.1 GCA_902826835.1 uncultured bacterium | reverse complement strand
CTTCTCCTTGCCGATCAGGGTCACCTGAGCGGCTTTGACCATGGCATCGGCGGCTTCCACAGAGGCCACCAATCCGCGGGTTTCGATCATTCCGAGGGCAATCTTGCTCATCGTCTATTCACCTCGAATCTAGCGTGATCCGGCGAACCGGCCATGCACTCTCCGTGGAGACCGCGAGCCTGCCAAGGCAGACTCCGAGAAGTTCTCCCGTCAGTAGCCTCCCCCACCACCAGTTCCCCGTTCGCGAGTCCGCGCCGCCATGGCGTCGGCCAAGACCCGGCGCAGTTCCTCTTCGGAGAAATGCTCGCCCGGCCGGCGCTCTCGAGACTCGGCGGCGGCCGGACTGGCGGGGGGCGGCAGGGCGGCCGGATTGGGGATCGCCGCGCCGGCCCCGGGGAGCGTTTCCTCCCAGGGACTGCGGACGGAGGCCCGCGGGGCTTCCGCAGCGAGCGGGGGCAGGTGCGGAAACTCGTCCGCAGCGGTGCCGGCCCGCCAATCGCGGCGCACGTAAGCCACCCGCTTGATGTTGACCAGATGCTGCGGTCCGATGTTGTCGGAGGTGATGTTCCCTCCAAAGGACCCACAGCCGAGCGTCAAAGACGGGAAGAGGCGGGTCGTGTACCCCACGCCGCCTTGGGCGGTGGGGCTGTTGACGACGATGCGGTTGACCGGTTTTTCCAGCGCAAAGGCCCGCACGATGGATTCCTGCTCGCAGTGAATTCCAAGGGTGTGCCCGCGCCCTCCCACGTTGAGGAGTCTGATGCAGAGATGGCAGCCAGCCTCCCAGCCGTCCGCGGTGTAAAAAGCGATGATGGGACAGAGCTTTTCGCGCGACAGGGGATGTTCTTTGCCGACGTCGCTGGTCGGAGCGACTAAAAGCGTGGTGTCCGGGGGAACCTGAAAGCCCGCTTTTTCCGCGACCTTGGCGGCATCGAGCCCCACGAGCTCCGAGTTGGTCACGCCGTCCTTGATGAGGACGCGCGCGAGCTTCTGGTTTTCTTCCGGCGAACAGATGTGGGCGTGGCGGGCGCGCAATTCCGCAAGAACACGCTCCGCGACCGGGCGGTCGCAGACCACGGACTGTTCGCTCGTGCAGAGCACCGAGTTGTCGAAAGTTTGGCTCTCGACCAGGCAGCGTGCGACGTGGGCGGGATCGGCCGAACGATCCACGTACACCGGCACGTTGCCGGGTCCGACGCCAAACGCCGGTTTCCCCGAGCTGTAGGCCTGACGCACCAAGGCGCCACCGCCAGTCGCCAGGATCAAGTCGACCGCCCGATCCTTCATGAGCGCCTGAGTCCCCTCGAGGGAGACCTGGGTCATGCAGGTGATGACACCCTTGGGTGCCCCCGCCTTCACCGCGGCGGCGGCAGCAATCTCGAGCGCCCGGGCCACGCAGCGCACGGCCCGAGGGTGGGGCGAAGCCACCATCGTGTTGCGCGATTTCAGGCAGATGATCGCTTTGAACAGGGCTGTCGAAGTTGGGTTGGTGGTCGGGATGATTGCGGCGACCACGCCGAAAGGGTCCGCGACCTCCTGAATGCCCCGCTCCGGGTCGTCCCGCAGAAGACCGCACGTTCGCAGACCGCGGATCGCCTGCCAGATTCCCCGCGTACCGAAGCGATTCTTCGCGATCTTGCTAGCGACGCGCCCGATCCCGGTTTCTTCCACCGCGAGCTTGGCCAACTCTTCAGCGGCGGCGAATCCGGCCTCGACCACCGCGTAGGTGATGCGGTCGACGGTCTCCTGGTCGAACTTGCGGAATTGCTCGAAGGCCGCTTTGGCCTCCCGAGCCTTCGTGCGCGCGTCGTCGATCGAAAGAAGGTCCGGATCCATCGGTCAGCGCCCCCGGGCGGTCGGCCCATCCTCCGCCCGAACGCGGAGGCGGGATCATACCCCGGGGGTGGCCGTAGGACGAGTCCGGGGCCTCCCCCCGACTGGACGGGAATGCGGAGTCCCTCGTCGTTACCATCGCCGCCCCCAAAGGGGGCCGACTGATGACCCCGGAGCTCCCATTCCCATGGCGCTGGCACTCAATTTCGAACGCATCCGCCTGAAGAATGGCCTCACGGTGATCTTCCACGCGGACCGGACCCTCCCCCTCGTCACCGTCAATCTCTGGTACGGCGTCGGGTCCAAAGACGAACCCAAGGGCCGCACCGGTTTTGCCCATCTCTTCGAACACTTGATGTTCATGGGGACGGAACGGGTCCCAGACGGCCGGTTCGACGAGATCATGGAGGCCTCGGGCGGCTCCAACAACGCGTCCACCTCCGAGGATCGGACCAACTACTACAGCACGGGCCCGAGCCATCTCCTCCCGGTCCTCCTGTGGCTGGAGGCCGATCGCCTCGAAAGCCTCGGAATGACCATGACGCAGGAGAAGTTGGACCTCCAGCGCGACGTCGTCCGCAACGAGCGCCGCCAGAGCTACGAAAACCAGCCCTACGGGAAGGCCTGGCTGCTCTTGCCGGAGCTTCTTTGGCCCAAAGATCACCCCTACGCCCACCCGGTGATTGGCAGTCACTCGGATCTCGAAGCCGCGACGGTCGAAGACGTGAAGGACTTCTTCGCGAGCTGGTACGTTCCGAGTAACGCCTCGCTGGTGGTGGCGGGCGACTTCGATCGTGCGACCGCCGAACCCTACATCCGAGAGCTCTTCGAGAGCATCACCGATCGCCCCACGCCGCCTCGGGTGGTTCCGAAGTTCAGCGAAGCGACGAGCGAAGTTCGGGTCGTGCTCGAAGACGAAGTTCCGTTGCCTCGGGTGACTCTCGCTTGGCGCAGCCCCGCTCACTTCGCAGAGGGAGATGCCGAACTCGATCTTGCCGCCGACGTCTTGGCCGATGGTCCCGCGAGCCGGCTCTATCGAGAACTCGTCGTCGAACGACGCGTTGCCCAAGATGTGGCCGCGCGTCAAGACTCCGGCACCCTCGGGTCGATTTTCTACGCGGCCGCGACCGCGCTGCCCGGTGTCGAACCGGCCGCCATCGAATCGGCCATCGCCTATGTGCTCGATCGATTCTTTGCGGAGGGACCGAGCGCGGAAGAGCTCGAGCGCGTGGTCAATAAACACGAGGCGGGAGTGTTGCGGGAACTCCAGGACATCGCCTCGCGCGCCGATCTCTTG
Source organism: uncultured bacterium (assembly GCA_902826835.1). Lineage (GTDB taxonomy): Bacteria > Planctomycetota > RBC034. The sequence goes on along the minus strand of CADEGH010000038.1, from coordinate 44,345 downwards.
AACATGTACCAACACCACTTCGGAGACCCCGGAGTGCTCGCCCGCGATCTCGATCGTTACCGGACGGCCACGCCCGAAGCCGTGCGTCTTCAAGCAAAACAGTGCCTGGACCGCATCGGCCGAACCGTGCTGACCATCGTCCCGAAGGGCGCGGCGAAGCGCACCTCGGCGCGCGACCTCATGCCGACGCTAGCGCCAAGAACCACCTGGCGTCCCCCGGTGCCGGAGTCCCACGCGACGCTCGGGGAAGCCGGTCCCCGCCTCTGGCATCTCTTCCGCCCGAGCGCCGGGCTCTTTTCGCTCAAGTGGATGGTTCCCCTCCCCGCGATCTTGGAGCCCCGCGGCCTCGAGGGGTCGACCAGCCTGATGGCCGAACTTTTGACCGAGGGAACCGGCGCCCACGATTCCGCGCAACTCGCCGCCGAACTCGATCGCCGCGGCACGCTGTTGCGTGTCCACGCGACGCGCTTCGCGCTGCACGTGAACCTGGGTGCGCTCGTGCGGGAGTTTGATTCGAGCCTCGATCTTTTGGCCGAAATCATGTTGCGTCCCGCGCTCCTCGGAGCCGACTTCGAACGCAAGAAACAAATGCGCCTGGCCGAAATTTCCCAGCGGGGATCACGGCCCGCCGAAGTGGCCATGCTGGTCGGGCACCGGGCCCTCCGCGAGGCTCGCGGCGTGCGAGGCGCACCGGTGGCCGGATATGCCGCCAGCGTGGGCAGCCTCCAGTTGGAACACATGCAGGAGCGCTACGCGGCGTTCCGCGATTTGCTCGTGCGCGGGCACATCGTGAGCGCGGGCGGCATCGACCCGGAGCGCCTGCTCTCCGCCCTTGAGTCTCGTTTCTCCGAACTGACCCGCGGCCACGACCCGGAGCCCATTCCCGCCCCGAAGGCCACCCCCGACGAGTCCTGGAAGATCCTCCTGATCGCCAAGCCGGAGGCCCCGCAGACCGTCATTCGATTCCTGAAGGACAGCGACACGATCCGCTCTCCCGATCTCGCCCCTCTCGTACTCTGCGACCACATCTTCGGAGGCAGCTTCACGAGTCGGTTGAACCAGAATCTCCGCGAAGAGCACGGATTCACCTACGGAGCGGCCTCCCGTCTCGCGGCGGGACGCTATGAGGGGACCTTCACCGCCACCTCGAACGTGAATGCCGAGGTCACGACGGAGGCGCTCTCCGAGATGATCAAGGAGATGGACCGGTTGGCCGCGGGTGAATTCGAAGCCGAGGAGCTCGAAAAGGCGCTCGCGAGTTATCGCTCCGACGTGGTCAAAGCCTTCGAGGCGGTCTCCGACGCGGTCGAGTTCATGTCGATTGGGGCCGAAGCGGAGATGGAGCCCGACGGCGCCGCCCGCCTGTTTGCCGCGATGGAAGGCGTCACACTCGCGGACCTCGCACGCGTCGGCCCTCGTTTGGGGGCCCGCAAGGGAGTGCTGGTCCTGGTCGGCGAAGAAACTCGCCTGCGCCGTGCCGTCGACGAGCTTGAGCTTGGCCACGCCCAGCTCATGGACGTCGAAGGGCGCCCGCTCCGAGGCTGATTCCTTCGGGGTCAAAAATCGTCGCGCCAGCGCCGCCCCGGCATCGGGAACCGGGCGCGGTGGACCGCCACGTTTTGCACGAGGGTCAGCCCGGAGAGAACCGCGAAGAGCGCCGTGCCTCCGGCCGAAAAGAGCGGTAGGGGCAGCCCCTTCGTGGGCAGGACGCCCAGGGTCACGCCCAAGTGCACGAGGGTCTGCGTTCCGATGAGGGTGCCGATCAAGAGGATCAAGACTCTTCCCACGTGGTCGCGCAGCACGCGCGCCAAGCGGAGCATTGCCAGAATCAGGGCCAATTGCAGCGCGACGATCAGGGTAGTGCCAAGCCAGCCCTGCTCCTCCGCCAAGACCGCGAATACAAAATCGTTGTGCTGATAAGGCAGTCGCCCCGACTGGGTCACCGGGCCATCGCCGAGTCCATGTCCCCAAAACCCGCCGTTTCCGATCGCGAGCAGGGATTGGTCGAGCTGGTAACCGGGACCCGCGCGCTGCGCGGGAGTCATGGCCTCGAGTCGGTAGGTGCTCCAGATGCGCTCGCGTTGGTACTCCTCGAGTCCGAACTGGTAGAGCGCGGCGAGGAGGATCATCCCCGAGAGGAGGAGCGTACCGAGTCGCCGCCAGGGAATTCCCCCCGCGATCCATGCCACCGCCAGCATGGGGAGGAACAAGAGGCTGTTTCCGAGGTCGGGCTCTTTCAGGATCAGCACCGCCGGGATCAGGGCCGCCGCGGCTGGCACGAGCAAATCACGCCAGCGCGCGTAGGCACTCTCGGTCTTCGTCAGGTGCGCAAGGAAGAGGGCGGTCGCGAGTTTCGCGAACTCCGACGGCTGGAACCCGAAGCCGAGCAGCGGCAACCAACGCCGCGAGCCATTGATCGCCGTGCCCACCAAGAGCACGGCGAGGAGAAGCGCCACTCCGAGGCCCCACAAGAGCGGCGACCACTTGAGGAAACGTCGATAGGGGACCCAAACGAGGAAGGGAGTGCTGAGCGCCGCCAGGCCGAGCCAGCGCAGTTGGGGCAAGAGGGCAAGGCCGGCCAAGTCCGCGCTCGCCATGACGGTCAGGCCGAAGATGAGCAGCAGGAGCGTAAGTCCCAGGACTGCCGGGTCGAGCTGGCTCAGCCGCAGTCGTTTCCAGGCCGTTCGGCTCACCACCAGATTTTCTCCGGGAATACTTCTCCGAGCGCCTTGAGCACTCCTTCGGACAGCCCGGCCACATCCGCACCCTGCCGAGTCGTGTTGGTGCGGACGATGGCAAAAGCCCACTCGGGGCGGTCCGCGGGGTCTGCGGGAGCAAAGCCCACGAACCACGCTTGCTGGAGTCGCTCCGTCTCGGGACTGCCGTAATCCGCGGTTCCGGTCTTGGCCGCGATGCGGAACGGAGCGAGCTCCCGTTGATGCCGCGCGGCCGTGCCCCTCGGACCGACCACATCCCGCATTCCACTGCGGACTAAGCCGAGATTGGCCGCACTGGCGAACTCGGGTCCGATCGCGGATTCGGCTCCCTCCAAACGCACGAGGTGCGGGTGCACGACGCGACCGAGCCCGAGCGAAGCCGCGAGCCCGGCCGCGCGCACCGGCGTGCAGAACACACTGCCGCCGCCGATCGCCAGGCTCTTGGGCGGATCATGGAGGAGAACCGGGATGCGGTCGCGTTCCGCCGGCAGGAGGCCCGGGATCGCGTCGAAAAGCCCCATGCGATCAAAGAAGTCGACCTGCGCGGCGGCACCAAGATGCTCGCCCACGAAGTAGCAGAACTCGTTGCAGGACTTCTCGAGGGCCGCCCTCACGTCGATCTTCGCCCCGTGATCGTGGCAGCGGTGGTAGGGACGCCGTTCCGTGTCCACACAGTCAACGATGGTGTGACGATTGACGACGCCCGCCTCGAGCCCCGCCAGCAGGGTGAGTGCTTTGAAGACCGAACCGGGGGGAAAGTGCTCCGAGGAGTCGACGGCGCGATGATAGGAACCCGAGCGAGCCTGCTTTTTTTGTAGGTCCGAGAGTCGTGCAGGTGCCCAATCCCTCGGACGGTCCAATGCAAATGCAAGGAAGTCGCGCTCCCGCCGCTCGCTCTCGTTCGGCACCACCAACGACTGAAGCCACAGGTGGCGTTGCGTCGTCATTCCCTCACCGCGGCGGAGGAACTGGCGCAGCCAACGAATCTCGTCATCCCGCTCGGAGCGTTCCAAGAGTGCGGTCCTCAGATCACTCGGAAGCGGCCACGTGGCCAGCCCGAGAACCTCTCCGGTTGCCACATGGACGACCGCGATGGCGGCGGGATCATCGAATGCGGCGGTCTTGAGAACTGCCTCCAGCTTGCGGCAGAGGGGAATTGACAGGGTCGTGGACTGGTCATTCCCGTGCTCCGGAGGCCGCTCCGGCACCGCTCCCGACCCGAGGCCGGGGCGACCGTGCAAACGGCGCTGGTTGGCAAATTCGAGTCCGAATCCGCCTCGAGGAAGACCGGTTTCGGGAGCCACCTCCCCGACCAACAATTGCAGGCCCAGTGGTAGGCCCTGCAGGATCGACTCGTCGCGCCGAAACGCGGGAGCCTGCCGGAAGCCCACTCGTTCGAGCCGCCCGGGCCCCACGATCAGCCCCGCCACGTCCCCGGTCGAACGTGCTCCGAATCGGAAGCTGCGCGCGCCGCGGTAGCGGGCCAGTAATTCCCGGCGGCGCCGTGGCCCCAGGTGCTCCTCGGGGTCGAAATCGGGCTGCGTGCGCTCTCGACGCCACCAAGCCTCGAGCAGCGCTTCCGAGTCTCCGGTGAAGAGCCCCCGCCGCGCCGCTTCGCCAACGCTGTCTCGTGTCTTGGCCGCCTCGGCGAGGGCTTCGTCCGTAAGGAGGGGCGGAAGCTGACCAGCCCTCAGGGCGTCATCGGCCGAAATCGCCGCCTCCGCTTCGAGGGGATCCTGTGGATGCGCACTGAGCGACGCGGCAAATGCTCGTAGCTCTTCCGGTGAATGGAAAAGTCGATCCAACCGCGCGCTGCCAAGTCGATCGAGCGCGGCGGCATCGCGGAGTTCGTGTTCGAGGCGCTCGAACACCCATTGACTCTCCCGCGCAAACGAGGCCTCGATCGCTTGCTGGATCTCTTCGGCATCGCGGAAACCAACGGCTCGACCCAATTCTTCTTCAAGGCGCAGCTCGGTGAGCAGGCGCAGGCCCAACGATCGGGGTTCCATCGGCAATGCCCGAGCCAGGCTACCCACCTCCGCGCCCAGGCTTCGTAGCTCGCGGCGGCGAATGCGACGGCCGTCGCCGACCACCACTTCGCAAGCGGCGCGAAGGCGCGCTTCGCATTCCGGCGGACTGCGCAAGAGCGCCCCGTGCGGATAGAGGAGCGCCGCTCCGCGCTCGGCGAGGACTTGGCTGTCGGTGAGCAGCGTCGAGGCGGGTGTCCCCAGGATCTGCTGCGCGCTTTCCAGAGGTTTGGCACGAACTGCGGCTAGGCAGTCTTTGGGCGTGGCGTGGGGCGGAACGGAAAGGAGCCAGAGCAGGTCGGCTACGGCATGTACGAGCGATCGCTCGCGGTAGAGCGAGGGATTGATCTCGACCACCCCTCCGATCAAGTCTCGAGCAAGAGGCTCTCCGTCCCGACTGAGGAGGGCACCTCGTAGCGCCGGCAACGACGTCGGCTCGACGGCCGGTGCCAAGGCCCTCCCGCGATACTCGCTCCCGCGGGTGATCTGGAGGTCGAAGAGACGCAGGATCACTCCGCCAAAGAGCAGAGTGAAGACCCAACCGATCACGAGTATGCGGTTCGAGAGCAAGGCCGAGTTCCGCGAGGGGCGAGCGGGCTTGCACAGCCCTTCGGGGCCGGGCGTCCTGGAGATTGCCCACACGCTACTCCGAGCGATTCACTATCGCACGCGACCAGAGTCGCGACATGCGGTTTCACGAGGGCTAGCGTCAGGCGCGGGAGAGCAGTCGGTGACGGGCCGTCGGCGAGGCTCGGAGCCATCGTTCCATCATCAACAAAAGAATCGTGTTCACCGCCGCTTGGGCCACGAGGGCCAAAACGGCCCCGTCCGGCATCGGGGCCTCGCGCGAAAGTCCGAACCAAGCGCCCACGCTTCCGAAGCTCACGAAGATGACCGGGAACAGCGTGGCCAGCACGGCCGCGGAGGCGGCCCTCACCCCCACTCCATGGTGAGGGAGCAGTCGCACACTGAGCCGCGCCAGGGCTCCGAGCAACAGGAGGTCGGCGGCGATCCACACGTAACCGAAGGGAACAATGAGACCTTCGATCGCTCCCGTGAACAAGGCCACGCCCTGGTAGCGCGGACGCGGGGAGAGGCGCGCCGTCGCCAGGGTGAGCACGAAGCCGAATGAGGGGAGCCAAGCGCCGTTCTCCCCGAGCGCCGATCGCACGATCTCGACCGGCAGCACGAGCAGGGAGAGTCCCAAGACGAAGCCACTCAAGGTGCGCCCGCTCGCAATCGGGTGGCTTCTTCCTCGAAGCGGAACGCCAGAATCGTCACCTTGCTCGGCCAGGTTCTCGCCGGAGCGGGCACGGCTACGTGCCCTTCCCCATCCATGTCCCCGAGCCGGAGGCCCGGAGGCACGAGATCGTCCGCCATGACCGATCGGATGGGTCCAGGAAAGACCCCTGGACTCTCCGGCGCGATCGAGCGCCACCCCTCCCCTGCCCCGTGGAGCCGCAGGAGAATCGCGGAAGTCCCTCCCCCCTCCACGGCGCCGGCGATCGCAAATCCCTCGTCCAAGCTGCGCTCGATCCAGGCCCGCCCCGCGCGCGAGGACCGGACACGACCCAGTAGGCAACCGGAAGCGACCACCGCCGAGCCCGGAGCCACTGAGAGTCCGCTCTCCACCGCCACGAGGGCGCCTCGGCCCCGCGGCCCCGGGGCGAGCACGACCTCGGCCGGTTCGGGGCGGAAGAGACTCCGCCACGGATCGTGCGTTCCCACGCCCTCGATCAAAAGACCGGCCCGGACTCCCGTCCACGCCGCGAGTTCGACTCTGGGCTCGAGGCCCTCATCCGCCACCTGCCCGAGGAGCGTGGAATCGCGGGCACCAGAGGCGAGAGAGTAGACCTGGTCACCCCGCCGAAGCTCGAGGGGGAGCGCGGTTTCGACGAGCGCAGCGAACGAGCCTCGGCCGGCGAGCACCGCGGGTACAACCTCGAGCCCGCCGGGAAGACTGCGTCCGGAAGTGCGCACCAAGACCGGCAGCCGCACGCCTCTCGCCTGGAACCCGCGCACGCGCGCCAGGTGGGCGGTCACCCGATCGACGATCCCGATCAGGTTCCCGCCTGCAAACGCCAGTGCTCCCTCGCGCGCCCCCGCCTCCTCCCCCACCGACACGATGGCGAGAAACCGGGCATCATCCGAGGAGAGCACCGCCACGCCGGAGCGGGAATCGCTCGATAGCGGGGACCACGCCACTTCGTCGGCCCGGGAGGGGTCTCCAAAAGACGTTCCGCTCACCTCGCGCAGCGCAGAAGCGGGCCGCGCGAGCAACGCGAGCCCACGGAGTCGCAGTCCCTCGACCCCTTCGGGAGCCAGGACCTGCACCAGCAAAAGGAGGCAGGTCAAAACCGGCCCGGCGGTGAGCGCCGCCCGCCACCGCATATCAGAGGTCTTCGGCGGTCTCGAGAATCTGGCGCAGCAGATCGAGGTTGTCGAGGATGACGCCAGTCCCCCGCGCCACCGCGGTGAGGGGATCCTCCGCGACGGAAACGGGTACGTCCACCGCCGCCTCGATGCGCTTGTCGAGGTTGCGCAGGAGCGCGCCGCCTCCGCACAGGGTGATGCCCCGATCGACGAGGTCCGCGGCCAACTCCGGCTCGGTCTTTTCGAGCACGCGCTTCACGGAGGAGATGATTTCTTCCACCGGTCCGTGCAACGCCTCGCGAATTTCTTCGGAGTTGACGGTGGCGTCCCGCGGAAGTCCGCTCTTCAGGTGTCGGCCTTTAACCGTGTATTGGAGCTCTTGTTCGAGGGGCCAGGCCGAGCCGATCGCGATCTTGATGCGCTCCGCGGCCTGCGGTCCGATCAGGAGTTGGTACTGCTTCTTCATGAAGTCGACGATGGCCTCGTCGAGTTCATCGCCGGCGATCCGAATGCTCTCGGATTCGACCATGCCCGCGAGCGCGAGCACCGCGACTTCGGTGGTTCCACCTCCGATGTCCACGACCAAGCTGGCGGTCGGATCTTGAATCGGCATGCCCAAGCCGATGCCGGCGGCCATCGGCTCGTCGATCAAGAACACCTTGCGCGCCCCCGCACGTTCGGCGGAGTGGATGACCGCTTGTTTCTCGACCTGGGTGATTCCGGAGGGGATCGCGATGACCACCTGGGGATTCGCGAACGCTTTGCGGTTCCCTTGCACGCGGCGGATGAAGTAGCGCAGCATCGCCTCGCAGATTTCGAAATCCGCGATCACGCCATCCCGCATCGGGCGGATGGCCTGGATGTTGCCGGGAGTTTTCCCCAGCATTTCTTTGGCGCGGTCGCCGACCGCCATCCCGTCCATGAGGACTTGGTTGGTGCCCTTGCGCACCGCGACTACCGAGGGCTCGGACAGGATCACGCCGCGGCCCGGCACGCACACCAGCGTGTTCGCGGTCCCCAGATCGATGCCCATGTCGACCGAGAACATGCCGGCCATGCGATCGAGAAAGCGGAACATCAGCTTCGCTCCGGAATTCGAGGCGCCTACGAGCAACAACGCCCGGCCAGCCGACTGGCTTGACCGGGCGTCAGAAATTGAGTGATCAGCCCCATCCGCGGATGGGGCGCCGGGAGCTTCAACCCTTGAAGGGCCCGACTCCGAGCGGGGCCAACGCCTTGAGCATCGCGAACAAGGCGAGGAGGCTCAGGACGAAGGTCGTGATGACCAACCCGGACGTGAGGCTGCGAGCGTTGTCTTCCGGCGCCGCGAGCAGCTCGACGTCGGCTTCGAGTTCGAGATCGTCGTTGTTTGCCATGGTCTCGGAACTCCTCAGTTCAAGGTGTTGGTCACACGGTCACCGACCTGCACCATCTGGCCCGGGTTCAACACCGTGACCAAACCGGCGCAGTAGCTGTCGAACACGGTGTCCACCCGGAAGCGACCGATGTACTGGCCGCCGCGTACGATGTCGAGCACCGCGCCCCGCTTTACGCCGTTGGTCGACCCGATGTTCGCTTGCACGAGCTTCAGGTTGTTGTCGGCGTTGACCACTGCTCCGGAGAGCGGCGGCAAGACCTGGAGCCCTTCGAAGTCGATGCCCTTCTGGCGCGCGTACTCGATCATCAGACCCTTGTGAGCGATGTCATCACCCGCGGTCTTCAGATTCTTCTCAAGGTCGGCGATGGTGTTGCGCGCTTCGACGTTCTTCTGTTGCTCTTTGGTGAGCTCGGTCTGGGCGGTCTCCATGTTCTTGACCGCTTCGTTCCGCTGGGCGGCCAGCGCGGCGTTTTGGGTCATGAGCTCGGAGTTCTGGGCCTGGATCGCCTGGATGTTGCTGGCGTGGCCGTTGTTGGTGGTGGTGAGGGCCGCAATCTGCGTGTCCTTCTCCTTCACCGTGCCATCGAGGGTGGTGATCGTGTTCTTTTGGCCCGTCACCGTCCCCTCGAGCGTGCCACGCTGCTCGCTGAGCGAACGCTTCTCGTTGTCGAGAGTGCTGATCATCGCGTCCTTGGATGCGATGGTCACCTTGTTTCTCTCGTTGTCATCGTTCCGCTGCTTCTGCTCAGCTTCGAACTTCTGCTTGTAGCTGTCCTTCGTGCCGAGGAAGGTCGCCGACGCGAAGAAGAAGCCAGCGGCAAGGAGCAGGTTGAGCACCACGAACACGCGAGCGACTTGACTCATGAGGTCTCCCTTTCCACCGAGGGCCGTCCGCCGCGAACACAGGGAGCGGACGGAATGACCGGGCCATCTTTTTTCCGGAGGCGCGATTGTAGAGGTGCGAGGGCCGAAGTCAACCCGCTACCGCCGCAACCCAATTTCGACCCCGGTGAACGCCCCAACACTTTACATCCGCAGGGGTTCTGAAAGTCAAGGTGTTTTGGCCAGCCGAGCCCGGAGGAGGCACAGCCCGAAGAAAGTGACCAAAAGGCCACCTCCTAGCCAGTCTCCGAGTGCGACGTAAGGGGTGGTGCCGCGGTCGATCGGGACCTCCCCCACGAGGAGCCCGGCCACCGTTTTCCGCTTCCCCCCCTCCTCCACGAGGTCCAATACCCGGCCCCTCGGGTCGACCAAGGTGCTGATTCCGGTGTTCGAGACCCGCACGATCGAGCGCCCGACCTCCACCGCCCTAAACTGGGTGGCGACTTGGACCAAATCCAGCTCCGCGCTCTCCCGGTACCACCCGTCGTTCGAGATATTGATCAGGAAATCCGCGCCGAGGCGGGCGGACGCCAAAAATTCCGTCGGATCGACGATTTCGTAGCAGATGCTCAGGCCGAAGCGGCGCCCCGCGTGGGGCTCTCGCAGGGAAAAGAGGGGTCGTGGGCCGCCTCGGATCATGTCCGGCACGTAGCCCCCCACGCTCCGAATGCGCTCGATCAGCCATGCCCTCCCCGGCCAGCCGACCGGCCAGGGGACAAATTCCCCGAACGGCACGAGTTTGCGCTTGGCCACCTCCCCGACCACCCGCCCCCCCTGGACGACCGCGGCGATGTTCCATTCAAGGAGCCCGTCTTCGTCATCGTCCGAGTGGGTCGAGTCTGGCGGCAGCGGCGCGGCCTTCGAATAACCCACGATGGCGGTCGCCCCGAGCTTTCGCGGCAAAAGGTCGCGCAATGGCTGACCCAGGTAGCTACCCCCACGCAGCGGGTAGCTGAGGATTTCGTCGAACTCGCGCTCCCCCTCCAGCACTCGCGGCCAGGAAGTCTCCGGGTAGACCAGAAGATCGGCGTCAGCCACCCGCTTCGCCTCGGTTTGCAAGAGTCGGGCCGCCCGCCCCAAGTGCTCTCGAACGTCACCCCGCGTTTTGTCCCACTGAGGGACATTCACCTGGACGCCTACGACCGAAGGCCCGGCTTCGAGGGGGCGGGAAAGCTCCAGAGTTCCGAAAACATGAGTCGCGACGAGCGCCCCTCCCGCCACGGCTAGAGCTCGCACCGCGGCGGAGCGAGCCAGCCTTCCCGTGCGCACGAGGATCAGAGTCGCAAGCGCCGCGTTGGCAAGCAGGACCACGACCGACAACAGGTGAACGCGACCGACACTCGCGAGCTGAAGGCCCTGGAGCCAGCGCCACTGGGTGTAGCCCACGCTCGACCAGGAGAGATTGAGGATGTGATCCCTCAGCCACTCACAGCCGGGGATCAAGAGGGGGTACACGAGAATCGGCGAGAATTTGGCCCGGTGGATGCCGTAGTCCATACCCTTGGCCAAGAGGTAAAGGAAGGGGTATCCGAGGAAGGGGATGAGGAAGACGGCGACCCAGACGATTTCCCCGACCCAGGCCAGCACGTAGGAAAAGTGCAGGTGGTAGGCCACGATGCAGGCGAGCAGCGTGCCCCGTCTCGGCGCCCCGGCATGCCACACCATCCACGGGACAAACGCAATCCAGGCGAGAGGGGACCAATCCACCGGGTGGAAGGCGAGGGACACCAAGATGAGCGAGAGAGTCGCGACCAGCACATGGCAAAGCCGCGGGCGCGCGCGGAGCCAGGATGTCAATGCCCCCCTCCTCGATGCGTGGCCCGCGCGCGGGCCGGACGATGCCCCGGGAGACGGATCACCGACACTGGCATTCCCGGCTCCAACGCCGGGCCCGCGCTCGGCACGACCATGAGGCCGTCCGCGGCGACCAGCCCCCGGAGGTCGGCCGATCCGTGCCACTCGAGCGGGTTGGCCCGCAAGGCTCCCGTCGCGTCGACCTCGATCGCACACGGCAAGTGCTGCTCCCGTGGGATCCTCGCGATGGACTTGGTTCCCGCGTAGGTCGCCGGTTCCTCCGGGCGCGCTTCGAACGGTTCACCGAGAAGGCGGCGCAAGAATGGGAACACGAAGAGCTCAAAGGTGACGAAGGAAGAAACCGGATTACCGGGCAATCCGAACACAAACGCCGGAGGTCGATGTGGGCGCGGCACCCGCCCGAAGAGCAACGGTTTTCCGGGCTTGATCGCAACCTTCTCAATCGCCACCTCGAGGCCACGTTCCTTCAACGCGCCACCTACGAGGTCCAGATCGCCCATCGACACTCCTCCCGAGAGGATGAGAACATCGTGGTCGAGTCCGACGTCGAGAAAGTTCCGCAAGGACTCCGGGTTGTCCCTCGCGATCCCGGGCGAAAACGCCCGCAGGATCGGCGAGACGCCGCGAACCTGAGCCCGCAACATCACCCCATTCGTTTCGCGGATTTGCGCGCCTTCGGGCGGCGGGCCCTCCGGCAGGCAGAGTTCGTCGCCGGTCGGAATGACGCAGACACTCGGCACCGCAAAGACCGAGACCGGATCCGCGCCGACCATGGCCAACACGCCGAGGACCACGGCGTCGATGCGGGTTCCGGCGGCGAGCACGATCTGCCCCGCCGCCAGGTCCTCGCCTCGGTGGCAGACGTTTTGTCCGGGGCGAATCTTGGCGCGGAGGATCACCGATTCGGCCTCCTCTTCGCCGTCCTCCACCATGACGACAGCGTTGGCCCCCTCGGGGAGCGGAGCCCCCGTCATGACCTTGCTCGTTTGGCCCGCCAGCAGGCGTCGCGTCGGCATGGTCCCCGCCATGATCCGCTCCAAGATCCCGTAGCGTCGGCCCGGCTCGTGCCCCTCGGCCGAGATCGCCCACCCATCCACCGAGGATTTTTCAAAGGGCGGCATGTCGACATCCGAACGGATATCGGCGGCGAGGACCGCGCCTAAAGCATCGTGGAGGGGGCGGAACTCGGTTGGGAGAGGGTAGTCCAACGCGCTCGCGATCCGGGCCAAAGCCTCCCCTTTCGTGATCATGAGGGGCTCAGTTCCGCGACCGGCGTGCCCGGGGCGATGACGTCCATGAACGAACTGACGCTGAACACTCCCTGACCGAGGCCGGGCGCCCCGTAACCGGGAGGCGCGGGTAGACCGTGGCCTTGGTGGATGTCACGCCACGTCCGCAAGAGACCGGCGTGGTAGCGGAGACTCGCCGGCCCGTTCGTCTGTCCGAGCACCGAGAGAGGCTCCGGACAGTACGTCGTGAACCGCGGCACGATGCCTCGTCGCATGAAGTAATCGAGCCCTTCACCCGTGGACCGCCACGCGTCTTCCTCGCGGACAAAACCGTGGGGCTTCGACATTTCGATTCCCGCCACAAAATTGGGAATCACCGCGGAGGGCGAGAAGACCTCGGCCGCGTCCAATATGCGCTGGATCCAAGTGTCGCGACCGACATAGCGGCTCTTTCCCGGGCAGAGCACGCCGAAGAGGTCTTTGTCCCAGACTTCGTAATTGGGGTGGTAGATGCGGATTCCCGCGCGACGAATGCGCACGACCGCTTCTTTCGGAAGCGCCTGCACCACCATCTTCCCGAGCCATCGCCCGGGGAACTCCGCCTCGATCGCTTCGGCGTAGCGGATGTAAAACGAGGCCTCGTCCAATCCCTCCAAATCGGAGGTGATGCTCCCTCCGGTCAAGGTGTAGGCCTTGGCATGGGAACCACTGGCCGCGACGTGACGCAGGGCTTCGAGGAGTCGATCGACCGGCTTGATCGCGAAGTAGGGGCGGCCGAGGGAGCGCTGCTGTTTGAAGTTGCGATTGATGTCGCAGAACTGGCACTCCTCCTCCTTTCCGAAGTACTGGCACATGCGAAATACGGTGAGGTAGAGCAAGTAGCCCCACTCAATCGAGGGTGCCACCTCGGTGATCGGAGTTCCGTCCGTAAGGACCGTCCCGTAGTAAGCCGGACGGGGCGAAAACGCGACGCCCGCGAGGAAGGTGGGGCCGAGGCTCAGCCCGACCGCGCCCTCGCCATCGACCGCGACCACGTAGGGGCTTTCCGGATTGAGCCGAACGGAAACCACCACCCGACGGAACTGAGAGGGGCCGCCTTCGAGCGCGATCTCTTCGGGGGCGTGATCCCGAGCCTCCCCCTTCATCTCCGAGAGTGGCCGGTGGTCGAACGAAAAAATGAAGTAACTCTTGCGTGCGTACTCGTTCCCTTTGGCCAGCGCCTCGGGAGTGAACCAAACCCCGCGCCGGAGCACATCCTCTTTGACCAGGACTTCCCGGGGCAAGTCGGGGAACTCCGCGGCGACCGCATCAAGGGTGCGCCGAGCTTCATCCTGGACCGAGGCCGTGGCTGTCATGGGCGATTCTCGCACGGACGTCGATCCAGGCGAAGCTCCCCACCTGGCCATCTTTCGGCCCCGCCCCGAAAGACAAAACACGTTCCGTGAGGCATACTGGACGCTGGAGATCACCCCCGTGCGCAGAGGTCGCCTGTTCCTGATCGCTCTCCTGGCCGTGGCGTGCACGGCTTGTCGCCCATCCAAATCCAAAGACTCGGACCAGAGTGACGCCTCACCGGCCGAACTCACCCTCGTCAGCGTGACGAATCCCGAGCGTCAGGATCTGGAACGAGGACTCGAGATCACCGCAAAAGTGGTGGCCAAAGTCCAAGGCGACGTGGCATCGCGCCTCTCCGGTCTGCGAGTCCTCGAGATCCACAAAGACCTGGGTGACTTCGCCGCGAAAGACGAGCTTCTGGCCAAGCTCGACCCAGAAGACGTAGTCAAACGAGTGGCCGAGGCGGAGCTCCAACAAAAGGAGGTCCAGGTTCGACACGCGGAAGCCGCCCTGGCGGTCCGCGAACTCGAGGCGGAATTGAGCGGCCAGACGCGCACCGTGGAGCGCAAGAAAGAAGCCTTGGCCCGGGCAGAGCAACAGGCCGCGCGCGGCGCGCTGGCGGTCGAAGACGTCGATCAAGCTCGTTACGACCTCGATCGGGAAGTGGCCCTCGTCCTGCGACTCAATCTGCAAATCGAAAAGGCCAAGGTGAATACCGAGGCCGCGCTGGTCGCGGTGGATCGGGCGGGGCTGAGCCTCGCGAATGCCCGCCAAGATCTCGGGCACACGGAAGTTCGCGCTCCTTACCAATTGATCGTGACGGAACGTCTAGTGCAGCCCGGATCCCTCTTGAGCGCCAATCAGCCTCTCTTTCGTGGCTACGACCCGGAGAGCTTGGTCATCGAGACCTATCTTGCGCAGAGGGATCTCGCTTCGGTCGGCGAAAAACTGCCGGTGGAACTTTGGAGTGACGCGCTTCCGGGCCTTCGCATCAGGGCCACGGTGAAATCGGTCGCTCCGACCGTCGAGAAAGACAGCGGCACCATCGGAGTTCGACTCGAACTCGATGCCGCAAGGGGAGCCGAAACTCACGAATCGAAAGCCAACCGTCCACTCCGCCCCGGGCTCTACCTCGCCGGCCGAATCGTCCTCGAAACCAAGCCCAAGGCCCTCACCGTGCCCAGAAAGGCGGTGGGCTACCACCGCGGCACCCCGTTTGTCATGAAGGTGACGCCGGACACAAACCGCGCGGATGAGGCCATAGTGACGCGGGTTCTGTTCCAGGAGGGCCTGGGTGAGCGAGGGAGTGTCGAAGTTGTCACCGAAGCCAAAGATCTCCTGCGGGCCGAGGATCTCATCGTCTTGGTGGGCCAAGACCGCCTGAAGGACGGGGATCGGGTTCGTTTCCAACGAGTCGCCGAGGCCGCCGCGTCTTCCGGAACCGCGGAGAAGAAATGAACACCGGGGAGTCCTCGTCCGCCGGGCTCATCGCCGCCAGCGTGAGCCGCCCGATCGCCACCACCATGATGGTCTTGGCGGTGGCCGTGTTCGGCGCGGTCAGCCTGCTGCGACTACCGGTCACTCTCCTTCCCGACGTCAACTACCCGACCATCACGGTGAGGACGGAGTACGAAGGCGCGGCGCCAAGCGACATCGAAAAGCTCGTGACTCGTCGATTGGAGGAAGGACTCGCGGTCATCTCGGATCTCGTCTCTTACCGGAGCATCTCGCGCGCCGGCGTCTCCGACGTGATCTTGGAGTTCGCGTGGAACACCAAGATGGCTTTCGCGGCGCAGGACGTGCGAGAGAAGGTCGACCAAGCGCAGGCACTCCTGCCGGTCGGCATCAGGAAGCCGCTCCTTCTGCGCTTCGATCCGACCCTCGATCCAGTGTTGCGCTTGGCGCTCTTCCCCGCGACCGACGGAGCCATCGATCTTCTGAACCTCCGGAGAATCGCTGAAGAAGAACTGCGCCGGGAACTCGAAAACGTGCCGGGAGTGGCCGCGGTACGATTGCGCGGCGGTTTCGAAGAGGAGTGGCGGGTCGAACTCGACGAAGGGCTCTTGAAGCTGCACGGCGTGTCGGCCACGGAAGTGAGCGAGCGAATCGCGCTCGAAAACGCCAATGTCGCGGGTGGACTTTTGCGCGACGGCGACCGCGAGAGTTTGGTCCGAACCCTTGGCGAGGTGAGCCGCCCCGAGGAAATCGCCGAACTCGTGGTGGCGGAGCGCGGCGATCGCCCGCTCCGAGTCCGCGACCTCGGCCGGGTGGTCACGGATCACAAGGAGCGCGACGTCATCACCCGCATCGGCGGCCGCGAGTCCGTCGAGATCGAGATCTTCAAAGAAGGTGAAGCCAATCTCGTCAAGGTAGCCGCGGCCGTCAAAACGCGGCTGTACGGGGCGGATTGGCGGGAGCGTCTGAACTCGGGCGAGGACGCCGCCGCCGATCGGACCCGACGCCCCAAGCAAAAATCGGGCAAGACCGACTCCACGAGCGCGATCCTGCGCGCCGACGCCGTTTCTTTGGTCGAAGGCCTCTTCGAGCGTGGAATTCGCCTCCGGCTTTCGAGTGATCAATCGGTCTTCGTCGAGCGGAGCATCGGCGAGGTGTGGGAGAGCGCCTTGATTGGTGGCCTTCTCTCCATTCTCGTCCTCTTCGCGTTCCTGCGCACCCTCGGCCCCACCATCATCATCGCGATTTCGATCCCGGTGTCGGTGATCGCTACCTTCGCTCCCCTGTTTTTGAGCGGGGTCAGCCTCAACATCATGTCGCTCGGCGGGCTGGCGCTCGGCTTGGGAATGATGGTGGATGCCTCCATCGTCGTTCTCGAGTCCATTTTCACGCACCGGGAGCGAGGCCTCGGACGCAAGGAAGCCGCGGTTGTCGGCACGCGCGCGGTGGGACTGGCCGTGGTCGCCTCGACCCTCACCACCGTCGCGGTCTTCTTCCCCATCGTGTTCGTGGAGGGCGTAGCCGGGGAGTTTTTCCGCGACCAAGCGATTGTCGTGGTATTCAGCCTGCTCGCCTCGCTGGCCGCCGCGCTCTACGTGATCCCGATGCTCGCATCCCTCGGACGCACCGAGACCGTGGCTCCCGTGGCTCCCGCCGCGGGGTGGGTGCGACCTTGGCAATGGCGACGCTACGCGACGTTGCGCCCGCTCGACCCCGCCCGCTCCCGGACCGGAGCCTTCCTGCGCTGGCCGGTGGTCGCCTGTGAACGCCTGCTCGGAGCTCCTTTGGAGTTGGCCGGACGCTCCCTCGCCGCGTTGGTGCTCGGCCTCCTGTGGACCTTGCGTCGGATCGGGGAAGCGATCTCTTACGCGGCTCGCCTGGTCCTGCGACCGCTCGGCAGGGGATTCCAAGCCCTGGAATCCGCATGGACGGCGGCGCTGGCCGTCACCCTGCGGGGCGCGCTGCGCGTCCGTTTGCTCGTGCTGATCGCGAGCGGGCTCTTGGTGTACTTCGCCTACCGCACGCTCCCCTCTCTCGGGCTCGAACTCGTGCCGGAAGTCCATCAGGGGGAATTTGCGATCGAATGCCAGCTCGAGGCCGGCACCCCGGTCGCCACCACCGACCGGATCGCGCAGGAATTCGAATCGTTGGCGCGGCACACCCTGGACTCGATCGACCAGGAGGAAGCGGCGCTCTCCGTCTCCTCCGGGGTGGCTCGTGATGTCATCGCCAAGGCCGGAGACGGATCCCACACCCTGCGCCTCCAGGTCAAGCTCGAATCACGGCCGGACTTGGAGGCCGAAGAAGACCGGTGCATCGCCGCCCTGCGCAAGGCGTTTCGGGATCGCCCTGAAGCCCAGGATTTTCTCGTGACTCGCCCCACACTCTTCAACACCAAGAGCGCTCTCGAGCTTGAGGTCGTGGGTGAAGAACTCCCGCGCATCGAGGCCGCGGCCACCGAACTTTTGGCCCGCATCCGAACTCTGCCGGGCTTCACCGACATTCAATCCACCCTGAGGGCCGGTCATCCCGAACTCGTGATCGCACCCGATCGCAACCAGTTGGCCTTCCACGGACTCACCGCGGGTGGGCTCGCCAACCTGGTTCGCGACAAGATTCAGGGTCGAATCAGTACCCGGGTGTCGCGGGGCGATCGCAAGGTCGAAGTGCTGGTACGGGCCGACCAGGAACAGCTTCGCAGCGAAGACGACGTCTTGGGCCTGAGGGTAAACCCGGTCGGAGATCGCAGCCTCTCGCTCTCGTCGGTCGCTCGGGTCCTCCGCGAGCCCGGGCCCGCGGAAATTCGACGGGTAGGGGGCGAGCGAGCTGCCGTCATCTCGGCGCGCACCGCGGGCATCGACCTGCGCGCCGCCACGGCGACGTTGGAAAACGCCACCTCGGCCCTCGAAGCCGAACGACCGGACCTCTTCTCCGGCGTAGTCGTGCGCCTGGCGGGGCAACGCGAGGAATCGGAGCGGAGCCTTCGTTCCCTCCTTGTCGCGCTCGCGATCGCGACCCTGCTCGTCTACATCGTGATGGCTTCGCAATTCGAATCCCTCGTCCAGCCGCTGGTGATTCTGTTGACCATTCCACTCTCGCTCGTAGGGGCGGTGTTCGCGCTGAAGTTCCTGGCGATCAAGCTCAGCATCATCGTGCTGCTCGGGTCGATCCTCTTGGTCGGCATCGTAGTCAACAACGCCATCGTCCTCATCGACGACATCAATCAGCGCACGCGCGGCGGAACTCCCCTCGATGTCGCCCTCGAAGAGAGCGCCCGGGCCCGCCTCCGACCGATTCTGATGACCACGCTGACCACGGTTTTGGGGCTGCTTCCGCTCGCCCTCGGGCTCGGCGAAGGAACGGAGATTCGCACTCCGATGGCGGTGACCGTGATCGCCGGCCTCACGAGCAGCACCCTCCTTACGCTCATCATTATTCCCGTGACCCTGAGCCTGGTCCAACGCTCGGGAAGGAGGTCCTCATGAGTTTCGAACGGCTGGTGACCGGAACGACGCGGAGGCCGGTCACGGTCCTCATGTTGGCGGCGGGCCTCGTCTTGCTCGGCGTGGCGGCCATGCTGCTTTTGTCGGTGGAACTCACTCCCCGCGGCTTCGCGCAGAGCGAAGTCACGGTTTCGATCCGGGTCGCCGGGGGCAATCCCAAGGAAATCCAGGAGCAGGTGATTCGACCCACCGAGGAACAACTCCGCACCGTCACGGGCATCTCGGAAATTCGCACGACCGCCCGGCCCGATCGCGCCCGGTTGAGTCTGGACTTCGCCCGCAACGTCGACATCGATTTGGCGCTGGCCGAAGTCCGTGACCGCATGGAACGAGCTCGACTCAGTTGGCCCAGCGATGTGCGGGATTACAACATCTTCCGCTTCAATCTGGACACCGACATTCCGGTGTTCAGTTTCGCGATCGATCTGGACCGCGAGTCGGACGAGCTGACCTTCTTGGTCGAAGAGAAGGTCATCAAGCCACTCGAAGCGCTTCCGGGTGTCGCCGTGGTCGAGGTATGGGGACTCGTCGACGACCAGATCCGCATCAGCATCGACCGGGACCGGGCCCTCGCACAGGGGGTCGACATCTACGAGCTCACCCGTTTGCTCTCCGACAGCAACCTCGAACTGTCGGGAGGACAAGTCGAAGAGGGTGGACTCCGCTACCAGGTGCGCACCGACGCGAAGTTCAAGTCGATCGCCGATGTGCGCAACTTCCCCATCACCCCCGAAGGCCTCCCCCTCTCCGCCGTCGCCAGCATCGAAGCCGCCAAATCGGTGCGCCAGTTCTTGTCCCTCGCCAACAATCGGCGCAGCCTCTGGTGCCAGGTGTACAAAGAGTCGGGTGCGACCACGGTCGAGGTGGCGGATCGCATCCGGGCCAAGCTCGAGGCCGATGTCCGAAGTGACGCCCGATTGAAGGCCTTGGGAGCCGACCTTCGAATCTACGACCGGATGGACTTCGGCCGCATCATCACCGGCGCTCTGGACAACCTCACCAAGAGCGCGCTCGTGGGCGGACTCTTGTCCATCCTGATCCTCTGGCTCTTCCTGCGCCGCGTGTCGTTCACCATCGTGGTCGCGCTCAGCATCCCCGTGTCCATCCTGATGACCCTCGGGTGGATGTTCCTGGCGGGCAATACGCTGAATCTGTTGAGCCTGCTCGGGCTCACGATCGCGGTCGGGATGCTCGTCGACAACAGCATCGTAGTGGCGGAGAACATCGTGCGCCTGCGGGACGAGGGCCTCTCTCGCCTGGAAGCGGCCCGGCGCGGCGCTGGCGAAGTCGGGCTCGCGATCACGCTGTCGACGCTCACCACCTTGGCCGCGTTTCTCCCCGTTATTTTCATGGGCGGCGAAGCCCAAATCAGCTTCTTCACGAAGGCGATCGGTTTGCCGCTGTGCGTGGCGGTGCTCGCTTCGCTCGTGGTGGCCATCCTGTTCATCCCCCTGACCACCACTCTGTTTCACACCGCGTCTCCGCGCCAGTCGCAGGGGGTGGAGGGTAAGCCGAGCTGGCTCGCGCGGGTTTTATCAAGTTGTTTGCGACACCGTCTGGCCACCATCGTGTGGCTCGGCGGAGGCGTGATGGCGTTGACCGCGGTCGCCATGAAAGCCACGCCCAAACAGTCGATCATGTCCGATGCCGGCGGGCGCGTGAACATCGGGGTCAAGCTCGACGAGAACTTCACCCTCAGCGACGCTTACCAGGCGATGACCGCACTCGGGCGCTACCTGCAAGCCGAGAAGGAGAAACACGGGGTCACGCACTTTTGGTGTTTCTTCAATCGCCGCGGGGGTCGCATGCAGATCGATCTCGGCCGCGTCGACATGCAGCGCACAAAGACGGTTGCCGGCGAGTTGAAAGAATCCCTGCCGCGCCAGCCGGGCGTGCGCTTGGAGATCAACGTCGACGAAGGTTCGGCCGGCGACAAAAATAAAGACAAGATCGCGGTATTCGGGCCGGAACCGGAAATCGTCCTCTCGCTCGTACGCGAGCTCTCGGACCTCGTGTCGACGGTGCCCGGGGTCCTCTCGGTGACCTCCGATCTGGAGGAGGCGAGTTCGGAGATCCGCATCATCCCCGACCGTGACCGGTCCGCGCTTTACGGGGTCGAACCGCGAGCGCTGCGAGGCACCCTCGAGTACGGAGTCCGTGGCTGGAACGTCACCGACCTCGTGGTCGGCGATCGCGAGACCCCGCTCATCATCGAGTACGCGGGAGCCGCCGATTTGGATCTGGCCTCACTCCGTGACTTCCCGATTCCAAGCAATCACGGCGGATTGGTGAGCTTGGAATCGGTAACCCGCATCGAAGTGGGGCGAGGGCTGCCGGAAATCCGCCGCACCAACGGGCGCGTCCGCGGCGAACTCACGATCGAACTCGGCGGGGAAAATCGGGATCAGGTTCGCAAGGCGGTCTTCGCGGCGCTCCGTTCGCACTCCATGCCCCAGGGCTACAGCTTCGAGGATGGAAGCCAAGCGAGCCTCGAGAGCTCTCAAGCCGAACTCTTGAGCGCCGTGGTGCTCGGGATCACCTTCGTGTTCCTGCTGATGGGCATACTCTTCGAGTCCTTCCTCTTGCCGCTGGCCGTCATCGTGACCATTCCCTTGGCGTGGGCGGGCGGGTATTGGGCGCTCGCCCTCACGCGCACTCCCCTCGATTTTGTGGGCGGCATCGGCGTGCTCGTCCTGGTCGGAGTGATCGTCAACAACGGGATCGTGCTCATCGACTGCGCCTATCGGCTTCGGCAGGAGGGCATGTCCCGGGACGCGGCCCTGATCGCCGCCGTGCGTCGGCGCCTCCGCCCCGTGGCGATGACCGCCATGACCACGGTCGTGGGTCTGATTCCGATGGCGGTCTCGGACGGAGGCGGTTCCGAAATCTCCTACAAAGCCCTCGCCCGCTTGGTGCTTGGCGGCCTCCTCGTGGGCACGACTCTCACGCTCATCTTCGTACCGATCTTCTACACCCTGCTCGACGACCTGCGCAGTCGAACCTCGGAGTTGCTCAGAGGAACGCGTCCCGGACGGGCCGCCAACAAGGCAGGCCCCCAAGCCGCTCCAAGCGGCGCTCCGTAGTCGACGGGAGCGCGGACCACCGGATCCGCCCGCTACCGATTTCGACCCTCAACCACCCCCGGAACCGAAGTTTCGTCGCGCGGTTCGCGCGGCCTTCCCCCGATTGGCCACTGCTCAAGGCACTGGTACAGTCCCCTCCTTCTTTCACATCGAGGTGGTCATGTTTGTCAGCGCGCGTCAGGGCATTTTGGACGGCCGAGGCCTCCGCATCGGAATCGTGGTCTCGCGTTTCAACGAGGAGATCACCACTCGCCTCTACGAGAGTGCGCTCCGCGGTCTCTATGAGATGGGAGTGCAGAAAGATGGGATCGTGGGCGTCACGGTCCCCGGAGCCGTCGAAATCCCCCTGGCCGCCCAGACGCTCGTCAAGCACCAGCGGGTCGACGCCGTCGTCGCCCTCGGCGCCGTGATTCGGGGCGAAACCTCGCACTACGACTACGTGTGCTCCATGGTCGCGGATGGCTGCCTCCGTGTCTCCCTCGATCACGGGCTCCCGGTCGCGTTCGGAGTGCTGACCTGTGACACCGTCGAGCAAGCGGAAGCCCGCTCGGGCCCCCGCGAAACCAACAAGGGCTTCGAAGCCGCTTGCGTAGCCATCGAAATGGCGACCCTCCAGAAGGGACTCCGGACATGAGCCAAGTCGTTCCGCCGACGGAAACCCCCGGCGTGGCGGAAGACCGCCCGCGCCGTCCTTACAAACATCGCACCGAAGGGCGCGAGGTAGCCCTGAAGTACCTCTTTGGCGCCGACCTCCGCGGCGTCGGCCAAGCCGAAGGCTTGGAGGAGTTCTTGGTTCATCAAGAGGTGAAAGGCGAGACTGCGTTGTTTGCCCGCGGCCTCATCGAAGGGGCCCTGGCTCACCAATCCCGGATCGACCCCGTCATCAGCGAGCTGGCCAAGAACTGGCGCATCGGTCGCATGAGCGCGGTCGATCGGAACATCCTCCGCCTCGGCTGCTACGAGCTCCTCTTCGCAAAGCAGAGCCCGCCGCGCGTCGTCATCAACGAGGCGATCGAGTTGGCGAAGAAATTCGGCTCCGCCCAGTCCGGCGCGTTCGTGAACGGAATTCTCGACAAGGTTGGCAAGCGGGCGGCGCCCTGCGACCCCCGCCCAGAGGGAGACTCCCCGTGTTCGGCAAGCTGACAAATGCCCTGAAAAAGGGCCTGCAGAAGACCAAAGAAAAACTGGTCGGGGGCCTGAAGGCGGTCCTGCCATTCGGCCGCAAACTCGACGAGAAGCTCATCGAGGAAATGGAAGAGACCCTGCTTTCGGCCGACCTCGGGCCGAAGACCGCAGTGAAGTTGATGGATCAGGTGCGCTTGGCCTTCAAAGAGAAACGCATCACCACCACGGACGAGTGTTACGCGTTCCTCAAGTCCTGGCTCAAAGACCTCATGCGCGACGACGGCGCCAAGCTCCGGCGCGCGGAGAGCGGGCCCACCGTCATCCTGGTCGCAGGCGTCAACGGGGCCGGCAAAACGACCTCGATCGCCAAACTCGCCCATCGCCTGTCCCGCGGGGGAGCGTCGGTGATCCTCGCCGCCGCCGATACCTTCCGCGCCGCCGCCGTCGACCAACTCGCCCTGTGGAGCGAGCGCATCGGTTGCCGCATCATTCGGCAGCCTACGGGCGCCGACCCCGCCGCCGTGGCCTTCGACGCCGCGGAAGCCGCGGTGGCCCGCAAGGCCGACTTCTTGGTGGTCGACACCGCCGGCCGCTTGCACACCCAGGCCAACCTGATGAAAGAGCTCGAGAAGATCAAACGGGTGATCGAAAAGCGGATCCCCGGGGCCCCCCACGAGGTGATCCTCGTCCTCGACGCCACCTGCGGTCAGAACGCCATCACCCAGGCCCAGGAGTTCGGAAAGATCCTCCCGGTGACCGGCCTGTTCCTCACGAAACTCGATGGCACCGCCAAGGGCGGGGCGGTGATCGGCATTCGGGATCAAGTCAAAGTCCCTGTGAAGTTCATCGGCTTGGGGGAAAAGCCCGAGGACATCGAAGATTTCGACGCCGAAGCGTTTGTGGAGGGCCTGTTCGGCTCCGAAGAACCCGCGCTGGCCGAGCCTTCCTGATCCGCACTCGGGAATCGGTCCGCTTGGTAGATCGGCATTCGCCGGGTCGCCACGGGGGCGCAGGTGAGGTCAGGCAGAAGAGGTTCGACACCGACGTCGGGAAGGTCTGCTAGGCTGTTCGCGTCAGACCCGGAGGCGCTCCCGGGATCTCGCCACCGAAGAGAGATGGAGGGAGCGCTCCCCTCGGACCCCGATCCACTGCTGGGACCTCCATGAGCCTCCGCTTGTGCCGCCTGCTTGCCGCCGCCGCCGTGCTCCTGGTTCCCCTCTTGATCTGGCCGGCATTCCACCGGGAGTTCGTGGCCTCCAAATGGATCGCGGTCCTGATCACCGCGCTGCCCCTGTGGTGGATGGTCGAGTGCGCGCGCGTCGGCGATCGTCCTGATTTGCGCCGGCAGGCGCCCTGGATGCTCGCGATCATCGTCTGGATTGGGGTGACCTGGATCCGTCAACCGAAGGCCCCGGCCGCCACCGTCGAAGCGGCATTCCTGCTGTTTTGCCCGTTCCTCTTTTGGCGGGTCGGCTTCACCCTGCGCGACCAAAAGCCGCGACTCGCGAGTCTCCTCGCGATCTCGGTCCTGCTCGTAACCATCGTCGGCTTTGGCCGACGCTACCTCGGATTTCCCGAATTCCTGCCAGACCGCCCAGATGTCGGACTCGCCGCCACGATCGGCAACAGCAACGAACTCGCGGAGTGGGCCGCCCCGCTCTTCCCGATACTCCTCCTCGTCGGGGTGTCGAGACGCTCGGCGCTCGCCTTGGCCGCGGCGACCGCCTGCATCGGACTCATCGTGGCGGCGCAGTCCCGGGCCGGCTTCGTTGCGCTCGCAGTTGCCGTGAGCGTCCTCATCGTCTGGCCTCGCCCCTGGTCTCGCTTGCCGAACGGTCGGATGTGGCGGCGGGGTTTGATCGCCGCCTCCGGGTTGGGTCTCGCCTTGGCTTTGGCCCTGCCGGGAGCGCGGGAGCGGGTCTTTTCGATCGTGGATCGGAACCACCCCACCAACGCGGTGCGCCTCGAAGTCTGGTCTGACACCCTATCCCTCATCAAGGAGTCGCCCTGGCTCGGAGTCGGACTCGGTCGCCTCGACCCGGAGTTCGAGCGCGTGCGGAGCGCGAGCGAGTGGCGACGCTCCGGACTGGACAGCCGGGTGGACACCCCACACCAAGAGTTTCTCATGGCCTGGGCGGAGGGCGGAGTCTGCGGGCTCCTGCTCCTGCTGGCCGCCGGCTTCGCGGCCGCGCGGCAAGCCTGGAGAGCGGCTCGCTCCTCGGACCCGGATTGCGCCCTGCTCGGGGCCGCCGCTCTGGTCGGCCTCGCGAGCGGGTTGGTCTTCCTGCTTACGAGATCGCCTCTCCACCATCCGTGCGGCTGGATTCCCTACGCGGTCTTGGCGGGCGCTCTCGCCTCGCCGCGAGAGAACCGTAGTCAAACCCGCTGGTTCGCGTGGTTGATCGGCGTCCTGATGCTTGGTCTCGTGGTCGGAGTGGGGATTCTCCTCCAGCGCGAGCGCGAAGTGTTTCGCCTGCGGCGGGCCCTCGTCGGGTTGCAGCACTACGCGGAGCGTGGCGAACCAGAGCGGGCGCGCCAAAGCCTCGACCAGGCAGCGGAACTCGTCCGGCAGCTCGCCGCAGCCACCAAGCACCCACTCTCCCTCCTTGGTCCAAAGCTCGCGCACCGCGCAGCGTTGAGCGCCCAGGAAATCCTGAGGCTGAAAGCGGAGCTGCTCGCGAAAGGGCAACCCGGACTCGCCGCATCCCTCCCCGGGCGCTCCGAACTCGAACTCCTGCAACTGCACGTTCTTCGTCAGTCGCCTTACCACGCCTCCACCTTGAGGGAGCGCGCGCACCACGCCTTGAATAGGGCGCTCCTGGAATCCGGCACCAACCGCGGCGCGCGAGCGATCAAGATCCTCCGGGCTTTCGAGCCCATTTGGTTGGCGAGCCAGAGCTTGCCGGGGCTGGGCCCAATCCTCGCGGATGCCGCCATCCTCGCCCGTCGCGAAGACCGCGCGAGAGTCTTCCTTCAGCGGGAATTGTCGGAGGCTCCGCCCAAGGAGGAGTGCGCCAACTTGGAAGCGGGCCTCGGCCGCGCGGCGCTCGGCTTCGGGCGCAACCCGGAAGAGTTCGGAGTCTATCTGCTGCCCGCGGCCCCACTCTCCGCCACCGTCCTAGCGATCCGCGACCGCGCAGACGCCCTGCTCGCCGCGGGCGAGCGCGCCCTGGCTGCGCGGGAGTACTTGCGCGTACTCGCCGCCTTTCCTGCCGATCAAGACGCGCTGCACGCGCTGGCCTCAATCGGCTACGCACTCAAGGATGACCCCTTGGCGCTGCTCGCTGCCGATGCCGCAGTTGCCCGAGCCAAGCTCCTGATTGCGCGATCCGAACTCGCCCTGGGGAACTTCGACGCCGCCGCGCAAAACCTCCGCCTCGCCCAGCAGAAGGACCCGGCACTCCTCGATGCCAGGTGGGTGGCGGTCGAACTCGCCGCGCTGCGGGGCGACAGCGCCGCCATCGCCAAGGACTTACCGTCTCTGCGTGCCCGCGTCGGCATGATGCGACTCCGGGACGTGGCGAAAAAATCTCCGCACTTCGAGAAGCTCGCGACCGAGCCCACGATCGCGGCGTTCCTCGCCAAGTTTCCTGACTGAGGCCCCAAGCTGGTCGCGATCTCGGGGGCATTCCGAAGGCCTCGTCAGCCCATAGCCTTGATCAAGGTGGCGGCAATGGAGTCATGGCCGAAGCGACGGGCCCAGGCCAGGGGGGTGGCAAAGGAGGGCGTCTTGGGCTCGTGAGCGGGCGCGCCCGACGCGAGCAGAAGTTCGACCATATCCGGGAGGTGGTTGCGCGCCGCATGCCCGAGGGGCGTGGAGCGGTACAGATCGTCATGGCGATGGAGGGAGGCCCCGGCCTCGATCAAGAGGCGGGCGCTCGCGTGGCGATTTTCCCGCGCGCGACCTCGGGCATCGCGCGAGCACAGGTCTTGGAGGGCGGTGCTGCCGAGCCAGTTCGGAAGGTTCGGGTCCATCCCCGATTCGAGGAGGAGTCGCAGGAGCGGGGGGTCCTCGAACAAGTACGAACGACACCCGTTCACGACGGGTGGCACTCGGTGTCCGGCGTCGAGAAGGCGTCGCAGCAGAGCCTCCCGCCGCAGCGTGCAGATCGCGGTGAACACACACCCGCAGCCTTCCCGAGCGCTTTCCGGGTCCGATTCGATCGCCGCGAAGGCCAGGTCGTCCTCGGCGAGCCACACGAGGTCGTAGGGCGAAAGTCGCCCTCCAGCGGCGAGGAGCAGCCGACGAATCTCCGGCGTCTTGGCGGCGTAGGTGGCGCTGCCCGCGGAGTTGATCTCTGCATTCGGATCCGCGCCCCGCGCCAACAGCCGCTGTACCGAGGTGAAATCGCCAAGCCGCGCCGCCGCGTGTAACGCCGCGCCGCGAGGCGCATCGGCGCCCTCCGGCGCGACCGGGTCCGCACCGCGAGCGAGGAAATACTCGACCAGATCGGGATGACCAGCCTCGACACTGGCCGAGAGCACGCCCTTCCCGCTCGCTCGCCGCACATGAACCGAGCCCGGATCCTCGGCAACGAGTCGCTCGCACTCGGCGCGATCGCCCATGGCCGCGGCTACGACAACGTCGCAACGAGCGCCGCGGTTCAGGAGCAAACTGACCATTCCGAGGTCCCCGCGGAAAGCACCGTGCAGATGGCGCCAGAGCGCAAGATCGATGGGCTCCATTCCGACCGGCGGATATCCGCGAGTGGGATGAGGGCGGCCGGCACGATGGCGAACGTCGATGACCGCTCCGCGATCGAGCAGCGCCGCCGCCAACTCCTGCGAACCCGCTTCGACCGCGCGGTGGAGCAGGGCGCTTCCGAATGCGTCGAATGCGGTGATCAGCGCGGGGTCGACGGCCAGCGCGCTGATCACCGATTCCGAATCCCCGGAGGCGGCGGCCGCAAACGCGGCCTCCCCGGCGGAACAGAGCGTGGCCCCAAAAGTGACCGGTTCCCGGACATCTCGTGGCGGAGAGTCCCCCAGGGGTGCGAGTCCACGTACTTCGAGCCAGGTGGAGAACGGGCGGCCATCTGGTCCCGACGTCGGCATCGCGACCCCGGATTGCCCCAAGAACCGCAGCACTTCCGCCTGTTCGAAAGCGGTGGCGATCAGGGCCGGGGTAGCCCCCAATGCCTCGGCCTGGAGCAGGTCGGGCTCGGCCTTTGCGACTCGCCGCAGCGATTCGAGATTGCCGAGGCGGGCCGCCCACAAGACCTCCCAAACCGAATCAGCGGACCAGCGCCGCCCGCCGACCATGAGCCCGGTGCGCAGTTCGTAGGGACGGATCATGCGTAGAGCGTAGACGAAGAACTCGCTACGATCGAAGTCCCCCCGCCGGAGATCATCGATGAGGCGCATCTGGGTGCTGGTGCTCCTGGCCTGTCTTGGGCCCGCGATTTCGGCTCAGAATCCCGAGAAGGCGAAGGCCGAGGCGGCTCTGAAGGAGTTCGAGGGTTACTACAAAGAGAAGAACGTGCACGTGCGACGGGTGGCCGTGGAAGGGTTGATCGGAGTCGATCACCACCTCGTCACCGCGCGTCTGCTCGACGTGCTGAAGGATCGGGACGCCTCGGTGCGCAAGGCGGCGGTCGTCGCCCTCGCGACCCAAAAAAACGACCAGGGGATGCAGGAGCTGATCCGGCGGGCCTGGTACGGACGCAATCGGGCGGAACGCCTGCAAATCCTCGAGGCCTTTGAACAGAGCCGTCCCAAGGCGGCCGAGACGATCGCTCTCGAACTCGTGGGCTCGCAGGAGTGGGAGATCCGTCGGGCCGCGGCTCAACTACTCGCCCACTATCCGGACGAAGAGGGCAAGTCGGTCGGCGCCCTCTTGCAGTTGCTCGGCGACAAAGAAGTCTTGGTCCGCCTCGCGGTCATGGACGCGTTCACGGTCCTCGCGAGTCCCCGCGCGCTCGAGGGCGCGATCAAGGCCACGAAGGACAGCGATTGGAGAGTCCAGGCCACCGCGGTCTCGGCGCTCCGCAAGTCACGCGACCGCGCTGCCGTGCAGCCCCTGATCGACGTCCTGCTCACCGCCAAAGGCCGGCTGATCGACGACGCCCACGCCGCCCTCGTCGACCTGACCGCCACCGAATGGCCCGCGGACGGCCAGAAATGGCAGGAGTGGTGGGACCGGGTGAAAGTCGGGTTCAAGATTCCTACGCCCGAAGAAATCGCCGCTCGCAAGGCCAAGATCATCAAGGAGCGGGGTTCCTACGACCCTCCGTCGGGTGGCGGCAAAGGTGAGTACGCGCCCTACCACGGCATCAAGACCCGTTCCCGCCAGCTCCTCTTCATCATCGACGTCTCCTCCAGCATGGCGGAGCTCGTGACCTTCGACCAAACCGACCAGAAGGCGGTGGAGGAGTTCAAGTCGCGTTACGGCGATCTGCGAGTCAAGATTGACATCGCCCGCGAGGCGCTGATCAGTCTGGTGGCGGAACTCCCGGACTTCGCGAAGTTCAACATCATCACGTACAGCGGCAAAGTCGACCTGTGGCAGCCGGGCCTGGTTCCGGCCGACGGCACCTTCAAGGGGAAGGCCATCAAGTACCTGGCTCGCCTTACCCCCGCGGCCCTTGAGTCCGCAGGCCGAAGTGGCCAAGGCACGACCGACACCTGCGCCGCCCTCGAAGCTTGCTTCGGCCTCATGGGCGGAGCCACGCAGGACAAGAACAGCTACAAGACCGAAGCGGACACGGCGTTCCTTCTCACCGACGGGATGCCGACCTCCGGCAAGTTCACCGAGCCCATCCTCCTCATCGGGCACGTCCAAAACTTGAACAAGAAGGCGAAGATGGTCATCCACACCATCGGATTTGGGAGCTCGAACAAGCCGCTCCTGGACGGCATCGCCACCGTGACCCAAGGGCAGTACGTCAAGATCGGGATCTGAGTCGCGACCGCGTCAGACCTCCGGGTAGATCTCGAGCACCCAGGCCTTCCAGGCGGTTTCGAATTGAAGCGGGGTGATGCCGTACGCTTCTTTGAAGGCCTTCACTTGGATCTCGTACAGCGATTGCGTCGGCTGCTTCGACTTCAGAATTTGCAGGAACTTAGGCATCTTTTCGGGCCCGAGCCGCCAGAGGTAGCAGACCCACGAGTAGTGAATCAGGGTCTCCCCCACCTTCGACTGGCCGTACTCGTTCCGGTTCATGACTTCGGCAAAGGCCTCGAGGTCCCCGGTTGCGACCCGCTTCCTGATCTTCGGTAGCCACTTGTGGTCGTTGAAGACGTCCGGCACGACCCCTTCCGAGTAACAGAAGGTGTTGCTTTGGATGCTCTCGCGCCGTTCGAACCAGGCCCCCATTCCCGTCTGGAACCAGGCCGGGAGTTTGAAGGTGTAGGCCAGGAAGCCGTCGATCAGGTTGTGCCCGAGGAGATGGAAGACCCGGCTTTGGAAGTGGGGGTCCGTGAGATTGCCTTCGAAGGTCTGGAGCACGAGGCTGCCGTCGTGAAAGAGGTGCCACACCTGTCCGAACGGGGCCTTGCGGCCGATCGTGTCCAGGGTGAACCGCTCGTAGTCACGATCCCGGCGAAAGAGGTAGACCTCGTGTTTCCCCCTCATCCCGTGGATAGGACCCAAATGCCCGTACTGCCGCTTGAGCATGGGCTGGTCCACCCCGCTGATCCAGTAGAAGTCGCGGAGCAGCCGGTTCATCCGATTCAGATAGTGGTGGGCGCGCTGGTGCCCGTTCAGTCCGGCGGTCTTGTCGTTCACCTCCGGAAAGACCCGGGAGAGCTCCGCCAGTTCCTCCTTCAGGAACGGGTTCACGAACAGTCGGAGGTTCACCTCGGTCAGGCTCGCTACGAGTTTGAAGTTCGCATCCTCGAGGTAGACCGCCTGGTCCTTGCAGAGGTCTTGGATGGAGGCCCAGAGGGGTTCCGCCCCCCGGTCCATGAGCCGATCGACGAAGGCCCCCGGCTTCGCGGCCATCCGTCCTTCCTTGGCGCACCGGCTACAAAAAAAATTCGGATCGAGGAGAAGTTTGCGCTTCAGCGGGTCCCGTTCGAAGGGTGGCGGCACGGTGTAGCCGGTCGGAAACCGGAGCACTTCGAAGGCTCCCGCGACGAGATCGGGGCGCTCGCGAACACGTTCGTACCACTTCGCCTGAGCCGCCTTCGGATCGTCGGTCGGGATCTGAGCCGTGCCCGAACCAATGGTCGAAGCGAGAGCCAGGGCGATGCAAAACAACTCGCGAGCGCCACGCATGAGAGTCTCCGAAAGCGCGAGGGGGCGCTCTCAGAGTAGCCAAAAAAACGCCTGAAAATCCAGGGCTTTTCGCGGTTCTACAAAAAAAGCCGGGCCGACTCCGAAGAGCCGGCCCGGCCTATTTCTCGACCGCGTGGACTACTTGCGCTTCGTTGCCTTGCGCTTCGTGGTCTTCTTCGCGGCCTTCTTCGCGCCGCGCTTGGCGGCCTTCTTGCGTGCTGTCTTAGCCAAGTCCCTACCTCCAAAAAATTGAGGTACCAGTGATGAAAAGGTCCCGTAACCTTTTCGAGCTCCGTAAGGAACTCGCTGGAGAAAATAATGGCGAAGTCGGAAAGATGCAACAACAAAGCGTCAAGGATCTGTTCCGAGATTGCTCAGCGGACCTCTTCCGTGCCCAGACGCCACGTCTCGCGCGGGTTCAATCGGTAGTGCACACGCTGGAGGAAGTTGGCCGCCTGCACCCCCTCGTTCTCCATCGGCGACCACTCCGCCGCGCTCTCGTCTTGGGGCGCCAAGTAGTTGGTGTTCCGTTCCGTCTCCTCGGTCGCTCGGAGTAGGAATCCGCCGTCCGGGGCCGCTTCGACAAAGCCCGAGACCCGCGTGCGCCGACCAAACGTGGTCATCGAGCTCGCTTGCGGCGAGAGCTGGACCACCCACGCCGACCGAATTTCTCCGACGGTTTGGTCGACGTGGTCGACCTTCCCCTTCTCCTTCATGACCTCCTGCATCACCTCGAGGATGTACTCGCGGCTGTGCCGGTAGGTGCTCGGACTCTTCTCCTCCTTCGGTTTTGGGCTGGATCCGCAGCCCGTAAACAGGCAGATCAGGAGACAAAAGGACCAGATTCGCGCCGCGTGGGTCATGGTGGCTATCCCTTCCTTCCGATCAAACCGGAGAACCTCCCGCTTCACAACCCCCCATGCCGATCGCCGAACCAGAAGCCCCGAACCGAAAGTGCCCGCCGGCCACCCGCGAGCTGCGGTGCGACTTCCACCTGCACACCTCGGACGATCGTTTCGACCGCATCCCCCACGATGTTTTTGCCCTCATCCAGAGAGCCCACGAACTCGACTTCGACGTGATCGCGGTCACCAACCACCTGGGGGTGAGCCGTCGCCCCGACGCCCGCGACTTCGCCGCGGAGCGGGGAATCCTGCTCCTCGACGGCGTGGAGCTGACCATCAAGGGTAGGCACGTCCTCTGCATCAACCCCGCCGAAGACGTCGATCCCAAAAAGATCCGTCAGTTCCCGGATTTGGCCGCCATCCGACGTCCGGAGACCCTCATCATCCCCGCTCACCCGTTCTTCCCTGGACCCACCCACTTCGGGGATCTGCTCGTCGAACATGCCGAATTCTGGGATGCCCTCGAACTCTCGCATTTCCACGTGCGGGGCATCGACTTCAACCAGCGCACCCGCGAGGTGGCACTCCAGACCGGCCTACCCCTGTTTGCCACCAGCGACACCCACGTCTTGGATCACATGGGCACGAGTTTCACCACGGTGACCGCCGAACCCACCGCCCACTCGGTCGCGGCGGCGGTGCGGGCGAAGCGGCTGGCTCCCGAGTCCCGCCCCCTCGGCTACTGGGAGGCGGCCCGGTTCCTGAGGCGCACCTTCGCGACCGCGGGGAAGTCTCCCTCCCCCCCCGGGCACCGCCGCACGGACTGACTTCAGCCCGACCCCTCACCCCGATCAAAGATGGACCGCCGCGCCCGGAAGGAAATGCGGATCGGGATCTCCTTGAACGGAAGCGCCTGGCGCAGGCGATTCTCAAGAAAGCGGCGGAAGTCGTCCGGGAACAGGGTGGGGTCGTTCACGAAGAGCACGATCCACGGCGGAGTGGTCCCGACCTGGGTAGCGAAGAAGATCTTCGGGAACTTGCCTCGGCCAACCCGCGGTCCCCGCATTTGCTCCGATTCTTCGACGATGCGATTGATCTCGCTCGTGGAGACCCGGTGTTTGGACTGGTCATGGAGGTCGAAGGCGAGATCGACCATCTGCTTCAGGCGAATGCGCTCCGTCGCACTCACGAAGATGACCGGGGCGTAATGGAGCTGCGGCAGGCGTGTACCCAGGTACTTGATGTAGGTGTCGGGATCGATCGCCGCCGCCAAGTCCCATTTGTTGACGACGATGACACAGGGTTTCCACGCGTTGACGATCTCCTCCGCGAGCTTCTTGTCGACTTGGGAGATTTCCTTGGTGGCGTCGATCACGTGCAAGGCCACGTCGGCGCGCGTGATAGCGGATAGGGAGCGCTGCTGGCTGTAGAACTCGACCGAATCTTGGAGCCGGCTCGATTTCCGCATGCCGGCGGTGTCGATGACCGTGAAGCTGCGCTCGCCGTAGCTCACTTTCACGTCGACGGCATCCCGGGTGGTGCCCGGGATCTCCGAGACGATGACCCTCTCCTCCCCGGCGAGCGCGTTGAGGATCGAGCTCTTGCCGGCATTCCTCTGGCCGAGAAGGGCGATGCGGGTCTCACCCTCTTCGGAAAGTTTCTCTTCGCCTCGTGGCTCCGGCAGGCCTGCCACCACGGCTGACAAGAGGTCGGTCAGACCCAGGCATTGGACCGCCGAGACCTCGAGGGCGCGCCCCAGGCCCAAGCGGGAGAACTCCTCGACCATCAGGCTGTGCCGCTCCCCGTCGACCTTGTTGGCCAAGAGCACCGTGGGCCGACCGGTTTTGCGCAGCGCGCTGGCAATCTGCTCGTCCAAAGGCATGAGACCAGCCCGCACGTCGACGACAAACACCATCACGTCGGCCCCGGCCAGCGCCGAGTTGATCTGCTGTTCGACGTGGGCATCGAGATTTTGGTCGTCGACGATCCCGATCCCTCCCATATCGACCAGGCTGAAGACTCGGCCCTCGTGGGCCATCTCGACCGCGACACGGTCCCGAGTCACGCCCGGGCGATCGTGCACGATCGAGACCCGGCGTCCGACGAGAGCATTGAGGAGAGAGGACTTCCCCACATTGGGGCGCCCCACGATGGCGACTTGGGGAAGGCTCATGGGACGTGGAGCATCCGATGGACTTGGGGAAGCACTCGGGTGCGGGGGAGAATCCGACTCACCCGATCGAAAAGTTCGGCCACCCGCCCGGAAGGGACCGGCCGTTTGAATGGGCCGAGGGGGGTGCAAGGCTGGAGGATCAGAAGAATGGCCGGGTCAATCCGAGCCAACCGCGTCGCTGCCTCCAAGAGTTCCTCGTCCGGCGTGTCCTCGACGAACACGGCCTTGACGTAGAACTCGCGCGACCGCGAGAGCCGGGCGAACTGCTCGTGCTCGGCGTAGCGCGCCGGTTCCTTGGTGGCAGACGGCAGTTTCCAGTCCATGCTCACAATGTCGATCGCGTCGAGCACTGCGGCCAGCGCATCCGGCAAATTTCCGTCGGTCTCGAGCAGGGTGGCCACCCCTTCCGCTCGTATCCCCGGAGCCAAGGCCTCGATCACCCAGGGCTGAAGCAGCGGTTCACCCCCCGTGAAGGAAACGGCGCGGTGAGGAACTTCGCGCAGCATCCGCACCACGTGGTCCAAAAGCCTCGTCAGTGGCACCGGATTCGGCCAGCGGACCTCGTCCCGCCTTCCGGCGTGGAGTTCGATCCGCGCCTCCGGCGGCGAAACGTGGCAGAGAGGAGTGTCGCAGTACGCACACTGCATGTCGCAGTGGGCGGTGCGCACGAAGAGGTGCCGCTCCCCGACCCGCGGGCCCTCCCCCTGGATGGAGGAGAACACCTCGACCAGGTCGGCGGCCTGCTCAGCGCGGCAAAGGGAGAGCCTCTCTCGGTCTTGGACCATGATCCGATTCGTGATGGAATGAGGCAAGTCGGCGGGAGCCCGGAACGGTCGGACGAGGCGACCGGCGCCTGCCGTGGCTGCCCCAATACCCGCGTGAAAACAGCACGAGCGGCGGCGCAGGGCCGCCGCTCAGGGCAGGGACTAAATCTGGAGAAACCGGCAGCGCGAAGTCAGACTCGCGGCGCCCGCAACCCCGGAATCACTTCTTGGCAGCGGGCTTGGCGGCCGGTTTTGCTGCCGGCTTGGCGGCGGCGGCTCCGGCGGCAGGCTTGGCCGCGCCCTTGGCGGCATCACCCTCGTCGGCAGCCTTGGCAGTCTTGCCCTTCTTGGCGGCTTTTTCGACGCGAACCTTCGGGAGGCCGAGTACCGATCCGCCCTCCTTCAGACGACCATCCTTCTTCAGGATGGCCACCCGCTCCGTGCGGGAGAGAACGCTGCGATTGGAAAGGGCGCCACTGCTCGGGCGCAAGCTCTTGTGAACGGACATCGCACCACTCCAATACTCAGCGGCCGCCCAGGTTGACCTGGGTAACGACCGCATCGGAAAAGGCTCGACTGCCCTGGTACTCGAGGCGCTTCAACCTCGTCAAGAGATCGGACAGTTCGCCCTGTGTCTTAGCTCGGCCGACGTAGATGACCACCTGGCCGTCCTTGAATCCTGATCCGTCCTTCTTTCGGGCCCCCTCGTAGTGAAGGGGAAGGACGTCGGCAAACTTCGCGTCGGTCAGGAATTCGGCCATTTTCAGAGCCTGCTCCGAGACCCCATCCACCCCTTTGTCTGCGGGCACAGAAAACGTGAAGACCCGAACCGCCCAGAACTTGGCTTCGGCGGGGACTTCCGGCCCGGTCTCCACGCTCCCTACCTGGTTTCCGTCGGTGCGCGCCGTGACCGAGAGGCTCGAGGGGTTCTCGGTTCGATTCGCGCGCGCCCGCCCGAAGAAATAGCACCCGACGCAGGCCACCACGGCGAGCACCAAAAACCCGAGCGCGAGCCCCGGCGAGAGGCGAATCTCCACCGCATCCACGGCGACCCCGCTCCGCCGACGAGTGCGAGCCTCGCCCGCCCCCGGAGCAAACACGTCATAGAGCAACGGACGCTTGCGCGACATGGCACGCACTCCCCAAAGTTCACACCCGACCGCTTGTCTTCACTTCGCCGAGTCGACCGCCCGTCCCCGGCGGCGCCGATTATGGCGCCGAACCCGAATCGGTCAACCAAATTCCCGAGGAGTTCGTCGTGACCTCAAATTGCCGGAGTTTCCCGCAGTTGGAGCAGCGAGAGCGCGAGCTCGAGCGCCGCCAGCATCGAGCTCGAACGGGCCTCGCCCCGACCCGCGAGGTCGTAGGCGCATCCGTGATCGACCGACGTGCGAATGAGCGGAAGGCCCAAAGTGACGTTCACCGCCTCGCCAAAGCTCGCCGCCTTCACGGGCAGCAGGCCCTGGTCGTGATACATCGCGAGCACCGCATCGAACTTGGCGAGCATCTCGTCGCGAAAGAAACTGTCGGCGCTGAACGGCCCTTCGGCGTGCCCCCCCTTGGCGACGAACTTTTGGATCGCCGGCCGGATGACGAGAGCCTCCTCGTCGCCCAACAGACCGCCCTCGCCCGCATGGGGGTTGAGACCGAGCACCGCGATTTTCGGTCGGCTGAGGCGAAACTGGTCGCGGAGGCCGCGATCCAGCACTTGGAGCGACTGGCGGAGACGAGAGGGCGTGAGGTGGAGGGCGACGTCTCGCAGCGGCACGTGCACGGTGGCCAAGGCCACCCGCAAACGACCGGCAGCAAACAGCATGACCGGGTGATCGGTCCCCGTCTCCGCGGCGAGCCACTCGGTGTGCCCGGTGAATCCGGGGAGCGTCTCGGCGACGGCGTGTTTGCTGAGCGGGGCCGTGACGAGGGCGCGGCAAGGGTCGTTGCCGACCCGGCGGAGAGCTTGACTCAGAGCCTCAAGGGAAGCTGTGCCGCCGGCTCGCGACGGTGGGGCCTCCAACTTGGCTTCGTCGAGAGGAGTGCCGATCGCGCACAGGCCCGGGCCTTCCCCGGGAGCCCGGAGTTCCTCGTCCACCGCCCCGACCCGCCGCAGAACCGCAGGCGCTCCGACCAACACGACCCGCACCGTGGGCCGTCGGCGCAGGAGTTCGCGGCTCGCCTGCAGCGAAACCTCGGGGCCGACCCCCTGGGGATCCCCCGTGCTGACGACCAATTCCCACTTCGACTCCGCGGTCATCGTTTCTCCCCAAAGAAGCGCCGCCGGCCCGGCCCGAGGCGCTGCAAGAGTATGTCCGCGATCAGGAGACCGAGGAGTCCCGGCAGCCAGGGTAGATCCACCGGATCGAGCCGCTCGAAGTGGCGCCCTGGCGGAGTCTCCGCCGGGAGGGGTACGGGAGCGATCTCACCGCCGATCGCGGCGGCCCACGCCGAGAGGCTCGCGAGATCCGGCCCGCGCTCTCGTAGCTCGCGGCTCGGCGACAGAGTGCATGTCGCGACCCCGAGGTCTCCGCGGACCGACTCAACCTCCACGCGGATCGGCCCGAACACTTCGGAAGGGAATTCCACTCGAAAAGTGGAGCCCACGGCGACCGTGGTGGCCGGGGTGAGCACCTCGCGGTCGACGCCGTACCAACGCAGGGTGTATTGGGACAGATCCGACTCCCGGACAGCCCCGTCGGCGATCGCCAGTTCGATCGAACGTCCCACCACTTCCAACGACAAGGCCAAGCGGCGATCGGGAGTGCTGCGGTCCAAGAAGCGCGTGATCTGGGCGAGCAGTGGGCCCACTCCCTCCCATCGAGCGAGTGAGGGACCAAACGATCCTTCGAGGGGGAGCGCCCAGGCCACGATGCGGCCGCGCCCCACCCAGCTATGCACGAGCACCGGGGCGCCTCCTTCCGTTTCGAGGGAAACCCAAGCATCCGCGCGCGCCCGCGCGGGATGGCGACCTTCGACTCCCGGCAAGGTGCTCCACGGGAGTTCGAGCAGGTACGGCGCCTCATCCCGGATGCGCACTGCTTCCGGAGTCGGCAGTGGGGCCTCGGTGGATGGGGGTGGTGCAGCCAGAGGCGGCTTGGTCGGTCCGGAGTCGCGAGGCGGCGGCGCTTTTTCGTCGGATCGACGCCGCGCCCCGCTCGACTCGATGACTCGTTCCGCCTCGATCGTGAAAATCTCCGGAACCTCGTTGGCGTCGTAAGCCGGATGGAATTTCCCTCTTCCCCACGCCGCCAGATCGGAGAGGAGGGTCTCGTTGAAAGCGCTCCCGCATCCCACCGTCGACAGAGTGATCCCCGCGCTAGCCATTCCTTCGACGAGAGCCTTGAGCGGGCGCATCTCGTTCGGCTCTCCATCCGTGAGCAGGATGGCGTGGCGCACCGCGAGGTTGGCCAGCGCAAACATCTCCTTGGCGGTCTCGAGGGGAGCGACGAAGTCCGTTCCGCCCCGTGCGGCAATGCGGGCGATCCGCTCGGTGATCGCCGGGACATCTTTGGCCTTGCCCAGCTCCACGAGCACCCGGGACTCCTGGTTGAAGGCGACCACGCCGACGAAGTCTTCCGGGTGAAGCACTTCGACCGCAGCGATGGCAGCTTCTTTGGCGAGCCTCAACGTCTCCCCGCGCATGCTCGAACTGCCGTCGATGAGCAAGAGGAGTCCGAGACTCGGCACTGTGCGGAGTTCTTTCTTGCGGGCGTTTTCGTCGACGACATCGGGAGCCTCCGTTGGGCTCACCTCGGGCTTCGGTTGGTCGGGGGGCGGAGGTGGCGGGGGCTCGATGCCGCGTAGCCCAATCAGGTCGAGCCAACCCTCCCCCGCCGCATTCACTAACTCGCGCGGCGTCTCCGCGGGCCAGTAGAGGATCCCTTGTCCGGCATCCAGCCGACGGGTGAGGTCGGTCAGCACCACCGGGTCCGCGAGCGCGGCGACTCCGATGCGATCCAGCACCAAAACGGTGCGCGCGGGCAGCTCCGCCACCGCGGTGCGGAGCCGATCCTCCGCATGATGCTCCACGACGATTCCCTGCGCCCGCAGCGCTCTCACGAGCAGCGACTGCGATTCCCCGCCCACGACCCGCACTGCCGTGGGCGGCCAGACCTTCACCAGCGTCGAAGCCTGGTTGTTCCACGCCGCGTCTGCGCCGAGATCCAGACGAGCACTCACCCAGTGCCACCCGGCTTCCAGAGCCACCGTGCGTACGAACTCGAAGGGACCCGCCGGCAGCTCCACGCGGCTGGTCTGCCCGGATTGTCCGGGCACCGAGATCGCAAGTTCCCCCGAGGTCGCGGCCGGGCAAACGCCCCGAATCTTCAGAGTCCAGGGTTCTTCGGGCCGCGGACCCGGCTCCGCGAGCAGTTCCAAAACTGCGGCATCGGCAGGCGGTTCGGTTCGTGAAGGGTGAACGCGCGGGGCCAAAACCGCGAGATCGATGGGGACTACGGATTCGCCGATGCGCCCGTCCGTCCAAAGTTGGAGGCGACTCCCGAAACGAGCTTCGGGGTGAAGCCCGACCGTCGCGAGGGCCGAACGCAGGCGGGTGGATAGGGGAGCCACCGTGTCGGACGGATCCTCGTTCGAGTCCAGACTCCGCAATCGATCACCAAAACTCGCGACGGTGGTCCCCGAGCTTTGAGAAGGAGCGACGACACGTTCGAGCCATTGCTCGCGCTCAGCGGCATCAACGCTGGCCGAGGCATCGACGAGTGCGAAGGTGCGCCCCGGCGCTGGGATGGTCACCGTCCGCATCGGCCCCGCAGCCACGACGGCGAGGAGAACCAAGCTCGCGAGGCGAAGGCCCAAGTGGAGTAGCGAGAGCGTGCGAGGTCGTTCGCGACGAGTCCGCCATGTCCCGAGCAGCACAAGGACCCCGGCCAAGGGCAACCAAGTCGAAATCCAGCGCGGGTCGCGCCAGAGCAGTTCACGGAAAGTCTCGAACATCAGCGAAAGCTGGCGGACGCGAGAAGCAGGCGTCCTCCCGAGCCCACGATGTCGAGTCCTTCCGCGTACAGCTCGAGTTCTCGCGCGCCCGCCGGCAGGGCTACTTGAACTGGAAGGCCGATGCCTCCGGCGGCGATCGTCTCCGACTCACTCACGGAGTGGCCATCCGCGAAGATGCACAACCGCGCGCGCCCGAGCGCGGCGCCGCGGGCCTCCGGCAGCCGGATCTCGGTCGTGAAGCGAGTCGCCCCATTGGGGATCGCGTAGGTGATTTTGGCTCCGAGGGGCAGCCCCAAGCCTCGGCGCCACGGCCGGGTTCCCGGAGCGGTTGGCCGCACGGGGAGCGCATCGTCGCAGAGCCACATGGCGGGCTGGGCTTCCGGGAAGAACGGCTCGTGCTGGTAGCGGAGCGGGGTCAAGTCCCCGAGGGCCGTCACTCCGGAAGCGCGGAACTCGATCGCGGACAGGGTGTTTCGATCCAAGGTGGCCTCACCCCCCACGGCGAGCTGGAATGCGAGTCCGCCGTCCGGTTTGGCCACGATGGTGCCCGACGCCCGCGATCCATCGCGAAAGCTGCACACGACTCCCACTGCCGCCGGCGGCGTGCGATCGGACTTGGCTAGCCGAACCGCCAGGACTTGGTCGCTCACCGTGCCAAAGCGCCGCTCGTTGCCAGCCGCGCTCGTGAACACCACGGCGCCCCGAACGACTTTGAGCAGCTCGCCGGGGAGCCGATCCACCCGAGTCTTGGTTCCGAGGAAGAGCTCGTCTTCGTCGGAAGCCTCGCCCGGCAACGGGACAACCCCGCCGTCGGGTCCGGAAAACTGCACCACCGCCAAGTGATCGATGAGAACCCGCAGCGAGCCGAGACCGAGGGTCGTGATGGCCACCTCGTCGAAGTTGCCGTCGTCCAGAGTTCCCCACAGGCGGTCGCCGCCGTGGAATACGAGGAGCGCTCCGTTGGACGGCCGAGCCACCCGAGGCTGGCTGAAGGAAACGCTGGCCACCTCGGAAAGCGGGAAGTGCGTCCGGGTACCGGCCATCTCCAAGCTGAGGCGACCGTCGGCCCCCCATTCCAGGAGCTGTCCCACGCTCATGCGCCCGTCTGGGTGCTCAAGATGGACCAGCGCCGGGGATTGGCCTCGCCAGGATGCTGCGACGAGGAGGCCTGCGAGTGCCCCGCGGCCCAGGCTCGCCATCAAGGTCGTGAGCCCTCCGGCAACCTTCGACCAGCTCGTAGACATTGGACCAGCCCTCATGCAGGACATTAAACACCCTCTGCCAATTTGACAGCCCGCCCCGGGGCCTCCGGATCGCTCTGACAACCTGACAGGGGCTCGAGACCACCCCTTCGACCAGTTTCCTACGGCGGCGGCGCGCTTCGCCCCCGACGATTGTCCGGCCCACGGTTTGCGAGCGCCAAGCGGTCCCTTCCCCGGACTCGCCAGTCTCGCACTGCCGATCTCGGGGAGAGGTCCAACGAGGTTCCTCGCCGACGGGTCGGCCGTCACGGCTTGCCCCGAGCGGATTCCACTCTGCGGAATCCGGCTCAGGAACGCGAGGGCTCGATCCCCCGAACCACTCGACCTGGTTCGGATCACATCCGGACCAATCGGAATTCGTTCCAAGGAGTCGCCAGGCATGGCCAAGCAGCTCTGCTTCGATGTTGAGGCCCGAGAGGCCCTGAAGGAAGGCGTGGTCAAACTCGCCCGCGCCGTGAAGTCCACACTGGGTCCGCGCGGTCGCTGCGCGGTGATCGATCGTGGTTGGGGCGGCCCCAACATCACGAAGGACGGTTACACCGTCGCGGACGAGATCGATCTCAAGAACAAGTACGAAAACCTCGGCGCGCAGCTCCTGAAGGAAGCCGCGAGCAAGACCAACGACGTCTCGGGGGACGGCACCACCACGGCCACCGTGTTGGCCGAGTCGATCTTCCTCTCCGCCCTGCGCCACCTCACCGCGGGAGCCAACGTCGCGCAGATCATCCGCGGGCTCCAGACCGCGCATGACCAGGTCATCGCGTTCCTCAAGGACAAGGCGGTCAAGGTCACGCTTGAAAGCCCCGAACGATTGGGGCAAATCGCGACCATCGCCGCCAACAACGATCAGGAACTCGGCAAGATCCTGATCGACGCCCTGAAGCGCGTTGGCAAGGACGGCGTCATCAACATCGAAGAGGGCAAGGGCACCGAGACTGAGGTCAAGGTCGTCGAAGGCATGCAGTTCGACCGCGGCTACCTCTCGCCGCACTTCGTGACCGACCAAAAGACGCTCGAGTGCGAGTACAAAAACTGCCGCATCCTCATCCACGAGGACAAAATCTCGAACGTGAAGAAGCTCATCCCCCTGCTCGAAAAAGCGAGCAAGGCGGGAGTGCCGCTGCTCATTGTCGCCGAGGACGTGGATGGTGAAGCGCTGGCGACCCTCGTGGTCAACAAGCTCCGCGGCATCGTCAACGTGGTCGCGGTGAAGGCGCCGGGTTACGGGGATCGCCGCAAGGCGATGCTCGAAGACATCGCCAAGCTCACCGGCACGAAGACGCCCGTCTTCAAGGATGTCGGGACCGACCTCGAGACCATCGAGCTCAAGGATCTCGGCACTGCCAAGAAGATCACGGTGACCGCCGACAACACCACGATCATCGAAGGCGCCGGCGACCCGAAGACCATCAAAGCCCGGATCGACCAGATTCGCCGCGAGATCACCGAGACGGATTCCAGCTACGACCGCGAGAAGCTCGAGGAGCGCCTCGCGAAGCTGGCCGGAGGCGTGGCGCAGATCAACGTCGGCGCTGCCACCGAGACCGAGCTCAAAGAAAAGAAGGCCCGCATCAAGGACGCCCTGTCCGCGGTGAAGGCCGCCCTCGAAGACGGCGTGCTTCCCGGCGGCGGTGTGGCCCTCCTCCGCAGCGGTGCGCAGGTGAAGACCGATGGTTTGACCGGGGACGTGCTCGCCGGCGCGAAGATCCTGCAGGCCTCGCTGCGCGCGCCCTTCCACCAAATCATCGAAAACGCGGGCGGCCACGGCCCGGTCATCGCCGCCAAGGTGCTGAAGGAGAAGAAATTCGCCTTCGGATACAACGCCGAGACCGAGACCTTGGGCGACCTCTTCGAAGACGGCGTGATCGACCCCTGCAAGGTCACGATCACCGCTCTGACCAACGCGGTCAGCGTGGCGTCCATGCTCGTGTCGACCAACTGCCTCATCACCGACGCCCCAAAGAAAGACGACGAGGCGGATGAAGGTGGCGATGACCACCACGGCATGGACGACTGATCGGAACGGTTGTGTGTCCCGGTGCCGGCACGGCACCAAGAAACATCGCGGGTTCGGCCGATGGTCGGCCCGCCAGGAAACCAGCGGAGATCGAGATCATGGCTCTGAAGATCAACCCCCTCGACGATCGGATTGTGGTGACTCCTCTCGACGCCGAGGAGCGCACGGCAGGTGGTGTCATCCTGCCGGACAGCGCCAAGGAAAAGCCCCAGCAGGGCAAGGTCGTGGCGGCGGGCCCCGGCAAGCTCCTGAAGGACGGCGCGCGCGCAGCGCTCTCCGTCAAGAAGGGCGACACGGTGGTCTACGGCAAGTACTCCGGCACCGACGTCAAGGTCGAAGGCAAGGAGTACAAGATTCTGCGCGAGTCCGAGATCCTGGCGAAATTCGCCTGAGCCCGAGGAGCAACCGATGTCCAAACAGATCCTCTACTCCGACGACGCCCGAGCCAAGATCCTCGAAGGGATCAGCAAGCTCGCCCGCGCCGTCAAGGTGACCCTCGGCCCAGGCGGCCGCAACGTGCTCTTCACGAAGTCCTTTGGCGGACCCACCGCCACCAAGGACGGCGTGACGGTTTCGAAGGAAATCGAACTCGCCGATCCCTTCGAGAACATGGGCGCGAAGCTCGTCAACGAGGTGGCCAAAAAGACCAACGACAAGGCCGGCGACGGCACCACCACCGCCACGGTGTTGGCAGAAGCGATCTACCGGGCGGGTCTCCGCTTCCTCGCGGTCGGACACAACCCGGTGCTCGTTCGCCGCGGCATCGACAAGGCGGTGACCGCCGCGGTGGCGGCCCTGAAGGAACTCGCCAAGCCGGTGAAGTCCCCCGAAGTGGTCGAGCAAGTCGCGACCGTCAGCGCCAACCATGACGCATCCATCGGCAAGATCGTGGCCGAGGCGATGAACAAGGTCGGCAAGGACGGCGTGATCACTGTCGAAGAGGCGAAGAGCATCGAGACGAGTTGCACCATCGTCGAGGGCATGTCCTTCGACAAGGGTTACGTTTCCCCCTACTTCGTCACCAACGCCACCAAGATGACGGTGGAGCTCGAGAACCCCTACATCCTGATCTTCGAAAAGAAGATCTCGAACCTGCGCGAACTCCTCCCCGTGCTGGAGAAGGTGGCGCAGACCGGATCTTCACTCCTCATCATCGCCGAGGACGTGGACGGCGAGGCGCTGGCCACCCTGGTGGTC
>CADEGH010000037.1:29293-48809 GCA_902826835.1 uncultured bacterium | reverse complement strand
AACGTCAAGGCCATCAAGGCCAACCCCGATCAGTGGATGCCGTGGAACTACTTGGACGCAATGCCTGCCGGTGCTGGCCCGCGTCCCAACACCTCCTGATCCGTCGGCGCCTCAACAATCCGGATTCGAGAGAGCCCACTCCGAAGATCGCGATCGACGGTGATGAGAGGGGATCCGCCCAGGGAACATGCCGAAATTGCGGAATAATTGCAGGCTTCCCGAAAGGACACGATCATACTTCGAATTCGGCTTCAAGTCATGGGGATCGATTCCTCGCCTCTGCAGCTCCCAGCACAATGCGGTCGGAGAACGAGCCAACGGACTCTTGAAAGAGACCCTCGGCATCCGCAAGCGCGATCCGCCATGGCACCTCCCCATCAGGGTTTGGCAAACCACCCTCGATCACGTTTGCCATTGGATGAACACCGCCTTCCGTCGCCAGAGCCGAGGCGGAAAAACTCCCCAAGACTTCCACGACGCCCTCCACACGTGGTACCCTGCACTCTCACGCGAGGATTTCTACGCAGCGGCTCGCTCCGCCGTGGAGCACGCCGCGAAGTCCCATAGCGATCCTTGCGAGCCGCG
This sequence comes from uncultured bacterium, assembly GCA_902826835.1. GTDB lineage: Bacteria > Planctomycetota > RBC034. The sequence goes on along the minus strand of CADEGH010000037.1, from coordinate 48,224 downwards.
GAATGCCGAACGTGCTGCGATCATCGAAACGATGGAGTCCTTCGGCATTCTCCGCCGCACCCGAGGCCGTGCCCGAATCCCCATCCCCGGATGCGAAGGAATTTCGTAAATATGACACCCTACCGTAGCTCATGGCTATAGATGGAAAACAATAGAATCCCCAAAGAAGGATTGCGGAAAATGAACGCGCCAGAATATGGATGCCCGATTTATAGAACTGAATTCGGGGGGGCTTCGACAATTACGCGGATTACGGCATCAAGTAATCGTGTGATCTCGTTATGTTTTCGTTCTTGCGCGACAATGCTAGCAGGCATACTTAGTTGGATTCCCTCGGAGATAATGAGAGGCATTCCCAAACCTGAGTTCCTGAAATCAGTGCCCGTCAGTTACCAAGGCCTGATTGTATGTGCGACGGTCGCCATGATCACGCTGATTCTATTACGGGCTTTTCCTCGTCGCTATGGAAGCTTTCGGCCGGCGGTCATGGTATTGGCTGGGCTTTGGGTCGCCGGCCCAGCGATCCATAATTCCTCAGCTTGGTTACGCGAACGACCTACAGATTGGCTAGGAGGGATTCTGAGTGCGCTCGCTGGTGCTTTCACAGCACCTGTGTCGTCGGTAATGACTGCAACTTATTCAGGGTCATTGGATGGACTCTTGCTGTCATCAGTTCTACTTCTCAGTTTATCGTGGATCAGGTGCTCTGGAACCAAATGATTGCGTGGGAATAATCTTGACAACTCGACTGCCTGATGCGATGGACCGAAATACATGTTGGTGGTTGCGAGAAAGCGCGTGATTCTGGCGGTTTCGACGCGCTTTGGAGGTGGGTCGAGTCAGAGTGTGGACAGGATCGATGCGATGGAGCGTGGCGTTGGTGCACGAATCTGCACTGTGCACCGCTCTGCGTGCCAACGATCGTGAGACAATCCTCCGTACAGAATTTAGTGCAGTGGGCGAAGAGGTTGCCACGTTCCATGCCATCCAAGGATCCAGAGATGAGACCGACCACCGGCGAGCCGAAGCAGCTCCACGCCGGCCGGGCCGGACACCGAGGTCGATGCCCGTACCACCCGACGCCGACTCAGCGCTGTGGCAATCCACAACAACGCCGCCGAGCGAGCTCTGCGCGCCGTCGCCGTCGGCCGCAAGAACTATCTGTTTTTCGGAAGCGCCCGGGGCGGGATCGCCGCTCGTGTCATGTACTCGATTCTGGGCACCTGCAAAGCTCTAGGGATCAACCGACACACCTATTTCACCGACCCCACCGCCATCCTGCTCGCCCATCCCGACACGCCTCGCTCCACCCTCACCCCGTGGGCATGGGCAAAAGCCCGCGGCCAGAAGCTTGCCCTCGATCTCTCCGCCGAAGTGACTCCGGCACCCAACCGCGGACCATCATCACCGCCGACCAACGACCAACCACGGGGCGCGGCCGGGTTGGGGGGCGTGATCACCGGGTAGATACCTTGAAAGAGGCCCTCGGCATCAGCAAACGCGATCCGCCACGGCACCTCCCCATCAGGGTTTGGCAAACCAGGATCGATAACGTTTGCCATTGGATGAATACCGCCTTCCGTCGCTAGAGCCGAGGCGGAGGAAATCCCCAAGACTTCCACGACACCCTCCACACGTGGTACCCTGCACTCTCACGCGAGGACTTCTACGCAGCGGCTCGCTCCGCCGTGGGGCACGCCGCGAAGTTCCATAGCGATCCTTGCGAGCTGCGGAATGCCGATGCCGCGATCATCGACACGATGGAGTCTTTCGGCATCCTCCGCCGCACCCGAGGCCGTGCCCGAATCCCCATCCCCAGATGCGAAGGAATTTCGTAGACATGACAACTGCGGATTCACTCTCGGAAGAGGAAGCAGTCGGTGATCCCGAAGGCGCCATGGCTGATTATGGCATGGCGCTTGAGAGCAGAGATTTTGACATAATGAACACCCTTGGCAATTACGAGCGCGGAGTCCGCAACAATTGCTGTTTCGTCAAGGAATTCGACTTCGCACGAAAACGCAGTGTTCGTAAACCACTTGGCGGACCTGACGTCGCAAAGGAGATGCTCCGAATCCGCGCCCATGTCGATAAATACCATCCGAAGTACCGCGAGCCAGGAGCCCCCAATCCGCTTGACCGTGAGCCATGGTGGCCGGATCCACTGGGAAATGGTCGGAGATTCCGATGATGCAAACAAGAACATTCATATGAAAGAGAATCGGAATTGCGTGAATTCCCAATTTTCAGTACCATTCGCTGGTCGGACTACCTCAATGGGAGGTTCCGTGGAACACTGCGCACAGAAGAGAATTGACGACGGTGCTGGTCCAGGGGTGTCGAGACGTCTCTTGCAATTGTACTTGGCAACAACCATGGTAGCTGGGCTAACCTCTGGTGTCGGCTTTATGATGCTTGTGCACGGAATGCCTACCCTGACGGGAACTATTGCCTGTTGGTTTTGCCTTCCCGCGGGACCAATAGCAGTGCTAGCGTTCAGTCATGAACTTGCAAATACGTGGTCAAAGTGCGCGTCCGACCAGAACATGTGAGAGGGCAGAGGATGACCCTTACCGGCTGATCCGGCTGACCACCCTGTGTCGGATCTGGGTATCTACCCGGTGATCCTGCCCCCCACCCGGCCGCGCCCCGTGGTTGGTAGCTGGTCTGTCAACGGCTGTCGGAAAGCGCGTGGTTCTGGCGGAGAACGAGCGGTTTTCAGGAGTCGGTGGGGAGGATTGGTTGCGGGAAATTTGCTTTTCCCCTATCCGTTTCTCTTCGGAGGGGAGACCCTTCGAGGATCAGGGGGAGAGAGCGCGGTCGACGAGGCCGCGGGGGAAGCGGGTTTTGGCGGCTTCTTCGTCGAGGGCGTCACGGAGGGCGTCGGCGGTGAGGCGCAGGAGGTTGCGGGCGCGGGAAGTGGCTTCGTCGGCGGACTTGGGGTTTGTGCCGAGAACGTAGGCGAGGTCGGCGCCGGACACTTCGAGCGCAGCGGAGGCGAGGGCAGCTTGGCGATCCGGCAGGGGCACGCGGTCGAGTTGAAGGTGAAGGGGCAAATCGGAGGAGGGAATCGGGGGAGCGGTGGCCAGGATTCCGCGGGCTGCGACGAGAAGGGGATCGGGGTGCTCGAGGCGGCCCAGGCGGATTTGCCGCTTGAGCTCCCGAAGTCCGGTCACGACGAGATCGGCTCCGGCTTCGGCCGATCGGGCCCAATGGAACGCGAGATCGAAGAGAGGAACGACGACACCATCGAGCACGGCTTCGAGGGCGTCTTCGTCGCCGGACAGCGCTTCTTCGAGCGGGGAGGGATGGTCAGCCGACAAGGATCAACCCTTCGGCAAGAGGTTTTCGTACTCGGGGACGATGTCCTTGCAGAACGCCACCATGCCCTCGACCGTCTTCGGGTGTTCGATCATCTCGCGGATGACTTCGAAGGGGATGGTCGCGATGTCCGCTCCGGCGAGCGCACATTCACGGGCCTGGCGAGGGTTGCGGATGGAAGCGGCGAGCACCTCGCAGTCGAAGTCGTGCACCTGAAAGATGTCGACGATCTGGGCCACGAGATCGACCCCGGAGACGATCCCATTGTCTTCGGCGGAGTGCCCCGATTGGGCGTCCTTTTGGCCTTCGCGCGGCCAGTAGGACTCTTTACCGGCGGTGCTCCCGACCACCTTGCGCAGGTGGTCGTCGATTCGGCCCGCGAAGGGCGAAACGAAAGTGGCGCCAGCTTTGGCGGCGAGCAACGCCTGCTCGGGGGTGAAGATGAGTGTCGTGTTGATCGGGATTCCGGCCTGGCTCAAGGTGCGGATGCTCTTCAATCCGTCGTAGCGGGTCGAGCTGCCGGCGGTGGTGCCGGGATTGACGGGGATCTTCACGACCACGTTGCCGGCGACGTGGTTGAAGGTCTCGTAAAGCCATTGGCCCTGCGCAGTCATCGTCTTTTCGGTGGTACCGATGACTTCGAGGCTGACCGGGGTATCACCCGCCACTTCGAGCATGCGGCAGATGTAGTCCTTCATCGAGGTTCCCTCGCCGGAGGCCTTCAGCTTTTCGACGGCCTTCTTGATGAGCGAAGGATTGGTGGTGATCCCGTCCACGATTCCCCAGGAGAAGGCCTCCCGAATCTGGGCGAGGTCGGCGGAGTCGATGAAGATCTTCATAGAGGGCTCAAAATTGGGAGCAGCGTCACTCTACCCGCACGATCAGGCGAGGATCGAGGCGTTCGCAGAGGGAGCGACAGGCACCGTCCACGCGAGCCTCGTCTTTCGATTCGAGAGTCACGAGCACGCTGTAGTCACGGCGATCGTAAACGGGGTAGCTCCCGAGAGCGACCCCCGGATGTTCGAGGTCGATGGCATCGAGATGGGGCGAGAGAGCGCCCTCTTCGTGCAGGACGTAGACGCGACGAACAAAGAACGGGGCGCGCCGCCACCGCTCGCCGAGCGCGAGAAACTTCCGGCGCAGGAGACCAGGGTCTCCGGGGAGCACGAGGGCGTTGCCCACCATCACGGCCGGCCAGGGCAAGCTGTCGGAGACGATGAGGGTTGCGTTCGCGGGCACCACGGCCATTTTCAAGTGACTGGCCTGGGTCTCGGGTCCGAAGTGCTTCCGAATGGCGGCTTCGAGCTCAGGGCGGCGCTCCAAGGGCACATCGAACGCGGCAGCCAGCCCGGCCATGGTGACGTCATCCAGGGTCGGGCCCACCCCGCCGCAGGTGAACAAGTGCTGGAAACGCGCGGAGAGCTCGCGCACGGTTGCTGCGATGGTCGGGATCTCGTCCGGGATCGTGACGATGCGTTTCACGGGCATGCCGAGATCCCGCAGCTTCGCCACCAGGAATGGACTGTTCGTGTCCACGACCTTTCCGGTGAGGATCTCGTTCCCGATCACGATGATCGCAGCCGCATCATCCATCGGCAGTGAGACTATCACGCCGGGGGGACTTCGATCAGCGGAGCGGGCGACCAGATCTGACCATGCGCTCGAGCCAGGAACCGGCGAGCAGCGAGGTCAGGATGGCGAGCAGGATGAGCACCGCATAGAAGGGCTCCGAGATGATGCGGGCATCGAAGGCGGTGGAGGCGAGGACGATTCCCGGACCGCCGCGAGCGTTCATGGCCACCGCGAAGTTGACCGCGGCATGGTGCGTTTCTTTGGCCGCGCGAGCTCCCGCATAGACACTGATTGCCTTGGCAGCACAGGCGAACCCGAAAAAGAGCAGAAAGAACCAAGGGTCGAAGGCACGGTGCAGGTTCAGCCGGAAACCCACGATCGCGAAGTAGACCGGCACGAAGAACGCGAAAGCGAAGCTCTTGATCGACTCGCGCGCCGCCACGCGATCGGCTTCACCGGCGGCGGCCACCGCCATGCCGGCGACGAAGGCGCCGAACATCTCGTGGATTCCGAGGAAGACGCAGGCTCCGGTCAGGAGCATCATGAAGACGAGCTGGAAGGCGATGGGGCTCGCGCGGTGGAGGAGATTGAACCGAAGCCCGAGGACCCGCCGGTAGAGCCGGGGGCCGAGCCACATCGCGACCGCGAAAAACGCGAGGGTGGCGAAGGTGTGGTACAGGTGCGATGGCAATCCGCCGTGGAGCCCCAAGAGTTGGGGCAAGCCGAGGCTGTCGCCGCGCTCCTCGCGGACAAAGCTGACGGCGACGGCGATCACCACGTAGAGGAGGATGTCCTCGATCACCGCGGCTCCGAGGACGACCCGGGCGAAGGGGGTTTCGAGAACTCCGAGGTCCATGAAGATCCGCGAGATGACGGGGATGCTCGTGACCGCGATGGCCGCGGCGAAGATCAGGAGGAAGGCGGTCTCGTTTTGCGCGGTGCCGAGGTAGGGCCCGACGTCCACCATCCCGAGAAAGCCCATTCCGAGCAGGAACGGCAGGCAAGTGCCGAGCGCCGCGATCCAGGCGATGGAGCGGGTCTCGCCGCCTCGGGAGGAGCCACGAATCTCCGCGCCCGAGCAGAACATCAGGAGCAGGAGTCCCAACTGGTAGATGACGCCGAGCACCTGGGGGGTGGGCCCCCACGGGGGAAAGATGCGCCGGGTAAGGTCGATCGGAAGGAGGGCGCCCATCACCGTCGGACCGAGAAGGAGGCCGCCGCAAATCTCGCCGATTACCCTCGGCTGCCGGAAGTGGCTGAACACGAACCCCATCCCGTGCGCCGCGAGCAGGAGGCACGCGAGTGCCAAGAGCACGTGGGCGATTTCGGAGGGGGTGTAGGCGTGCATCGGTGCCACCATCGTCCCCGAGGGAGCCGGAAATGAAAGTGGCCCGCGCGCGCGGGTTTGGGGCGCTCGCTGGAGACTGGCGTGCATCGGGGGGTACATGGGAGCGCTGATCGCCAGATCCGCATGTTGCCCATGGGGGGGTGACTCGAGGGTTGGGAACGGAAGTTCTGATGTTGGCTCGAGGGCGCTCCTTCCCTGGAGGCGCCCTGAAGGAGAGGCGTCGGAAGCGGAGAGGAGATCACCAGGCCGTCGGTGGCGCTCCGTGACGGGGACCTGGGCTACGCGCTCTGGTCGCAGGCGGATCTGGTGATCCGCGTTCCCATGAGCCGTGGCACGCAGGTGGCGAGGGGAGGTTGCGCTTCGACATCGGGGGTGCACCGCACGACGCGAGGGGAAGATGGGCGGTGGCGCGGTGGGAGCGCGGATCGCCAGATCCGCACGCTGCCGATGGGGGGGGTGACGCGAGGCTTGGGAACGGAAGTTCTGAAGTTGGCTCAAGGGCACTCCTTCCCTGGAGGATCCCTGAAGGAGAGGCGTGGGAAGCGGAGAGGAGATCACCAGGCCGTCGGTGGCGCTCCGTGACGGGGACCTGGGCTACGCGCTCTGGTCGCAGGCGGATCTGGTGATCCGCGTTCCCATGGACGGTGGCACGCACGTGGGGAGGTGGGAACGCGGATCGGGTGGGCCACGTTCCCAGGTAGGAGGGGCTGCGGTACGCTGCTCGCCATGATCAAAGTCGCGATCGTCGGACTCGGGTTCGGGGCGGAGTTCATTCCCATCTACCAGCGGCATCCGGACGCGGAACTCGTCGCGATCTGCCAGCGCGACCGGAAAAAGCTGGAGCAACTGGGGAACCACTTCGGGATCGGGAAGCGCTTTTCGGACTACAAGCAGCTTCTCCGCGACCCGGATATCGACCTCGTGCACATCAACACGCCGATTCCCGACCACGGCTGGATGTCGATCGCGGCTCTCGAGGCCGGCAAACACGTGATGTGCACGGTCCCGATGGCGACCTCCCTCGAGGAATGCAAGAAGATCGTCCAGTTGGTCAAAAAGACCGGCCTCCGCTACATGATGGCGGAAACCGTGGTCTACGCGCGGGAGTTTCTCTACGTTCGCGACCTCGTGAAGCGGGGCGAACTCGGCAAGGTGCAGTTTCTCCAGGCGAGTCACCAGCAGGACATGGACGGGTGGCCCAACTACTGGCCCGGCCTGCCGCCGATGCACTACGCCACCCACTGCGTCGGTCCGTGCCTCGCCCTCGAACGCGGGGAGGCCGAGTACGTTTCGTGTTTTGGTTCCGGGACGATCAGGAAGGAGCTGATCAAGAAGTACCGCAGCCCCTTCGCGGTCGAGACCTGCCACATCAAACTGCGCAACTCCGACGTCACTGCCCGCATCTACCGATCGCTCTTCGATACCGCTCGCCAGTACCGCGAGAGTTTCGACGTGTACGGCTCGAAGCAATCGTTCGAGTGGCCGCTCGTCGAAGGTGAGTCGCCGGTGCTCCACACCGCGAAGAGGCCCGAACACGAAATTCCGGCGCGGGTCACGGTGCCTGACTTTGCCCACCTGCTGCCGGAGCCCATCCGTCGCTTTACGACCAAGGGGGTCTACGACTCGGATGACAATCAGCACCTTTCCTTCACGCAGGGCGCCGGGCACGGAGGCTCTCACCCGCACCTCGCTCACGAAATGCTGATGGCTCTGAAGGACGACCGCGATCCGTACCCCAACGCCGTGGAGTCGGCGAACATCACCGGAGTCGGCATCCTCGCCCACGAGTCCGCGCTCGCGGGGGGGAAGATCATGAAGCTGCCGACTTGGACTCTGCGAGCTGCCAAGAAGCCGCGGCGGAAGGCCGTGGCCAAGAAGAAGGCCGCGGGTCGCGCGAAGAAGTGAGCCGCGGGAGGCCTTCGCGAATCGAGAGTGAGGAGGCGGCCTTCTCGAGGTTGGGCGTGGGGTGGGGCGTTTCACCTCGCCCCATCACAATCCCGCGCCTCCCGGGAGCTCAGCTCCCTCGCCGCAGCGCCCGCCCACGCGTTGCCGACGTCGCCTGCACAAACGCCGCAATGGAACCGTTGGTGAGCGCGAGCCCCGGCGAATCGTCACCCAGTGAGATCCCCGCGAGCTCGGTCCCGGCATAGAGAGGGGTGCCGGGGAGCGCCGGCCCGCCCTGGATTCGGAGCAACGAGGCTGCCTCCAGCGTGGCGGCTGGGCTGCCGTCGCGGCGTAATTGAGCGATCACCGTGACCGGCCGGTCGGCAAGGCCAGGCTGGCGGGCGACGAGCTCGCGGCCCGCGCTCACGGCGAAGGACGCCGGCCCAGGCATCCGATCCGCATCCTTCCCAAGCTCCAAGATCACCAGATCGAGCTCCGAATCGTGTTCGATCACTTGTTCAACGCCGATCGGTCCCTCTGGTCCCATGACCGCAATGGTCAGCGAACCACCGTCGACCGCGCTCCCAACCGCCAGATCCTGCTCGCCCCGCTCGAGGGCACGTTTGGTGGTCAGAAACCGACGCGGGGCGATCACGACTCCCGCCCCCACTTCGCGGTTTTGAATTTCTTTGCCCGCCGCGTCCCGATGAGTCAGCACCAGCGACCAACCTGGCCCACTCGCGCGCGTCGGAACCGGGGGTGGTGCGGATTCGGTCGACTTGGAGGGAGCCTCCGGAATGGCGACGTTCGAGTTCGCTTTTCCCGACAACTTCCAAACGAGAAATCCGCCCGCGAGGAGCGCAACCCCAAACGCCACCGCCAGGCTCCTCACCAATTGCCGGTAGCGACGCAGGGTCTGGTCGAGTTTGACTTGCGCCTCGAGCCCGGAGGGTCTGGCCTCGGTTGAGGTGCGTCCGATCGGGGCCGCCGGATCTTCGACCGAGATCGCCCCCGGAACGATGATCCCCGGGGTCTTTCCGGAGTGCAGCATGAACCGCAGGCGGGGGCCTTCGCGACCCAGACCGATCTCGTCTCCGTCCGACAGGGGCGCGCGCCTCACCCGGCGACCATTGAGGTAAGTGCCGTTCAGGCTGCCGATGTCGTAAAGGACCGGCACTCCCTCTTCGAGCCGCACTTCGCAGTGACGATGCGACACTGACCGCTCCCGCTCGGCGTCGAACGAGCACTCGTTGCCGCGGCCGCGACCCATGGTGATCCGCCCGAGTTCGTGTTTCTCCTCGTTGCCCCGGCGCGAGCCGGAGACGTGGAGCAGCGAGACGGAGAGCGGGCGGAGGTCGGCTGACATCGGGGCTGGATTCTATCCACCACCCCCCCGGCCTTGCTACCGGCCCTCCGGGGGGAGGATGGTCAGGGAGCGACCAACAGAATTGTCACGCTCGAGCGGTGACCTGCTTGGTCCACGGCGGTCAAAACGAGGCGAGTCGGGCGCTCCTGACCGGTCGAAACGTAGACCAGTCCTCCCTCCGAGTGCTCCTCGATCCGAAGCGGCAAATTCGGAGTGGTTGTAATGCTCGCGAGCCCCCCCTGGTCCCGCACCAAGATCGCCAATTCGGCGCCGCCGCGGAGGGGGTGGGGCTTGGATTCATCCACCCGCTCCGACGGCCGGTCGGCCCAAGCGAAACTGGGGGCTCGGCGGTCGACCCGGAGTCTCAGGGGTGCACATTCGTGACCCTCGATCTCGAGAACGCGAACTCCCTCTTCCCCTTCCCTGACGTGCAGCGGAATCGAAATGGGGTCGGAGCGATCGGCGGTCACCACGATTGGCACGCTGCGCAGGACTTCCTTCGATCCCTCCGCGCGCACGCGCAAATTGGCCGAACCCCTACCCCGGCTCAGGAGTGCCACGGACACTTCCCCTGCCGCAATGGGGATCTCGCTGTCGGGTTCGGCTGACTCGGCCCGCACCAAGCCCCGGACGAGCAAGCGATCCTGGGGATCGAAGCTCCAGCGGAGCGGGCCGACCCGATTTCCCGCCAAGTCGGTCGCTTCGACCTCGATCCAACCGCCCCGTCCCCCGTGCCGACTCAGAGTGGTCACGATCGACGTGGCGTCGGGGAGAGTCTCTTGGACGGACACACCTTCCGTTTGCACTTTGTACTTGGATCGGTCGAGCCCGTGCTCGTCGGCCACGCGGAGTACCAGGGACGCGTTGGGTGCCAGGTCGATGTGACCCGGTGCAATCGGTTTCTCGCCGACCACCGCCAAGCTTGGAGCGGGTGGAGTGGAATCGAGGGAGAGCCGATACGTCCCGAGCACCGTTCCCGATCGTTCGAGCACGATGGTGGTCGGGCCTTCGCCCGCGACCTGGAGTTGCACGCTTGCGCCCGTAGCACTGGCGGTGAAGTCGTGTTTTTGGCCACAGGCGCGCAGGGAGAGGTGGCGGATCTCGTTCGCGAGTTCGGAGGGGAGATCGGCTTCGATCAAAATGGGATTGGCGGCCACGAGCGTGGGCCGCTCGTTCGAAAGCTCCTGCGCTCCCACGCGCAGGCGTCGGATCGGATTCCACGTGTTCGCCCGCACGTCGATGGTGAAAGCGAGTCGGCTCTCGGCCCCGATGGTGCTCTTGGCAACGACCGAGATCTCGCGGCGAATCCGACCCTTCTCCGGGCGCAGCAGTTCAGAGCTCAAGGGGATCCGCAGGCCGAGCGTCGTTCCGGCCAGCGCGGTCGGTTCGGGGCGGCCGTCGACGGTCACTGCGACCGAGGACAGGCCGGAATGGTCCGACACCGCGATTTCGACCCCGGTGCCGGCCTCCACCACCAGCACTCCGTTTTCGGGAGCGCTCGCGGTGCGGATCCCGTCGTCCGGCAGCACCTCGAGTTGGATGTTCGGAACGTGGGAATCCCGGAGGAGTTCGATCGCGTATCCGGTCGGGACACCCTTCTCGAACCGGGGGCCTCCGAGCGTCATCTCGAGCCGGATTGTCTCGCCTTCGCCGGCGAGGGGGATCTGAAAGTCGGCCTCGGAAGGAGTGCCCTCGAACGCAGCCGACTGGTCGCCCAGGCGGATCGAGTGGATCCAAGGGGTCAAGAAGGGCGCCACCTGCAGACTGGCCTGAATATGGACGCGCTCCGTAGGAAAGACGTAGGGCTGGCCGCGCGTTCTTTCGAAGCGGTGAGTGCCCAGAGTGCGGAGGATGTCGTAAGTCGTGGCGGCGCGCTGGATCGCGAGCTCGGCCAACTCCCGGGCCCGGGTCCGCTGCCTTGGAGTGCGGAATTTCGGCCAGGCGTGGTCCAGGGCCTGGAGGGCGGCGGCCGGGTCAACCGGGGCCGCCAAGGCTCCCTCGGCGGTGTGGAGGGCAGCTTCGAGGCGCTCCAGGGCGATGACCTCCACCCCCAGAACGACGACGGCAGCAGCGAGGGCGGCGGCGCCAAGGCGCCACCACCAGTCAGTTCGGTGTGATCTCACGCGTGTCGGTTCCGGGAACGAGGGCAGGTGGGGGGAGCTTGCCCGATTTCGCCTCACTCCGCCAGTCGCGGGCGGAGCAGGGCACGCACGGGGGCTGCGTCGGCACCGGCAATCTTCAACGGCGGCGCCACGAGGTCATAGAAACCCGGAGCGACGGATCTCAAATCCAGCGACTCCAAAATGGCCACCCCCCCGGTGAGCAGGATTTTGTGCGCTTCGAGGGTCTTGGAAGTCATGAAGTCGATCGAGGGGGTGTCGAGTCCGACCAATTTCACTTTCGCCTGCGCCAAGATCCGGGCGGCCTCGACCGAGAGGTGGGCGAAATCATCGCGCCACTCATCGTCGGCGAGGGGGCGAGGGGTCTTGAAGAGGAGGCGCGGCTCGAACCGGAGGTCCAAGCCCTCCAGGTCGGAGGGCCGGACGGCGGTCGGGTCCCGGGTGGCGACGACGCGACACGGCCCGATGTAGGCGTCGACCGGAACCTGGTCGATCGACGGGGCCCCGGGCTGGAAGTGCGAAGGGGCATCGGCGTGCGCCCCGGTGTGGGCGGAGAAGGTGAACGTCGAGACGTTGCAGGAGCACCCGCCTTCGATGGTCATGACGTGACGCCGCGCAAACCGGGTGTCCCCCGGCCAGACCGCGATGGACTCTTGGAGGGCGCGGGAGATGTCAATCCATCGGGCTTCGCTCATGGGATCCTCGCGGCGCGGGAATCGGTCGGTCGGAGCCGGGAGCGGCCACAACCTCGAGGGTTCCTGCGGCCCGGATCTTAGATGGAGTCGTAGAGCGCCGCGGTTTTTGTGGCCATCGCGGAAAGCGAAAAGAGCGAGAGCAGACGCTCGCGGCCGACGCGCCCGAAGCGCAGGAGCCGGGCCGGATCCGACAGGGCTTCGAGCAGCAAGCGGCCGAGCCAATCGCCATCCTCGGAGGGCACGAGGAACCCGGAGGCTCCATCGGCCACCACCTGACTCATCCCGGCGATCTGCGGGGCGATGATCGGCACGCTTGCCCCCATCGCTTCGAGGAGCGAGTAGGGGAGGCCCTCGAAGCGCGAGGTGTTGGCCAGGAGGTCAAAGCCGTAGACGAGCTCCCGAGCGTCGGCCCGATGGCCGAGCCACCGAACGTGGGGACCTATGCCGAGTTCCGCGATCTTGGCCTGGAAGGCCGGGGCGTCGGGGCCGTCGCCGAGCACGACGAATCGGGCCTCGGGGCGGGCCGGGACCACGCGGCGAACCCCCTCGAGGAGCAGCAGCGGGTTCTTCTGCGGAATGAGCCGTCCCACGAAGCCGACGATGGGGCCTTGGTGCCCTGGAAATCCCAGAGCCGAACGAGCGGCCTCGCGGCGGCTCTCCGTCTTTTCTCCGGGATCGGCGAGGCCGTTTTGGATCAGGGCGATGCGGCCCCGCTGACGGGGGCGATTTTCGACGGTGTGTTTGTCGGCCTCGTTCAGGACGATCGTGGTCTTCGTGAGCCTCCGGGCGACGCGGTGGCGGAACGGCAGCGGCCGGCTGTCAAAGTGGTTGCGGGGGAGGTGCTCGGTGACCACAAAGTCGCGGTAGAGGGCCAGGGCGGCGGCGGTCATGGCGCCGTTGCAGGCGCGGGGGTCCACCAGATTGAAATGGAGGACGTGGGGCCGCTGAGTGGCGAAAAACCGGAAGACCTTGAGGAGCGCGCCGCGGTCTTGCAGGGTCGGGATCGCCGGCATGCGGTGGATCCGCACGCCGAGCCCCGCCACCTCCTGAGCAAATCCGTCCAGAGCGCCCTCCTCCGAGGTCACGACCGAGACTTCGTAGCGATCCTTGGGCAGACCGCGAGCCAGCTCCAAGAGGTAGCGCTCGCCGCCGCCGTAGACGCGGGCGTCGCTGTAGAGGAGGACCTTGCGTCGACCCATGGTGGCGGACCTTATCGAACTCACCCGCCCTTCCGAAAAAATCGACCTGCCGGCGCTCCATTCGGACCCCGCGATCCCTCAAAAGAGAGGGGCGCTGAGCCTCACAAGACGTTCACTTCGTCGATCGCGAGCGCGGATCCGGCTGGCACCGTGGCCCGGAAGAGCACCTTGAGGGATTGGCCGGTGAACCCGATCAGGTTGACGACTTCGTTGGTCCATCCGACCCCGGGAGCGGACGCGCCAGTGTAGGTGGCCAAGGCGGGGCCCACTGTGCCGGTGGGGTCAATCTCGTGGACGGTCAGCACCGCTCCGGTTGCGCCCGCTCGGTAAAGTGAAAAGGCAATTTGTCCGTTTGGATACGAGGCGGTTGCAATGCTGCACGTGATCAGTTCGTAGGTCGTTCCGTTAAAGGGATTGAGACCTGCGTAAGTGAACCAGGCACCTCCGGCCGCCATGGGTACGATGATTTGCCCCGCTGACAGGAGAGGCCCCATCCACATATTCCAACCACTGATTTGTCCCGGCACTGTCCCCGACCAGCCGACAGGGAGCGTGGCGGCAAAAGACTCAGGAAAAGTGCATGCCGTAGTTCTCACCTCGCCAGCATGACTGAGTACGAAGCCATCAGGGTGCGTTGGATCCGCAACGAGCAACTGCGTGGCGAGAGTTCCGGCCGCAGTAGGTGCGAAAGGGAGCGCGAGATCCGTGGGTGGAAAGGCCGAATTCACTAGATCGGGAAAAGTGCCGCCGAGCACGAAGAAGAGACCTGGAGCCGCCAGATCGACATTGACAGTCTGTTGGTTCGGCGTCGCAAGTCCGGCTCCCGCAAGCGAAACCGCCCCGGAGGTCGGGGTGAGGACGAGGTCGAATGGTGCCGCAATTCGATTCGACCGGAGAGTCAAGACATTTTGGGTGAAAACCTGGGTCAGCGCGGTAATTGGGGCGATCAATACCGGTTCAAGTACGTTGTTGATGGCGATTCCCGCAGAAGCATGATTGAATTGATATTCGTAGGCCGGCCTCGGCGAGGAGCAGGAGGCTGCAGAAGAACTAGTGTAATAGATTCTTCCGGCAAACGCTCTGGGAACTTGCGAGAACATGAAGGGTAGTCTTAGTCCCTCGCCCACGGATATCCATAGATCGCTGTTGGACATCGGCGGATAATTGCTGTTGTTATTACTGATTCCAAAAGGACTGGATGAGCCTAGCGCAGAGGTCCTGTAAACTCTGATCGCGATTCCGCTCGGCCCACCAGGAGTCAGGGGAATCGCCAACCCGGGAATGACGATGGGAGTTACTAATGCGTCAGTAGGCGTAACCGTCGGAAGAAGTAGCGCCAGACCCGTAACGCTTGCTGCTCCCACTAATGTCCAGTTGTTCACTGACGTTTGACCCACAAAGCTCGCGCCGTTCGTGGTCCGGAAGACCTCCACCTGATAGATTCCGGGGGTCAGCGCTAGGTCGAAGCCACAAATCGTGACTCCGGTCGCCGAAGCGGCATCAAAGACAATTCCGTCGTCATTTCCAAACCAGTACAGGGGCAGATTCGTGAGGGAGGAGAGAACCCCTGGCGAGCTTTGAGCGGATCCGAAGGAAAGGCCTGCGATGAGGCAGATGACGATTTTGGTTGTGTCCATTTTCAGATCTTGGGTTCCGAGGGAGCGGCGGTCATCGCAGTCTATCGTACCCGATCTCGAATGGAACTCCTCCAATTTGGTGGAGCTCGAGGTCTCTCGCACCGCATGCGGTCAAAGTAGAAGAAATCGCATGCACTGGGCCGAACTAGGACAAACACTCGTGAACTGGGGGTGCGACTGGATCTCACGGGGGACCTCGCTTCGAGGCACCGCGACAAATCCCAACCTCGCGAAGTAATCCCTCGCTCTGGTGGTGAGAAGCCAAACCTCGCGAATGCCGGCCTCGCCGGCAGCACGCAGCAGCCTCTCCACCAGTCTCCGACCCGAGCCGAGACCCCGCGCCGACGGATCCACCGCCAGGGAGCGCAGGAGACCCAGCTCTCCGAGCCTCTCGAGGCCGGCCTACAGCGGATGCGGGGTGGATTTCTTCTGGGCCAGTGATTTCGCTTGTCGACGGCTACCCAAAAGCGCGGCGAAAAGCTTGAAACACGGCATCATGATGCTCCGATAAGGGCGAGCAGGGGACCATCCGGCTGGGACTACCTCTCCTCGAATGGAGAGGCGGGTTCCGACCGCGGAGGACCGAATTCCCTGACCCAAACCATCAAGCGCCAACGAGGCAGCGGGGCGCCAAATTCTCCGATGAATTCGTTGTTTTATTGGGTTTGTGGGCAAGAAACAGGAGAGGCGGGCGGCCGGCCACTCACCGCAGTCAGCGCGCCGCGTGCAGGGAAGTCGGTTGCAGTCCCCCCCCCTCCCCAGCTCACCTGCAGTCGCCTATACCCGGATCTCACCGTTTCCAGAGTTGCCCGATCGGGACTGCCCAGAGACCTTTGCCAAAGCTCACGCACGTCGTGCCATCGTAGAGAACCGCCCCGCCACAAAAACGCCGACCCACGGCGGCCTGCAATCGATGGAGACCGCGGAAATCGCCGATGGTCACCGTGGCACCCGCCTTGACCTCGATGCCCCACAGTTCCGATTGCCCGCGTTCGATGACGATATCGACTTCGAATCCGTCTTTGTCGCGATAGTGGTGGAACCGCAACTCGTCGTCTCCGCCGCTGGCCTGTCGCCTCAGTTTCTGGAATACGAAGGTCTCGGTGAGTTGGCCGAGCAGCATTCGGTCGGCCGAAAGTGCCGATTCGTCGACGCCGAGCAGAGCGCACGCGAGCCCGCTGTCGCCCAGGTGAAGTTTGGCGGATTTGACGAGCCGGTTCAGCCGATTCGAATGCCAGGGCGGAAGCTCGTCGATCAGGAAGACCTGCTGGAGCAGAGTGAGGTATTCCCGAATCGTGGGGCGACTCACCTGGAAGGGGCCGGCAAGATCGCTCACATTGATGGGGCGAGCGGTTTGGCCGGCGGCGACCTCGATCAGGCGGGGCATGACATCCAACGAGCGAATGCGAGCGAGCTCCCGCACATCGCGTTGAATGAGCGCATCGAGGTAGTTGCGATACCACGTACGCCTACGACGAGCCGATGGTCGAATCAGGGCCGGAGGAAAGCCGCCCGCAACGATTCTGCGGATCAGGTCGGTTTCTACCCGCTCCTGTGTCCCGGACTTCCATTTCTCCCCGATAAACTGATCGAAGAAGCTCGACGACCTCCCCTCCAATTCACATTGTGCGAAGGGGTGCAGGCGGACCACCTCCATTCGGCCAGCCAGCGACTCCGACATTTTGTGGACCAAGAGTGCGTTGGCGGAGCCGGTCACGAGGAAACGACCGGCTTCCCGACGCCGATCGACGATCGTCTTGAGGGCGGGGAATAGTCCGGGGACTCGTTGGACTTCGTCGAGTATGCAGCGGGAAGGGAGTCGTCCAGCGAAGCCAATCGGATCGGATACGGCCGCCGAAAAGGCGACTTCGTCGTCGAGCGAAAAGTACGTGTAGCCGGAGGCTTCGCCGATCCTGCGGGCAAGGGTGGTCTTTCCCCACTGCCTTGGCCCGTTCAACAGAACTACCGGCGCATCCTCCAAGGCTTCTATGAGTCGGCGTTCGACCAAACGGGGGTAGATTTTGGAGTCCACCATCGCGGCCGATTGCAAACTCTCGACCGGCCGATTGAAAGTTCAGCCCCGGCCGATTGAAGACTTTCGACCGACCGATTGAAAAGATCGGGCTGGTTTTTGGCTTGTGGCAAGGCTGCAAGCCAAGTGCCCACGGCCGCGCCCAATCCGGGGTCACTCTCCGATTCAGCGGGAGGAAATAGCGGCGGCGGCGCTTCCGAACACGAGCAGAAATTCCTCGAACAAACGCGAGAGATCGCCTTGGTCAACCAACTGTCGCACCGAGGCCGAATGCTCGGTCCTACCCTCGGCGGCCCGCCGGAGGCCTGAGAGAACATGATCCGCGCGACCGCCATCGGCAACGAGAGCCCGGAGCGCGGTTCCGAGATCGAGCCGGATCGGAGCCGGAGCCTCACGAGTGAGAGTGACTTCGACGCGGGTAGATCCCGCCACCTGAGCGTAGAGGTCGAAGAGCCGTTCTTGCACCGCCCCCGGAAATCCGGCCAGGGCCAGCCGTTGTCGGACTTCCCGATGGGTGCGCAGGGCCATGATCGAGAAACCGACGCTGACCGTTCCATCGTTATCCGCGACCAGGGCCACGCCGCGCCCCTCCGCATCAAGTCGCACCGTGGCGGGCACCAGATTGGGCGAGGCCACGGACAGCACGAGCCCAGGGATTGCGGTGTCTGCCAACACCACCGAAATCGGGATGGGAATGCTCCTTGGAATCGAGAGGACCACGGCAGGCGCGGACTCCGGAGGCGCCGCGATCACGATGCCCTCCTGGCCGGCCACGACCTGATGACCGACCCTCACGCTCACCAAGCCGCCCTCGCCGACCGGGAGACCCAGCAGGCGGAAGCGTCCGTCCGCCGCGGTTGCGATTTCCGTGCCCTGCCAGGCGCGAAGGTCGGACAAAGCATGAACGTCTTCAGGTGCTTCCCAGGAACTCGACCCTCCCGGGCTCGCGCGCACGATCACCCCACCGGCGGGACTTCCGTCCTGGTAGCGAACCAGTCCGTGGACTCCACCCATTTCCAGTGTGGAGGGAAGCGCGACCCGGGTCGAAAGCGGAGGAGCGGGCGGAACGGCCGACTCCAGTCCTTCGAAGCTCCCCTGTCGCTCGCCAGCACGGACTCGGACGCAGATCCGCTCCGAACCGAGGTAGGGCACAAAAGCGCGGCCTTGCTCGCTTCGAGAGTGGATCGTCCGCGCGGCCTTCTTCATGGCCATCGGGTCTGGTGGCCCAAACTCCGAGAGCTGCGCCACCCCAATCGCGACCACTTCGAAAGGCTCGGACTCCCCGACGAGCTGAATCCAAAGTCCTCCGCTCGTGGCAGTAGCCTCGTAACTCGGTTCGACTCTCAAAGTCGGGATTCGAACGATTTCACCTCCTGAACCACCACCTGCTCCGGAGCGCGCTGAATCACCGCCACCCGGCGCCGGCACGCTCGGGCGTATCGGAACCTTCGTGGTTGCTTCAGGGCCTGGACGGGACGCCGTCACTTCGGTCTCCGGCTCCACCAATGCGGGCGGCTCACGAGTCTTGCTGGTGAAAGGGAGCCCCTGACCCGAAATCAAGAGGTAGGCGATGCCCGTTATTGCCAAACTCGATCCGACTAAGGTCGCGACCGTCGATCCGCGTGCTCTCATGTGAAACACTATCCGAGCGGACCGTCGCGCGAGGAATCCCGGACCATTTTCGCAGTCGATGCCTACCGGAAACTACTTGACACACCGACTCCGATACCTTACAAGACGCACATCGGGTAGATGGC
>CADEGH010000037.1:0-29193 GCA_902826835.1 uncultured bacterium | reverse complement strand
CTGGGCAACTCGCCTGGGCAACTCGCCTGGGCAACTCGCCTGGGCAACTCGCCTGGGCAACTCGCCTGATTATGCGGAGAGTTCTCATGTCGAAGCATGGTAGGGTGATGTGGCTCCTCGTTTTTCTGGCGTCGGGCGCTTTCGGTCAAGCCGGTGCCCAGTTCACGACGGCACCTCAGGGTGTTCATTCAATCGCTCAAGCCGACCCGAGTTCGCCCACCGGGGTCACGTGCACGCAGGTCAGCCAAGGGGCGCCATTCGATCCGATTGAAATCTGCGGCCCCAATCCGGTCTTTGCATTCTGCAACGGCACGGAGATCAATGCCTACTACGGCGTCGTTCCACCCGAGCCCTATGAAGCCTTCGTGGTGATTGTACCGGCAATGTCCTGCCTGACGTTCAACCCGACTTGGCTGGCGAATACGGAAATCATCATCAACTCGCTACCATCCGCGAAATTAGTAGACTGCTGACCCCGACGCACAGGGGACGAATTTCAGTAGCGTGGAGCCCTCATGAACCGGAACCCCAAGTCCGTAATATGTATCGGAGCAGTCGTAGTGATCGGCCTGGCGATCGGCTTCTACGCTCTGGTTCGCGGTGATGTTGCGCCATCACCCGATCCCGGAAGGATGCCCGGAGGGATCGATGCAAGTGTCACACCCGACAGATCTCCTGCGTCCACTTCATTACGGCCCGATGATCCATCGAACTCGACTCCCGATGTGACAGTGGATTCGGGGACGGGGCCGACGCGGCGAGACAACCACCCCGTGTTCGTGCTCGAAGACGAGGACACCGAAAGTCCTGGCTCCGGCGGTGCCATTCTGGTCGCCCGATCGAACTCCGAGCGTGTCAAGGCGCCGATGGAGGTTTTCGTTTCGGGCCACGCGGAATGGCCCTACGCGATCGACGAAATTGCCCTGACCCCGACGCTTCCGGAGGGCATGACGCTCGAGGGGAGTGCCATGACTCGTCTGGATGAATTCTGCATATTCCGGTCGAAGAATGGCAGATGCTTCGTGCCTCGGCGCGGACGGGACCAATGCAGCGTCTGCGTGCTGGTCGAGGGCTTCGAACTCCTTTCGCTCTCTCGGGTTCAATTGGCTCCGCCCGGTCAGAAGCCAAATCTGCTGAACCTCGATTTGGTGCCAATCGGTGCTGGCGGTGTGCGCGGTCGCGTCCTATCGGCAAACGGGTCGGTCCCTCCGCAGATCACTGTCGTGTGGACTGCCCAGATGATCTTCGGTGAGGAGCGGTTGTGGAGTCGTCCTGGTGCCCAATTTCGAAATCCCGGCAATCAACTAGCCGCCAATCTTCGCGTGCGTGGTTCACCGAATCCGACGGGAGAATTTCACCTTGCCCCTTGCCTCCCGAGCCGAGTCGGGAGACTCTGCGTCTTTCAAGGCGACCTCCTTGTTTACGCTGAGTCGAACATCGAGACCAAATCGGGGGAAAGCACGATTCTGGATCCGATCGTGATCGGCTCCTTCCGCACGGTCGAAATTCGCGTGACTGCCCCTGGCTACACATTTCCGAACTTCCTGATATTCGCGGAGGGCTGCCCCAGTCATACCGAGTCCTCGATTCGCCCGGCGACCCACGGCACGTCGGTCTCGTACGGACGCGGAGCCGTTGTCATTCCCCTGTTCATGGACAGGCCGGCAAAACTGACTCCGATGGTCGACACATTATACGGGCCCAAAGCGATTCGGAGCGATCGCGACGGAAAGGCCCGGGGCTTCATCCAGGACGCCACCAAGCTCGCCAACAGGTTCTTGGCAACCGCGGCACGAGGTGTCGAGCGCGGAGAATTGTTCGCCGAGGATGTGGAACTGAAGCTGTCCCAGGACAAGCTGTTGGAAGTGCTACGTGACCCGGCCAACCGGGGAATTCTGAGCGCTCTCCAGTCAGCACTCTCCCAGGAGCTTCACATCGACGAAGCGGTCATTGACGGGGTTCGGCAGGCTGTCGAGCAAGAGAGGCCGTGGCCACTTCTGCGGGTTTTGTTGGGGTCATGAGACGCGATGGCCGAGGCAGGTCAGGACTGCCGTTGGATTTTCAAGAAGCTTTCCGGGACGATCGGTGCGTTTATCGGCGCTTCGTCTTCGTGGATCGTCGGCTCAATCGGACGCTTTGACCTTCCAGACGTAGACCAGTTCGTTGGGAAAGTCGATTCGAGTCGGCATTGTGTCGAGGGACGAAGCGAGGGAGTCCATGAAGTCGGCGTATTGAGTGGCCATGCCCTTGTTGCGGCCACTGAGAGACTGAGTAGGAAATGAGACCACGACAAAACCGCTCGGAATGCGGCGGAGGACTTCGAGGGAGGAATTCTTGCGGGCGCGCTCGAGGAGAGGAAGCAGCTTGAGGAGCAAGGTGACCTCGGCGGTCGGCGAGGCAATCGGGGAGAGGGCGTCGTGGACTGCCGAGTCGATCGGCCAATCGAAGTGAGCGGAGACGGTGGTGACTACTTCCACCAAATGGCCATCAAGTTCGCGATGGAGAATGAGTGCGTCGGGGGCGAGGCCCATCCAGGGGCGGCAGAGAGGACCAAGGCCGCCGCCTAAGTCGAGGAGCGTGCGGGGCAGCCCCGTAATCCCGAATACCTCGCGAAAGTACCGATCGAGGAACGGGAGGCGTTCGTGCGTGGAGGCGTGGTGCTGCAGCAGGGGAGTGAGCGCGCTCCGAATGACGATCGGATCGGCATCGCGAGGCGTGGCTTTGAGCAAGTGTCTCGTAGCCTTGACCAGATCACGATTGCCAGCCTCGAAGGCCCCGCAGGCTTGGTGCAACTTGCGCTTGGCTGCTTTGAGCGCGTCGGAATCCCGGCGATGGCCCCGACAGGCAGTTTCCGCGACACGAAACAACGCGTCTTCGGACACCGCTCCGTACTTGCGTGATTCGCGGAGCGCGGCGATCAGGCGGGCCGCGCGCGAAGCCAAGTCGTCGTTGGTCATCCGATGCGGTGGGCTTGGATGACCGCAGGCCGAATGCGCAACCCGACTCCGGGCTCCTGCGGGAGCGTGTACCACCCGTTCTTCACGTAGATCGGCTCTTCCCACATTTCGTTGAGCGACTCGTAGCAGTTTTCGACCATCAGGGCCGCGGGCGTGGCGGCCGCCAATTGAACGTGGAGTTTCTGTTGGACATTCGTGTGGGGAATGACCGGCAGATTGTAGGCCGAAGCGAGCGCGGCCACTTCGAGCCACTCGTCGATGCCGAGAAGTTTCGTCGCGTCGGCCTGCACGATGCCGACGCCTCCCGAGACGATGTAGTCACGGAAAGACTGCTTCGTGAAGAGAGTCTCACCGACCGCCACCGGAATCGGGATTGCTCGTTGCAGCTCCGCGTGGGAGAGCACATCCTCGGGCGGCATCGGTTCCTCGAGCCAGTACACGTCGTGATCGGCAAGTTTGGCTCCCCAGTAGCGCGCGGTGGCCAGGGACCAGGCGCAATTGACATCGGTCATGATCCGAATCTTCGGTCCGACGGCGCGGCGTACCGCGGCGATGCGTTGGTAGTCCTCCCGCGGATCCGGGCGACCGAGTTTGATCTTGACGGCGTCGAAGCCTCGCTCGATCAAGCGGACAGCGTCTCGCACCAGGTCGTCTTCACTCCAGCTCAACCAGCCGCCGTCGGTGCTGTAGGCTTTGATGTCGGTGCGACAGGCGCCCAGGTACTTCCAAAGAGGGAGGCCCACCGCTTTGCAGGCGAGATCCCACATGGCGAACTCCACGGCGGCGATTCCGACCCGAGCCGCGCCGACCCGCCCCACGAAGTGGTTCGAGAAGAACATCTTGCGAACGAGCTCCTTGCGGAGGATCGCGTCCTGGCCGAGCAGCACCGGAACGTAGTTCTCGTCGATCATGACCTGGGCGGCCCGAAGCCCGGTCGTGTAGCTCCAGTTCATTCCGTAGCCCGTGACGCCTTCGTTGGTCCGGAGCGTGACCTGCAAGAACTCGACGTCGGTGACCGTACTTTGCGAGTCGGTGATGGTCCTCTGCTGCAGGGGCACCCGCAAAAGTTCGGTCGACACGCTCTGGATCGTGAGGCTCATGGCCGGAGTCTACCGACGAGGCTGCGGACCGTCCTTCCCCGGCTCGACCGGAGAGCGGGGTTCTATCGTGGATGGGCTCGGTGGGGCCGCTCCTTCAACGGACGGAACTTCAGGCCGACATAGATTGGGCGCATGCCCTCCAAGCTCCTCCGGATCGCGTTGATCGCCATTTTCCTCTTCGTCTTGATCCAAGGACTGAAGAAATTGTTGGAGTCCGACGAAGCCAAAATCACCCGCGTCGTCGAGACGATGGTCAGTGGATTCAACGAGCGCAATCTCGCGGCGGTCCTGGGAGGTCTGGACCCAGGCTTCCTGGACGCAACGAAGGGGCACGGCTACGAAGATGTCCAGCGCGCACTCCAGTACCTCTTCCTCACGGAGTTCGACGCCCAGAACAAGCAGTTCCACTATCGCGCGCGGCTCGTGGAATCGTCCCTGAGTATCGAGGTGAACGAGTCGCAGTCCGCTGATGTTGCGGTGGCCGTCACCATCGAGGCTCGCCGCGGCAAAGAGTGGAACCTCTACTGGCCTCTCGAGGCGCGCGGAAAAATTGCCGAAACCGAGCGCGGCTGGGTGTGGACGAGGATCGAAGAGATCAACCACGCACAGCGCAGCCGGCGCTGAGGCAAAGTCGGAATCGCATCTCGGGGCGGCGCCTACACCGAGCGGGGCGGACTCGGAACCATGGTCGATGGAAAGGCCCCGTTGCCGCCAAATCGGGCGGATTTTGCGACCCGAAAACCCCAAAGAGACTTGGCGCCTCCGGTTCTGCGGTTTACCGCCGTGGTGCGAGAGAGTTGGGAAGGCACATCGAGCAGAGTTTGCCGGTAGGATTCAACCTGACTTGCCATGCTGAAGATGCCAACGTTCGTAGGTGTCGTGTTGTCGCTGTCGGTGGTCGGCTTCGCCCAAGATCCCGGGGTGCCGCCCGGGTGTGTTCTCGTGGACGACATGGTCGTGCCCGAGGAGATGGCGCACGGGGAATCGGGGTACAGCGGGACGGCCTGGCCGAACGGCGTGGTGCCGTACGACTTCGCGGCAGGCGTCAGCTCGCTCAATCGGGAGAGGACACGCACCGCCCTGGCGGAGTTGATGGCGGTGGCCAACGTGCGGTTCGTCCCGCGGACGACCGAGGCCGCCTGGATCACCTTCCAGAATTCCACCGGCAACAACTCCTACCTCGGGATGTCGGGAGGCAATCAGGTCATCAATCTCGTGAACTGGGACTATCGCTACATCATTTGCCACGAGGTGATGCACGCCCTCGGCTTTGTGCACGAACATCAACGGCCCGATCGCGATACCTACGTGACCATCAATTGGGCGAATATCTCGGCGGGTGCCGCCCCGCAGTTCGGGCTCTCCGCCGCGACCACGCCGAACGCCTATGATTTTTTGTCCATCATGCACTACAGTGCGGGCGCGTTTTCGTCGGGAGGCCCTTCGATCTCCTGCAACGCGGGGTACACCCAATTCCAGAACCAGATCGGCAATCTGAGTTATCTGTCCGCCGGAGACGCGCAGGGGCTCGTCAGTCGCTATGGAGCCCCGCCAACACCGCGGATTCTCTCCCTCAGCCAAACGTCGGCGCCGGTGGGAACTGCGAGCCTCTTGCTCACTGTCACGGGAGAGCGTTTCACCGCAGGCGATTCGAATCCGCTCGGCACACCCCGCACCAGGATCTTGTGGAACGGAACGCCATTGACGACCAACTATGTTCCCGCCACTGGACAGATCACCGCCACGATTGCCGCCGGCCTGCTCCAGACGGCAACGTGCGCCACCATCGCGGTGGAAAACCCGTTTCCCGGAGGCGGAATCAGCGCGCCGGTCCCCTTTGCGGTCGGGCCGACCTCCTGTCCGAGCCTCGTCGAATTCTCTCTGAATTCACCCGCGGCTTCGCTCACCATCGACGGTCAGAATCTCGGCTCCGCCTACGGTCCGGCGTTGGTGGTTCGCAAAGTGCCGCTCGCGCCGACCAGCCTGATTTTTCAAACCAGCGCGCCCGGGAGTTTGGCGGATACCGCGATCGTCCCCGCGCTGCCGGTTCCCGCCAGCGCCGGAGGGGCCGTCACTCCGGGGTTTCAGGCCATCAATCTCGACCTGGCGTCGCCTGGACTGGTCTTCCTCCAGGGAGGTGCGTTCGGACCGGCGTTGCTTCCTACTGGACCATGGACGCTCGGTTTCGCCGCTCCCCCTCCGCCGATTGTCCTGACCGCCCAGACGATGGTCGTGGATGCGAGCCTTGCGGATGGGTTCAGGTTGACCCAGGCCGCTGCGCTCGAGGTGCCGATCTTCGATCCGTGCCAAAGCGGAACCTCCCTCATGCTCAGCGATGACAGTTTTGTTCAACAGTCGCTGGGGTTTGCGTTCCCCTGGTACGGCACTTCTTTCTCCCAGGTTTTTGTGGGATCGAATGGCTATGTGACCTTCCTCGCGGGAAGTAGCCAAAAGACCCCGACCGCCCTCGGCCTTCGGAGCCTGCCTCCCGCCATCGCGCCGCTTTATGGCGACCTCGACCCGGGCAGCGCAGGCACCGTCCGATTTCTCACCGACCAGTCCTCCCGCTTCGGCGTTTGCTTCACGGGAGTACCGGCGGCGGGAACTGCCCTGCCGATCAGTTTCTCAGTCATCGCCGACGCCGGGCTGCGAGTCTCGATCTCTTACGGCTCGGTCGCCTCAGCCCCCTTCGTGGTGGGCCTCGCCCCGGGTTTCGGGAGTGGTGTTTTGTTTCCACTCGACCTGTCGACTGGTCCCCACACGATCCCGGGCGGCTCTGTCCCCCACGAGGTCTTTGCCCCCGGAGCCTTCGACCTGGGTGGTGTATCCCTCGTCTGGACTCTGACTTCCACGGGGGTGCCCAGCGGAGTGCTCTGAAGGAAAAGTCGCCTGGCTTGGTGAAAATCGTCCCTGCACCCCTTCGGCCTGGTAGCCTGACGAGGCCCAACCGAAATCGAAAGGTCTTCTATGAGAAGCCGCACCTGCCAGAACCTGATCGGCCTCGTTTTGGCTCTCGCCGGGCCCGCGTTCGGGCAGGCCCAGTGGCAAACTCTTCCGCGTGGTTTCGAGTCGATCTCGGGAAACTTCATTACGTACGCAGCCGTCGGTCTCAATTACAACGGTTCGGGCAGTCAGCAGGCTTGGCAGTGGGTCTACGACAGCCTCGATTTTGTTCACCAAGGACCCATTGCGATCACGCAGATCTCCGTGCGATCCGCTTCATCGGTGACCAGTGTCACCCTGCCCAGCCTTCAGATCTCCCTGGGCGTAGCCACCTCCGACTACACGAGTCTGGGGCTCAATTTGGCGAGCAACGTCTCCCAATCCGCAGTGGTTCGGAGTGGTCCGTTGGTCGTGGCGCCGGTATTGACGGGGGCCTGGGTGCCGCTCAACATCACATCCGGCTATGTATTCGATCCATCGAATGGTCGAGACTTTGTCGTCCAATTGGAGCGCTGCGGAGGAGCCGAAGGATTCAACATTCACTCGACGACCCCGATCGGAGTTTCGCCCGCGCTCGGGCCGATTGCGGCCAACCAAATCGGAAATCTCGTTTCATGCACAAGTGCGACAAGTCAGTTCCAAAGCGTCGGGACGGCGATAATCATCAGATTGGACTATATGCCAATCTGCTCCATTGCCCCGGAATGGCAGGTCAATCAATTTGGAGCAAGCCTCGCTTTGAACTCAAGATCAGGAGATGCTTGTCGACCGATCCGTCACACCCAAAGCACCTCGCAGACTTCAGCGGTGAGCTTGAACGGTGCGTCGGGATTCCCGTTCGAAGTCGTTGTTGACTTGGGGCCAGGGGTTTCGGTCTCAAATGGTGCGTTGAGGTCTCCCGCCGGTCAAATCATCAATCTCGATCTCGATTCACCTTCCTTGATGTTCTTGAACGGCCTCCAGTGGACTCAGGGATTGCAACCGATGACCATCGGCGTCGCGAGCGCGCTCCCGATCGTGGTGAGCGCTCAGATGGCGGTGGTAGACCCTGCGAGTAGCGAGGGGTTCACACTGAGCGCAGCAGGAACCCTCGAGGTTGTGAATTGTCCCGCCAACTTTGCCGGACCTTCGCAGGATGATCAAGCGATCTCGGTAGTGACGGCATGTGTGGGAGGAGCCGGCCCCGCGAGTATACCTTTCTACGGCACGGAATTTACGCGGATCGAAGTGAGCGCCAACGGCCGCGTGATGTTCTGGCGCCCGAGTGCGGCGCCGTCTCCCCACCCCAATTCCCCGGTGCAGTTCGCGGCCACGGACTCTCCCTTTGTCGGAGCTTGGGCTGACTTCAATCCATCAATGGGAGGCAACATAGTCATCTCGCTCTCCTCGCCCGATACGATCCGCGTAGACTACGTCGCAGTACCGTATGAAATTCCCGCGGGCTGCACCCTCTCCACGTATTTTCCGGGACTCGGTTGGAGCTGTATTCAGTACAGTCCACCCTCGCCGAGTCTCCCCAACACTTTCTCGATCGAGTTGAATGGGGACACGGGCGCTTTGACCCTCCTGGGCCTCAATGGTCTCACGTCGTCTCCGCCAAGCCCTTTCAACGTCCCTATGATGCTGGGCCTGAGTGCCGGGCCGCTCGGCGGTGTCGATCAGGGTGCCACGACATTTTCCGTGGGCGGGACGGGTTCGGTTCCGGGCCGGGCCATGATCTATCGCTACGGGCCTTCTGGCACGCTGGCTCCGGGTGTCACGACACTGCAATTCGTTCCCAACCAGATGGGCGGGTACGACTGGACCGGATCTTGATCTGCAAGCGCGTACCGACTTGCTCACGGAGGGTCGGTGGTGCGCACCGCCGCGTATTCGCGCTCGGTCGGAGCTTCGCCGCCGCGCCTTGAACCCGCTGGCGTAGCTTTCGTGACTCCCCGATCCGGAGCGAGAGTGGCGGATCGGGTCAATCTTGTGACGAGTTGGGTGGACGGGCGGTCCCGCGTCTGTGTACAAAGTGAGTACCCGGCTGAACCCGAGCCTCCTCCTGAAGGGAATCACTCATGAAGTCGCTCCTGGCTTTCTCGCTTCTTGCCTCAGTGTGTTCTGCGCAGGGTCTCCTCACGTCGGTTGTTCCCGGGGGGCAACTCAACAGCTCGGGCGCAAGTCTCGCCGCGGACGTGGTGTACTCGAACGGGCCCATCAACTACAGTGGAAACTTGATCAGTCCGACGGGTGCCTCCACGACTTTTCACGCCATCACCGCGACCGGAATGCCGATCCTCTTGCCGTGGAACGTCAATCTGACCGTCACGCTCGGCGGTGCGCCGAACGCCCCGTTTGCCCTCGCGGTGAGCGTGCTCCGCACATCGATTGCGTGCGGCAGTTCCACTACGATTCCCTGCGCGTCCATTCCCTACGCTCCGAACACGCTCTCGACCCCGTTCGGGACCTACCATTTGACGGACGCGGCCAACCCTCCGATCTTGCTGTTCGATGGCCTGGGCATCGGACTCAATCCCGCGCCGGCCTCCGTTCTCGATTCGCAAGGCAACTTCGGCGTCATTGGCGGTTACCAACTCGGCGGGGTTCCGACCGTTCCGAACTCTCCCGGTCATGTGGCCATTCAGGCCCTGGTGATGGACCCGACGTCTCCCGCCGGAGTGCGGCTGAGCGCGGCTCTCGTGTTCGCACACTGGGAGGGATTGAACTGAATTGGGGAAACCCGGATTCTACCCGGGCCACCAACTCTCGCCGCGTCAATTCCATGATCGGAGCCCGAGGGCTTCCAGTCCATGGTGGTGATCCCGAGCTCTGCGGCTGCGCCTGCTCTCCTTGGGTTCCTGCTGTTCGCCGCCGAGTCGAGCGCTGCGGAAATCGCAACCAGGCGAGCGCGGATCAGGGGGCTCTGGCAGGGCAGTGATCCCTCCACGGGGGCGCCTGGGTGGCCGGTGGCCTACCGTTCGACTGGCCCGGATAATCGGGTCGCATCCGAGACGAACGGGGAGTTTTCGAGCGGCGAAACCGCTTGACCGACCAGAATCAGCGAGCGCTCGGGACTCGGCGACGTCGAGTCAGCGGTTTCGTGGGAGCGGAG
The DNA here is from genome assembly GCA_902826835.1 of uncultured bacterium. Taxonomy (GTDB): domain Bacteria; phylum Planctomycetota; genus RBC034. The sequence continues at coordinate 19,099 of CADEGH010000037.1, read as the reverse complement.
GAACCCACGCAAGTCCTTCGCCCCCCGGGGCCGCCAAGGGCACGGAGAATTCTCGAGACCGCCTCCTCTTTCGAGCGCCGCAGTTCGTGTTCCCAGATGCGGACGACTGTCCACCCGAGGCGTCGGAGGCGACCGAAGTTGCGGCGATCTCGCGCCCGGTTGGCCTCGATCTTGACCTGCCAAAACGGGGTCAGCTTATTCCGCCAAACCGGGAAGCGCCAACCGTGCCAAAAATCTCCGTCGACGAATACCGCGACCCGGCTCCGGGTGGGCACGATGTCCGGACGACCCGGCAGCGAGTCGACGTTGGTTCGAAAGCGGACCGAGTGCTTTCGGAGGGCGCTCCGCAGCGACTGCTCGAGGGCCGTCCCCCGCTGCCGTACGCGGCGCATGAGCGAGGATCGTTTTTCTCGACTCATGATGTCAGTCATGACTCGAATCACTCCGCCTCCGCGACGTCGAGGTGGGCATGGGTCAGGCTCCGCGCCAGATGTTAAACGGGGACTCTCCTACGTTGCCTCTCACTGCGCGCACCACCGACTGGTCTTCGGAGCCCGCTCGCCGAAGTCCGCGCCGCGCTGTCCCCCCTGCCTGGTATAAGAAGGGCGCCGCCACGCCGCTCCGAGCCGGAAAGTCGGTTTCATGCCCACCCTCCGATCGCTATCCTTGTTCCCCGACCCGCCTCGCCGCCGACTCGCGCGGCTTCCCCGGCGACGCCTCGACGTCGTAGGGCTGTTCGCGGGCATCGGTGGAATTGAACTGGGGATGGAACGTGCCGGGCATCGCGCCGCCCTCCTCTGCGAGATCGATCCCGCCGCCGTGGCGGTTCTGGAAAAGCGATTCCCCGGTGTCCCCATTCACCGCGACGTTCGTGCTCTCGACAATCTGCCGGCGTCCACCGGCCTCCTCACTGCCGGTTTTCCGTGCCAAGACCTGAGTCAGGCCGGCATGACCGCCGGGATCGAGGGCAGCCGTTCGGGCCTCGTGACGGAGGTTTTCCGCCTGCTTGACCGATCGGAAGTCTCCCGAGTCCTGTTGGAGAACGTCCCGTTCATGCTCCGGCTCGGGAAGGGCAAGGCTCTCGATGTCATCGTTCGTGAACTGGAGCGGCGTGGATTCCGCTGGGCGTACCGAATCGTCAACGCGCTCGCCTTTGGGGTCCCCCAGCGCCGGGAACGTGTCTTCATATACGCATGCCGCGGGGAAGAAGACCCTCGTCATGTCTTGTTCGGCGAGGACGAGGGTGAACCACCGACGCGGACCGTGGATTGGGATTCCCCCTGCGGATTCTATTGGACCGAAGGCACTCGCGGCCTCGGCCTCGCGATCGACTCGGTTCCGACTCTGAAGGGTGGATCAGCGGTAGGGATTCCGTCGCCGCCGGCCATCGTCCTGCCCTCGGGCACGGTGATCACCCCCGTCATCCGGGATGCCGAAAGACTGCAAGGGTTTCCGGCAGACTTCACGCTTCCGGCCCTCACGGTTGGCAAGCCCGGAATCCGATGGAAACTCGTCGGCAACGCGGTCTCGGTTCCGGTTTCTACTTGGCTCGCCAAGAAGATCCTTGCCCCGACGCCTGCCGGTGCGGACGTTTCCTTGATCCCTCTGGCTCCAGGCACTCCATGGCCGACGGCGGCCTTCGGGATCGGAGATGGCACCCGATACGCCGTCGAGGCGACCACCTTCCCGGTCCGCAAAAAGCCGATTCCCCTTCTTCAATTTCTCCGTGAGCCGGGGAAGCCGCTGTCGGTGAAAGCGACCGCAGGCTTCCTCAAACGGGCCCGGGAGGGCAGCCTCCGATTCCCGATGGGCTTTTTGGACCGGATCGAGCAACACCTCGAGCAGATGTCATCCACCACGTCGGCCGCAGATTCTATTCGCCGTGCCACGCGCCGCGTGCGAAGGGGGTCCAAGAGGCTGACGGCTCAGTCATCATCGGCGTAAGCGAACGGGGAACCGTTCCGGGCTTCGAAGTCCTCGCGAATCTGGCGCAGCATTTCGTCGAAGCTCCGTCGGTCCACGTTCCGAGGAATCGTGTTGCGGGACGGCGCCGTCATGACGTCAAAGAACCACAGAGGGACGTCGCCGCCCGCGGCTTCTCCGTAGCACGCGACAAAAATCCTCTCGAACTTCTCGGGAGAATCCGTGGGTTTCACCCTCCCGGCGCGATTTCGAAAAACGCGGATCGACTGGGCGAAAGAGGACGGGTTCGGTTTGGCCGCGCCTCTGGCGACGCCGTCCATGCACGAATCCAACGGCAAGAAGACTAATCCGATCATCACCGCGTAAGGCTGTCGCTCGTGGTAGTCCATGGCCTCCGCGCGGAGCTCGTTGTCGATGCGGGTGAAATTCTTCGTGTAGCGGCGACTCTTTTCGTCACGGAAGTTGAGCGTCTTGATCGAAACACCCAATGCGAGCCCGAGTTCCGGAGTGCTGTAGTTCACATCGAGCTTCTTTTTCCCCTTGGAGGTGCGCGCGCGTGATTCGTGGCCGGCCACGCGCGACGGGTTGGCGGGATCCGGTTCCGGAAGAACTCCGCGGAACTTCAGTTCCCGCAAGCCCTGGGCGACATGGACCGCGAGCTCTCGACTGAGTCTCTCCGACCAGTTCTTCTTCTGAGCGCGGTCGGTCGGCGGCGCCGATCCGAGTAGGCGAGCGATCGATTCGCCGATGGTCTGTCGCTTCGACACAGTCGGCATTGTGAAGGGCGAGCCGTTTCAGGTCAACCCCGAGATTTTCGAACTGTCGAGAAACGGCCGCCCGGACCGTCGGAAGCCTGGCATCATCTATCGCCGCCAGTCGGAGACGGCCCCGCGAGTCAAGCGTGCGGGAGGCCTTTCGTCCCCGTTGGATGGACCCCGGGCGCACCGGCTCGGGAGTGCCGGAATACTCGGGGATCCCAAGCGGTAGTGTCCGGCATGCTGAACTATGAAACTGACCGGGGAGTGGCGGTGTTGACTCTGAACGACCCGCCCGTGAATGGTTACAGCCACGAGATGATGCGGGCGCTGGACGAGGCGATCTTGAAGGCGCGCTTCGATGACAGCGTTCACGTCCTCGTGCTGACGGGAGCGGGGGAGAAGTTTTTCTGTGCGGGGGCGGACATCCAGGGTCTCGCGAAGATGACTCCGAGTTTTAAATACCAGTTTTGTCTGCATGCCAACGAAACTCTGCTCCGGCTGGAGCACACCCCGAAGCTCGTGATCGCGGCCCTGAACGGGCATTGTGTCGGCGGGGGTTTGGAGGTGGCGCTGGCCTGCGATCTGCGGTGGGCCAAAAAGAGCGGCGGGAAGATGGGCTTGCCGGAGGTGGCACTGGGGGTGTTGCCGGGAACTGGTGGAACTCAGCGCCTCACCCGCACGGTGGGGAAAGCCAAAGCCATAGACTTGATGGTCAACGGCAAGAACTTCGATTTCGAGGCGGGAGTCGAACTCGGCCTCGTGCATCGGCTCTTCGAGGGGCCGGATTTCTTGACGCAGGTCAAAGAAGCGGCGCGGGCGTTTTGTCCTCCGCACAAGGCGTCGCTCGCGGTGGGGCTCATCAAGCGAGCCGTGCAGTCGGGCGGGGAGATGGCGCTCGAATCGGGATTGGCACTCGAGCGGGAGCTGCAGGCGAGGCTATTTGATTCTGAAGATGCGGGGATTGGATTGCAGGCTTACTTGGCGAAGAAGCCGCCTGATTTCCTGGGTCGATAACGTCGAAGAAGATCGGTCGATGCGAAGCGCTGCGATCTACCAGCTCCCACCTTCCGCTCGGCAATCAGGTTCTACAAGAAGCGCCGAGGCATTCCCCAAGAGTAGGCAACCGGCGGTCTTAGGCGTCGGCTCGACCGAAGGGCACCTCCTTCGGACCTCAAGCCTTCCAGAGAGCAGTCGAAAAAACCCTCACGTGCGGTTGTGTTTGAAGGGACTCTCGACTCAAGTTTTGGCCACTTGGAAGTTCTTCGTGACCGATCCTGAGTTCACATAACTCGAACCAGACTCCTCGGGCACACGATTTCCTACATCGCAGAATGCTCTAAATGTCCTCCTTGCAACAGTTTACGATGATGCCGCACTGGAGCATTCGATGCTAAGACTTTCGGCCAGCTTTCGGAATTTTTCCCTGTTGGGCTTGTTGTGGTCGGGGAGCCTGATAAAGTGACGCCGAAATTTTTTCTGGCGAACCTGGCATGGAGGCTTGGCCCGGTAGCCGCGAATCCGATATCCTATGTAGCTCGTTCTCTTGGATGCAATTCGATGGCAACAGCGCGCAAAAAGGCAGGGGCACACAGCGACACCCAGGGCCAGGACCTGGGAGAAGGCAAATCTATCTCGCCGCGTGACCGTGGAGAGCCTCTTCTGACATGGAAGCAGTTGATCTCCTGTTGCGTGGGTGCGTGCGGACTCCTGATTTCCGCGGGAGTATGGGCCCTTAACCAAGAAGACAAAGAAGACGTTGCTGTCAAGAATGAGATTCTAGCGAAGGTAGAGGCGTGCACCATCGACCTGAAGCATACAGTTTCGAGGTTGGTCGCAGACTCAGAAGCCAAGCTCGAAAAGCAGAATCAAGCTCTCGATGGCCGGACTGTTGCGGGCTTGGCATCGATTCAGAAAAGCTTAGAGGAAATCGGGCGTGACCTACAATCGTGGACTAGCGGCAACGTCGAATTCAAGCGCTCGTTGTCGGAGGGCCTTGTTGAAATCCTAGTCGACGCAGCAGTCTCGACACTGAGCTCCGCGGAGGTCGTTCAGAGATGCCGCATCTTGTTTCACGATGACGGGAAGGCGACAATTTTCTTGTTACCTTCGATACACACAGTTCCAGACGCTCAATGCACAGTTGATCTCAGTTCCAAGATCAATTCGACTCCACTTGTGTTACGTTCGCGTGCCATAGGGTCTGTTCAGGTGGCGCGGGATGCCTACCTATCAGCTCAAAAGTCCATCGAAATGTCACTGAGACTCCTCAGGAGATTGGACTGTCCAGCGAAAGTCGAAAACGTTCGAGACCTCAGGGTAAAGGAACTTGAGAACAAGAAAGTGGACGCCGATTCCGCGCTCGCGCGCCTGAACTCGATCATCGACTCCCTTTCGAAGTAACGCCGGAAGAATCATTCCAGCATAGTTGTGCCGATCCGTCTGCGCGGCGAGTGCTTGAGTTCGAATCACGCTTACGCTAGACCGAGAGTTGTCAGGATCTTGGCGGTCTCCGCGATGACGGCACGGCATTCGGCTTCGGTGGAGTAGAAGTGAGGGCTGACGCGGACGCCGGCGCGCGGGCGATAATCGACGATGAATTCGCGACGGAGCAATTCCTGACAGACACGCTCGCCCTGGGGCACATCGAGAGCGACGGTGCCACCGCGGGTGGTCGGGTCCTTGGGGCAGCAGGTCTTGATGCCCGCCGATTCGGCTTCCGCCACGAGAAGCGCCGTCAAGCGCTGCGACTTCTCGCGAATCTTGTCCACCCCGATCTCGCGGATGATCTTGTAGCCGGCCTCCGCCGCGGCCATGGCGGGCACGTTCGGGGTGCCGTTCAGGAACCGAAAATCCTTGTCGCCCCACACCATTTCACCGCGCTCGAATTGGAAGGGCCGCAAGTGCGCCTGCCAGCCGGTCGAGGCGGGGTGCAGCCGCTCCGCGTGATCCGGGCGGGCGTAGAGGTATCCCGCCCCCGGTCCTCCGCAGAGCCACTTGACCGAACCTCCGACCGCGAAATCGACGTTCCAGCCGCGGAGATCCACCGGCACGCAACCGGCTGATTGGTAGACGTCGAGAATCACCATGGCGCCGACTTCATGGGCGCGCTGGACGATCTTTTGTGCGTCCTGGATGTACGCACTGCGGAACAGAACGTGCGAGACCGGGACCAAGAGGGTCTCCCGATCGATCGCGGCGAGCAGCCGTTCGAGGTCGACCCCGATCCCGTCGGCATTCGATTCCACTTCGACGATGCGCGCGCCCCGGCGCTTCGTTTCCTCCATGACGTACATCACGGAGGGAAAATTCATCGAGGTGTAGACGATCTTGTTGCGCGGGCCGGCAAAGTCGAAACACGAAAGCAGGATCGCCTCGGCGATCGAGACGTTCTGGTGCATCGAGACGCTGCCGTGCGGCGCGTTCAAAATATCGGCGAGGATGTTGCCGGTGGTGATCGGCATTTCCCACCAGCCTTCGTGCCAGGCGCGTACGCCGCGGGTCTCCCATTGGTCGGCGTAGCGCATGAGACCGAGGCGAGCCCCGCGCGGCATCGCGCCGAGGCTGTTCGAGATCATGTAGACGGTCTTTTCGAGGATCGGAAATTCGGGACGCCAGCGGAGGAGTTCGTCGGTCACGGGGCGGCGCTCGGGGGGGCTCGTCGGTTCAAGGCTTCGATGAATCGCAGGATGCGCTGCCGACGCCGATCATCGCCGCGGTTGCGATAGATCTGCGCGAGGTTGGCGAGCATGCGTCGGAACATCTCCGGGTCGGAGACCGGTCGCAGGTATTCATCGCGGAAAGGGTGATTGAAGCCGGCCAGGAGAGCGCGGCACAGTTCGCGGGTGAGCAATCGCCCGCCGCTGTAGGCATCGATCAAGAAGGTCTGCTCGCCTTCCTCGTAGCGGACGAGAAAATGCATCGGCATGCCGACCCCACAGAGCGAGAGCCCCGCTCGCCGTCCCGCGAGGATATAGATGGCGGAGAGGGAAATCGGGATGCCCAATCGCCGGCTGAGAACCTGATCCACGTAGGAGTTGCGTGGGTCGTAATACTCGCCGCTGTTGCCGGCAAAGTGCTCTTGGTCGTGCAGAACCTTCCCGAGACTCTGCGCTCGCTCGCGTGCATCGGTCGCACTTTGAACGGCGCTGAGGATGCGATCGGAAAGGCGCGCGAGCTCGGCGCGCAGTTCGTCCGGTTTGCGTTCGGCGTGTTCGGTGCGGGCGAGGAGGATCATCGCCGATTCGAGGTCGAACTGCGGCGACTCGAGCTGCGCGAGAAGTTCCTGGTCGACCCGATCGTTTTGGACGCGTGCGAGCAACGAGCGGGCGCGGACCCGCAATTGGGCATCGTCGGATTCGGCGGCGATTCGCAGTGAGGCCTCTCCGTGCGGCCCGTGGTGCAGGAGGCGTAGCGAGGCGGCCTCGCGAATCGAGGGATCCTCGTCGCTGAGAAGCTGGAGAAGGGCTGGGATCTCGGTGGAGCTCATGGGCGATGACCCATCACTTTTTAGGTGGCGGCATGAAGGCCTCAAGGTCGACCCCGAGGCCGTCGGCAAGGCGATTGATGTAATTGAAGTACGCCACCACTTGGCAAACGTCGAGAATTCCCGCGTCGTCCAAGCCGGATTGCCGAAGCGGAAGGAGATCCTCCTGAGTCATCGACCCCGGCGTTTTTGTGAGCTTGACCGCAAATTCATGCAGAGCGCGTTCCCGCCCAGTCAGGTCCCGGGGGGGTTCTTCGGACTTGGCGGCGCTGACCAGCTCCGCGCGGGCACCTTCGGACGCGAGGTCCAAAGAGTGCGCCTCCGTTCAGTAATGGCAGTGGTTGGCCTTGGACACGACGGTCGCGAGAAACTCGCGCTCGGCGCGGGTGAGGCCGGAGGAACCGTACATGACCTCGCGGTAGAGACCCATGCTGGCGTCCAGGACTGCCGGGCGGAGGCTCATGAGGCGCACGATGTTCCAGACTTTGCCAGCCCGCTGGATCGCGGCGTCGTAGAGCCGCTTGAGGGGGCCTTGCGCGTCCTCGGGCGAGATGGTGCGGATCCAAGCCATGGAGTCGTCTCGGGTTGGGGGGTGGATGGACTCTTGCGATGATCCCCCCCTCGGATCAAGGGGAAAATCGCGGCGGCGCTGGCATTCCCCTCCCAAAAACCTCTCCCCGATCGGGCCAAGTCCGATCGCCCTGGAGTCCGTTCCATGGACACAAACGCGTTGATCGAAGTCTTCCTGCGCTGGGGCCACGTCATCTCCGGCATCTGCTGGATCGGCCTGCTCTACTTCTTCAACTTCGTGAACGTCCCCTTCCAGGGCAAAATGGAAGGCGACACGAAAAAGAAGGTCAACCCTGAGCTTCTGCCCCGCGCGCTTTGGTGGTTCCGCTGGGCGGCCATGTCCACCTTGCTGTTCGGCCTCGCCCTCTTCGTGTGGATGTACATGACCCCGAACAAGCTCATGTACGAAGGGATCGGGGCCGACCGCGCCCTCAGCGGCCGCGCGCTCTACATCATGATCGGGATGACCGTCGCGATCATCATGTGGTTCAACGTGTGGTTCATTATCTGGCCCGCGCAGCGCCAGATCATCGGCGGCCTGAAGTCGGGCAACCCGGCGCCGGCGCACCTCCCGAAGCGGGCCCTGTTTGCGAGCCGCTTCAACACCTACTCCTCGGGCCCGATGCTCTTCCTGATGTTCCTCGCCCCCCACGGCGGCGCTTTCCACTGGGGGATGGTTGGGGCGGCGTTTGCGATCGGCCTCGCGACGATCCACCTCGCGATCAAGGCCTCACCCAAGGTCGGCACCTCGATCTGAGCGCGCAGTCGGCGCTCGGGGGCGGCGGGGTGAGGAAGTCCCGCCGCAACCCGCTCATTTCTTCGTGAGAGCGAAGTTCAGGGCGGCGGGCGTATTGGCGGCGACCGTCACGCTTTGGCGCTTCGTGCCGAGCAGGTGGTGCACCACTTCGACTTCGTAAGTCCCGGGCGGCACATTGGGCAGGGTGAACGACCCGTCCTCCTTGGTCAACGTGAAGTAGGGGTGGTCCACCACATGGACCCACCCCCGCATCCAGGTGTGGATGTTGCAGATCACGCGCATGTTCACCTCCGGCTTGCGGAACTGCCAATCGATCTTCGAGCCCGCGCCGGATATGGACTTGTTGAATCCCTGGCCGTGGACGCTGTTCAGGGTGTTGACGTTGTGATTCGTGGTGTCGCTCGTGCGGAACTCAACGGGTTGGAAGGTCCGCACCGCAAGGACGGTCGGCACGTACATGCAGTGAACCTGGTCCATGACCGCCGGGGTCTTTTCGTAGTCGAAGGTGTAGGCCTCGAGCCCCTTCGAGATCAGCACCAAGGCGTCTTTGAGTCCGCCGCTCTCCGAGACGATCAGGTCGGTTTCCTGCGCTTTCTCCTTGTCCTGGTGACTCTTGCACCAAGCGTCGCCCCCCATCTCGATCGTGCGCCGAACCGGGATCTTCCCCTCGAACTTCACGATTCCGCTGATCGTGGTGGCTCCGGTCAGGTCCGGCAACTTGGGGGTCAGAGCGGGGTACATTTCGGCCGCAGACCCTCCATTTCCACACTGAATGAAGACCAGGGGGGCGACCACCAACACGGCGGTGATGACAAGGAACTTGGGCATCTGGGAGCTCCTTTCGAAGGATAGCCTTCCTCTCGGTACAGTTCTCGGAGCGGGTTGGCTTCGGTTTTGGGTTGTGGGGCCGTCCCGCCAGGAAAAGAGACCATGAAGTACTGGACGTTTTGTGCGGGTTGGGTGGTGCTCTCGGCGTCGGTTCTCGGCCAAGTGGCGGGCCCCACCCAGGATCCCGCCGCGATGGCGCTCATCGATGCGGCCGACAAGGTCGTTTATTCGCCGCTCCGGGCCGGACTCCAAGATCTCCAATACCGACACCGGTTCCAAAAGCTGCCCGGCATCGAGGTCGACGTGAAGTGGCTCGCGCCCGACCAGAAAAAACTCGAGGTCGCGGTAGCAGGCGACGCCGCCGCGCACGTCAAGCAGATGGCCGAAGCCGTGAAGTCCCAACTCCTGCGTCAAGCCGAGCTCACGCTCGAGATGGTCGTCGGCAAAGACAGCCGCAAGACCTACGGGGGTGACAAGGTCGAACTCCTCGCGCCGCGGCAGGTGAAGATCACCGCCCTGTCCGAACGATCGAAGACCATCTTCAAGGAAAGCACCATCACCTTCGACGAGGTCGGGCGCCCTTCGAAGATGGTCAGCACGACCGAGTCCGGCACCATCAGCATGAACGTGACCTTCCAAGCGAAGGGCGAGCAGTGGATCGTGAAGGAAGTGGCGAGTGAAACGGGCAGCGGCCCGATGTCCCTCACGATCGAATACCAAGAGAGCGGGACCTACCTTTTCCCGTCCCGCCTCACGAACAAGACCGGCACCGAGACCATCATCCAAGAATTTGCCGACATGAAGGTCGACAGCGGGATGACCGCCGACGCGCTCAAGTGACCCGAGCTTTCGCCATGACCACTCCGTCTCTGCGTCCCCATCAGCTCCAAATCCTCGATTCTTGGACGCGGACCAAGCGTCCGTTCGAACCCCTGACGCCGGGGCATGTGGGCATCTACGTCTGTGGGCCGACCGTCTACTCCGACACCCACCTCGGGCACGCAAAAAGTTACATCTCCTTCGACGTCGTCGTGCGGTACTTCCGTTGGCTCGGCTATCGCGTGCGCTACGTCCAAAACATCACCGACGTCGGCCATCTCACCGACAACGCCGACGAAGGCGAAGACAAGCTGTTGAAACGAGCGCGCCTCGACCGGGTCCACCCGATGGAACTCGCGGAGACCTACACCCGCCTGTACTTCCGCGACATGGACGCGCTGGGGGTGACCCGCCCGGACATCTCACCGCGCGCGACCCAGCACGTCCCGGAGCAACTCGCGATCATCCGCCAGCTCATCCAAAAGGGGCACGCCTACGAAGTTGGCGGGAGCGTGTACTTCTCGGTGAAGAGCTGGTCCGAGTACGGCAAGCTGTCGGGCCGCGACATCGAGGAGTCCGAGGAGGGAACGCGGGTCAGCGTGCGCAGCGACAAGCGGGACCCCCGCGACTTCGCCTTGTGGAAAGCAGCCGAGGGCGGCCACATCCTGCGCTGGGACACCGAGTGGGGTCCGGGTTTTCCGGGCTGGCACATCGAGTGCTCGGCGATGTCGCAAAAGTACTTGGGCGACACCTTCGACATCCACGGCGGCGGACTCGACAACCAGTTCCCGCATCACGAATGCGAGATCGCGCAGAGCCACGCGGCGGGAGTTCCGTTCGCCCGCTTCTGGATGCACAACAATCTGATCACCGTCGACGGCCAAAAGATGAGCAAGTCGCTCGGGAACTTCACGAGCGTCGCCAAGGCGCTCGAAAAACACGCTCCCGAGACGGTGCGGTTCTGGGTCTTGAGTACGCACTACCGCTCGCCCGCCAACTACGCGGACGACGCCTTGACCGCCGCGAAGGGCGGGCTCGATCGTTTGCTCAATTGCTACCGCGAAGTGCATCGCAAGGCCGGTAGCGAGGCGCCGGGTGCCCTGCCCGACTTTGCCGTGCGGGCCGAACGTGCGTTTGTCGCCTCGATGGACGACGACTTCAACACGCCTCTGGCGCTCGGGGCCCTCTTCGACCTCGTGCGCGAAACCAATGCCGCGCTCGCGGGCGGGCAGCTCGCGCCACCGGCGGCCGCTGCGGTCACCCAGTTGATGGCGAGCCTCGGTGGGGATGTCCTGGGAGTTCTCGGACCTCCCGGAGTGGCTGAGACCTCGGGCTCGGTGGGCCCCTTGGTCGAACTCCTCATCGACCTGCGCAAGGAGCTGAAGAGCCGCAAGGCTTTCGACCTGAGCGACCGGGTACGCGACGGCCTGTTGGCCCAGGGCATCGAACTGAAGGACGGAAAGGAAGGCACCGTCTGGACCAAGAAGAACTGACGCGCGCCCCCTCGGCTTTGGCGCGCCCGCCCTGTCTTCGACGACGCGGATTTTGGGTCGGCCTCGGCCTCGCGAGCCTCGTGGGACTGCTCCTCGGTGCGCACCGCGGGGGGCCCGAAGGTCGGCCGGGTCGAGCGGCCGCCGTCATCGTCCTCATGGCGAGCTGGTGGTTTGCCGAGGCGCTCCCGATGGGAGTGGTGGCGCTCTTACCGCTGCTCCTCTTTCCGGTTCTCGATGTGTTCGGGGGCAGCCTCGCGGCGGGCTTCTTGGACTCCGCGAGTCCGTTCATCGACGCCTACATGTTCCTGTTCCTCGGGGGCATGATGCTCGGCGCCGCGATGGAGGCGACGGGGCTGCATCGCCGCACCGCGCTCCACATCATGAAAGCGGTGGGAACGGGTCCGAAGCGGCTTCTTCTGGGAATCCTGGTCGCCACCGCGGCCGTCTCCGCGTTTGTTTCGAACACCGCTACCGCGGTCATGATGCTCCCGATTGCCGCCGCGCTCGTGGGTGAAATCGAGCGAGTCGGGGGACGGTCACTCCCCAAACTCGGCTGCGCCTTGGTGCTCGCGGTCGCCTACGGCGCCAACATCGGCGGAATCGGCACCAAGATCGGAACCGGCACCAACTCCATTTTCTGTGGCCTGGCGGAGTCGAAGCTCGGTCGGCCGCTGAGCTTTCTCGAATTCTCGGCGTTTGCCGCGCCCTGCGTGTTGGTGCTCCTGCCCCTGGCGTGGGGAGCCCTGTGGCGTCTCGGCCGCCGCGACGGCGCCCACCAGGTCGACGCGGGCGGAGTCGTTCGCGAGACCTTGAGCGCAATGGGCCCGATGTCGGCCGCGGAGCGCAAAGTCGCGGTCGCGTTTTTCTTGGCGGCCGGACTGTGGATCGGGGGCGACCTGTTGCGCCCGGTGCTCACTCCGCACGTGCCGCAATTCTGGGACGGCTTTCGGTTCCTCGGCAAGCACTACGAAGCGCTGGTGGCGATGACGGTCGGACTCGGGGTGGTGGCGCTGCGCACGCTGCCGATTCGCGGCTTTCTACGGCTGCCCTGGAGTAGCCTGCTCCTCCTCGGGGGGTCCTTTGCGATGGCCGCGGGCGTCGAAGCCAGCGGGCTCGCCGATCAAATCTCGAAGCACCTGTCGGGGATGGCGGAGTGGCCCTTGCTCGCGCAAACCCTGGTCACCGCCGCCTTGGCCGTCGTGGTCTCCGCGGTGGCTTCCAACACCGCCACCGTGAACATCATGTTGAACGTGCTGCCCCGATCGATGCCGGTCTGGGCTACGGCCGCTCTTGCCTCCTCGTGCGATTTCATGCTGCCCGCCGGCACTCCGCCCAACGCGATTGTGTTCGGGAGCGGGCGGGTGCGGCTGCGAGACATGATGTCCACGGGCGCTGTTCTCGATCTCGCCGCGATCTTGGTGCTCCCGCTCCTGCTGACTTGGCGCTTCTGAAGGCGGCGGTTCCAGTTTCCGCGCCTCAGCGGCCGACCGGAGCGGCGCCCTCGAAGTGGTTCCAAAGCAACGTCGAGACGTCACGCAGAAGGACGTATGTAGACAGCTTCCAGAAAGCGCGGAAATGTGGTGCGCAAGCGGTGTCGTGCACGGAGCCGCGTGTAAACGCGGGCGCCGTGCGATCAGAGTGGCCTCAGTCGTCGAATCTGAGGACGGAGCGCAGGATGTCGCCAAGCGCCGCAGGGTTGCCTGGTGACCTCGGTTGGCCGGGGGATTCGAGGGTTTGATCGGCGAGGCCGAGGTTCGAAGGCGAATCCGGGAGGGAGAGGACTTGATAGAGGGGAGCCCGGAAGCAGATCAGGTCTTTGTGTTCGAGGCCGCGGCGCGCTTGATCGAGACCATTCAGTGTCAGTTTCAGCAAGCTCGCGGTCTTTTGGTCGCCGTGGAATGACAGGCCCTCTTGGTCGGAGACCGTGACGAGAAAGAAGTACAGAAGTGCCTCCGGGCCGGAGAGCCCGGCGAGGAAGCGGTCGCGCACGAGCCTTCGGTCAATCCAGCTGAATCCCTGGGCGGGAGGTGTGCGGCGACGATCGGGTCGGAGCAGACGTTTGGCGACCGACATCATTCACTTTTTCCTGGTTGGCTCGCCGGTGGTGTTCTTGCTTCGGGCTCGGACCCGTTTCTGCTCGCGCAATTGCGCTTCACGAAGTCGAAAGCTCTCCGCCTCGATGCGGAGAATCGATGCGCGGTGAATCAGACGGTCGACGAGCGTGGCCACGCAGCCGGCGCTGGGAAATACCTCTCCCCATTCTTTGAAGGGCTTGTTCGTAGTGATCACGATAGGGCGATGATCCTGGTACCTGCGGGTCACGATTTCGAACAGAAGATCCGCGTGCTTGGCAGTGGAAGATAGGTACCCTATTTCGTCGATCACGAGCAAATGGGGATTCACGTAGCGGCGGATCGCCCGAGCTAGTGCCGGGGTCGAGGCCGCGCTTCCGAGATCGCACAAGAGCTGGCTGGCCGTGACCATACGGACGTTCTTTCCGGCCAAGACGGCTTGGTAGGCGATGTTCTGGGCGATCATCGTCTTCCCGACGCCGTTCTCTCCGACGAGGATGACGTTGGCGTTCTCCGCGAAGAAATCCAGGCGTAGGACTTCTTCGACCATATCGCGGTCGATTTGCTTCGGCCAATTCCATTCGAAGTCGGCCATCGGTCGGAAACTCCCGATCCTGGCGTTCTTGAGTCTCCGCTCCAGACTCCGGCTTCGACGCGCTTCCTCCTCGAGTTCCACGACCTCCACGAGCCAGCGTTCCGACTGGAGTTTTTCGAAGGCCGCCAAGACTCCGTAGAGGCCGAGAGCCCGGACGCGATCTTGAAGGTCAGAAGGTCCCTTCGAAGGGACTCGCTTCGTTTTCAGTTTGGTTTCCATGGTTCGGGTCCAAGTCGTAGTTGCCGAGATCCGGGGGATTCACGGTGAGATGGGTGATCCTCGGATCGTCCGGAAGTGACAGCGGTAGCGCCGGGCCTTGCCCGAGTGCGCTCCGCACTCTCTCGATTGCGTGGCGGACGGCATGAGGATGGAAGACCCCGCGCCCGACCGCCTCGGCGACGCCCGCGGCAAGCTCTTCTCTTCCGTAGAGATCGAGCATGCGGGTCAAGGCCAAGGTCGCACTGCCGACGTTTTGTCCTCGATCAGCAAGCCCACGGAGGAGCTCCTGACTCCGGGGAACTGACCGCATGAGCCGGTCCAAGCTGTGGCCTTTCCTCCCTCGCCGCTTGAGCTCCCGAATCGCCTTGCGGTGCGCCTGGTCTTCGACGACCGCGCCTTTGTCGTAGCTCCGCTTGTGCTGCGCTACGACCGCGATTCCGTCGAGGATCCGCACCGTCTGCTGCGTCGCCACCAAGGCCAGGGTGGAGCCGATCCGGTCGTGAGGCACGGAGTACTCGTTCAAGTCGAAGCGGACGAAAGCGGTCTTGTCCGGTCGGACATGCGCCCTGTCGAAAACCGGAAAGCTGTGGGCTGGCAGGGGAATCAGCGTCTTCTGTTCCTCCGAGAATGCCTGCCTCACCGTCGACTTCGGGTCCTCCCTCCATTTCCGGTCACAGGCGACACCGTGGCAGAATGCCAGGGCTTTTCGGTTCAGATCTTCGAGATCCGTCCACTGGAGACCTTCGTAGAAGGCCGATCGCAGGTAGCGGATGGCGCGCTCGACGCGACCCTTCTCGTTGCCGCGGTAGGGTGCGCAGGGCCGAGGCTCGAATCGATAGTGAATCGAGAGGGCCAGAAGCTCGGAGTTGAATCGGATCGCGTCACCACGCCGGTCAATCACCGCGCTCTTCAGATTGTCGTAGAGGATGCGGCGCGGACTCCCGCCCAGATCCTGGAATGCGGCGACGTGGCCGCGAAGGAAGTTCGTCGTGCTTTGCCCAAGGAAAAACCGGACGAAAATCCGCCGCGAATGGGAGAGCACCATCACAAAAGCCATCAATTGGCGACTGGCCTGTCCGATCTGCACACGGCCGAAGCTCGCCCAGTCGACCTGAGCTTCCTCTCCACTCAGCGTGCGCAGGCGCAGAAATGCCTCCGGAGGCTTGGGGCGCCGAAGACGGTTCCGGCGCAGTTCGTGACGAAAGTGGTCGACTCCACCTCGGTAGCCTCGTTCCTGGACCATCCGGTGAAGGCGCGTAGCCGTCAATTTCGGATAACGAGCCAACGAATCCCGTATGAAGTCGAGGTACGGAGTCAGACCAGACTTCCTACTCACGACATTGCGGACCACGCCCGCACTCTCCAGCGCCCTGATCACCGACGTGTGGTGCAGATGAAGATGAGAAGCGATCGTGCCGACTCTCCACTTCTCCACGTGGAAGAGCCGGAGGATCTCGGCAAGAATTTCATCTCCGATCATTCTGTGCTCCTCGAAAGCGCCAAAAACACGTAGCGGACGCGTGGACCGCCACAGGTACCGCAAAAGCAGCATCGCTCCGGGACCTGATCCCGGTCGGGGCGAAGGAATCGCTCGACCTGGCGACGCTGAGTCAGCACCGTGCTGGCAGCCGAGGAACGTTTTTCCCGCTGGCGTGGGGGCGCGGAACCCTGATGCGTAACGGTAGTCTTCTCCCCGCTGCGTTGTAGGCGATAGCGCTTCTGGCGCTGCGCGGCCAAAACGGTGCCCTTAGTCGTCCGTCGATACCGATGCCCAGACTCACGCACCTGCTCCCGCCGCGAAGCGCGCGCACAGACCTTCCCGCAATACCTCTGTCCCCGGTCACATTTTCTGCAGATACGGACCAAGCGCGAACAGCGGGAGCATCTAAAGACCCTGTGATCGTCCACGAACCCAACCCGCACGCCACGGGCTGGAGCAAAACCGAATGATGAGACAGAATGCGCTCGCGCTCACGCGCCGAGCCGCGGGGATCCCTCTTGGGCCACTAACCGTATAGGGGGTCTCCGCGGTTTGCTTCGATCCGGTGGCATCCAGATCTACCCCAAAGCTGTCGCCCCGGTCCAACCGCCGCTCGTCTTGCAGCCAGGCGGAAGGAAAGACAGGGGAAGGAGAGTCAGTTCAAAGCGAGCGCCCGGGAAGGAGAGGTCGCCGCCGCACTGCGCTGGCTTGCGCACCGCTTTTCCGCGCTTTTGAGAAACCGTCGACAATCAAGGCCTAGGGCGCTCCCGATCCGAATGCCGGTCCCGAGGAGCAGCGTGAACAGCGCGTGGTCTCGTGGGTCCGTGATGGCGGCCAAGAGGCGCGCCCCCTCGCCGTCCGCGAGTGCCCGTGGCAGAGGGCGACCCGTGATCGCGCGCCGGATCAGCCGCGTGGGGTTAGACGGAATCCACCCGGCTTCATGCGCGTACCGGAAAAACTGCCCGACCGAGGAGCGCATCGCATTCATGGAGGCGGCCTTTTTGATGCCCCCGTCTGGTCGCGTTCGGGCCGCAGGGGCGGAGAGAAACCGCGCCACGTCTTCGTGGCCGATTCCGGCCAGCGCGCGCCCTGGGCCCGCCCAAGCGATCAGTGCGCCGACGTGGCGTCGATATTGGCCGATGGTGTGCGGCGACCGGCCATCCGCTTCCAGTTGAGTGACGAACAGACCCAGGGCTTCTTGGACGAGCATTGGAGTTCAACTCTTGGAGGCGAGCCGAAGCCCGCAGATCTTTGGATCACTCGGCGGCGGGCTTCTCGGTAGCGGGAATCGGCGCTTCCTCGATCAGCCCCTGTTCCGCGGCCCAGACCAAGGCCAGCCGCAGCACCCGCCGAGTCTTGTCGATGCCTGGTTTCGCCTTGCCTTTTCCGGTGCGCGTCTTCGTCACTGCGTCGCTTTCAAAGTAGTTCTGCACCTTGCGAGAGGTGAGCGTCGAGACCTCGGTCGCCTCTCCGAAGTGTCTGACCGCGACCCCCAGGTCGATCCGGTAGCTCATCTGGGTGCCGAGGCCTTTGCCGACCTCCGCGAGGTGAGCCGCGAATCCCTCGACCAGGTCGGCCATGGTGAAACCCGCGGTCTCGGGCTTCGCCTTCTTCTTCGGTTTGGCCTCGACCGTCTCCACGGGCGCGGGCGCCGCCATCACCTCAAACTCGGACCCCTCCGCAACCGCAACCGCCACCGCCGCTTTGACCTTCTTTTTGCCCATGAGCGTGACTCCGTTGTTTTTGGGGGCAGGCAAAATGCATGCCCCGTCACGATCGCGACCCCGCGAAGGGCGGGGTTCTTGGTGGCGTTGGGATTAAGCCTCGTGTCGAACCGTCAATCCAGGCGATTCCTCGATTCCAATTCCGAATCATCCCGCGGGCGGTTTGACCCCGAGAAACCCGAGGATCTCGTCGAGAACCTCGGCGACGTGGTCGAGGTCGCCGACGTGGGCGTAGTTGATCTCCTCGGGAGTGCGGCGGTCTTGGTGGTCTTCGATCGCGGCGCGCAAGGATTCGAGGCGAGCGTGGACCTTGGCCTGGGCGGCGATGTAGGCGGCGAGGGCCTTGGCGTTGCTTCGGGTGGTTTTCATGCACGCATTGAGCCTGGAATTGCGACCACCATCCAGGCAATTCCTGGATTGATTATTCATTCGAATTGGACCGATTACTGCATGGGGCCCAATTGGAGTTTGGGGTAATTGCGGACGTCCTCCGGCAGGGGCGCTTCCCAGGACGCCAACGGCGGGCCATGGGGGTCGTCCGACGCGCGGACCACGATCGAAAACTCGTGGTCGGTGGCACAGTGCCTGGCCACGATGGCCTCCGCTTCCTCCCGAGTGGACGCTGTCTCTCCCACCGTGCCCCGGATCACGCGCACCACCATGTTCTCACGGACTGCCATGGCGAACTGGGCTCGCCATCCTTCCTCCTCGACCATGCCGATGCGGAGGATCACGAAGTCGTCGGCATCACTGCCCAGTTTGGCTTCAAGAGAGCGGAGGCGGGTCTTGATGCTCATCCGATTCCTCCAGGATGACTTGAGCGACGGTCTTGCCAGTGGCCTTCAGGTAACAGGCGAGCCATCGAAACTCGGGGTCCTCGTCCTCGGTGGTTCGCCAAACTTCGGCGGCTCGCGCGCCGTGGAGCCCGGGAGGCACCGCGCCCCCGTCCGCGATGATCTGAAGCGCTTCCACCACGCGGTCCGCCTGGATGCCGTGGGAGAGGGCCTGCACTCGGCGTTCAAGGTGTCGCATGGTCACTTCCTCTTCGCACGGGCTTCGAGTTCCTCGATTCGGCGCTCCAGGTCTTCGGTCTCGACCGCACGACGAGCGAGCTCCAGCACCCCAGCGGCCTGTTTCGCTTGGCCAGGCCCGATGATCCCCGAGACGACTCCCTGGAGGAGGGCATTGGCTGCGGTCGCGATGTCCTTGCCCGACCGGAGTCCATCGGGCAACTCGATGGGGACCCGCTTCGGGGCGCGGTTCAAGTGGTGAAGGAGCGCCCGCGCGGACCGCATGTCCTTCCTCGTGATCGCGTCGTGAAGCAGCATGCCGAGGACGAAGTTGGTGGCGTTCTCGGGGAGGGGATCACTGGGTGGCA
>CADEGH010000036.1:39676-50265 GCA_902826835.1 uncultured bacterium | reverse complement strand
CTCGGCCGAGGTGCCCGGCGCGGAGCGCCGGGCGGCGCCGGCGCGCCCGGGGGCCGCGGGATCAGCGCTGTTGGGCGAGGCGGCGGTAGTAGGCGCGGATCTCTTCTTGGTACTCGGGCGCGAACTCGCGGAGGTTGTGATCGACCAGCCGCTGACGGAGTTCGGGAGGAAGATTGCCCCAGCGGCCTTCGATCAACTCGAGTTGGGCCTGCTGCGTCGAATCCTTACGCGGCTTGCCATCCTGGTTGG
Source organism: uncultured bacterium (assembly GCA_902826835.1). Classification (GTDB taxonomy): domain Bacteria; phylum Planctomycetota; genus RBC034. The sequence continues at coordinate 50,016 of CADEGH010000036.1, read as the reverse complement.
CTCCGCCCTTCGGATTCTTCGCGGTGTTGTCTTCCTTGGGACCGTTCTCCGGCTTTTGGCCGCCCTCTTTTTTGTTGGGCTCTTGGCCAGTCGGCTCGGGCTGATTGCGGTCGCGGGACTTCCCGCTCTTCTGCTGGTCCTGCTTCGACGATTGCGACTGGGAGTCTTGCGGCTGACCGCCGCTTCCGCCACCACCCCCTCAGGGCGGTAGCTTCTTGATCACCTCGTCGATGTCGGAGGCGGCCTGCTGCCCCTTCGACTTCATGCTGTCGATGATCTTCTGGATGTCCTCGGCCGTCTGTTCGCCGGCCTGCTTGGAGGTCTCGGCCTGGGCCCGATCGATCTCTTTTTCGACCTCCACCATGTTGCGCCGCACTTGGCGCACCAGTTCTTGGACGTCGCCCTCGGTGGATCCGGCTTGCGCAACGGCCCCGGCGGTCAAGCCGAACCCGAGCGCAGCCGCGCCCACCAGCCTTCGTAGCTGAGAATTGTTGTTCATCGACCGGACTCCGGCGTCGAACCCTCCCCGTCCGGGGCGAGGTTCATGGCCTTCATGATACTCTCAAACCTAGTTCGGATGGAATTTTGTCGGCTCGCGAGCCGCTCCAGGGTCAAATTGTCGATCGGATCGCCTTCTTTTCCGATCTTGGGGTTTCTGTCCCAGAATCGGGTGTTGTCGTCGTTCCAGCCCAGTTGCAGGCGGCGGACCAGTTTCAGCTCCGCGATCAGGCCGACGAGGTTTTGCCCCCCCTGCCCACTTTGGCTCTGCTGATTCTCGCCCTGCTGCTTCTGCTGCTCCTTGCGCGACTCTTTCTCGTCCTCCAGCGCCTGGGCCAAATCTTTGAGCGACCGCATGATGGTCTGCTCGCCCGCCAGCGTGAGCGGGGTCAACTGCCCCTTGTTCAAGTCCTCGACGACCCGCTTCATCTCGGCCGCGACCTCGCCGAGCAGCCAGGCGAAGACGAGCTCGGTGCCCGCCTGCGACTCCTGCTCCTTCTTGATCGCCTCCTGCATCATCGTGGTCTGCTTCTGCGACTCCTCCTGCTCCCCGGCGAGTCGGGTGAGCTGGCGACGATTGGCGCGGTTGACCCGCGCCCCCTGCGTCTCGGCCGCGATGCGATCGGACTCCGCGTTGATGTGATCCTGCTTCTCGACGAGCTTCTTCACTTCTTGTTCGATGTAGAAGAGAAGCTCCTCCTGCTGCATCTGCTTGTACTTGGCCTTCTCTTCCTCGATCTTCTTTTGGGCTTGATTGAGCTGCTCGAGGGCCTTCTGCTCATCCTCGGATGCCCCACCCGGATCTTTGCGTTGCAGCTTCTGTTGGGCGTCGCCCATGTTGCCGCTGGCCTGACCGACCGACTGGGAAGACTCGGGAGAGACCGACTTGATGCTCTCGGCCAACGCCTTCGTCTTTTCTTTCAGCTCCTCTTGACGCTTGGCGAGTTCTTCCGCCGCTTGCGCGTCCGCTTCCTCGTTCTTCTCGCGGGCGGACTCGGCCTTCTTCAGGGCGTCGATGGCACGGTCGAGCGACTCCGAAGCTTCGCTCTGGGCGCCCTTCGCCTTTTGGCTGTCGCCTTGCTGCATGCTCTCGGAGCTCTGCTGCATCGAAGAGCTGGCGTTGCTCATCTCGGAGGAGGCTTCGGCGGCGGACTCGTTGCTCTGCGGCGAGCCAGACTGATCCAGGGCCTCGCGCGCCTCTTGGACCTTCTTTTCGAGCGCTTGCTCCTTTTCGGCGAGCGCCTTGCGCTCCGCCTCGCTGCTTTGACCAGCCTTGGCGGCCTCGGCTGCGGCCGCTTCCGCCTTGGCGATGGCCTCGGCTGCCTGAGCTGCTGCATCTGCTCCGGCGTTTTCCGCTTGCGCCTTTTCCACCGCTTCGGCCGCCGCCTTCATCGCCTCGGCCGCCGCCTTTTCCGCCGCCGCGCGCGCTTCACCGCCTTGGCGTGATGCCGACTTTTGAGCTTGGGCCTGCATCGCCGAAGCGGCGGACTGAGCCTGGGCTTGGGCGCTTTCGGCCGAGCTCTGCTCGGACGACGCGGATTCCGAGGCGCTTTGCGCGGCTTCCTGAAGGGCGGCCTGCGCCGCTTCGAGGCTAGCCTGAGCCCGATTCGCGGCCCGCTCCGCATCGTAGGGCGAATCCGCTTCCGTCTTCTCCCCGGCCGTCTTCAGTTCGTCGCCACCGGATTGCAGTTGCTTCGCCGCTTCCGCTTCGGCCGGGGCACTGGACTGCCCGGAATTGGCGCTGTCCTGCGCGCCTTCGGCCACCTCTTTGGCCATCTTCGACGCAAGGTCTGAGAGCGCCTTGGCGCGAGCCTCGGCCTCCGTCGACAGATCTTCAGACGCTTTGGTCGCCGCGTTCACGGCCTTCGTAGCTTCGGCGATCGCCGATTGCGCCGCCTCGCGTCCACTGTTCGAATCCGACTGCGCCTGCGCGGCTTCCGCCGCACGCTTGGCGGCGGCGGCCGCCTTTGCGGCCTCGGCGGCCGCGGCCTTGGCCTTCTCGGCTTGCGCATTCAAATGCGCCTGCGCCTCCGCATTGGCCGCCGCATCCGCCGCGTCCTTGCGCAGCTTCGCCTCGGCTTCGGCCATCTGCTGCGCGGCGCCTTCCGCCATCGCCGCCGCTCGCTCGAGCGACTTCTTCTCCCGGTCGCTCAGCGGCGATCCCTTTTCGCCCTGATTCAGGCGCGACTTCGCGCCCTCGAGTGACTGCTTCGCCTCGTCCAGGGCTGAGAGCGCCTTTGTCTCGGCTCGAAGCGTCTCAGTCTCGTTCATCAACGCGTCGAGTTCGAGGAGCTTCTTCAGCAGCGATTCCGCCTTCGACTGGGCTTTCCCACCGGACTTGGCGCTGTCTTGGGCTTTTTTCAGAGCATCGAGGGCGTCTTGGGCGGCCTGTTCCATGGCCTCACCGCTCGTCGCGTCTTCGGTCTCCTGGCGGTGCTTCTCGTACTCGCCCTTGAGCGACTCGAGATCCGCCCGCACCTTCGCGAGCGACTTCTTCTGATCGCCGGTCTGCGCGTTCTTCAGCTCGTCGGTGCGATTCTTCAGCTCCTGCTGTTCGTTGATCAGAGCATCCACCGCTTCGCCCGCCTTTTCGAGCGCGTCCAGGCGAGCGTCTTGGTTTTCCGGGTCTTCCCGCTTCTCCATCAAAAGGTCGATGAGGGTCTGGATTTCACCCACCACCTTTTGCGCTTCGGCGAGGCTCGCGAACGCCTGTCCGGTTCGGACCTGCTCGCCGATCGTGGTCATGCGCCCTTCGAGGTCGAGCGCATCGAGCTTCTGCGCCGCCGCGGCCAAGAGTTCGGCAGAATGCGTGCGCCCTTCCTTCACGAGGCGATCCCGCAGACGCAGGATGCGGACCTTCAGACCTTTGACGCGGCGGAGCGCGTTTTCCTGCTCGCGCAGGATGACCGCGATCTCCTTGTCCGCGCCCTCGGGCTCTTGCGCTAAGAGAGACAGCGCGCCTCCCTGGGCCAAGACGAGCGAGAGTGCAATCCAAGCGCTGACTTTCATGGTCGCCTCATTTCTTGGTGATCTTTTCAATCTTCTTGACCACCCCGGATTGAATTTCTTGGACATCGCGGAGGCTTTGGATGATCTCCAAGTAGTCCTCCCACGCTTCCAAACGATCCAGCAGCTTGGCCACGTCTTCGCGGAGGAGCTGCTGCATTTCGATTGCCAAATCGAGTTGGACGATGCGGTCGTCCCGGCCGGTGCTGAGGCCGGCGCGAGCAATGCGGCGGTAGGCCTCGGGGGAGCGCTCCGCGGCGGCGCGGATCATCAGGTCGAGGATGGCGGTGAGTCGGCCCATCAACTCGGCCTCGTCGATCTGACCCCGCACTTCTTCGAGCGCCGAGCCGTAGACGCGGAAGGCGTCCTCGGCGGGAGTGGCGCGGTAGAGCTTGATCAACGAGCTGATCATCTTCTCGTTCAGGAAACCCTTGTCGATGCGGTTCCACAGGTAGCCGTCGTACACCTTGAGGAAGAGCCGGGCCGCCGCCTGGAGCTCGATCGAGATGCGGTTTTGGTCCTGCTCCAAGCTCCAAAAGCGCGCGCGGAACTGCTCCTGATCGCTTTCCGCGACTACCGCCGCCCGCAGCTCGGAAGTTTCGGTCATGCGCGTGTCGAGGAGGGCGGCGATTTCGCGGATGCGGTCGCGCAGGCGGGTTTGACGCAGGGCGAGTTCGCGTTCGAGATCGCGGGTCGACAGCACCTGGGCGGTGAATTCGTAGTCGCCGAAGACCCGATGCGGTTCGGGCGCGGCGGTCGATTTGCGGTTGTCGGAGGCGAGGAGTTTGAAGCTGAACTTGTCGCCCTCGCCTGCGGCGTGAGCCGCCACCGCGGGGGAGGACTCGGTGGCCGCCTGCTCCGGGATCTTGAACTGCGCGATCGGCACGGCGCTGAAGAAATACGACTGCCTCGTCGGCAAGGGAGGCGAGAAGTCGTCCGCCGCCAACGTGATCTCCCCGTAGGAAAGATCGACCCCGCCCTTCCCGTAGCGCATCCCGAGCGAAACCACGCCGTAATCGTCGCTGACGACGCCCTTGATGGGCACCAGCGCTTCGGGGCCAAAGAGGAGGTTCGTGCCGGCGGGCAACTCCACCACGATGCGCGGAGCTTGATCGGCCTCGACGGTCAGGACGAAACGAGGGCTATCGATCGAAGGCACTCCGTTCTTGCCCCGTAGGCGGTACGACCAAAAGTCGTTGCTCGTGACCGTCATCGAGTGCAAGTAAGTGCCGTCGGACTGCTTCGCGGGGGCGACACTCCCGAGCTGTTCGAAGTCGAGGGCGAACTCGTCGAGCTCCATGTTGACCTCGAAGTGCATCGTGATGCGGGTGCCTTCGGGGGCGCTCAGATTGGACTCGGGCAGGCTTTTGTCTTCGAGTCCAGTGTAATCCGGATAGTCGTAGTCGGCGTAGAAGCGGGTCACCCGAGGAGCGCGGGCGACCCGGATTTCGAAGAGGGGATCTTCGTCTTGATCGTCACCCCCCACCACGTGGAAGGTGACGGAGCGCAAGAGAGGCGGAAACATGTGCTGGAAAAACTCGCGGCCCGCTCCGCGGGCCAGCGCGATTTCCTGCCGGTTGTCCTCGTCTTCGACCGGCGCGCTGATGAGCGTGACTTCGTCGGGCAGCACACTTCCCGGCGCGGCGGCCACCGTGAACTGCACCGGAGTGCGCTCGGGAACATGCAGGATGGTGCGACGCCCGTCTTGGATCGGACCGTACTTCTCCTGATCGACCACCGTCACCAGCAGTTGATTGAGCTTCGGCCACGGCGTGTCGCGCAAGAGGATTTGGCGTTCGAACCACAGCTTGGCCGGGGCCGGAAAACCCACCGCCGCGGCAATCCCCAACGCCGCCATGCCCAGGCCGAGGAGGAGGGGCTTCACGGTCGGCTTCAGGCTGACTGCGCCGAGGAACGAACTTTGGCCGAAGCGTTGGGCGGTATCGGCAACCAGGGCGCGGATGAGTTCCGGCGATTCCGTGGTCTCGCCACGGGACAAGGAGCGTTCGAGCTGGATCGCCGAGATGAGCTGATCGTTCAGCTTCGGGTCGGCCCGCTCGGCCATCAGCGCGAGTTGGTCGATCGAGGGCTTTTGGGTGAGGGGACGCAGGACCCGGCGGTAGAGGAGAACCGCCAGGCATCCGAGCGATCCGAGGAGCAGGACCGCGCGCACCGGGGTTGGCAGGCGCAGCCACTTGTCGAGCGCGAAAGTGATGAAGCCCAGGGCGACGCCCACCGCCAAGACGTGGGGCGCCCCCGCCAGCAGGATGCGGGCGAGCAAACGGCGCGACAGGGCGTTCAGGCGCCCGACGACAGACTGGAGCTCCATGGAGTCCTCGGAGGCCCCCCGCACGCATCACCCGGGGTTGAGGGAGCCTCCCACCCCTTGGAACGGGTGGAACGCCGCTTCGGCTTCACCCAATTTCCGAATTCTATCCGGGATTGACGCCGGCGCGGGCCGGTTCGTCCCTTCCTCGTCCCGGGCCGGCCTTCCGGCCGGCGGCGGCCACGGTCAGCGGTGGAAGATCGGCAGGAACTGATTGGGAATTTGCAGGATGATGCACGCGACCGCGGTCGAAAAGGCGGTGCCTGGCCCGGCGCTGTTCGGCCAGGAGCCGTCGGCCTCCTGGGCCTCCAGGAGTTCCCGGCTCATCCGGTTCCAGTACCAGTTCCAAAGTTCGGGGTCGCCGTCGCCGGCGAGGAAAAAGACCTGAGCCGCGTAGTAGTGCCCGTACCAGAAGAAGTAGTGGCCGTCGCGGCCGCCGTGCATCCGGTTGAAGACGGGGATCTCATTCTTGAGGAAGTGGATGCCGGCGCGGATCAGCTCCCCCTCGTAGATGCCGGAGTGGAGGATCGTGGCCACTCCGGCCGCGGTGAGAGGCACCGAGGTGCGGGAGCGGTCCTTCTCCTGGTACTTGAAGCCGCCGTACTCCTCCGACCCACGATTCTTGTAGGCGGAACGATCGACGTAGTCGAAGGCGCGGTCGATGGTGGACTTGGGCACGCGGATGCCGATGTTGCGCGCCGCGCGCAGGGCCATGATTTGGCAGACCGTGATCGACATGTCCGACTCGGGCGAGTTCGGGTGGTAGCGCCAGCTCCCGTGTTGGTTTTGGGACTTCACCGTGAGATCGACCGCGAGTTGGAGCTTCTCCTTCACGTCGTCCCGGTGCGTCATTCCGTAAATTTCGGCCAGGAACAGGCTGGCAAAGGCGTGGCTGTACATGCGCGTGCCATTGGCACTGACGTAACCCCATTGAGGATCGACGACTTGCAGCACGTAGTCGGTGCCGCGCTCCACCACCGAACCGTGTTCGCCGCGCCCCGGCAAGTGTCCGCCAGAGAGGAACGCCATCAGCGCCAAGGAAGTGACGCCGACGTGGGCGACGCCTCGGTCCGTCATCACGTAGTCGCTGTTGTACTTGTAGCCGACGTTCTGAATCCAGGCGCCGGTGGTCCGGTCTTGGGTGCGGCGCAGATATTGGAGGCCCTTCTCGACCGCGGCCTCGATGCGCCCGGGATCCGGAGGAGCGAGCGGCTCGGGAGATTCCGGATCGGGGGCCATCACCCTGGTGACGCGCCGATCGGGCTGGGGGTTGGACTCGACCGGCTTCGTCCGCCCTCCCATGAACCCGATCGAAGCCAATACCAACGCGCCGGTGCCGGCTGCCGCCAGGAGGAGGTGGGTAGGTCGCATGGTGCTGAATCCCCTAGGTTCTTGGACGAGCTCCGAAGAGTCCCTACGGACCCACTGCTCGGATGCCCCAACCTCTATTATATCGGACTTTGGCGCTGACAGAGTCGTACGGTCATTTCTGCCCCGGGGAGCGCCCTTGGCCCGTGTCCTCGACGATTTTCCGGAGGCGACCATGGAGTGTCTCCGAATCTTGGTCCCGTGAGCTGTGACGCACTGCGACCACGTGGACAGTCTCCTCTCGGATGACAAAGAGGAATCGGTAGGTGATGCGACCATGGGGCCGCCGGTAGGAGGCGCATCGAAGGCCGGCGTTGAAGTCTTCGTCTTCGCGCGCCACGGGATAGCCCTCCGGCATCGTCGCCATAGATTCCGCGAACTGCACCAAACCCGCGTGCCACCTCGCGGCTCCTTCTGGTGCGCGCAGCAGGATCCCCTCGTACGCGTTGCGGATGTCCTCGATCGCTCCCGGATGCAGGAGGACGGCGAACCGTTTCACTCGTCGTCACTCTTCGCCTTGGCGATTCCAAACTCGAGGCGGAGCTCCTCCAGGACTTCGAGCATCCGCCGACCTTGGCCTTTCTCGATCTCTTTCAACCGCTCGCGCACGAGTGCCCGCGTCTCCCTGTGCTCAGCGGCAGCTGCGAGTTTTTCGAAAGCCTCCACACCCAAGACGACCACCTTGGCCTTGCCCTCGACGGTGAGGACGGTTGGACGGCCCGACTCGGTGAGTCTCTCGATGAGCTTGGTCGACTCGCGCTTGAACTCGGTCAGGGTGTGGATGTCGCTAGGTTGAATCATGGCGGCCTCGCATCATTAAAGCAGCACATAAGATGCTATTGCGCATCTTGTCTTGCGTCAACGGCGGTTCTTCGATCGACCTCCTCGCTCCGGAGAAGCTGGATTATTCTGAATTGCCAGGCCAGGGAGTGACTGGAACGGCCCCGAGTCCATTGGGGGGGGCACCCAAACCTGGAGTCCCCCGTGATCGAAGTCCGATTCGGCCATTCGGTCGATGCCGCGAATTGGGTGACTGTCGAGCAGGCGAAATCTGCGAGCAAGCCTACTTCAGACCCAGGATTGCCTGGCCGGTGTTGACCAAGATTCGGCCTTTGGCCTGGATCAGGCCGCGGTCGCCCGGTCCGGCGGGGGCGCCTCCGAGTTCGAGCTTGGTCAGGACGGCACCGGTGGCGGAATCCAGGAGGAAAAGTTCGCCGGTGGCCTGGGCGCGCTCGTTTCGGGGCTGGGTCATGCGGAGGATGAGCACGCGGGACTGGCTCGGCAGAGCTTCGAGCGTGCCATCGGCCCCCACAAAATCGACGCTCGACCAGGGGCTCTCCCCGGTGGCGGCGTCAATCACGCGCAGGCGCTCGACGGTGGTACGCGAGGCCATGCGCACCTTGAAGAACAGCCGATCCGCGAGCCGCTGGAGCGGCGGCATCACAAACTCCCCGTCTTTGAGCGGGCTCGTGAAGCGGGTGGTGCCCCGTAAGAGGTCGATCCCGAGGAGCCGGCTCGTGCCGGGGTTGGGGTTGTTCCGGCCGCGGGGCGGGACCAGGAGGGATATCGCCAAGAGGTCCCGGTTCATCCCCAAGACGGTCAAGCTGCCGCTGCCCGCATCGAAGGCCCAGCGGTCCTGGGGCTCGGTCGGCACGCGGCCACTGATCCGCAGATTTGAGGACACCCGGCTCGATCCGGCCACCGTGACCAGGAGGTCATCGTCGGTGAGGAAGACCTGTTGTGCGTCGGTCTTCCACGTGATTGCAGGGCCCACCGGAGTCAGGGTGTAGCCGTCCAGGCAGGCAGCCGCGCGCTCCTGATCGGGCCGGATCAGGAGGTAGCTGGGACTGACAAACAGAGAGCGCGTTCCGGCGAGGCTCGCGCGGAAACCATCCATGGGAATCCGGTGGAGAGGATCGCCCGTCCAGGGATCCAAGACCTGCAGGGCCACGGGGATGCGGGCGCTGAGGTCGCGGATCAGGAGGTACAGCTTGCCGTGACCGGCGGCAAAATCCTGGATCTCGAATTCGGACGGGCGCAAACGCCAGCGCTCTTCGCCGGACGCCGCGTTGGAGACTGTGAGGTCTCCGTCCAACATTCCGATGCAGAGGCCGTCGTGGACTTGAAGCCGTCTCGGGGCGTCGACTGCGGTCTTTTTCCACACGATCTGCCCAGTGGTCGGCTCGATCGCCCGCACCTCTCCGTCCATATGGACGTAGACCATGCCCGCAGAATCTTGACCGACGATCTCGGTGGGCGCACTCGTATCGGTCGCCTCGAGTTTCCAGGCGGTGTCGAGGTTGCCTTGATAGTCGAGCGGCGCCGGAGGGACCACGAGAGTCGAAAACCGGGGGGCCTTCAGCTTCTCTTCGACGAGGGAGCGCACCGACTTGCGGCCTTCGTCCTCCGTGACTTCGACATCTGAGAATCGCCTTGAGAGCGAAGTCAACAAACCAAACGCCGAGTCGTCGGCCTTCAACTCTTCGAGGCAGCGCTCGAGGAGAACGAGAGTTTGGGCGTCAAGGCGGCGGAAGCTCAGGAGGGAGCGGTGGATTTCCGCCAGCGCCTCGCGGTAGGAGCCCGCGGCCAGGAGGCGTCGGCTGATTTCAGTCCAGGCCGCTTCGACACACTGACTCTGGGGGTACAAGCGCAAGATGGTCCGCAGACCTTCGATGTTGCCGCCGCGTTTGGCCTCCGCGAAGAGCGCCTGGGCCTTTTCTTCCTCGCTGCGGTAGGCCGCTTCCCCGAAGCGGGACACCGTCTCTTTGATCTTGCGACCGGCCCAGCTCCACGCGGTATCGCGACCGACCACCACATCGGGGTGGGCCGCGATGATCAATTGATACGCTCGCACCGCTCCCGCGCCGTCGCCTCTTTCGGTGGCGCGGGCGGCCTCGACGAGGGGTAGCAAGACTCCGAGCGGAAGTCGGATCGCCGACGGCAGATCGGGCAAGATGGGCGCGAGCGTGATCGACACTTCGACCGGCTCGTTCGGAAACTCCACGAGCAGGCGTTTCGCGAGGCGGGCCTCGGAGGCGAAGTCCTTCTGGGCGATCGCCCACTCATAGCCGCCCAAGATCGCTCGCATCGATTGATCGCGGCTCTCCGCAAACTCGAGGGCGCGGAGGAAGCGGTCCTCGGG
>CADEGH010000036.1:0-39576 GCA_902826835.1 uncultured bacterium | reverse complement strand
CGCGAGCGGCCGCCGAACACGTCGGTCGAGCGCCACTTGCGAGCCAAGGTGACGGCGTCGAACGCGGAGATCGCGCGGCCGGCCACGATGAGATTCCCGCCCCGGACGCCGAGGAAGTAGCGGTTGCGCGACTCGTAGGTGCGCGAAGCACCTTCGACCGGGCGTAGTTCGCCGGTTTGCACTTGAGCGGCGTAGAGGTGGTAGGAGTCGGTGGGGGCGACAAACACCCGCTCTCCGACCACCACCGGACGGGCCGGTGCCCAACCCGGATAGCGCTCCATGGTCAGGGTGTAGTCCGAACCCGGGACCGGCTCTTGGGCGTAGGCGGACTCCCATTTGATGAGGCCGCTCGCCGCCTCGAGGGCGTAAATGGTCCCCACGTTCGTGCTGCCGTAAAGGACCCCTTGGTGTTCGGCGAGGAGCCCCGGAACGGCCTCCTTGATGGGATTGCCGAACATGTTGAGCTCCATTTGGCCGGACCCGACGTAGGTCTTCCAGCGCACATGGCCAGTGGTGCGATCGAGGGCGCAGACCCACTGGTGGAAGACGCCGAGGAAAATGGTGCCGGCGACAAAGAGGGTGTCGCCCACGATGAGGGGCGCCTGGTTCACGATCAGCTTCGAGAGGAATTGCGCCTCGTCTTGGTCCTTTGCGTCAAACGCGAAATGCGACCAGCGGACCGTCCCGGTGTTCGCTTCGACGGCGATCAAGCGGCGCGAGGGGATGGGTTCGATCGGCGCAAATCCCTGCCAAGCCCGGCTGCCGGTGCGCGTGGGGGTGCCTTCGAGGAACGCGAAGATGAGCTCGCCGTCGGTGCTGGCTTGGAAGAACAGATTGAAGTTGCGCCGCCCCTCGAAACCTGCGACCGGCCCCCGCACTGGCGGCCACAGGGCCTCGCCGGTCAGGATGTTGCGGGCCTCCAGTCGATTGCCGACATTGAGGATCAACCGACCGTCCGAGAGGCAGGGGAGGACCGGGTGGTAGGCCAAAAGGTCGTTGTCGAGGGTGTCGTCGTAGAAGACAAACGCCGCGGTTTCGCCGTTGAGGTTGACGTCGAAGGTGTCGCTCCACATGCGCCGCCGGAAGATCTCGACGTCGGGAGGGAGGTGGCTTGGGTCCTCGGCGCGCAGCGCGGGTCGGGCCACCAGTTCGCTGGCGTAGTCGCGTACGGTTTTTTCCCGACCTCCGATGCGGACGACCGTCCCGGCGGTGGCTTCGCTGAGACTGGCGACGTATTGAGACAGCTCGCGAGTGCGGCCGGAGGCGTAGAGGGCGGTCGCCTCGCGGACGGCCAACGCGGCGACGAGTGGAGAATCCGCATCCAATAGCCGGCGGAGCCACCCGGCCATGAGCCGCGCTTCTTCGGTCTGGCCGAGTTCGAGATGAAGGTCGATGAGCGCGAGGCCGGCCCGTTTGCCCGAGTCGGTCAAGGGGTAGCGCTGGACGATCTCCTGCAGGCCGGATTCCGATTCCGTGGCCATCGCGAGGGCGAGGGCCTGCGCGGCCTTGGGCTCGAACAACTCGCGGTACCGGTTGAGTGCGTTCGGGCCGACCTTCGCGATGCGGGCGAAGACTTCGGGCACGGTGCCCAAGAAGCGATCACCGGGAACGACTTGGTCGGTGGTTTCGGGAGTGCGGGCGCCGCGGTGGACCTGCACCACCTTGCGGCCCTGGCGGTCCAGAATGTCCTGCAAGATCTTGAGGCCACGGTCCAAGTCGCCGTTCGTGAAGGCCTCCTCGGCCTTGGTCAGGCTTTGGCGGACGACCGGATCGTCGGGCACCGCGACTTTGCTCGTGTGCGTGTTCTGCGCCGGCAACGATGCGAAGGCGGCCAAACTGAGGAGGACAATAATACGGCCCATAGGCGGATCTCGATCTCCGTTCGTCCATCATACGACTCCGGGGGACACTCCCGCCGTGGTCAGGGGACGAGGGACGCGATCTGGTGGGCGAATCTCTGGCCGAGCCGGTCCCAGTCGTGCTCGGTTTCCACGAACCGGCGAGCGATCTCCGCCCGGGAGAAGATGTCCGAGGAACTCGCCACGTTGATGATTTCGCGCGCAAATTCCTGGTCGGTGTAGGCCAGGCTCCAACTCGGACCGGCGTGCAAGTCGAGGCCTTCGGCGCCCGCTTTCGACGTGACCACCGGGCGGCCACGCGCCCAGGCCTCGAGAATTTTGATCCGGCTGCCTCCCCCGTAGTTCAGGGGCGCCACCAGCATGTCGACTTGCCGATAAAACTCGTCCAGGTCAGGGACGTGCCCGAGGCGCCGGACTCCCGGGAGGCCGTCCAGCTTCGCGAGCACACCCTCCGGATCTTTCCCGCCGATCCAGGCTTCGGCGTCCGGGTAGGTCGAGCGCACGAGCGGCAAGATCGCCGTCGCCAAGCGGATCGCTGCCTGGCGGTTGGGCTCGTAGTCGTACCCTCCGAGGTAATAGAGCCGGAGCGGGCCCGTGCGCGAGTGAGGTTCGAAGCGGTTCCGCGCGAGGTCGACTCCGTTCGGGATGACGCTGATCGGTGAGCCGGGGGCGAGGGCCCGCAGGTGTTCCGCATCGAGCAGGCTCACCGCGATGGTCAGTTTCGCGCGGGCTACGGCTTGCGCTTCTGCGCGGGCCAGGGCTCGCCCTTCACGCCTCGTCTGCTCCGCGAGCACTCCCTTTTCGATCAGTTCCGCCTTCCTCAGTTGAACCTGGCTCTCGACGTTGTGGGTCGAAAGGACAAACGGCCGACCGTTCAGCTCGGGAAGGTAGGCGGTCATCCAGAGATGGGAAACCAAAACCAAGTCGACCTGGCTCGTGAGGTGCGTGCGCAGCAACTCCAACATCTCCGCGGAGCGGAAACGCGGGATCAGCGTGGACGCGCCAGTGAGAAGCAGCGGCACCTTGGCCAGTCGCGTACTCCACGGCAGGCGGCCAAACCGGGGCTGAAGTCGCGCGGTCTTGGTCGCGATCCCCTCCTTCGCCAGCCCTGCCGCGAACCCCGCTTCCTCGTCGCTGGCGACTCCCGCGAGAACGGTCAACTCGTGCGTCGCCACCAGGCTTCGCAACAAATGGAACGCGCGCTGGCGTCCACCGTGATCCGGCGGCCAGGGGCAACTGGGCTCGATGGCAAGAATCCGCAGGGCAGTCCTCAGTCCGGCGGTCGGGAAACCGCCACCGCGCCGAAGGTACCACGCCCCCCCTCTCCCCAGCCACTCCCACCCGTGCGCTCGTGCTCGTGCACTTCGGGTCGCGCAGGTGCCCTTGCCTACCTCCGTTTTTTCCGCCACGGGCCAGGAGGGGCCTTCCCCGTAAGGCGGCGTCTGTGGTACGGTCAACGTCGACCCGGGATTCGGTACCGACCAATCCGGACCCAAACTGAGTGTGTCCAGCTCAAAGGTCCCCTGTCGTTCGTTTCGATGGCGCGACGGGCCCGGTACGCAGGCTGAAAACGAAGGTCCTATGCAAGTTTCGGACGAAGAGCGATTTTGTGGATCGGGCTCGGCGGGAGATCGGCGGCAAGGTCTAAACCGCCGACGGAGTGCCTCCTGTCACCTAGTCATTGTAGGGATTTCGAGAGCGTCGAGAGTGAGTTGGAAATGCGGGGGCTCGGGACCGGTACCGGATCGCCTCGGATTCTCGTCAGGAAATCATCGGTCATGACACGATTGAGTCTGCTTCTCTGGCTGGTGGGCCTCGGCCTTGTGGGGCAGCAGCCGGTCATGACGGTTGTCGGACATGCGGATGGGTATCTGGGCATCCACGTGTTTGATGCGGGGGACATTGACGGCGACGGGATCGGGGATGTTGTATCCGCGTCCTTTCTGGATTCTTGCCCGGCACCGCAGTTGGGATTTTGTGGGTCGGATGCCGGGAGCCTCAGAGCGTTTTCCGGCCGAGACGGGCATCAAATCTGGATCCTCCCGGGCGCGGACTCGAATCGACTGACTGTCGAGTGCGACCAGATTCAGGACGCCAACGGAGACGGAATTCGGGATTATGCTATCTGCGACGGCCCGCTTACCGGCCCATTTCCGCCACCCGTCTATACCATCAGGTTTGGAGTAGTGAGTGGCTACGACGGCCAGTGGCTTCACCAGAATATCGATCAGCAGGTCACGACCGGCTCTTCAATCTTGAGCATAGACGGAATGGGCGGTTTGAGTGATGTCAACGCGGATGGGCGCGGCGACTATGGGCTCACTCGTCCCACCCGCGAGTACCCACCGGGTGGGGGGACTGTAGTCCGAAGCCATTTCGACATATTCGATGGGCTGACGGGTAGCATGATCAGGAGGCATACCGCCTTGACTGGCGAATCGTACTCTAGCCACGATTCCATGGGACTGGGAGACATCACTGGCGATGGTTTTGGAGATTACCTCGCTTTTCAGTATGTTGGATCCACGAATGCCATGCGAGGTACTATCTACTCCGGAATCGATGGTAGCGTTCTCCGCACTTTTCCTATGCCGGCCATGAACTACGTGCACGCGATTGATTTGGGCTCGGACATCGACGGCCTGGGGTTTGCGGACATTGTAATCGGCCTGGATCGGATGTCGTGCCAGTCGGCCCAGTTTTGCGGCCGCGTCCTTTGCATTTCGGTGGAAACCGGTCAGATGCTCTGGTCGCACATCGGAGCTCCCTTCTCCTCCCTGGGCCTGAATGTCGCGACAATCGGAGACGAGGATCAGGACGGACTGAGAGACTTCTTGTGTGTGTTGGCGCCGTCTTTCGGGGTGGAGATTCGATCCGGAGCCACGGGAAGCGTCATCCGAACGGTTGCCGCGTTTGGCGCCATCGACGTGTGCTCACTCGCCGACATCACCGGAGACGGCGTTGCGGATTACGCGGTGTCCCAATTTACGGAGACGGTGTTTCCGATCTACGGGCGCATCCAGTTCTTCGCTTCCCGGCCGATGCCTACCCCGGAAGTGGCGGCGTGGGCCTCCGGCTGTGGAGTGTTGGCCGCGCTTCAACTCGCGACCGACGCGCCGCTCATCGGATCGATCGCCGCCGTGGAAGTCAGCGGCGTGCCAACCGGTCTCACGGTCGGCATCTACGCGAGCTGGCTCCCCGCCGCTCCGCTGCCGCTCGGAGGAGGCTGCATCCTTGGTCTGGATCCCGCGTCGATCGCCTGCCTTGGACAATTCGCCTCTCCGGTCAGCGGTCAAGTCGCGCTGAACTTCCCCATCCCCGTCGTTCCTGTCTCCGCCGGGCTCGAGCTCGCTCTCCAAAGCGCCGTCTGGCCCACCGCCTCTCCCCTCGGCTTCGACATCTCCAACAGCCTCCGCGTTCGTGTGGGATACTGAGGTCTTGGCCATCAACTCCGCCCGGTGGGGCCAGGCCACGTTAGCCCCTCCTGCCCGCAGGCCTGTCTTGTGCGGCTGACTTCGGCCGCCCGCCTGCGGCGCATGGTGGTAACCCGATTGGGAGTACTGCCCCCGGACGGAGGACCTGCGGTTTTGACCGGCCTTGCCAAGGCCGACTGCCTTTTCGGGGCGTCTTGAGTGGCGGCGAGCTTCATAAGTTATTGTCAGAACTTATTTTGCGGAGGTGTTACTATTTGGGGAGCTGGATTCCCTAAATGTGGGATAGGATGAGGGGGTGATTCCCAGAACCCTCGAGCCTCACCTTCGGACGGCGGCGATGCGGTGGCCGATTATCACGCTCACGGGGCCACGGCAGTCCGGGAAGACGACCCTTTGTCGAGCCGTGTTCCCGCAACTGCCCTGGGTCAGCTTGGAAGCCCCGGATGTGCGGGCCCGAGCTTTGGCCGATCCCCGAGGCTTTCTCAGCGAGTATCGAGAGGGCGCGATCCTGGACGAGATCCAGCGGGTCCCCGAACTGCCTTCCTACTTGCAAGGGGAAGTCGATTCGGACCCGCGGCCTCTGAGATTCGTGCTCACGGGATCGCAGAACTTGAATCTGATGCAGGCCGTGACGCAGTCGCTCGCGGGGCGGACCGCATTGTTCACTCTGCTCCCGTTTTCGTGCGAAGAGCTCGCCGGGGCGGGGCTGCGGCCGCCGACTCTGGATGAGGCGCTTTTTTCCGGGGGCTATCCCCGCATCCACGCTGAGAAAATGCCGCCGAGAGAGTGGCTTTCGGCCTATGTCGGAACCTATCTGGAGCGGGATGTTCGCCAGGTTCTGCGCATTGGCGATCTTCAGAGGTTCCAGTCCTTCCTCGGGTTGGCCGCCGGGAGAACGGCGGGCTTGCTGAACCTGACCAGTCTCGGCTCGGACGCCGGAATCGACCACAAGACCGCGAAAGCCTGGCTCACCGCGATGGAGGCTGGTTATCTCCTGACGCAGTTGCGGCCGTACGCGACCAACCTGGGCAAACGCTGGACCCGAGCCCCGAAGTTGCACTTTCTCGATGCGGGACTGCTCTGTTATTTATTAGGGATCAGCGAGCCGTCGCAACTGCGCAATCACCCTCTGCGGGGTGCGATCTTCGAATCCTGGGTGGCGGCGGAACTCACCAAGTATCACGTCCATCGGGGCATGATGCCGGACCTGTATCACCGGCGCGAGGCCACCGGCACGGAGGTGGACTTGGTGCACGAAGTGGCGGCGGCGACGACGGCTATCGAGGTCAAGAGCGGCATGACCGTGGTTCCCGAATACACCCGGTCGCTCGACATCTTCCTCCGCAGCCGGCAGGCGGCTGCGCCCCGGCCCGCCCAAGTGAACGGCGTGCTGGTCTACGGCGGCGACCAAGCGCTCTCCCTCAGCGGGACTCGGGTCCTCCCCTGGTTTCGCATCCACGAGGCGCTCCCCTGAGCGGCTGCCCACTCTTCGGCTGACCGGCGATCGGCGTATTGAGTGTCAGGGAACGGTTCAAAACCAGCCACCTCTAGGAGGCGGATTGGCGTGTCAGTGCCACGCAATGCGTAGAACGCGCCCACTGTTGCCGACGGCGTTCAACCGGGGGAGATGAAGGCCTCCAGCCGGGAGGCCAGTGTTTTTCCACGAGAGAAGCCGCGTTTCTCGATGAGGAGAACGGCCTTCCGAGCCAGGTCGAGGTCGGTCTTGGTAGCGACAGAAACGAGCGCCCGGAGGTCTGCCCGATCGTGTTCTCGAATGTCGCTCTCGGCTTGGACCTTCATCGCGATGAGGTGGGGAATACGGGCATCCGGTACCGTGAGGCCCGGCAAGATCTCGAGAGGCTCTGCCGCTCGCACCACTTCATTCTCGATGCCGCTCGACGCGAACAGCAAGTCGAGCTCCGGTTCCCTTCGACCTCCGGGGATCACGAACCGCAGGGTCGCGAGTAGGCCTTTGCTGGTGTTTTCGAACACTTGCGAGAGCTGGTAGCCGGCCCGCTGAAAAATCAGCGCCAGAGCCTCGGCTTCGGCGTCGTGCTTCACCGCAACGGCGAAGTCGATGTCCTTCGTGAAACGCTCGCGCGCACGAACGCTGATCGCGATACCGCCGACCAGGGCGCAGCGGTGACCGCTGGATTCGATGAGGGCCACGACGCTTCGGATGCGTTCATTGCGGTCCATCAGGGATTCGTAGGCGCTTCAGGCGCTCCGGTGAGGGACGAATCACGGCGTCGGTTTCGATGGCTTCCGCCGCCGCACGGGATTGACGCTGCACATCCTCGTCGGTGATGCCGGGTTGCGCAGAGCGCAGCTTGTGGGCTTGAATGGCAGCGCCGAAATCGAAGAGATCGAAGGTCGTTGCGAGTCGGTCGACGATGGTGTCCCGACCGCTTTCGGACCGAGAGAGCTTGGCCTGGCGCGCGTGTTCGACTTGAAGGAAGAGGCGGAGTGCCTCGCGGATGAGTTCGCTCGCCGACGTGTAGAGGCCGCTTTGGACGCGAGCGTCTACGGCTGCCATCAGTTCCGGAGTGAGCGAAATGCTCAGGGTGGGGGTTCGTCGGGGGTCGGGCATGGATTTCCTCGATTCTATCGCCAGCACGACAAATTCGCAATTTGTCGTGGGGTGGCAGGGGGCCGGGGCCTCAGGGGTCGGAACTCCTCGACGGAGGCGCTCGGGTTTTTCTGTCGCATTCCGGCGGGCTTTCCATGGGCTTTGACCTGTCTCGACCCAATCGCAGACTTCTTGAATCTCGAGGGGGGCGAGAGCTCGCAAAGAGGCCTCCCGCGACAGGTTGAGAGCTGTCTGGTCATGACCGCCGGAAGAACCAAAGACCGTGAAAAGTCAGTCGGGGAAAGTACGGAGTCAGGTGGGAGGCGCCAGGTGGAGGTTCGATAGGGTGGGGGCGTGAGGGTGCTTTTTCTTTATCCCTACCTGCCGGCGCCGGGGGTGGCGCATGGGAGTGCGCGGCTCGTGAGTCGGCTGCTCGCGGACTTGCGGGGTCGGTGCGAAGTCACTCTGGTCTGCGGCGTTCGCCCGGGAGAACGACGGGAGCTGGAGGCGGTGCGTGGAATGGTCGCGGAGCTCGTCGCGGTGGAGCGGCCGTTCGTGGGAGAGATGGGAGCGGTGGCCAGGATGGCCGAGCGTTGGCACACCGCCACCGGGGTGATTCAGACTGGCTGGCCCGTTTCAGTGGTCAAGCTGCGGCGTCGGCGGGTGGCGCAGGCGCTGCGTGAGACGTTGGCGAGGAAGGCCTTTGATCTCTTTCACGCGGAACTGGGTCCGATGGCGGCCTACGCGGAAGAACTGCCGACGGCCCTCCCCAAGATCTTGGTGGATCACGAAGTCGAGCCCGAGGGGGCAGTGGAGTCCGCCCGCTACCGACGATTTCGCGAGAAGACCTATCGGCGCTTCGATCGGGTCGTGACCCTCTGCGACGAAGAGGCCACGCGGCTGCGGGAACTCTTGCCCGGGCTCTCCGTGTCGGTGCGTCCGGTAGCCTGGAAGGTGGGAACCGAACCGCGGGGGTCGGCCCAGGCGGGGCGAGTCCTGTTCGTGGGAAGTCCCCACCACGCACCGAATCGGGACGCCCTGCAGTGGATCGCGCGCGAACTCCTGCCGGCCCTCCGACGCGCCGCGCCCTCGGTGGTGCTTGAGTGCGCGGGAGAGCGGATCCCCGGCGATCCTCTCACCGCCGAACTCGAACGTGCGGGCGCCGTCGTCCTTGGGCACGTTCCCGACCTCGAACGCCACCTCGTCGAGTCGGTCTGCCTCTTGGCGCCGATCCGCACCGGAGGAGGGGTGCGCATCAAGGTATTGGAAGCACTCGGCCACGCCGTGCCGGTGGTCACCACACGACTTGGGGCTCGCGGTCTCTCTCGATTGCCGATCCCCTCCCACTGGATCGGGGACACTCCGGAGTCCTTGGTCGAGGGAGTGTGCCGGATTTTGAGTGACCCGGCCGAGGCGCGCCGAGAAGCCGAAGGGGTAAGGTCGGCCATGGCGGGAGAGTTTGCGCCCAGTCGGGAGACCGAGCGCACGCTCGAGGTCTGGAGGGAAGTGCGGCGGGAATAGTCAGCCGTCGACAAAGACCCGATCGCCGCCGCACCGCCCGTGGTCGGGCGGCCCCCAAGGGGGGATCAGGAGCCCTGCCAGGAGTAGTTCGAACCCGCGGGCGTGAACACGATGCGGTTCAAGGCGCCGGCGAGGGACGGCACGATGCCGCCGATGCCGGTCGAGGCGTTGTAGAAGTCGTAGAGCATCGCGTTGCCGGTCTGGGAGCCCGAACCACCGATCGTGAAGTTGGTCGTCCCGGGATTGGTCGCGAGCCCGGCTCCGCGGCTGATTCCGAGCCACTGAAAGTCGCTTGTGGTGGTGCCGGTGTTGGCGAAGATGCCGGCGAGTCCGTCCAGTGCCACCGTGTTGGTGTTCACGTTGAACTCGATCGCGAACACGTTGGGATTCGCCTCGCCGAAGTGCCGGATGCCGTTGTAGAAAACGCGGACGGTGTTGCCGCCGACCAGCGAGATCGAGATCGTGCCTCCGGTCGTCGGATCGAGGTCGGTCCAGAATCCGGTAGAGGGCTGATCGGACATCGACTCGGCGACGGATGGCGAGAAATCGGTGTCGGAAGCCCCAAGGATGACGCGTCCGTTGGAGGAGACGCCCATCGTGGTGTAGCGCGTGCCGTAGAACGCGACTCCGACGGGGCAGACCCCGGCGAGGCTGACAGTGACCGAGCTGTCATCGCCAGTCGGCCCCGCTGGGAAGGTCCCCGAGGAGGTGGTGACGTTCAACCGGGCGGGCTGGCTCAGCGCAAACCCGCCGGGTGAGCTCGGCGAGATGTTGATCATCTGGAACGAGAAAGTGATCGCCGCCGGAGAAGAGAAGGGCACGCTGTAGTTGCCGGGCCACGGCAGGAGGGCCGCGGTCGGTCCACCCGTGCTCAAGAAGACCAGTCCAGGGAGAGCCAGGTTGAGGAACTGGCCATTGGGGAGAGCGATACCACCAGAACTCACCCCGACCGGTGCCGAAGGGCTGATCCCCAAGTCGTAGCCGAAACCGAGGTTGGCGTTCGAGCCGCCGAAATTGAAGGTCCCGTTTTCATTGATGCACTTCGAGGTGGTGGCGGCGGCGAAGGCGGTTCCGGCGACTCCGTCAATGGTCAAGGAGCTGACTGGTTGATTCAACTGGAACTGCGGCGTAAGCGGGGCACAGCCCTGCGAGCTGAGGATGCTCACTCGCGCTCCGCCCGGCGAGAACAGCGCACGCATGCGAGTCTTCTGGCCCTGAGTAAACAGGTTCATGCAGTTGTCGTTGGAGTAGTCCATGTAGTTCATGTACATGGGCGCGATGCCGCACTGAGTCGCTGGCGAAGGGCTGCAGCCGGAAGTGGGAGCATTCGAATCGGGCGTATCAGCGACAGCGTCGTCGACGCCGCAGGTGGAGCTGTCACCCCAGATGTGGGCCAAATTCAGCCAGTGGCCGACTTCGTGGGTGGCGGTACGGCCGAGATTGAAAGGAGAAAGCGCGGTGCCCAGGCGGCCGAAGTACGCGAAGTCGCAGACAACGCCGTCGAGGGCAGCGCTGCCGCCGGGGAAGGTGGCGTAACCCAGAAGTCCGCCTCCCAAATCGCACACCCACATGTTGAGGTAGCTGGAGGAGGGCCAAGGGCTTTTGCCACCGGTGCCGTCCGACTTGACCGCGTTGCTCAAGCTGAAGGAGGTCACCGCCGTCGAGGTACGGGTGATGCCCGTCGTCGGGTTTCCGCTCGGATCCCGGGTGGCGAGGCAGAAGGAGAACTCCGAATTCGCGGCGACTCCCTGCCAAGCGGGCAGCGTGGCGCTGGCGTCGGCGTTCAGTCGTTGAAAGTCCTCATTCAAGACCGTGATCTGCGACTGGATTTGCGCATCACTGAGGTTTTCGGCGGCGGCGTTGTTCACGTTGTAGACCACGTGAACCACGACCGGGATCTGGATGAGCATCTCCTCGGAAACCCCGCTCTGCTCGAAGGCCTGGGTATGAGCCTCGATGGCGGCGCGCGTGGCCGCGAGGGTGGGGTCGAGCAGCATCTGCTCGTGCAAATGCTCCACAGCTTCGCAGGTTCGAACCGGGGTCTGGGCCATGGCCGCCCAGGAAAGCATCGACAGTCCGACCAAGAATCGGGGCAGGGACAACCGCATCGGGGCGCACTCCACAGGATCGGGGCAGGGGGCTCGAAGTCAGGAGCCCCAGAACGGCAAATGTTGGTTGCTTTAGACTACCGGGGACGCCGGGCCTTTCGGCCGAAAATTTGGCGGTCTGTCCGCAGGAGCGACACGATCCATGGACCTTTCTCTCGATCGACGAGGACTTTTTGCGGTTTTGGGTGGGGCGGCGATGGGGGCGGCAGCCTGGGGGCAGGCCCCGACCCCGGTCCTGGCGGGACGGGAGCCTCGCATCGCCCGCCAAAAAAAGGCGGTGAAAATCGGCATGGTGGAGGCGGGAGAGTCGGTCCTGGAGAAGTTCAAACTCCTGAAAGAGCTGGGCTTCGATGGAGTGGAACTCGATGCCCCGTCAGGGCTATCGAAGGACGAAGTCCTGAAGGCGCGCGACGCGACGGGGCTCACCATCCACGGCGTCGTGGATTCGGTTCACTGGTCGAAGCCGCTCTCCCATCCGGATGGGAAAGTTCGCGATGAGGGGAGGGCTGCCCTCGAAATCGCCCTCCGCGACGCCAAGGTCTACGGCGCGACCACCGTCCTCTTGGTTCCCGCCGTGGTCAATCGCGAAGTGGCCTACGACCAGGCGTGGGAGCGGTCGGTGGCGGAGATCCAAAAGGTCCTGCCCCTCGCCGCGGAGCTCCAGGTGAAAATCGCCCTGGAAAACGTGTGGAACCACTTCCTGCTGTCGCCGATGGAGGTGGCCAGGTACATCGACGGGTTTCAGAGCCCCTGGATCGGGGCCTACTTCGACGTCGGCAACGTCGTGCTCTACGGCTGGCCGGAACACTGGATCCGCATCCTCGGGCCACGGATCTTGAAGCTCGACATCAAGGAATACAGCCGGGGGCGCTGCGACCGGGAAGGGCGCTGGAAGGGTTTCGCGTCGAAGATCGGCGATCCGGACGGCGACTGCGGGTGGGGCGAGGTTCGCAAGGCTCTGAAGGAGATCGGATACGAAGGGTGGGCCACCGCCGAGGTGCAGGGGGGGAATCGCGAAGTCCTGCAAGACATCAAGAACCGCATGGACCGCGTGCTCGACGACTAAGACAGCTGGACGCTTGACTTCCCTGGGGCCCCTGGTTCACACTACCCGCGCTGTTCCCTCTGCTCGGAGGTGCCTCTGCACCGCCGCGGCGGGAAGCCCCTGTCCCTTCCCGGAGCTGAATCGATGTTGCGTCCTCTTGCGGTCACTCTCTGCCTTGCCGCTGCGGCCTGCGCTCAACCGATCTTCGAACTCCAATCCGTGGGCCCGTTCCCGGTGCTGCCTTTGACCGACGTCGAAGGAATCGGTGCCACCGCGAACGGGGGGGCGAGTCAAGCCACGATCGAATCCTCGATGGGCTGCGGCCTGCCGGGCCCGGGCAGCTTTCAGTATGCCCACTTGTTAGCCACCGGCGACTCCAACGGGTCGCTGAACATCCCGACTGGCGGTCCGATTCCCCGGCCGGCGGGCGCCAACTTCGCGACGGAAATCCGGATTCCAATTCCGGCCGGAGCCAACGGCATTTCGTTCACCTGGGAGTTCTTCGACGCGGAGAACTCCGTCACCTACAACGATGCCTTCCAGGTTGCGGTCGTCGACTCCACGGGTGCGTACGTGGGTGCACCGATTGCCTACATGGATAGTGCCACCATTTTCGGCGCGGCGTCCCCTGGCAGTTGCATGGATCCTGTGGCCGTCACGTTTCCGGGCACCGAAACGGGCGCTATCCCGTCGGTGGGCGGAGTGCTCGGCGGACCTCAAATGGTCATGAACTATCAGCTCCCGACTCCGCTGGCGCCCGGTTCCTACATCAGCGTGATGTGCGCTAACGATCAAGATAATGCGTTGGCCAGCGCTGGAATCATCGACGAGGTCAGCTTCGGCGGAACGCTCGCCTCTTGGACCTTCGGCCAACTCGGGGGGCCGGGATCGCCGTTGGACATCGGACTGACCAACTGCCCGCCCAACGCGGCATTCTTGATGCCCGTTTCCATCAACAATCCGGGCAGCTTTCCCAATGGCTGGTGCTTGGGAGTGGATCTCGACATCTCAACTCTGCTTCTTGAGTTGAACTTCGGCGCGCCCTTCATCGGATCGACGGATGCGTCCGGGTCCTTCTTGTTCCCGGTGCCGCCGGGAGTCTTGCCGATCGGCATGCAGCTCAACGCATCCTGCGGCATCTTCAACCCGAACCTCTCCATCCGCTTCAACCCGACCGCGATCACGATTCAGTGATCGATGCCCGATAGTCGCCTCGCGAGTTCGATCGTCTCGACCTGATCGGGCTCGCGAAGCTGGAGCTCATTCAAGAGCTGGCGCGCTTCGTCATTCCGCCCGCAAAGATGCGCGCTCCAGGCGGCGAGCCTGAGGATTTCGGCATCATCCGGGTCGATCTCGCGAAGTTGCGAGCTGAGGTGATGGGCCTCGGCCCCCCGTCCCTCCCGAATGGCGAGGCGCGTGAGATCCCGGGCAGCGTCGAAACTCGTGCTTTCGTGTTGAAGCGCTAATTCGAGAGAGTGGCGAGCTGCCTCGTTTTGCCCGATGAACAGGTGCATGCGGCCAAGCTGCAGCCGCAGGAGCGGGTGACTCTTGAAATGTCGGAGGGCCACCCCGAGCCAGCCAGTCGCCATCTCGGCCAATTCCTGGTCTTTGCGGGACAGGGCGATTTCGGCAAGCAGGTTCGCAAGCTCCGCGGCCGCCGCGGGAACCTTGTCGGCCTGCGCCGCGGCCTCCTCAAGGACGCCCAGCGCCTGCTCCTCCTGATCTTCGAGCAGGAGTAAGCGTGCGAGGCCGAGCCTCGGCAGCGGGGCTTGCGGGCGGGCAGCAATCACCGATGAGAACAGCGACCTCGCCTCGTCTCTTTGCGAAGGATCGACCTCCGCCAAGAGCCTGGCCACGCGCTCCTGGCTGTCCAGGCAGGCCTCCGTCAAAAGAGGGCTATCGGCCGCGATGCTCCGGATGCGACCGCGAGCATCAACCGCGGACAGAGTGGTGGTTCCCCCGGCCTTTTCGATGACGAGGTCCGAAGCCGCGGAGGGGCAACCCACGTGCCAGCGCGCGCCCATGGCCGTGGTTTCTTGGTGGCACTCCGGGCACTTGCGAGAGAGGCCCGCCTTGGTCTCCTGCTCGATGAATTCCAATAGGCTGCTGGCGAGCCGGTGGGCCTGGGTCGGGTAAGCCGCGAAAGCTCCGTCGGAGCCGGAAAAACCGCAGGATTTGCAGTGGATGAAGAAGGTGGCCCGATCGACCGGAGTCTCACTCCCCGTCGAGAGCGCGGGCAGGCGCTCCTCCAGGATGGCATCTTCAGGAGTCAGGGCGGGGAGGGGCATAGGAAGACTTCGGGGCGATCCGACCGTCAAGTTACACTCTCGATCCTTGAGCTCACATCCTAAACCTATCCCAAGTGAGGCTCCCCGATGCGTTGGTTGACGATGCTCCTTTTGGTGAGTGCCCTGCCGGCCCAGGCTCCGGGGATTCCCTGGTGGCGTGGGAAGTTCGAAGAGGGGCTCAAGGAAGCGACCGCCCGCAACGTTCCCATTTTGTGCGCGTTCATTCAGGATGGGGAGGAGGCCAACGACCGCATCGTGGCGCAGCTCTACGCCGACCCGGCGTTCATCAAACTGCTGGACGGAGTGATCCCCATCATCTGCTGCCGCACCGTCCATCCGCCGAAGAAACAGACGATCAAGGGTCGCGACGAGGCGGTGTGCAGCAAATTCGGCGCAGTCGGCTGCCAGACCCACCAGGAGCAGGAAATTCACGGTCGCGGCATGTTTTGGCCGGAGAAACTGGTTTCCACTCCCCATCATGTCGTCGCGCTTCCGGACGGAACGGAGATCGCTCGATTGCAGGACGTGGTCGGTCTCGAGAGCTTCGCGACCGCGATTCGTCAGGCGCAGAAAAAACTCGGAGCGGGTTTGGGGACGGCCGACTACGAGCGGGCGCTCGACTCGCTCCAAGCGGCGACGGCCGCGTGGGCCAAGCGCGAGCGCAAGGCCGCCATCCTGCAATTCAGCGAGTTCGGGAAGCTCGCCGGCAAACTGCCTCTCCTCGCCCGCGGGGAGTCTCTTCGGAAGCTGATTGAAGCCGAATCCGCCGGAAGAACTGCCGAGATCCAAGCGCATCGAGAGGCGGGCCGCCTCACGGATGCTCTCCGCGTCGCACGGGCGGCGGCCTCCGAATTCGAATCATGGCCGACGAAGGCGGAGTTTGCCGCGGTGCTTGCCGAAGCCAAGAAATCCAAAGAGGGGCGGGCGGCGCTCAGCGAACTGGAGCGCGAAGACAAGGCAATTCCCGTGTTCGACGCCGCGAAGAAGCTCGAAGATCAGCGCTTGTTCGAGCGGGCCATCCGGGAGTATGCACGTGTGATCACGCTCGCGCCGAGTTCGGCGGTCGCCACTGAGGCGGAGTCTCGATTGATCGCCATGAAGAATGACGCCGATATCGCGAAGCTGGCGAAGGGTGCCCTCGACGAGTGGCAAGCCGAGGCCGCGATTCGGCGGGCCGAGACCGCCAAGGCCAAGGGTGACCTCGCGACCTTCGAGACGGAATTGAAGCAGGTGCTCTCCCAATGGCCCGCCGCGAGGGCCGCCAAGCGAGCCGCCAAACTCCTGGGGAGCGGCCGTTGAGAATCGCCTTCTTCGGGACGGGAGAGTTTGGTGTCCCGAGCCTGCGGGCCTTGGTCGCCCACGGTGCCATCCCGAAGCTCGTGGTGTCGCAACCGTCGCGTCCGAAAGGGAGAAACCTTGAGCCCTCTCCGCCGCCGTTGGCGGAGGTTGCGTTGGAGCTCGGTCTCTCTCTGCGGCAGCCCGACAAAGCGAGCGACCCGGACCTGCATGCCGAGCTCTCGGCCCTGGAACTCGATGCCATCGTCGTGATCGCCTACGGCCAGATTCTCCGCCGCAAACTGCTGGAGCTTCCGAGGCTCGGCTGTCTCAATCTGCATGGCTCGCTGCTCCCGAAACACCGGGGCGCTTCGCCGATCGCCGCGGCGATTCTGGCGGGGGATGAGGAGACGGGGGTGACCCTGATGCGGATGGACGAGGGGCTGGACAGCGGCCCGATTCTCGCGACTTGCACGACCAGGGTGGGGAATAACGAAGTGGCGGGAGTGCTGCACGATCGCCTGGCCGGGTTGGGCGCACCTCTCCTCGTTTCCGGCCTCGAGAACTATCTCCGGGGCCAGCTCCTGCCGGTACCGCAGGACCACGCCAAGGCGACGAAGTGCGGGCTGATTCGGAAAGAGGATGGACGCCTCGACTTTGCGCGTCCGGCCGCGGAACTGGTCCGCCGTGTCCGGGCCTACCACCCTTGGCCCGGGGCGTTCTTCGAGCTGCCGACCCCGAAGGGAAACGTGCGACTCACTGTGGAACAGGCCGAATCCGAGCCCTTTACGGCCGGGCGGCCGGGGACGATTCGGGCCGATTCCGCTCGCCTCGCGATCGCGACTCCCGAGGGGGCCCTCCGCCTGGTGCAGGTTCGCGCCGCCGGTCGCAAGTCGATGGACATCGCCGCCTTCCTGCGCGGTACCACCATCCCGGCCGGGTCAGCGGTCGGCATCGACTGATCGGCTTTCATGATTCTCGACTACGTAACCCGGCAATTCGGACAGCTGGACTGGGGCGACGAAGCTTGGTCGTTCGTGTTGGCTCGATCGGCGTCGATTCCGCCTCCGATCGCCGTCAGCGCCGAAGTCCTGCACGCGGTTGCCGCCTCGTCGTTCTTGGCCGCTCGTCTCGGGGACCCCGGCCTCGCGTCGAAGTTAGTGGGGCAGGTCGTGTCGGAGCCGATGTGGTTGGGGATTCTCCCGGCCGCGGAGCGAACTCGCCTGCTCGCGAAGGGTCGCCAGCTCTACGAACACTGCATGACGGAGCTCTCCGCATCGTGCGTGATCGGCTTTTTTCACCACGAACTCCAAAAGCGCCGAGAGGCGGCGGGGGTGGTGTGCGAGCTCCTGCGCGAATTGGTCCACGAACGGCGGCGGCTTTGTGAAACGCCAAAGGACGAGGATGATGCGACGCGTTCGGCTTGGACCGACGTCATGATCGACCACGGAGTGAGTTATCTCTTCGGGCTTTCCCGCGAGGTGGCCGACGCTCTCGCCTGGGCGAAGGAACCTCTCGTATGACCAAGAATCCTGTCGCGGAAGCGCGCCGCTCGGCGCTACGCACTCTTTCGGAGCGCGAGCGCGGACGGATCAGCCTGAACGAAGTTTTCGAACTGGCCACTCCGGCACGATCCCTCGCGCACGACATCGCCCTCGGAGTGCGGCGGCACCAGTTCCTGCTCGATGCCCTTCTGAGAGTCCACCTCGAGCGGTCACTCCGCGAGCTGCCCGATGAAATCCGCGAGTTGCTCCGCATCGGGGCTTACGACCTGGTGTTCCGCGATCGCATTCCCCGCGAGTTGGTCGTGAACGAGTGCGTGAACTTGGCGGGCCGCAGTGCCCGATGGCGCGGGCTCGTCAACGCCGTGCTGCGACGCCTTGGCGAGGCGATCCGTTTTCTCGATGCGACCGATCACGAGCCTGATCGGCGGACCGCCTGGGTGCGACCAGGGCGATTCTTGCAGCATGAGCGCGAGTTCTTGCCCGATCCGGCGACCCACCTCGTGGAGTGGTTTTCCAAGGTCTACACCCTGCCCGAGTCGTTCGCCGGGCGCCTCCACCATCTTCTGCCGCTCGAGGCCGAGCCCCTCTTCCGCGCGCTTTCGACCAAACTTCCGGTGGCGTTTCGCCCGACGCGCCGCCTCGATTTTTCGACCGAACGATTGGCGGAGGAGATGCGCACTCACGGAGTGACCGCAGTTCGCATCGCGGGGGCGATCGTAGAGGCCGAGACCGAGGGCAACGTCGGCGCTTTGCCATGG
This sequence comes from uncultured bacterium, assembly GCA_902826835.1. Taxonomy (GTDB): domain Bacteria; phylum Planctomycetota; genus RBC034. The sequence continues at coordinate 21,214 of CADEGH010000036.1, read as the reverse complement.
CTCGCGGAGGGCCGAGCCGTCGTCCAAGACTTGGTCGCCGCCGAGGTAGCCCCTTTTGTCGACCCCAAACCCGGCGAGCGCATTCTCGATCTCTGCGCCCCTCCGGGCGGCAAGACCATCCACCTCGCCGAACTCCAGGGTGAGTCTGGCGAAATCGTCGCGGCCTACTCCGGCACCGCGCGCCTCGGCCATCTCGCCGACAACATCGAGTCCGCCGGCCTCGCCACGATCAAGCTCCACGATCTCCACGCCAGTGGCGAAAACCTCCCCGCCGGCCCCTTCGATCGCATCCTTGTCGACGCCCCCTGCTCGAACACCGGCGTCCTCATGAAACGGGTGGACGCCCGCTTTCGAGCGACCGCCGAGGAAGTGGCTCGCCTCGCCGACATCCAGCTTCAACTCCTTCTCCGCGTCGCCCCCCTCCTTCGCCCCGGCGGCTGCCTCATCTACAGCACCTGCAGCCTGCTCCCCCAAGAGAATGGCTACCTCACCCGCAAGTTCCTCAAGCAAGCCCCCTCCTTCACCCTCGAAGAAGAACACCTCCGCTACCCCCACCGCACCTCCCGCGACGGCGGCTACATGTCCCGCCTGCGGCAGGCGTGAAAATCGATCTGGCTCGTCACCCAAACGGCGCGCTGAACTGCGACCGATCGACCACGCGGGGATATGGAAATGCCAGGGGTTCTGGTGCCCTGAGGTCTGAGCTGGTGGGACTGGCGCTCCCGTCCAGTAGGATCCGGGCGTCCCCGCTGGAGTTTTGTATGCAGAAGTTGGTCGTGATGGTGCTGGTGGTGATGGTGATGGTGCTGGGGTCGGGGTGCAAGCGCACCACGACTTACGAGGGTGATCGGGGGGGCTCCCCGGCAGGGTCAGTGGCGCCGAAGCCGACGGTGCAGACCCCGGCGGGGCCCGACTTCGGGGCCTTGTTCAAGAAGATTCCGAACGCGAAGGATCGGTCGGACCTCGCGATCAGCCACCTGACCAAGGCGAAAGAAGAGTACGCTAAGGCCAAGACGCTGTCGGGCGCCGAGAAGAAGGCCGCCATGGACCGCTGCGGGGACGCCTACTTCAAGGCGGGCGACATCTACGACGAGCTGAAGGAGGAGGCCGATCGGATCCACCCCAAGCTCTGGGATCGGACCTTCCAGGACTTCCAGAAGAAGTGGGAGAACTTGTCGTCGGGAGAAATGAAGCGGGCGCTCCTGACGCCGCGCTGAGGGCGTCATGGGGGACGCGCCGAGACGGCCATGATGGTGCGATGGCCTCCACGATGTGCGGCGGACAAGGACAGTTCGAAGATCGGCCGCTGGGCGTGTCGGGCCTCACGGCAGAGGTGGCAAGAGCCGCGGGCCAGACGTCTACTGGCACCCGGAGGTGAGACTTGATGCTGCTCGTCGGCGGGTTTGGGGACGAGCAAGCCCGGATAGGACCAGGGAGGATTCACCCGATGATGGCACAAGCGGTCGGTTGCATCGGGATCACCGTTACGCCTCTGGCGGGGTGCCGCGGGTCTCGCTCTCGATTTGGCGACGCCGCCGGAGCTCTCGGGGGAGCGGACACGCCGTGAATGACGGATCGATGGCAGACCAAGAGGTGGCACCGGAAACCCCTCGGGAAGTTCTCTCCTCTCCGGGCGCGCGGGCCGACCGTCAGCGGACGGACTTCACCCTGATCCTGCTCGCCCTGCTGGCCGCGGCGATCACGGCAGCGGTGCTCGCGCCCAGACTCTCGCGACCGGTCGACGGAAGCCTCTCGGGACCCCTCTTTTCGTACCAGACCCTGTTTGCCCGCAATTGGGATGAACACGGATTCCAAACCCTCCGGGGGATTCCCTGCGTCGGGATCGGCCGTGGCCCCGTCCTCGAGCTCGAACCGTACCTGCACCATCCGGTCCTGACGTACTGGATGATGTACGGAGCGCGCCAGATCTGGGGTTGGCACGAGTGGGTGTTTCGCTTGCCCGGCGCGGTGGCTTCGGCCTTGGCCGCCTTCGTCACGGTCCTCCTGGCGGGGCGCGTGGTCAATCGTGCAAGGGCTTTTCTCGCGGGAGCCGCGTTTGCCACGCTCCCTCTCACCTTCTCTTACGGCGACTTGACCAATCCAGAACCCTATGTGGTGCTCGCGCTCTTGGTCGGCTTTTGGTTGCGTGAGCGGATTCGGGAACAGCCGACGCGCCTGCGGTTTTGGGCCCTGGCACTCTTCTTTGTGATGGCCGCTCAGTGGGATTGGCAGGTTTACTTTCTGGGCCCGGCGCTGTTTCTTGCCGAGATACTTCGGCCCCGGGGGACCCGCCGGTTCGCCGAGTTGTGGGCGCTCGGGCCGTTCGCGGTGATCGCGCTCGCCCTCACGCTCGGTCATTTCGCCTGGGGGATCGGCGAGTTCGAAAGCCTGAAGGATCACGTGCTCGGCACCGCCCTGACCACGCTGGAAGGACGGGACTCCCGTACCTGGGAGGGATTTCTCAAAGTCCAGTATGACGTGGCGAGAGTCGATCTCGGATGGCCGGTCGCGGCGCTTCTCGCCGCTATGCCGCTCTTTACGCTGCTTCGGCCCCGCAGCCTGCGCACGCCGGGTGGCGCGCTCTTGGTCGGCCTCTTCGTCCCCGTGGTTTTGAACTTCGTCCTCTTCCGCGTCCCGGCCTACGACCACCGCTTCTACTGGATGCCCGCGTTGGCGGGCATTCCGCTGGCGGTCGCGATTGCGGAGCGGGCGTTCGCGCGCTGGTCGCCCGCTTTGGCCGGGCTCTTCCTCCTCGCGGTCTTTGGCAGCAACGTCGTGGTCAACTTCGGGAACGAACGCGCGCGGGATCTTTCAAGTCAGCCCGATCGTGAGTTTCGGGAGATCGCCAAGGCGGTCAACGCGTTTGCCGAAGAACGCGACCTCGTCCTCACGCCCGAGGAGGTGGGCCCGACGATGTTCTATTGCCGCGCGCGGTTGTATGACACCATCGACACCGTCGCCAAGGTGACGCGCATTTTGGAGCGCTCCGCTAACCGAGATTCGCTTTTTTTCTTCGTGTTCGACTGGCATCTCGAGCGCTACGCCGAGCTGGCGCGGCATCTGGACCAAACCGCGGTGCGTCGGACCTTCCCGGGCCTCGTGGTCTGGGTGCGCGGGCTTGGGGCGCCCCCCCAAGGAAAGTAGATCAACTCCGGGTCGCCCATTTCTTCTGGCCGAGCCTGACCCCCCCCGGCCCTATGCTCTTGGACGGCTCGGTTCCCTTGGCGACGCGCATGAACCATCCCTCCGACACCCACTTCGCTCCCGCGAAGATCAACCTCTTCTTGGACATCGTCGGCAAGCGTGCCGACGGATTCCACGAGATCGAAACCGTCATGGTTCCGATCGACCTCGGCGATCGGCTGCGGGTTTCAGGCGCGCCGGAGCTGACCGTGGTTGCCAATCGTGCGGATGTCCCGAACGGCGAGGCGAATCTCGCGCATCGCATCGTGCGGGCCGCGGAGTCGGTTTTCGGACGCCCACTGGCGGCCCGGATCGAGATCGAAAAGCACCTGCCTCCCGGCTCCGGGCTCGGGGCCGGTAGCAGCGATGCCGCCGCGGCGCTGCGGGCGGTCTTGGCCCTTCATTCCCTGGAAGTTCCCGTCGAGGTCCAGGAGTCGATCGCCGCCCGAGTCGGCAGCGACACCGCGTTCTTCGTGCGTGGGAGGCCGGCGCTTTGCACCGGGCGCGGGGAACAGGTTCGGCCAATTTCGGCCCCGCAGCCTCTCTGGCTCGTGCTCGTCTTGGGCGCACCGCCGGCCCCGACCAAGGAGGTCTACGCGGCGTTGAGGCATGAGGGACCACGTCGAGAATCGGGGCCGCTGCGAGAAGTCCTGTCCCGAGGGGAACTTCCGCCCGATGATCTGATCTTCAATCGCCTGGAATCCGCCGCTTTCGAGCGCTTCCCCGAGCTTCGGCGCATCGCGGATCGCCTCCACGCCGTGGCGGGCCGACCGGCTCACCTCTCGGGCAGCGGATCGGCGTTCTATCTCCTAGCCGACCACGTGAGGGAGGCGGCCATGCTGGGCGAGAGCATTCGCCGCGCGACAGGTTTGGACGCCCTGATCGCGAGTACGATCGCTTCGGAGGAGGCAATCTGATGGCTCTCCCTTCCGCCTTGCATATTCACGGACCCGGGCGTGCGGCCTGCTCCCTCTCGGTGCTCTGGCGCCGGGCCGGAGTCAAAGCGATCGCGACCAGCGGTGGCCGCGAGGAGTCCGTCGGCGCGGTGCGCGAAGCGCTCGGAGCGGGGGTCCCCTGGACTCCCAGCCTGCCGCCCCTCCGGCCCGACACGGTTCTGGTCGTGGGTGTTCCCGACGATCGCATCGAAGGTGTCGCCGCCGAGCTCGCGGCGGTGGGAGTCCCCGCCGACACGTTGGTCCTCCATTTATCCGGACTCAAAGGGAGAGGCGCCCTTTCGGCGTTGGAGGGGCACACCCCGCGCACGGCGGCGTTCCATCCGCTGCGCGCGTTCCCCACCCGCGACCCGGGCCGGGGAGATCTCGAAGGGGCTCTCATCGCCACCGAGTCCCGCCCTGAAGACTTGGAATCGCTCGAGAGCTTGGCCGCCCGCATTGGCGGGGAACCGGTCGAGGTCCCCGTCGCAGCGCGCGCTCTCTATCACGCTGGCGCCATGCTCTCGGGCAATGCCATGCTCGCGGTGTTCGATTGGGGCGTGCGGGCTTTGGTCGCGGCGGGATTGGACGAACGCCTGGCCCTCACCTCCTTGGCGCGGCTCGCAGGCACCACCCTCCAGCAAGCGGAGAGGAGGGGCACGGCGCACGCCCTGACCGGGGCGGTTGCTCGCGGCGATACGGGAACGATCGCGACGCACGAAGGCGCCCTTGGTGCCGCCTTTCCCAGGGAGATGCCGCTCTACCCAGGCCTGCTCGAACTCTTGGCCGGACTGGCGGAGCGCGGCAACCACGAGACCGAGGCGGCCCGCGTGCGAGCCTGGCTCTCGGATCGGAGGCCTTCATGATCGCGGCGATCGTTGCGGAGTCGACGACGGCAGGAGTTCGTGCGGCCTTTGCACGGCTGCAGTCCCTGCCGGCGGACAGCCTCATCGAACTCCGCCTCGACTCGATGGATGTGCCCGATCCCGAGTTGGTCCGCGAGTCTCCGAGGCGGGTACTCGCCACCTGCCGACGGCCGAGCGAGCGAGGGCTCTATCGCGGCTCCGAGGCCGACCGCGAGAATCTCCTCCGCCGAGCCCTCGCGGCGGGGGCGGCGTTCATTGATGTCGAGTACGAGGTTCGCCCCGGGTGGACTTGGCTGCCCGCGGATCACACTTTGGTGTCGGCGCATGATTTCGAAGGTCGCGGAACGGAAGCCTGCCGGGCTGCAATCAAGCACCTGGACGGAGGTGCAGCCTACGCCAAGCTCGCCCTGAAAGCCCACAACCTCGCCGATCTCATCCATTTGCGCATCCTTGCGCAGGATGCTCCGGGGCGACTGATCGTGCTCGGGCTCGGGATTGCCGGCACGGTCACGCGGGCGCTTTCCCACCAGACCAAAGCGCCGTGGACTTACGTGCGTGCCCCATCGGATCAGACCGCGTCCGAAGGACTCGCGCACATCCCGACCCTCGACGACTTCTCAACCTGGGGTCTGGTGGCCGAACCACCCCAGTACGCGTTGGGGGTGCTTTCCGACCGAGCCGGGGACAGCATTGGTCCGTGGATGTTCAACCGCCTGTTCCAACAGCACGGTATCCCCGCGACTTACCTGCCGATTGCCACCTCGGATCCCCTCTCCCTCAAGCCCTTCCTTCTCGCGTGGGGCCTCCACGGTCTATCGGTCACGATTCCTTTCAAGCGCGCGGCGCTGTCCGCGGCGGATCAAGTGACGCCGCTGGCCAAACGTGTCGGGGCGGCCAACACTCTGTACATCGATCGTGGGCAATGGATCGCCGACAACACGGACGTGGTGGCGCTCCGAGATGGCCTGCTGTGGGGAGGTCGCGAAGCCCTCGCCGGAGGGGCGTTGGTGGTCGGCGCGGGCGGGGCGGCGCGAGCCGCGATCGTCGCGTTGGAACAGCACGGCTGCCCGACTTCCGTGACCAGCCGCAAACCCGAACAGGCACAGGCGCTCGCTAAAGAGTTCGGCATCGAAGCCGTACCGATGCCGTCCGTGCCGCCCCGAATCCTTGTCAACGCGACTCCCATTGGCAGCACGCGTGATCCCGATTCCCTCCCGGTGCCGGCCGAGCTTCTGACCTCCGAACAGTTTGTCTACGACGTGACCTACGGCCCCCGTCCTTCGCCCCTGATTCGCCTCGCGCGCGAGCGCGGTGCCCGTGTCCTCACCGGCGTCGAGATGTACGCCCTCCAAGCCAAAGAGCAACTCGATCGCTGGTTCCCCGATCTTTCCCTCGGCACCCGCGAACTCCTCGCGGCGACCCAATTTGCAATTGTGAAGAAGTTCGTCCGAGACTCGGCCTGATCTCATTCGGCTCAGGGCGCGGTCGAACCGTGCGCGGTACTGCTTCAGGTCGAGCCAATCCGAACGGTTGACCCAAGGGGCGTCCTCGTCGGCTCATTGGCTTGCACCTCTTGTACCGCCAAACCCTCAGGCTTCGTTGAGGGGTCGCGTGGGGCGCTCCCCGACGGTCAGGAGCCTTGAGCGGCCGGCTGCGAGGTCGGCCAGGCCTTGGTTCAACTCGCGCACGAGGTTGCCGTCGGAAAAGGCGTGCTGGAGCGCCCGTTGGCTCTGCGAATCCATGACGATCGCTTGCCGACCTCCAGGCAATTCCAGCAGGACAATCCCATCGGTCTCGAGCGCTCGCGTGAGCAAGGCGGCACAGCGATCTTCGGGATGCACCTGGATGGTCGTGGGCTGGGAGCGGTCGACGGGCTCTGGAGTGATCATCGAAGGTCCTCGGGTTCTTGGAATCGGTATCTACTAAATGGTCGGGGTGGCGGTTTTTGACAAGAAAGATCTATTCCAACTCCCGAGCAATTCCACCGACGTCCAACAAAGGCAACCGGGGCCACCATGAATTCATGGGGCAACCACGTCATAGCTTCAGGGCTCTGGTCGCGATTCGTAGGATAGTGCAGTGGGTATGACCGCCACTTTCCACCCAGACCCTTCAGAGCGATTCGAGTCGCTCCGGAAAGCTCTGTTGGCTCATCACGCTCTCGGCAGGTTTCAGTTGGCAGATCGCGAGGACATCGTTTAGGCCACTCTGAACAAGATCAACGAGCGGTACGGGTATCGCGACGAGACCACCCAGCAGAAGTCGCTAGGTCTTTCGCCGAGGAATTGTCCCGCGAAGAGCGGGCATTGATCGTCCGTGGCCTGCTTGGCACAGAGCGAATCGCCTTCATCGCCGCGGATCTCGCGATCACGGAGAGGAAGGCGTACCGCGTCATGCAGAGCGCGCTCGCAAAGATGCACTTCGCGCTGAGGGAGTTCCGCGATCTCTTTGCCTGAGCAGCCGCACGCCGGACTCGCGGAGAGGGTGATCAGGGCTGGTAGATCTCGGCGTTCAGGGGGCCGCCGCCGAGGATCAGGATGGTGCCGTCGGGGAGGGCGGTCATCACCGGGAAGACGCGGCCGGCGGCCATGGAGCCCGAGGGGGTGAAGGTGTTGTTGGAGCCGACGAAGCGGTCGGTCGTTTCGCTCAGGGCGGCGACGAAGGTCGAGGTGGGAACATCGATGGTGAGGGTGAATCCGCCGGTGACGACCGCGTTGCCGTTCGGGAGGGCGGCGACGCCGGCGCCGGCTCGTCCGGACGCCATGCCATTGGCGGTGGCGAAGGTGCCGAAGCCCAGGATGCCGGGGGAGAAGACCTGGCCGTCGGTGCGAGTGCCGATCACGATTTGGGTCGGATCGAGGCTCGTGAGGAAGGCGGAGAGGTCAAGCGTGAGACCGCCGACGAGCAGGACTTTGCCGTTGGAAAGGGCCACCGCGGAGTGGAGGAAGCGAGCGCCGCTGAAGAAGGACGGGAACCCGAAGCTGTTGTTCGAGGGATTGAAGCGATACGCAGTCGCCGAGACCGTGGGGATGTTGACGATTGGGAGCAGCGTCAGTCCGCCGGCAATGAACACCTGTCCGCCCGTCACCGAGGTGGAGGTGTGCAGGGCACGCGGCTCGAGCAAGGTCGGGCCCGCGGTGAACACGCCGGTGACCGGATCGAAGATCTCGGTCGAGCCGGTGATGCTCTGGAAGAAGGCGAGGATGTCGGTGAGATTGAAGATCGAGAATCCGCCGGTGATGAGCACGCGGCCGTTGCCCATCAGCGATGCCCCGTGCCCGGCGCGGGCCGTGGCCATCGTCAGGTTCGTGGTCGTTTGGGTGATGGGGTCATAGAGCGCGGCCGCATTGGTGGGCTGGCCGTCGAGGCCGAGTCCGCCGGTGAAGAGCACGCGGCCATCCGCGAGCGTGGTCGACTGCGAAAGGAGGCCCACGCCGAAGGTGGCGCCCGCGAGTTCCCATTCTTCGGTGCGCGAGAGGTAGCGCTGCGCGACCGGTCCGGAACCACCGACGAACAGGAGTTCGCCGCCCGGACCGGTGGCCACCGTCCCGCCGATGATCGGAACGGTGGGATCGTTCAAGGCCGGCGCAAACGTGCCCGCGACTTCGGGCGTCACGCGCACCAGGTTGGAGACGATCGGATTGCCGGCGTTGATCGCTACCGCTTGGCAGGAGATCACGAGGTCGGCGAGCAACGGCTCGTTCGGGAGGCTGAACGAGGGCGTCGCCATCCCCATCGCATTGAGTACGCCCGTGAAGCCGGGGAGGGCTTGGCTCACCGTGATGAAGTCGAGAGGGATGTCGAGGGTGATGGGACCGATCGGAGTCGACTGTTCGTTCAGGGCGAACAAGAGGATGTAGGGCGCACCCGCGGGGCCGGTCAGCTTCCAACTCGTGACACCCGGGATCGCTCCCCCGGACTTGTCGAGCGAGAGGGTCTGAGCGGAGGCCGAGGCGAGGACGAACATCGAAAGGAGCGCGGCAGGCAGGATTCTGTGCATGGGGGGGCTTCCGAGGCCGGTTGGGTGACTAGGGATTCTGCCCCAACGGGTACCTCTCCACCATTGAAAATCCCCGGCGATTCTGGTCCGAAACCGCACAAAACTAAGAAACAGGCGGTGATTCTCGGCCGCAGCCGCCGCTTCTGGCGCGAGCTACCGCCCGGGACCAACCTTCGAGAAGGACGTTGGTGTGCGCCGACGAGCCCTGGGATTCGAACCTTCGTGATGTCTGCGAGCGGTGCTCCGGGGTTCGGGGATCGAATTTCGGATCGGCGCCGACCGCGGCGATCAGAGCAGCGCCTCGGCTGGTCACCTCGAGGTCAGCGCCGCGCAGCACCGAAACGCGGAGGAGGTCGGCTTGGAACTGCATGAGCCAGTCGTTGGCGGCGGCGCCGCCGTCGACCCGCAGGTTGGCGATTGGGTGCGACCCAGTCCGGTTCATGAGCTGGACCAGGTCGGAAACCTGGTACGCGATCGACTCCAAGGTCGCGCGCACGATATGGGCCGAGGTGGACCCGCGGGTCAGCCCACAGATCAGCCCTCGGGCGTCGGGGTCCCAGTACGGAGCCCCGAGGCCGGTGAAGGCGGGCACCAAATACACGCCGCCATTGTCCGGGAGCGACGCCGCCAGGGCCTCGGTCTCGTCCGCGCTACGGATTATTCGAAGCCCATCGCGGAGCCACTGCACGGCGGCGCCGGCCACGAACACGGCGCCCTCCTGAACGTAGATCGGAGTGCCGTCCGGAGCGGCCCCGAGTGTCGTCAGGACTCCCGGGCAAGCAGCCGGGCGCGTTGATCCGGCGTTCATGAGCAAGAAGCAGCCGGTGCCGTAAGTGTTCTTGGCGTCGCCGACGGAAAAACCGCCGTGTCCGAAGAGTGCCGCCTGCTGGTCCCCGAGGACTCCGGTGATGGGCGCTTTGAACCCCACGCGAGTCGCGTCGGTCGTCCCGAAGTCGCCGGCCGACGGCCGAACCTCCGGCAGCACAAAGGCCGGGATTCCGAACAGAGCGAGCAATTCCGGCGCCCACCTCCGCTGATCGATGTCGTAGAGGAGCGTGCGCGAAGCGTTGCTCGGATCCGTGGCGAGCGTGCGACCTTTGGTCAGGGCGTAGACGAGCCAGGCATCGATGGTGGCCACGCGCAAAGTTCCGCGGGATTGGGCAGCCCGACACGCCGGGCTGTGCTCGAGGAGCCACGCGATCTTGCTGGCGGAGAAGTAAGGATCGAGAACGAGTCCGGTTCGCGCGGTGATCAGCGGTTCGTGGCCCTCTGACCTGAGCTTCCCACAGGCCTCGGAGGTGCGCCGACACTGCCACACGATGGCCTGATGGAGGGGCTCGCCGGACTCCGCGTCGAAGGGGACGATGGTCTCGCGCTGGTTCGTGATGCCGACGGCGCGGATCTCCCCACCGACCAGGGCGGCAACCTCACGGGCGAGGCGAAGGGTGAGGTCGCGGATTTCGGAGGCGTCGTGTTCGACCCATCCCGCTTGCGGGTAGTGCTGGGCAAAGTCCGCGCTGCGGGAGAGCTCGGGTCGAAAACTTCGATCGTAGGCAGTGACCGTAATACCGGTCGTACCGGCGTCGATGGCGAGGATCCGGGATTCGGCCATGGCTCGACCATCATGAGGTGGCGGCCGGGATTTGACTACGCCGTCTTCGTGGGATCGATGCCGCCGTCCCAGCCCCCGCCCAACGCCTTGAACAAGCGGATCAGGTGCAGGTCGACCGCGGCTTCGCTTTCGGCTTGTTGATCCTCGAGCTCCGCCACGCGGCGCTGTGAGTCCACGACCGCTTGGAAGTCCGAAAGCCCCTCGGCGTACTGAGCTTCGGCGAGGGTGACGGCGCGCCTCGCTTCGGAGGCGGCGGTGAGGAGGTCTTGGCGGCGAAGCTGTTCCTGCACCAAGGCCGTCATGGCGTTTTCCGCCTCTTCGAGCGCGGTGAGGACACCGGCTTCCCAGCGCAGCCACGCCTGCTCGGTGCGAGCCTCCTGCGCTTCGACCCGGCGCCGCAACCGACCCGAATCGAAGAGGTTCCAACGCAGGCTCGGGCCGAAGGTGAAGGTGCCGCTGCCTCGGTCCGTGAGATCCCCCGCATCCTCGGCCGCGACGCCGAGGCTGCCGGTGAGCGTGATCGTCGGATAGAGCTCGGCCTCCGCCATCCCGATGCGCGCGGTCTCCGCGGCCAACTCGCGCTCCAAGCGACGCAGATCGGCCCGTCTTCGCAGAAGATCGGCGGGAACTCCGACTGCGACCTGCGCCGGAGGCACGGGAATCGGTGCGGGGCCGCCGAGCACCTCTCCGAGTTCGCCCGGCGGGCTGCCCACCAACACACACAGGCGGTTTTCCGCTTCGCGAGCCATCACCTCGAGCGCGGGCACGCGCGACTTCGTCGCCGCTACTTGGCTTTTGGCCTGGGCGAGATCGCGCTCGCTCACCAGTCCAGAATCGAAACGCGCTTGCACGAGCGTCTGGGTCTCTTCTTGCAAGCGAACATTCGCTCGGGCGACTTCGAGCCGCGCCTGGCTCGCGCGCAGGACCACGTAGTGCCGCGCGGTTTCGGCGGCGACCATCACCCAGACATCGCGCACGTCCTCGATGGAAGCCTCGAACTCCGCCTCCTTGGCCTCGATGGAGCGGCGTACGCGGCCCCACAGGTCGAGTTCCCAAGTGGCATCGAATCCCGCGCTCCACGTGTTGGCATCGGGGGAGAAGGCTCCGAACACGGTATTGCGACTCTCGCCGCGCCGCTGGAAGGAAAGCGCGTGACTCAGGGTGGGAAAGAGATCGGCCTCGGCGATTCCGAGTTGCGACCGGGCTTCGTCGATGCGGATCAGGGACCGGCGCACGTCGAGGTTGCGCGCGCTGGCTCGTTCGATGAGCTGCGTGAGAGTGGGATCTTGGAAGTGGTTCCACCAGGCGGCGAGCGCGGCGTGTTCCGCGGTGAACGTCGCTCGAGAAGACTCCTGCCACGCCTCCGGGGATCGAGCCTCCGGCGCAACGTAGTCGGGCCCGACGACGGTGCATCCGCTCGGGATCAGACCCAGAAGTCCGGCGGTGAGGATCCACGCGGTGCGGTGCATCATGGAGTGACTCCGAGGGCCGGTTTTGACGCGGATTCCGAGGTAGTGCCGGGCTCAGTCGAGGGGTGGTGCGACCGCGCAATCAAGGAATAAAAAACCGGCACGATGAACAGGGTGAAGACCGTGCCCACCACCATCCCCGCCACGAGGACGGTGCCGATGCTGTTGCGCGCCTCCGCGCCGGGGCCCTTCACAAACACGAGGGGAATGTGACCGAACACGGTGGCCGCCGAAGTCATGAGGACGGGCCTAAGGCGGGTGAGGCAGGCTTCGCGGAGCGCCTGGGCTTTCGGGAGGCCGGATTCCTGGAGGGAGTTGGCGAACTCCACGATCAGAATTCCGTTCTTGGCAATCAACCCGACGAGGGTGATCAGCCCGACCTGCGAGTAGATGTTGATCGTGGTGAGATCCAGGAAACTGAAGACCAAGGCCCCGGAGATGGCAAGAGGCACGGACCCCGCGAGCACGATCAGAGGGTCGCGGAAGCTGGTGAACTGCGCCGCCAGCACCAAGTAGATGAGGACGAGCGCGAACCCGAGAGTCACGACCAAGGCCGACCCCTCGCGGCGGATCTGGCGAGACTCGCCGCCGTGGTCGATGCCGATCGTGGGCGCGGCCTTGCGAGTGGCTTCCTCGAGCACCGTCAGGGCTTCCTCCTTCGTGACCCCCGGTTTCACGCCGCCGAACACCCGGACGGCGTTGCGCTGCTGGAATCGATTCAGCGTGCGGGGGGCGGCGTTGGTCTCGATGCGGGTGAACGTCGACACCGGCACAAGTTCCCCCGAACGCGACTTGATCTTGAGGTCGAGCAGCGGCCCCACGGTCGCGCGGTCCTCGGCGCCGATCTGGGGGATGACCTTGTAGCTGCGGTCGAAGTGATTGAACCGATTCACGTAGGCACCGCCGAGCAGCGTGCCGAGCTCCTGGCCGACGCCCGCGAGGTCGAGGCCTAAGTCGGCGATCTGTTCCCGGTCGATGATGACTCGCGCTTCCGGTAGGTCGATTTTCAGGTCGGTGTCCACGTAGAGGAACTTGCCGCTTTGCCAGCCGGCTCCGACCACTTGCCCGACCGTCTCGAGCAGAGTCTCCGGGGCCGCATCGGATTGCAGCACGAGTTCGACGTCGTACTGGCCGGGGGTGGGCAATGGCGGATCGAGCCTTGGGAAGACGCGGAGCCCCGGCACTTGCGAGACGGAGCCGAAGACCTCACCGTACATCTCCTCGGTCGAGCGCGATCGCTCCTTCCAATTCTTGGCAACGAGCCCGCCAAAGCCACCCCACGACGCGGTGAGCGACCAGGTGAACTTGGCCTCCGGGAAGGCGACGAGCCGAGCGATGACTTCGCGAGAGGCTCGGTCCGAAGCCGCCAACGTGGAGTCGGGGGAGGCTTCGAGGAATAGACTCACGTGACTTTGGTCTTCGACCGGCGCGAGTTCCTTGCGCGAGTACTGATACAGCGGGACGGCGGCCAGGGTGACCGCGATCGAAGCGAGCACGATCGCCGGTCGCAAGTGCAGGGCTCCTTCGAGCAGAAACCCGTAGGCGCGTTGCACGAGGTCGAAACCTCGGTTGACCAGTCGGGTGAACCAACCCTGCTGGCCGTGTTCGCGAACGCAATACGCGCTCATGACTGGAGACAGAGTGACGGCGACGATCCCCGACATCACCACCGCGGCCGCCAGCGTGATCGCGAATTCGAGGAAGAGCGAACCAGTGAGACCGCCTTGGAATCCGATCGGAGTGTAAACCGCGGCAAGCGTGATCGTCATCGCGATGACCGGGCCGACGAGTTCGCGCGCCCCGATGAGCGCCGCCTCGATCCGCCGCTTCCCTTGCCGAACGTGCCGCTCGACGTTCTCGACGACGACGATGGCGTCGTCCACGACCATGCCGACCGAGAGAACGATCGCGAGCATGGTCAGGAGATTGAGGCTGAACCCGAAGGCGTACATGACGATGGCGGCGCCAATCAGCGACACCGGCATGGCCACCAACGGAACCAACGCGGTGCGCAGCGACCCCATGAAGAGGAACACGACCAGGCCGACGATCAGGATAGTTTCGAGGAGGGTCTTCGTGATCTCCTTCAGGGCATCCTCCATGAACACCGTGCCGTCGTAGGCGAGGCGCATGTCGATATCCTTCGGGAGATTTGGCCGCAGACGCTCCATTTCGCTGCGCAATCGGTGGGCCACTTCGATTTCGTTCGAGCCGATGAGCGGCCAGACCCCGAGGTAAACCGCCTCCTGCCCGCTGAACTTGGCGAGCAGATCGGCTTCTTCCGCCCCGAGTTCGACAGAGGCCACGTCGCGCAGTCGGACGAGCGCGCCGTCGCGTTCCGCGACGATCAAGTCTTCGAATTCGGCGATGGACCGCAGGTCGGTGTTCGCGAGGAGGTTGACCTGAACCAAATTGCCTTTCGTCTGCCCGACCGCCGCGAGATAGTTGTTGCGGCGGAGCGCGGAGTGGACATCGCCGGGGGAGAGGTTTTGCGCGGCGAGCCGATCGGGGTCGATCCAAATCCGCATCGCGAACGGGCGACCGCCTTCGATGCTGACACGCTGCACCCCCGCCATCGTGGAGAGTTGGGGTTGCATCTCCCGGGCGAGCCAGTCGGTGATCGCCGGGATCGCCCGCTCGGTCGAGGTGAAACTCAAGTAGAAGGAGGCGTAGGGGCGATCCGCACGCTGGACTTCGACGGCGGGAGGCTCCGCCTCGGAGGGCAGTTCGGAGCGCACCTGCTGGAGACGCGCGGTGACTTCCGCGAGCGCGGCGGTGCTGCTGTGATCGAGCTTGAGACGCACCGTGACGATGCTGACGCCGGCGCGGCTTGTGGATTCGAGGTGGTCGACGCCGCCGATCGCCGAGACCGCGCGCTCGATCGGAATCGTGAGGAAACCGCGCACGGCCTCCGCGCTGGCGCCGGTGTAGACGGTGGTGATGAGGATCGAGGCGCTGTCGATCTTCGGATACTGCTGCACCGGCAGGGTTGCGGCCGCCCTCCAGCCGACAAACACGATGGCGAGGCTCACCACGATCGCGAGCACGGGCTTTTGGATGAAGGTGTCGGTGAAGGAGCGCATGGAGACAATCTCGGGGGAGGGCGGGGAACGAGCCGACGCTTGGGGTCGGAGACGTCAGCGCGCGGCTTCTGCCGACTTGCCTTCGGAGGTGAGACTGACGAGCACTCCCTCTCGCAATTTGAACGAACCTGCGGCCGCGATTTGATCTCCGTCACTCAGGCCTTCGAGAATCAAGACTTCGTCGCCGAGCATGGTGCCGCTGCGCACGCGGCGGGATTGCGCGCGCATCTGACCCTTCGGATCCGCGGTCACCAAAAACACCGAGTCGCCGGCGGGCCCTTTACGGAGCGCGCTCACCGGGACCGCCAGCGCATGGATCGCCGCGCCGACGGGCACGCGCACGCGTACCGACGCCCCCGGCGGAGGGAGGTTCTTCGCAGGCAGACGAGCCCGCACCATCGCGTTGCGGGTATCCGGATTGACGCGGGCATCGATCGCTTCGATGGTCCCCAGCTCCGGCGCCGCCATGCCCTTGGTCACCACCTGCACTTCGCTGCCTTGAGCGAGGCCGGCCGCGACATTCTGGGCAACCGCGAAGTCGACATGCACGAAGTCGTCCACGCCCTGCAGCGTCGTGAGCACCGTGCCTTCCTGGAGGTACTGCCCGATGTGGACATCCGACAGGCCGACGCGGGCGCGGAAGGGTGCGAGGATCGACTTGCGGGCGATCACGGCCTGGATCCGACTGACCTCCGCCAGTGCCACGGCGTGTTCGGCGCGAGCCTTGTCGACATCCATCTCGGAGGCACCGCGGTTTTGAATCGCTCGTTCCATGCGGCCGAGCAAGGTCTCGGCGAGGGCCGCCTGCGCCTCTTTGGCCTTGAGCTCCGCCTCTTCGGTGGTGACGTCCAAGGCAAGGAGGGGAGTGCCGGCTTCCACGGTGGAACCCGCGACTAGCGCTGCTGACTTCACCGTCCCGGAGAGTTCGTTGCGCAGGGTGATCGAGCGGAGGGCATGGACAGTGCCGATGGCGGTGGTGATCGGCTGGTGGGTGCGCGGAGTCGCCTTGGCGGCCGTGATGAACTCCATCGGTTCCGGTTGGGCGGCGGCCGCGGCATCGATGGCGCGCTGCGCCTTTTGCTTCCAAATCGCCAGGGTGTACCCGAGGCCTCCCACGGCACCGAGGAGCAGGAAGGAGAGAAACCAGTGGTGAACGCGCATGGGGCGTCCTTTCGTCAGCACTGAAGAGGGGAGGTCGGCCGGGGAGGAGCATTCGAAGCACCCGGGACCAAGGTTCGCCGCGCGGAACCGATTGGAAAAGGTTGCAGACTCGACCGCCGGAGCGCAAGGGTGGCGGGAGACGGTTGTTCCGAGATTGATCGAAGTCGTTGGAAACGCGGTACGAGGCGCCGCGCCGGATTTCAACGAGACTCAGGGCACGGATAGCTGCGCCGGCTGCGACAGGCGAATCCCGTCCGGACTCGCTGGGTCGATGGTGCCGAATTGCAGGCTCAGGGCGACGGGTGCGAGGGGGGCGGTGAAGTTCAAGGTCAGAGTTAGTGACGATGCCGGTGGAGGGAAGCCTGGGAGCGTGACGCTGTTGCCGAAGTTCGAGGCGAATCCACCGTTCAGGAAGAACGCGGAGGGGTCCTGGTAATTGACGTTCAAGATGTTCTGCGATGCCGGAAGGAGATTGGCGACCGGGGACGCGGCAGCGCCCACGACTTCCCAGGGGAATCCCACCTGGGTCGACGACAACCGGAGCGTGAAGGGGGCGCCCTGACTCACGACGGTTTGGGCCGGGGTCGCGGGAGAGCCAGGTTCTCCGTTCAGATCGAGCGACGCTCCCGGTTGGTTGAGCTGAAATCCGCCGGGGAGTGGTGCATTCGAGAGGCGGATGAGATTGACGTCGGTGGTGGTGAGGCAGAACGGGAACAGGCGCAGGTCGTCGATTGCTCCCGTGAAGAAATTCCCGGCCGTCGCTCGCAACACCGCGCCCACGGCGACTCGGGACAAGGAGCCGGCAAAATTGGGAAGTTCGTAGGCCCACTCGGAATCGAGGACGCCATCGACGTAGAGGCGGCCGCGCCCGGCGTTGTCGACCCATGCGACGTGATGCCAGGTGTTGTCGAACACGTCACCCACGGACACCGCGTCGAGACGATTTCCGCCATTGGGTGCTCTGACGAAGACTCGCAGCTTCGTCGAGGGAGTCGTGCCGTTGCCCGCACTCCCTACCGTGAACAGGGGATTGAGGTTGACGTTGTCGCCTTCGGAGTAGATGCGTCGGTCGCCTTGAGCGGGGCCGCGCACCCATGCGGTGAAGGAGTGCAGCGGTCGAAGCTGGATGGGAAGGCCGGGTCCGATGGGCGTTACGGTGACAAACTCGCTCGTCCCATTGAACTGCAGGGCGTTCCCGAGTTGGCCGGTCACCCAGTTGCCGGCCGGAAAGCCCGTGAGCAGGCCGGTGTTGGAGTAGGGCCCGGAGTCGGCGGCCACGGTTCCGGTGGATTCGTCGAAGGTCCACCAGGCCGCGGGGTCGGATGGGGATTGGCCGAGCAGGAGTGAGGAGAAGACGAGGGCCGAAGTGAACAAAGTGCGCATCGTGGACTCCGCGGACAGACTATGGACCCTTCCGGGGAGTTGAACGTTCTCTCCTAGATCTGACCATTTTTTTTCTTCGCCTGCGCCGGAACCAAAGACGGCTCTTCCGCGGGGGGAGGTCCGGAGTTGGTCCTACGGGGCTGGTAGTTTGCCCGAGCGCTTCGCCCGATGAGAGAGTCCAACTCTGAAGAAACGAACCGGAGTCCGGCACCAGGGGAGCTCCCAGCTGAGAGCCCGTCCTGGCGCGGGCGCATCCCCGACCAGTTGGGGGATTTTCGGATTCTGGCGGAATTGGGGCGCGGCGGGATGGGGGTCGTGTTCTTGGCCGAGCAGATCAGCCTGAGGCGTCAGGTGGCCCTCAAGGTGCTCGATCGAGTCGGCGAGGTGGACATGCGCGCGTGGGAGAGATTCCGGCGCGAGGCCACTCTGTCCTCGAAGCTCGACCATCCTGGCCTCTGCGCGGTCTTTGGGGCTGGCATCGACCAAGGGGTGCCCTACATCGCGATGCGCTACGTACGGGGCGAGACCTGGGCCAAACGGCTCTCCGGCACCCGGCACTCCCGACTCACCGACACCGTGGCACAGCCCGCGGATCCCCTGAGTCGGTCGGACGAGTCCACCGTCTACGAGGGTTCAAGCCCAGACAGCGCTCAAGTCCAGGATGCGGTGCGCATCGGCGCCAAAGTGGCGGATGCGCTGCATGCGGCGCACCTGGCGGGGGTGGTGCATCGGGACATCAAACCGGGCAACATCATGATCACCCCTGAGGGGGATCCGGTCGTCCTCGACTTCGGGCTCGCGAGTGACCTCTTTGCCGAGCTCGGTACGTTGACTCTCACCGGGGAGGCCTGCGGAACCCCTTCCTACATGGCCCCCGAGCAAGTCTCGGCCCGCAAGCGATCGATCGGTCCTGCTACGGACATTCATGCGCTCGGATCGACGCTCTACGAAGCGGTCACCGGCGAGCGGGCGTTCGTCTCTCCGAGCCGCGAGGGGCTCTTTCGGCGGATCCTCGAGGACACGCCAGAGCTGGCGTCCGACCAAAACCCGGCGGTCAATCGAGATCTCGCTACTGTCATTGGGCTATGTCTCGAGAAGGAAACTAGCCGTCGATACCGTTCGGCGGAGGCACTCGCCCAGGATCTGCGTCGGGTGCTTGCTGGTGAGCCGGTGCACGCGCGGCCGGTCAGCAGCTTGGTCCGGTTTTGGCGGCGGGTGCGACGCCAACGCCAGAGAGTGGCACTGGTGGCGCTCATGGTGGCGGCCTTGGGATTGGCGAGTCACTGGTGGTGGTCATCTGCTCCGAGGTCGGCGGTTTCGGCCGAGGAGCGGGCGCGTTCCCTCCGCGAGGCCGCCCTCGAAAGAGCCTACTCGAGCTCCGCGGACGGGTCGGCCACGGAGGCCGTGCCATTGTTTGCGGCCTTGGTCGAAGAGGACCCGAGTGACTTGCTCGCTCTGGTGGGCTTGATTCGGTCCATGGTCCTCGCTGGCCAGAGGACCGATGCGATGATCCTGGCGGCGGCGCCCGGAGGATTGCACGATCATCCGGTCATGCGCCGCCTGCGTGCCAAATTGAAACGCGACCACGAGGGCGCGGCCGCCGAGGACGGTGGGCCGTTCCCCGATCCCAGCACCGACGAAGAGTGGTTCCTGGTCGGGATCATTCACATGTTTGACTGTGGCACGCCGAGGCTTTGTGACTTCGGGGCCGCGCTCGACTGCTTCACCCGGGCGCGCAGCCTGAGCGCGAAGGCGCGGCCCATTTTCGAGTACGAGACGGTCCATGCTTGCCGGCATGCCGGAACAAACGAAGCGGCTCTCGAAGCGGCTTCGCGCCTGAAGAAGCTCTGGCCCGACAATCCGCAGTCGCGCTACTGGCAAGCGGGCGTGCTCCTGATGACCCACGACCGACCGGCCGCGCTCGCGCTGCTCTCGGAATTGGCCAAGACTCACCCCGATTGGTTCATGCCCCGGCGGGTTTACGCCCAGGCCTTGCTGCGGGATCGGCAGTTCCAGGCGGCGAAGCCGGAGCTTTTGGCCCTGAGAGCGTGGTCTCCGCGGGACGGCGAGGTTGTGGCGAATCTCGCGATCGCGCAGCTCGAGCTCCAGGAAAAGGAGGCGGCGCTCTCCTTGCTCTCGGAGTGGCTGGCGGTCGAGGATGAACGCGAGGGGTCGAGGTCGGTCTCGCCGGGACTCTTCCGGGCCGGCCATGCCGATACGCTGCTCGAGGCGAGTCGGCAGGCGATGCGCGATCACGCCGAGAGTGGAATCGCACGCGGGAACCATGCGAGCCTTCTTTGGACGATGCGGCGACGCAGCGAAGCCGTGTCCGTGCTCGATGCGATGCCGGAGACGGATCGACTGAAGCTGTGGGCTCAAGCTCAAGCGGCGGTTTACTGCGGGTACTTGGGCCGGTCGGAGGAAGCACGAGCGCGAGTAGCGGCCCTGCCTTCGGTCGAGGCGCTCGAACTCGAACATCAGGCGCTTTGGGCGGAAGCGATGCTGCTCGGCGGGAAACGAGTCGAGGCGGAGGCGCGGCTGCGTACCGTGCTCGCGCAGAACCCGCGCAGCGCCAAGTCTTGGTTTCTACTCGGCAATTTGTGCGCCGATGCCAAGTTGTTCACCGAAGCGGTGGCCCACTTCGACCGGGCGCTCGAACTGCTCGGCCCGCGCGCGGAGGCAGTTCACTGGCAGAACTGGGGTTCGGCTCACTATCAGCTTGAAAACTGGAAGCAGGCCGAGCGCGGGTATCGACGGTCGGCGGAACTGGCGCCGAGCTGGGGCGCCGCGATCATGGGCCACTGCGTGGTGATGCGCAAGTTGGGGCGAGCTGCCGAGTCGCTCGAGCTCGCGGAGAAATTGAAGGCTTTGCCACCGGACTCCTCTTTTTCAGTGCCTCCGGAGTCTTGGTGGAAGGACACGCGGCAGCAGGCCCGCCTCGAATCGCGGATGGATGCGTACTTGGTCGAGGGCATGTCGCAACTGACTCCGAGTGAGATCGACATGTTGCTCAACTCTTGCGAGAAGCAGGAGCGGTTCGTGACCGCCGCGACGCTCTGGAAGACTACTTTCGAAGCACTTCCGCCCGATGACGAGTTGCGAGGCGGGCACTGGCGTCGCGCGGCGGTCCGCGCCGCGTTGCGAGTCGCCGAGGGTCGAGGGCCCGAAGCCTCGACCCTGAGTGTCACCGCTCGGGAGGCCTGGGCAACCCGGGCAAGACTGTGGTATGCGGCGGAGTTCGAGGAAATCGAACACGCCGTTCGGGGGGGAGTGGGGGGAAAGTCGAGTGGACTTCGCCTAGTCGAAGCGCTCAATCACGATTCCGAGGCCCCAGAGTTCGTGGGGGGCTCGGGCCTGGCTCAACTCTCGACGCTGGAACAGACAGCGTGGAAAGAACTTCTGGAGCGCGTGCGGGTGTTTGAAGACGGCCTTTGATCTGCAGCGTGCGGATCTGGTGATCCGCGTTCCCACCCCCCCCCCCCCCCCCCCCCCCCCCCCCCCCCCCCCCCGCCCCCCCCCCCCCCC
>CADEGH010000035.1 GCA_902826835.1 uncultured bacterium | reverse complement strand
CCTTACCTCGAACCCCCATCGGCAGCGTGCGGATCTGGTGATCCGCGTTCCCACCGTCCCACCATCCCTTCCCGCCTTGCGTGCCACCGCCCATCGTCCTCCATCGTGGGCGGCGGGCGACCTGAGGCGCAGCGCTGGAGCGCGGTTCGGTCATGCCCTGGGCCGGTGTAGGGGAGCCGGTAGGGTGGAGAGTGTCTTCTACGCCGTCGATTCGGGCGCGCCGACGAGCGCTCCTTCCGGGATTGCTGTCGCAGCTTCGGACCGAAGCGCAGGGCCGCGACCTTGAGTCCGACCCACTGCGTTACGTGCATCGCTACCGGGATCGCCGCGATCAGGAAATCGTCGGGTGGCTCGCGTCCACTCTCGCATTTGGGCGCGTGGCCGCGGTCTTCTTGGCGATCGATCGAGTCCTCGAACGACTCGGACCCTCCCCGGCGCACACGGTGCAGTCACTTTCACCTCCGTCGCTCGCGCTTCGGCTCGAAGGCACCCGGCACCGCTGGCTCGACGGTGCCGATTTGGCGTGGGCGCTGGCCGGCCTGGGGCGAATCCAAGCTGCTCACGGGAGCCTGGAACCGGCCTTTGGTGATCCCGGAGAGACCCTGTCCCTCCGGCTGGCCCACTTCTCGGACGCCATGCTGCGGGACCTACGGGCTCCGCGCCCTCGACATCGATTCCTCTTTCCGGATCCTCGCCGGGGCAGCGCGGCCAAGCGGGCTCTGCTGTTTCTCCGTTGGATGGTGCGGTCCGAGCCGGGGGTCGATTTGGGGATTTGGAAATCTGTCACTCCGTCCGAGCTGGTCATTCCACTCGACACCCACGTGGCCTTCTTCGGGCGGGCGCTCGGCTTGACCCGTCGGGCCACTCCGGATTGGAAGATGGCCGTAGAGATCACCGCTGCCCTCGCGGTGATCGATCCCGAAGACCCCGTGAGCTTCGATTGGGCTCTCAGTAGACTCGGGATCTCGGGGCGCTGTCGGCATCGGCTGGTGCCCGCCCTGTGTTCCCCGTGCCCCCTCCGAGCGGTGTGCCGGCTTTCCCATCGACCGAGCCTTCGAGATGGCCATGAATCGTGAACAAGTGATCGCCGCGCTGGCCTCCGGCGACAGCCTGCGCGAGTCGGACCTCGCCGGCGCGGACCTTCGAGGTCTCGATTTTTCCAACCAGGACCTGTCCGGCGCGAAATTGGACGGAGCCTTGTTTGCCAGGGCCACCTTTCACCGAACCCGGCTTCGGGGGGCGTCCGCGAAATCGACCTCGTTCGATCTGTGCGTGATTCGTGAAGGCGACTGGTCGGAACTCGAGGGCGCGAGCGCGGACTTCGGTCACGCCTACCTCGAGCGCGTGCGCCTGTCCTCGGCGGAGCTCGTGGGCGCGGTGTTTGCCGGGGCCAGCATTCTCGGCGTGGACTTTTCGGGCGCCGAACTCGTCGGTGCGGATTTCACGGATGCCGATCTGGCGCAGAGCGATCTTTCCAACGCCAATGCCGAGCGAGCCCGCTTCTTCAATTCCATCCTCACCGAAGTGCTCTTCTCGGAGACTCGCCTCCTGAGCGCCGACTTCGAGGCGGCCGACCTCACTCGGGCCGTGCTGGAAGAGGTGATGGCCGACCGAACCAATTTCCGCACCGCGATTTTTGAGGACGCAAAACTGCGCGGCGGGTCGTTCGTCGGCTCCGATTTTCGGGGCGCCGGACTGACGAAGTCCTCCTTGCCGGGCGCCAACCTGCAGGACGCCGTATTCGGTAAACACCGGGGCGAGCGAACCCAGGACTCTTGATGGAATCAGGGGCGCTGAATTGCGTGGCCGCAGGGGATGCGGAGGTCAGCCTGAGGACCAACTACCGGGCTTGCCTCGAGTACGACGGCGGTCCCTTCGTGGGGTGGGAGAGCCAGGACAACGGCGTCGGCATCCAATTCTTGATCGAAGAGGCGATTCGAACGATCGCGCGGGAATCCACTACGGTGGATGGCTCGGGTCGGACCGACGCGGGGGTACACGCACAGGGCCAGGTCGCTTCGTTTTCGTTGCAGACCGCAGTGCACCCAGAGAAGCTGCGGCGCGGGTTGAATGCGGTGCTGCCGCCGGAAATCGGAGTGGTGAGTCTGGAAGTGGCGGCGCCGGAGTTTCACGCGCGCAAGAGCGCGCTCGCGAAGCACTACCGTTACTCGGTACTGCTCGGTCACGCCAAGCGACCGCTGCTCCGGCGTTACGCGTTCCATTTTCCCTTGCGGGTCCATATCGATCGGATGGAGCAGGCCGCCCGGGACCTCGTGGGCACCCACGATTTTTCGGCGTTCGCGAAAGAGGCTCACAAAAAAGCCTCCTGCGTGCGCACGCTCTTCGACGCCCGAGTCTCCTCCGCGGGGTCCGTGCTCTATGTCGATCTCATGGGGAGCGGTTTTTTGTACAACATGGTTCGGATCGTGACTGGAACCCTCCTCGAGATCGGCCAGGGTCGAAAGTCCGAGAATTTGGTGCGCGAACTGCTCGCGGGCGCGCCCCGCAAAGACGCGGGTTTCACGGTTCCGCCGCACGGGCTTTGCCTCATGAAAGTGCACTACGAGCCTCCCTTTTCTTGGTAGCCAAGAATGCCGAGGGGGGAGTAGACTCGGATGAGATTCTTCTTCATCGCCCGGCGGCCCGCCTGCGCCGCCCTCACCACTCGGAGGCTTCACGCGTGAATATCGCTATCTCCGGACGCCACCATTCCACTGACCCCCAAGTCAGGAGCTACATCGAGGAGAAGGTCAGGAAGATCCTGCGTCTCCACGAACGCCTGACGGAAGCGAAGATCATCTGGGATCAGGAGCACGGCAGCTACGTGATGGAGGCTCATGTGGCGGCACCTCGCCATCACAGTTTCAACGCCCGGGCGGAAGCTACGGACCTGCGCGCTGCCACCGATTCCATCGAAGCCAAACTCGAAGCGCAGATTCGCCACTGGAAAGACAAACTGACGCACCATCGAGGGTGATTCTCGCCAAGGTTCGGGTAGCACCTGAACAGCCCGTGGCGGAGTTCGCTCGCGCAGCCGCCCCGTCCTGAGGGGACCAGCCGCGGAAGACGGTTGACGAGAGTTCATCCGGCGGCTCGCTGCGTCGGAACGGCGCCCTCGTCGGTTCTCCCTTCAATCGCCGATCGGGGCAGCGACAGCTCGACTCCCGCCGACATCTCGTGACCGACGCGGGACCCACGTTTTTCACCGCGCGCCCGGCCGGGATTCAGGGGACTCTGCGCCGGCTTCACCGACAAGGTGGGCCGGGTTGTCTGAGCGAAAGTCTCCCTTTGATCCCCCAAAGATCGGCGCCTCGGCTCCTCATGGAAATGCAGGGCAGTTGAGCCGAGGGGACTCCGCCCATAGAACTGGGGCGTGCCCGAGCCGAAACTCCTGGTCCTTACCGCTGAGTGAGTCGATGACCCTGAGCGCCCTGATTGATCAGTATCTAGGGATCGAAGCATTGCGCTCCGCGGACGCCAGCGGAGCCTTCCTCGAGGTGGCGCAGAGCCTGGTGGGGGCGGGACTCGCGCCCGCGTCCTCTGCGGCGGCGATGCGCGACGCCTTCTTGGCCCGCGAAAAGCAGGGGAGCACGGCGTTCGGATTCGGGATGGCGCTGCCCCACATTTTTCATCCCGACCTGACTCGATTGCAACTCCTGTTGGCGCGGCACAGCCGGGGATTCGATCTCGGCGCCGTGGATGGGCAGCCCACCAAGGTGCTCTTCTGTCTTGCGGGCCCGGAATCCGACCGCGAGCATTATCTCCAAGTGTTGCGTTTCCTGGCGCAAACGCTGAGGAATCGCGACTGGCGCCGCTTCATCCTTTCGGCCAACAGCACCGCCGCGATTGCCGACGTGCTGCGAGAGGCGGCGCCGAGCGGATCATGAGCCCCGCGCCGCGGGGGGTCGATGGGGCCGCGCCGGCGCGGTCCAAGGTCGTCGTGATCGGCGGGGGCACCGGAATCAGCGAGTGCCTGCGTGGATTACGCCGTCTCGATATCGACCTGACCGCCATCGTGACCGTCGCGGATGACGGTGGATCCTCCGGGCGACTGCGGAAAGACTTCCACGTTCCTCCTCCCGGCGACATCCGAAACTGCCTGGTGGCCATGTCCGAGGGCGACCCTCTCGTCGCCAAGCTCTTCAGCTACCGCTTCCCCGACTCGGTACTCAAGGGGCACAGCTTCGGGAACCTGTGCCTCGTGGTCTTGACCAATCTTCTGGGCAGCTTCACCGCCGCCGTCGCCAAAGCGGGGGAGATCCTGCAGGTTCGCGGTCGCGTGTTGCCGAGCACGGACGTGAGGGTCGTTCTCGTGGCCTCCCATCCCGACGGCACAAAATCCACCGGCGAGCAGTGCATTTCCCGCTGTGGAAAGCCGATCGTGGGCATGGAGTTGCGCCCGAAGCCGCCCCCGGTCAATCCCGAGATCCGTGACCGGATCGCGGAAGCCGACTTGGTCGTCATCGGGCCCGGCAGCCTCTTTACGAGCCTGATCCCCAATCTCTTGGTTCAAGGCATGGCCGAGGCCCTGCAGTCGGCCAAGGGCACCGTCTTGGTAGTGGGGAACCTGATGACCCAGCCGGGTGAAACCGACGGGTTCACCTTGGAGGATCATCTCCGAGTGCTCGGGGAGGTGGGTGGGCTGCAGCGCATCGACACGATTTTGGTCAACGGCACGCCGATTCCGATCGAGATCGCGGATCGGTACAAACACGCCGGCGCCGAGCTCTTGAGGGTTCCCGTCAGAAGCCGCAACCTCCTTTCGGTTCCGGTGCGGGTCGAAGACCTCGCGGTCGTGACCGAGGACGGCTTGGTTCGCCACGACCCGGCCAAGCTCGCGGACGCGATGGCCGACATCCTGAAGAATCGAGAATAGTCCATGTCCGAGAGTTCCGTTCGCAAAGAGGTGAGGATCGTGAATCCGCAGGGGCTGCACGCGCGGCCGTCCTCGCTCATCGTGCGTACCGTGAGTCGCTTCAAATCCAGCTTCACCCTTTCCGTCGAGGACCGGACCGCCAATGGCCGCAGCATCATGGAAGTGATGATGCTCGCATCGCCGATGGGAACGCAGATCGTCCTTGAGGCGGAGGGTGAGGACGCTGCGGAATTGATCCACGCGGTGGCCGCTTTGATCGACGCCGGCTTCGACGAGAAGGCCTGAAGATGGCTCGTCGGGTTCTGAAGGGGATCGTGGTCTCGGAGGGTATGGCCACCGGCCCCGCGTTTATTGTCGGCACGCCCGACTTGAAGGTCGAGGAACGCAAAATCCTCCCGGCCGAGCTTGAGTTCGAACTTGACCGCTTCGAAGGGGCTCTCGAACGGGTGCGACGGGACATCGCCGATCTGGAGTCGAAGGTGCGTGGCTCCTTGGGCTCCGAAGCCGAGATCATCGCGACCTACCAGGCGTTTCTGTCGGACGACGTCCACCTCATGGGGCCGACCCGGCAGCTCATCGCCAAGGAGCGTTGGCAGGCGGAAGCCGCGGTCGCCCGAAGGTTTCGGGAGGTCGTGGCTGAGCTCCAGAGGCTGCCGGAGCCGCTGCCGAGCCGAGTGCCGGACCTGCGCGACATTGAACGTCGACTCATCGCGCGGCTGTTGGGCATCGAAACCTCCTCGCGGTTGGACCAAGTTCCGCGCGGAGTGGTGCTGTGCGCCGACGACCTGTCTCCCACCCAAACCGCGACTCTCGATCCCACGCGCGTTCTCGCGATTGCGACGGACCGCGGCGGACCCGCCTCGCACACCGCCATCGTGGCTCGCCATCTCGGGATTCCCGCGGTCGTGGGGCTCGGGGTGCTGCTTTCACGGGTCCGTCCCGGGGATCAGCTCATTGTCGACGGGCTGACTGGGGAAGTGACCATCTCCCCCGATCTTTCGGAGATTCAGGGATTCATGACCCGTGCGCGCAAGGTTCAGTCCCGCGCACGTTCGATCTCGCTCCAAAAGAAGCCTCTCCGCACCAAAGACGGGGTCCCCATCGAAGTCTTGGGAAACATCGACAGTGGGGAGGGCGCGCGCGAGCTAATGGACCTGGGAGTCGCCGGGGTGGGGCTGTTTCGAACCGAGTATCTCTACCTCGGAAACGCTGACGCGCCCGACGAGGAGATCCAGACCCGGCACTACTCCGAACTGCTTCGGGCGATGGGAAATCGCCCGGTCTACCTTCGGACCATGGACTTTGGGGCCGACAAGTGGGACCACCGGGTCGGCGCCGGCAACGAACCCAACCCGGCGCTCGGACTGAGGGCGATTCGCCTCAGCTTCGAGCACGAGGCGGTGTTCAAGGCCCAGTTGCGGGCGATGCTGCGCGCTGCGGCCCGCGGCCAGGCTCGAATCTTGTTTCCGATGGTGACGGACATCGGGGAGTTTAGGCGTGCGAAGGCCGTGGTCTCGGCGGTCGAAGCCGAATTGGCGCGCGAAGGTGTGCCTTTCGGCCCCGCGGTCCCGACGGGCGCGATGATTGAGCTTCCGGCCGCGGCACTCTGCGCCGAAGCCCTCCTGACCGAGGCCGACTTCCTTAGCCTCGGGACCAACGACTTGACCCAATACACCCTCGCGGTCGACCGAACCAATCCTCTGGTCGCCCCCTCCTACCGGCCCTTTCACCCGGCCGTGCTCTGGCTCCTGCGGCATGCGATCCTGGCCGCCAACGCGGCGGGGAAGCACATCAGCGCCTGCGGCGAGATGGCCGGCTCCGAGCGCTTCGTGCCCCTACTTTTGGGCGTCGGGCTGCGCAGTCTGAGCATGGCGGCCAGCCGAGTTCCGGGCGTGGTGGATCGAATCAGGCGTCTGAATCTCGGCGCTGCCGAGGAACTCGTGGCGGAGATCCTGCGGAGTGGGGATGGCGACCGGGCGAAGGCCATCCTCGACCACTTCGACGCCGCAAAGCCCTCGAAGTCGCAAACTCGCTGATTTCGCGACCTTTTTTTCAGCGACTCCTCAAGCCGGTTCCGGCCCCCCTCCGATGATTCCACCGGAAAAACACCGTCCTGGCCGGCGGACTGTACCGGCGTTGTCACCGAGGAGTGCCATTTCATGCTCGCGAGGACCAAGAGCGTCGTGGGGTTGGACATCGGCTCGTCGGCCGTCAAAGCCGTGGAGCTCGCCTTCTCCGGGGACGAAGTCGAACTGACCGGATTCGGTCAGGTCGAAGTGCCCCCGGACAATCCCGCGGCGAAGAGCCAAGCGGTGAAGGACCTCCTGTCCAGCGGGGGGTTTCGGTCCAAACGAATCGTGACCTCCGTCTCCGGCAAAGAAGTGGTGGTTCGCTACCTCAACATGGCCCGGATGAGCCAAGAGGAGCTCAAGAACACCATCAGTTTCGAAGCCGAGAAGTACGTGCCCTTCCCGATCGAGGAGTGTGTGGTCGACTGCCAAAAGCTCGAGGGGGAGGAGGAGACGAAGAAGGGCTCCAACATGCCCGTGCTCATGGTGGCGGTGAAACGCAGCCAGATCGCGGACCACTTGAAGATCCTCTCCGACGCCGGGGTGGTGCCCGAGGCGATCGACGTCGATTCATTCGCGATCGCGAACGTCATGGATCTCTGCCGAGGCACCAACGCGGCCTCGAGCCCGGACGAGGCGGTCCTCGCTTTCGTGGATATCGGGCTCACGAAGACCAGCGTGAATATCACCGATCGGGGCACGACCCTGTTCACGCGTGAAATCACGATGGCCGGGCAGGATTTCACCTCCGCCATCGCGCGCGGCCTGAATCTCGGCGCCGACGAGGCGGAGACGCGCAAGCGCCGCGAGGGCTCCGAATCGCAGGAGGTTCGCACCGCCGTGTTCTCGGCGCTCGAAGATCTCGGCAACGAGATCCAGCTCTCCCTCGACTACTTCCAAAACCAGCATCAAAAGCCGGTGGGTCGCGTGATTCTGTCCGGCGGGGGCGCCCGTTTGGCGGCCGCCCAGGAGGCCTTCGAGAGGATCTTCGAGAAGAGCGTGACGGTGTTCAATCCGTTCGCGAGCTTCCGGGTGAGCGAAGGCATCGATCAGGATCTGCTCGCGTGCACGGCGCCTCAGCTCGTCGTTGCCGCCGGCTTGGCCGCTCGCGGCCAGAGGGGATGAGACCATGATCACGACCATCAATCTTCTTCCACCCGAGATGCGCAAGAAGGAGCGGACGCCGATGAAGGCGCTCCTGCCTTTCTTGGGCTGTGTGGCCACGGTGGGCGCCGGAGCGGCCTTTTGGGCTTGGCTCCATTTCGGCGAACTCGCCACCGCCCGCAACATCAAGAGCGATCTCGAATCGCAGAACGCCAGCCGCAAGGGGCAGGTCGACTACGTGAAGAGTCTGCGCAGCGAGGAGTCGGAATACACCGACCGCGCGAAGACCATCACGACCATCGCGGCCTCCCGCATGAACTGGACGCGCAAGCTTGACGAGTTGATCAGGGTGATGACCGACGACGATTCGAGCGAGCGCTACTTGGCGTGGATCCGCTCCATGGACGTGAAGCCGCCCGCCAGTGGCGGCAAAGGCAAGGGCCTAGAGGGGGAGCAGGTCCTGCTCAAGGGCCTTTGTTTCGCCAGCAACAACGGCTCGGACGACGCTCTGCAACGCTACAACCAGTTGCACGAGGCGACCAACCAGTCCGACTTTTTCCGGAGTGACTTCCTCTCGATGGGCCGCCCGGCGGGCCGGGCCGAGTCGCTCGATGACGGACTGAAACCGGCCAAGGCATGGACGGTCGAAATCCCCATGGTGATGGCACCGCGAGCCGCTGACCCGAAAAAGGGCAGTGTGGTGAGCGAGGCTGGCGGACCCAACAAGAAGTGAGGAGGCACCCGTGATCAATCTCAAGGATCCGAACAAACGGATGGTCGTGATTTCGGGCGGCGCGAGCGTCCTCGTGCTGGGCGCGCTCGGCTACCTCGGATGGACGGACTGGCAGGAGATCGGCACGCTGCGAGGCGAGCACGACAGCCTGCGGACTGCCATCGCCAAGGCGGATACCGAAATCCAGCAAGTCGGCGACATCGAGGATCGAGTGCTGGTCCTGCGCGAGCGGGTGAAAGACCACGCCGCCATCCTCCCGGACGACTCGGAAATCTACGCCTTCGTCGACAAACTCACGGAGTTCGCCAGACAGTCGGGAGTGACCGTCACCGGACTCGACGATACGGCGGCGAAACAGCGCAAGACCAAGTCGGCGGCCACCCGAGAGGCGTTCGACCGGGTGACCTACAAGCTGAAACTCGTGGCGAGCACCGCGAGTTTCATCAAGTTCCTCGATCTCTTCGAGAACAAATACGAGCGATTCGTGAACATCCCGTCCTTCAAGCTCAAGGGTGGGGAGTTCGACGAAAAGCTCCATAAGGCGGCTGACGACGTTCGCCACGAACTCGATCTCGAAATCGAGACCTACGTCTACAACCCCAAGGCCAAGACCGGGGACGTGGTTCCGATTCCGAAGGAGCAGGCGAAACTCGAGCGGCTGCGGGCCAGTGGCCGGCTGAACGAACCCGGCAACGACATCAAGCTGGTCCGTTACGACTACCGCGAAGTCCAAGGTCGCCGGGATCCCTTCGTGGACCCGCGCCTCTCCTTGGCGGCCAACGGAAAGATCTCGGAAGAGCTGCGCCGTCAACAGTTCACCGCGCTCGAGGAAGCCAAAAAACTCTGGCAGGGCGTTTTGGACCAGATTGCCAAAGAGGTGACGGCCAAAGATCCGATCGCCCGCATCCAGGCTCAAGAGGCGACCAACGCGAGCATCCGCGACTTGTCGGGGGTGGTGGATCGCCACGTCAGCGCCAAGACCTTCACGGTCTCCGAATTCCAGCGGGACTTCGCGGATTCGGTCGAGGCGCCCCTGCGCGCCCTGCAGGCCGAACGTGGCACCGGAACCGGCTTCGAGCTCTCCCTCGCCGACATCGAAACGAGGGTGGCGGAGATGGAAACTTCATTGGAAAAGGGTGCCTACGACCGAGTCGTGGCTCTCCACCGCGAAGTGACCGAACTGCGACCGCGAATCCCGGTCTCTCCGGAGGGGGAACCCCTTTGGCAGCGGGCCGAGGCGGCCCACAAGAGGGCCGGCACCTATATGGAGTTCGCCGCCAAGGAAATCGCCTTCGGAGGTTGCATCGTTTCGGACGATGATCCTTCACGTTCGGTGATCATTGTGAATGGTCGGAGCTTCAGCCCCGGGGAATCGGTGGAAGAAGGCCTGGTCATCACGGCGATCAAAGCCCACGAAATCACGTTCGATTTCCGAGGGCTGAAAGTCACGCGCTCGCACGGCGACAAGTAGTCGTCGGCGGGCCCAAAAATGAAGCGGGGCGGCGCGGCGCGCAGGGTGGGAGGACAGAAGGACCACCCGGGGGAACGACCGCGGCGCCTTACTTGGTCACGAGGAGGGAAGCATGTTCTTGCAATTGGGGAAGAAGGGACGAGCACTGTGCCTGGGGCTCGTCGTACTCAGCGGAGCGGGATGGGCTGGATCCGCCGTCGTGGCGCAGGATCCTTGGACCCCGGGATCATCCTCGGGACAGGTGAGTGACACGAGGGTCACTCTCAAGCTCAAGGATCAGCCGATCCAGGATGTCATCCAGTACATCCGCGAGCGGTCGGGCGTGAACATCCTCCTCGCCGAGGGTGTGACTGCCAAAGTCACCGCGGACCTGAACCAAGTAGCCTGGCGCACGGCGCTCGAAATCGTCGCCGAATCGGCGGGTTGCATCCTGGTCGAGAAGGGCGCCAACGTGATCCGCGTGGAGGCCCCACCCAGGGTGTCCTTCAACTTCACGGGGGCGGACGTCAAGACCGTGATCGACGCGATCGCCAAGATTTCCGGCGCGAGCATCGTCACCGCCCCGAAGGTCGAAGGCCCGGTTCATCTGCGAATCACCGATGTGCCGTGGCGCACCGCCCTCGACACCGTCGCGAAGTCGCTCGGCTACGTCGTCGTGGAAGACGGCTACAACATCTACCGCGTCGTCGAGCCCTCGTCGCTCGAGACCCAGATGGTGACCAAAGTGTTCCCCATCAAGTACCTCCGTCCTCAGGCCAAGTACGTGCCCGAGATCAAGACCGAGTACGCAACGAAGACCGGCAGGCAGGCGACCACCACCGACATCGAGAAGACCTTTACGCTGATCGGGGCGCTCAAGAATGTGCTCTCGCCCAACGGCAAACTCGACTTCTTCACGAACAACAACATCATTGTGGTCAAAGACATCCCGCCGGTCGTCGCGGAAATCGAGCGCATGCTCGCCGAAATCGACGTGGAGCCGGGCCAGGTGTTCATCGACGTCAAGTTCGTGACCACCAGCAACACCGACGCCCTCACCTACGGGGTGGACATCGGTCAGAACGGATTCTCGGTCGGCCTCACCGGCGGTGCGATCCCGTCCCGCCTGCCCTTCAACGTGGGCAGCGGTGGCTGGAACAACGAGATCATTCCCGGCGAACCGCCGAGTACGCCCGGCCTTTCGGGTAGCGATCTCGCTGACCGGATCACCTACGGCACCTTGGACTTCACCCGGGCCACCTTCACCCTCAACCTGCTGAAGGCGGACGAGCAGACCCGCATCGTGCAAGCTCCTAAGTTGCTCGCCCTCGACAATCAGGAAGCGACGATCTTCGTCGGGCGTACCATCCGCTTCGCGGAAACCACCGCCGAGTCCAACCAGAGCGGTGGACTCACCTACTCGATCAAAGAAGCTGCGAACTCGCCGGTCCAGACCGGATTCCAGCTCTACCTCGTGCCGCATATCATCCCTGGCACCAACAAGATCATGATGACGGTGATCCCCGAGGCCGAGCAGCTCGTTGGTCGCAGCGAGGATCCGAACCTCGCTGGCTTCCAGATTTTCCGCTCGGGTGAAGGGACGCCGAACGAAGTGCAGATCGCTCTGCCCCAGATCGCCTCGAGCACCCTGGTCACCACCCTCCTGCTCGAGTCGGGGGAGACGGCGGTGATCGGTGGCCTCATCAGCGAGAGCGAGACCGAGACCACCCGCAAGCTGCCCATCCTGGGTGACATCCCGGTCCTAGGCTTCTTCTTCAAGTCGACTTCGCGGTCGAAGGTCAACGAGAGCCTCTTGATCTTCATCACCCCCCGGGTGATGCGCGACTCGAACTCTTTCGCGGGCTTCCTCCAGCAGGAGGCGCAGCGCCGCCAGGAGCAGATCGAGACCGAAGTCGAGGCTATCTTCGGCAACGGACGCCCCGCCGAGACCTCGTCGGGCCAGTGATTCGCCCGAAAAATCTCGGGAAACAGGGGGCGGTCCTTGCCGGACCGCCCCTTTTTTTGGTATCCCAGGTGGCATCGAATGAAGGCCAGAGACTTTGGGCGCGCGTGCGCCCCGAATCTTTGGTCGCAGGCTTCCTCGAACCTGAACCGCCTCATCGCGGAGTTTGCCTTGGTTGCAGGGCAAGTGGGCGAGGGAGCTCAGGTCAAGTCAACCGGTTTCGGTCGTGTCCGAGCTTCGGAGCGGCTGTCCTGGGACGAGGCCGACTCGGAGTGAATTGACCGTTGCCCCCCGGCGCGGGCCAGCCGGCTTCTTGAGCCGTGGTCCAGCCGCCGCTTTCCGACCCTTGGGTCGGCCTGGTGGGCTCGGTCACCGAGCGGTCCCCTGGCGGCCTCGGCGTAGCTCGGAGGCGCGAGACGAACGCAGTCCGAGGATGGTTCGCCATCCTCGCGTGAATACACATTCCGGTGGCCCTTGGTCATCGGAAGATGGAGCCAGAGTGAACGGAACCTGCCGCCGCACGGCACGAAGTGGGAGAACCAGCCTTCCGGGTGAAACCCGGTTGGCGGCTCTGCCGGCCAGTTTCCGCCCCCTCTGATTCCCGCGAACGCCTCGCCGACTCAAACCCTGGGAAAGGGCCATGGAGCGGCGCATCTACATCAACGCCGATGATCCGGAGGAGATCCGGATCGCGATCGCGCTGGACGGACGCATCGATGAGATCTACATCGAGAGAACTTCGTCCACCTCGTGCCTCGGCAACATCTACAAAGGCCTCGTCACCAATGTCGAGCCGTCCATCGGGGCGGCGTTCGTGGACTTTGGTGGGGACCGCAACGGCTTCCTCCATGCTTCCGATGTCTTGCCGATGTATCGGCAAAACAACACCGGGGTGACACCCGAGCGCATTCGCAAACACGAAAAGCGCAACATCCAGGAGTATCTGATGAAGGGCCAAGAGGTCCTGATCCAGATCACCAAGGATGGCATCGGAAAAAAGGGGCCGACGCTCACCACTTACCTGAGCATTCCCGGCCGCTACCTCGTACTGATGCCCTCACTCACGAGGTCCGGAGTCTCGAAGAAAATCGAGGATCGGGAAGAGCGGGGAAGGCTCAAGCGCATCCTCGAGGACATCGATCCGCCTCCCGGGATGGGGTACATCATCCGAACCGCCGGCATCGGTCGGACCAAAGACGAACTCGAAAAGGACCTCGAGTACCTCCTCAAACTCTGGAATACCATCGTCAAGCGGGTGCGCAGCGAGCGCACCCCGTCCATCGTGTACCAGGAGTCCGACCTGGTCGTCCGGACGATTCGTGACGTGTTCACGCCCGACGTGACCGAGGTCGTGGTCGACAACGAAGTGGTCTACAAAAAGGCGAGGGACTTCCTGCAGGCCGTCATGGCCGAACAAGTCAGCCGCGTTCGTTTGTACAGCGATTCTCGTCCACTCTTCCACAGCGTGGGTCTCGAGGAGCAGATCGAACGTGTGTTCAACCGCAAGGTGAACCTGAAGAGTGGCGGGTCGATCATCATTGATCAGACCGAAGCGCTGGTGGCGATCGACGTGAACTCGGGTAAGTACCGCGACGAGGACGACCTCGAAGAAACGGCGTATCGCACCAATCTCGATGCCGTCGAGGAAATTGCGCGGCAACTGCGGCTTCGGGACTTGGGTGGAGTCATCATCAACGACTTCATCGATATGCAGGACGAAGAGCACAAGCGCCTCATCGAGAAGGCGCTGCGCGACCAGCTCAAAGACCACAAGGAGCGGATGAAGATCGCGCGGATCTCGCCCTTCGGCATGATCGAGATGACGAGGCAGCGCGTGCGTCCGAGCCTTCAGCGATCGAACAGCCTGCCCTGCCCGCACTGCAAGGGCGGCGGATTCGTGAAGACGGTCGACAGCGTCGGCTTGCGCATCCTGCGGGAGGTGGCCGAAGTTCTCTGGAAGAACAAGGCTCGCCGGGTGCGGGTACGCGCCCACCCCCGAGTGGCGGACTTCCTCCGC
Organism: uncultured bacterium; assembly: GCA_902826835.1. Taxonomy (GTDB): domain Bacteria; phylum Planctomycetota; genus RBC034. The sequence goes on along the minus strand of CADEGH010000035.1, from coordinate 38,500 downwards.
CGCAACAAGGGGGAGAAGATCAAGCGGCTGGAGGAGATGTACCAAAAGCCGATCCTGGTCGCGGGGGACCACGATCTGGGCACCGAGGACTACGAGATCCAGCGCCTGAAGTGAACCTAAATCCTTGGTGGAAGATATCTTAGGAATTGCGGTTGGAAGCCGCCCCGGTCCTTTGTATGTTGCCCGCCTTATCCGACCCGTAGAGGGTCAGGAGCCGATCATGTACGCCATCATTCAAGACGGGGGCCACCAATATCGGGTCGAGCAGGGTCAAAAGATCCGCATCGAGCTTCGCCCGGTGGCCACCGGAGACACCCTGACGTTTGGTCAAGTTTGCTTGCTCGGAGGTGAAGGTTCGCCTCGAGTCGGCGCCCCGTACGTGACGGGCGCCCGAGTCGAGGGGAAGGTCACCTGCGCAGACCTGGGCGGTGAGAAGGTCTTCCCGGCCACCTACCGCACCCGCAAGCACAGTCGCCGGCGAGTCGGACATCGCCAGCACTACACTGAAGTCCTCATCACGAACATCGTGGGCTGAGCCATGGCACATAAGAAGGGTCAAGGATCTTCAAGAAACGGCCGTGACAGCAACCCGCAGTTCCGCTGTGTGAAGCGGTACGGTGGCGAAGTGGTGCGGGCCGGCAACATCATCGTGACCCAGTGTGGCACGGTGTTCCATCCCGGCCGCGGCGTCGGCATGGGCCGCAACTTCACGATCTTCGCGACGCGCGACGGAGTGGTGAGCTTCGGCTCCCGCCGCCGGGTGAGCGTGATCGATGCGGCTCCCGCCCAGGCTTGATGCCCTTTCCGTCACCCGCTGATCCCCGCGATGTTCAAGGACGAAGCACGCATTTTTGTCCGCGCGGGTGATGGTGGCTCCGGGGCAGCCTCCTTCCGAAGGGAAAAATTCGTTCCCAAGGGTGGTCCTGACGGAGGAGACGGAGGCGACGGCGGCAGTGTCATCCTGTTCGCCGAGCCGAGCGAAAACACCCTGCTTACCTTGGCGCGAGCCCCCCACTTCAAAGCCCCTCGGGGCGAGAACGGGAAGGGGGACCACTGCACCGGGTCCTGTGGAACCGACTTGAGAATTCCCGTGCCCGTGGGCACGCTCGTCAAGGATCAGGAGTCGGGGATCGTCCTCAAGGATCTCGCCGAGGCCGGCGCGGAAGTCAAGGTGGCCCGAGGCGGCTTGGGCGGCCGCGGCAACTCGCGCTTCAAGTCGGCCACCCATCAGACCCCGCGGGAGTACGAAGAGGGGAGGCCCGGTGAAAACCGCACTCTGCTCCTCGAGTTGAAGCTCATCGCGGACGTGGGACTGCTCGGCCTGCCGAACGCGGGCAAGTCTACGCTCATCTCCGCGGTGTCCGCGGCTCGCCCGAAGATCGCCGATTACCCCTTCACCACCTTGGAGCCCCACCCGGGGATCGTGGATCTACCGGGGTTTCGGCGCTTTGTGATGATGGACATTCCGGGGCTTATCGAGGGCGCCCATGAGGGCCACGGCCTCGGCGATCGATTCTTGAAGCACGTCGAGCGGACCCGCGTCCTCATCCACCTCGTGGAACTGGTTCCTCCCGAGGAGGCCGGAACGCCTGCCGACCACTTCCGAACCATCCTCGAAGAGATCCGTGCCTTTGGTCGCGGGGTCGACACCAAGCCTCGCATCACGGTTTATTCCAAATCGGATCTCGTGCCCGATCCTGAGGCGCTGGCGGCTGAGCTGAACGCCGAACTCGGAATCGAGGCTTATCCGATCAGTGCGGCCACCGGCCACAACCTCGATCGACTCCTCGACGACTGCTGGCGCCTGTTGCACCCGGCCTGACCTGCACGCGGGGCCCACCGGCCTTGTTCTCACGGAACGCTGCGGACGCCTCTATACCCGCGGATCGAACGGGCCGAGTCGCCTCGTGCGTCGGCGCTAACCGGCGCCCCCGAGTCGGAAACCACGGCAAACTCAGATCTCGGGAGAGCCTCGGTCGATAGGAACCGAGGAGTCTCCATCATGCCCGTCAATTTGGATCGCTTGGTTGCTACTGCCGTAGGGTCGGACGCGTCCGACCTCATTCTCAAACCAGGTAGCCAGCCGGCGATGAAACAGGTCGGACGGGTGTTGTTCTTGGCGGAGCCGGTCTTGACGGACGAGGACACGCTCGGGCTCGTCGAGATCATTGCCCACCCCGAGGCCCTGGCAAGATTCCGGGCTCATGGCGAAGCCGACTTCGCGTTCGAGCACTCCTCTCAGGGCCGATTTCGCGTCAACGCGTTCCGACAGTCCGGGCGCGTTTCGATCGTCATGAGGCAGGTGAAGAGCAATGTTCCGAGTTTCGAGGACCTGAACCTTCCCTCCGCCCAGTTTTCCAAGTTCTCCAAGCTCGAACGCGGCTTGATCTTCATCACGGGCGTCACCGGATCCGGCAAGTCCACGTCCTTGGCGTCGCTGATCGCGGCCATCAATCACACTCGGAACAAGCACATCGTGACTCTCGAGGATCCGATCGAGTACCGCTTCACCGACGATCTGTCGATCGTGAATCAGCGCGAGATCGGAATCGACACCAAGGATTGGTCCACCGGCCTGCGCAACGCCATGCGCGAAGCCCCGGACGTGATCATGCTGGGCGAAGTCCGGGACAGCGCGACGATGGAGGCGGCGATCGCCGCCGCGGAGACCGGCCACCTCGTCCTCACCACGCTCCACACCATCAACGCGATCCAAACCGTCGAGCGGGTCATGACGTTCTTTCCGCCCCACCAGCACGCCATTGTGCGCCTCCAACTCTCGATGGTCCTCGAGGGGGTCGCGAGCCAACGTCTCATCCCCAACGTGAAGACCGGACGCATGGTCCCGGCCGTCGAGATTCTGATGGGCACCCCTCGAATCCGGGAAATTCTTCGCGCCGGCAACACCAAGGATCTGGACCAGGCGCTGGTCGAAGGGGCGGAGTACTACGGGACCCAGACGTTCAACCACTCCTTGAAGGGTCTCTACGAGAAGGGCTTCGTGTCGCTGGAGGATGCCTGCGCGGCATCGGACTGCGCCGACGATCTCAGGATGATGATCCGGGGCGTCACCCGGGGGGCCGACCGACACCTGCTTTCGGCTCGGCGCTGAGCGCTTCCCGAGGGCCTCGTTGTCAGCGGGCGGGAAGGAGGCGGCCCTGGGCGGCGTCCAAAGGAACGGGGGGGCCGTGTTGCCGAAGTTGGGACCCCTCCTTAGAGTCCGCACGAGGGGCCCATGAAGGTCACGAGCATCCGGAATCTTCTCATCGTCCTGGACGTCGCGCTGGTGGCCGGTATTTCTTCCGTCGTCTACCGGGGGATCCAGGAAAAAAACTCCCGCTCCACTGACGCGCGCCGCCTCTTCGAGACCATCTCGAAGGAGCTTTCGGAAATCGGAGCCGAAGGCCAAAGTTCGACGACGAAGGTCGACTACGGAACGAACATCACCGGCGTCAACATCTCCGGCTATACGCCGGTGGTCGTCGCCCCGGTGGCCCCGAAGGAGCCCACCCCGGTGGCCTCCTCGAAGCCCCCGCTCGAATCGATCCTGAAGCTCGTCGGCATCGAGCATCACGGGTCTCCCACCTCCAAGTCCCGCATTCTGGTCGCCCGTGAGGGGCCGTTCCCCGGCAAGCCGGAAGAAGCGCTTCGCGAGCAGCGCTACTTCGAGGAAGGCTCCGTCATCGAGTGGGCGCACGGCGCCGTCGTGAAAACGGTCGAGGTGGGCCGGGTGCTGTTCGACTACGACAACAAGGAAGTCGTGTTGGTGCCCAAAGCCGCTCCGGCGGCGGCGGGATCCGCTAAGACCAATCGCAAAGTCGAGGTGCAGCCGAGCGCCGACGTGAACACTTGGGTCGCGGTCGACGCGCAGCGGCCGGCCAACATCGAGATCACCGATGTCGGAGTCGCATCGCTCAAGGTCCAGGGCGAAGCCTCGCTCGAAGGGGTGCGGTGGTCGGAAGAGACCCTGGAAGACGGCCAAAAGGCCATCCGCATCGACGAGGTGCCGCCTAATTCGGTGCTCGCCAAGGGAGGAGCCCAGGGAGGAGATGTTCTGGTCTCCCTGAACGGCACCCGGGTTTCGAGCCGCGCCGACATCGTGGCCTATGTGAAGCGCAATCCGGATCTCTCTCGCTACGAAGTCGTCTTCCTGCGACGCGGCATCAAGCACACCCGCGTCGTTTCGGTCCCTCGGTAAGCCTAATCGTGGCGGACGCGGTCTGGCTTCTCGACCTCGGAAACTCCGCCCTCAAGGTCTCGCTGGCCCAAGGTCGGGGGCGCACCCCGACCCGGCGCTTCACACTCGCTGATCTCTCCCTGTGGTCCCGGGATTTCGAAGGCACTCCGGCAAGTTCAGCCTGGCTTTGTTCGTCGAATCGTTCGGCGGAGGCCGCAGTGTGTGCCCCCTTGGTCCGCGCCGGGATTGCGGTCGTGCGGGTCGGTGAGGACATCGGGGTCCCACTGTCGATCGATTATGAGCCGCCGAATTCACTCGGCATCGATCGTCGAGTCGCCGCGTGGGAGGCGTGGCGAACGCACGGGCGGGGGCTCGCGGTGGTGGGGGCGGGCACGGCCCTCACGTGGGACTGGGTGGACGACCAGGGAAGGTTTCGAGGCGGCGCCATCGCGCCGGGGCTAAGTCTGATCGAAAGAGGACTCCGGCTGGCCGCTCCGCACCTGCCTCGTCCGGATGTCGGATCCGATTCCCCCGCCTTTCCGCCTCGTTCCACGCAGGATGCCGTGAACTTGGGCCAAGACTCCGCCGAACGGGGCCTGGTTCTCGAACTCCTGCGCCGCTTTGACGAGGCTAGCGGTGGTGGACTGCCGCTGATCATCACGGGCGGGGATGCTCCGCGAGTTTGGAGGCACCTCCCGAAAGAGCGGAGTGAGTGCAAAGCGGATCTGATTCTCGAGGGTGTGTGGGCCCTGGCGCAGTGCGGCCTTCCCGGTGATCCCGCTTCATGACCCCCGGAGCAGGCCCCTCTGTTCGGCTGCTCACGCCCGGGATGGGGGAGGGGGCGATCGCGGTTCTCGAACTTTCGGGAGGCAACTGCCAACCCTGTCTCGCGAGCTGCCTCGAGGCAATTGAATCTCCACGTCGCTGGTCGGGAAATCTCTATGTCGGCTGGCTCCGCGATGGCGGCTTGGACGTGGACCACGTCGTGGTGCGCCGGGCGAGCGAATCTCGATTCGAGATCAGTCTGCACGGCGGGAGGGCCACGCGGAGCCGCGCCATCACGGCGCTAGTGAATGCGGGCGCCCGGCGGGACGATCGCGAATCGGAAAAGGCGGCGACCCGCGATCTCGTCACCTCCGCACGCGCCCTGGATCAACTCCTGGCGGGTCGTGGGGCCCTGGAATCGGAGGTGCGCAGCCTCCTCGCGGCCCTTCGAGAAGGGGCGCCATCCGTCCTCGGGATTCGCCACCGCATTGAATCCCTGGTGGCCCGGTCGGAGGCGGCGGCGTACTTGCGGAGGCCGCCTCGGGTGCTCCTTTACGGTCCGCCGAACGTTTCCAAGTCGTCGCTCGCCAATGCCCTCCTCGGTCAAGATCGATCCTTGGTCACCGAGGTGGCCGGAACCACCCGCGATCTGGTCGCGACCCGAACGACGATCTTGGGTCACCCCTACGAGATCCAGGACTCAGCCGGCCTCCATCCGACGATAGATCCCGTTGAATTCCAGGGCCAAGCGAACGCTCAGGCAGCCCTGCGGGAAGCGGAGATTCGCTTGTACCTGCGGCCCGGCGCCGAACTTCATCCAGCGAGGGACGATCCGGGGATAGAGCGGGCGCACCTCGTACTCGCCACCAAGGCGGATCTGTTGACCTCGGGGGATCGCTCGGCTCTCCCGAGAACCTACAAGAAAAAATCGGTGATCGTCGTTTCGGCCCGGACCGGGGAGGGGGTGGCGGGTCTTCGAAGTGCGATCCACGGGCTCGGACCCTTCTCTCGCCTCTTTCCTGCCACCTTCCCTTGCCCGTTCACGGAGTCGGAGCGATCGTCCCTCTCGCGAGCCCTCGCGGCCTGGCCTGACGATCCTGAATCGACTCGCCGCTGGCTGGCTCGTGTCCTCGAGCCCAACGATGAAGCGCGATCTCGTCACGATCGATGATCTCTCCGACGAGACCCTCCTGGGTCTCATGGACTTGGCGGATCGCATTCGCCGGCAACTCCGAGGGCACGCGGCCGACCTGCCCGGCACGCTGATGGGCAGCCTGTTCCTCGAACCCAGCACGAGGACCCGACTCTCCTTCGAGACGGCGATGCTGCGGCTCGGCGGCAGAGTGATCACTTCGAGTGATCCGAAGACGAGTTCCGCTTCGAAGGGGGAGTCGCTTTCGGACACCATCCGCATCGTCGATTCTTACGTCGACCTCACGATCCTAAGACACCCCGCGGCGGGCGCGGCGCGGGCGGCGGCGCAGATTGCCGAGGGACCCGTGATCAACGCGGGAGACGGGAGCCACGAACACCCGACCCAAACCCTGTGCGATCTCTACGCGTTGCGCTGCGAACGGGGGCGCCTCGCGGATCTGCGAGTCGCGCTCTACGGGGACCTCCGCTACGGCCGGACCACCCACTCTTTGGCCCGCGCTCTCGTCCGATTCGGGGCGTCCGTGCTGGCGATTTCGCAGGGAGACCTTCAGCTTCCGAAGTTTGTGCTCAACGATCTCCGTCGCGAACCGGGCTACGCGGTCGCCCCCGTCGCTTTGGTTGGCCTGGAGTCGGTCCTGTCTCGCCCCGAGGTGCCGGCGCTCTGGATTTCGCGCGGTGCCAAGGAGAGCTCGGAGGTCCGGCCGATGTCCTTGGACCCGGACTCGATCGACGCCATCTACGTCACCCGTCTCCAAAAGGAACGGATGTCCGGGGCGGAGCCCTTGGGGTCGCTACCCATCTTGGACCACCGGTTCTTGGCGGCGCCACCGTTCCGCCAGACGGTAGTGCTCCACCCGTTGCCGCGGGTCGGGGAGATTGCCCGCGAACTCGACCAAGATCCCCGGGCGGCCTACTTTCGGCAGGCGGCGCTGGGGGTCCCGATCCGGATGGCGTTGATCCTCTGGTGTCTCGGCGCCGTCGACCTTCCGGCGGGAGCGGCTCCGCGCGCGCGCGACTCGGTCGTCCATGGCTTTCGATGCGAAAATGCCGGCTGCATTTCCGTGCTGGAGCGGGGCACCATCCCTCCGGAGGTCACCCGGCGAGGAGCTGATGACCCACGTTGCGCCTACTGCGAGGAGACCGCGGTGTTGGCGTACGGCGGCCGTCCGTTCCCCGAACCGGCCTGATCCTGATCCCGGCGTTCCTCCCGCCAGGATCCGTGCGCTTTTGCACTCCCGGAGGTCCGTGCGCGCGCGCACGTCGCGTTTATCCCTTAGAAATGCCCCAAAGTGCAAGGCTGCTGGGCGGCCATCAGTTTGGCACTGCGGTTGCCTGTAATAGGATGGCGCGAACCTTCTCGGTTTGACGGTAGGCCCTGCCCCTGCCTACAATTCCCGTCCTTGGTTGGGACGGGCTGGCCCCTCGCAAATTGAGGCGGTTGGCGCTAAATGAGCCACGCTGCTGGAAGAGGCAGCGGTAGGAGAATCCAGGACGATGCTCTCGATGAACGTTCGATCGATCGGGGGACGAGCCCGCATGTTGGCGCTCGCAACGCTCGTGGCGCTCGGCCTGGGTGCCTGTGGGGGCGGTGGTGGAGGAGGAGGAGCGGCCGGCGGAGGCAACTCCGACGGCATCCTTGAGGCCGTCTCCTTCATTGGCTTTTCGACCATGCCCTCGGGCGTCGGTCCGAACGGGCTGGCCAGCCTTCCTCAGGTCTTCGTCGACCAGGCCCTCGAATTCACCTTCGACGGACCGCTCGACGGCGGGATCTTCGGTGGCTTTGTGCAGCAGGGAAGCGACAACCGAGTGTTTCTGGGCAAGGCTCCGGGAACCGCGTCGACCATTCCGTACTTCGGATACGTGAACCAGACGTTGGCGGCGCAGTCGCTTCAAGTGCGCATCAACGCTGCGGCGGGTGCCACCCTTCCTTCGTACATCGTCGGCCGTCACCGCGACAAGCCGAACACCATCGTGCTGGATCCCCGCGTCCCTCCGAACAATCCTTTCGGATTGCCGCCGCTCCCGGGCTTTCCGATCAACGCGGAGATGACCTATCGCATCCCCGCCACGAACTCATTCCTGTTTGGTGGCACGCCGGCGCGGCCCATCGGCACCGACCCGTTCCTTTTGCCGGTGATTGTGCCCGCCTTCAGCCCCCAGCCCGACTTGAGCGTCGTGTTCCGGTCGAGCGCGGCCACGAGTCCGAACCCGTTCCCGCCCGAAGTGGTGTCGATCGAGGCCTTCTCCGGCGCGGCCGGCACGGTGGCGGATCCGATCAACTGCGACGATCCGATCATCGTCACCTTCTCTCAGCCCATCGACGGCACCACCGTCGACCAGCTCAAGAACTTCACGATCCGCAATCTTTCGGCCGGTGGCACTCTGGTTCCCGGCCAGCCCATCGTCGATCCCCTGGATGCGACCGTCCTTACCTTTGTTCCCCAGCCGGGTTACGGGCCGGGGCCATTTGACATCGAAGTGCGGGTGGGCCGAACCGCCGGTCTCCCGATCGAGGATGAAATCGACGGGTTGGCCCAGGGCAGCCCGCCGGTCGCCATCCCCTTGCTCGCCCCCCAGACTCGCATTTTCCGCACCGAAGTGGATCCGAGCTGCCCCGGCAGCATCACCGTCGCGGAAGACTTCACCGATACTCTCAAGCGTGACGCCAACCCCGGCGCTTTCGTCGTTTTCAACCAAGCGAACTGGAACGCCGCCGCGACTCCCGGCTCGCTGGCTGGCTCCTTCATCGACGGGTCGCCGCTGGCGACCTTCACGGGCAATCCCCTCGGCCTCGGCACCCGCTTCCAGCGCATGCTCACCCTGGCCTTGGGATGCTTCAACAGCGGCGGCACCTGTCCGGCTGGTCTGCTCGCACCCTTCGATAGCGTTCTGCAAAACGCCGGCACGAATCTGATGGGGGGTTCCCACCTCATGCTGATCTGGGAGGCGGCCGACCTTGGAAGCCCGCGCGCCGCGTTGGAGCTGATCGAGTGGGGCCCGGTCATGAACAATGTTCGTGGCACCACCTACCCGGGCTACACCGCGTGGTGCGGCATGTCGACGATCGTGCCGGGAGGCGGCGGGGTCAACTGCATGGCGGGCGGCGTCGGCTTGAGCACCTTCTTCGGCGCCAACTACGACGTCATCCCGCAGCAGCCGGTGGACCTTTTGAACGCCAACCCACCTGCCAACAACGGCTCCGGGACGCCTAACACCTGCCCGATGACCACCCTGCCGGTGCCCCTCCTCGGCGGCGGAGTTCGTGTCGGTGGGCCGATGGACTACGTCACGAACATCTTCACGACCACCTACTTCCCCTATCCGGTCTTCACTCCTCCCTTCGATTACATCGGCTCGGGAACGGGAGCACGCTCCCTCCTCTTCGAGGTCAACATTCTTCCCGGCCCGCAGCTCTCCAACATCAACCGCTTCCGAGCGGCCGGCGCGGCGCCGGGACGCCGGGTGATCGGACCTCCCAAGGCGATGTCCCCGATTCCCAACCCCAACTGTTTCAACGGGCCGGTGAACGTGGGTCAGAGCTCTCAGTGCGAGTTCTATGATATGCGCCTCACCTTCGTGGACATGGTCTCGCACGCCCAGTCCCAGTTCTATGACACGAACGTGCCGATGGGGTCGATCCCCGTCTATAACGGATTCAATTTGAGCCCCTCGCCCTTCAACCAGCCGGCCAACACCTCGGCTATCTGGCAGCTTGAGGGTGCAACTGCGATTTCCGGCCCCACCTCGCCCAGTGGTGCGACGTCGGGCTTCCAGACCTTCTTCTCGGGTACCCCGGCCAATGGCGTCCAAAACGACGCCGTCCTGGGCACCATGGGAGGCGGCCCCCTCACGCTCGCGGGACGGCGTTTCTTCCGCTTCCGGGTCACCCTGCGCAACGACAACCTGACCAATATGCGTCAGCGCTACAACAACTGGGTGATGAGCATCAGCTTCTGATCAACCGATCTCGGTTCGGATTCCCCTGGCCCCGGCCCGCTTTCGAGTGGGGCGGGGCCACTGTCATGGTGGGGAGCCTCGAGAGGGGGCGAATCGGCGGCTTTTGAGCCTTTTTCTCGCGGGTTTGCCCGGCCAGTAACTTGCGCGCCCGACTTCGCAATCCTACAATGCCCGTCCGGCCGGGCTCTCGATCCATCCGGACCCCCAGCGGAAGTGGTGTTTCGCGAACGGGGAGGCTCCTCAAGGTCGAGCGTCGGCGGTTCTGAGGTGCGGGAGGTAGACGTGCCGGTCATTCTGGGGGCCCTCGGGGCGATTGGCGCCTGTGTGGGATCCTTCCTCAACGTGGTGGCCTACCGGCTTCCGCGTGCGTGCATGTCCGTTGTGCGCCCGGCATCCCGTTGCCCGCGCTGCCAGACTCCCATCGCTGCCTACGACAACGTGCCGGTCCTCGCGTGGTTTTGGCTGCGAGGTAAGTGCCGTCGGTGCCGTCTACCCATTTCGTTCCGCTACCCTGCCGTGGAGATGTTCACCGCTGGCCTCTTCGTCTTGGTTGCGATGTGGACAGTGGGTCCGCTCGGTCGTGACGCCTTCCTCTCTCCGCGCGCAGGTCAGGCCTGGATCGAATGGGGAGTCGGGGCTCTCGTGACCGGCGGACTCTTGGCTCTCTCCCTGATCGACTTCGATCACTACATCCTTCCCGACGAGATCACGAAGACCGGGATCATCATCGGCCCCCTGCTGGCCTTCGCCGCCCCGCGGTTCCAGCACGGTAGTCCGTTCGTGCGAGTCTTGGACTCCGCGCACGAGTGGGCCCCGCGCGTGAACGCGCTCGCTTCGGGAATCGCCGGAGCGGCCGTGGCCAGCGCCCTCCTCTACGGGGTGGGCTGGCTCGGGTCCAAGATCTTCAAGAAGGAAGCGATGGGGTTCGGCGACGTCAAGATGATTGCGGCCATGGGCGGGCTTTTGGGCTTGTGGGCGTTGCTCGCCCTCGCCGTCGCATCGATCCTCGGCGCCGTGATCGGCCTGTCCGCCCGCGGCTTTCAACGCAATCGCTACATTCCGTTCGGCCCTTTTCTGGCCGCCGGGATGTGGCTTGTCATGTGGTTTGGACCAGAACTCTTGCATGGTTGGCTAACGCTTTTCGCACGGGGGCGCGCCTAGTGGGCGCGCGCTCGGAACTCGAAAGGGGCGGGCCGGGAGGCTGTCGATGAACGTGCGCATTTGGTGCTTGGGGATGAGCGCCGTCTTGGCGTGCTTGGGCGCGTGCTCGAACAACGACGAGGTGGTGATGGCGAAGGACGAGGCGCTGCGGGAGCAGGAATCCCGCAACTCCCAGCTCCAAGCTCGCCTCTCGGATCAGGAAAGTTTGCGCCTGGTGGAAGAGCGCCAACGGGGCGAACTCCAGTCGGAGATCGACCGGTTGCGCCGGGAGCGGGAAGCCGGGAATTCCACGGCTCCTCTGGTCCAGACTCCCAACAACAACCAAACGCCGGTCGAGCGCCCCGTATCGACGCCTGCTCCGTCGGCGCCCGTCGCCTCGGCGAGCACCATCAAAATCGACGATCCGGACATCGAAGTCGATGAACGAGCCAACGGCGAAGTGGTGCTCCGCATGAAGGGCGCAAAGAGCCTCTTCAATTCGGGAGAAGCTGACCTGAGCGCCCAGGGCAAGAAACTCGCCGGCAAGGTCGGAGACATCCTGAAGAAGTACCCGGATTACAAAGTTTCGGTCGAAGGCCACACCGACGACACCCCCCTGAAGCGCACCGCCGATCGTTGGAAGGACAACACCAACCTCTCCATCGCACGGGCCTTGGCCGTCAAGAACTTCTTGACGGAAACCAAGGGGGTTGCGGCCGACCGCATGCACGTGGTCGGTTACGGGGAGAAGCGCCCGCTGGCCAGCGGCAAGACCGACGCGGCCCGGGCCAAGAACCGCCGGGTCGAAGTCGTTCTGCATCGCTGAGCGTTTCGCTCCGGTCGGGCCCGAACTTGCGGGCTCTCCGCCCTTGCCCAGGTCGAGTCCTTCGGTTTACGCTTCCGATTGCCATCTGAGCCTCATTCGAGGCCACGGCCAAGGAGAGTGAACCATGTCGACCTCCGCGCTCCAGGATGTGCGCAACGTGGCGATCGTTGGCCACGGCGATTCGGGTAAAACCAGCCTTGCGGATCGCCTGCTCTTCGTGGCGGGTGCCGTGGCACGCGCCGGCTCCGTTCGCGAGAAGACTTCCCACTTCGACTACGAAGTCGACGAGAAGGAGCGCGGCCACTCGATCAGCGTGGCGGTGGGCCACTGCGAATGGAAGGGAAAGGCCATCCGCCTCGTCGATACCCCCGGCTATCCCGACTTCCTCGGGGACGCCGTCCTTGGAATCAACGGTACCGACTGCGCTTTGCTCTGTGTCAACGCCCACAGCGGCGTGATGGTCAACACCAAGAAACTCTGGCGACTGTTGGAGTCGGCGAAGCGGCCGGTGGCGATCGTGGTCACCAAGTGCGACCAGGAGCCCGGGAAACTCCCGGAGGTCTACGCCAAGATCCGAACCGCCTTCGGCGAGCGCTGTTTGGCCTGGCGCGCCCCCGCGCAGGTGCCCGCCCAACCATCCGCCTGGATCGAGGCCGTCGTCGAAGCCGACGACGAGGCCATGATGAAATACTTGGAATCCGGTGGCGTCGAACCGGGCGCGCTGGCCGGCCTCGAGGCCACGGCGTTCGCGAAGCGCCTGGTCTTCCCGGTGCTTTTTGTCAGCAGTGAAAAGAACGAAGGCACCAAAGACGTGCTGGACTTCCTCGCCGAATTGGCGCCGTCACCCCTCTCGGTCAAGCGTCGCGTTTACCCGCGGGACCGGCCGGAAGAAACCGGAGCGCTCATGGCCGCCACGAAGGAGGCTCCGTTTTTGGGCTTTGTCTGGAAGATCCAGACCGACAAACACGTCGGCAAGATCGCGCAAATTCGGGTCATCCAAGGGGTGCTGAAGCCGGGTGACACCATCACGAATTTGCGGGCCGACAAGAAGGAGAAGTGCCACCACATCTTCCATGCTCAGGGCAAAGAGCAGCAGATGATCGACCAGGCCCTGCCCGGCGATCTGATCGTGTTGACCAAACTCGACAGCTTGCATGTCGGCGACACCTTGAGTGCCCATCCCGGGGACCTCCAAGTCGAGCTGATTCCGATCCCCCGTCCGATGTACAGCCTCGCGGTCTTGCCCAAGGCCCGCGGCGACGAGGCGAAGATCTCCGAGGCCTTGGCCCGCATTGCCGACGAGTGCCCGACGTTCCATCCCTACCGCGAACCCTTGACCCACGAACAACTCGTGGCGGGGATGAGCCAGCTCCACCTCGACTTGATGCTGCGGCGAGTGCGGGATCGCTACGGCGTCGAAGTCGTCACCCACAAACCCAAGATTCCCTATCGCGAATTCGTGACCGGGACGGCCGAGGGCCACTACCGGCACAAAAAACAGAGTGGGGGCCGCGGCCAATTCGCGGAGGTCCACCTCGCGGTCCTTCCCGGCGAACCCAACGAAGGCTTGAAGTGGTCTTGGGACATCTTCGGCGGGTCGGTCCCCCGCAATTTCGAACCCGCGATCGAAAAGGGGGTGCGAGAGAAGATGCAGAGTGGAGTGGTCGCTGGCTTCCCGCTGCTCGACGTGAAGGTCAGCATCCGCGACGGGAAGTACCACGACGTGGACTCCTCCGAGGCGGCGTTCAAAATTGCCGGCGGACGAGCCTTTCTGGAGGCCGTGCACAAGGCTCGTCCGATCGTGTTGGAACCGATGATGCGCCTCACGATCACGATCCCGTCCCACTTCATGGGGGACGTGTCGGGCGACCTGAACACGCGCCGCGGGCGGATCGTCGGCATGAGCCAGGAGGGGGACGACCAAGTCCTCAGTGCGGAGATGCCGATGGCCGAGGCTTCGGAATACGCACGGGCGCTGACCGCCCTGACCTCGGGGGAGGGCAGCTTCACGATGGAATCGAGCCACTACGACCCGGTTCCCGCCTCCGTGCAGGCCCAGCTCGTGGCCGCCCACCAACCCAAACACGACGACGACTGACCCTTCGGGTTCTTCGGGCAAAATCCGCCCCGCCCTGAACTTTTCCCGCGCGAACCCTCTGGCCGATAGATGCCCCGGCCGGAGCCTCTAACCTGGCACGGCCATGCCCCCGGAGGGGGGTGTCATGGTCACACTGGAAGAACTCCTGGAGACCCTCGTCGCGCGCGGGGGCTCCGATCTGCACATTTCGGCGGGATCTCCGCCCAAGATCCGCCTGCACGGGCGCATGATCGACCTCGTGAACGAGCCGCTCTCCTTCGAGGAGACCAAAAAGCTCGTCTATTCCGTGCTGTCGAACGACCAGGTCGCGTCCTTCGAAAAAGACCTCGAACTGGACTTCAGCTTCGGAGTGACGGGCCTCGGCCGCTTCCGTACCAACGCGTTCTTCCAGCGGGGCACGGTCGCCGGCGTCTTCCGTCTCATCCCGTTCGAAGTGCGGGGATTCGAGGAGCTGGGGCTGCCGACCGAAGTCTGCATGAAGCTCTGCCGGCTCCCGAAGGGGCTGATCCTCGTGACCGGCGCGACCGGTTCGGGCAAGAGCACCACCCTCGCGGCGATGATCGACTACATCAATCGCACGCGCGAGTCGCACATCGTCACCATCGAGGACCCGATCGAGTTCCTCCACACGAACAAGAAGTGTCTGTTCAACCAGCGCGAAGTCGGCTCGGACACCCACGAGTTCAAACGAGCCCTGCGGTCCGTGCTGCGCCAGGATCCCGACGTCATTCTCGTCGGCGAAATGCGTGACCTCGAGACGATCGAGGCGGCTTTGACCCTCGCCGAGACCGGGCATCTCACGTTTGCGACTCTGCACACCTCGGATGCGGTGCAGACCATGAACCGCATCGTCGACGTGTTCCCGGCCTATCAGCAGCAGCAGATCCGGACCCAACTCAGCTTCACTCTGCAGGGAGTGTTTTCCCAGCAGCTCGTGCCCCACGCGAGCGGGTCGGGTCGTTCTCTCGCGTCGGAGATTCTCCTCGCCAACTCGGCGGTGCGCGCGCTGATCCGCGAGAACAAGGCCCACCAGATTTACTCGCAGATCCAAACCGGCGGCAAGGAAGGCATGAAGACGATGAACTCGTCCCTCTTCCAGCTCTACGAGCGTCGCATCATTCTCCTGGACGAGGCGATTTCCCGCTCGACCGACAAAGAGGATTTCATGCGGCTCGTCAACGGCGGGCTCGTGGGCGCTCGCAAATAGTGCCGAGGAAGGAAGCTAACCATGTCCAAATTCCGTTATTCCGCCAAGGATGCGTCCGGTAAGTCCGTCTCCGGGACCCTCGAGGCCCAAAACTCGGCCGAGGCGATCGACCAACTGCGCCGCAAGCGCTTGAATGTCCTCAAGATCACGGAAGCCAAGGGCTCCGGGCTCGCGAAGAAAGGCGGCCGCAAGCCCAAGAAGGGTGAAGTCGAACTGTTCACCCGCCAGCTCTCGACCATGATCTCGGCCGGTATCCCCCTGCTCGAATGCCTGGAGATCCAGCACGAGCAGGCGGAGACCGCGGGATTCAAGTCCGCGCTGGGAACCGTGATCGAAGACATCCGTGGGGGTACTGACCTCTCGGCGGCGGTAGCGCGGTTCCCCAATATCTTCACGCCGATCTACACGAGCATGGTCAAGGCCGGCGAGGCCTCCGGCCAGCTCGACGAAATCCTGTCCCGACTGGCGGACTATCTCGAGGCGAACGCGAGACTGCGGAGCGAAATCAAGTCGGCGATGACCTACCCGGTCGTGAGTCTCTTCTTGGTCCTCGGCATCACTTCGTTCCTCATGATCGTGATCGTGCCGAAGTTCAAAGAGATCTTCGACGGCCTGGGAGTCGAATTACCCGGCATCACCAAAGCGGTCATGGGCGCGAGCCTCTACATGCGCGACAATTCACCGGTCGTGTTCGGTGGACTGGTCGCGACGATGGTCGGCTTCTCCATGTGGAAGAAGTCCAAGTCCGGGCGTGAGGTGTGGGATCGTGTAATCCTCGCGATGCCGGTATTCGGCAACCTCTTCCGCAAGGTGGCACTGAGTCGATTCAGCCGCACCTTCTCGACCATGATCAAGAGCGGTGTGCCCATTTTGGGCTCCCTCGAGATCGTGGGCGAAACCGCCGGTAATTCGGTGGTCCAAAAAGCAGTGGTGAGTGCCATCGACAGCGTGCGCCAAGGCGACACCCTGGCCGGACCCTTGGGTAAGGCCGCGGTCTTTCCGCCCATGGTGGTGCGCATGATCAGCATCGGCGAGCGGTCCGGTGCGCTCGAACAACTGCTCGGAAAAATCTCCGAGTTCTACGACCAACAGGTGGAGGCCGAAGTGAAGGGGCTCACGAGCCTCATCGAGCCTCTGCTCATTGCCCTCATGGGCATCGTCGTGGGTGGCATCGTCTTGGCGGTGTTCCTGCCCATCATGAAGCTCCAGGAGGCGCTGACTCCCAAGTGATCGCGTGCCAAACGGCACGAAGGGGAATATCGATGGAAGAGGGAAATACGAGGCGCGGCCAATTCGGTCGGCGCCTCGCGCTGTATGGGGCTGGCCTATTGACGGTGGGGGGGATCCTCCTGGCGGTCCGGCTGCGGACGCCGAAGCCGGATCTCGAGTCGATCTTGGAGAAGGTCTACGAGGCCTCCGGCCGCGAAGACTACCCCGCGGCGCATCAACTTCTCGATGAGGCCCAGGACATCCACCCCGACGCCCTGCGCGTGGATCTGACGAGGGGCTGGCTGTTCGAAATGCAGAAAGACCTCGCGGAGGCGCGCCGCGTGTACGGCGCGCTCACGGCTCGCTGCGAGGATCCGGAGCAGCGGCGCGACTTGGAGATCTCCGTCGCCGACCTCGCGAGGCGTCAAGGAAATCGAGCCGAAGCGGAGGCTTTGCTCGCCGGAATCGAGCGCAATTACGGCCGTTCCGCACGAAGTCGTCATCTCCGCATTCTGCTCCAGATGGATTCCGAAGATTACGCAGGCGCCTTGAGTGAGGCCCGACTCTGGGCCGAAGAGGGCCCTGGCGATTCAAAAGCCCAACGGTTGGTGAAGACGCTCGCGAACCTCGTCGAGAACAACTCGCAGGGGAAAGCGGAAGTCGAACCCGCGCGTGTCGCGAGTCGCGACGTCGAACCGAAGGTCATCGAGTCGACCACTTCATTGCCCACGGAAGCGAAAGTTCAAGGAGATCCACTGAGATGATTCGCAAAGAAAAAGGTTTCACCCTGATCGAACTGATGATCGTGATCGCGATCATCGCCATCATTGCCGCCATCGCCGTCCCGAACTTGCTCTCGAGCCGCCTCGCGGCGAACGAGTCCAATGCCATCGCGACGCTGCGCAACCTCGTCTCCGCCCAAGCCCAGTTCCAATCGACCGGCGCGGTCGATGACGATCTCGACGGCCAGGGCGAGTACGGCAGCTTCGGCGAGATGTCGGGGCTCACCCCCCTGAACACCCGCGCCAATGGTAACGGTTTGGCGACCCCGATCGATCCGCCCATCCTCGCCAGCACCTTCGCCACGGTCACCGGCAGCGTGGTCACGAAGAGCGGCTACAACTTTGTCGTCTACCTTCCTGACATCGCCGCGGTCCCGGTCCTTGAGGCGGGCGCTGGCGGGCCTGGCGCTGGTGTCGATGCCGACCGTTGCGAAAACCTCTGGTGCGCCTACGCCTACCCGGCGGATATCGGCACCACCGGTAACCGCGCCTTTTTCGTCAATCAGCGCGGCGAAATCTTCCAGACCAAGATGGACGCCCAGCAGTACGACAACGATCCGGCCAACATCGCCCCGGTCCCCGGTACGGCGATCTACACCGCCGGCGCGATGACCGACCCGTTGGGTGTGGCCGGCGCGGTTGCGAACGACGGCAACACCTGGACCGCGGTCCAGTGATCTGAGTTCCGGCCACTCCGGAATTGGCTGACCAAGCCCGCACCTCCGTCAAGGGGGGGCGGGCTTTGGTCGATGATGGTCAGGTGGGATTTCCCCCTCAGTTCGGAGCGATTCCTCCCATGCGACGGTCCCCGGGTTTCACTTTGATCGAATTGATGATCGTGATCGCGATCATCTCGGTCATCGCCAGCGTGGCGATGCCGAATCTGCTGGCCTCCAAAAAGGCTGCCAACGAATCTTCGGCGATTGCGACGATGCGCAGCCTCGTGAGCTGTCAGACGCAGTTTCGCGCCCTCTCCACCGTGGACTCGGACCTCGACGGAGCGGGGGAGTACGGCACCTTCGGTGAAATCGCGGGCACCACCTTACTCAATGCCCGCGGGGCGGGCCCGGCCATCGTATTGGATCCGGCATTACTCGGTCCGATCTTCGGCAACATCGATGCCCAAGGAAGGGTCCGCAAGCAGGGCTACTACTTCCTGGTCTATCTGCCGGACGCCGCTCTGGCGGGAGTACCGGAAGCGGGCGGCGGCGGACCGCAGCCGGCCGTCGATCCGGATGCATGCGAGAACCACTGGCTTGCCTACGGCTGGCCGATCGAGGAAGGGCAATCGGGGGACCGGGCGTTCTTCGTCAATCAGCGCGGGGAGGTCTTCCAGACCCGCATGGGCACGACTCCGTACGGGTTGGCCAACATTCCCGCCGCGAATGCGGCCCTTACCGGCCCGACCATGAATTTCGCGATTGCTTCCAGTGCGAACGGGTCCGACGGAAACCTCTGGACTCCGCTCCAGTGAGCGTGCGAGCGCGGCGGCACGGCAATCCGACGAGTGGATGAGTTCCTGGAGGGGGCGACGACGGAACCGACGCCGAGTCCGCATTACCAGTTCGGCGAGCGGATCACGGACGCGTCAGCCACTCCGCGCGGATCTCCACCCAATGTTCGGGCTTCGAAGCCAAGCCGAGTACGAGGCGACTTTGGTCCGCCGCGGGCAGATCGCGCCCGGTCAAGCGGCGATGCTCTTGACCCAGTTGGTAGCGAAAGAACCCAGGCTGCTTCACCAGGAGTTGCAGCAACTCGTCGGCGTTCTTCGGGCGCTGCCCGAATAAGGGAGCGCGCTCTCGAGCGTAGATCTTGCGAGCCGACTCACGCACCACTTGGTCGACCCCGGCCGGTCCTAAGAAAGCATCCAGGACTTGGTCCGAAGTGGGGGAGGGACGAACTCCCTTCGCGAGCGCGATCAGTGCCGCTGCCCATGTGACTCGCCCTGCCGCTAGGTCAGCCCCGAGCCGCCCAAGGAGTTCGGCTTGCGCGCCGAGATCGAGCTTCCAGACGGTCAACGTGCGAGCCAAGAAGGCGCGGTGGGCTTCCGGATCGCCGAGACGGTCGACCAAGGCGAGGTTCAGAGGCTCCGCGAGGACCGCGGCGTATTCCGGTGCGCTCGGAGCGCGCCCGAACACCGCCAGAAAGCGACGATTCAGGAATTCCCGATCGGACCCTGAACCGACCAACTGTCCATCCACGTTCAGCGCGCCGGCTGCGCGCAGTTCGTCCGGGCTGCAATAGCGGCCGAGGTAGCGACGACGTCCTAACGTGGCGTTGGCCTCGGCGTGATCGGGTTCAGCCGCGAGGACTTCCTGCGCAATGCTCGTGGCCTCGGCGGTCAGCCGGTGGACTAAGCACCAAGCGAGCAATTCCGACTTGGCGGCGACCGTTTCCGCCCGGGCGCGCCGCAGTTGGAACGCCGCTGCCGCATCGAATCGCATCGGATTACCCGCGACCCTCGCCACCGACTCACGCGGGAGAGGTCGCAGCGCGGTATCGGGGCGCTCCCTGATCCACAGAAAAGCGGCGTCGGACTTCGTGTCGTCCACCGTGGCCCGCAGGGTCACGCCGTTTTCGAGTTCGATCTCTATTCTGCCGAAAGGATCGGGTTCGGCACTCTGAGTGACCTCAGGGGGAAGCGGCTTCGGGCTGGCCTGCTCGGGAGGAAGCACTTCGCTGGGCTGCGGTGGATCGCTCACCTCGGGCGGATTGACCGGAGGTTGACCCGATTCGGGGGGGAAAGGAACGGTGTCTAGCGCGGCGGACTGGACGGCGCCTCGCGATTGGTGATCGGCTTCGGAATTCGAGACGCCGCGATTTTGCATCACGAACGCCCCGATGCCTACCAGTACGGCGATCGCGATCACGACGGCCAGCGCACGTCGCCGACGCCCCTCGGAGGTTCCTGGCGAAGTCGTCGCTGGGGCG
The DNA here is from genome assembly GCA_902826835.1 of uncultured bacterium. Taxonomy (GTDB): domain Bacteria; phylum Planctomycetota; genus RBC034. The sequence goes on along the minus strand of CADEGH010000035.1, from coordinate 18,253 downwards.
CCATCGAGAGGTTGGCCCGCCACCACGACGCGGGCTCTCACCTGTCCAAAGCGGATGACGTCTCCCGTCGCGAGGATGACCGACTCTTGGACGCGCTGACCATTCACGTGGCATCCGTTGCGACTCCCGAGATCGATCAGCGACCAAAATCCGTCGGATCCCAATTCGAGCCGGGCGTGGACGCGGGAGAGCGTGGCATCGGGAAGCACGAGCGTTGCCGCGTCGTCGCGTCCGACGAGCACGAGAGGACCCGGATGTTCGAAAACCCGGCACTCGTTCACGGCGATGTCGATCTCGAGGCGAAGCATGGAGTCCAAAAAAAGAAGAGACCCCGGGGGGACTTATTGGCCCGGGGTCTCAGGTGTTCGGAAGGAGCGAAAGAAGGTTACGGGACCAGAATCTCGCGCGGCTTTCCGAAATGCGGTTGCGCTCGAGTTCCGGCTCTGGAAGCTCGCGACACGGAGGCACGCGAAGTCCTGGTAGTCGGGTACTCAAGCTCGTGTCGACTATAGGCCCAAGTCGGAGGACTGGCAACGCAAGTCCTTAAGGAGCCTGGACTTGCTGCGATGCTGAGGCTCAAGACTACCGCCGCTTGAGGCTCAACCTTCGGTCACCCCCCAGGGGTAGACGAAGCGAAGATTTTTCGGATTCACTGAGGTTTGTCCAGCCGCCAGAGTCCGGGCGAGAGGGGGGTCCATTCCCCGAGAATGGCGGTCACGCCCCGGGCCGTCTTGCCAGTCCGAACGTCCGTGATTCCCACGGTCTGGGAGAATCGAAGCACGGCACGCGTCGGAGCTCTCAGCTTCTCTGCGTCTTTGTGATCGGTGAGCGGAGGGCCGTTGTCATGGAGCACGAGCCACCGCTGTCCTTCCGCGTCGCGACGCACTTTCCAAGCAAACGGCCGCCCGGAGTCATTGGTTTGCACTTCGACTTCGATCCACGGTTTGACTTCGATCGTATGGAAGATGGTACGCAGCTTGGCCCGCAGCCATTCGGCTCGACCGTGCGCACTCGCGCGATCGAGCGGGTAGGTGCCGATATCGAGATTCAAGTAACAGAGACGATTGCCTGATTCGCCGTCGCGACCACTCTGGAGCACGGCCGAGAGGCCACTGGCGGTGTCCTTGGGCCGAGCGTGAGTGGCCTGGAGCGTGGCATCGGCAATGGGGTAGGGCAGTCCGACACTCCTCGGCTTGCTGGTGGCGGCCACTACGAGGTCGCGCATGGTGCCGGTTCTGCGCACGCCGAAGGTGTCGTCGAGAGCGCCGCGGGTGCGAAACTGGAGATGTTCGTCAAAGAGGCCGCAGTGGCTATCGGCGATGACCGCGCCGCCCCGCTCCGCGAACGCCCGGATCAGCGGCGTCACCTCGCGCGAAAGGGACCAGGCCCGGGGCAACACCAAAACCCTGATCCGATCCGCATTGAGCGCACCGGCCTGGAGCGCGGCACTCGTGATGATCTTCGGTCGGAACCCGAGATCCTCCAAGAGGCGTAGCCAGGCTTCGCGGGAGCGAGCCAGGGGGCTGTGCTCGGCTTCGTAGGAACCGAGCCGACGAATCCAGGTCCGGCCGTCGCCGAAAGTGGAGAATATCCAGTCGGCGCGCACCGAAGTCTGGTCGATCAGGATGGCCGCATCCGCTTCCTCGAAACGAGCATTGCGAAAACCGGACCAAGTCTCGCTCGAGACGCCTCGCGCCGTCTCGAGCGCGTGAATCGCCCACGGCGTCGCGTGGCCGGGCCGCTCGGCGTCCAGGGCCTCCCGCGCGCTGTAGAGCACGAGACGGTCGGCCCCGCGCAGGAAGTAGCTCCAAACGAGGAGCGCCGCGTTCTCCGCCGGCCCGGTGGGTGCGGTGATGGTGGCGAGGAGATTCCGCCGCGGGCCGTACAGCGAGGCCGCGGTCTCCAGGGCGCCGCGCACGTCGTACACCTCGCAGAGGTCCGCGCCCGCGAGCAGACGCTCGTAGTCGAAGCCACCAAACGCGCTCGGCATCTGTCCGCCCAGCCAGCCGATCGGGCGCCCCGGGAATGAACTGCGCGCGGCGACCATCATTCTTGAAAGCGCGTTGGCAAACCCGGCATCCGCAAACGCCCGCGCGTCGTTCCACGCCACCAGTGCTTTCTGGTCGGGCCGGGAGTGGAACAGGCGTTGGCGCGCGGTCTCGGTGGCCATCGGAAGCAACGACCAGCCGGCGGTCTCGGTTCCGGCGGTGACGACGAGCGCGTCCTCGCCGTGCGCATGACGCAGTGCGGCTGGGGAACCGTACTGACTCACGAGGTAACGCGCGTAGGAGACTTGACAGGCCGCGTCCGCGCACCAATCCGCGGGTGCTAGGAAACGGGTGAAGGACGGCTCATCGCGGATCGAAACGAAATCCGGTGGATGCGTTGCCAAGTGGGCGGCCAGCTCTTTCAGACGCCGCTCGATCCGGGCTTGCACTCCGGGGTCCTGGAGGCAGATCGGGCGGGCGCGCGCGACCTCGGCCGAGGGGTCGGCGCCTCGGGCAGCCTCAAGCTCCTCGGCAGTGAGGCTCAAGACCTCGCGGCCAGCGACTTGGTCGAGATAGTAGGGAACGCCGGCGGCGAGGATCCGGGTCGGATCCTGGCCGGCTTCCATCGAGATTCCCCGGAACCCCAGCCCCGAGAGGGACTCGAGGACTCCCGAGGCCTCGATGGTGCGCGCGTCGACCCAAAGGTAGACCGGAAAACCCGAAGCATCGCCCTGGGCGGCGAGCCGCAACACCATGGCTAGGCCGATCGGGAAGGTTAGGAGACGGCTTGGCATCCGAGTTCATCATAGGCGGGGAAGACTCCGCTCCCCCGCGGCGTCCAAGCGATGGCCGGTTGGACCGGGTGGCCCGGGTTCCATCTCGCCGCCCGCACCGATGAAACCCCCACGGTTACTGCTTTTCTTGGGACTCCTCCTCCTCCTCCTTTTGGCCTATTGGGGGGGGGCCAGCTTGGCACGCGATACCGGGTTGAGGGATTCCCCCCTCTCCACGCGTCGGGAACTGCCCACGATCGACCCCAGTTCGGGCTCTTCGTCGGGGTCGGGAGACGTCCAGACTCGCCGGGGCAGTGGGGGGGGGGATTCCCGCCCGGTCAATCTGCGCACGACGGCCGCCGCCCGGGTGCTCGACTTGGCCCCTGAACATCGGCGAGTCCGCGGTCGTGTTCTCGATGTGCTCGGGGTTCCACAGATCGCCGAGGTCCAGCTCTGGGAGGCGCAAGGCGCCGGCCCGGCCGCGATCCTCACGGTCCAGGTTGCCGGAACTTTCAGTGATGCTGAGGGCCATTTCCAACTCGATCGTTCCCTGGATCTCGAAGGAGTCTACGCCCTTCTGGTACGACCGGCGGAGCGGGCGATGGCGGTGGAGCGCGGCATCGTCGGATCGCGACCGGCCACCTGGAACCGGGAGATTCGGGTGCGCGGGGGCGTTGGAGTTTCCGGAGTGGTGCAGGGCCCGACTGGCGAACCTCTGGCGGGTGCGCAGGTCGGTCTGTTCGCCCAAGAAGAGTCCTCCATCGGAGTGGCCGCAGCGGAGCGTACGGCGGTGACGGGCCAGGATGGGCGCTTTGAATTGCTGGCCGCGAGCCCCGGACGCAAACGCCTGCGGTTCCAAGCCGAGGGACACATCGAAGCGCACTTGAACCCGCTGACCGTGCCCGAAAGTGTCCCCGTCAGCGGATTGGTCATGAGGCTTCAAGTCGGGCAGTCCCTGACCGGGATCGTCCGAGTTCGACAGACTTCGCGAGCTCTCGCTGGTCGTCGGGTTGAACTGCGGTCCACCTTCCTGCCGCCGATCGCCCCCACTCACGTGACCGCCCAAAGTGGAGGCCGCATCCAGCCGTCCCGGGGCCCGGCCGAGGTCGGGTTGCGTCTCAGTTCCTACACCGATGAGGCTGGGCAATTCACCTTCTCAGGGGTCCCCGCAGGGCGGTTGCAACTCACGATCTTCGACCGTGGAGGGCATCCCCAGCATTCGGCGGGCGTCGATCCGCAGGCCGGCCCGCTCGAAGTCTGGGTGCCCGCTCAAGCCTCGATCCGCGGACGTGTCGTCGATAGCGACGGCCGTGGATTGACCAATTTCCATATCGCGCTGGTTCGCGATCCGAGCCATGCTCAGGCGTTCAGCCAAAGTGCGGTGGCGGGGACTGCTGGCGACTACGAAGTGGTCGTACGGGATCCCGGACGGTGGTTCGTACTGGCCAAGGCGCCGGGCTTTGCCCCGACGATTTCCCCGGCGCTCGAACTTGGACAGGATGAATCGCGGTCAGGCGTCGATTTGGTCCTCCACCGGGCCGCTTCGGTCCTGGGCCGCGTCCTGCATCAAGGGGAGCCCCTTTCAGGCGCGACGGTGCAGCTTTTCGAAGTGAGCGAATCCGTGGGTTCCGCCGAGGCCGGACCGAAGACCAGACCCCTCGGGCGTCTGCGAGGGCGCGCTACCACCGAATCCGATGGGTCCTTTCTCATCCCCACCGGTGGCTCCGGTCGATTCCAATTGGAGATCCAACACCCAAGTTCGGTCCCGTGGGTGTCCGAACCCCGGGAGCTTGGGAGTGGTGACCTCGTGCTCTGGGGCGACGTCTCCGTCGAAGCGGCGGCAACGCTGCAAGGGCTGGTGCGAGATGCCCTCGGAAACCCGGATGCGCAGGCCATCGTGGCGGCGATTCCCGACGATGCCGAGGCATCGCGGCAGGTGGCACCCACCGATCACGAAGGTCGCTTTCGCATCGAGAGCCTTCGCCCGGGATCGTGGCGGCTTCTTGTCATCCAGTCCCGCGGCCTGCTTCGCACCGAAACGGAAAACCGGGGCATGGAACACCGGCTCTCCTTGCAGTCCGGCGAAGCGCGGGCGGTGGAGTTGCGGCTTGATCGTTGAGCGCCCAAGGGCATCGAAAGGTGGCAGATGAGGTGGCAGTGGGGAGTTGCGGCGTTGGCCGGCCTGGCCTTGTTGGTGGGGATTGGGTTGGTCTTGAGCGGCCCCGCTCCGGAGCCGAGCCGACCTACACCTGATCGCGAGCCAACCTCGGGGGTAAGCCCGCTGACGGGTACCGAGGCTGAACCCGGTCCCGGTAAGGGTGAAGACCTGTCGAGTCTGCCGTTTCGCGAAACCACCCCGGCCGACCTCGAAACCGCGACTCCCGAGGAGGCCCTCGCCGGGGGAGCGTTTGGCATCGTGCTCACTCCGGAGGGCGCTCCCGTGGAGGGAGCCATGGTGCATCTCATTCTGGACATGAGCGCCCTGCGCGAGATCGCGCAGGAGGGCGCAACGATCGGCACCATCCAAACCAAACGAGACGGTCGGTTCCGCCTTGGGGGACTCCAATCCGGCGACACCTACATATTGGTGGCAACGCATCCCGCTTACGCCGCGGCCGTGCGTCACCCCATTGATCCGGCGGATCGCAAGAGCCTTCATCAGGAGCTGCGACTCCAACCGGGAGCAGAACTCTCGGGGCGGGTTACGGACGTGAATGGGACCGGGATCTTGCGAGCGCGAGTCCGCGTCTACGACTTGGGCTTGCAGAGCTTCGACCCCGATCCTCGTACCGAGCGCATCGTCTTCTCGGACGAAGGCGGCGGCTATTCCGTGAGTGCGCTCACTCCCGGCGTGAAAAAGGTGCTGGTCGACAAAGACGGCTTTGCCAGCGATGGTCGTCTCGGAGTCGACGTGCGCGTTGGAAACCCCGGCAAAGTTGACTTCCAACTGGACTCCGGCCTAACGCTCGAGGGGATGGTCGTGGAAACCAAGTCGGGGCTTCCCGTTCCCGGCGCCCAGGTGATCGCTCGTCCGCAGCCGGGCGTCGCCCCGAACGGAGTTTCCCACGAGCCGCTCGTGCCCAGTGCCGCGGGCGAAGGAGGCGCGGTGCGCAGCTCGGAACTCGTCAGAGTCGACGGAGTGAAGTCGGACATTTTGGCCCAGGAGAAATTCTTCCTCACCGCGGTCACCCGCACCGACGAACGGGGGAGCTTCCGCTTGGAGGGACTCTTGCCGACGCCGTACCTCCTCCAAGTACGGGCCCCGGGCTTTCTTCAAGCCGCGCACATCTCCCTGGACGCGGGAACCTCCGGTCACCGATTGACGATCGCCCGCACCGCTCGACTTTCGGGCACGGTGGTGGACGACGAGACGGGGCAGCCGCTTCGAGTGTTCTCGATTGCCGCGAGCCAAAACGAGTCGTTGGCGTGGATCGGACCGCTCGCACGGCAGCGTTTTTCGGATGATCAGGGTCGGTTCACCTACGTGGATGCTCCTCCCGGTCGCCATTGGTTGGTCGCTGAAGCCGAGGGGTATGCCGGTGGCCGATCGACCGAACCGGTCCAGGTCACCGTCGATCAGGATCTGAGCGGCTTGGTGGTTCGGATGCAGCGGGGATCGACGCTGCGCGGACGCATCCTCGGTGCCGATGGTCAGCCGCTTCCGGGAGCGCGCGTCGAACTCGTGATCTCAGTGGGAGGAGGCTTGCCTGAGAATCCGCTGACGCGCGGACTCATGGATCGCCTTCGCCCCAGTGTCGGCAAAGAGGGGGCGACCGACGTTCGAGGGGAATACCACCTCGAGAATGTCGCCCAGGGTTCCTACCGGGTGCGGGCTCGCCACGCGGCAAGTACCGATTCGACGACCGAGGAGTTCGCCTGCGACGGACGTGGGGAGCTCCGGGTCCCGGAGCTGCGGATGGCCCTCGCCGGGCGCGTGGTCGGAGTCGTGCGCAAGCCCGATGGGACTCCAGACGCGGCGGCGACGGTGATGTTGCAGGCGAGATCCGGCGGTAGCGTGGGCGGTCGAACGGGCGCCACCGATGCGGCGGGTCGATTTGAGATCGGTGGCCTCAAGTCCGGCACCTATCAACTCGTGCTCACGATGCGCGACGGGAAACCGAATCCGTTCGCGATGCTGTTGGGCGACCAAGGAGCTCCGATCCTCGTCACCGTCGAAGAAGGTCGGGTTACCGAGAAAGATCTGTAGGCCAGCGCTCGCCGCCTGCGAGCTTGGGAGTCCGATTATGGCAGCGCAATCTCAACGCGGTGGATGGAACATGGCCCTCATGGCAGTCGCGGTGCTGCTCGGAGTGGGAGGGGCCCTCTATTTGATGGGAGTCTTCGACCGGCCACCCGCCGAACCGGGGCCTGCGGGGCGAACCCCGGCCACCACCGAGGGACTGCGGGCTCCAAACCGTGAGATTCAGACCGGATCGAGCGAGGCCCCGCCCAAACCTGACGGCGTCCAGTCGGTGCCGTTCACCCCCCGCCGCGATGACCAAGGCGCGGAAGTGGCGCTGGGCAACGAGGGGCCGACTTGCGAGGGGGCGGTGCTCGGGCCCGACGGCGGTCCGGTGGCCGGTGCGGTGGTCGAACTCATCTTGGACCTGAGCAACCTGCGAGGACGGTCCCAAGACGGTCCCACCTTGGCTCGGGTGAAGACGGAGCCGAACGGGCTGTTCCGGTTCACGGGCCTGAACTCCCATCTCTCCTACATTGTGCAAGCCTCGCATAGCCAATTCACTACCGAGCGTGTGTTCCCGGTAGAGGCCCAGGCTCCAGAGACTCTGAATCAGACGATCAAACTCGAAGCGGGGCTCTCGATCGAGGGCACCGTGAAAGACCAGGCGGGAAATCCGATCGAAGGCGCGAGCGTTTCCGCGACCAGCACGACCGCCCAGGTGCCGGATGGCAATCCTCCGCCGGAGCGAATCGGCACCACCGGAGCAGACGGACGCTACACGATCGCGCACCTGAAGCCGGGGCTTAAGAAAGTCGTTGCCCGCAAGTCGGGTCTCGCCTCGGAGGGGAAGAACGGCATCAATGTGCTGCCCGGGCAACCGGCACCCGTGGTCGACATCACCCTCGTTTCCGGCTTCACCCTGTCCGGCACTGTCATCGACGTCGAGACCAGCGCACCGCTCCCCGGGGCGGTGGTGCAGGCCCGATTTCTCAGCGGGCTGGTCAGGGTTGCTCCGACTCCGGACGAACTCCCGCCCAACCCCGATAGCGCTGCCGAGGAGGAAAACGAGGACGTCCAGGCGCGTCGTGAAAAAGCGGCGCGCGAAGCGGCGGCGCTGGCCGGGCTGCCCAAAGTCGAGATGCCGGGGCGAGTGCCTCACATGATGGACCCGGGAATGCGGACCTTTCTTGTGGAGACTGCGACATGCGACGAGGCCGGGAGGTTTGAAATCCACGGGCTCAGTGAGGCTCGTTACCAGCTCACCGTGAGTGTCCGGGGGTACCAGACGATGCCTGGTCTCACCGCCGATGCCGGGTCGCGGGACGTGGTGGTCAAGCTCAAACGCAGCGCGCGCATTCGAGGAACGGCGGTCGATAGCAACTCCGGCCAGCCGGTGTCGGAATTTGTCTTGGGGTTGTCCGCGGCACCCCACCAAGCTCCGCTGCCGCAGAGCGGACGCCAAGAATTTCGCGGGCCTTCGGGGGAGTTCGAGTTTCTCGACGCCCGGCCCGGCGTCTGGTTCTTGGTGCTGGAGGCGCCCGGTTATGCCGGCGGGCAATCCGAATCCATCACCATCCAGGAGGGTCAGGACCTCTCGGGAATTGCCGTGAAGGCGGTGCGCGGCGGCCGCGTTCACGGGCGCGTGCTCGACAAGAAAAACGGCGGCGCGGCCGGAGCTCGTGTGTCTCTCCTACCTGGCAACCGGGGCGCGCCTTCGGCGGCCGATCCGTTCACCGAAATCATCTCCCGCCAAATGAAGGGCAATTCCCGATTGCGGGTCATGGCTAACGCCGACGGGCACTTCGATTTCCGCAACGTGATGCCGGGCAACTACCGGGCCAAGGTGGAACACCCCGACTATGCCGAGTCCACGAGTGAGGCCTTCGACATCGCGGATGGAGGCGAGTTTCGGGTGTCGGATTTGACGGTCAGCGCGGGGGGACGCGTGTTCGGGTTTGTCAAGAAGCCCGACGGTACTCCCGATGACAAGGCCACCGTGGTCGTGGCGAGTGCGGAGCCGGGTTTCATGTTCTCGATGACCCGCCAAACCGACAGCAAGGGACGTTACGAGGTGAAGGGGCTGAAGCCCGGCTCGTACCGCGTGCAAGCCACTCAACTCAACGGGGAGTTCAGCTTCGAGCGCATCATGAAAATGCAGCAGGGTGGAACCACCTACTCCTTGGGAGAAGGGGATTCGGTCCAGGTCGACTTCTGACGAGGATGTGCGAATGAACGGTAAAGTCATCGGTATTGCGCTCGTCGCGTGTGTGCTGGCGGGCGCCTATTTGTGGATGGGCCGGGAAACCGGACGAGTGGAACCATCCGGCCCAGCGGCGCGGGGTGCACCCACTCCCTTGGAAACGACCCTACCCCCCGTGGAAGCGGGAAGTTCGGCTCCGCCCGTCAAGTCCGTACCCTTCATCGAGGAGCCGGATCCCTCCACCCCGAGCGGCCTCCCGGTTCCGGAAGCGACCGATCACGGGTTTCGACTCACCGGGCGAGTCTTGGCCGAGGACAAGCCGGTTGCAAAAGCGGTGGTGCGGCTTTGTGAGGATGCGGGCATCGGGGGGCAACTGTCCCAAATGGGGGACCTGCGCAGCGAGGTCTTGACGGATGAGACCGGTCAGTTCTCCTTCGCCGATTTGGTTCCTGGCGAGCGGATGATGCTGCGAGTGTTGCACGCAGATTATGCGCCTGCGTTGGAATCGGGGATCGACGCTGCGGTCCCCGCGAGTCTCCGGCGGTTGATTCGCCTTCGGCCCTGCCTTGCCGTCGCCGGACGCGTTCAGCTTCGCGATGGTGGAAATGCCGACGGGGTGATCGTGGCGGTGTACGACCTTTCCCTCCAGTCGTTCGACCCCGAGGACCGTCTGGAAAACAAGAGCCTCGCGGCGGCGGACGGCAGCTTCGAAGTGAGGGGCCTCGGAGCTGGAATGAAACAGGTCGTGGCATGGCGCGAGGATTTGTCCCGCAGCTATGCCCCCGTGTTCGACCTCCAACAGAACAAGAATGACATCTCCCTCGACCTCAGCGTCGGGCGCCAACTCCTTGGCCGCATCGTGGGGCCGGACGGAGCGACTCCGGTCCCCAAAGCGCGGCTGATATTGCGCACGATCGGTCGAGCCGCGGGCGCGTCGACGATTCCCTCGGTGGTGACGGCGGCCGCCGACGAAAAAGGCGAGTTCCGCGTGGTGGGATTGTCGGCTGGAGCGTACGACGGTTGGGCCACCGCGCCGGGCTATCTCAATTCCGTGAATCAAACGCTCGATGCGGGCGCCACCTCGGTGACCCTCGTGTTGCGCGCGGCGCCCCGCGCGGAAGGGCAAGTCGTCGAGGCGGAGAGTGGCAAGCCGATCTCCGAATTCACCGTGTTTCCGACGGGAAATCCGGATTTCGTGCTCGAAGGCAAGGGGCGTAGTTTTCGGGTGAAGCATCCCGAAGGTCGATTCTCGATTCCCATGTCCGCGAGCGGGAGTTACCACCTCGTGGTGCGAGCTCTGGGTAGGGGCGAAGCCTCGGTGGGGCCATTGGGCTTCACGGACGGTCAAACCGTCGCCGACATTCAGATCAAGCTGGGACGAGGGATCGGAGTGATTGCGCGCGTCGAAGCACCGGACGGCAAGCCGCTCGCCGGGGCCACCGTGTCCCTCCTGCGCGCCGCTCCCGTCGCCAATGACCCTGCCTCGCAGCTCTTCGGCATGATGGGCCGGACGATGTCCTCCAAGTTTCAGGCGCAAACCGACGCCCAAGGAATGGCCAAGCTCGCGGGCCTCCGCGCGGGGAATTACGAAGTCACGGTAGCGCACCTGCAATTCAGCGCGCCCGAGGCTCGCAACATCGTGTTGGTCGATGGCCAAGACCACGAGCTGGAAGTGTTTCGCACGATTGCCGGGGCCACGCTCAAGGGCGTGGTGCTGTCCAAGGACGGCAAACCCGACGCCAAGGCGAGAGTGGCTCTCCAGGCCGTCAGCGGGATCGCCCAGAGGCGCGAGGCCGCCACGGACGGGGAGGGGCGCTACGAACTGACGGGAGTGGTTCCCGGCGACTACCGCTTACTGGTCATGCAGCGCGACGGCCAGGCCAACCTCTTCGAAATTCTCCAGGCCGGTTCGAACGGCGGCCGAGTCGTCACCCTCCGAGCCGGCGAAGTCCTCGAATTGAACCCGTGACACGAGGTCTGCGGGAGCTACCCGCTCAGGGCGTACCGCTCCAGTAGTGCGAGCGTGCTCCGCACCGACGGCTTTGCATTCACGATCCAGATGGGGGTCTTGAGTGCCCATGCAACGCGCAGCGGCTCGTACAGCAGCGCGTGCGCGAAGCTCTGAGTGAAGATCTCGATTCCCGTGAAATCGAGTTTGAGGGCTTGTTTTGCGGCCAATTTCGGCACCAGCGCCTTGGCAGCGAGCTCGACTGCCTTGGGTGTACTCTCGGCGGCGATTCGGACTGACAATCCGAATGCAGTCGGATCGGGTTCATCGTAGCGCAGCCACCGGTGGGACGTTCGCCCGGGGGCTCGGGTCTGCGCTCGTTGCTGGATCGTTTCGATGATCGCGTAGTAGTCCGCGACGGAGTCGAACGGGGCTTCGAAGGCGACTATAGTTCCCGGGTATCCGGGCCCGGCCTGATCCAAGAACTGGATGTGATTGCGCTCCGTCGATTCGTCGTCACTGACGAGAGACAGCGTCGCGCCCCTCGTCGCGAGGAGAAGGCGCCCACCCGTCAGTTTGGTCATCTCCGCTATGAAGAACAGCCCGAGACCAGCATTTTCCGCCGTCCCGGTAAGGCCCTCTTCGAACGTTCCCGAGTAATGGGGCCAAAGGGCCTTTTCGCAGGCTTCCTTGGCGTTTGCGAGCGTCGGGTGAAAGCCTCGTAATGCTTCCAAAATCCCAATGCCCGCATCGGCTACGGCCACCTGAACATGGTCTTTACGATAACCACCGGAACCCGCATCCATCCGTTGGGCGGCGACGATGCCACCCAACGGGTCGCGGCTGTGCTGGCTTACGTTTCTGATCAGCTCGACCAAGACGTAAACAAAGGTGCGCCGAGTTTCCTCCTCTTCTTCCGAGGGGAGAATCAAACGCGCGATGCGCTCGGCAACTGGCTGCGGATCGAGGCTGCTGAGCATCTTGATGCGCTCGATTGCGCAAGTGCGGCTCTGGTCGGCGACGCGATGAAATGTGCCAGCGCACGCCGACTCGAACCCCACTGCATGAGCGAACCTCGAGGCCGCCGACGAAGGGTCTGAACGTTCGATCCTCAAGCGGGGTTGTTCGTTCCTGCACTGTGCGGCGAGCGCGGTGAGTCCCCAAATGCTCGGTACCTTGACGGCACTCAGATCAAAGACCTCTTGACGGGCTATCCACTGCAGCAGGGGGGTCGGGTCGCCAATGTGCATGGAAAGCGGCTGGACCATAGGTACGCAGGTTATCACTCGGGCCCGCCGAGTTTCCGTGGATGGGGGCCCAGTGATCCCCCCGGCGGTGGGCAGCGACTGCCGGAAGGAGGGGCTCAGGCCCGACTTGCTCGTGCAACGGCCGGCGTGATTCGAGCTCGGCGTTGGCCAGGGACCAGGCCGGCCGAGTGTAGCGCAAGCACCCGGTCAAATAGTGGTGTAGGCGAAGGGTTGGTCGGCGCTCACGAGGCCGGATCCGCTGAGTTGGAGCCCGACGCCGTAGATCGTGATGCCGGTCGGAATGCCGGGAACGGGGAGGCTGAAATTGCCCGACCCGTCGAGGGTTCCGACAAACGGAGGCCCGAACGAGAGCTCGAGGGAGAGATCCCCGATGCTCATATCGAGTCCGAACAACCAACCATTCGGATAGTTGCCCGCCGCGAACGTGAACAAGTTCACGAAGGTGTTGCCCGGGAAACCGCCACTGTCGGAGATGAGGAGCGGGGCCCCCGCCGAAGTTTGGGAGAGGCTCAGATTCCAGAAGGGCACGGCGGCGACTGCGTAGTTGATTTCGAACGGGAAGCCCTGGGCTTGCGAGGCGGCGCCGCTCACGAAGGTGGAGGACCAACCGTTGCCGGCTACCGCCGGTATGGCACCGATGAACTGAACCGCATTGCCGGTGGGGGACAGGGTCTGGCCGAGGATGGAAATCGGCGGGAAGAAGGGGCCCGAGGCGAGCGAACCTTGGCCCTGCCAGTCGAGCCAGTACGTTCCTGGATTCAGCACGATCCCGTTGCCGTTCATCGTGATGCGCATGATCGGGCGCGTCGCATCGAGCAGCGTCGCGAGGGCGACCCGATAGATGTTGGTGAAAGAAGTCGTCACCAGTTGGTTCGCGGCGCTGAAATCGAAGAGAACCGTCGCTCCCGGAGTGCCGGGCTGGCCGCTCCATATTCGGTAGTTTCCACCGGTCATCGTCGAGGTAATGGGAGAGCCGGTCTGGTACGCGAACACCGAGATGTCGCTGAGCGTCCACTGCTCACCAACCGGCACCACAAAATCGTCAGCGAGGCGATTGTTGATGGTCGCGGTCAATTGAGCGCCGGCGCCGAAGCTGTTGAGCTGGAGCTCGAGAGCGCTGGCGTCCAGGCCACCGGCGGCAAAGCCGGGGTGGGTGATGAGAGGACCGTTGATGTACGGCTGGGCCGTCAGCCAAGGCGAAACGAGCAAGGCCGCGACCACGGAAAGAACAGAACGACTCATGGATTGCATCCTAGGGTTGGGAACTGCGGCAGACGTAGCGATCGTCGCACAGGCACGTCGGGCAAGGCAACGCGTTTAGTCCCCAGGAGTGCTCCATTCGCGTCATCGGCGTCGCTCGAGTGTGCAAGAGTCCGACACCGAGGGCACCCGACCGTGCTAATCCGGTCGGATGCGAGGAACGCGACGTGTTCGGCTCAATTCTGGGCGAACGGATTGCCCAGGCTGTCCAGGAGCCAGATCAGTTGGTATCCATTGAGATCGAAGGAGGTTCCACAGGGAGTCACGCCAAACTCTTCGTAAAGGCCCTCGCCCAGATTGATCAGCGTGGATCCTCCAACCGGGTTGGACAGGTCGGTCGAGGTGACGATGCCACCATTCCCGGGGCTCAGGCCGACCAAGCCATCGGTCAGGGTCATTGCGACGTCGTAGTTCATGCTGATCGAGGTCCCCGGGACCGCTCGGAGCTGCATCGTGTTCGAACCCGTATTGAAGAACTCGGGAACGCCGGTGTAGGTCACTTCGAATCCGCCCGTCGGATCCGCGTAAGCGCTGACCGTACCGCCTTGGCTGGGGTTGAGGTCGTTCCAATTGATCGCGATACGGGGATCTCCGAACGAGAGGCCGAAGGGATCAAAGAAGTAGGAAACGTCTCCATTCACAAAGGTCACGTAACCGTTTGACCCCACGTAACACAACGTGTGAGTCGTCCCGTAATAAGGGAAGCCTGCGCCCGCCAGGTTCAACACCGCGAAGGAGTCGTCGGTCAGCGAGAGCGTGGTGGCCATCGGGTCGGGAGTGGTCCCGGGATTCGGACCGACCGTGGGCGTCATGCCTCCCGCCTGTGAAGTGAAGGTGACTTCGTGCGTCTGGGACACGTAGAACCCGGAGGGGGCCATGGGGTCGACGTGGGCCATGCAGAAATAGAGGATGACGCCGGCAAGGTTCGCCGGTGATCCGACGTTCAAGGACGCTGCCCCGAAGTTGTCGAGGTAAGCGAAGAGATTGACGGGGTTCGAGGGATCGGTGCCATTGAGGAGGAAAGTGAGACCGGCCGGTCCGAGGTCTACCGAGTTACCGGGGTTCGTGAACCAACCGATCGTCCCGGCCGACGCCATCGCCCAAATGAAGGGCATGCTGGAGGCGGAAGTGAAGTAGTCGTTGGACATCGCCTCTTGTCCCGCGCAGATCGAGCTCTGCACGAAGGAGGGCGAGAAGCTGCCGTTGAAGTTGACGAGGTAGTCCCGATCGCTGTCGCCGAACTGTTGGGCGGCGAGACTCGAAACAGCAAGGGAGAGTGCGGTAGCGACCCGAAGCGCACGTTTCATGGTTTCTTTTTCCTGAGGGGATGAGCCCTGAGCCGCAAGAGTCGCGGCACTAGGCGTGGGCAGGGCTGCCCGCAGCGGAGCATACAGGAGTCGCCAGGGGCTATGGAAGTGTGGGGTCGGGCTTTTTGGCCGCGTCCACCGACCAGCCTGCTCCCCAGGTCACCTGCACTCGTTCTGAGGGTCTCGAGGCTTCCACTCCGTAGCATCCGCTGGTTGGCCAGTGACGCCTCAGCGACAAGCGGCCCCCGCCTTGGACGCGGCTCCTAAGGGTCGATCTGTTCGTCATGGGCCAGGGGCTCACCTGGAATCACGTAGTCCCCAGTCAGCCAGGCGCCGAGATCGAGCAGCCGACAACGGTCGGAGCAGAACGGGAAGTGGGGCCAGCGACCAGTGAGCGAACCGTCGGTGCGGAGAGGCGGGGGAAGGGCTTTGGAGCACCGAGGGCAGGGAGGTGGCAAGAATGATTCCCCTGGACTGGCCATGGCGCGCGCTCAGTTCGAACTGGGGCAGCTCGGTTTCGTGCAGGAAGCCGGCGTTCCCGAGCAGGAGCCCGAACTCGTGTCTGCCTTCTCCGCGGACTTGAAGCTCTCACTCCGGTAGTCGGTGGTGTAGAAGCCCGAGCCTTTGAAGAGCAACCCGGCCCCGATTCCCAATTGGCGTTCGAACTGCTTCTTGCCGCACTCGGGGCACTTCTTTTTGGGCGCTTCCTGGAAGGACTCGAGGATCTCGGCTTTGTGCTGGCAAGCGGTGCAGAGGTAGTCGTAAGTCGGCATGTTCAGGCCTCCTCGGTCTTCGGACGGGGTTCCAAATCGCTCGCCACCACGACGCGGGCGGGCCGAATCACGATCTCGCCTAGCACGTAGCCGCGCTCCGCGACATCGAGGATGGTACCCGCCTTGCCTTCGGGAGCGGGCACCCGCGCAATCGCCTCATGGACGCGCGGATCGAGTTTCTCGCCGATCGGATGGAGCGACTTGATGCCGACTTCCCCGAGCACGCGCTGAATTTCACTGCTCGTCATGCGGACGCCAGCGAGCAGGGACACCGCGTCGGCCTCGCCACTCTGGATCGCCCGGTCCAGGTTGTCGATGGACGGAAGGAGCGCCCTCAAAAGGTCGCGCATCCCGAAGAGGCGCGCTTGGTCGCGCTCCTTGACGGCACGCTTTTGGTAGTTGCCGTACTCGGCGAGCGTTCGCTGGAGCCGATCCGTCAGCTCGTCGGCCTTCGCGGCCTTGGCCTTGAGCTCGGCTTGCTCCGCGAGCATCAGGGCGAAATCTAGCTCCGATTCGTCCGAAGGTGGCGTCTGGTCGGCGGGATCGTTGGTGGTGTCGTTCACTCGAAGATCTCCCGAACTTTGCGGAAGAAGCCCTTGCCGCCGGGCTTCGCGGTTTTGTCTTCCCGGAGCAGCGCCTCGTAGTGCGTGCGCTCTTTTTCGCTCGGTCGGGTGGGGATCAAGACGGCGAGGCGCACGAGGATGTCGCCCCGTTGCCCGCCCCGCAGTTCCGGAAGTCCCTGACCGCGGAGCCGAAGCACCGTGTTGGGCTGGGTTCCCGGAGGAATTCTCAAATCGGCCCGGCCATCCAGAGTCGCCACTTCGATGGAAGCTCCGAGCACGGCCTGGGCCACCTCGACTTCGGCTTCGCACAGCAGATCGGACCCGCGGCGCAGGAACACCGGATGATCCTGGACTTGCAAATGAACGAAGAGGTGGCCACGCGGACCTCCCTCCTGGCTCGGTTCGCCTTCGTTGGCGATGCGCAGTTCCGTGCCTTCGTCGATGCCCGGGGGAATTTTGATTTCGAGCTCCACCGGTTTCTTGGTCAGACCTTCCGCATCACACTTCGGGCAGGGATCGCGAACGACCTTCCCCCGGCCCTGGCAGGTCGGGCACACCGTCCGCAGGCTGAAGAAGCCCTGCGATTGGAGGACCGCTCCGGCGCCCTCGCACGTCGAGCAGGTGGCCGGCTTCCCGCCGCCCTTGACCCCGGTGCCGCGGCAGCCTTCGCAGAGCTCGCGGCGCTTGACTGACAGCCTTCGGGTCGTTCCGGTGAGCACTTCTTCGAGCGTGACGGAAACCGTGGCCTGCAAGCTGGCGCCGGCTTCAGGTCCGCGCGTGCGGCTGCGCCGGGCCCCGCCGCCGAACATGTCGAAGAATCCGCCTTCCCCGCCGAACGCGTCGCGGAACGCCGAGAACACGTCCTCGGCACTGCGACCCTGGGCGCCTCCGCCCTGCGCGTGGGCATCGACTCCCGCGTGGCCAAACTGGTCGTAGCGAGCCCGCTTCTGGTCGTCGGACAAAACCTCGTAGGCCTCGGCGGCTTCCTTGAACTTCGCTTCGGCAGCGGCGTCACCCGGGTTTTTGTCGGGGTGATACTTGAAGGCGAGTTTGCGGTAGGCCTTCTTCAGGTCGTCTTCCGACGCCCCGCGCTCAAGGCCCAAGATTTCGTAGTAGTCGCGCTTCTTCGCCATCGCCGTTCCCGGTATGGGGACGGCGCGAGAGTGGTCCCTCGCGCCGTCCCGGCCCCAACCGAATGGGGATCAGACCACCGCGCCTTGCACTTCCGACTTCTCGTTCTTGAGCTCGGTGATGGTGGTGTTGGTGATCAGCATCGTGCCGGAGATCGAAGCCGCGTACTCAAGGGCGAGTCGCGTCACCTTCACCGGGTCGACGACTCCGGCCTTGACCAGATCCTCGTACTCGCCGGTCAGGGCGTTGAAGCCCTGGGCGCCGGTCTTTTCGAGGACCGTTTCGACCACGACATCACCGTCGAAGCCGGCGTTGCTCGCGATCTGCACGCAGGGGGCGCGGCAGGCGTCGATCACGATGTCGATGCCCGCGCGCTCGGCTTCGTTCCTGGTCTTGGCGGACAGGGCTTCCAAGGCGGGAATGGTGCGGAGGAGGGCAACCCCGCCGCCGGGGACGATTCCTTCGTCCATCGCCGCGCGGGTCGCATGCATCGCGTCTTCGACGCGATACTTCTTCTCTGCCATCTCCTTCTCGGTGGGAGCGCCGACCTTGATGACCGCCACTCCGCCCGACAGCTTCGCGAGCCGCTCTTGCAGCTTCTCGCGGTCGTAGTCGCTCGTCGTGGTGTCGATCTTGGCGCGCAATTGGTCGACCCGCTCCTTGATGGTCTTCTTCGTGGCGACACCCTCGATGATGAGGGTCTCTTCCTTCTTGATCTCGACCTTGCGGCAGCGACCGAGCTCGGTGATCGCCACCGACTCGAGCTTGCGACCGATGTCCTCGGAGATGAAGGTGCCGCCGGTCAGGATGGCGATGTCTTCGAGCATGGCCTTGCGGCGATCGCCAAAGCCTGGCGCCT
>CADEGH010000034.1:45143-53517 GCA_902826835.1 uncultured bacterium | reverse complement strand
GTGATCCGCGTTCCCATGGGGGGTGGCACGCATGTCGCGAGGGGGCGTGGTGCTTTCATGTCGATGGTGGAACGCACTTCGTGGGAGGGTTCGGCGCCCCGGCATCGGAGGCGGTATGCTGTCGCCTTCACGCTGATGCGGATCCATGCCGGTCGGCCTTGCCATCAAGGAAGTTGTGATGTTGAAAGTGCTACGCGCGGTTCTCGTCCTTGCCCTCGCCCCGGCATGGATCTACGCCCAGACCGGGGTTCACGATTTCTTCGATCGCGCCAACAGTGGCAACCTCGGGCCCGATTGGTCGGAGATCGACGCGGACGCCCAAATCACCAACAATGCGCTCCAAGCCAACACGCCGTTCCAATTCGGTTGGTCGGCATTCACCGCCTTTTCGGCGCCACGTGCGTCGACGGTCGTGAAGGCGAACTGGTACCAAAACGGCGGCGGCGACGCCCTCTCACTGATCGTCGGCGCCAACACCTCGACCTGGGCCGCGATCGAAGCGCGCCTCTCCGACAACACCGGTGGCGGCTTGGCCAATCGGCTCTTCCTCAACGCGTCGGTCAACGCCGGAAACTGGTTCGGCGGACCGATCTTCTTCAACTTGGCCATGCCCCGGGCGTCGGGAGAAATGACCCTGTGGTTCACCAACGGTGGAGCCACCGCGCAGGTCCTCATCACCGACATCGGCGGCGGTAATCCCGAGAACTTCTCGGCCGGCGGCATCCCTTCCACGTTTGCATTCGGCACCAGCGTGGGCGCCGGCTACTTCGGCAACGGCCGCATCGACGAATTCCGCGCGTGGGTCGGCTCCCCGACCGGGCCCGTTGAGACGATCAACCCGCCACGAACCAACCAACCCGTGTCGATCCTGGTCACGGGCGCGGCCCCTTCCGCCGCGCTGGCATTGGGCTTTTCTCTCTCTGGGGGCAGCGGGCCCCTCACCGGAATCGGGCCGGTCCTCCTCTCCGATCCGATCAACCTGTTCGGAATTTTCCCGGCCGACGCCAACGGCCGCTTCCTCCTGCCCCTGGGCAACGTGCCCCCCGGGCTCACCGGGTCGACGATCTGGCAGCAGGCGCTCGACCTGACCACGCCCGCCCTCTCCAACGGGCTTTCTTCGGTTTTTCTCTAATTTCCCGCGAAATCTGCCCTCGGATTTCGGCGAAACTGACTCCGGCAAGGAATAGAGCCTGCGCGCCCCACTCGGAGCGCGCTGATCGCCAGCCCTCCTCTGGAGTCCGAAGATGCGCCTGCTCCTCTCTACCCCTCTGTTGATTTGCGGACTCGTCTCGAGTCTCCTCTCGTTCGTGTCGGCCCAGTGTGTCACCGGGACCAATTCCGCCCTCAGCTTCGATGGGGGTGACCACGTACGCGTACCCGCCGTTCCCGCCGGCATTCTCGATGGCTGGCAGGACTTCACAATCGAGGCGTGGTACGTCCAAAATGCCGCGGGTGACCTCACTTTGGTGAGCAAAACAGACCCGACCGGCGTCTTCACTTATGCTCTGAGGGTGAATCAGACCGGAGTCGCTCTTTATTACGGCGTCGGATCGGGGTTTCAATTGGTCACGATCGCAGTGCCGGCCCTTCAGCTTGGCGTCTGGCGTCACTTGGCCCTTGCCAGGTCCGCGGGATTCATCAATACCTACGTGAACGGTTCCTTCGCCAGTTCGACGCCGTTCTCAACGATGATTCAATCCCGTACCGCCGATTTTTGTTTGGGCGCACAGATGAATTCCGGATCTCCGGGACAGGTGTTCGTGAATCTGAACGGCTACCTCGACGAAGTCCGCGTCTGGAACATCGGCCGCACTGCCGCCGAAATTGCCGCGTCCGCGACTTCCGTCCTGGTTGGCAATGAACCCGGCCTCCAGGGATACTGGCGCCTCAATGACGCCGCTGGTCAAACCGTCACCAATTCTTGCCTTGCCACCGGCGCCGCACTGAATGGCACTCTCGGTGGGTCGAGCTCCGTATTCACCGACGATCCCGCTTGGTCGTTCGCGAACACCGCACCGATCGTCTACTGCACCCCCTCCACCGGCCAAGCCAATTCCGCCGCCGCCTCGCTCCGCATCAATGGCCTCGGGGCCCTCGGGGTCAACGGCCCCTTCCGCCACCAGATCCCCACCACCGGCGCCGCCGCCAATCGCGTCACCCTCACTTGGCAGGGCCCCCCCAACACTCCTCTCTATCTCGCGGCTGGAACTCTCCAGACCAACGCCACCATCGTCCCCTGCACCGGAAGCCTCGATCTGGCGGCCAACCTGGTCATCGTGGGCGACTTTTTCAGCACACCGTTTCCCCTCAACTATCAGTTCATCACCAACGCCAGCGGTTTCGCTGAAATGTCATTCACGCTGCCGAGCTCCCTCCTCGGCTCTCCCTTCGTCAGCCTCCAGGGTGCCTTCCTCGACCTTTCGTGCCCATTGCCGGTCAAACTCACGGCCGCCTTCGAACTGCGCTGAGGCGAACCGCCGGACGATCCCGATCACGGATGCACGGTCACGAATGCCTCGGCGCGAGTCAGCCCGTGGCCGGCAATGAGCACTGCCTCCCGGATCTCCGTGAATGCCGGGATGACCACGGTGATGCCGCGACCGTCAGGCGCCGCTTCCCCCTCCAAGTCGTGAACCTCTCCCTCCACCGTGACCAAGACGAAGGGGCCGCAGAGATCCGTACCTTCCACCACGAGTTTGGTGCCGCCGCAGGTACCCAAATGACCGCTCGCGAAGGCGCCAACCGCGGTCCCGATCTCGAGGCTCTCGCAGACCCGACTCGAATCCGCGGTTCTCACTCGGATCCACTGGCCCGCCGCCAGCGGCTCCGAGAGCGGGACGGCATCAATGGCAAATGGAATGTTGCCCAAGAGAGCTTTTTCACCGGCGCGACGCCAGGGACCATTGGCCCCTTCGGCGAGTTCGACGACGACCGACTCCCCGCTCCGGCCGCGGACGCGTACGGATTGCCGTCCGGCCAGCGGCGACGAACGCAAGGTCGGCGGGCCCATGAAATAAAAGGGGTACCACGAGTAGCGCGGTTCGAATCGCATTCCGCTCGGAGCCAGCGGGTCCATCACGACCGCGGAACGAGCCCTCTCGGTCCGGAGCGAACGTTCGGTGCGAAGCTTGACCCCGACGACGACGCCCAATGAGTCTCGGAAACCCACGACCTCTGAGAGCCTTACCCGCGAGGGCGGCGCCGCCTCTCCGGGCGGCGGCGGTGGAAACAAGGGGACGCCGTCAATTGGCCCACGGATGTCGGGATACCCGTCGCAGTCATGGTCCTCATAGTGTTCGATGGTTGCGCGGGCGATATCGAACACGAACAACCCGTTCGAAAACCAGGCTGCCGCCGTGATTCGCGCCTCCGGCGGGAATTCCAATTCGCACGGCGGCCACGCCACGGTCTCGCCGCTGACCAGCGGGGCTTGGCCGTCCATCTCCAAAGTCCGCAGGTGAGTGCGGGTTTCGGAATCGAACCCGGTGATCAGCAGGGTGAGCCGCGTAGGTGGGATCCAGCCGGGCCGGGCAACGCTCAGATGAGTGATGCCGGCGAGTCCGGTTTCGACCCGAGCGTGGCCCCGGCGGCTGCCCACTTCTTCCCGGAACACTGCAATCGCCCCGGACCGGCTGGTCGCCCGGAAGAACCATGGCCCGGCTTCGCAGGTGGTCTCCACCTCGGTCTGGCTCACATACAGAAGAGGGTGCGCCAATTTCGCCAGCGGATTGGGGATCGGGACATTCGTCGTCGAATCGGCAGCTCGCCATTCCTCGACGGAAAGAAACGGTGGAATCCGGTCATTCTTGGGCCAAGACAGGACCTGCGCCGATGCCGAGTCGGATAGCAATAACGACAAGCCAAACGCCATTCCACCGAACCATGTTCGAGCTCGCGGTGACATGATCAGCTCCCCCGAAGGTGGCAGGACTTCTTGGAGTCTATCCGATCCGGCCGGGTCCCGGGATGCCTCGAATGCAACCGTGTCTCCGCGACCGGCACCCTGACCATCCGGTTCCCCGGCCCCCGTCGGACGCCGGGCCCGCGCTACGATCCGGCCCACCCATGCCAACCCACTTCGAAGGGACCGAGGAAGAGCGCCGCGCCCTCGACGCCTACATCAAACTGCTCCGTGCGAGCGAGTCGCTCGTGCGCCGCATCCATCGCCACCTCGCCGATTCGAACGTGACCGTCAGCCAGTTCGGAGCCCTGGAGGCGCTGTACCACCTCGGGCCGATGTCCCAGCGCGAGCTCGCGGGCAAGCTCCTGCAGAGTCCCGGCAACATCACCATGGTGATTGGCAACCTCGAATCACGAGGCTTGGTGGCCCGGGATCGCGAGTCCAAGAACCGCCGAACCTGCGTCCTAACCCTGACCTCGGCCGGTCGCCACCTGATCGCAAAGCTCTTCCCCGCCCATGTCGCCCGCGTCGTCGGTGAATTCGCCTCACTCTCCGCTGCCGAACAGACGACTCTCGGCGAGCTGTGCAAGAGACTTGGGCTGACGGCAGCGGCAGAATCCGGCGGAAGACCCTGACCTGCGGTCATTGTTCTTCGCGGATCTGCACCTTCAACAAGAAGCGCATCGCCGTCACCAAATCATGACACGCTGGGCGTCGCTCAAACTGAAGTTGGATACCGGGGTCACAAACGACCCCGCGGGATCGACGACGACCCACTGGGTAAACGCTGACGCTCCCACCAGCAACTGCGAATTGGGAAGAGGCAACGGCAAGAAGCCTGCTCCGCCCGCGTTGGTGATCAGAGTTCCGGAAGCCCCGCTCGGCCAAATGAGGGCAGGGGGATTCAGATCCAACCACAACGTACAGCCTCCGATCGCCCACGGATTGGTGGCCAAGGAAAGCACCAAAGCGGCTGGTGCCGCCGGAGGCGCGCCGGCGATCGAGAACCCGAATTGGGAGTTTCCCGGCGCCGCCACCCCGTGCCCGGAGACCAGGGTCGTGCCCCCGGGGGAACACGCGGAGCGGTAGATCGACGTGTTTTCCGCCCAGCCTTTTCTCAAGTGCCATACCCCCCCCTCGTTGGTTGTCGCCACGAACAGGATATCCAGGTCACCATCGCCGTCCGGATCGTCGGCGATGGTCCAAGAGTCGGGCGAGGCATTGGGAAATAAGGCCGAATAGTAGGCGGAAATCGGTGCTACCAGCATCTTCGCGATTCGCGACTGGCCGGGTACTCGCCGAAAGAGATCAGCCTGTAGTGTTCCTTGCACACCTGGCGTATAGAATCGGGCCGATAGCTCAAGGACACCATCCCCGTCGAAGTCCGACGGAGGGATGTTGTTGCCTTCACAAATGGCCGCGGGATATGGAATTGTCAGGGTCCCGGTGCCGAGTACCGAAGTCGAGTTTCCGGAGAGGACGGTGAAGTGTCCGGTGGTGAGCGGACCGCTACCGTTGAACGGCAACGATTCCTGATTCCCCGCCAGGATCAAATCGTCCCGACCATCCCAGTTCAAGTCCCTGCTCCAGGCGCTCACAACCGCTATCGTGCAGGCGCAAGACGGATTCGGCGTCGGTAGTGGGAACGGCCCGACATCAGTGAACGACAGTGGGGAGACTTGTCGCAAGACCCGGATCAAGAGAGGCGTCGTATTGGGCGTGTTGCCTCGGGTGCCGTAGGCAATATCTTTGAGGCCATTTCCATCGAAGTCGCCGATCGCGATCGCCTGCTCTCCGCTGGGTCGGTGCAGTAGGGGCACCGTGAAGTTCGTGGCGAGAACGAGTTGCCCCGCTACCCTTCTGTAAATGGCAAAAGTAGGCGGAAGTGTTGTTCCGGCCATCGGGTCGGAATTTGCCCCGTAAACAACGACTTCATCGCCGATCAGGGCGTCCATGTCGATCACGAAGGCGCGCTGTGGAGAGAAGGGTGGCAGATCGAATTGGTCCAACGAGAAAGTCCCGTCCCCCAAGGCAATCATCGTGCGAACTCCGTTGGCGCTCGATCGAAGCAAGTCAGCCAATCCGTCGCCGTTGATATCAACCGTTACTGGTACTCCACCCTCAAGGATAAAGCTGTGGGGCGAAGTGATGAAACTTGCCCCAGCTCCGGTGGCGTCCAGAGGCTGCACGACTATTTGGTCCGCGCTACTGCCCGTGAAGGCATCCGACCAAATCAGGTCCTTGATGCCATCACCCGTTACGTCTGCAAGTTGGGGAGATCTTCCGCTCCGCACTTCATCGACCAGAGCCGGAGGGATCGGGACCGAGCCCGAAAGGTCAGGCGGAAGGAAGAACGACTGCGCAGTCAGACTCCCTCCGAGCAGAAGCGGGAAGCAGAGTCGGATTCCCCCACTCTCTCGGAGCCACCCGAGAGTCTTGACCAAGCCACCTCGCTCGTGCGGTTGAGTTTCGATCATCTGCGGCTTCTCCTCGAGTCATGCACCTTGTATACCACAGCTTGTTCGGGAGCGCGGGCCCGATTTCAGCTCGGCTCGGAGCATCCTGCGCCAGGTTGCGGCGGAAAGAGAATCGCCTAAGTACGGATTTGGCGATCCGAAAGCCGGCTCCAGCGGCATGCCCCCTCAAGTCCTTTTCGTGCCGTCGCGTAACGCGCAAGACTGACGGTGGGAAATCTCGTCTATTCAGTAGATCCTGGAGCTCTTATCCGCGACAGGCACGATTTTTTTCCGTACAGCGGACTAGCCGCCGACGGCTTCGGCTTCACTTGTTGGGGTAGTTCCGCTTGCGCTCCAGGCTTGTGGTAGCCCTCCGATAGTTTAACGTTGAACTGTCATGGGCAGCCAGCGCTGGAGCGCGGGTGCCCGTCAGTAGCCCTCGTGGACGGAGGATGAACGTGAAGCAGAAGCACCAACCGGCGGAAGTCAGGATGGAACGGGATCTCATCGGGGAGAGCGATGCCTCGTCTGTAGGGAGCAAGAGACTCGTGCTCGCGAGAGTTGCTCAGGGTTCGCACTGGGTCGGCGACGGATTTCCGGTGCAGAGTTTGTTCGCCTATCACGAACCCATCGCGAAGGATGTATCACCGTTTCTACTCTTCGATTATGCCGCTCCGCGGAGTTTTCGACCGACGGCGGATCGGAGAGGAGTCGGCGAACATCCCCACCGGGGCTTCGAGACCGTCACCATCGTGTATGCGGGGGAAGTCGAACACCGCGACTCGGCCGGTGGGTCGGGCAAGATCGGGGTGGGCGACGTGCAGTGGATGACCGCCGGATCCGGAGTCGTCCACGAGGAGTTCCACGGCACCGAGTTTTCCCGCCAGGGCGGCCTTCTGTCGATGGCCCAACTGTGGGTCAACCTGCCGGCGGAACACAAGATGACCAAGCCGCGCTACCAGGAGATTCTGGCCGCGAACATCCCCACCGTGCAGATCACGGAGAAGACGCGGGGCCGGGTCATCGCGGGCGCGCTGCAAGACGTCCGGGGCCCCGCTCAGACTTTCACATCGCTGAACGTCTGGGACCTTCGCACCGCCGACGCCGATCATTGGACGCTCGACTTCGCGCCGGGGCACACGGCAACGATTGCGGTCCTTGAAGGCGAAGTCACTGTCGCCGACCAGAGACTCGGCCCCGCCGGGCTGTTCGTGCTCGGACGGGATGGTTCATCGATCGCAATACAAACCTCCGGAGAAGCCAAGGTGCTGGTGCTCAGCGGAGCACCGATCGACGAACCCATCGTGGGGCATGGCCCCTTTGTCATGAACACCCAGGGTGAGATCCGTCAGGCCATGCTGGACTACCAAAGTGGCCGTATGGGCCACCTGAGCTGAACTCACTCCCAAGGAACTACCCATGATCACCCTCGTCGGTCTCTCCGGCAGCCTGCGACGCCAGTCCTACAACACCAGCTTGCTCCGCGCGGCGGAAAAACTCCTGCCCGCGGACACGGGTTTGAGCGTGCACACTCCCGAGGGCATCCCCCTCTTCAACGAAGATCTGGAGTCCGCGTCGGGGATTCCCCCCGCGGTCACCGCGCTCAAAGAGCACATCGCCGCGGCCGATGGCCTACTCATCGCGACTCCGGAGTACAACAGCTCGATCCCGGGCGTCCTGAAGAACACCCTCGACTGGCTTTCCCGTCCCGGCGCGGACATGAAGCGTGTCTTTGGGGGCAAAGCCGTCGGTCTTCTGGGCGCCACTCCCGGGAACTTCGGCACGGCCTTCAGTCAAGACGCTTGGTTGCCCGTGCTCAGGGCGTTGGGCACCCGCCCGTACTTCGGCAGTCGCCTCCTGGTCAGCAAGGCTCGGGAAGTTTTCGACGCGAGTGGAACGGTCCTGGACGCTCGCGTGCGAGACCAAGTCGCGCAGTACCTCCGCGGCTTCGTCGACTTCGCCCGCGCAAGATCGTGAAGGAACCCAAGTCACCCACCACCCAGAGTCGCGCTCGAAG
>CADEGH010000034.1:36692-45043 GCA_902826835.1 uncultured bacterium | reverse complement strand
ATCTCTTGACTTCTCAGAGCCTGGAGCGTTTAATCCCAGGGGTCCAGGGAGGTTTATTTTATGCACTTGAAGACTGCCTTGTGTGCCTCTCTCTCTCTCTCTCTGTAGTTCCCTGCCTGCTCAAGCCGGGCCATTCTCAACCACGGTAGGGCTCTGGGAGAGAACCTTGTTCGCCCAGTTCTCAGCCCCCGCAAACTCAATCTCTAATCCATTCGTGCAGGTGAAGCTCACCGCCGTTTTTTCCCACATGCTGGGCACATTCAGGGTGCCCGTCGTCTGCACCGCGGTCCAGCCTCAGATTCTCTTTCCGGTGTACTTTGCGGCCCCTTACACCGGAAGCTGGCAACTACACTTCGAAGAGGAGGTCGCGCCGGGCCTCTCTCCTTTCCTCACGAGCGAGGAGGACTTTTCCTTCACGTGTGTATACAGCACCTCCCGAGGTCCATGGCGTCCTGCAATCCCCGAGGGCACGCCGTACGCCGTCGTGGAGCCTCAGGGAAACGGAACGGTGGCGTACCGTCGCCCGATGACAACGACCTACCTCCATCTCGCGGATCCCCGGTGGACCGGCTTTCCCGGCTACTTTGCCTACCCAGCTTGGCCGACCACCCCGAACCCTTCGTACGTCAGCGGTGGCAATCACATGGTGGTCAATGCCATCGACGATTCGGTGGCGCGTGGTTTCAACCGCATCCGGATCGCCTTGAATTACTCGTCACAACGCAGCACACCCGCGGCGGAAGTTCCGGCTAACCCCCCGTACTGGCCGACGGTGGACCCTGCCCAGCCGTCGCAAAAACCGCTTGTTCAATACTCCGCTTTCCCCTTCCAGGCTCCGGGCGCTACTTCTGTCAACACCAAATTCTTTACCGGCACGAGCAGCAGCGGCTTCACTTGCCAACTCGACTTCGAGCGATTCGATCTCAACTACTGGAACCACCTTGACTGGATTCTGGGTCTGTGCCAAGCGCGAGGCATTCAGGTCTCTATCACTCTCACCTTGAACAGCGGTGACGGTGCTGATTTTGAGGATCAATACTTGGCCCCGGCTCACGATACACCCGCGGAACCACTTCCGCTAACTCCGGATACGCGGGCGACGCCAGTAGCTACGCTACCACGGGTCTTTGAGAAGAAATATCAATTATACTATTGGTACGTGGTTGGGAGGCTCTGCTCATATCCACATGTACAATATACAATAATGCATGAGTATGAGCTCCGCGACGGGGCCTGTTCGGCACCTCCGTCGAACGTGTGGGGCTGCTCTTACCCCGACGAGTGGGTCAGGTGGTTCGGTCAAGCTTTCGCCGCCATGGAGCCCTATCTGGCTAACAATCCATCGAGCAAGATAATGACCGTCTGCCCTCGACGAGGATCGCTCTACACCTCTTGGTGGGGACGGTTTACTCCACGGAAAG
This sequence comes from uncultured bacterium, assembly GCA_902826835.1. Taxonomy (GTDB): domain Bacteria; phylum Planctomycetota; genus RBC034. Next base: position 43,622 of record CADEGH010000034.1, on the reverse strand, counting down.
TAGGTTTTTCTCACGACACCGTGACGTCCGGGCAAGGAGTGTTCAGTTCTCGAATCTCGGCCAATCTCAGCGCGTTCCGGGCGGCAGCTGACCGCTCCTGGCTTTCATGTATCGGACTCCAGCGCGGAGGGGAGATCGGACTCTCTACGATTACCGGTGAATCCGAAGAACTCTACACCGTTGCCGGCAAGTGGGGAACGATGTCGGCGGTAGAGGGCCACCGTACCACGCTCGACTCCGGCGCGAACTACGCTCCCTGCCCGATCTTCATCGAGGAAGACTGGATAGTCGGCGCGACGACAAGCACTTGGAGACGCCCGGCTCCGACCTATGACAGCCTCGACAATCCTTACTGCGTGCGGCCAAGCCACTTCCTAACGACGACTGGAGTTTTTCCTGTTCCTCTCGCAGGGACGCCCAACAACCCCTATGCGATTCCAGGCTTGACGAACAATCTCGAAGGATTGGAGAAGTGGACGCGCGATTACGTTTGGGGAGCGGGGATCATCGCGGGCGCCATGGTTTCCTACTGGGGACCGCGTTATTCCCAACTCGCGGAGCCCTATAACATGTTCGAGCCGAACCTCGCTCTTCAGCCCTACTACGCCGCCTCCGTGTTCTGCTCCCAAGTTGATTGGTGGAACTTCAGTCCTGATCTCGAGATTGTTGTTTCCCAAACTCCCGCTCCAGGAAATCGGCTATTTCAGGGTCAAATTGATCCGGGTGATACGGTCTCAAGTGCAATCCCGACGACCTCCAACTGGTTTCTCAACAACCCCCCTCTTCCGTTGGGCCCTGGCCCCAACGGCGCCACGATCACCCGGCCGGCTATCGAGGCTCAGGTCGTTGCCGCTCGTTCCGGGTCAGGTGCGACCATGAGACTCAGCGTCTATTCTCCGGTCACGGGAGCAAGAGGTGTCGGAGGGAATCCACCAGTTCTCGGGCCAGCCAGCTTTGCGCTCGACCTCACGGGCCTTTCCGGGTCGATCACAATTCAATACGTCAACCCTTGCACGTTGTCTGTAGGTCCTGTCGAGACTACTTCTATCGGGAGCAACCCGAGCGCAGTCGTCATCCCCGCCCCCACGGGAAACCCTGGGCTACTCGGACCGCACAACGAGTATGTCGCCCTCGTCAATTTCTCCATTCCAGGATTGCAACAATGAAGAGTTCATCTGGGAGACTAATGAAGCTGATATTGACCGTGTGCATCGTAGCTTCGCCAGCAGCCTTGGGGTGGGCACAGCCGGTTCCTTTCGGGCCAACGACCATCGTTTCATTGGGCTCGAACGGGCTTCCTGTCCCTGGGGGATCACTTTTTAATCTGGCTGGTGGCGTCTGCGAAGTGAGTGAAGATGGGAAGCGAGTGCTGTTTGCCAGTATCGTAGCCCTAGATCCTCTCGACACCAACCAGAGCATGGATATCTATCTCTACGATGAGGTTATCGGCCTCGTATTGCTTATCACGAAGGACTCGTCTGGTGCAGCACTGGGAAGTCTGGGTCGACCGCGCATCTCAAGAGACGGGCGCAGCATGGTAGCGTTTGGTTACATCCCTGGAACCAGCCCCCCAGAAATCGGAGCCATCCATGGCGACATCAGTGATCCTCTCACGCCCGTCTTCCGTCGATTGACTATGCGATTCGATGGAAGCCCAGTGACCGGCTTTCTGGAAGTCACTGCGGCGACTCCCGATCTCGACTATCTCGTCGTCACTACGACTGATTTTCTATTACCGCCCGAGCCCTTCGAATCGATGACACCAAGCTTGCTGAGGTCATACCGCATCAGAACGGCGGACTTGTCGGTGGAGAGAGTGGTACCAGCCTGTCAGTATCTGGGATCGTTCCGGAGTGTGCACGCCCGCGGGATCACTCATGATGGTACACGAATCTTCTTCGAATCCGATTGCGACGCATTGGTTCCTGGCGACGTCAACGGCGGCCCGGATGTATTTGTTCGCAATTTCACTACGGGTCAGACAACTTGCGTATCGGTCGCGCTCAATTTTGGAGTCCTCTCTCCGTCAGCGGGCTTTGATCCGATAGTCGTCAGCGGTGACGGGAATGTCTTCGTGATGCGCGCGTACCTGCAGACTTATCTGGGACCCTCGGCTCCACTCGGACTCGGGCTGATTTGGAGGAACATCACCACCGGGGAGGTCCTCGCGGTCGACACCGGTGATTTGCTCAGCCACACCATCGATTGCCGGCAGCTTTCCTACGACGGCTCACGCATGGTCGTCATCGGTTATGACATCGCGACCAACGGGTGGGTTTCGCTCGTCAAAGACCTGCGGGGTACGCATCGACTCGTTTTCTCGAGAAGATCCGACGGCAGCCCCATGGGGGCCCCCAACAGTCCGTTCCTGGATATCGGCTTCTATCATTCCCACTGGACGGTTAACGAACGGTGGATCGGGGGAGTGATGCAGACCGTTCCGCCCAATTTCTCCGTCTACCCTCCGGAGTTCGGCGAAACTGAAGTCGTGAAGATCGACCTCGGCCCCGCTCGCAATCTGGGAGGGTTCGCCGCCGGGTCCAACGGAGTGCCGGAGTTTCGTCTTGTCGAAGGACTCTCCTCTCCGGCCACCCTCATGGTCGTGGTCGAAAACTTGCCGCCGCTCGCCCCGTCGCTGATGGGTCTCGGTGCCACGCTCAATCCCACTCCCTTCTTCGGCGGCATCGCCTGGCCATGGCCTCCCGACACTATCGCTCCCTTCACGGCTGATGCGCAAGGTCGCATCGTGATCACGACCCCCATACCCATTGGACTTCCACTCGGTTATCAGCTCGTCGCCCAAGTCGCCACCGCCGACGCCGGCGCCCCCTTCGGTGCCGCTCTGAGCAACGGCTTGCTTTTCCGCATCCCCTGACCCCATTCGCTTCCCGGTCTGGCCGGGGAAGTGGACGAGTGTCTGCCGGACCTAGTGAAGACGCAACGAGAGCCGTGACTCGCCCGATCAGGGAATCAACTCGCGGCAGAGGCTATTGCTTCAGAAGTGGTCACGCCCCTCGATTCGCGCGACCTACGCGAGGGGCGCCGACAAGTCAGCCGAAGCGCCTGGTTGCCAGTCATGGGAGCTATGGGCGCCAGCCCTTACTGCGGCGGCCGAGGCTTGGTGAGCAAGGCCCGCGAAGCGTTCGATGCGAGTGGAGCCATCCAGGATGGCCGAGCCCAAGACCAGCTCGCCCAGTACCTCCGCGGCTTCGCCGAGTTCGCCCGCGTGAAGTCGTAAACTAGGACTGGCCGCTCGTAACCCCGAGTGACTCGATGATCCGTCGAGCTTGGCAGTAGAGCTTAATACCTCCGGCCGTCGCGTTGATAGCCTCGCGGTGGTTACCGCCCGAACCTCTCCGGATTGGCGCGGTCAGATCCCCGCACCTTGCCAAATCGTCATGGAGACTCGGCATGGATCAAGCTGCCCGTTCCCTCCTCCGCTTCTCGCTATGGACCCTGGCGTTCTACGCCGCCCTCGGCCTGGCCCTAGAAGGGCTGCACGGCTTCAAGATCGCGTGGTATCTGAGTGCCGCCACGACCATGCGCCGTGAGCTCTTGACGCTCGGTCACGTCCACGGGACCCTCTTTTCGATGGCCGGCATCGGGGTCGCTTGCGCCTGGCCGTTCTTCGAGTCGAGTCTTCATTCTCGGGTGCGAGCGGCCACGGCAATGGTCCGATTCGCGACGATCGCCACTCCGTTCGGTTTCCTCCTGGGCGGTGCGTTCGCCCAAGGTGGAGACCCGGGATTGGCCATTCTGCTGGTTCCGATGGGGGCGCTGGCTTTCATTGCGGGCATTACCCAGCTTGCACGCAGCGTAGCCAGGGCGTGAGATCGGGTTTCGAGAACGACGCGACCCCCTCTCCACCGAGGCCTCATGGGAACGGGTGGGTGGTAGCGGGCTCAGTCTTCCGGAATGAAGGCTCGTCGGCAATTGCGCCCGGCCTCGTCAACGAGTTCGTCGACCGTCAAGCCCCGATACTGGCCACGGATCTGAGCGATCCGAACCGGGTCGAGCGGTTGTCGCGGTTCCTTGGCCCAGCGTCCGTAGTCGTCGTATCGCGCAGGTTGTCCGTCGGGCAGGCCGTAAGCCGCGGTGTAGATTGCCTGGGCTCTCACGAGCCCCGGAAGCAGTTCCTCCCAGCGCTCGGTTTCGACCCCGCGCTCGATGCAGAGGAGGGCCAACTCGGCAAAGCAAAACACGTTCGCACTGTCCGGCTGACCATGGGAGGGGGTCGTTCCGTCCAGACGCAATTTCCCGTTCGCGAAGGCCTCTATCGCCAATCCCAATTGATAGGCGCGGCCTTTTGTACTCGGAAACTGTTTGAAGTACCGGCTCTGGTCGATCAACGCAAGCATCAGAGCGGAGATGGCCAGAACATGCTCTTGTTCCGCACGCTGGCCCGCGAAGTCCGTCCCGTCTTTGTGCGATCGTCGGGAGATGGCGGGAATCTTGTGCCATTTTGAGCGACGAATGACCCGGGCCCGCAGGACAGCCTCCAGGGAGCGGGTGGCTTCTTGCCGCAAGTCGGCCTCCTTTCCGCCGACACTCCAGAGGTCTTTCAGGAGGGGATGGGTTTCCAAATCGAGGCTGTAGAAAAACTCCTGCTGACCCCTCATCGGATCCTGCATCTCCAGGATGAGATGGCAGCGATGCAACATTTGCCGAAGCCCCCTGGTGGTACTCGGCTCGGCACTACGCTTCGTCGAATACGGGAGTCGGAGCAACTCGTAGAGCTGACGCCGCCAGGCATCGCCGGCCTCCATTGGATCCGAATACCCAGACTGGAGCCATTCCGGCTTGGTTCCGTTCAGCGCTTCTCCGTCGACCGGAAGGGCGACCTTGATTCTTCCTCCCTTCGGCACCGGATTCGTCGAAAAGTCGATGTCAATGACTCCCGGTCGGGACGACCCGGCTTTGGCCGCAAGTGGTCCTTCGGCTCCACGAACCGAGAGTGGGTCGCCTACCCGGCTGCGCGTCGAGCTCCAGTGCAAACGAAGGCCGACCGCATCTCGTCCGGAGTCGTTTTCGAATTCAAATGACTCGATTGCCATGGTTTTCCTACCTTTCACTCGGACGAATCGACGGTGTTCAAGCGGACGCTGACTTGGAGCCTGATGCGGTCGTTGTGTTCGCTGACCGAGGCTGCATCCGGATAGGGCTCGGTATTTCTCAGAATGGTGAACATCGCGGCCGCCCCGTCCTTCTTCCACTTGCGAGTGGCTGGATCCCACACATCCGAGTGCTCGTCTTCGGGGCCGACGTGCCATTCCCCGGGTTGCTCCATGTTGTCCAGCAGACTCGAGAGGTAATCCCGAATTCCCTCTTTGCTGGTAGGAATTGGCACCACCGGCGGAGCGTAGAGAGCCTGCATCAAATCGGGAGGGATTCTCATCAGGTTGGGCTGGTCGTCGATGGTCGTCTGATTTCCCTCGACAGCCACAATGACGTCGATCGTCGGTCCTCCGGTGAAGATCTCGAACGCCGATTCGGTGGAGACGCGGCCCTCTTCGGAGGGCTTCTTTGTGGCGGAATTACGGGCGGCTTTAGGGCTCATGGTTGAAGACTCCTTGCACAGCGAAAGCCAAGGCTGAAGTCGACGTAATCGTCGCCCGGGGCAGCTTGGCCGATGGAGGGAAAGGGGGAGCTGTTATTGATCCAACTGCCGCCGAGATGCGACTGGAGCGGATAGTTGGGAACAAAAACTCCGTCTCGGGTCGTGAAGCTCGGCGAATCGGTGAGCTCGCGAGCATTGCCCATCATGTGGTAAAGACCCTCCGGAGTACGCCCCATCGGTGCGGAATCCACCGGGCGTGCGCCTTCGAGGTAGGCCGCGAAGCACTCCTCCGGAGTGGCATTGACGTTTCTGGCTAGGCGAAAGGCATTGGCTCCGACCTCGTTCGGAGTTTGGTCGGTTCGCCACGGCCATGCCGAAAGCTCCCCGCCCTGGGCGGCAAGGATCCACTCCGCCCGGGTCGGGAGTCGTTTGCCGGACCACGCCGCATAGGCTTCCATCTCGGCGATGGACAAGCCGACCACCGGGAGCCTGTCCCAATCCGGTGGGCGTGCCGCAGCGGGAGAGTACCCCCAAATGCGAGGCGGTTTCGCGATCCCTCCGACTGCGTCGATGTAGCGCTGATATTCCGCGTTCGAGACTTCGGTTCGATCCATCAGGAAGGTCGCGATATCGACCGTGTAGGTTTCGGTACTGCTCGCTTCCAGTTTTGTGGTCAACCTCGCGCCTTCAATGCGGACCATTTCGGGTGGGTCGCCGGAAATCGCTCGTGGAAGCTCCACCGAGACTTGGGTGCCAGCTCCCGGCAGGAGTGTTACCGAGCGATGAACCCAGCGGTTTCCTCCGAAGTCGATCAAGAGCCGATAGCGACCGGGCAGCAGGTCGTCGATTTCGGCGGGCACGGAGTCCGATCCCAGTTCGGGTCCCGGTTCTCCCGATGGCCATTCCATCCGATACCAACGCACCGACCCGGATTGGCCCTTGGGAATTGACTGGCCCAGCTCGATAGTCAGGTGGGTCCGGCTGCGCGTTTCGGCGACGCTGTCTCGCGAGAGCAGGAAGGTCGCGAACCCCGCAACCAGGACTGCGCTCAGCACGCCGGCGCGGTGCTTTTGGACGACTCGCCGGGCTTTCTGCCACCATGGTTCGCCGACCGCGATCGTGGGTTCGCCCCGCAGCCAGCGGTCCATATCGTCGGCAAATTCGGCCGCGCTTTGGTACCGATCGGCAGGGACCTTTTGGAGGGCGCGCCGGACGATCCACTCGAGATTCACGGGAACGCTGGCGGTGAAGCGCCGCACCGGAGGCAGCGGTGCCTCGCGCACGTTGCTGATCGTGGCTTCCGCGGTCTGTCCGTCGAATGGGCGGGTCAGGGTCAGGAGTTCGTACAGGACGACTCCGAGAGACCAAACGTC
>CADEGH010000034.1:0-36592 GCA_902826835.1 uncultured bacterium | reverse complement strand
TCGGCGTTCGGATGCTGCGGAAGGATACAAGCGCTATCCTCGGCGACATCGGTCCCGCTTTGCAGTTTGATTTCCCGGGCCAGATCGTGGCCGGAAATCAGCTCCATCAGGAAGTACGGAACCCCTTTGTGCCAGCCGAAGCTGTGAACATCGACGATATTGGGATGCCTGAGCGCCGATACGCGCTGCGCTTCTTTGAGAATTTGGAGCGCCACTTCGCGGGGGATCGTACCCAGCCCGGAGAGTGTCTTCAGGGCGACGTCGCGATTCAGCGTCGTATCGCGCGCTGCGTACACGCGACCCATTCCACCCTGGCCGAGCAGTTGTCCGACTTCGATGCCGTCGAATGTGGCTCCCGTGGTGATCGGCTCTTCGGATAGAACGCCCTGGGACCAGCTCAGGAGCGGCTCGTTCAGGAAATTTCCCGCTCCCTCACGCGAGGCGAGGAGGCTGATCACTTCCGCCCGCAACTCGGGATTGTCCACGGTTTCCCGCTCGATGAATTCGAGCCGGCTCGCTTCCGGGACTTCCAACGCCCTCAGGAAGACGTCCTTGGCTTTGGCAAAATCTTCCGGATTCACTCCAAGGCCCTTCTGAGCCAAGCCCTCGCGAATTCCCAGTCCCGCAGGGCGGTGCTTTCGGAGATTTGCAGCACCTCGGCGATTTCCGCCCAAGTGAGTCCGATGATGAACTTGAATTGAACGACCTGAGCCGCCCGTGGGTCGATGGCCATCAGCCTGGTGAGGGCTTCGTCGAGTTCACCGAAGTCGCACTGATTGATCTGCAAGTTCGAGAGGACGTCCTCGATGAAGAGCCGTTCGGCCCCCCCTCCCCGCTTTTCGCGATTGCGGGTGCGTGCGTAGTCGACCAACACTTGCCGCATGGACGTGGCCAAGAGATTCAAGACGGAATGAACTTTGTCCGGCCACCGCTGTCGGTCGTAACCGAGCAACTTGAGCAGCGCCTCTCCCACGAGTCCGGTGACCCCGAGCGTGTGACCCCGCCGCTGCTCTTTCATCAAGTGAGCGGCAATTTTTCGGAGGACTTCGATCAGGAATTTGAAGAGCGCCTCGCCCGCGACCGCATCCCCGCCTTTGAACAGTTGGAGCAGGTCGTTGAGGCTGGTCTGACCTTCAGGGCGTCCTCCCAAACTGGGTAGGTCGGTTCCGTGGTCTGTCGATTGGCCTTCGGGATTGGAAGGATCCGTGGCGTTCTCTCCCGCCGGAGCGGGGGGAGTGGGGGTGGTGTCGTCCGGCGGCGGTGGTGACGGAGGCTCGGGGGGTGGGGGAGATTCTGCAGCAAAACGCACCACGGGTCGGGCGCGTCTTACGCCCTGCTTGGGTAGGGTGGCCTTGCGCGGTCCCGAGCGCGCTCGAGACGCGAGCTTGGGCTTTGACGACTTGATTCGAGCATTCCGCATCGAAGCTCCGGGTGGGGTGCGGCGGTCGAGATTGGGGGCGCTACCAGGAAAGACGGGATTTGGTCCGGCATACCGTCATTTTTTCGGAGGGATTTCTGAACTGGCCCCGGTCGACCTCACGCCACTGCCAGAAGGCGACGGACGGCCCTTACCATCCCTTCGAGGGCGCCCGCCGAATGAGCGAAGAACAGCGAGGGTTCGATCAGCTCCAACTCCATGATGAGCGGGGCCCCCGTCGGTCCGGGAGCCATGTCGACCCGAGCATACAACACCGGCCCAGGGATGTGTGCAACCGCCCGAAGCGCCAGTTCCCTCTCCGCCTCGGCAATCGCGTCGACGGAGCTGATCGACTCCGATTCACCGATGAATCTCGGGGACTTGCGGATCGCGTGGTGGATTTGGCCGTCAATCCAGACGATCGACCGCTCCCCGTAACTCTCGACGGACGGCAAGTAGGGCTGAACCAGAGCGTCCTCCTCGGCCAGGATGCGGGTGAGGTGGGCCTCCCCCTCCGCGCGGTTTTCGGGCCCCACTCGCAGAGTCAGCCGACTTCCGGCCGAGATCGCGGGCTTCACGACCACGACCGAGAGGTTTCGACGGTGGCAGACTTCCGCGAGGGTCTCCCGGCTGCCCTTTTGAATCCAGTCCGTGGGCACGACCGCCAGACCCGCCGCCGCCAACTCGACCAGATACTTCTTGTGGAGGTTCCAGCGAACCACACTGGGAGGATTCCAGAGCCTCGTGACCCGCGAGGTTCGGTCCATCCAGGCCTGAAACGCATCCGGTTGCTCGGGGTAGTTCCAAGTCGCCCGGATGAGAGTGAGACGCGCCCGCGAAAAGTCCGCCTCGGGATCATCCCACGCCAGGCTGCGGGCCTCGAATCCTGCTGCATGCAGCGCCTGGAGGAGAGGAGCTTCGTCAGGATCCGGCTCGGGCAAACGGGCACAAGTAGCTAACGCGACATCCATCAGTGAGGCCTCCGACAACACGGGTGCGGAGGCTACCGTAGGCCGACCCGACCCTCATCTACCGGTCGGTGGACAGACCCGACCATGAGCACGCCCTCCCCCTGTCAGTCCGAGAGCTCTCCGCTTGCAGCTTCGTTCTTCGCGCCGGAGAGCGTGCGCCGGGGAACCCCCCGCGCCTCGAAATCCGGCCGAAAGCGGGCCTGGGTTCTCCTCCTCGTGCACCTCCTCGTGTTTGCCCACATCCTCCACTGGAAGCTCCGCGGAAAGACCCTATCCCCGCTCGAACCCAGCGAGGCCATGTTCACGATCGTCGAAGGCGCTCTGAATGCTGGCTTCATTCTCTTCTTGCTCTCGATCGCGAGCACGCTCGTCCTCGGCCGGTACTTTTGCGGGTGGGCGTGCCATGTCGTGGCGCTGCAGGACGGGTCGGCTTGGCTCCTGAAGAAACTCGGAATCCGACCGCGCCCCCTGAAGTCCAAGGCGCTGCGGTGGATCCCGCTGCTCGCGGGGATCTACCTCTTCATCTGGCCGTGGTTTTGGAACTCCTTCATTTACAACCGGCCGCGCCCCGCGGGTTCCATCGAACTGGTCACCAGCGACTTTTGGAAGACCTTCCCGGGGCCCTGGATCTCGATCTTGACCTTCTTCGTCTGCGGCTTCGGGATGGTCTACCTTCTCGGGGCGAAGGGGTTTTGCACGTACGCGTGTCCCTACGGCGGCATCTTTGGAGTCGTGGACCGCTTTTCGCCCGGTCGCATCCTCGTGACCGATGCCTGCAAGGGATGTGGTCACTGCACGGCAGTCTGCACCTCCAATGTCGAAGTGCACCGGGAGGTTCGGGAATTCGGCATGGTGGTCGACCCGGGGTGCATGAAGTGCCGAGACTGCGTCAGTGTCTGCCCTGAAGGGGCGCTCTACTTCGGATTCGCCAAGCCTGCGGTGTTCGCCAAGGCGAAGCGCAAGTCAGGCCACGTGAACAAGGCGATGTTCAGTCGTGCCGAGGAGGTTGGCCTCGTTGCCGGGTTTTCCGCCGCGCTCTTCGCACTGCGTGGTTTCCCCGACCACTTGGTGGCCGGAACGAGCCGCCTCTTTGTTGGAGAGGAGATTCCTCTTCTCCTGGCTTGGGGCCTGGCGGCGGTCGCGGCCTTCGCCGGGGTCTACGCGGCCCGACTCCTCCGATCCAAGGAGGTCACGTTCCTGGGCGCGCCCATGAGAGCAGAACATCGATTGACCCGCCGTGGGCGGTGGCTCTTGGCTGGGACCTTCGCCATCGGGCTCGGGGTCGGATTTGCAGGGCTGCTCCAAGCGTGGTCTCTGTCCGCGGAGTCCGCGTGGAAGTACACCCTGCCCCCCGCGGCGCCGACCGCTCCCACTCCAGACGCCCTCAAGGCCGCCGAATCGAGGGTGGCAAGGATCCAGCGATTCCGCCCCCAAGATCCGATTCTCTTGTTCCGACTCGCCAATCTTCGCGGTCGACAAGGCCGCATCGCCGAGGCGTTGGAACCCATGATCGAGGCCGCGAGTAAGGCATCGCCGGCCTCCCGCCACGAGTACTTGGAGCACCTTCGGTCCCTGGCGGTCGCGGCATTCGGCGGCGGCGACTCCAAGTCCGCCGCGAGCGCCCTCGAGGCGGTGCGCGTGTACCAACCCGGGGATCCCGTCCTTGTCTGCGCCTTGGCGGAGGCGTGGAGCGCCCAGGGGGACACGAAAAAAGCCCGGGCCCTGCTCGATAGTTTCTTGGCGACGTACCCCGATGCTCCCGGGGTCCGCGAAACCCTGGCGCAACTCCCGCAGTGAATTGGTAATCCCTCGGTGGGGGGGCAGTCGCACGCGACGACCGGCGCTGGAGTCGGGGCTGACGATCCAGCTCTTGAGTGCTGCGCTCACCCGAAGGTCAAAGAAATCTGGCGATAGAGATTCCGCGCAAGCAAGGTGGGTGACGGACTTGGTGCCTGCGCGAAGGAGGAGCCAGTCTTTCAACCGGCGGCTTGGCACTCCAGCCAATGGCGAGTGCGGGCGGAGCGCCGCGCTCAGGGCGCGGCGCTCACGCGGGGCGGATCACTGGACTTTGAGGATCACGCCGTTCGAGACCGCGAGGGCGAGGGGCGCTGAGGGGTCCTGGGTCACCGCTTGGAGGGTGAGCTCAAGCGGGTTGACCAGGACTCCCGCCGGAACCGTGAAGTTCCAGGGGGTGAGGCCCGAGGGCAGCACAGGCGCGCAGATCCCGAGGTTCAAAGAGTCGGTGAGCGTGAAGAGCACCGGATTCAGAGGATCGAGATCGCAGGGAGCGAACACCATGGTGCCGATGCTGGCCGGCAGGACGTAGTCGCTGTTGGTCGCGGCTCCGAAGGTGCCGAACAAGGCGAACGCCACCGGATTCGGGCTCGTGGGCGGAGTCGCAAAGTCGATCGAAACCGCGCCACCCAACGCCACGTCGACGCGGCGAGCGGATCCGCCCGTCGAGCCGTTGATGGTGAGCTGGTTGTAGGGTCCACCCACGCCGATGCCGACATTGCCGGCACCCGCCGCGGTGAGCATCGGGCCAACCGGGCACGCTTCGACGCGCACGTTGTCGACGCCGGACTCGACGACCTGTCCCGGATTCGCGTCCGAGGAGCTGAAGAGGAGCTTCATGGTCGCAGTGGGCGTGACAAACGCCGCGACGTTGAAGCTGTACTCGGTCCACGCATCAGGCGAAGCGAGCGTGGTCACGGCGGTGACCCAGCTCGCCCCGTTGTTGTTGGAGATGCGGATCTGGAAGGCGTCTTGGTTGTTGGTGCCGCTGAAGTTGTTGTCGTGCCAGATGCGGGCGCTCACGCGAGCATTGGTCAAACCGGCCAGACTGAAGGTCGGAGAGATGAGAGTGGTCTCGCCGCCGTCCACGTCCGAATTGCCGGCGACGTTGTCGGTCAGGAAGCACTTGCCGCTGCCGCCGAAGGCCGTCGCGGGGTCGCCGCGCGTGCCGCCACCCACCGGGATGGCGGGCGCCGCGTCCCAAGCGCCGTCGGTCAGGCCGACGCCGTTGACTACTGTCCAACCAGGCTGAACGACTTCCATGTCATCGAAGAACACGGTGGTGAGGCCACCCGGCGCGACCACGCCGGTGGTCAGGGGTGAAGCCGCACCGGCCGCCGGAAGGTTGACCGTCACGGTGGCGCCGACATTCTTGGCCTCGACGTACCAGCGGATGGTGTCAAAGCACTGACCCGCGGGGAGAGTGACCCGGTACATGCCGCCACCCAGCGAGGTCGCGAGAGTCGAGGTGAACGGCGCGGTATTCAGGGCGGACCAGAGCTTGACCGAAGCCGGATCCACCATTCCACCCAGGTTCGTGTAGGCGACATCGATGGTCGAGGTCGCGGCAATCCCCTGGGTCAGCGGCGGAGTGGTCACGAACTCACCCAGGAACTGCGGCAAAGCCGGTACGGCGGAAACCGTAGCCGGCATGCCCGGCTTGAAGAGGGTGATGGTGGCGTTGTTCGGAATGACGTCCGTCTCGAACCAGAAGCTGAAGGTGGTTCCCCAACGGATGGCGTTGGCCTTCTGGTTGGCGGCGAAGGACTCACCCATGAAGGTGATGTCGGTCGAGGAGATGGACGGGGTCCAGTCGTTTTCGTTGTAAGTTCCGGTCGCGCCGGTGAAGGGTTCGCTGCTGTGGAGCGGAACGTCGTGGAAGCCCGCGTTGTTGACCACCGCGGCCGAACCGAAGTTGAAGGTGAGTCCTTGGACGCTGCGATCGGAGTTCAAGTTCTGAAGAGCCGCTTCGACGCGGAACCGGCCGCCGCCGATCGGAATGAGCTTGGTCCCGAGGATCAAGCGCCCGTCGGATGCCACATCGATGTCGACGATTCCAACCGTGGCGTCGTAGTCGCGCCAGGCGTAAATGGCCGGCTTCGTGCGCTGGGTTTGATCAGCACCAAACGCGGCCGAGAACTCACTGCCACCCCCGGAGATGAAGATGCGGCGGTACGACGCGTTGTTGTTGTCGTTGTTCGCGGTCGCATCCTGCTCGGTGATGTACTGCCCTTCCGCGAAGTAGATCGCGCCGGCATTGAGAGCGGGATCCAGGTCGGCGTGCTTGACCTGGAGTCGGCGGGCGATGGTCCCTGAGAAGGCGGGGCTCGTGTAAGGGTAAGGGTAGAAACCCGTGGAGGCGTTGACTTCGGTGCGGGGTCCGAGGTTACTCTGCTGGCCGTTCAGGCCCGAGCTGTAGGGATCGGAGCAGTTCACGCCGAGCAGGGTGCCGGTTCCCGGGTTTTGGCAGGGGCTGCACAGGTTCTGAGCCAGGGCGGTGAAACCGTGCTTCAGCCACGAGGTGCCGATCTGTTCGAAGCGGCCGTCCTTCAGGCGGTACATCGTTTGACCGATGACCGGGTGCTGATTGGTGCTTGAGAACCAGTTGAGTGGGATCGTACCCACGTTGCAAGAGGTGGTTCCGATCGAGAAACCGTCGATACCACCGACGCTCGTGAAGTTCGAGACGCCAGTGACGTCCCCGACGATCACGTCAGCCTGTGCCCATGCACAGGTGGTCACGAGAGCAAGAACCGCCATCGCTCGGCACGCGATGGTCCAAGAAGAATTCGGCATGTTTGACAACCTCGGAGGCAAGACACGGGTCAAGGAACAACCGTTGGGTCCGGGGAGCATACCAGCCCCCCGGCTGCCAAGAAAAACTCAAACTGAGAGCGGTTTCTTCACTGCGGCTGATGTAGGGGGCACCAATGGCCTTCGAGCGGTGATCCGGCGTAGAAATCGCGGATGATCTGCCAAGCTTCCTCCGCTCGGTCCGCGTACCGCACCAGCTCCGCATCTTCGGGTTTGATGGTTCCTTCTTCGACCAAGGCCGAAAAATCCAGGACGCGCTCCCAGTACTCGCGTCCGAACAAGATGATCGGAATTGGTTCCATCGACTTGGTCTGAACCAGGGTCAACGTCTCGAAGATCTCGTCCAGAGTCCCGAAGCCACCGGGGAAACCCACCATCGCGCGAGCCCGCAACAGGAAGTGCATCTTGCGGATCGCGAAGTAGTGGAACTGGAAACACAAATCCGGCGTGATGAACGGATTGGGTGCCTGCTCCTCGGGCAGCGTGATGTTGAGGCCGATGCTCAGAGCACCGACATCCCGAGCTCCGCGGTTGGCGGCCTCCATGACGCCTGGACCACCCCCCGTGACGATTACGAAGTCGTGCGACCCCGCCTTCTGCTCCGCTTTCGAGACTAGGGCGGCGAATCGTCTGGCCTCGTCGTAGTAGCGACTACTGGCGACCCTGCGCTCGGCGATGCGCACCTCCAAACCTCGGCGCTGATCCTCCGGGGCCTCCTTCAAGCGCTGTCGGCACGCTTCCAACCGTTCGAGCGCTTGAGCGCGCTCGATGATTCGGGTGCCCCCAAAGACCACGATGGTCCCTCGGATGCCTCGACTCGCCTGGGCCAGTTCGGCTTTCATGAGCTCCATCGCAAGCCGAAGCGGCCGCAGTTCGGGGCTCTTGATGAAGGCCGGGTCGTCCTCGGCGCGCCGGTAGGTCGGTGAGGACAAGATGAGTTCCAACGCTCGCGCCCGGTCGAAGCCCTCTTCGGGGCGGCCGTTTTCAGTCCCCATGGTTTGCCTCCAAGAGACCCACCTCGAGAAGCCACTCCCGAAGTTCGCTGACTTCGCCGGGAACCAGGCTATGCGCCGCCGTGCGGATGGCCTCTTGCACCGGGACGCGGAACTCCGGCATCTCCAAACCCTCGATGGCGGTCTCGAGGCCCCTCCATTGGCCGAGCTGAGCCAGGCGAATTCCGGCTCTGATGCGTACCGAGGGATCGGCGTCGGCCAGAAGCAGGGTGAGACCCCAAACCGCGTCCTGCCCTTCGAGGGCCACCAGGGCATCGATGGCCGCCTCTCGGACGAGGCTGGAGGGGTCGTTTAGACGGCTTCTGATGAGCGTCCGAGCGTTGGACCGGTGCTCGTCGTTCAACGAACCGCGGGCCAAAGCTTGGATCGCCCGTGCTCCCGCTACCCCTGGGCGGCGGCACTCAACTACGAGTTCGGCCTGGTGATGGACTCCGTGGCCGATTTCGCCCAGCAAATCGAGAAGGCTGCCCCTGGTTTCATCAGATCCCTCGGCCAACATCGTGCGCAGATCCCCGAGGGCGAGTTCCGGCCACCGAAGCCGGGCTAGCAGGACCCCGATTCGCCAGCGCTCACCGACCATGACGTCTTGCACAGTGAGCACGTCGTCTTGTTGTTCGATGACCCCCAGCACCCGACGCGCGAGGGAGACCACTTCCTCCCGAGGATCGACGAGAAGCAGGCCAATCTCCTCGATCATGCCCTCCGTGAGCGGCAGGGCGGCGGCTCGTTCGAGAGCAGCCTCGCGAACCGCCGGCGAGGGGTCGGCGAAGAGGGAACGGAAGGCCGACTCGGGCAGGACCAAGGCCGCCGGAAGCAGGTTGCGAACAATCGTCTGACGGGTCTTGGCCAAGACCCCGGCTTCGGGGAGCGCGGGAAGCAAGGCCACCGCGTACTCGTCCCCGGAGTTAATGAGCGACAATAAGTCGGTCGCCGCCCTCTCCGCCTGGTCGACATCGACGAGCCGGTGAAGGAGCGGACGCAGTCGCAACTTGGCGAGGTTGGCCGCGACCTCCGGACGAAGGTGGCGCAGGCCGCGGATGCCCAACCAACAGAGATCGCGCTCCGACAAGTAGTAGGTGCGGTGCTCAAGCACCTCCCCATCGGGAGTGATCAGAATCTGCCGCGGCACCTGGAAGGGGATTCCCGGGTCGATGAAATTGGCGACGCAGTAGGGCTCCACCTTTTGATGAGCGGCGCAAGGCACTTCGCCGTAGCGCGTGCACTGACCATCCAATTCGTCATGGTCGACCCCACGCGGGGGCGCCACCCCGCCCGCGCCGAACACGCTGGAAATCAGGGTGGGGAATTCCCGCAGGACGCGGATCACCTCCGGGTCGCGAAGATGGTGCGAAGCGATGCGGTCGTTCGCCCGTTCCCCGTCCATCGCCATCGAAAAGAGAATCGGCGATCCCGAGCGGTCGGCTTCGGCAAACGCCTCTCCGATGGTCGCCGTCCAGGGAACATGGTCGTGGGGCGGCGAGGGGTCGTCGGCCAACCGGAAAGTCACTTGACTCCCGGAGTCGGCGGTGACGTGAACGACATCCATCTGCGTGAGGTAACCCGCCGCCCGGGCTTCGACGGTCAGGGGACCCAAGGGAACGAACTCGAACTCAACCTTGCCCCCCAAACCCGTTTCCCCGAGCCGCAGCGCCCCATTCGTGAGATCGCGAGCCACGTAACCGGCAAAGTCGAGGAGCGGCTCGACGAGGGGAAGGACCCGCACCCCGGCTCCTTCCAAAGGCCGCCCGAACTCGTCTTCGACCCGAACGATCAGCGGCCTTCCCCGCGACAGGACCAAGGTGCAGCCGATCGACGGGGCCCCCGAGCCCCGCGGCCGCTCGGGGAGGATGGGAGCGGCGGGAGACGTGATTCTCCCGTCTTTTTCGGCTTCGAGGAGAATCGGCTGATCGGGAGGCAGACCCCGCAGGACGCTGATTCCGTCGGCGTCGGTCGGATCACCGTAGTTTCCACGCTCCACTGCGGAGTAGGCGACGGCCCGAGGAATGCGCGCTCGCACTTCGGCTCCCAGGACGGGTTTGCCTTCCTCGTCGACCACCCGAACCGCGATCACATGGCCCGGCTCGAGCACCACTTCAGCGGTGGTGCTTCCCGCCTGGAACACAATCGAAGTCGGTACGTAGCCAGGAGCCGCCGCGGAGGCCTCCGCGCCGAGCTCTGCCGAGAGTCCCTCGAAGGTGAAGCTCCCGTCCGCTGCCACTTCGATGGCCCGCACTTCCGTCCACACCCGAGCGCCGACGATTGGCGCCCCCGTGACTTGATCGACAACCCTCCCCCGAACGGTTCGACCCGGGAAGAGCGACACCTCGTAGACCAAGTCGTCCTCCTCGCGCAGGAGAACTTGCTCCTCGGCCCGTCCGGGCGCCCGGACGATGAGGAGGCGGGCCCCCGGCCGGGCGCTCGGCTCAAACATCGCTGCACCCTGCGCGTCCGTCTCCGTCTTGCCCACGACATCCCGTGCCGCCTCGCGCCGAATCTTTCCGTAGAGGAAAACTTCGGCGCCCGCCACCACCGAACGATCCTCGGCGCGAGTCACGCGGATGCGCATTTCGCGCTCCGAGAGATCCTGCCCCCACCCCGGGAGGGCGCCCCACCCGACCAGCACCAGTACGATCACCAGGAAGCGCATGACGGCCCTCATCCCCACCGGGCCGTCCACGACTCCTGTGTCGACCCGGGGGTGAGGAGTCTACCTCTCTCAAGGTGAGGCCAGTCCCACATGCCGCGCGAAGGGCCACTCCAGGCCAGGGGTCGCCGAGTCGAGCCTCACGGTTCAAGTTCAACGCCGGCCCAAAGGAAGCCAGAGAGGCCCCGTTCGAGAAAACTCGTCCGGCGCTCCGACTCGCAATGGCATACCCCGTTTCGCCTCCCCTGGAGTGCTTTCAGAGCACCGGGTCGGCGCAGGGGGACTTCAGCGTACCGCCCACCACTGGCCCATCAGATGTTCCATTGCACTGGCACCAGCCCGTGTGCCGTGGACGCGATATCCGAATCTCCTTTTGCCCTCGAGCCGGGCGAGAGGGATGCGAAGATCTGCACCCGACCCCAATGGGAACCAAATCGAGTCGTCCCCGATGCGAACTTCCAAGAATTGAGGGGTGGCTGGCCCGGTGTATCCCGCGAGGTTGGTGTGATCGACGATACTGACTTCGAAGACGAGATCTGTACCTTTGCGGTAGATTTCGGTCTTGATCGCGTGATTGTTGAACACCTGCCAATTGACACGTTCATTATCGGTCGACGCCTTGAAGCGAGCTTCAATTCCGGTCGGTTCGATGAGAACCGGGAGACAGCTCCCCACCAGCGCCGCGAGAGAAATCCAGACAGTCTTGAACATGATCTGCTCCTTTCAGTATTGGCCGTGATGAGTGAACGAGGACCCGTCGCTCATGGACACGACGGTGAAGTGACAGAGGGGACCTTCGCTCGAATTCCAAGCAAATTCCGCGATTGCCAAGGCCAAACAGGGTGCCCCGTTCGGATCCAGCGCAGCGACTTCGCGAATACTCTCCCCACTGTCGAGCTGACCGTTGCGGTTGCGGTCCACATAGAGAACCGATGCGGCGCTCACCACTCCGACTCCATTTTTTCCCTTGACCGTCAGGGCGTTTCCGGCGAACTTCGCCGAACCCCCCTCGACCACAATGGTCCCGGTCTTACACTCGAAATTAGGCGAGTCGGCCACCGCAGCCTCAGCCTTCACCTCCTCCGAACACCCGGACAGGCAGGTGACAAGCCCCGCCAGAGCAAGTGCGATCAGCGGCATAGATCAGCCCTCCCAGGGCAGAAACGCATTCATCTCCCTGACTCCCCCCGGAGCTTCCCAGCCAAACTATTTTAGAATATTTTTCCTGTCCCCTATACCCCGCGTGGTCATCTGTCCGAGACCAGCCTCCCAATCGGCCCCTCAGCTCATCACTCAATCGGGCGTGAGTCAGCATCCGAGAACGAGATCGATGGCGTTGGATAACGTCAATCCGGAAGCGCCTCCGAAGTGGACAACCTGGGTGTACACCGCGAGACCCGCCAGGGCGGGGTCGAAAGGAAGGGGAAACCCGAAGGCAGCCAGTGGACCAGTGAGAGGAGAAGCCATTTCGATGACCGGGAAATCGATGAGCAAGACCGGTCCACCGGGGAGCGCAACCATGGCCGGACTCGAGGATGCAAATGGTTGCGCAAAAGGGTGCCCGGTCGAACCCACATCGATGGTGCCGATCCAAGTCCCTCCCAAGATGGGTCGATTGGAGGTGTAGGAAAGCGGATTGGGGGCGGCGTTGCGCAAGATCGCCGACGCCGAAGGTTGCAGGCTCAGGTTGATCGAAGTCTGAAAGGAACCCGAAAAGGGCCAGGAGTTGGCATTGCTTTCGGCTCGGCTCAGCATGCTAAGGAGGTACACACCTGGTCCGAGCGTACCGCTGGTCACGAGAGTGATGGTACCTGGGGCGGTCAAAGTTCCGGAATACGGCGGCGGGGTCGCTCCCAGGTCAGGCACTATGCTGGTCCCGCCGAACAGGAACGTCGAGGTGGAGACAACCGACTCGGTGCTCGTGGCACTGACGGAGACATTCAGGGTGAAGTGGACGGCGGTGCTCAAGGTAAAGGTCCACTGGTCCCGGACATCGGCGGTGGCCGCGGTGCCAAAGACGACGAGCGGGCTTCGCACCGCATTGCCGCTGGCGGAGATCGTCAATCCGGACGGACTGGGCGTCGACATCAGTTGGGACGAGGCCGAGCTCGATCCCCACGTGGGGCCACCCGGGTCGGTGAGGGAGATCACATCGGAGGTCAGGGTCGGCGTGTTGAAATTGCTTTGCCCCGAAGGGCCACCAAGCAGGCCACAGTAAGCGAGATTCGATCCGATACGGTTCGTGAAGACCAGTCCTCCGGGAGGCTGGGCGGTCGCCTGACTCGCAGCCGTGATCACGGCGAGGATTCCCCATTGCATGGCAGTAGGGCGGCGCAAACAACAAGGACGAGTGAAGCGTTCCATGAGAATCTCCCACAGTCGGAGGGCACATCCTACGCTCCATGTACTGCGGTGTCGATCGGAGAGTGCAGGCCTCTTCCGAGTTCTTCTTCCCAGTTGGCCACCTTCTTGGCCGAAGGCGAGACCGGTACGACGGGTCGGTTTCATTGCGCCGGACACCGGCGCGACCGAATTGTCACGCTGCGTCGACAGGAATCGGGGTGCGTGCACTGCGAGCTCTTGCAAGACTCCGACCCGGGACTACGATCCGAAAACGTGCGGCAGGTCACCCATCGGCTTCCGGCAAGAGAAACCGTAAGGACCATCAGCCAGGAGTCACGTTTGGAACGGCGCTTCTCCGCACCAGCTCTCGGCCATGCACGCGCACGTCGGCGCGGCCTTCCATCTCGTTCGCTGGTTGCAGCGCCCCTACGGTATTCTCCGCATCCCAAGTCTCCAGTACACGACTTCGGTGGGATTCCACCCAGATCTGGAGGTTCCGACGCTGCAAATCCGCTCCACCTACTTCGACGATTCCTCCGCTCTCGTCCGCCGCGTGACCTATTTTCACTGGATCGAGCCTTTGACCGGTGTCCTGCGACCCGGCTCCATCTCCGATCACCGCTTCGCGCCCGCCGGTGCGCCCCAGCCCTGGTTGACGATCACCACCAAGATCTCCGAGTGTGTCGCCCAGACCGCCCCTCTCGAAATCCCCCGCGTCCCCCACCCTGAAAACCTCTGGCTCATCCGCGGCGCGCCGTGACGCTCACGGCCGTCCCGGTGTCCGGTCCAGGCCACAGATCGGGATAGTCAGTCAATCTGGCAGGAGCGCGCCGGGGGTTCCACATCCCCGGTAGTGGATGAGGCGTGCGAAGTCACGACCCGAAACGGCCCGGAAGAAAATCGAAATTCGGAGGCGGCTGAAAGATCCGCGAAGTCGCCGGGGAAGAGGGGGTGAGGAGGCACAGGGCCTCTTCCTCGAACCTTCATGAGGGTGCGCACGATGGTTGGTCGGAAACGTTGGTTGGCGGCCGGGATTTGGATCGCGGTGACCTCGGGGGCGGCGCCCTGGTTGGCGGGGCAGCAGCCTAATTCGCCCGAAGCCAGTTTGGTGATGGCGGGGATCACCGGACCCGGGCTGCCGATCTCATTCACTCTGAACACGGCCCTGTTTGGTCCGGCCCCGATCTTGGATCTGAGGGCGGGAGGGGCGGCCGCCGCGGCGGTGACGGTGGTGGCAACGGTGGCCCCAGTGCAGTTCGTCGGAGTCAGCGCCGGGGCATTGGGCACGATCCACTTGAATCTGAGCACGCCGCTCTTGCCCATCGTGGATGGAATCGGCCTCTTTGGCGGCGTGGATCCGGCGGGGTTCACGGACGGAAATGGTGCCCTCCTCCGCAACTTCCCGGTCTCGGGGGCCCCGGGCGGGATTTCGGTCACAACTCAAGCGGTGGTGGTCGATCCCACTTCGCCCGTGGGAGCCAAACTCACGGCGGCGACCGAGATGCAGTTCATCTCGGTACCTCTGACCCGGATCTTCGTTTCGAAGGTCGCGGGTAACCCCCAGGGGCCGGGCACTCCCACTTCCCCATTCAGCACCATCCAAGCGGGAATCAACGCGTCCGCCGCGGTCGGCACGACCTTCAAGCCGCCGGTGTTCGTCGACGCCGATGTCTACGACGAAACTCTGGAGTTGCGCCCCGGCGTGAGCGTGCTCGGCGACTACCGCCGCGACCTGTGGATTCCCAACTCGACCCTTCGCACCACCGTACAAAGTGCCTCGTCGGGATCGGGGGCGAACGGAGTCGGTCTGGGCCAATTCGTAGTGATGATTCGATCGATTCGCTTCGTGGCCGCCAATGCCTCAGCGGCGTCCAACGGAGCAAGTTCCGTAGCCATGACCCTACGCGACTGCGGCAGTCTTTTGACCTTCGACCGATGCGAGTTTCGGGGAGGCGACGGGTCGGACGGAGATGACGGGGCCATCGGGTTCTCGGGGTTCCAAGGATCCGCTGGTCAGCCCGGTGGAAGCGTGACGTCCGTGGCCCTCGGCGCCGGAGCCGGCGGACTGGGTGGAGGCAGTGGAAGCCACGCGGGCGGCCGCGGCGGCAACGGCGCCCCCGGTGCCGGATCCGGCCAAAACGGCAGCGGGATTGGTGGCGGAGCAGGCGGCACGACCGGCGGCTGCGGCCAAGTTGCCGGGAGTGGCCAGGCCGGCCAGAGTGGCGCCAATGGCGGGCTGGGCCAGGACGGTCCCAACGGTCTAGCCAACGGCTTCTTCTCGGGGTTCGCCTGGAGCTCCGGCTTCGGGGCTCAAGGCGCCAATGGCGGAAGCGGGCTCGGCGGGGGCGGGGGCGGCGGCGGCGGCGGCACCCAGGACGGATCCACGATTTGCCTTTTCCCACTGGCGGGTGGCGGCGGCGGAGGGGGTGGAAGCGGAGGGGGTGGTGGCTTTGGAGGAGGCGGTGGCCAGGGAGGGGGATCTTCGATCGGTGTGCTCATCTCGAACAGCACCAGCCAGTTTTCGAACTGCGACTTTCACGCCGGAAACGCCGGTGATGGCGGCGATGGCGCCGCGGGTGGACTGGGTGCCTTTGGTGGCTCAGGTGGAGGCTTGGGTACCGGAGTGACCGGATTGATCGGCCGAAGTGGGGCCGGCGGCGCCGGGGGCAGCGGCGGACGAGGTGGAGACGGTGGCCGCGGTGGCGGCGGCAGCGGCGGCGGATCGATGTGCATCATCCGGATCGGCCCGGCGCAACCGACCATTACCGGAGTGGGACCCTCCAGCTTCGGGACCGTTGGCGTCGGAGGAATGGGCGGGCCGACCCGTGGCCAAGCTCCGAGCGGAACTGCGACGCTCTTCCTCGCGCTTTGAGGGCACTGGAAAACCCGTGACCGCCGACCAGATCATGGGGGTGAGACCGGAACTAAGGCGCGGTCCCGGCAATCGAGTCCCCCGACGCTCGGCATCCACGACGTCCACCTTTGCCATAGTGAGAACCATGAGCTGTCCCGAGCTCGAAACTCTCGAAGAGGTGCGCACACATTCCGCCACCGCGGAGCTCGAGCGGGAAGTCCTCGCGCATCTTCCGGGCTGCGAGTCCTGCCGCGAGACCTGGGAGGACCTCCGCGCGGACGCGGAGTTGGTGGCGCGCCTCGAACGTCCTTCGGTCAAAGACCGACTTCGCCCGGCGCCGCCCCCCCTGCCGGGGTACGAAATCGGCGCGGAGATCCACCGCGGCGGACAGGGCATCGTCTTCGCCGGCCGGCAAAGCGGCACCGGCCGCGCGGTGGCCATCAAGATTCTGCACGGCGGTGCCCACGAGTCGGAACGCTTGCGGGCGCGGTTCCTGCGGGAGATTGAAGCGGTCTCCCAGCTCCGACACGAGGGGATCGTGACCGTCCACGAAGGCGGCGTCGCGGAGGGCGGGACTCCCTACTTGGTGATGGAGCACGTGCCCGGGCTCCCCCTCGACCACTGGCAAGACGCCCACCGCCCCGGAGTCGACGAAGCGGTCCAGATTCTCCTGCGCATCGCCGACGCCGTCGCTTACGCCCACGATCAGGGCGTGATCCACCGCGACCTCAAAGCCGCCAACATTCTCGTGGACGAGCAGATGCGACCGCGCGTCCTCGATTTCGGCTTGGCCAAATTCACCGCGGACGCGGACCTGCACACGCTGACCGCTCCCGAGACCTTTGTCGGCACGCTGATTTCGGCCGCACCCGAGCAGGTGGCAGGAAAATCCGCCGATGCTCGCACCGACCTCTACGCGCTCGGCCTCCTCCTCTACCGACTCTTGACCGGGCGGGATGCGGTCGTCGTCCACGAAAGCCTCCGCGAGATGCTGCGCCAAATCAGCGAGGTGGATCCGGCGCCTCCGTCCCACCTCGTTCCTTCCGTAGCTCGCGACCTCGACGCCATCACCATGAAAGCGCTGGCCAAAGAGCCGTCCGACCGCTACGGGAGCGTACGGGAGTTCATCGCGGACCTCGAGCGCTCGAGGCGCGGCGAGATCGTGCTCGCTCGCGAATCCGAGCGCGGTTACGTCCTGCGCCGGACGTTGCGACGCCACCGGCGATCCTTGGTGTCGATCGCCGTCGTTCTGTTGTCGCTCGTGGTCGCGGCAGTGTGGTCATGGCGAGCCGCCGAAGAGGCAAAAAAAGAGCGGGATCACGCGCGCCGTCAAACCGCCATTGCACAATCGATCACCGGTTTTCTGAGCCGCGCCTTCGAGCGGGCCACCCCTCGTTCGGGCGGCGGAGAACTGAGTCTGACTCGATTCGTGCAGATCGCACTGGAGGATCTCGAAACCAGGTTCGAGCCTCATCATGAAGCCTCGGGCAGGCTCGCGCTGACTCTGGGCACGACCCTCCTCCATCTAGGCGATTTCGAAGGCGCACTGACGGCGTTGCATCGCTCGGAATCAACGATGAAGCTCGATCCGAACGCCGACGTGCTCGACCTTCTGCGCGTCCAAGAACGGATCATCCTCGCCATGGCGTCGCTCGGCCGCACCGCCGCGGCCGGACCGCGCGTCGAAGCACTTTCCCGGGCGCTCGCGCAAGCTCGAGGGCTCCACCCCGCGGATCGTCACGCCATCTCCCTCACCCTCGCGGGCTTGCTGGCCGACTCGGAGCCCGATCAGGCCTTGGCCATGTTGGCGGAATCCCCGTTGCCGCCCGATACCCCGATGACCACTCGAGCCAAGCGGGTTTATGTGCAGGCCAACGCGCTGCTCGAGCAGGGAAAAACCAAGGAGGTGGTGGACCTCCTCGCGGTGGAACGGCCCCGGTTTGCCACCGTGCCAGACCTCTCCCCCGCGATCGAAGTGGAGTTGGCCCTCGTTCAGGCCAGTGCTCTCCTG
Organism: uncultured bacterium; assembly: GCA_902826835.1. Classification (GTDB taxonomy): domain Bacteria; phylum Planctomycetota; genus RBC034. The sequence goes on along the minus strand of CADEGH010000034.1, from coordinate 18,731 downwards.
ATGAGGGAAGAGTTCCCGGAGGGCACGAAGCTCCTTGAGCCCACCTACGCACGCGCGCTCACCGCTCTCGGTCCCGATCATCCGAACACAAATCGAGTGCGTTACACCCTGGGATATGCCTTGGGTAGGCTCGAACGCACCGACGAAGCCACCACAATCTTCATCGCTCTCCTGGAATCGGACGCCCGCCAGCCCTATCCCGTCCTCCGCGACTTAGACCAAATCACGACGTGGCTCAGCGGCCGCTCCGACCTGACCATTCCACAACGCGACGCCGCTCTCCGGGCTCGAATACGCTGCACCGCCCGAGCCGGCAACGCGGAAGCCGAGGCCGCCGCGTGGGGCGACCTGATTCGCTTTCTCCACCGCGATGACCGGACCGACGAAGCCGCCGCGCTCCTTCGAGCCCGGCTCGACGACGCCAATCTCGATCCCTCCCTCCGCAATTCGCTCGAGTCCTGGCTTCAAGCCGACCCAACCTCCCGCTGATCCGCCCACCGCCCCCGCGGCAGATCCCACTTAGTAGAGATAAGCCCGACAATCGGGCCCCCGACCGCACGAGGCCCTCGTTGCCGTCATGTTCCCGCAAGCACGCGCACTTGGTCGATTATCACTTGGGGGGCACCGGGGGACCGCGGCGGCGTTTGAGGTGTGGTTTCTCCGTCTGGGCGGGGGGCGGCAGGTCTTGCAGGAGCTTGAAAGCAAACGGCCCCTCGGGCCCGCTCACCGTCAAGAGATAGCGGCCCTTGGCTTCGCTCTCGTAGGTGAAGAGAGCTCCGCCGGGGCAGCCGTCGATGTAGCCGGGCAATCGTTGCAGAGGAATTTCGGTGCCATCTTCACGCTGCACCCGGAATTGGGGACGCCCCGCCAGGGTGGCAATGAGGCGGCGTGGGGAATGGGACTCGTCGATTTGATACGAAATTGTGTCCGCTGACAGCCATCCTCGTGCGGGTTGACCGACTTGAAGGAGGATCGGCGTGGCGGGGACTTGCCAGGCCGGTTTGGTTTTTCCCAGGCGGGTGTGGAGAGCCCGTTCGATGCCGGCGACCACCTCGACCGTCTGGACGAGATCCATGTAGCCGGCCTCGGAGATGCGCATTTGAATGTCGCCGCAAGGAAGCCCGACCAGAAGCTCGGGCGACGTCGCCAAGTCCCCGGCAAAGCGGCCGTCCAAGAACACCAATCCCCGGGGCGGATCACAGGTCAAGCGAAGTGCGCCCACTGGCTGGCCGACGCTGACGGGAGAGGCGGAGGGTTTTGGAGCTTCGGACTTCTGGGGGACCTGCTCCCGACCGCAACCCACGAGCAAAGCGGCCATGACGGCCAAGGTAGTAGCGACCCCTCTCATTGTTCCGACCTCCACATCATGACGTTGACGTGGTCGCCGTGATCTCCCTTCGGAGTCAGGAGGTACATAAGAGTCTTGCGATCGGGAAGGCCCATCGTGATGGAGTACCCGTTGGCGGAACGCTCGACTTCCCGCCAGGGGAGCTTGGACGTGAGAGCGCTGCCGGCGGTCGGATCGCGAAGGAGGGTCTCGTGAGTCGTGAGGCGGTACCCGCCCTCCTCGACGATCAAATCGATCAAGTCTCCGAACGACCTCCGATCGACCAGTTCGTCATGCCGAACCCCGGCGTGGATGTAGAGCTCGGGCTTCTGTGCACACGGCACCAGGAAATTGATGTTCGTACCCACCTGATGGGTGAGATGGTCGGAGACTCCGTCGCCGTCGTAGTCGGGGAAGCCACCGTAGCGACCACTGATTTCGTCCAGCCCGAGTCGCATCGTGGGATGGATCTTCTGCCAGCGCGCGACCACACGTCCGGCCAGTGCCATAGACTCGATGTCGCCCCAGTTGTTGGTGCCGACCATGCCAATGCGGCGGGCGTATCCGACCCTCTCTCCGACCAAGGCGCCGTAGTAAAACCCCGGGCCTTCGTCCGCGAGTTGCACGTAGCCCGCCTCCGAGATGATTGGCCACCCGTCCTCGGCGCGAATCCAGAGTGGGGCCTCCGGTGAATCGACCCCGAGGCGTTGCGTGGGGGCGCAGGGGGATCTCCCCGTTTCCTCGAGCCCGTATCCCGCCGAGGGCGAGGTCTGGGCCAGTCCACTCGGTGAAGCCACCGTGACGAGCAGCAGGACAAGCCCCGTGGTCCGCAAGCGGAAATCACTGGTCATGCGGGTTCTTACCAACCAGCAATGCGGGCGGGAATGTCAGCCGATCCACACCGCGGCCGCGTTGTGGACCGCGTGGGCGAGGATGGCCGTGGCCACACTTCCCGATCGGGTGCGCAGCATCCCGAAGGCGATCCCGGCCACGAAGCGATGCGGGATCTCCAGGAGGAAACCGCCGTTCAGTCCGTGCATCAACGCGAAGAGGGCACTCGTGAGCATGAGCGTCGCGAGCGGGGTCGTCAGGCGAAGAAGCACGGCATGGAGCACGCCGCGGCAGGACAGTTCTTCGACGATCGGCGCGAGGACCCCCACCGCCATGATGAGAATGGGAGTGATGGGTTCCGCATCCGGCACTTCCACCCCGGTCGCAAAACCCCGGATCCACGCCACCCACGCCGCGCTGAACAGATAGCTGATCGCCGCGACGGCGGGAGCGGCGACCCACCACCAAAACGTGGTGCGCCACGGGAACCACTCGCGGAGGAGCAGAGGTCGCGCGAGGTAAAGCGCGAGGGCGACGGCCGCGCCGACCGCGAGTTCCTGAACGGCGATGCCGATCCACTCTCCGAGCCCGGTTGCCCACGCTCCCAGACCGACGCCGACCAGGATGCCGGCGAAGATAGTACCCACCGAGGCCACGTTGCGGCTCTCGGTCCAGTCGGCCTGGCGCGGCGTCAGGGCGCGGCGACTCGTGGGCTTGCCACACCGGGTGCAGAAGCGAGCTCCGTCCTTGTCGATCGAAGCTCCACAGTGCCGACACGAATTGGCAACTTCGCTCATTCGGGGAACTTCATGCTGCTCAAGTACCACTTGCCGGCTCGGAACTCCCAACTGGTTTCGAGCACTCCATCCGCGCACCCGACGATCATCTCCGTGCGGGTTCCGCGGACGTCTTTGTGCAGGTCGGCCCGGTTCAGTTTGGGGAACTTGCCCGTCCACTCGCGCCGCTCGATGATGCGGCGGAAGCTCCGCTCGAAGCGTTCGCGGCGCAACGGATCGAAGAGCCCGAGGATGGCATCGAGGTCACTTTTGTCCCACGCCGCCATGAAAGCCGCCAGCTCCGCGTCGGGCGGGCCAGCTTGGATCTTCGGGAGAGTGAGTTCGAGCATCCGCCACCGCTTGCCGTCGTACTTCCAACTGGTCTCCACGTTGCCCCGGCTCGTGGACCATCGCACCTGGCCCCGGCCATCCGCGTCGGTCAGTTCGGCTCGAGTGAGGGCGGGGAAATCGAGCCAGGAGTGGTCACGCAGTTGGTTTCGCAACTTCGACTCGGCTTTGGCGACACTCTCCCCCACCATGAGCTCGGCCATGGTGTCCACGTCCTTGGCTTGCCACGCGATTTCGAAACGATCGATGGTCTTGTCAAGAGCCGGCGGAGCCGAAAGTACTTTCGACAGAAGCCACGCCCCGACCGCCAGCACGGCCACGATCCCGGCCACCAAGAGCCTGCTCCGCAGGGCCGCGCGGGCTTGCTGCTTCGATTGGGCCATGCGCTGGCCGCCCTTGACTCCCTTGCCGGTGAACTGACTCTTCGCCGCGAGTTCGGGGTAACGCTTGCGGAGGCTTTCGAGCCGCGCGGCCTGCTGAACGCCCGCCCAGTGCGCGAGCGTGAAGAAGCCGTCGAATACGAGGTCCAGGAAGGTCGCCCCGCCCAAAACCGAAGCGGCCATCAGGAGCGTACGGAAGGCGGCCAGAAGGATGGCCCAGATGAGCGGTCGTCTTTGGACCAACGCCGCGCCCACGAGTTCGACGATGGCGAGCCCGAAGAAGGCCCACCCCATGATCCTGGCCCCACCTTGGTCCTCAGGCTCGAGGCGATCGATCACGGAAAACAGCACAAATCCGAGGAACAATGAGAACAGGGCGTTGGCGATGAAGAGCGCCCGGAGGGTGCCAATAATGCGTTTGACTTTGCCGTACTCGCGATTGATCTGACGCCGATCCTCCGGCGACTGGCGCGCTTCGGTGTCTCCGCGCGCCACTCCGCAGGCCGGGCAGAAGGCCTCCCCTTCGGCCAGAGGGGCTCGACAGGCGAGGCACACCACGGGCTCTGGTGGGGCGGGCGCGGCGGGAGCCGGATCAGCCGGCACGCGAACGACACCGCCACAGTCCTTGCAGGCGTAGCGTTTCTCCGCGGCCGGCACTTTCCAAGACTTTCCGCATCCCTCACAGATCGCGGCATGGGTCGTCGTCATCGTCGTCGTCGTCTCCCGGCCGGTCGTGCGGCCAAAGTCGCACTCTCGAGATCAATCCTGGGCGAGCAAGAGATTGTCGATCAATCGCGCTTTGCCGAGATGGGCCGCAATGGCCACCAAATCCCCCGGCCGAGCCGGTTCGTCGCGCAGCTCAAGAGTCTCCGGATCGCGGATCTCAAGGTAGTCGATACGGAAGAGGGGTGCCAAAGCCAGCCGGTCCGACGCCTCCCGCACCAAGGCCGCCGGGCGTCGCTCCCCCGCCAGGAAGGCGGATTGCGCCGCCAGCAGAGCCGCCCGAAGGGCCGGGGCTTGCGCGCGCTCCTCCGCCGTCAGGTAGCGGTTGCGACTCGACATCGCGAGTCCGTCCGTCTCGCGGACGATCAGGCAGGTCTCAATGCAGGTGGGCACATCGAGATCGCGCACCATGCGGCGAATCACGAGCGCCTGCTGATAGTCCTTGCGACCAAAGAAGGCGATGTCCGGTTGAACCTGCAAGAGCAGTTTCAAGACGACAGTGAGGACTCCCCCGAAGTGCGTGGGGCGCGAGCGCCCGCAGAGCACGTCGATGAGCCCCTTCATTCCCACCGAGGTGCAGGACCCCGGCGGATACATGGTCGCGACCTCGGGCATCCACAGGTGCTTCGCGCCAGCCGCAGCCAAGAGTTCGAGATCGGCTTCGGGGGTGCGTGGGTAGCGAGACAAGTCCTCGGTAGGCCCGAACTGGAGCGGATTGACAAAGATGCTCGCGACCGCGACGTCGGTCGCGGCGGCGGCGCGCTGCACCAAGGACGCATGCCCGGCGTGCAGAGCCCCCATGGTGGGCACGAAGCCGATCGACCGCCCGAACGCTCGCTCCGCGCGCAGCCGCGACCGCAATTCCGGAAGAGTGCGCGATACGTAGACCGTCCGGCGATCAGCAGTGGTCATGCGGCATCTCGCGGGCCGCCCAGGCTCCGCAGGGACGGAAGAAACGCACGGAGGGCAGCGGTCCCAGGATTTCCAGGAGGTCCGCCAACGTTCGTCCGAGGGAAGGATGCACGAGGCTGGCCGCGACATCGCAGGCCGGTTTCAGCACGAACCCGCGCTCGTGGAGGCGGGGGTGGGGGATGGTCAGATCGGGGTCGTCGACCACGGTGTCGCCGAACAGGAGAACGTCGAGGTCGAGGGTGCGCGGGCCGTTGACGATCGAGCGGGTCCGCCCGAGCACCCGTTCGACTTGGCGCAGGTGCCCAAACAACTCGGCCGGCGAGAGTACGGTGAGAAAGATCGCGCAGGCATTCAGGAATCGGGCCTGGGGCGGGCCACCCACCGGGTCCGTCTCGTAGATCGCGCTCGCGTCGGTGAGGGCGATCAGCGGGTGCTGACGGATCATTAGAAGTCCGCTGCGCAGGTTCGCCTCGCGGTCCCCCAAATTGCTCCCGAAACCGACCAGCACCCGTTCCATCAGCTAGCCTCCGAACCCGCGACCGGCGGCTCGGCCGGCCCGCGATTCCGGGTAAGGAAGTGCTGAAGTGGGCCGAGAATCACAAAACCCACGCAGAGGGCAGGGAGGCAGTATTCGTGGAAGAGCACGAGGACGGCACCCAGAAAGAGGATGAAGGTGAATGCGGCGGGCGATTTGCGGCGGAAGAGCCAACTCGCGGCATGAACATACCGAACTCGACTCACCATCAGGAAGCCTAAAGCGGCCATCGCAAAGGGCATGACCCAGCGGACCCAGGAGTTCGCGGTGTTCGGATCGAGGACATTGTTCAGGGAAACCAAAGAAACCACGGCGGCCGCCGCGGCGGGCGAGGGCAGCCCTTGGAAGAAGCGGTGAGAATCCTCGTCCGGCTCGGCCCCGACGTTGAAGCGGGCCAACCGCAACACCGCGCACGCAACGTAGATGGCGGCCAGGATCATCGCCGCCTTGGGCTTCATTCCATCCGACCCGTGCTCGATCAGCGCCTTGAAGAGGATGGCGGGCGCCGCCCCGAAGCTGATGGCGTCGCACAAGGAGTCGAGCTCCGCGCCGAACTTGCTGGTCGAGCCGGTCATGCGGGCGACCTTCCCGTCGACCGCGTCGAAAATCATGGCGAGGAAGATCAGGAAGACCGCCCGATCGTAGAGGAGCAACCGCTCGGCATCGGTGGCCGCGGCCCGCGAATCCGACACGTAGGCGATCGCGAGAAACCCGCTGAACAGGTTCCCGAGCGTGACTAGGGTCGGGAGCATGTCGACACCGCGACGCTTGCGGAATCGTCGCAGGCGGCGACTGCGGCGCCTACCGCCCGCAATCTCATGGCTGCCGCTTGGGGTGTCGGTGGATTCGGTCATGAATCGGTCTCGAGGGCCGGATGGTCGGCCATCACGGCGACATTGGGTTCTATGCGTCGCCTGGGGGATCGCCGGGGGTTGGTGTGCCCAGCGGATCGGCCACGTCCGAATGAGTGATGCCCGACCCCTTCGCGGCCGTGGGGTCTCATGCCGGCACTTTCAAACGAGCGAGCACGTGCTGGCCGCCTTTGACCCGATCGCCGACCCGCACACTGATTTCCTCCACGCGATCCACCGGCAGATACACCTCGGTGCGCGAGCCGAACTTGATCATTCCGTAGCGCTGTCCGCGGGCGAGGTCCGTCCCCGGCTTGACCGCGCACACGATGCGCCGCGCGATCAGCCCCGCGATCTGGCGCACGAACACCGGGAAGCCGCCCAGCTCCGCCGGCGTTTCGAGAACGAGATCCTGGGCCTCGTTCTCAGTCGCACACGCCGGGTCGCGAGCGTCGAGAAATCGGCCCGGCTTGTGTTCGGTGTGCCGGACCCGCCCCGGGACCGGCGCCCGATTCACGTGCACGTCGAAGACGGAGAGGAAGATGCCCACCCGCATCGAGGGCCCGCCGAGATGGGGGGTGTTTTCGATCCGGCCGATGTCGGCGACCTTCCCGTCCGCGGGGGAGATCACGAGCCGAGGGTCGGCCGGCGCGTGCCGGTCCGGGTCCCGGAAGAAGTTCAGGCAAAACAGGAGACTGATGATCGCGCCTGCGCCCAGGATCTTCGCCAAGACCCCGGTCGCGAGGGTGAATGCCAAAATTGCCGCCCCGAGAAAGATGGCGCAAAAAAGGAGAATTTCGAGCCAGCCATAGCGCGTGAGAGGAAGACGCATTCGCCTCATGGTAGACGTGGACGGGGGGGGCGGCAACGGATCGAGCCGCCTCGCCCGGGTCCGCTTTCCGAAGCGCACCCGGACCCCACCATTCCTGGTAACGCCCTTCCTTCAGCCGACGAGCCCTTGCGTGAACGACGAAGAAGACGGTGATCCGAATCAGGTGCGCCACCGGCCACCGAGTGTGCTCGAGCAGCCTCGGGAACTCATCGTCGTGTGCGCGCCGATGCGCTCCCACATCAATTTGTCCCGGATCGTGCGGGTGGCCGGGTCCTCCGGCGTCGCCCGCCTCATCGCCTGCGGCGCCGCCTCGATCGACCGCAAGATCGCCCGCGACGGGGCCGACACCGTGCAGGTGGAGATCCACCGCACGCTCCCGCCGGTGCTGAAGGACCTTCGCGAGGAGGGCTACCAGCTCGTGGGCCTGGAGCAGACCGACAAGAGCGTCTCCCTCCACGAGTTCCAGTTCGTCCGGAAAACCGCGCTGATCGTCGGCAACGAGCGGCACGGCCTTCAGCCTGAAGAACTGCGGTACTGCCACCATGTCGTGGAAATCCCGATCTACGGCCTCCCCTACGCCTACAACGCGGCTTCCGCCGCCACGATGGCCCTCTACGAGTTCTGCCGCCAATTTCCGAAAGGCTGACCACGAAATCCGGTCGGCGCCGGAAGGGTCCTCGAGCCCAAGTTCGGGCTCTTGAGGATCCAACATGCAATCCACCAATCCCTCGCGACGGCCGCCGCTCGGCCTCGCCATCTCCGCGGTCTTGGTCGTCTCTTCTTCGTTGATGGCCCAGGTGGGTATCCACCGCACCCTCAGCAGTCCGCCGGCGATGCCCTCTGGCAACAACCGGGCCGGCAGCGATTTCGCCAGCCTGGGAGACGTCAATGGCGACGGGCATGATGACTATGCGATGGGTTCGCCCTCCGCTTCGATCGGGATCGGACGAGTGCGCCTGATTTCGGGCGCCACCGGCCTCCCGCTCTGGGACTTCAATGGGCCATTCAGCGCGCGCAGCTTCGGCTTCGCCCTAGCTCGTATTCCTGACGTCAATGCCGACAACGTCGACGATCTCGGGGTGGGCGCTCCCGACAGTGACTCGGGCGCCGTGGACGCCGGCAACGTGTACATCCTGTCCGGAGCCACCGGCGCCACGCTCCGCACCATCGAGTGGACCGGGCCGGGCGATCACTTCGGCTTCAGCCTCGCGAGCATCCGCCTGGCCGGACTCGCCGATCCCTACCTCGTCGTCGGCATTCCGGACCGGACGTTCAGCCGTGGTGGCTTCAACGTCTACAACGCGGCCACCGGGGCTCTCTACGTGAGCTACACCGCGCCAGTCAATGGAGACCACGCCGGGTTTTCGCTCGCCAATGCCGGCGACTGGAACGATGACGGCAACCAGGACATCGTGGTCGGTATTCCCGATCGCCTCAACGCAGACGGCGGAATCGGCGAGGTTCGTGTGATCTCCGTGGTGGGCGCCGCCATCAGCACCCTGTCCATCATTTCCGGCGGAACCGGTACCACCCAGTTCGGACACTCCGTGGATGGCGGCGGTGATCTCAATGGTGACGAGTTCTCGGACATCATTGTCGGCGCGCCGTACTACGACTCGGGGGCCGGAACCAATAACGGCCGCATGGTCACCATCACCGGCCCGTTCGGGATGACTCGCCACACCCTCATCGGCCTGAGCCTGGCCCGCGCCGGGATGGATGTGAGCTTCATCGGCGACTTGGACCATGACGGTTTCACCGACTTCGCTTACGGCTATCCGAGCAGTGCGGTCGCGGGAGCTCCCGCTGGCCGCGTGGTCCTTCGCTCCGGGCATCTCAATACCGCGATCGGCACCATCACGGACCCCCTCGCGATCGTAGGATTTGGCACCACAGTGGCCTCCGCGGGCGACCCGAACCGCGATGGGCACCTGGATGTCCTTATCGGCAACGGACCGGAGAACATCGCGGTCTTGGCCGGGGTCAATCCGAGCTTCGTCGGATCCCGTGAAGATCTCGTGCTGCGCACTTCCAACAACGCATCGGACTTCCGTTCCTGGCCGGATGTCCAAGTCTACAATGTGGGCGACGTCGGCGAGAGCCTCCGCATCGACCTCGTGAGCCCGAACTCGTCGTACGTCGGCACATTCCCCTTCATCATCGGCTACCTCCGGCCGACCGCGGCTCCGAACGCGACTCTCGCCGGTTATCCCGAAGTCCACCTCGACCCCTCGGCCTACTTCTTCCTCTTCGACGCCGGGCAGATGGGCATCTTCGGGCCCGCAATCCTTCCTCCCTCCGGCGTGCAAGTCACCGGCGCCGTTCCCGCCGGTCTCTCCGGTCTCTCCATGATGCTCCAGGGCGCCGTCCTCGCCCCCGCCCCCTACCTCGGCAACCCCGCCTTCACCCTCACCAACGCCGTCGAGTACCGCTTCCTCTGAACCTCGGCCTCCACCGACCCCACTCGCCTCCCCCTGGCCATCCGAGACTTCCCGCTCGGTTGGCCTTTTTTTGTCGACCTTGGGCCTGGTTCCTTTCTTGGTGGAGAGACTTCGAGTTCAAAGAGAGCCTCGGACACGGGTCCACGAGCCAATACTCTTGACGGCACCTCCCTGCCCTCGCATCTCTGATTTTCCGCAGCTCATGCCCGCGGGACTGAGGTCGCCAGACCCTCTAGTTTCGCATTCGTCCGCATGACTCCCCCGATTAGTACCCCACGGTCTCGCAAGTGCCGGAAATTATTCTTGACAAGGTCGAGAGGGAATGTTAAGATAAGTTCTTGTTGCAAGGGGATGCGGTCACTTGCTCTGGAAGTTAAGAACTCTGATGGGGGCAACAAACTTGACAAGAACTTCATGGCTCTGGGGCGTTTTGGCGACCTTGGGTTGTTCCCTTGGATTTTCCCAAGGGGGGATGTCCGCCCGGTCAGGGCCCATGAACTGGGGGTATTTGTTCGGGTAGTGGTGTCCCTGACGGGCCCATCGGAATACACTCAGCCCCGTTTCCGGGCTGGGCTGAAGACCCGCCTGGAAGTGGTGGACTTGTGTATGGAGACTTCAACCGCGTTTTTCAGCGCTACAAGTACCGAACTTGCCCCAATCCCGGTGACGTTGAGATCCTCAAACTAGTGGGGCTCACTTTCAGACCGAAGAGGCCAACCATCCCTTGGACTTCGGCAACGGCAGGCCTGCCGGCGCTGAACCCCACTCCGTCAGGTGGCCAGGGCCCGCCCGGACCTCCGGACTTGGGTCCAATCGGCTACAGTTGTGCGGGACTAGCGCTCGGTGCAGGCCCGGGAGGCCCCAACGACCCGCCTGCGCCAGGTGGTCCACCCACCGGTGGAACCGTCTCGGATGCCGGACTCATGTCAGTGCTCCGAGGGAGTGGTTGCTGGAAGCAGGTGTTGCCATGCAACCCGGCGACAATCGCCCCAGGATCAGTAATTGTGCTAATGGAAGTCTCAGCGATCAGCGGTCCTTTTGGAGTTCTGCGACCCCGACACCCCCCCAAACCGGTGCATATTGGCGTTGCTCAAGGGGGAGGTGCATTTCGAGACAAGCCTGGCGTACGACCAGAAAGAGAACCTCCAAGTGTCGTTGATCTGTTCGGGATCTACCTGGCAAATCTCTCGCCGACTCCCACGGGCGATACGTTCTGGGTGCGTGCCAAGTTTGGAGGCACTTCAGGGTGGATCATCAGGTACGTGGCCTGTTATCAAAAAACATGTTGATGCCGAAAGACAAATCATGAACTACAAGGTCATTCTTGCTTTGGTTCTATGCACTTCGGCGGGGTTTCTCGGCCTCAGCCATTGGTTAAGAATTGATAATAATATCCCGTCCCCGCCAGGTCGGGATGGGTCGGGAATTGACAGTGGTGCTGCCCCCAAGTCGCGACAAGAAGAACCGTTCCCGGATTCTCTGCAGGTACGGCGCATGGATCTGGAATCTCAGTCTATGCAAGCTCAGTGGGCCGCATGGAAAAGTTTGGAGACGGATCGATTGGCCAAGCACGGAATGGAGCCCGGGAGTAGCGGGTTTCATCTCCTCAGACCCCCCTCGGACCCGAAGCTGATCGACCCATTCATGCACTCGTTTCCCGATTCGAGCCTGATCTACGACTTTCATGAAGTCGATCGAGCCTACGTCGACGTCAGCTACTTGCAGATTGGCGGCCTGGAGTACCAGGGCACGCCAGTATCAATGAATCGAATCTTCGAAAACTCGACGGTTGGTACCGCTCGGCTTCACCACGATCCCGCAACGAGCTCATACTCCGTAGTCGTTGAATTCACCGAGGACGGATTGGCCATCTTGGCAAATCTGCTCGGGACGAGTGCGGGTGGCCCCGATCAGTTCGATTGGTACGGCTTGCCGCACCCTGATGGCCAGGCGCCGACAGAAATGAAGGCCGTCTTGGTCAAAGCCAACAAGGCCTACCTCCCCATTTCGATCACCAATATCGTCGCCCAGGGCCTCGTCAATACGCCAATTATTATCGCGAACAACCTCGATGGTGATACGGCGACCAAGATCGTGGCGGATATCGGTTTTTGAGAGCACTCCCGTGTGCGGTGGCCCGAGTCCCAATCGCCACGACTCACGGCTGCGCGCCACGCCTTCATGGTGGGAGCGGAAGCCGGCAGTTCGCTCAGTTACGCCCGGCGCAGTTCCACAGCAGCCGTTGCCGCTGGTTGACCCTTCATTGATCGCGTCGAGTCGTAGCCCCGGACGGAAGTCGGCTACTCAGAACAATCAGAGAGACCACTCCGGGCGGCCGGACAGCTCCTCAAAGCCATGCCTCTCGGATGCGATCCGTCGCTCGGCGGAGACATCCTGCCGAAACGTTCTCACGACTCACTTGTCCTCCCCGTTTCCGGTCGTCTGATCGAAAGGCTCCATCGTCCATGGATCCATGCATCCGCGTTCACTGAGCGTCCCCCTCGCCCTTGTCCGCACCACCGCCTTTCGAGAATCGTCGGCACGTTTATTCGGCGCGAGTGGATGAACGGTCTTTTTCGCGGGGCGACCAATGGGGGTCCGAGTTACCAACCGAAGGCCTGGACGCATCGCATGATGACCTCCCATTTCGAGAGTTTCGCAATCGGTCGAGGAATCCGCTCGACCGGCCCGAGAAAACGGGTGGGCCGACGGAAGGGGGGGTGAGGCGAGCCCATGGGGTGGCCTCCGGAGAAATTCCATGCGATGCAGGATGGCGCGGACTTGGGTAGCGTTCTTGGTGGTTGGGTTGGCCTCTCTCGCGAAGGGCCAAACGGAAGTGCAACGGGTGATCAGCGGTCCGGGAGGGGGGGACGGATGCGGGGCTGCATTCGCCGGCCTCGGCGACGTGAACGACGACGGTCATGACGACTACGCGGTCGGTTGCCCGGATGCACTGGCCGGGGTGGGTCGAGTCCGGCTCGTCTCCGGTGCTTCGGGGGAGAACATATGGGATGTCGCCGGCCCGGTCTCGGCGCGGAGCTACGGGGCCGCTTTGGCGCGCATCCCCGACGTGAACGCCGATGGAATCGACGAACTGGCGGTCGGCGCGCCGGACACCGATTTTTTCGGAGTCAACGCCGGTGCGGCCTATGTCGTGAACGGTGCCACCGGGATGGTGCTGCGCACGATCGGCGGCGCCGCCGCGGGAGACTGTTTCGGCTTTTCGGTCGCCGGGTTTCGCATGGCCGGTCAGGCCAATCCGATGGTCGCGGCGAGCTCGCCGTACAAGAGCAGCGAGCGCGGAGGCTTCGCGGTGTACGACGCGGTGACGGGCGCGCTCTGGGCCAATTACACCGGAATCTCCGTGGGCGATCACGCCGGGTGGTCGATTGCGCATGCCGGTGATTGGAACGGCGACGGGTTCAGTGATGTGGTCTTCGGGTTGCCGGATCGGATCAATCCGTCCGGAGGAATCGGGGAAGTGAGGGTGCAGTCAATTGCGCTCGGAGCCTTCTACACCCTGAGCATCCTGTGGCCCAATAGCGCGGACTCCGGCTTCGGAACCTCCGTCGATGGCAATGGGAACCTGAACGGTGATGAGTTTTCCGACATCGTGGTGGGAGCGCCGAGGAATCCGGTGGCGGGGAGCGCGGACGGGGGATTGGTCCGCACCTACACCGGGCCATTCGGAGACTCTTGGTCCGCAGTTCAAGGACCCGCCCAAACCCGAACCGGGACCGCCGTCGCATTCGTGGGCGACGTGGACGGCGACGGTATCAGCGACTTTGCCTCGGGCGCTCCCAGTCAAGCGATTGCGGGGGCTCCCCCGGCGCGAGTCCGCTTCCGGTCGGGGAATAGCAACCTCGAGATTGGACTGATTTCGGATGCCTCCGGCACTCCCGGGTTGGGGTCCGCAGTGGCCGCCGCCGGTGATGCCAACCGCGACGGTTTCCCGGACCTCGTCGCGGGACACCGATCGACGAATCTCGCCTGGCAATTCGGATTGGCGCCGCCGTGGGTCGGATCGCGTGAGGACCTCGAGCTCCGTACTTCCATCGAGTTCGGTTGGTACCGCAGTTGGCCCACCGAGTTCACCTTCAATGCTGCCGCCATCGGCACTCCGTTCAGCCTCGAGTTGAGAAGTCCCGGCGGAACCTACAGCGGCGCGCTCCCCTTCATCCTCGGCAGCTTCCGCCCGGTGAACGCGGCGGCCCACTCACTGGCAGGATTCCCGGAGGTGCACCTGGATCCGTTCTCGGTGTCGTTCCTGTACGAGCCGAGCGACGCGAGCTTCTTCGCGGGTCCTCTGCTCGGGTCGGCGGGCGTGCAAGTCTATGGCCAGGTGCCCCCGGGCCTCGCCGGCCTGGCGCTCCAAATCCAGGGGGCCGTCCTGGCTCCGGCGCCCTACCTCGGAAACCCGAACTTCACGCTCACCAACTCCATCGCGCTGCGCTTCCTGAATTGAGCGGACGCGCCCCCCTGAAAAAAACCGGTCCGATTCGGGAGGAGCGCTCGTACCCACTCGACCGACCGAACCCGCCCCTGCTCCGACATCCGAGAAACCCATGGTCACCTCCGTCGCTTCGCCGCAAGAAACCACCGCTACCTCCTGGGACCTGATCCGGGCCGCCGCCGGGGGCGAACGGGGAGCCCAAGATCGTTTTGTTCTTCGCTATGGGCCGGTCGTCCAAGCATTTTTGGCCTCGCGACTCCGCAACCGTGCCGGATTTCTCGAAGCCGGCGACGCTTTTCAGGAGGTTTTCCTTGAGTGCTTGAAGGCCAACGGAGCTCTCGAAAAGGCGGCCCCCCGCCGCGCTGGTGGCTTCCGTGCGTTCCTGTTCGGCATCACCCGCAATGTGTGCGCTCGCCTGGAAGAGCGTCGGGCTCGCCGTGACAGCATCGACAGCTTGGAAACCGTCGAAGCTCCGGAGGCCCTGGGCACTCAGGAAGACGCGGTGCGGGCATTCGACCGCGCGTGGGCGGTGACTACGATGCGGGTGGTGCGCGATGAACACGCCGCGTACGCCGCCACGCGCGGACCCGCCGCGGAACGCCGGGTGGAACTCCTCCGCCTCCGCTTCCAGGAGGGACTTCCGATCAGGGAGATTGCTCAGCTTTGGAACGAGGACGCGGCCAAGTTGCATCGCGACTACTTGACCGCGCGCCGCGAGTTCACCGGCATTCTCCGACGGGTGGTCGCGGAGGAGATGGGTGAGGCCGATGATCAAGAGATCGCCCACGAGTGCCGCCGCCTGCTCGAGACGCTTGGATCGGATTGACCATGTCTCGGGAAGAATCCACGCTCGAACCAGCCGATCCGGCCGATCTATCGGTGAGCGCGCTCGACCGGGCGCTGGAATGGGCGTTTCCCCGCGAGGCCAGTACCACGGACTCGCTCGGTGATTCGTTTGGGTCGGCACGGAGTTTCGGACGGCATCCCACACTGCGAGCCCTCGAAGAGCGTGGGCGCTACAAGATCGAAGGTGTGCTCGGACGTGGCGGTATGGGAGTGGTCCTCAAGGCCCGGGATTCCATGGCCGCCCGGCCGGTTGCGATCAAGATCTTGCGGGAGCTCGAGGGTCAGCGCCGAGTCGAGGCTTCGACGCTGTTTCTCGAAGAGGCTCGCACCGCCGCCCGCCTCGAACACCCTGGCATCCTCCCGCTCTATGACCTGGGCATCCTGGACGGACTTTGGCCCTGGTACTCGATGCGTTTGGTCGATGGTGAGACCCTCGCCCAGCGCCTGGAACGGCGTCTCCCGGGCGAGGATCCAATCGAATCCCTGTTGACGATTTTTCGGCGCATTGCGGAGGCAGTCGCTTACGCCCATGCGTGCGGCGTGGTGCACTGCGACCTCAAACCTTCCAACATTCTCCTCGGCCGCCACGGGGAGGTCTTTGTCACCGATTGGGGACTGTCCGGCCTCGCTCGCGCTGGTCGTGACTCGGCCGGTACTCGCCGACGGCGCCGATCCCTCGCCGTCGGCACCCCGACGTGCATGGCCCCCGAACAAGCGCGGGGTGAACTTGCGCAGATCGGACCCGCTACGGATACCTTCGCCCTCGGGGCCTTGTTGGCCCAGATCTTGACGCGGGCCCCGATCTACGACGGGTCTTCGCGGGATGCCTGTGTCGCGATGGCCAGCGCGGCCGAACTCGGTCCCGCGCTCGCCAGACTTGAGAAGGCCGAGGTCGACGCCGATCTGAAAGAGATCGTCCGCCTCTGCTTGGCCCCGGAGCCCAAGGTCCGGCCGCAGACCGCGGGCGAAATCGTGGCGCTCGTCGCCCAGCATCGAAGTCGAGTCCGCGCCCGCCTGCGGCAGAGCGAGCGCAGTTGGGTTGAACAAGATCTGGCGCTGCGGCATGCGAGGAGGTCCCGTCGGCTGATCGCGGCGTTGGCAGTGACGATTCTCGTATCTGTCGTGGGAGCCAGCCTCGGCTTTCACTCCGCTCGGAGTCGGCGTTTTGAGGAAGAGCGGATTCGAGTCCAACGCGCCGCGGTTGCGGAGGCACTGGTGGAAAAGGCGGTTGCCCACGTCGCGTCGGCCCGGTCGTCCCATTCCAACCCGGAGCACGGAGTCGAACGATGGTCCTCGGCCGAGCTCGAGCTCGTGCGTCTCTCCGAATTGAATTGTGGATCGGAATTGCCGCCGGGCTTGGTCGATCACATCCAACGGTTGACGGCGGAGGTCCGCCAGGGTCTGGATGAGGCCAAGGCCGCGAGCCGCCTCGCTTCGTTTGTCAGTCGGCTGGGATATCTGCGCGAGCAGGCGGCGTCCGCAACCAATCTCGTGGCTCTCGACCGGGATTACCAGCAGCACTTCGCCGACTACGGCTTCGCCCCCGAGCGACCATCGGTCGTGGATTCCAGCACCGCAATCGCCAATTCCCCTCTGCGGGAAGCCGCCATTCTGGGATTACTCGACTGGATGGTGGTCAAGACCGCCCTCAAGCCGCGGCGCACCCTCGGGACCGTCCCGCTCCTCGATGTGGCCATCGGGGCTGACGCCGACCCGGTGCGCCGACGGGTTTTGTACCTGCTCCGAGACGGCGACACCGAGAACTTGCTTTCGGAACTTCAGCTCAGCGCGAGCCGCGTACCGGCATCCGTGGTGCACTTGGCGGCTCATCTCTACCACATGGACGACGAGCCGAAGACCGCGCTTTCGATCTACCGATGCGGCGTGATCTACCATCCCACGAATTATTGGTTGCACTACGGGCTCGCATTCTTGGCCATCAACGAAAATCCGCCGCAGTACGAAGAAGCCCGTCGCCATTTCCAAGTTGCCGTCGCGCTTCAGCCCGAGAGTGGGCGAGCGTCGATCAGCGCCGGAACCGCGGCCACCCGTCTCGGGGATCTGGTCGACGCGCGGAGACGACTCGAGCGAGGGCTTGCCTTCGATCCGGACAACTACCGGGGCTACGATGAACTTGGACGGGTCCACCAGGCGGATCGGAATTGGCAGGCGGCCCTGGACGCGTTTCGGCGGGCGCGCACGCTCGAGCCGGCAACCTGGACATCGTGGCTCGGGGAGATCGAAGTTCTTCTCGACCAGGGGCGCGTGAGTGAAGCCGCGCAGGCTCTTGCTGCGGCCGAGGTCCGCCATCCCGCGCATCCCGCGTTTTGGCTGGTCACGTTCAGACTCCATGTTCTGTCTGGAGAGTGGACGGAGGCTCAGGTTGTTTTAGACCAAGACCTGCCGCGCGCGACGGCGGTGCGAGCAAAGCTCTTGGAATTGTGTGAGGCGGGGTCCAGAGGGCTCGGAGACCAGGGATCACTGATGGCGTTGCGCGCCCTGCATCGGAGCGATCCCGCCGATGGGCGGAGTGCACTCGAACTCGGCCTGGCGCTCTACAAACAGGGTCAGATCGAAAATGCCCAGCTCGAGGAAGCACGTCGAGCATTCGAGGCCGCTCTGTCGGGTCCCGAGCCGGCCAAAGCTCATTACCACCTGGGGTTGGTGTTGCGACGAGCGACCCGGTTTGACGAGGCGGTGGGGCACTTCGAGCGCGCGGGGGCGCGGCATCAAGTCGGATCCCGAGAGCGACGAGACTTGGCGGCGCTTGTGACACGAACCAAGCAGGACCAAGTCCAATGGGACCGGCTTTCGAGAGTGATCGCCGGCACCGCTCACCCGCACACTGAAGAACAATGGAAGGAGTTGATCGCGGTGGCGGCTGGGCTGCATCGCTACCACGAGGAGCGCCGACTTTGGCAGCTCGCGTTCCAAGTGGAGCCGCCTCTCTTTCTGGACTCCCACGGCCGCGATCGGGCCCACGCTGCCCGCACTTGTTTGCTGGAGCGGGCAGATCTCGGGTCCGTGGAAAGCCCGGAGGCTTCCGATCTCCTCGGGTGGGCCCTCGAGTATCTGGAAGCCGCGCTCACCTCGTTCGAGGCGAGTGTCGAGAGTGGGGAGCTGTCCCGCGCGGCAGCCCAATCGCTGTTGAAGCACTGGTGTGCGGAGCCGACCATTCTCCAAATGAACGCAGCCATCCAAGATCCGGCGACCCCACCGCCCATGAGTGCGCGGCTCTTGGCGCTGCGCACACGTGTAAGCGCGCTGGCGAGAGAACTTGCCTCTCGGTGATCGGCGGCATCAGGATCGCGCCGGATCATCTCCGCCTCGCGTGCCACCGCCCCACCGACCCCCATACGGCTTCGCCGTACGGGGCCCCCTCGGCCATCGGGGCAGGCGGCAACTATCCTGACACCGGGGGTCCCAACGTGCGTGCCACCGCCCATGGGAACGCGGATCACCAGATCCGCCTGCGA